>NZ_JBTMWL010000003.1:0-614239 GCF_054489605.1 Sphingomonas sp. RS2018
GTGAGCCGGGACAATGCAGACATGCCGCCGTTGTAGCGTTCAACGGAACGTCCGCAATTGGGCGTTAGCGTTCGTTCGCCGAACGGCGGAGCAAAACGTCGCAGTCAGCTGAGAAGCTAACATTGCGCCAGACACTCAGACGGGGCAGCATCAAAGCATGGATCACCCGGAAGCGCAGTTCATCGTCGAGGTCACGGCGGACGATGAGATTATCTGCCGCGCAGCCAAGCGGCAGGATCAGTGCATTAGGATGACTGATCTTGCTTCGGTCTATGTCGAGACAAACGACAGCGGACCTTGGGGAGCGGACGTTTGGTGGCTGCTGAACGACGCCGCCGAACAGACATGCGTGGCGTTCCCGCAGCTGGCGACCGGCGAGGAGGCAGTCCTCAAACGGTTGCGACGGCTCCCAGGCTTTGAGGTGCGGGGTATGAATTCGGGCGAGAGCGCCCGGTTCATGTGCTGGCCGACGCCCGCATGACGATCGACAAAGCCGCGTTGTTTGAAGCAACGAGGGCGCTCTGGCCGCACAGTGTCCGGGTGAGCGATCCGAACGAGGCCCATGAGATATACCGGGCACTCGAGCACGCTTTTCCGCAGGATGACGACTGGCGGCAGCTGGCGCTGTGGTCCTTTCACCAAGCGCTGGGCGGCTATGAAAAGTGTGCTATCGCAAAAGGACTGCCGCGCGTTGATCCGTGCGATGTCACGTTCGCCGAGTTTGATAGGTGGATGCGTTGGAACCTGAACGGAGACGACTGCTGGTTGGACCGGCGAGCGGAATACGAGAGCGCTTAATTCCACTGAACGTGAGCATGTGGTGAAAGCGCACATTCAAGGGCGGTAGTCGTCAAACTCCCAATGTGACCAGCGTGCCAGCTTGCCGGCGACCGTGGGCCAGTCGTCTCCCGACGCCTGAGCTACGCGCGTGCGGACGTAGTCCTCAATGCGGCAAGGATCGTAACGCCGCGCTATGAGCAGGAACCGTCCGCTGATAATCGCCCGGCCATCTAGTTCCGCCGCCAGCCACTCCGGCGAACACACATCGAAGTCGAAGGACTCCTCGCCCGGCAAACCTGCTGGGCCAACCAGCGCTCGAAGGGAGACACAGAAGGCAACACCCTCCGGTCGCACGCTGTCGAGTGGCTCGTGATCAATCGTCATCAAGGCTCGAAGTGCAGCGTTCATCCTACCTTGTCGTGGCATTCGGGAATGTCCGCAACTGGGCGTTTGCCGCCTGTGCGCTTTTGGACTGGCGGAATTGAGGTCGGAACGACCAGAAATGGTGGTAAGCGGACATTCGCGACGACCGGGCCACCAATGTCGCATTCTGGCGCAAGGCGGAGGCAGCTGCGTAGCTTACAATCCCGCTTGCGGCTTGACGTATGGGCTACCTAGCGGGCGCATTTGGAAAAATTGGTGGTTTGTCACCCAACGCATCGCGCAGGCGAAAGCACCTGACGGCCTAGGCGGCCCTTCAGGTAGGGCCAAGATCACCATGTTGATCCCCGACTGTGAAACAACCGGCGGCCTAATGTATCCGCACTTCCGCGCGGCGGATGCGAGTTCAGAGACGTGCGCCTTAGAGCCTACGAATGAGACCGATGGCGGCAAAGGGTTTGTAAGAGGGTCGGCTAAAGCGATCAACAGTGCGAATATTAGCATTCGGGCTTCTCCACGGCTCCCCGTTCAGAAGCACCATTATTTCGCGTGGAAAACAAGACGTAGGCAGGTAGGATGCGCATATTCCGCCATATTCGCAACCTCTCCAATGTCCGCTATTGGGGCGTTAGGGGTTGGTCCGGTGTTGGCATCGCCGGCCAGGCCCGCAACCGACCGACAATGGGTGGAAAGCGGACACTCGCGCGATCGCAAAATCCGGGTCCGCTAGGATCAAAAGCGGACCCGTGTCGGACAGATCAGGCAGGAAAATGAATTCCGCATAGTTTGTTGCCATCTGGGTCGCGAAAATAGGCAAGTTCGACTGTCCCCAGCGATGCCGTGTTACGCGGGCCGGGCGGGGCTTCGATCGAGGTGCCGCCGTTGGCGACTGCGGTATCATAAAGCTGCTTCACTTGTTCAGGCGAGTTGCACGAAAAGGCGACGGTACTGCCGTTGGCGACGCTCGCCGGTTCGTCGTTAATCGGCTGGCTGACGATGAAGTTGGTTCCGTTGCCATTATTATAGATCAGCCGTGTATGGCCGCTGTCGGCGATGTTCCGCGCCCCTTCGCCTGCCCCCAAAGTGGCGAGCACCGTGTCGTAGAAGCGCTTCGACCGTTCAATGTCGTTCGATCCGACCATGGTGTGAAAAAGCATGCGGGCTCTCCTTGAGGCTGATCGACTTCCGATCGCCACTAGCCTTCTCACCTAACCGGCCCGTAGGACGCGGTCACCCCCGGGTCGTCGAAATGTCCGCAATTGGGGCGTTAGCGGACGTCTGTCTCGGCTTGGCTGGGCTGGTCAGCGGGCTCTTTCTCGACGGCATCCCTCGGGTGCCAATCAGTACATTGGGACTGCACACTCCAAAAACTCTATCAACCGACTTACCGGATTGTATTGAACTTGAATAGCACGGCAGTTTTCTGCCGCAACTGCTGGATAATCATGAAACAGCACCCAGCGTCGATGGCCAGGCTGCAAGTCAGCTAAAGCGGGACACGGGACGTTTTGTGTTCTGCCATCATGTTGAATCACCGTACATCCGTAATCGGCAGGTCGCTTTTCTTCGATCTCGGTCGTGTACGCGCCATGCACCTTCCCGTCTTGCTCAGTATAATATCGAGCATATTTGGAAAGCGGCAGCGAGCCATCGGGCATCACGAGCTTTGCCTCTATTTCGTCCATCAGCCTTCGCTGCCGATTCTCTTCTGGAGAGGTGCAGGCGGCAAAGGGTACAAATAAAAGTAGGCTAGCGAACCTCATGCAGCGATGCGTCCCACAAGTCTGCTATGTCCGCAATTGGGCGTTAGCGAACATTGGCGACAACGCTTGATGGTGACATGATCGACGCATGTGCAACCGCTATCGCATGTCGGCCGGGCAAGTCGATCTCGCGCGTCGTTATGGCATCGAAGTGCCGTACCCGCCCGACTTAAGCATCCCCCCAACAGAACTGTTCCCGAAGACGCTGTCGTGGGTGGTGCGAGCGCTGAATGGCGCGCGCATCCTCGACACGATGGCCTGGGGCGTGCCGACGCAGGTGCCGGGCAAGCGGATCGACAAGATAATGCTATTGATGCAATAATAGATGTGCCAGTTGTTGATACTGCACCGTACGATAACTGAATGAGTGAACTTTAAGGAGAAGTTCAATGTTTGCATCTTTGTTTTTAGCGGCGCAGGCTATTTCGACGAGTGGAGCGTTCTTTTTTTCTCCGTATATTGTCGTCGACGTCGGGAGAAACATGGAGAGAGCGTTCGGCGCCGTTGTGTCTGAGCTGAAAGTTTGCGACGATGGGGCTATTAGATGTTTGGATGGTCGCTATGTAAGATTGGCTTGGCCATCTTCAGCTTCGACTTTGAGGGTTGGCGATCGCTTTTCGGCAGGAAAGATCACTAGTGAGGTGATCGGTATGTACAGCGATAGGCGACACTTACATGTTCGACCTGTCTATGTTCTATATACCCCTGCTGTTCGTAACGTGGTGTACGGGGTGTCAGATGGTTGCCTGGTCTCGATTATTATACAAACCGGTGAATCTGGAACGATTCTCGATATTGTCAGATCTAAAGATTTTTTTAGGAAGGTATCTGATGGAAAAGTTGATAGTTCCGTTGCGGTTATAAATCGCTTAGTTTCTTTCTCGGCTCCTGGCGGATGCGCTAACTGATCGGATTTGTTATAGTAAGTTGAGAGAGTTGCCGGTCAGCCGAGCTACCTTTTAGTTTGCTGATTGGGGTTGGCTTATGACGCTCACTGAGCGGGACCGAACTCACGTCGGCCCTTATATTCCTGGTACTTTGCCGAATTGTGGCGTATAACGTGGTACCACTCTGTTTCTGCGCGCAAGGTGCCGATTGCATTGACGCCGGGCAAGGTCGAGTTGGGCGTTTAGGATCCGTAGGTCCTTCACTGGCCGCACACTGGCGAAGACGCCGCGCCGATGGTCCGCTCGACTGTAGACCTCGCCTTCCTGCAGCTGGTCACTAGATCGAATGTCCGCAAAGTTAGGTTATGTGCACCTTGGACCCAGCCAGTGGGATTGCCGCAATTCGCCATTTAAGATGCAATAGAGTACCACCGTATAGCACGAGCGCGGAGCGATGGTGGCAGTGATACGAGCGAGGCGGCTTCGCGGGGCGCAGGACCCGCAGGAATGTAGGTATCGCGCAGGTCCGATAATGCGACAGACCCAGCCCAAAGTGCGTTCGCAAGGAAGCATTCGATTGTTGAAGCTAGTGCAACTTGGGAGGTCTTTGGGTAAGGCGAAGGAAGGATTGCGGCATTATGGCTAAGTACCTGATTTAAAACAAAAGACTTCGCGTGGTCAGAGGCCTTCGTAATGCGGGGGTCACAGGTTCGAGTCCTGTAGGCGGCACCATCATTTTACAGCAGACACGGCGAAAACGGACTGGCGAACCTTCGTCATGACGTTGCAGTAGAGCTGCGGGTTACGCCGGACGATGCGGCGCTCTATTTTCGCAAGAAGGCGACGGGCTTCAAGGGAAGCGGCTCTCGACGCGCCTGTACGCGGCAACGAGTCCGTGATCGACGAGTCGGGCGCCTGACAAGGCGAAGCCGCCGACCTTTCGATCGACGGCTTTCTTAACCCAACTCGAAGGGTGCCCCAATCAGGCGAAGCGGATACGCGTCGTGACAGTCGAGCGACGACGCATTGCGAAGCCGATACCGCCGAAGCCGAGCATCATCATCGCCCAGGTCGCAGGCTCGGGAACGGCGGTGGTCACCGCAGCGACCGGTGTAAACGTCAGACCCGCAAAGCCATCCAATGAAAGTGCGTATCGGCCAGTATTGTAGTTATACAGCTGCGACGCATTGCCGTTGTTGGCGTTGTTGAGGTCGATATAGGTGCCGAAGGTGGTCTGGGTCGAAAATCCAAGATTGGCGGCCGTGACGATGCCTGCATTGGAAACAGTGAACGCGTTATTGGTGACGGAAATCGCATTGGTCAGCAAATTCTTGTTCAGCGAGCCGGTATCGATGGTGCCGCTCGGTGCGCTGACAATGTAGATCTCGGACGCCGCGACGTTCGTGCCGGTCGTGTTGAAGATCAGCTTGCCGTTCACGATGCCGGGCGCGGTGCCGTAGGTGCCGTTGAACGAAAAGTTCACCGTGACGGCGGCAGCTGCGCTGTTGGCGACCGTGAACATGCCACTCGCGGCCAGCGCCGCGATAAGAAACTTCTTCATTTGGAAAACCCCCCAAGGCGTCGCGATTGTCGCTCGCCGTTGGCCCGTTCGTTAACGTGTCATTCACCGTAAACCAGTGTTACTCCTTACAATTATCAATTATTTCGAAGTGTACGTCGTTCTAGCAGCTCAATGGCGTGCCCAGCCTGGTCACCGGCATCCGACAAAGAGCGCGCTGTGTCTCAGATCGGGACAGGCCCGCTGCCAACTGTCGGAACTACGCCGCCTGCCGGCTCTTGAGCCGCCCATGCTCGACGACAACGAAAAGAACGCCGCGTTCGTCACGGCGCGGGAGATGGTGGACAGACATGGGCGCCGGGCACGGCAGCTTGTCGTGGATGAGATCGTGCGGGCCATAAAGGATCACGACATCGACAAAGCCAAGCGCTGGGACGTCGTCGCGCAAAAGGTCGATCGGCTGCTCGCGGCCTGAGCCGGTGCCGCGGCGCACCCGAGCCAGCATCGACACAAATACACCCCACCAGCGGTTCGGAGGCGCCGCGACGATTATCCGTTTACAGGCAACGCGTTAACGCATCCGCTACGCTGTCGCGGTGATCGTTACGTCGGGGGGGTGCGGTGGCCCTCAAAGTCCCAGCGGCTCGATCAGCAACTCAGGCTCCCGCGTCGACAGCTCGTACTTACAGCGCGCACCCTGTCCGATGCGGGTGTTCATCCGGAGCAAGCCCTCCACCGGCTGAATGGAACACGGCAAGGCTGGCAGGTAGATCAGCCGGTGACACCATCGGCACTCGTTACCTCCCGCTGCGCCGGGCGGTGTTGTCCAAGGCAGGCTCTCGTCCCGATACGCCATTCGCTCTCTCCCCCAGGCCGCCTTGCGCGGTCGGTGGTAATACGCGCGAAACGGCTTGGCGGGGCCGTAGGATCGACAGCAATGCAGCTATCGCGCAGGTCCGATCATGCGCCAAGTTCAGCTAAAGGCGCGGTCGCTGGGAAGCCCAGCAGCGGCGCTGCCCTTTCGTCATCTGCAAGCTCGGTGACCGACGGAACAGCGTGGTGGCTCACCGCCCGCGCCGCAACCAGCCCATCATTCCTTTTCCGGTGCGAACCGCGGTGCCTTTGCGAAGTCGGCGGCGGCGAAGGGGCGGTCGGCGAACAGATAGCCATAGTAGAACTGACGCAGGCTGCGGTGGAACGCGCGGATGCGGTCGCGATAGGCGAGCTGCGCATGGAGGTCGGTGTCCGCGAGGCGGGTCAGTGCCGCCTGCACGCCGACAGGTGGCAACAGCCAGCCCAGCCTCTCCGCCGCTTCGGCGCGCCGCTCCAGCCCCGCGCGATAGGCGGCGACCTGCGGCGCGACGGCGGCGTCGCCATTCTGATGGAAGGCGAAGTACCATTTGTAATGGAACGTCGCGGGCAGCGGCGCCGACGTCGCCCATGCCGGATTGGCGGCGTAGAAGCGCCGCATCGTGTCCTCGCGCGGGATGTCCCAGGCGCGGTTTACCGTCTCGCGCTGGGCGAGCGCGATCTCTGCGCCCTGCACGATCGGCACCGCGCGGTTGATCGCGATATGGGCGAGGGTCGGCACGACGAGCATGATCGTCAGCCACGCGGCGGCGAGCGTCGCGGCATTGGCGACCGAACTCCAGCCGAGCCGCGCGACGATCGTCGCAAGCGCGATCCAGAACATGGAGTATGCGCCGGCGATCAGCAGCACGAGACCGATGGTCCCGGCGCCGACATTCGATAGCAATGCCCCGACCGAAAAGGGCAATCCCGTCGCCGCGATCAGCAGGGCGAGACGCAACGCCGCGCGCCGCCGCATCACCGCGCCGGCGCCGCCGGGCAGCGCGCCCAGCATCCGCGCACGGCCCGCCTCGCGCTCTCCGGAGACGAGATCGTGGAACAGCGCGATCACGAACAGCGGCAGCAGGAAGACGAGCACGAACGAAAAGTCGAAGCGGCCGGGCAGGGCCAGTTCCGGGTTGAAGGTGTCGCCGTCGTAGATTTGCGCCTCCAGCCCCAATGCGCGCACCCGCAGGATGTACGGCGAGACGTCGCGCATCCCGAGCGCCGCGAAGGCGAGCGGCGACGGCGCATCCCAGGTCGGGTGGAAGGTGTAATAGGCGGCGCTGCCCGCATCCTTCTTCTCGTCGACCCATTGGGCGATGGCGGCGACGTCCTCCGCCTGTGCCGGCGCGATCTGCGCGATGGCGGCGCGCTGGCGAGCCACCTCCGCCATGCCTGTCACGACCGCCGTGGCGCTGAGCACCGCCAGCAGCACCAGCGCGGCGACCGCGAGGCGGCTGCGGCGAAGCAGCAGCCATTCGTAACGCCAGCGGATCATCGGCGATCTCCCAGACGACGGGTCGCGAGCGTCAGCGCGGCCGATGCGACGAGCAGCCACAGCAGGATCACGCCGAAGCCCGGCAGTGCGGCAAGCGCCAGTGTCGGTCCGTCCGCCGCGACGAAGGCGAAGCGCGGCATCGCGGTCCAGTTGGTGGCATCGACCCGCTTGCGCCGGTCTGCGCCCGGATCCGCCGACGTGTCGTCGGCATAGCGCACACTATCGGCCTGCAGCCGGTTGAGCCGCTGCACCAGATCGTAGCGATAGGACTCCGCCTGATCGAGGAAGCGGCGGTGCCCGGCAAGATCGGTGCCCGCCGCCGCCATCGACAGCGCGCGGAGCGCGATTGCGGGGCTGACGATGCCGGCGATATCGACCAGTGCCGTCTGGCGTCCCTGCGCGGCGAAGCTGTCGCGGGCGTAAGAGTCGAACAGACCGGAGGTGATCCGCTCACCCTCCACGGCCAGCAGCCCCTTGTAGTTGACCGGCAGGTCTTCGATCCGGCTGACCCCGTACCGCGCCAGCGTCGCGCGTTTGAAGGCGGCGAAGGTGGGATCGTCCGCGTTGTGACTGTCGCCCAGCCGGCGCAGATCGCGGGCGATGGCGACATCGGTTTGCAGACGGTTGGCCAGCGGCACCGCTGCGCCAGCGACATCGGGGGCCACCCGCGGCAACAGCACCACGGTCGCCGACCACAGCGCGAGCAGCACCAACAGCGCGTCGCGCGAGCGCTTTGCCCGCGTCGAGACGAGCACCACCAGCACCGCCCACAGCGCAAGATAGGCGGCGTAGCCCGCGGCGATTGCCAGCATCGGCAACAAGCCCGCGCCGGGCTGGCCGGCGATCAGCGCGAACCCGGTCATCGCTGGCAGCCCGACCAGCGCGGCGACGAGCGCGAGTGCGGCGAGCTTGCCGCGCACGATCGCACCGCGGCTGGCGCCTTGCACCAGCAACGGTCGCAGCGTGCCGCGTTCCCGCTCGCGCGCGACCGCGCCGAAGCCGAGGAAGATCAGCAGCAACGGCGCCACCGACTGGAGCACGAACGCCGGAGTGAGCTGGCCGAAGCGGACCAGCAGCGAGCTTTGCTGGACGTCGCCGAAATTGGCGGTGTTCTGACGATGCCCCTCCAGGAACATGCTGCTGCCGGTGAACGCGTCGACGCCGGGATCGAAGGCAGCGAGCGGCCCCAGTGGCCGATAGATGAAGTGGCCGTAGTGGACGACGCGGTGCGGATGGCGGTCCGGCTGCGCATCGAACGCGGCGGTCGCCGCCGCCTGCTGGCGCATGCGCGCGTCCGCGATCGCGCGCTGGTTGCTCCAGGCGGTCAGCGCGGCGACCAACGTCAGCACCACCAGCAGCACGATCGCGACCGCGGCGACGCGGTTGCGCGCCATCAGCCGCAGTTCGTCCATCGCGACGAGGCGCGTGGCGCTCATGCCGCCACCTCGCCTGCGAACCGCGCGTGAAGCGCGCGCACGTCGAACCGCTCTGGCCCTGTCGCCACCGTCTCGTCGACGATGCGGCCTCCGTCGAGGAAGCCGATCCGGTCCGCGAGGTTGGCGGCGGAGAGCAGGTCGTGGGTGACCATCAGCACCGCCGTCCCGCGGTCGCGCACCTGGTGGAGCAGGCGGTGGAAGTCCGCGGTCGCGGCCGGATCAAGCCCCGACGTTGGCTCGTCGAGCAGCAGCACCGGCACCGCGCGCAGCAGCGCGACCGCGATCGCCACCTTCTGCCGCATCCCCTTGGAATAGCCCGACAGACGGCGGTCCCACGCCTCGCGCTGGAGCCCGACGGCAGCCAATGCTTCGCCGATCGCGGCATGGTCGTGGATTTCGCCCGAGAGCGCGAGGAGGTAGTCGGCGTTCTCCCTGCCGGTCAGATGGTCGTAAAGCGCGACATTCTCCGGCAGGTAGGCGATACGCCGCCGGGCCCGATCGGGATCGGCGGCGGGATCGATGCCGTCGACCGCGACGACGCCATGGTCCGCCGCGACGAAGCCGAGCAGCACCGACAGCGTGGTCGACTTGCCCGCACCGTTGCCACCGAGCAGCGCATAGATCTCGCCGGGCGCGATCGTCAGCGAGAGCGCACGCAGCACTGTCTGCGCGCCGTACGAGACGCCGACGGTGTCGAGCAGGATCGCGGACGCGACGGTAGATGACATGGATATCCTCAGGTGATTGCAGCGGAGCACGGGTCTTGAAACCGATCGACCGCAAAAGGTCAATAGATATGTTGTAACATTTCATTGACTCGCTACTTCATTGCAGTCAGTGGCGTGCAACATTGCATCATTGGTGCTGTCCAATCGGGGGATCATGCTTTCATCATTCGCACGCCTGCTGGCGGCGGCGGCGGCGCTGTGTGGCGTGCCGGCCGCTGCGCTCGCCCAGACTGTGCCGGGCGGCGGCCCGGCGGCTGACGATGTCACCGCTCCATCGACGGAGGCCTCGGCCTCGGACGAAATCTTCGTCACCGGCGCGCGGGCTGCCAGCGCCAGCATCAACGGGCTGGTCGTCGATCCGCTGCTGCTGCCGCAGAACGTCCGCCTGCTCGACGACGCGCTGATCTCCGACGCCGGCTTTACCGACCTTTCGCAGCTGTTCGATCTCGCGGGCGGCATGGCGCGCCAGAACAGCTTCGGCGGCGCGTGGGAGGCCTATGCGATCCGCGGCTTCTCTGGCGATATCAATCAGGGCCCCGATCTGCTCGTCAATCGCTTCACCGCCAACCGCGGCTTCAACGCGCGGCGCGATGTCGCGACGGTGGAAGGCTTCCAAGTGCTGAAAGGGCCCGCGTCCGCCCTGTCCGGAAAGGGCGAGCCGGGCGGATCGATCAACGTCGTCACCAAGGCACCGCTCGACCGTTTCCACGCGGGTGGCGAGCTAGCCTATGCGAGCTTCGCCACCGGGCGCGGCACCTTCGACGTCGGCGGACCCATAACCGCCGGACTGAGCGCGCGCGTGATCGGCGTCTATCAGGCCGGCGACAGCTTTCGCGACCATGTGAAGAACGACCGATTGCTGATCGCGCCATCGGTCGCGTGGCGGCTGACCGACTCGCTGCGGCTGCTGTACCAGCTGGAATACAACCTCGTGCACTTCACCCACGATCGCGGCCTCGTCGCGGTCGACGGCAATGGCAAGGCGCTCCCGCGGTCGCGCTTCCTGGGCGAGCCGAACGACGGCCTGATGACCCAGCGCACGGCGCAACATCAGGCGACACTCTACGCGACCCTCGCGCCCGACGTGACGCTGGAAGCGGGCGTCCAGTATCGCGACGGTCGCCTGTCGGGACAGTCGACGCACAACAGCCTGCTCGTCGGTACGAAGCTGCGCCGCCAGCTGCGCATCCACGACTACGATTGGCAGGATACGTCCGCGCGGCTGGAGCTGAGCGCGCGGCCGACCACCCTCGGCATCGATCATCAGCTGCGTATCGGTACCGACGCCTATCACTATGACCAGCGCCGCATCTTCTATCGCTTCAGCCCGACCGCGGCGAACCCCTATGCGATCGATGTGTTCGATCCGGTCTATGGCCAGCCCAAGCCGGTCGCCACGCTGAACCAGAACCTGCTGGAGAAGCTCGACGGGCAGAGCGTCTATGCGCAGGATTTGCTGACCCTAGGGCGCCGCGTGTCGCTGTTGCTCGGCGTGCGCCACGACTGGGTGCAGCAGGATGTCGTCAATTACCGCACCGGGGTCACGTCGCGACAGACGCCGCAGTCGACGAACCCGCGCGCCGCGCTGACGATCGCGCCGATCGAGCAGCTGTCGCTCTACGCCAGCTGGGGGCGCTCGTTCCGCTTCAACCAGGGCACCGATGCCGCCGGCCGCGCCTTCGATCCGGAGCGCGGGCAAACGTGGGAGGGCGGCGTCAAATACGCGCTGTTCGGGAAGCGGCTGACGGGCGCCGTGTCGCTGTTCCGGATCGACAAGGCCAATGTCCTCATCAACGATCCCGTTCCCGCCAACAGCGGCTTCTCGATCGCCGCGGGGCAGGCGCGGAGCGAAGGCGTCGAGGCGGACGCGAACCTCGCGCTCGGCCGGCGGCTGACGCTTACCGTGGTCTACGCCTATACCGACGCGCGGATGACGCGGAATGCGAGCCAGCCGGCGCTGGTCGGCAATTCCCTGCTCAACATCCCGCGGCACAGCGGCGCGCTCCACGCCTTCTGGCGCTCACGCGGCGACGAGGCCGGCTCGGTCGGCCTGGGCGGCGGCATCACCTATGTCGGCAGCCGGCCCGGCGACGATGCGGTGCCGGGCTTCCGCCTGCGCGGCTACGTCACCGGCCGCGCCAACCTATCGTACCGGCTGACCCCCGGCGTCACCGCGCATCTGGACGTCGAGAACATCGCCAACGCCTATTACCTCGACAGTTCGTTCAGCACGGTGTGGATCACCCCCGGCGCGTCGCGGACAATCCGCGGGCGCATCGCGCTGGCGCTGTGAGGCGGTTCGCCGGAGCGCTGTTCGCCGCCGGCGCCGCGTGGAGCGACCCGGCGGCGGCGCAGCGCCCGCAGGAGGACACGGTGCGCGTCGAGCGACTGCCGCTGGACCACGGTGTCTGATGGTCTATTCTGGATCTGCGGTTATCTCGTTGAATGGAAAACGAGATAACCGCATCCTATCGCATCCATAACAACCGCGAATCATCAAAACAGCGCGAGCTGGGCGGGGTTTCTGCGCTGACGTCGGCGGCGCTGGCCTGAGAAGCGGACGATGTTTTCATACTGCTTGTCGGTAAACGTGAGGATGTGGACGTCGCCGCGATCGGGTAGGTGCGCCGCGATTCGTCGCTGGTCCGCTTCGAACTGCTCTTTCCCGTTGCAGAAGCGGGCGTAGACCGAAAACTGGCTCTTCTCGAAGCCCTCGTCGAGCAGGAACTCGCGAAACTTCGTCGCTGCGCGGGCCTGCTCCTGCGTCATCACGGGCAGATTGAACATCACGAAGATCCACATCAGGCGGTATCCGCTGAGCTGCGTCGTGCCGAACCGCATCGCCGGGTCACGCCAACAGGGCGTCCAGCCCGGCCAATTCGATCGGCGAGGGCTGGGTGGGCAGCACCAGGTCGGCGGCGCGCCCGCTTTGGAAACTTGCCGCAAGGGTCTGTGCCGCACGGCCTGCGGCGGCGGCGACCGTGGTGGTGCCGTTCTCCCCGGCGAGATCGACCG
This sequence comes from Sphingomonas sp. RS2018, assembly GCF_054489605.1. Lineage (NCBI taxonomy): Bacteria > Pseudomonadati > Pseudomonadota > Alphaproteobacteria > Sphingomonadales > Sphingomonadaceae > Sphingomonas > Sphingomonas sp. RS2018. The sequence goes on from NZ_JBTMWL010000003.1 coordinate 12,860, forward strand.
CGATCATCCCGGCATAGGCGCGCTTCGCCTCGGGGGTGACGGTGTCGATCCCGCGCGCGAGCAGCCGGATCGTGAGCGCGTCGGCGAGAGGGCGGAATGGTTCGATCAGATCATCGGCCAGTGCGAAGGCGTTGCCGCGGTTGGCATGATGGACGCCGATCGAGGGATGAAGACCGGCAGCGACGACCGCCCGGGCGCACAGGCTGCGCAGAATCGCATAGCCGTAGTTGAGCATCGCGTTGGCGCCGGCGGCGTCGCGATCGCGGCGGAAATCCGCCCCCATCAACAGCGGCCAGTAGCGCCGGGCCGCCTGCGCCTCGACATTGTCGGGATCGCCCGACCCGACCCGGCGGGCGAGCAGGTCGAAGGCGTCCGCCGGACGACCGTTGGCGGCGAGCACCGCGGCCTGCCAGCGGATCTTGGCGACGACCAGCCGCCGCCAGAGCTGCTTGGCGAGGGGACGGCAAGCTTTCCATTGCGCGCTCATCCGGCCGTTCTGCGCGTGGTGGCCGTCGAGCGGCAGGCACACCGCGACCGGCGCGTGATTGCTGCCGCACAGCAGCAGGATCGCACCACGCTCCGCCAGCGCCACGACCAGGTTGGTCGACCAGGTGACGCCGTGCGCGTGGACGATCACCGCGGCGATGTCGTCGAGCGGGACGCGGCCGACCTCCTCGAGCTGGTGCGACACGATCAGGAAGCCGCGATAGGCGGACAGGTGACGATCGTCGGTGGCGATATCGACGATCCGGTCCATTCCTATCCGGCGGGGTTCGGTCGCGTCCTGCGCACCGCGGTGCGCGCCGGAAAGCCGGGATCGCGGACGCGACCGAGCGGATCGACGTCCACCTTCCGCGCGCGCCACGCCTTCAGCGTATTGGGTGACGGATAGAGATATTTGAACGGATCACCCTTGTCGGCGTCGCGTGCCTTGAGCGCGCCGGCTTCGTTCGGGGCGGCGACGGCGAACTGCTTTTCGGAGAATTTGACGATCCGAACCAGCTCGCGATCCCCGGCGACGCGTTCGATCGCGAGGATGTCGTCGCGGTGCAGGCGCATCATGCATTTGGCGGCCGGATGCGGCCGCGCGCGCTCCCCGGGCTGATGCGCATCGAACATCGACACGACGTCGGATCTCCATTTGCCGTCCGGCATCTGCCAGACATCGTACCTGTAGTTGGAATCGCCCTTGTAGCCCTTGTAGATGCGTCTGTTTCGGTCGCGGATCGGGATGACGTTCAGCGGCTCGCGAGCCCATGGCGACGATGCGTTCGGGATCGCCATCGGCATTCAACGCCACCGCCGCCCAGCCGAGCGAGTTGGTCCCAAGATCGATACCGAGCCGCCAGCGCATTGTCATTCTCCCCTGCGGTCGATCGTCGATGTGCCGGGCATCGTCGTCAATCCTCATCCATACCGGGCCGGTGCGATCGGGCATTGACGATCTCCGGCGTCGCGCACAGAATAGGCTTTCAGAGACCGTGGTCTGGCGACTAACAAGTGGCTAGTCCGCACCAAATAAGGCCAGCGCCACGGCGCTGGCCTTTGGTTTCCGCTACCTCACGCCACCCGCCGCAGCCGATAGCCGCCCCCCTCCACGGCGACATGCCCGAGGCGCGCCAGCGCGGTCAGTGTTGCCTCGATACGTGGCACGAGCCGGCCGGCGCGATCGTAGCGGGCGGCGATCGCGCCGGCGGTCAGGGTGTCGCCGCTGCGCAGGTCGGCGAGCACGGCGGCGGTCTGGCCGATCGCGTCGCGGGGGAAGGCGGGTTTTCGCGCGCGGGGCTGCACCAGCGGCGCTTCGATCTGCTCCGCGCGGGCGGTCGCGAGCGTCTCGATCCCGGCGCGGGCGAGCTGATAGTCGGGACGCAGCCAGCGGACCGTGCCGCGCCGCTCTTCGTCCGCCCGTTCGGCATTCAGCGCGACGAGGCGCGCGATCATCGCCTCGTCCGTCAATTCGGCCGGCCAGCCATAGGCGGCCAGCACCGCAGCATCGATCTGGCGGTGGAGTTCGGCGATCACGTCGACCCGCCCGCGCCGCCGCTGGTCCTGCCCGACCATGTCGAGGGTCGCGTTCGACGCCACCTGATCGCGCAGATTGTAGAGCGTGGTAAGCGTCAGGTCGCCGTGTTCGGCCAGCACCGCCTTGCGATGATCGTCGAGCTCCTCGGCGAGATCGGCGATGCGCGACCGGTCCGAAGCGGTCGCATCCGGCAGCGGGAAAGGGTCGAAAACCTGCGACTTCGAATAGCGTGGGCGTTCCTCCAGCGTGCCGCCGGCGACGGCCGACCAGAGGCCGTGTGGACGGGAACTGAGCACGCCCAACGCAAAGGCGTCGTCGCTCGCCACGCAGACGAGCATGTTGTCGGGCAGGATCGACGCGTCGAGGAACTGGAAGACTCGGTGCTTCGCGGTCTCGATCGTAGCGATGTAGCGTGACAGGCCGGCGAGCGCGGGACGTAACACCGTTCGCGGCTTGCCGAATATCCACCAGCTATCGAGATAGGCTTGGGCGTCCTGGGTCGGCGAACGGTCGAATTGATGTTGGCGGTCGGGTTTCACGGTGCGCAGAAGGTGGCCGTACACTTCGGGAAATCGCTGTCGTACGTCGCGTTCGTCCAATCCGAACAGGTCGATGACCATCAGACCGCGCGCCCTTCCGGCTAGATCGCGACCGTTGCGATAGGGGCGGATATGCCGTTCCAATCCCGCACGCGTGCCGAGGCCGAGGTGTGTTGCCTCGGCCAGACTGACGAGGAAGCCGGCGCCGTGCAGCGACATGCCGCGCGAACTCAGCCCGGAATTGGCGCGAAGCGGTCGCAGGTTTGTGACATCGGCGCCCACGGTCAGATCGGCATGGATCGAACCCGTCGCGGCGCTCAGCGCGATGTGGGGCTGGTCGCTGTCCAGCGCCGCCTCCGACGTCACCGCGTAGACGGTGCCTTCGCCCGCGCCCGGCGCGACCACCGTCATCGCGATGCGGACGGCCGCGGCGTCGGGCTCTGCCTTCGTCCAGGGATGGTCGCCGATCGCCATCGCCAGATGGACCGGTGCCGCCGCATCGAGATGGCGGGCGATCACGCGGCGGCTGAACGTCTGCGTGATCGAATTGGTAGTGACGAAGCCGAACCGCTTCAGCCGCGTGCCCCGCTCGGTCAGCAGTTCGGCGGCCCGGTTCCACCAGAACATCACCAGGTCGGCCGAGCGGTTGACCCGCGGATGGGTCTTCCACAACGCCTTGGTATAGCCCTCGCCAAGCCGGGCGCGCAAATCCTTGCCGCCGATGAAGGGCGGGTTGCCGACGATATAGTCCGCCTCGGGCCAATCGGCGCGCCGCACCGTTCCGCCATCGTCCGTCATCAGCAGCGCGTCCTGCGTGCGGATGTTGCCGAAACGGCGCAGGACCGGATCGGCGATCGCGCCGCCGCCCTTCAGATGCCACTGGAGATAGCCGATCCACAGCACCAGTTCGGCGATGGCGGCTGCGCGCGGATTGATCTCGATCCCCAGGAAATTGCCCGGATCGACGGTGCGGTCGTTGAGCGCGAGCGCTTCCTCGCCGCCCAGCGCCGCCAATGTCTCCAACACTTCGCCCTCGAGCTGCTTCATCAGTTCGAGCGCGACATAGAGGAAATTGCCGGTGCCACACGCCGGGTCGAGTACCCGCGTGGCGGCCAGCCGGCCCTGAAAGTCGCGCACCGCGGCGATTGCCGCGGGCAAATTGTCGGTCCGCTCGCGCTCGACCGTGCCGAGCACGACGCTCTCCCATTCGGTGCGCAGCGGTGCGATGATCGTCGCGACCACCAGCCGTTCGACATAGGCGCGCGGCGTGTAGTGCGCCCCCAGCCGACGACGCTCTCCGGCGTCGAGCGCCTGTTCGAGCAGCGCGCCGAAGATCGCCGGTTCGACATCGGTCCACAGGTGCCGGGCGGCGGCATGGAGTTCGCCGATCTCTTCGCGGGCGAGCGGTAGCGCGGCGGCATCCGCGAACAGCCCGCCGTTGAAATGGCGCACGTCGTAGCGCAGCGCGGTCGAATAGCCGCCGCTCGCCATTGCGCGCCACAGCTCCTCCAGCATCGGCGCGAAGCCGCGCGGATCGTCGATCGCGTCGCGCAGCATCGCCGTGAAGCTGCCGGTGCGCAGCAGGCGGACGTCCTCGGCGAACATCGTGAACAGGCAGCGCATCAGGAAATGCGCGACGGCTTCCGCGGCATGGCCGCGCTTCTCCAGCGCCTTGCTGACGGTCGCCAGGCGCGTGGCGATGTCGCGCGTGACCTCGGCCGAGCGTCGGGCGGGGTCCAGGCCGTGCGGGTCCAGCCAGACGGCGCACAGACGCGCGCGAACCGCGGGATCGTGCAGGTCGTCGAGATAGATCCGGAAGCCCGCACGATCCGGGAACTGGCGGTAATTCTTTCCCTGCCCGGAGAAGTCGGCGAAGAATTCCAGACAATGGCCGACGTCGCAGACGATCAGGAAGGGCGGCCAGCCACGTCACGGTGACGGGACGCGGGGCGGACTGCGCGCCGGCCAGCGACGGCAGGGTCAGGGCGGCGAGGAACAGCGAACGTGACGGCAGGGGCAATACGGCATCCTCCAACGACGGGCGTCGGCCGCCCCGGCACCGTTCAAACGGGTTGCACCCCGCGTGGCAAGCGCGTGTTTGAACACTGGCGGTACCTCGTTGCGCCGCTATCCTCTGTTGCAGGCAACCGCCCTGGCCATCATCGCGCCGCTTTGGGTACCAGCGCCGGATTGCCGAGATCGATCGCATCGGCGCGGATCAGTTCGAGGTCGGGGCGGATCGCGCGGAGGCGGTCGACGAACAGTTTCGCATCGCCGACCACTACGATGTTGGCGTTCGCGCCCGCCACGCCCGACTGCGCCGCCGCCATCGCGCCGGCCGGGGTGACCGCATCGATCCGGGCGGTGAGGCGCGCCGCCTCGCTGGCGGGCAGGCCCTGCTGGATCAGGCTGGCGATCGTGAGACCAAGGCCGCGGCTGGTCTCGGCGGAGCGGCTGAGCCCGCCGGACAGGAACGTCTTGCGCTTGTCGACCGTCGCCGCATCCAGCGGCTCGCGGCCGAGCCGGTCGAGCTCGGCAAGGAATATCTGCACGACTTCGGGCGCGCTCTCGTTCTTGGTCTGCGTGGTCGCGGTAAGCAGACCGTCGTCGGCGCGCGCGGTCACGGCGCTGTAGGCGCCGTAGGACAGCGCCCGTTTGACGCGAACCTCCTGGAACAGCCGGCCGTTCGAGCCGGCGCCGAGCACCGCATTCGCGACCTGCAGATCGAACCAGCGCGGATCGGCGCGATCGACGCCACGCACCGCCGCGGCGACGGCGGCCTGGCCCGCGCCGGGCATGTCGATCACCACCAGCCGGGGCTTCGACGGCTGGCCGGCGCGTGCGACGGGAAGCGCGGGCGGGGTGCCGGTGACGCGCCAGTCGCCGAACAGCTGTTCGCCCAGCTGGCGGGCGGCGGCAGGATCGATCCCGCCGGTGACGACCAGCGTCGCCAGCTCCGGCCGCCACCAGCGGGCATGCGCGGCGGCGAGTTCGTCGCGCGTGATCGCCGCGACGCTCGTTGGCGTCGTCACCGCGCCATAGGGGGCGGCGCCATAGCTGATCGGCTGGAGCGCCATGCCCGCGAGCGCACCCGGGTTCTTGAGCGCGACCTGCAAGCCGTCCAGCGCCTGACGACGGCGGCGTTCGACCTCATCGGCGGGGATGGAGGCGTTGCGCACCACGTCGGCCAACACCGCGCCGGCCTGCGCCAGCGTGGCGACGGGGCCGGTGACGCTGACGACGGTGCCGTCGGGGCCGGCCTGCGCATCAAGTCGGGCACCGAGCGCCTCGATCTGCGCAGCGATCTGCTCGGCGGTGCGGGTCTTCGTCCCCTGCGTCGCCACATCGGCAAGCAGCGCGGCGAGGCCGGCGCGGTCGCGCGGATCGGTCGCGCCGCCGCCCTTCAACACCAGCGCCATCGTCGCGACCGGCACCGCGCCGGTGCGCGCGGCGACGACGCCCAGGCCGTTGGCGAGCTTGCCCTCGACGATCGCGGGCGGCGTGACCGGCAATGCGGTGCCCGGTGGCGGCGGTGCCTGACGGCTGCTCTCGGGCGCCAGCGCGAGCGGGGGGCGGGTCGCGGCGGGGACCGAGGCCCATGTCGGCATCGGTATCGGGTTCGTCCAGCTGTCTGCCGCTCCGGTCGGCCGCTGCTTTTCGTCGAGGTAGCGGATGTCGACCCGCGCTTCCGGCTTCAGATACAGGCGCGCCACGCGCTGCACGTCGGCGGCGGTGACCTTGCCGACCCGCTCCAGCCGGCGGTCGAGCGCGCGCGGGTCGCCGGTGCGGACCAGCGCCTCGCCGATCGCGAAGGCGCGGCCGTCGAACGTCTCGCGCTCGCGCAGCGCGGCGGCGAGGATCTCGTTCTTCGCTTCGGCCAGTTCGGCGGCGGTGATCGGCTCGTCGCGGATGCGCGCGATCTCGGCGGCGAGCGCCGGCTCGGCCTCGGCGACGGTGTGGCCGCTCGCCAGTGTCACGCTTGGCGCGAAGAAGCCGCCGTCCTCGACGTCCTGCAGCTGGACGCCGACCGAAGCCGCGATCTGGCTGCCGCGCACCAGCGCCTTGTACAGCCGGGAGTTGTCGCCGCTCGACAGCACCGCATCGAGCACTTGCAGCGCGGCGAGATCGGGATGCGCGGCACCGGGAATGCGCCAGGATGACGTGACCATCGCCAGCGGCACGTTGGGCGCATAGGCGGTGACGGTGCGCGGCGTGGTGCGCGCCGCCTCGGTCGCGGTGATCTTCAATGGGATCGGGTTCGTCCGGCGCGGGATGGCGGCGAAATAGCGGTCGACCAAAGTATCGAGCTGTCGCGGGTCGAAGTTGCCCGAGACGATCAGCGTGGCGGTATCGGGGCCGTAGAAGGCTTCGTGAAATGCACGGGCGTCACCTAACGTCGCGGCATCGAGCTGTTCCAGGCTGCCGATCCCGGAGCGGCGCATCGGCAACGTGTCGTAGCTGTTCTCGTCCAGCACCAGCCGCAACCGGCCATAGGGCGGGGCGAGCACGCGCTGGCGGAATTCCTCCTTCACGACGTTGCGCTCGGTTTCGAACACCTGCTCGTCGACCACCGGGCGCGCCATGCGCTCGGCATGGGTCCACAGCATCGTCTCGAGATACTGGGCCGGCACGATCTCGTAATAGTTGGTGCGATCGAACCAGGTCGACGCGTTGCGCTGACCGCCGACATCCTCGGTCAGCTTGTTGATCGCATTGTAGGGCATGTTGACGGTCTTGCGCGACAGGATGTGCTCGAAGAGATGCGCAAAGCCCGAGCGGCCCTGCGGGTCGTGCTTGGAACCGACATCGTACCAGACCTGCGTCGTGACGTTCGGGGTCGAGGTGTCGCGGATGGCGATCACGCGCAGCCCGTTGGCGAGCGTCCGCTCGGTGAAGGCGACCGGCGGCACGACGATCGCCGCCGCGCCGGCGGCGGGGGCACTCGCGCGGCGCTGCGCGATGGCGGGTGCCAGCATGGTGCCGGCCAGCAGGGCGGTGATGCCGATGTGGCGCAGAATGAGGGACATCGCGGGAATCCTAAACCAAGCAGATCGAACGGCATAGCAAGCGGGTTGCCGCCGCGCCGTCAAGGACGATGCACGACGATGCGTCATGCGAAGGCTGTCCGAACGCACGTGGAAGCTGATAGGGGCATCGCGATGACGATAAGCGCCGACCTGCCCGATTTCGTGGTGATCGATGTCGAGACCGCCTGCGCGCGCGTCAGCAGCATCTGTCAGGTCGGGATCGTCGGGTTTCGCGACGGCCGCGAGGTCTTCGCCTGGGAGACGCTGCTCGATCCGTGCGACGAGTTCCACGCGATGAACACCCACATTCACGGCATCGCCGCGCATCATGTCGTCGGGCAGCCGACGTTCGCGCATGTCCATTACGAGATCGACCGGCATCTGGCTGGCCGAGTGACAGTGGCGCATTCCTATTTCGACAAAGGCGCGCTGGCCGCCGCGTGCAGGGTCCATGATCGCGCGATGATCGAGACGACGTGGCTCGACAGCGTGCGCGTGGCGAAGCGGGCGTGGCCGGACCTCGCCAATCACAAGCTGGGCGGGCTGGCGCGGTATCTCGGCATTCCGCATCGCCACCACGATGCGCTAAGCGACGCTCGCGCAGCGGGTTGGGTGATCGTGAAGGCGATCGACCATACCGGCCTGTCGCTCGCCGACTGGATGGCGCCGCCGCGCAAGGCGGGGCCGGCACCGCGTGCGGCGCCCGACGGGCTGTTGCGGGGCGAGCGCGTGGTGATCGTCGGCGAGCCGCGCGACGGGCCGCTGGCCCATGCCGTCGCCGGGCGCGGCGGTGTCGTCCGCTCGGCGGTCGGCAGCACGACGACGATGGTGGTGCTCGCCAATGCCGGGCCGCTGGTGCGGAACGATCCGCAGCTACGCAAGGCGCAGGCGGCGCGACTGGGCGGTCAGCCGATCAGGATCGTCGCCGCAGAGGCATTGGTGGGAATGCCGGCGACATGAAAGACGGCGGCGGAGCTTTGTCGATGCCGGGGGTTTGGAGCATGTCCACCGCGCGCCTGCGACCCTGATTTCGGAGACGAACGATCTTCCATCTGTTTTTCAGCCTGCCCGGTCTGCTGGTGATCGCCCGGTTCATCTGGCCGCTCAGCCTGCCGACATCGGTGAAGATCGTGCTTGCGATCGCGGTGCTGGTGGCGTCGCAATATCATCTGTGGAGCCGGCTGTCGTCGGGGTCGGTCTTCTCGCCCGAGTTTCCCTTCGCGGTCGTCGTGCTGTTCAACTGGGCGTTCGGCACGGTCGTGTTGCTGGCGGTGCTGCAACTGGCGCTCGATATCGGCACGCTGCTGGCGATGATCGTCCACCGCGGCGCCGCGCCGCCCGATGGCGTTCGCTACCTGATCGGCGCTACGGCAGCGCTGTTGGCGGCGGTGGGCGTGTTCCAGGCGGTGCGGGTGCCGCCGGTGAAGGACATCGAGGTCCGGATCGCCGGACTGCCGCCGCAGTTCGATGGCTATACGCTGATCCAGCTGACCGATCTCCATATCAGCCGTTTGTTTCCGCAGCGCTGGACGCGCGCGGTGGTGGATCGCTCCAACGCGCTGGCGCCCGACCTGATCGTCGTCACGGGCGACTTCATCGACGGTACGCTCGATAGACGACGCGGTGACGTCGAGCCGCTGCGCGACCTTCAAGCGCGCGACGGCGTGCTCTTCATTCCGGGCAATCACGAATATTTCTTCGGGTACGACGCGTGGATGCGGCACCTGTCCGCCATGGGCATGCGCGCGCTGGAGAACCGGCATGCGATCGTCGAGCGCGGGCAGGGGCGGCTGGTGATCGCCGGGGTCACCGACCTGACCGCGCCCGGCACCGGTCATTCCGGCCCCGATCTGGCGGCGGCACTGCGCGGGGCACCGGCGGGTGTGCCGATCATTCTGCTCGATCATCAGCCGAAGAATGCGCGTGCCGCCGATCCTTACGGTGTCGCGCTGCAACTGTCCGGCCATACGCACGGCGGCATGATCCGCGGCCTCGACCGCATCGTCGCGCGCGCCAACGGCGGCTTCGTCTCGGGCCGCTATCAGGTAGGCGCAATGCAGCTCTACGTGAACAACGGGACCGCGCTGTGGCCCGGTTTCGCGCTGCGGCTGGGCCGCCCGTCCGAGCTGACGCGGATCACGCTGCGACCCGGACCATAGAGTGTATCGTCACGGCCGACGGCAAGGGAGGGACATTTGCGTGCCGACGCTCGTTCCCGGTCTGCCGAAGCAATCGGTGACATCTCCCAGAAATCGATCGGAATAGTACAATGGCGAAGACAGCTCTGGTCGTGGGTGCCAGCGGCATCGTCGGCAGCGCGACGGCGGCCCTGCTGGTCGAACAGGGCTGGACGGTGTTCGGCCTTGCCCGCCGACCGACCGCGCAGGCCGGCGTGTTGCCGGTAGTTGTCGATCTGCAGGATACCGCCGGCACCGCGCAGGCGCTCGCCGCCATCGATCCGGACGCGGTGTTCATCACGACCTGGCTGCGTCAGGACAGCGAGGCCGAGAACATCCGCGTCAATGCCGGCATGGTTCGCAATTTGCTCGACGGACTGCCCCGACCAACCGGGCCGCGGCACGTGGCGCTGGTCACCGGGCTGAAGCATTACCTCGGTCCATTCGAGGCCTATGGGCAGGGCACGCTGCCGCAGACGCCGTTCCGCGAGGAGCAGGGTCGGCTGGATATCGAGAACTTCTATTATGCGCAGGAGGACGAGGTGTTCGCGGCCGCCGCGCGTGACGGCTTCAGCTGGAGCGTCCATCGTCCGCACACGGTGATCGGCATGGCGGTTGGCAACGCGATGAACATGGGTACGACGCTGGCGGTCTATGCGACGCTGTGCCGTGAGACCGGGCGGCCGTTCACCTTCCCGGGATCGGTCGCGCAGTGGAACGGGCTGACCGACATGACCGACGCCGGGCAGCTCGCGCGCCATCTGCTGTGGGCGACCGAAACCGATGCCGCGCACGATCAGGCGTTTAACGTCGTCAACGGCGACATCTTCCGCTGGCAGTGGATGTGGGGCCGGATCGCCGACTGGTTCGGGATCGAGGCGGCGCCGTTCGATGGCGTCGTCCGGCCGCTCGAACAGCAGATGGCTGAGGACGCCGCGACGTGGCGCGAGCTGGCGGTGCGCGAAGGACTGGCCGAATCCGATCTGAGCCGTCTCGCATCGCCCTGGCACACCGATGCCGACCTCGGCCGCCCGATCGAGGTGGTCACCGACATGTCGAAAAGCCGCCGCCTCGGCTTCACGCGGTATCAGCCGACCGACGACGCCTTCTTCGCGCTGTTCGAACGACTGCGGAGCGAGCGCCTCATCCCCTGATGCGCTCGGCCGCTGGCGTACAGAAACGGTCCGCGCCGACGATCGTTGAACGATCCGGACGATGGACTGCGTGAAGGAGAGGCACATTGGCCGCCGATGCGTTGGAACCCGCGGCGGCGCTGGCTGCGCTGCGCACACCGATATTTCCGGGCGAGACGCCAGCTTATGCCGAGGCGCGACGCCACCTGCTGGCGTCGGAAATCGAGGCCCGGCGGGTGCTGACCGCGCTGGCGGACGAACGCCGGGCGCTGCCGCCCGGTCCGATCGTCGACAAGGACTATCGTTTTCGCGATGGCGCGGGACGGGAGATGAGGGTGGCCGATCTGTTCGATGGCCGGCAGACGCTGATTACCTATTTCTGGATGTACGGCCCCGAACGTGACCGGCCGTGTCCGATGTGTACCGATACGCTCGCCGGACTGAACAGTGTGGCAGTGAATGTCGAGCAGCGTGCGGCGCTCAAGATTCTGGGCCGCAGCCCGGTGCCGCGGCAGGTCGCCTTCGCGCGGAAGGGTGGCTGGGACCACCTGACCTTCATCGAGACGATCGGCGATGCCTACGCCATCGATACCCAGGCGCTGACGCCCGACGGCGACGAATATCCGTCGTTCATCGTCTACCAACGCCACGGCGAAGACGTGCGCGTGTTTTACGCGGCGGAGATGCCCAAGGACGCCGCCGATCCGGAGCAGGATCCGCGTGGCGCCACCGACCTGTCGCCGCTCTGGAACATCCTCGATCATACGCCGGAGGGGCGGGCACGGATTGGTATCCGAAGCTGGAATATTGAAGCGACAGCCGTGGGCTTGCTGCGTTGGAACGCGGCGTGCCGCGGAGGGTTGATAGGCCAGACACCCCCGTCAACAAATCGAGGAGCGAGCCATGAGCATCGAAGGCAAGATCAAGGAAGCAGCCGGTTTCGTGAAGGAAGAGGCGTTCGAGCACGGCGATTCGCCCGAGAGCCAGAAGAAGGCGCAGGAAGGCCGCGACCTGCGCAACGAGGGCCGGATCGAGGACGGCAAGGCGCCGAAGACGACCGAGCCGGGCACCGGCGCCGAGTAAATCGGTTTCGAACGAATGACGAGGGCGTCGCCTGTACGGGCGGCGCCCTTTTCGTTGCCTTGGCGCCGGGCGCTGTCGCCGCGGGTCGCAAGGCGCCACAGGATAGCGCTTGCGCCGTGTCCGTCGTGCAGGCCTATACGCGGACAGGGTCGCCGAACGGGCTGACGGATACACGCTCGGAGATACATGCAGACCCGCACGGCACAGCACCCCCGCAGCGCGATCCGCCGCTTCCTTGACGCGCAGTCGTCGGGGGGGATCGTGCTGATGGCCGCGGCGGTGATCGCGCTGGTCATCGCCAATTCGCCGGCGGGGCCGGGTTACGACGCGCTGCTGCATATCGGCATCGGGCCGCTGTCGCTGGGGCACTGGATCAACGACGGTCTGATGGCGGTGTTCTTCCTGCTGGTCGGGCTGGAGATCAAGCGCGAGATGCTCGTCGGCGAGCTGTCGAGCTGGCGGCGACGGGCGCTGCCGGGGATGGCTGCGGCGGGCGGGATGCTGGTGCCGGCGCTGGTGTATCTGGCGTTCAATCCCGGACCAGCGGCGGTCGGCTGGGCGATCCCGGCGGCGACCGACATCGCCTTCGCATTGGGGGTGATCGCGCTGCTGGGAACACGCGTGCCGGTGTCGCTGCGCGTGTTCCTGGCGGCGCTGGCGATCATCGACGATCTGGGCGCGGTCGCGATCATCGCATTGTTCTATACCGCGCAACTGTCGGTGCCCGCGCTGGCCGGCGCAGCTATAGCGGTCGCGGTGCTCGCCGCGATGAACCGGTTCGGCGTGCGGCGGCTGTCGCCTTATCTGATCGTCGGTGCGATCCTGTGGGTGTTCGTGTTGCGATCGGGGGTGCATGCCACGCTGGCCGGAGTGATGCTGGCGTTCGCGATCCCGATGGCGCGGGGCGAGGGCGAGCCGCGCAGTCCGCTGCACCGGCTGGAGCACGCGCTGCATCTGCCGGTCGCCTTCCTGATCCTGCCGGTGTTCGGCCTCGCCAATGCCGCGGTGCCGGTGCTCGGCCTGCCACTTGGTGCGCTGACGGCGCCGGTGACGCTGGGGGTCGCCGCCGGCCTGTCGCTGGGGAAGGTCGTCGGTGTGTTCGGCAGTGCCGCGATCGCCATCAAGCTGGGCGTGGCGGACCGGCCGGCGGGGGCGGGCCGGGCGCAGATGTTCGGCGTGGCGATGCTGTGCGGGATCGGCTTCACGATGAGCATTTTCATCACCTTGCTGGCCTTTCCTGCAGACCCCCTTCTGCAGGCACAGGCCAAGGTCGGCGTGCTCGCCGGATCGCTCGTCGCCGGCGCGATCGGCTACGGCATTCTACGGTTTTCGCGGGCGTCGTGAGGGCCGTGGGCATCGGCGCTGCCTTGCGAACGTCACACTCGATACTTATCTATTGTGCGCTGCAACATGATGTCGACCGGCTTGGCGTCGCGGTGTCACGATAAGGATACCCGAATGCGCAGGATTTCAGACACGATCACCCGCCTGACGGCGATGCGCGGCATGAGCGCGATGGCAGGCGGGATGGGCGACAGCGGACGGCTGACGCCACTCGAGGATTTCGGGTCCAATCCCGGCGCGCTCAACGCGCATGTCTATCTGCCGCCCGCGCTGGCCGAGGAGGCGCCGCTGGTCGTCGTCCTGCACGGCTGCACCCAGACGGCGGCGGGTTATGATGCCGGCGCGGGCTGGTCGGAGATGGCCGACCGTCACGGCTTCGCGGTGCTGTTTCCGGAACAGACGCGACAGAACAATGCGAACCTGTGCTTCAACTGGTTCGAAGCCGGCGACATCCGCCGCGGGGCGGGGGAGGCCCTGTCGATCCGTCAGATGATCGCCGCCGTCGTCGATGCGCAGGCGATCGATCCGGCGCGGGTGTTCGTGACCGGCCTGTCGGCAGGCGGCGCGATGGCGTCGGTGACGCTCGCCACCTATCCGGAAGTGTTCGCCGGCGGGGCGATCATCGCCGGTCTGTCCTACGGCATCGCCGGATCGATCCCGCAGGCGCTGGACCGGATGCGCGGTCACGGCCTTCCGGGTGCCGACGACCTGTCCGCACTCGTGCGTCGCGCGTCGGATCACGACGGCCCGTGGCCGACCATCTCGGTCTGGCACGGCAGCGGCGATGCGACCGTTAGCCAGAGCAATGCCGACGCCATCATCGCGCAGTGGCGCGCGTTACACGGGGTGGGCGCCGCACCGGACCTGGTGGAGACGATCGACGGCTATCCGCGCCGGACGTGGCGCGGTGCGGATGGTCGCGCGGTGATCGAGGATTACCGCATCACCGGCATGGGACATGGCACGCCGCTTAACGTGGGCGGCGACAATGGCTGCGGTCGCGCCGGGCCCCACATGCTCGACGTCGATATCTCGTCGACGCAGCGCATCTGCGGTTTCTGGGGGATTGCCGAAACAGGCGACGATCGCCGCACCGTCGTATCGAGCGCTCCGGCCACAAAGGCGTCTGCGCCCGAGCCCGATCGCCGCCCGCGCCCGATGCCAGCGCCTGCCCGCGCGCCCGCGGGCGTCGGCCGGATCATCGACGATGCGCTCCGTGCCGCCGGATTGATGCGCTGAAGATGAATTACCGCCGTTTTGGCACCAGTCAAATGCTTATAAACAAAGTATAATAATATAACCGTTGCCAAGCATGCTCTCGTTCGCGACAGTGGCCGATACGTACAAATGGGGGAATTGGTATGGCGAAGGTAGCTTCGCTGACCGACGCATTGTTCGCGAAGCTTCAGTCGCAGATCCTGTCGGGTGATCTCTCCCCCGGCGAACGGTTGCCGACGCAGAAGCAGATCGCAGTGGATGAAGACGTCAGCCGCACCGTGGTACGCGAGGCGGTCGCTCGGTTGGAGGCGCAGGGCCTTGCCGAAGCGCGTCAGGGCTCCGGCGTGTTCGTGGCGGCGGGTGCGCATTATCATGCGTTTCAGGTGACGCGCGAGGAATTGGCCGAACTGGCCGATGTCGTGAAGCTGCTGGAAACGCGGCTGGCGATCGAGGCGGAGATGGCGGCGTTCGCCGCGTCGCGTCGGACGATGGACGATGTCAATGCGATCCGCGCCGCGCTGCGCGCGATCGATGCGGCGAACGAGGATCCCGGGGCCGCGGCACAGGCCGACATGCGTTTCCACCTCGCCATCGCGAAGGCGACGCACAACGATTATTTCGTGCGGCTGATCGACTTCCTCGGCATGCGGCTGGTGCCGCCGCGCACCCTGTTCCTGCGGGACGAATCGCCCGAGGCACATCAGGGCTATATCGACCGCGTGCGCGAGGAGCATGAGGCAATCGTCGAGGCAATCGTGCGGATGGACGCCACGCGCGCGCGCGATGCCGCGCGGCATCACATGGAGGAAAGCCTCAGCCGCCACATGGACCTGAACGAAAGCGCGCAGGTCGCAAAGCCTTGAAATGGCGATGGCGGGCGATTGACCGCCGGGTAAGTCGTACGATAACCGACTGGTTGCCGGGCTGATTCGTCGATCGGTGCTTCGCGCGGGGCTTCGCACGACGGTGAGACGTCGCGGGGAACCGTGATATCCCAGGAGACTATTCGATGATCGCCCGCTTCTTCGCCGCCGTCGCACTGGTCGCCGCGCCCGCCGTGTCCTTTGCGCAAGCGCCGAGCGCGCCGATCGCGTCCGCGGTGAAGCTGGCCGACTGGCAGCTCGCGCGGATGGGCGATCCGTCGCATGTCAGCCGCGCGACGGGCGAGACGAAGAAGCCGCGCGCGTGGGAGCAGGCGGTGTTCTGGGTCGGCATGACCGCGCTCGCCGACGCCGGCGCGCCGCCGCGTATCCGCGAGGCGATCCTGGCGATGGGCCGGGCGAATGGCTGGCGACCGGGCGACAGCACCTACTTCGCCGACGACCATGCGATCACGCAAAGCTACCTTTGGGCCGCGCGCAACGGCGCGGGCAAGGACGCGATCCAGCCGACCCAGGCGGCGTTCGACCGGGTGGTCGATGTGCCGGCGGTCACCACGCTTGCCTTCGTCGTGCCGCCGGGCGGCTACAGCCGCACCGAATGCCTAACGCGGTGGTGCTGGTGCGATGCGTTGTTCATGGCACCGCCTGCCTTCATCGAGCTTAGCCGCCAGACGGGGAACCCCAAATACCGCGATTTCGCGCTGAAGGAATTTTGGGCGACGACCGACTTCCTGTTCGATCCGGTCGAGAAGCTCTATTATCGCGACAGCCGCTTCTTCGATCGGCGCGATGCGAAGCAGCGCAAGCAGTTCTGGGCGCGCGGCAACGGCTGGGTCTTCGGCGGCCTCGCCCGCATCATCCCGATGCTGCCGCCGCGCAGTCCGTACCGTTTGCGGCTGGAGGGGCTGTTCCGCGACATGGCCGCCAAGTTGAAGGCGACGCAGAAGCCCGACGGCTATTGGGCGCCGTCGATCCTGGCAGCGGAGGAGTCGCCGCCGGAATCGAGCGGGACCGGCTTCAACACCTATGGCCTTGCCTGGGGCATCAACGCGGGATTGCTGCCGCGGGCGGAGTACGAACCCGCGGTGCGGCGCGGCTGGGCGGCGCTGGAACGTGCGATCCAGCGCGATGGGCGGCTGGGCTGGGTGCAGCAGGTCAGCGACCGGCCGGAAGCGGTTGCAGCGCAGGACACGCAATATTACGGTGTCGGCGCCTATCTGCTCGCCGCCACGCAGGTCGCCGCACTCGATCGCCGCCGCTGAACGGGCGAAGCGGGGCTCACGCACCTAACCCGTGATTGCCGACGCGATCGCTTCGACAGGATCCCAAAAATGCGAACGCGGTGTGCAGGATCGATCGGTGTTCTCCGCGCGGCGTGGGTATCGGGCGCGCTGCTCGCATCGTCGATATCGCCTGTAGCGGCACAGACGCCTGCCAAGACCGCGACCGTCTCCGCCATCGACCGTGTCTGGTCGGGGCATAGCGTTGGGTTCGCGCTCGTCGTGACGAAGGAGCGCATCTTTGCCGGCTATTATGACGCGAACCGGCAGCTGACAGTGGCGTCGCGACCGCGGCGGTTTGCGGCATGGGTCTATCACAAGCTGGACAGCTGGGTGGGGTGGGACAGCCACAACTACATCGCGATGGCGGTGGATTCGGTGGGGCAGGTGCATGTCGCGGCGAACATGCACGGCGACCCGCTGGTCTATTACCGCACGACCGCGGCCGGCGACGTGCGGACGATGACGCGGCGGGCGGTGATGGTCGATCCACCCCGCGAGCAGCGGATGACGTATCCGATCTTCCTGCACGACGCGGCCGGGCGACTGATCTTCAAATATCGTGACGGATCGAGTGGCAACGGCAACGAGATCTACAACGTGCTCGACGCCGCCAGCGGGCAATGGGCGCCGCTGCTGTCGCAGCCGCTGGCGGACGGGGAGGGACGTCGCAACGCCTATTTCGTCGGGCCGGTCGCCGGGCCGGACGGGCGCTTCCACATCGCATGGGTCTGGCGCGAGACGCCGATGGCGGAGACCAACCACGACCTGTCCTATGCCCGTAGCCGCGACCTGGTGCATTGGGAACGCTCCGACGGCACCGCGCTGACGCTGCCGATCCGCCTGTCGAGCGCGGAGATCGTCGATGCCGTGCCGGTGCGCGGGGGCATGATCAACAACAACACCTTGGTCGGCTTCGATCAGGCCGGACGCGTGCTGATCGCCTATCACAAGTTCGATGCCGCCGGGCAGACGCAGATCTATCTGGCGCGGCGGGAGGGCAATCGGTGGCGGATCGCGCAGGCCAGCGACTGGCGCGACTTCCGCTGGGACTTCCGCGGCGGCGGATCGCTCGACAGCCGGCTGGTGCTGAAAGCGCCGGTCGCCGATGGTCCGAACCGTATCCGCCTGTCGCTGATTCGCGACGGTAAGCCGATCGACCTGCTGCTAGATACCACGACACTGGCGCGGGTCGAGGAGCGATCGGCGGTGACGCTGGCCGCCACGCTCGCCACGGCGATGCCGCCGCCGGCGGGCATGGGGATCGAGACGGTCGAGGATGCCGGCGGATCGGGCATCGCTCTGGCCTGGGCAACGCGACCGCCGCAGCGCGACCGGCCGAGCGGCGACATTCCGGCGCCGACGATATTGTATCTTATCGATCGATAACTGCCGGCAATCGGGTCGCGTAAGGTGACTTCACCAACCTAAACGGCGGCGTTGCGCCACCGCAGGCTCTGCGAAATCCGCGGCAGTCATCTCGTTTACCCACTCGTGGCTTTCGACTATGTCGGCAGCGACCGGACGGCCGGCGCTGTCACGCGAGGGTCGAAAGCGGAAGCGCTGGGTGATGAGGCGGCAGGTGGTGGCGTCGAGGAGGGGGACGCCGCTGGATCGGGTGATGCGACAGTTGCCGACGCGGCCCGAGGGCAGCACAGTATAACGTACGCCGACGCGGCCGCCGTCGCTCGTCTCCCGTAAAGCATCCGGAAAATCGCGGTCACTCATCCGACCACCGGTCCAGTGCGGCGGGGTTTCGTCCCCGCCGCCGCCATCGCCGTCGCCGCCCATGCCGCTGCCGGTGCCGTCACCGATACCGCCGGCCCCGGTGCCCGGGCCGGGAATGTCCGCGGCGCCTTGGGTCGATCGACTGCCGATGCCGGAATCGGGAGCGGTAACGACGGGAGGGGGCACGGTAATTTCGACCGGCGGCGGCGCCACGATCTCGGTCGCCTGCGATCGCAGATTGGGCGGGGCGGCTGCACCTTCGGGTCGGCGCGACGGGCTGGGGCGCTTTTCGACCGGAGGCTGCTTCACGACGGGCGCGGGCGGGGTGAGGTCGAACATTGCCAGGCCGGGCTGGTCGGATCGCGAGAATTGGACGGCAAGTCCGGCGATGAGCGCAACCAGCAGGGCGCCAAGCAACACGGCCGCAATCACCGCGGCACCGATGCGATCGCGCTTCGACGGGGCGTACCGGATCATCACGATATGGATATTGGCGAGGCCGGCATGAACGCCGGCTGTGCCGCATCAGCGGGTCGTTCGGGCGCTCGCATTTACACCGATCGCGTTCGCGTCGACGGCGCCGTCGTTCAGCATCACGGCGGCGTCGCTGATGTCCTGCGCCTCGTCGGGGGTGAGCCCGGAAGGCTCGCTATCGTCCGCCGAACCGCATGCCGACAACAGCAGCAGCGGCGCGGCGGCGCCGACGAAGCGCAGGAGGTTCATCAGTCGCGCATCGAGTTACCCGCCGCGACAAGCGTGTTGCCCGTCGCGTCGACCGCACGATCGGCGGCGTTGGCGGTGGCATCGCCGGCGCGATCCAGCGCACGGCCCGCGTCGTCCGCGGCGTTCTCGGCCGAGCGGACAGCATCGTCGGTTGCGGCGTCGACATCGCTGCCAGCCTCACGCATCGTCGCGTTCGCGTCGGCGGCCGTTGCATCGACGTCGTTCGCCATGGAATCCTGCGTCTTCTCGCTGCAGGCGGCCAGGCCAAAGGCGGCGGCGAGCGCGAGCGGCAGAATGATTGTCTTCTTCATGAGTGGTCTCCCTTCCTGTGAAGCGGCTGTAACGCCGTCACAACGAAAAGGGTGCAAAGTGCAGCGATTGACCGCATATAAAGATATCTTTATATCTCTATTCCATGCACGCCGCCCTAGAGATTCTCCGCGCTTGCGCCGACATTACGCGGTTGCGCATCCTGTCGCTGCTGCGGGCAATGGAATTGTCGGTCGGCGAGCTGGCGCAGGTGCTGGGGCAGAGCCAGCCGCGGGTCAGCCGGCATGTGAAGATACTGGCCGATGCCGGGCTTGTCGAGCGGCGTAAGGAGGGCAGCTGGGTCTTCGTTGCACTCGGCCATTGCGATCGGGTGACACCGGTGTTCGACGCGCTGGCGGCATGGACCTCGGCCGACGACGCGGACTGGACGACGGCGGACAGCGCGCGGCTAGCGGCGGTGCGCGCCGACCGCGCGACCGCGGCGGCGCAGTGGTTCGAGGCGCATGCGCCGGAGTGGGATGCGATCCGGTCGCTGCATGTCGCCGACGAGGAGGTCGAGGCGGCGATGCGCCGCGTGCTGGGGGCCGGAGAACAGAGCGGTGGCGATCTGGGCCGGCTGATCGATATCGGTACGGGCACGGGGCGCATGCTGGAGTTGTTCGCGCCGCACGCGCAGGCGGCGCTCGGCATCGACCGCTCGTCAGAGATGCTGCGCATGGCGCGCGCGAAGCTGCAGGGGCAGGCGAACACCGACCTGCGTCAGGCGGACCTGTACGCGCTGCCGATGCGCGATGCGGAGGCGAACGTCGCGATCCTGCACCATGTGCTGCACTTCGCGCAGCAGCCCGGCGCAGCGATCGCCGAGGCCGCGCGGGTGCTGGCGGCGGGGGGGCGGCTGCTGATCGCCGACTTCGCGAGCCACGACCGCGAAGAGCTGCGGTCGCGCGAAGGTCACATCAGATTAGGGTTTTCGGACGATCATATGCTCGGCTGGTTCGGTGCGGCAGGCCTCGCCCCCGATCGGATCGAGACGCTGGAGGGTAGCGAATTGACGGTGAAACTGTGGCTGGCGCGCAAGCTGCCCGCGAGCGATGTCGATGGCCCGGTGCGGGCCGTGGCCGGGGTGCGGGCAGCGTGAGCGCGCCCTCGATTGACGGCGGCGCGTTCCGTTGTGCCGACGTGCCGGGTGACGTCGCGGTCAGCTTCGAATTCTTTCCACCGAAGACCGAGACGGCCGAGGCCAATCTGTGGGAAGCGGTGCGGACGCTGGAGACGCTCGCGCCGCGCTTCGCGTCGATGACCTATGGTGCGGGCGGGACGACGCGTGACCGGACGCTGGCGAGCGTCGCCCGGCTTGCGAACGAAACGTCGATCCCGGCCGCCGCGCACCTGACCTGCGTCGAGGCGACGCGGGAAGAGATCGATGCCGTCGCCGAGCAATATTGGGCGTCGGGCGTGCGCCACATCGTCGCGCTGCGCGGCGATCCGCCGACGGCGGGCGCGAAGTTCGTGTCGCCCGCGGGCGGCTATGCCAATGCGGCGGCGCTGGTGGAGGGGCTGCTGAAGCTGCACCCGTTCGAGATTTCGGTCGCGGCCTATCCCGAATGCCATCCGGACTCCGCGCATGCGGCGGCCGACCTCGACAATCTGAAGCGCAAGCTGGATGCCGGGGCGACCCGCGCGCTGACGCAGTTCTTCTTCGAGCCCGAGACCTTCCTGCGCTTCCGCGACGCGGCGGCGGCGGCGGGAATCAGGGCGGAGATCGTGCCGGGCATCATGCCGGTCACCAACGTCGCCAGCGTCAAGCGCATGTCGGCGATGTGCGGGACGGCGGTGCCCGACTGGCTGGCGCATCTGTTCGACGGGATGGACGAACAGCCCGGCGCACGCCAGCTGGTCGCCGCGACCGTCGCCGCCGAACTGTGCCGCCGCCTGTACGACGGCGGCGAGCGCGCCTTCCACTTCTACACGCTCAACCGGGCGGACATCAGCTATGCGTTGTGCCGGATGCTCGGCGTCCGCCCCACGGCCCCTGCACAGGAGAAGGCGGCATGACGGCCCGCGAGCGACTGAACGCCGAAGCGGCGAAGCGCATCCTCATCACCGACGGTGCCTTCGGCACCGAAATCCAGAACTGGAAGCTGTCGGAGGCCGACTACGCGGGCACGCTGGGGCTGGGTCACGACCAGAAGGGCAACAACGACATCCTGGCGATCACGAAGCCCGAGGTGCCGGAGACGATCACCCGCGCCTATCTGGATTCGGGGTCGGACATCGTGTCGACCAACACCTTTTCCGCCAACCTCATCAGCCAGGCCGATTACGGCGCCGAGGCGCTGGTACGCGACATCAATGTCGAGAGCGCGAAGATCGCGCGTCGTCTGGCGGACGAATATGCGGCGAAGGACGGCCGTCCGCGCTTCGTCGCCGGGGCGATCGGCCCGACCAACAAGACGCTGTCGCTGAGCCCCGACGTCAACGATCCCGGTTTCCGCGAGATCGACTTCGACTATCTGACCGGCGTCTACCGCGAGCAGACCGATGCTCTGCTGGACGGCGGGGCGGACTTCATCCTGATCGAGACGGTGTTCGACACGCTGAATGCGAAGGCCGGCGTGATGGCGGCGATCCAGGCCGGTGCGGCGCGCGGGGTCGATGTGCCGATCATGCTGTCCATGACGCTGACCGACCTGTCGGGGCGCAACCTGTCGGGGCATACGGTCGAGGCGTTCTGGCATGCGGTGCGCCATGCGAAGCCGGTCACGATCGGGCTGAACTGTTCGTTCGGCGCCGAGCAGCTGCGCCCGCACGTGAAGACGCTGTCGGCGATCTGCGACACGCTCATCATGGTGTATCCGAATGCTGGCCTGCCCAACGAACTGGGCGCGTATGACGAGATGCCGGTGACGACCGCCGGGCTGGTGCGCGAATGGGCGGATGCGGGGCAGGTCAACATCCTCGGCGGCTGCTGCGGATCGACGCCGGCGCATATCAAGGCGATCGCGGACACCGTCCGCGGCCTGCCGCCGCGGGTGCCGGTGACGCCGCCGGTGCGGACGCGGCTGGCGGGACTCGAGCCGTTCACGATGGCGGCGTGAAGTTGATCCTCCCCGGCACGGGGAGGGGGACCGCGCGCGAAGCGCGTGGTGGAGGGGGCTCTCCACCAGTGATAGACTTTGTGGAGAGCCCCCTCCACCATGCTTCGCATGGTCCCCCTCCCCGTTCCGGGGAGGATTTATGAAGAGTGCCATGACCACCACCTCCTCGACCAACTTCGTCAACATCGGTGAGCGCACCAACGTCACCGGCTCGGCCCGCTTCAAGAAGCTGGTGATGGCGGGCGACTATGCCGCGGCGGTCGAGGTGGCGTTGCAGCAGGTCGAGGCGGGGGCGCAGGTGCTCGACGTCAACATGGACGAGGGGCTGCTCGATGCGCACCACGCCATGACGACGTTCCTGAAGCTGATCCAGGCCGAGCCCGACATCGCGCGCATCCCGGTGATGGTCGACAGTTCGAAATGGGACGTGATCGAGGCCGGGCTGAAGTGCGTCAGCGGCAAGCCGATCGTCAATTCGATCAGCATGAAGGAGGGCGAGGCGCAGTTCCTCGACCACGCCCGCAAGTGCATGGCGTACGGCGCCGCGGTCGTCGTCATGGCGTTCGACGAGGTCGGACAGGCGGATACGAAGGAGCGCAAGGTCGAGATCTGCGAGCGCGCCTACAAGCTGCTGACCGGGATGGGCTTTCCACCCGAGGATATCATCTTCGATCCCAACGTGTTCGCGGTGGCGACGGGGATCGAGGAGCACAACAACTACGGCGTCGACTTCATCGAGGCGTGCCGGGAGATCAAGGCACGCTGCCCGCACGTCCATATCTCGGGCGGCCTGTCGAACCTGTCGTTCAGCTTCCGCGGCAACGAGCCGGTGCGGAAAGCGATGCACAGCGTGTTCCTGTACCACGCCATCCCCGCCGGCATGGACATGGCGATCGTCAACGCAGGGCAGCTCGACGTTTACGATCAGATCGATCCGGAGCTGCGCACCGCGGTCGAGGATGTGGTGCTCAACCGCGATCCCGAAGCGGGCGACCGGCTGGTCGCGCTGGCCGAGAAATATCGAGGCACCGATGCGGTGGCGGAGAAGGCGGCGGCGGAATGGCGCAGCCTGCCGGTCACCAAGCGGCTGGAATATGCGCTGGTGAAGGGGATCGACGCGCACGTTGTCGACGATACCGAGGAGTGCCGTCTTGCCTTCGCCCGCCCGATCGAGGTGATCGAAGGGCCGCTGATGGACGGGATGAACGTCGTCGGCGACCTGTTCGGGTCGGGTAAGATGTTCCTGCCGCAGGTCGTCAAATCGGCGCGCGTGATGAAGAAGGCGGTCGCCCATCTGCTCCCCTATATCGAGGCGGCGAAGGAGCCGGGCGCGAAGGGCAAGGGCAAGGTCATCATGGCGACCGTAAAGGGCGACGTGCATGACATCGGCAAGAACATCGTCGGCGTCGTCCTGCAGTGCAACGGCTTCGAGGTGATTGATCTCGGCGTCATGGTGCCGTGGTCGAAGATCCTGGAGGCGGCGAATGAGAACGAGGCCGATATGATCGGCCTGTCGGGCCTCATCACCCCGTCGCTGGACGAGATGGTGACCGTCGCCGAGGAGATGAAGCGCGCGAAGATGACGATGCCGCTGCTGATCGGCGGCGCGACGACGTCGAAGGTGCACACTGCGCTGCGCATCGCCCCCGCCTATGACGGGCCGGTCGTGCATGTGCTCGACGCCAGCCGCGCGGTCGGCGTGGCGACGACCCTGGTGTCCGACACGATCCGCGACGACTTCGTGACGAAGACCGCCGACGAGTATGAGGCGGTGCGCGTGTCGCGCGCCAACAAGGGCCAGAACGAGCTGCTGCCGATCGCCAAGGCGCGGGCGAATCCGTTTGTCGCCGACATGTCGCTGAAGCCCGACGCACCGAATCAGCCGGGTGTCCATGTCTTCCGAGACTGGGATCTGGCGTCGCTGCGCGACTATATCGACTGGACGCCGTTCTTTCGAGCCTGGGAGCTGGCGGGCAATTATCCGGCGATCCTGGACGACGAAGTGGTTGGCGAAAGTGCGCGCTCGCTGTTCGCGGATGCGACCGCGATGCTGGACCGCATCATCGACGAGAAATGGCTGACTGCTCGCGGCGTCGCCGGGCTGTGGCCGTGCGCGCGCTACGAGGACGATGTCGTCGTCGACCTGAAGGGCGATTTCAACGCGGAGGAACTGCGCGGCTTCGACATGCTCGGGCTGGTCGAGGGCACCGACATCGTCCGCCTGCCGTTCCTGCGCCAGCAGATCGTGAAGCGCGAGGGTCGGCCGAACATGTGCCTGTCCGACTTCATCGACGAGAAGGGCGACTGGATCGGCGCGTTCGCGGTGTCGATCCACGGTATCGAACCCCATCTGGCGCGCTTCAAGGCGGCGATCGACGACTATTCGGACATATTGCTGAAGGCACTGGCCGACCGGCTGGCCGAGGCGATGGCCGAGGCGCTGCACCGCCACGTCCGCACCGAGCTGTGGGGTTATGCGCCGGACGAGCAGCTCGACAACAATGCCCTGATCCGCGAGCAATATCGCGGCATCCGCCCGGCGCCGGGCTATCCGGCGTGCCCGGAGCACAGTTTGAAGATCCAGCTGTTCGAGATGCTGGACGCGCATCACGCGACCGGCATCAGCCTGACCGAAAGCTTCGCGATGCTGCCGACCGCGGCGGTCAGCGGCTTCTACTTCGGCCATCCCCAGGCGGAGTATTTCGGCGTGGCGCGGATCGGCGAGGACCAGTTGGCCGAATATGCGGTGCGGCGCGGGATCGAGCCGGCACTGGCGGAACGCTATCTGCGGCCGAATTTGAGCTGAGGGCAGGCGCCCCTATCGGGCAAATCTATCCCACCCGTTCGTGCTGAGCGAAGTCGAAGCACCTTGTGGAGAGCTGGCCTTCGACTTCGCTCAGGCCGAGCGGTTTGGATTGGGGAGCACGTCGGTCACGCCCTATAGTGCATCGTCCGACCAGCAGGCGGTGCTTCGACTTCGCTCAGCACGACGGTTGGGTCTTTACCGCGCCGCCGGCAGCCAGCCGAGCTCCAGTGCCGCATAGCGATCGACATAGTTCGCCGCGCGCACCAGCGCCGGTTCGTCGACGATCGTGGTGCGTCCCGCCTCGCGCCGGATCATGCCGTTTTCCTCCAGCTGGCGTAGCATGCGGTTGACATGGACGGAGGTAAGGCCGGTCGCGTCGCCGATCTCCTCCTGCGTCAGGCCGAGCGTGAAGGTGTCGGTGATCGAGCGATCGGTGGCGCGCAGGCGGTTGCGGATGTCGATCAGCAGCGCCGCCACCCGTGCCTTGGCCGACGTACGTCCCAGCGCGGCGAGACGATCGGTCAGCGCGACGCGCTCGACTTGGTTCATCGCGACGATCATCGCCGCAAGCCGCGGATGATCGACGAACAACTGGCTCAACGCCGCCTTTTCGAACGGGCAGACGGTGCAGTCGGTCAGTGCAGCGACAGTTTCGGGCGAATGGGCATAGATGATGCCCGACAAGCCAATGATATCGCCGGGAAAAAGGAAGCGCAGGATCTGGCGGCTGCCATCGTCGAGCAGAACGTAGCTCATCATCAGGCCGCGGCGCAAAACATGCAATTCGCCGCTAGGCTCGTTTTCCCGGTGTAGAACGGCACCGCGGCGCAGGTCGCGCCGACGTTCCTCGAGCCGCACGAGCGCGTTCCGCTCGGCGGTCGTCAAGTCTATCCGGTCGCCCAAAACATCGGCGAAACAACTCCCAGACACGTACGCTTTTCCCCCGGTATCGATGTCTTGAAAGCAGGGCGCTGGAATCTCTGCATTAAAGTCGATCAACCGGGGAATGCGTTTCGGCGGCTTGGCGCGGCGAAGCTGCACCGATAGAAGCCGGGAATGGACCGTATCCTCATCCGTGGCGGCAACCCGCTGAAGGGCCGCATCGCCATCTCCGGCGCGAAGAATTCCGCGCTGACGCTGATGCCGTGCGCATTACTGACCGACGAGCCGCTGACGCTGCGAAACCTGCCGCGGCTGGCTGATGTCGACGGCTTTGGGCATCTGCTCAACCAGTTGGGCGCCTCCACCGCGATCGAGGGCACGCGGCCCGAGGATTTCGGGCGGGTGATGACGATCCGTGCCGGGCGGCTGACCTCGACCGAGGCGCCGTACGACATCGTCCGCAAGATGCGCGCGTCGATCCTGGTGCTGGGCCCGATCCTGGCGCGCCAGGGCGAGGCGCGGGTGTCGCTGCCCGGCGGCTGCGCGATCGGCAACCGGCCGATCGACCTCCACCTGAAGGTGCTGGAGGCGTTGGGCGCGGATCTGGAGACGAGCGCGGGCTATGTGACCGCGCGGGCGAAGACCGGGCGGCTGTCTGGTGGCAGCTTCCGTTTCCCGGTGGTGTCGGTCGGCGCGACCGAGAACGCGCTGATGGCCGCGGCCACCGCGAAGGGCACCAGCGTGCTCGAGAATGCGGCGCGTGAGCCGGAGATCGTCGACCTGTGCAACCTGCTGGTCGCGATGGGCGCGTCGATCGACGGGATCGGTACGGAGACGCTGACGATCGAGGGGCGCGACCGGCTCCACGGCGCGACCTATGCGGTGATGCCCGACCGGATCGAGGCGGGCAGCTATGCCTGCGCGGTCGCGGTGACGGGCGGCGACATCGTGCTGGCCGGGGCGGACGCGCATGCCATGCGCGCGACGCTCGGCGCGCTGACCGAGGCCGGCGTGACGGTCGAGGACGGGCGCGACGGCATCCGCGTGGCCTCCGACGGGCGGCTGGGGCCGCTCACCCTGTCGACCGCGCCCTATCCGGGCTTCGCCACCGACATGCAGGCGCAGTTCATGGCTATGCTGTGCAAGGCCGAGGGCGCCAGCATGCTGACCGAGACGATCTTCGAAAACCGCTACATGCACGTTCCCGAACTGGCGCGGATGGGCGCGGACATCACGGTTTCGGGACGATCCGCGGTGGTGCGCGGGGTCGAGCGGCTGGCGGGTGCGCCGGTGATGGCGACCGACCTGCGCGCGTCGATGAGCCTCATCATCGCAGGCCTGGCCGCCGAGGGCGAGACGAGCGTAGCGCGGGTCTATCATCTCGACCGCGGGTACGAGCGGCTGGAGGAGAAACTGAGCGCGGTCGGCGCGGATATCGAGCGGGTCGGCGACGGCTGATGCGCAGGTTGCTGTGCGTCATTGCGCTGGCGGGCGCGCTGGGGGCGTGTGCGCCACGCGTGGGCGTGCGCGGGCCGGTCGAAGTCGGCATCGTCGCGATCAACGACTTCCATGGCAATCTCCAGCCGCCTAAGCTGGCGGTGGTGACGCCGTCGGGCGACGTGCCGGCGGGCGGGGCGGCGTATCTCGCCAGCGCGATCGCCGAGCTGAAACGCGGTCACCCCAACGCTATCACGGTGTCGGCGGGCGACCTGACCAGCGCCAGCCCGCTGGTCTCGTCGATCTTTCTCGACGAGCCGTCGGTCGCTGCGATGAACCTGATCGGGCTCGATCTGAACGCGGTCGGCAATCACGAATTCGACCGCGGCACTGCCGAGTTGCAGCGGTTGCAGGACGGCGGCTGCGCGAAGCATACGGCGCGCACGCCGTGTGCGATCGAGCCGTTCGTGGGGGCGCGCTTTCGTTATCTGGCCGGCAATACGATCACGCCGTCGGGCGGCAGCCTGATGCCCGGTACAGCGCTTCACAGCTTCGGCAGCGGTGCGGGCAAGGTCACGATCGGTTTCATCGGCCTGACGACGCGCACCACCGACACGCTGGTCAACCCGACCGCGATCCAAGGCCTGACTTTCGCCGACGAGGCGGAGACGGCGAACCGGCTGGTGCCCGCGTTGAAGGCGGCAGGCGCGGATGCGATCGTGCTGCTGGTGCACGAGGGCGGCTACCCGAAGCCCGAGGTCGATCCCAACGCCTGCGACGGCCTGAGCGGGCCGATCGTCGAGATCGCCGCCCGGCTGGACCCGGCGATCAGCGTCGTCGTGTCGGGGCATACCCACAAGGCCTATATCTGCGACCGGCCGCGTGGGGGCGCGGGCAGTGCGCCGATCCTGCTGACGAGCGCGGCGCGGTACGGCACGGTCGTGACCGACATCACGCTGACGTTCGATCCCGCCAGCCGGCGGCTGGTCGGGCGGTCGGCACGCAACGTGGTCGTGCAAGGCGAGGGGTTCGCCGACAGCACCGGCAAGGCGGTGGCGGTGACGCCCGCGCTGCCGCGCTTTGCCGCCGAGCCGCGGGTCGCGGCGTTGACGCAGCGGTATGCCGCGGCGGTCGCCACGCTGTCGAAGCGGCCGGTCGGGCGGGTCACCGAGCCGCTGGCGCAAAAGCCGCCCGAGGGTGGGTATGCGGCGAAGATCATCGACTTGGTCGCCGATGCCCAGCTGGCGGCGACGCGGCGGCAGGGGGTGCAGGTTAGCTTCATGAACCCGACCGGCATCCGCGCGGCGCTGACCCCGGCGGCGGACGGGACGGTGACGTTCGGCGACCTGTATGCGGTGCAGCCGTTCGGTAATGTGCTGATGGTCCGGGAATATAGCGGGCGCGAGTTGCTCGCCATCCTGGAGCAGCAGTTCGCTCGGGAGAGCGGGAAGGAGATGATCCTCGGCGTTTCCGGCATGACCTATGCCTTCGACCGCAGCCGGCCGGCGGGGGCGCGCATTCTCGATCCGCGGGTCGGTGGCAAGCCGCTCGACCCGGCGGCGACGTACCGGGTCGTGGCGAGCAACTTCCTCATCAACGGCGGGGACGAATTCCCGGCGTTCCGCGTCGGGCGCGGGACCGATGACGGCGGCGAGGATCTGGCGGCGCTGGAGGCGTATATCGCCGCCCGGTCGCCGCTGGTGCCGCCGGCGGCGGACCGGATCACGGATCGCACGCCGGCGGGGTGGAAGCGCTGATCTTCCGTTCGCACTGAGCTTGTCGAAGTGCTGTCCTTCTTTCCGACGAAGAAAGGACAGGGCTTCGACAGGCTCAGCCCGAACGGGGGAGGGGTCACACTACTTTTCCCCTCCCCCCCTCAGATCGCGTCCAGAGCCGCGGCGAAGTCGGCGATCAGGTCGTCGGCATCCTCCACGCCGATCGAGATGCGGACCAGCGAATCGGTGATGCCGAGCGCGTCCTTGCGCTCCTGCGCCACCGACAGGTGGGTCATGCCGGCGGGGTGGGAGGCGAGCGTCTCGGTGCCGCCGAGGCTGACGGCGAGCTTGGCGATCTTGAGATGGTCGAGGAAGGCGAACGCCTCCGTCTCGCCGCCCTTCAGATAGAGCGAGAAGGTCGAGCCCGCGCCGTCGCAGTGGCGGCGGTAGATGTCGGCCTGCCGCACGTCGCCCTGCTCCTCGAGGAAGCCGAGATAGCCGACGCGGTCGACCTTCGGATGCCCCTGCAAGAAGGTGCAGACCTTCAGCGCATTCTCGCCCGCGCGGCTCATGCGCAGTTCCAGCGTCTCGAGACTGCGCAACAGCATCCACGCGGTGTGCGGGTCGCAGATCGTGCCGATGGTGTTGCGCATCAGGCGGATGGTGTTGATCCGGTCCTTCGACCCCAGCACCCCGCCCGCGACCAGATCGCTGTGCCCGCCGGCATATTTGGTGAGCGAATAGACGACGATGTCGGCGCCCTGCCGCATCGGCTGCGCCCACAGCGGACCGAGGAAAGTGTTGTCGATGGCGATCGGTGGCTTCACCTCCAGGTCGGCGAAGATCGCGTCGCGCGAGGCGGCGACCGCCTCGACATCGACCAGCGCGTTGGTCGGGTTGGCGGGGCTTTCGAGATAGACGAGCGCGACGTCGCCGGTCTCGCGCGCCTTCTTCATGACGACGTCGATCTCCTCACGGGTCGCGCCGGCCGGGAAATCGAGCCACTTCACCCCGAACTTGCCGAGGATGCGCGCGATCAGCGTCTCGGTCGCGGCATAGAGCGGGCCGGAATGGACGATGGTGTCGCCGGGCTTGACCATCGCGAGGAACAGTGTGGCGATGGCGGACATGCCGGAGGAAAAGGCGAGCGCATCCTCCGCCTCTTCCCACAGTGCCAGGCGATCCTCGAGGATCTCCTGATTGGGGCCGTTGAAGCGCGAATAGACGAGCCCCTCGGCGCCGCCGGGCCGCTTGCCGGTCACGCCCTCGAAATGGCGCTTGCCCGCAGCGGCATTGGGGAAGACGAATGTTGAGGTGAGAAAGATCGGCGGCTTGAGTGAGCCTTCCGAGAGCATCGGATCATAGCCGTGACCCATCATCATCGTCGACGGCTTCAGCTTGCGCCCGCCGATGGTCTTGGGGCCGGCATCGCCCTTGCCGCGCGGGGCGGGGGCGCCGGTCAGGCCCGCTTCGGTCTTGTCGGTCATCACACTCTCCAGATCATCAGCGCCGATGATAGCGGCAAGATGGTATCAATGGAAACCACCCAGGTGCCCGAAGGCGGCGAAGGTTCCGGGAAAGCGACCCATCTCGGAACTTTCCGCCCGGGCGGGCGGGTCACGGGCGGACGATGGTCGAAGTGTCGCCGGTGGTGAGCATGCGGCGAGTATAGGCACGGGGCGGCCGTGTAGGACAGCCCATATGGAACGCCGGTTACTGCCAGTCCGTCGATGAGAGTTTTGCTTGGCGTGTCGGAATGTTGCTCAAATGTTCTTGCCGCATAGAGTGCGGGGCTGCATGATCGACATATCGAGCAATGAACAACGTCGCGCCTTTTGAACCTCGCTGCGGACGGGTCGGTTGCCATCGACTGAAGGCGGCGATGGGATCGAGCACAAATTCAATCCATGGCACGATCCCCAGACCGGACGTTTCACGTTCGTCGGTGCCGGGCAGCATCATGGCCAGTGGGGTGGCGGTGGGTTTCGCGGCGGACGCGACGCGTTTCCGGTATTTTGACGGTAGCCGCGGCACCTGCTCGGTCTCGTACGGCGCAGCGGCAGGCCGGTGGATCGGAGCGACGGGCGAGCGACGACGGCGGCCATTACATCGCGGCACGCTTCAACGCCCGACCGAGGCGTTCAATCATTTTGCGCAGGATGCCACTTTCAACCGGGGCCGCTATCGCTCGCTCGAGGATGAATGGGCAAGGGACAAACGTGCCGGAAGGACGGTGGCGGTGTAGATCGTTCCGCAGTTCAGCGGCTATTCCGTTCGGCCCTCGACGATCGACGTGTGGTGGACGGTTGATGGTCGAATAAAGAGCCAGCAATTTCCCAACAAGCGATTGGAGAAGCGCCGTGGCGAAAACTGAATCGGAAGAATTGCTGGCCGAGATTGGCGGATTGTTGATGGAGGATCATGATTATCGGGTGGAGCCCACACTGCTCTACGCACAACTCGATCATAACTTCACTGGGCAATCGATTTTCAAGGAAGTTGGTAATCAGTTACTTTTTCGGTGGCCGATGAATGAGCGTATGACATATGCACTTCTCGAATTGTGGGAAGTGCAGGATGGACAGGTCCGATGGTCGGAGTTGGAATATGTGTTGCGTGACGGTCGGTTCGACGCCGCGTATTTTTATCCGGACGAAATCGATCCACAGGAAGATGTGATCGAACGCCGCGAGCGTTCGCTGCAGCGGCATTTCGGAGACAAGCCGATCGTCTATCCACCTTTTCCCGAGGAGGACGAACTTCAGAGCTACGGCATGTAAGCTATGTTTATCGGGTGTCGGGCGCGGAGTTTTCGTTCTGTTTCACCCCGCCGCGATGATCGCGATCTGGCGGCCGGCGTCGCCTTCGGCGCGGTTGGTGGCGCGGCGGTAGCTGAAGAAGGCGTCTTCGTCGGCATAGGTGTCGCGGCCGAGCAGTTCGATGCGGCGGAGGCCCGCGGCGGCGAGGCGGTGGGCGACATAGCCCTCCAGATTGAAGCGGCTGTGGCCCGGTGCGGCGTCGGCGAAGAAGCGGTCGCTGGCCGCGTCCTCGGTCAGGAAGCGGGTGCGGAAGGCGTCGTCGACCTCGTAGCTCGCCTGCGCGATGCAAGGGCCGACCGCGGCGACGATGCGGCTGCGGTCGGCGCCGAGCGCTTCCATCGCGATCAGCGTGGTGTCGGTGACGCCGGCCAGCGCGCCCTTCCACCCGGCATGCGCGGCGCCGACGACGCCGGCCTGGCGGTCGGCGAACAGCACCGGCGCGCAGTCGGCGGTGAGGATGCCGAGCGCGATGTCCGGGACGTCGGTCACCAGCGCATCGGCGCGGGGGCGATAGTCATCGTCGAACGGGGTGAGCACGGTCACGCATTCGGCGCCGTGGACCTGATAGAGGCCGGTCAGCCGCGCAGCCGGCGCGACCGCGGCGACGGCGCGGCGGCGGTTCTCGGCCACGCGGGCCGGATCGTCGTGCGAGCCGATGCCGGTGTTGAGGCTGGCATAGGCGCCGTCCGACACGCCGCCGCTGCGGCCTAGGAAGCCGTGCGGCACCCCCGCCAGCGCATCGGCGCGGAGTATGTCGATGCTCACAGCGCCAGCACCATCAGCCGGTCCTCGTCGATCTGGTCGCCGACGGGGAAGTCGAAGCGGCCGACATCGACGAAGCCGTAGCGGGCGTAGAAGGCCTTTGCCCGGTGGTTGTCGACGAAGACGCTGAGCGCGAGCGTGTCGGCGCCGCGCACCCGGGCGGTGGCGATGGTCCAGTCGAGCAGCGCCGGGCCGACGCCGTCGCCGTGATGGCCGGCGAGCACGTAGAGCTGGTAGAGCTCCAGCGCGTTGGCGTCTTCGGCCTGAGGGAAGGGGAGGGCGTTGGGGCCAAGCTTGGAGAAACCGATGATGCGGCCTTCGCTGGTCGCCAGCCGGACGGTGAAGGCGGGGTCGTCGAGCTGGCTGGGCAGGCCGTCCGCCCCAAACGCGCGGTCGAGGAAGGTGGCCAAGTCGGACGCGCGGTAGAGCGTGCCGAACGTCTCGGTGAACGCGCGGCGCGCCATCGCAGACAGCTCCGCCCCATCGCCGGGGACGGCATCGCGATAGGCGATCATGCGAAGCCTGCCGGGATCGGCCAGTCGGGGTGGGTGACCGCGATCACGCCGAACAGCTCGCCCATCTGGTCCGCGCCGACCAGCCGGTTGCGCGCGACGATGACGTCCTCGCCGCCCTTCACCGCCAACGTCGCCGCGCGCGCATCGATGCCGAGCGCGTCGAGGAAGCGCGCCTGGCTGACAGGACCGTGGACAGTCGCGCCCTCCGACCGGGCGGCTTCGGCCAGCGTCGCGAAATCGACATGGGCGGTCAGGTCTGCGTCTCCCGGATGTTCGAACGGGTTGGTGGGGGCGTGATCCTTCACCGCCTGCAACGTGTCGCCGATCGCCGGGCCTTCGTAGCCGTAATCGATCACCAGCGCGGCACCGCCCTGCCGCACCAGCTTGCGGGCGAGGACGCGCATCGTCGCGACGGCGGCGGGGGAGGTTTCGAGGATCGAGCCGTCGGGCGCGTCGCGCAGATCGGGCGGGATGATCGGATCGAACAGCGTGTTGCCGACGATGGGGAGGAACAGCGTATCCTGGCAGGCGACGAGCCGCTCGCGCCAGCCGTCCACCGTCTTCACCAGCTGGCGGATCGGCAGCGCGTCGAAGAATTCATTGGCGACGGCGACGAAGGGACGGTCGTCGGGCAGGCCGACGAGGTCCATGCACCATTCCGCACCGGGCAAGCGCTTCGCCTGTTCGGCACGCAGCACGGGCGAGGTTTCGACGAAGTGCACGGGCGGGTTCAGGCCGGCGGCGGCCATCGCGCGCAGGGCGTCGGCGGCCAGCGTGCCGCGACCGGGGCCGAGCTCGACATAGTCGATGTCTGGCGTGCCGGCGCGCGCGGCGAGGTCGGCGATCCAGGCGCCGATCAGCTCGCCGAACATCTGGCTGATCTCCGGCGCGGTGGTGAAGTCGCCGCGCGTGCCGAGCGGATCGCGCGTCGCGTAATAGTGCGCGTTCGCCCCGGCCATGTACTGTGACAGCGGGATCGCACCGCCCAGCGTGATGGCGCGGGCGAGCCGTTCGGGGAGCAGCGCCTCGCTCACGCTGTCACGCGATGCTCGGCCCACCCGCGATCGGCTCGACGCGGACGCGGCGGGCCTTGGCGGTCGCCATCAGATAGATGCCGCCTGCAATCATCGGCAGGCACAGGATCTGGCCCATGTGGATCGTGGTCGCGAGGAAAGTGCCGGCGAACTGCGCATCGGGTTCGCGGAAGAACTCCACGCCGAAGCGGAAGATGCCGTAGAAGAGGATGAACGCGCCGACGAGCTTGCCCGGCTGGTAGCGCGCCTGCGTGCGCCAGAAGAGGTATGCGAGGATGGCGAAGAGCACCGGGCCTTCGAGAAAGGCTTCGTACAGCTGGCTCGGGTGGCGGGCCGGCTCCAGACCGTACTGGACGGTGCGGTTGAAGATCACGCCCCATGCGACGTCGGTCGGCTTGCCCCATAGCTCCCCATTGGCGAAATTGGCGAGGCGGACGAGGCCGAGGCCGAACGGGGCGCAGCAGGCGACGTAATCGTGGATGCGCAGCCAGTTGAGCCCGTGCTTGCGCGCCAGCAGGATGATCGCGACCGTGGTGCCGATGACGCCGCCGTGGAACGACATGCCGCCGTCCCACAGCTTCAGCACCGACAGCGGCTCCAGCAGCATGTGCGGCGCGTAGAACAGCACGTAGCCGATGCGCCCGCCGAGGATGATGCCGAGCGTCGCGTAGAAGACCAGATCGTCGGCGTGACGCCGCGCCATCGGGGCGCCGGGCCGGTCGAGCAGCTTCAGCAGATACCACCAGCCGAGCATGATGCCGGCGATGTAGCCGAGCGAATACCATTTCAGCGTGAAGAAGCCGAGATCGAGCGCGACGGGGCCGATGCCGAGCTGGTCGTAGCGGATGTGGCCGGCGGCGTCGGCGAGCATGGGCAGCAGCAAGATGGTCGTTCCCGGACAAGTCTGTGTCGCGCATGCTCTAGCCCGGCGCGCGGGGCGGCGATAGAGCGAGGGCGTATGACCGGACGAACGCTCCCATGCAGATAAGCCGCCGCGCACTGTTCGCGGGCGGTGCGGCGATCGGATTGGTCGTCGCGTGGCGCGTCTGGCCGGAGGGCGACACCGTCGCGCTGGCGACGACCGACGGCGAGACCGCGTTCGGTGGCTGGATCAAGATCGGCGCGGACGGGCATATCGTCGTCGCGGTGCCGCAGTGCGAGCACGGGCAGGGCGTCTATACCGCGCTGCCGCAGATCGTCGCGGACGAGCTGGGCGCTGACTGGCGCACGGTGGGGGTGGAGGCGGCGCCGGTCGCGGATCGCTATGCCAACCCGCTGGCGGCGGGTGCGATGCTGGGGGCGGGCGACCGGCTGAGCCGTATCCTGCCCGCGGAAGCGCCGATGCTGACCGGCGCGTCGACCAGCGTGCGGATGTTCGAGGCGCCGCTGCGCCGCGCGGCGGCGATGACCCGCGCGTTGTTGTGCAAGGCGGCGGTGGCGCGCTGGGGCGGCGAATGGACCGCGTGCCGGACGGAAGCGGGCTTCGTCATCCTGGGTGCGAACCGCGCGCGCTTCGGCGAACTGGCGGCGGAGGCGGCGGGGCAGGTGATGCCGGCCGAACCGACGACGCGGATCGGCAGCGAGGGGCGGCTGACCGGCACGCGCGTGCCGCGGCTGGATGCGCCGCCGAAGGTCGACGGCGCGGCGAACTTCGCCGGCGACATCCGCCTGCCCGGCATGGTGTTCGCCAGCATACGGCAGGCGCCGGCGGGCGGGCGGCTGGCGGGGGTGGATCGCAAGGCGGCGGAAGGCGTGGCCGGTATGCTGCGTCTGGTCGAGACGCCGGGCTGGGTCGCGGCGGTCGCGGAGAACTGGTGGGCGGCGAACCGAGCGCTGACCGCGATCGCCCCGCGATTTGCGGCGCCAACCCCGCCGGTGACGAGTGCGAGCATCGAAGAGGCGCTGGCGGCGGCGCTGGCACGGCCGGGCGCGCGGATCGCCGGCGCGGGCGACGTCGCCGCCGCGACGACGGGGCCGGGGGTGGTCGAGGCGACCTATCGCACCGCGCCCGGCGTGCATGCGGCCATCGAGCCGGTGACCGCGACCGCGACGTACGAGGACGGCAAGCTGGTGCTGTGGATGGCGACGCAGGCGCCGGGCCTCGCCCGCGCAGCGGCGGCGCGGGGCGCTGGCGTGGTCGACGGCGCGGTGGTGCTGCATCCGATGATGGCGGGCGGATCGTTCGGCGCGAACGTCGAGGTGGCGGTGGCCGAACAGGCGGCGCGGCTGGCGGTCGCGCTCGGGCGACCGGTGCAGCTGACGTGGTCGCGCGCCGAAAGCCTGATCGCGACGCCGGTGCGTGCGCCGACGCTGGCGAAGATGCGCGCGCGGATCGGCGGCGGTGGCGCGATCCAGGGCTGGCATGCCGCCATCGCTGCACCCGATACGGGTCAGGAGCTGCGCGAACGGCTGGCCGGGCGCGGGGCGATCGTGGCGGGCGAGGGCGATGCGACCGCGATCGACGGCGCGGCGCCGGCCTATGGCCTGCCGCATTGGGCGGTCGATCACCACGCGGCGGACATCGGCACGCCGACCGGCTGGTTCCGCGGCGGCGCGCATGTGGCGACCTGCTTCGCCAACGAATGCTTCATCGACGAGCTGGCGCGCGCGGGCGGGGCCGAGCCTTTGTCCTATCGTATCGGCATGCTGGGCGGCACCCCGCGGCTGGCGCGGTGCCTGTCGACGGTCGCGGCGCTGGGGGGTTGGCAGGGTGGTATTCCTGGCAGCGGGCAGGGCATCGCGTGCCACGCGATGCGCGGCAGCTTCATCGCGCTGATGGTCGAGGGATCGCTCGGGGACGGAGCGGTGCCGCGAATCGAGCGGATGGTGGCGGCGGTCGATGTCGGCCGCACGATCAATCCCGATCTGGTGCGGCAGGCGATCGAGGGCGGGTTGATCTTCGGCATGGCGGCGGCGATCGGTGCGGTGACCGGGTTCGCGCATGGCATTCCGGACGTTCGCGGCTTCCGCGACCTCGCGCTGCCGCGCCTGTCGACCACGCCCGACATCACGGTCGAGATCGTCGAGAGCCAGGCGGAGCCGGGCGGCGCCAGCGAACTGGGCGTGCCCGTCGTCGCGCCCGCGCTCGCCAATGCGATCTTCGCCGCGTCCGGACGGCGGCTTCGGGCGTTGCCGCTGTGATGACCGACCCGACGAACCCGATGCCGATGCCCGCCGCGCATCCCGCCATTCCGAAACCAAAGGTGGGCGTGCTGCTCATCAATCTCGGCACGCCCGACGCGCCCGACGCCAGATCGGTGCGGCGGTATCTGAAGGAGTTCCTGTCGGACCGGCGCGTGGTCGAGATCCCGCAGCTGATCTGGCAGCCCATCCTGCGCGGCGCGGTGCTGACCACGCGGCCGAAGAAATCGGCGCATGCCTATGGCCTGGTCTGGCGCGAGGACGGGTCGCCGCTCGCGGCCTTCACGCGGTTGCAGGCGGCGGCGTTGAAGGATGCGTTCGGAGCCGGCGTGATCGTAGATTGGGCGATGCGCTATGGCCGGCCCGCCATCGCCGACCGCATCGCCGCGTTGAAGGCGGCGGGGTGTGAGCGCATCCTGCTGGCGCCGCTCTATCCGCAATATTGCGCAGCAACGACCGCGACAGCAAACGACAAGGCGTTCGAGGCGCTGTCGGCGATGCGCTGGCAACCGGCGCTCCGCACGCTGCCGCCCTATCACGACGATCCGGCCTATATCGGCGCGCTGAAGACGTCGGTGGAGGCGGGGCTGGCGGCGCTCGATTTCGTGCCGGACGCGCTCGTCACCAGCTTCCACGGCATGCCGCAGCGGACGCTGGAGCTGGGCGATCCCTATCACTGCCACTGCCGCAAGACCGCGCGCCTGCTGGGCGAGGCGCTGGGGCGTGACGTCACCGTTACCTTCCAGTCGCGGTTCGGGCGGGCGAAGTGGCTGGAGCCAGCGACCGACACGGCGCTGGAGGCGATGCCGGGGCGCGGCGTGAAGAAGGTGGCGATCGTCGCACCGGGCTTTTCCGCCGACTGTCTGGAAACGCTGGAAGAACTCAGCATCCGCGGGCGCGAAAGCTTTATCGGCGCCGGCGGCACGCATTTCGCCTATCTTCCGTGCCTGAACGACAGTGCCGCCGGCAATGAAATGTTGCGCAGCATTTTGGCGCGAGAGCTTGCCGGCTGGGTGGACCTTCCCTAGCGTCACCCCCGAAGACTAACGGGAGAGAGATGCATGGCACGGGTAGCGATCGTCACGGGCGGAACACGCGGTATCGGCGAGGCGATCAGCCTGGCGCTGAAGGATCTCGGCATGACCGTAGCCGCCAATTACGCGGGCAACGACGAGCGCGCGCGCGAATTCACCGAGCGGACGGGGATCAAGGCGTACAAGTGGGACGTCGCCGACTATGACGCGTGTCAGGCCGGGGTGCAGCAGGTGGCGGACGAACTCGGCCCGGTCGACGTCGTCGTCAACAACGCCGGCATCACGCGTGACGGCACGATTCTGAAGATGACCTACCAGATGTGGAAGGAGGTCATGGACACCAATCTCGGCGGTTGCTTCAACATGGCCAAGGCGGTGTTCCCCGGCATGCGCGAGCGCAAATGGGGGCGGATCGTCAACATCGGTTCGATCAACGGACAGGCCGGGCAGTACGGCCAGGTCAACTATGCTGCGGCGAAATCGGGCATCCACGGCTTCACCAAGGCGCTGGCGCAGGAAGGTGCGCGCGCGGGCGTGACCGTGAACGCGATCGCGCCGGGCTATATCGATACCGACATGGTCGCCGCGGTGCCGGCCGACGTGCTGGAGAAGATCGTCGCGAAGATCCCGGTCGGGCGGCTGGGTCAGGCGAGCGAGATCGCGCGGGGTGTGGCGTTCCTGTGTTCGGAGGAGGGTGGGTTCGTTACCGGGTCGACGCTGTCGATCAATGGCGGGCAGCATATGTACTGACGGGCGAAGGGGCGACGGCGTTCGCCCCGATGCGCGCTGCCAAGGCAGCCGCGCAGCGCCCGGCACGGCCGGCGGCGCTATAGCGCCGTCCGACGACGCGGGATTTACTCCCGCGTCGGGGCCGGTTGTAGCGTCACCCACGGGCCGCTTGGTCTGCGAGTCCGCGGTAAGAAAAAGTGCAGTGCTTCGACAGGCTCACCACGAACGGTTTTCGGGGGCGCGCTCGTGCCCCGGCGCCTCCGCCGCGGGCAAAGCCCGCGTCGTCGGACGGGCCTGACGGCCCGCCGGCCGGTCGTGGCGCTGGGCATTGCCCATCGGCGCCGTCGCTTCGCCGACGCGCCTGCGCCATAACGCAACGGGCCGGACCCTCTTTCGAGGAACCGGCCCGCGCCCCCGATACGCAACAGGGGAGGGTTTCCCCCGCCGATACGCCACCGGACGGGGAAAGCTGGTGTTCTGTTCTGCTCGGGTCAGCAGCGGTACAGCCGCTGTCGACGGTCGGGCCGTCCGGCCCGCCGGCCGGCTCGCGCTATTCGCTAACGCGAACCGGCGCCGTCGCGGTGCCGACGCGCCTTAGCGCGAACGGGCGCAGCCGCGGGGCGGGTCGGACTTGTCGATCGCGCGCCCGGCGATCGCGCCGATCGCACCGCCCAGGATCGCGCCGAGCGTACGGTCGCCGCCGCGGCCGGCGATCGTGTGGCCGGCAAGACCACCGGCGATCGCGCCGATCGCGGTGCCGCCGTCGCCGTCCTTGCACCCGTTGAAGTTGCGATCCCGGTTGCTGTAGTAGCGGCGATCCTGCCCGCGATAGTCGCGGTAACCACGGTCACCATAACCATCGTCATAGCGCGAATAGCCACGATCATAGCGCTGGGCCATCGCCGGCGTCGCCGGGATCAGTGCGGTGGCGCCCATCGCGAACGCGGCGCCGGCAAGGGTCAGTTTCTTAAGCATCGTAACGTCTCCTTCGACTTTGTTCTCGTTCGGCGGCGGGGCTTCACGCCGTCCGTCGACAAGACACTGATTCGCACAAACCCGGTGGCGTGACGCTGAATGCGTTCGTTATCGTTCGTTCAGCGAAACCGCTTTGCCTGCCGACGGGTGCGGGTAAGAGGCGGGCGGTGCGCGCCGTCCTCATCATCGTCCTCGTCCTGCTGCTCGTGCCGACCTGGTCGGGTGACGAGCGGTTGCCGCTGTACGACGGGACGCCGACCGTGCGGGTCGAGCGCGTCGCACTGGATGCCGACGATCCCGCGCGCGACCGGGTGGGGCGGCTGCGCTATCTGGGCGGCGTCCACCTGACGAGCGACGATCCCGCGTTCGGCGGCTTCTCCGCCATGTCGATCGTGGGGGACCGGTTCACGCTGCTGGGCGACGGCGGGCTGCTCTACGCCTTCACGATGGGGGACGATTGGCGACCGCGCGACGAGCGGTTCCTCGCGCTGCCGGGTGGGCCGGGCTCCGGGTGGATGAAGCAGG
Organism: Sphingomonas sp. RS2018; assembly: GCF_054489605.1. NCBI lineage: Bacteria > Pseudomonadati > Pseudomonadota > Alphaproteobacteria > Sphingomonadales > Sphingomonadaceae > Sphingomonas > Sphingomonas sp. RS2018. Next base: position 53,758 of record NZ_JBTMWL010000003.1, read on the forward strand.
ACCGCGACAGCGAATCGATGGCGGTCGATCCGACGACGGGACAAATTTGGGTAGGGTTCGAGCGGGCGAACGCGATCTGGCGCTATGCGCCGGACTTCGCGCGGCCTGAGCGGTCGGTGCAGCTGGCGGCGATGCGCGACTGGCCGGAGAACGGCGGGGCGGAGACGATGGTGCGCCTGTCGGACGGGCGCTTCGTGGTGCTGGCCGAGACAGCGCGGGTGACGGGCGGTGGACGGCAGGCGCTGATGCTGAGCGGCGATCCGACGCTGGCGGGTATGCGGGTAACACGCTTCGCCTATATACCGCCGGAGGGGTATAAGGCGGTGGATGCGGCGGAACTGCCGGATGGGCGGTTGCTGGTGCTGAACCGAAGGTTGTCGTTTGGTGACGGGTGGACGACGATCGTCTCGGTGCTCGACCTGGCCGCGGTTCGCGAGGGGGCAAGGGTGGGCTCACAGCCGATCGCGCGGCTGGCGGCGCCGGTGCTGCATGACAATTTCGAAGGTATCGCGGTGGTGCGCGAGGGCGGGGCGACGATCGTGTGGATGGTCAGCGACGCCAATGGGCTGGAGCCGTGGCAGCGGACGTTGTTGCTGAAGTTTCGGTTGGAGTAGCGGTCGGTCGCCGAATTCGTTCGAGCTGAGCTTGTCGAAGGGCTGTCGAGGCCAGGCCCTTCGACTCCGCTCAGGGCGAACGGGGTGGAGTGGCTCTGCTGCACACCACGCAAGCGAAACGCCGCGCCGGTGGAGACCGGCACGGCGTTTCGTTTTAAACCGCGTGGGAAGCGTAGCGCGGCTTACGCCGCCTGCGCGCTCGCCAGCTTCTTGCGGACGTCGCGCTTCAGGCGACGGGCGCGCAGCGACAGATCCTCGTCGCTGACCTTCATCAGCCAGTTGTCGAGGCCGCCGTTGTGCTCGACCGAGCGCAGGCCGTGCGTCGACACGCGCAGGCGCACGCTGGTGCCCAGCGCGTCCGAGATCAGCGTGACGTTCTGCAGGTTCGGCAGGAACGTGCGCTTGGTCTTGTTGTTCGCGTGGGAAACGTTGTTACCCACCTGCCGGCCCTTGCCGGTCAGTTCGCAGATGCGCGACATGATGCAATCCTGATTCGCCAGTGGGCCGAATACCGGCCCGGAAAGGCCGCGCCCCTACCGCGTGCTGCCCACGGCGTCAACCGATTCACCGTTTCGACCTATGCAACCGCCGCCGTGCATGCGCGTTGGTTTCGCAATCGATTCGATTTTGTGGAGTGGGGTTATGCGCGCGATTCTGGTTCTTCTCGGCCTGGCGGCCATCGTCCTCGTCATCCTGATGTCGCTCGGCATGGTGTCGATCGGCGGCGGCAGCCTGCCCAAGGTCAGCGTCCAGTCGGGCACGGCGCCCAAGGTCGATGTCGGCACGATCGACGTGGGCACCGTCAACAAGACGGTGCAGGTGCCCGTCGTCGAGGTCAAGAAGGCCGACAACGCCACGACGCAGCCGTGAGCGTCAGTCCCGTCCAGATCGTCGCCGCCGTCCTGCTGCCGCCGCTCGGCGTCTTCCTGAAGCGTGGCGGCGGGCGGGACTTCTGGATCGCGGTGGTGCTGACCTTGGTCGGGTGGCTGCCGGGCGTTGTCTTCGCGCTGTGGAGCGTGTTGCGTTCCGAGGCGGTGACGGCGCGTTGATCGGGCGGTAAGGGGCGGCGATGTTCACGCTGCCCCCGCCGATGCGCGCCGCGCTGGATGCCGCCCGTGCCGCGGCGGCGGCAGGCGAGGTGCCGGTCGGCGCGGTGGTGACGCTGGACGGCGCGATCGTCGCGACCAGTGCGAATGCGCCGCGCGCGCTGCACGATCCGACCGCGCATGCCGAGATGCTGGCGATCAGAGCCGCCGCGCGTGAACTGGGGCGTGAGCGGCTGAGCGACTGCGACCTGTGGGTGACGCTGGAGCCATGCGCGATGTGTGCCGGGGCGATCAGCCATGCCCGCATCGCGCGGCTGTATTACGGAGCAGACGATCCGAAGGGTGGGGCGGTCGAGCATGGGCCCCGGCTGTTCGGCCAGTCGACATGCCACCATCGGCCGGAGGTTTACGCCGGGATCGGCGCGGGCGAGGCGGCGGCGCTGTTGCGCGATTTCTTCTGGCAGCGGCGTTAGGAATCATGTCTGGCGGGGTTGCGGGTTTTGCAACTCGACGGACGCTGGGTCATTTCCTTCGCATGCTACCGGCCGGCATGGGTCGGGGCATCGCAGAAGGATGACTATCATGGCCTACAGCCTCATCGCCGCCGCGGCGATCGGCGCGGCGGCGTTGCTGACGACCGACGCCATCGAACACAGCGTCCGCATCGATCACCCGCGCGGTGCGGTCGACGCGCGCTATACCGCCACCGTCGTCATCGCCCACCGTCAGATCGGGTCGGTTGCTCCGGGCGGGCGCGCCTCGACGCTGCGGTGCGCGTGGCGTGCCGACCTGAGCGTTGATCGGACGGCGCAGCACGCGCGCGGCACCGCGTCGCGATCGATCGCGCGTGAGACTGCCATCGCGGGATCGCGGCCCGGCTGGTGCAGCACGCAGGCGCGCGCGATCCGCGAAGAGGTCGCCGCGCGGCGCGACGAGATGCGCGCGCATGTGCTGGCGGTGTCGCGGGAGGATCGCGGCGCGCTGATCGCCGATATCGACCGGGCGCATGCCGCAGACGGGGCGGGTTGATGCGGATCGGCATGATCGGCGCGGCGGCGCTGCTGACGCTCGCAGCGCAACCGGCGCTGGCGCAGGACCTGTCGGCGGGTGTCGAGGCGACGACCGACGAACGGCGGCGGGGCATCAGCTGGAGCGACGGCGATCCAGCGCTGTCGGCGGATGCGATCGTCGGCGTGGCGGGGTTCGATCTCTCGGCGCGGGCGGTGACGCTCCGGGGTTCGCCGCGCCACGCGGGTGCAGATGCGGTGGTGGACGTCGAACTGTCGAAGCGGTTCGCGGTCGGCCCGATCGACCTGCGCGCGCGGGGCATTGGCCACCTGTTTGCCGGTGCCGACGCCGGGATGGATTATGTCGAGCTGGGCGGGAGTGGCAGCTATACGCTCGGTCCGGCGCAGCTGACGGTCGGGGCGCTCTATGCGCCGGATCAGGGCGCGATCGGTGGCGACAACGTCTATCTGTCGGCCGATGCCAATGTTGGCGTGCCGGCGACGCCGTTTTCCCTCCGCGCCGGGGTGGGGCGGTCTTCCGGGAGTGTCGATGATCCGCTGCGCGCGACGCGATTGCGGCCGGGCGGGAATTACACCGACTGGCGGGTCGGGGTGGACTATAGCCTGCCGCTGGTCACGTTGAGCCTCGATTATGTCGGGACGGACATCGAGGATCGTGCGGTGATCTCGCCATTCGCGGATGCGCGGAATGTCGGCGAGCGGCTGGTGGCGCGGGCGCGGGTTTCGTTTTGAGGAATTGGCGGTCGCGCTGCCTCAAATCCCGTCATTCCCGCGAAGGCGGGAATATATTCTGGCTGACCGTGGTGGACGCCTCCCGGCTCTGCGTCAATTTATCCCCGCCTCCGCGGGGATGACGGTTGCTTGGGCCGAGGTTGGACGGCCGCCAGCTTCCACCGACGGCCACCCCATTACCATTACCCCTGCGTCACCGGCACGATCTTGATCTCCACGCGGCGGTTCGCGGCGCGGCCGTCTTCGGTGCTGTTCGACGCGACCGGCTGGCTCTCGCCATAACCGCGGGTGGCGAGGCGGACGGGCGCGACACCGCGGCTCGACAGGTAATCGGCGACCGAGCGGGCGCGGCGTTCCGACAGGCCCTGGTTGTAGCTGTCGCTGCCGGTCGAATCGGTATGGCCGTACACGTCGATCGAGGTCTGGTTATAGTCGGACAGCACCTGCGCCACGCGATCGAGCGTCGGCTGATACTGCGGCTGCACCGTCGCGCTGTCGTAGCCGAAGGTGATGCCCGACGGCATGTTGAGGACGAGATCGTCGCCCTGACGGATGACCTGGATGTCCGTGCCGGCGGTGCGGGCGCGCAGGTCGCGCTCCTGCTTGTCCATGTAGGCGCCGACGCCCGCACCCGCGAGCGCGCCGATGCCGGCGCCGAGGATCTTCTCCGTCCGGTCGCGGCGCCCGCCGACGAGGTCGCCGAGCAGATAGCCGCCGACCGCGCCGATGCCCGCACCCAATCCTGCGCGCGATACGCGGCGATCGCCCGTTTCCGGATCGGTCACGCACGCCGTGGTCAGCGTCGTCGCCGACAGGGCGGCCGCCAGCCAAAGTTTGGAACGGATCATCGTGGAATACTCCCTTTTCACTTCACTCGGGCCCAAGAACCCGTGTCGTCGATGGCTTGTTCCACCTGCGAACTGAACCACGGATGACGATGACGGTTGTGCCGCCCCCGGTTTCCCGCATATGGCAGTGCCGCACGCCATGACCGCGCTCCCCCCCTATCCCTGGTTCGACGTCGTCATCATCCTGGCGCTGGTCGCATTGAACGGCGTGTTCGCGATGAGCGAGCTGGCGATCGTCTCCGCGCGCAAGGCGCGGCTGGAGGGGCTGGCGAAGTCGGGCAAGCGCGGGGCGGCGGCGGCGCTGGCGCTGGCGGCGGATCCGGGCAAGTTCCTGTCGACGGTACAGATCGGCATCACCCTGATCGGCATCATCGCCGGTGCCTATTCGGGCGCGAGCCTCGGCACGCCGACGGCGGCGCGGCTGGAGCTGCTGGGCGTGCCGGCGGAGACGGCGGCGACGCTGGGCTTCGCGATCGTCATCGGTCTGACCACCTACGCCTCGCTCATCATCGGCGAGCTGGTGCCCAAGCAGTTCGCGTTGCGCAGCCCGGAGCCGATCGCATCGGCGATGGCGCTGCCGATGACATGGCTGGCGGTCGCGACGAAGCCGATCGTCTGGCTGCTCGATTCGACCAGCAGCCTCATTTTCCGCCTGCTGCGCCTGCGCCGCGAATCGGAGAATCAGGTGACGGCGGAGGAGCTGCACCTGATCGTCGCCGAGGCGTCCAAGTCGGGCGTGATCGAGGAGCATGAGCGCAGCATCATCTCGGGCGTCGTCCGCCTGGCCGACCGGCCGGTGCGCGAGGTGATGACGCCGCGCACCGATGTCGAATGGCTCGACGCCAGCTTGGACGATGCGGTGCTGCGCGAGAAACTGCTGGTGACGCCGCACACGCGGCTGCCGGTGGCGGAAGGGTCGGTCGACGCGATGATCGGCGTGGTCCAGTCGCGCGACATCGTCGAGGCGCTGGTGCGTGGCCAGACGCTGGACCTGCGCGCGCTGATGCGCACCGCGCCGGTGCTGCCGGACCAGCTCGATGCGATGGACGCGCTGGTGGTGCTGCGCCGTGCCGATGTGCCGATGGGTCTGGTCCATGACGAATACGGCCATTTCGAAGGCGTGGTGACCCCCGCCGACCTGCTGGCCGCGATCGCCGGCGAGCAGAGCAGCGATACACACGTCGGCGACAATGCCGCGGTGGTGGTGCGCGAGGACGGGTCGCTGCTGGTGTCGGGCCAGATGGCGGTCGATGCGCTGGCCGACCGGCTCGACCTGACGCTGGACGAGGATCGCGACTATGCGACCGTCGCCGGCCTGTCGCTGGCGGTGCTCAAGCGCCTGCCGGTCGAGGGCGAGAGTTTCATCGAGCAGGGCTGGCGGTTCGAGATCGTCGATATGGACGGGCGCAAGATCGACAAGCTGTTGGTCGAACGCGCCTAGGGCGTATCGCCATTCAGTCCAGACGGGCCTGCAAAGCGCGGTTCTGCTGCGCTTCGGTGCTCACGCACCTGAAGTGCGCTGCGCTCCGATGCTCACAAAACCACCCTTTTCGACTCCACCTGAACTGAATGGCGATACGCCCGCCCGCCGCTCGCCCGACCGCCCGGCGCTATAGCTTCCCGAATGCCGCCTCGAAGCCGGCGCGGTCATCCTTGGCCAGATAGCCTGCCTGCTCGATCCAGCGGTCGCGCGACAGCCGACCGCGGAAGGTGCCGAGCTGTGCGTCGAGTGCGTCGGCATCGGCGGGCGAGAGCGCGGCGATCTGGTCGAAGCGGGTGATGCCCAGATCGCGCAGTTGCGCCGCGAGCTTCGGTCCGACGCCCTTCATGCGGGTCAGATCGTCCTCCGCGGCGGCAGGCGGCGGGGGTGGTGTCGCGAGGTCGGCGGCGATCGTCGCAGGGGCGGGATCGAACGGCGCGGTGGCGACGACCGGTGTCGGGTCGCTCGCCAGCGGCGCTACCGGCACGGTGTCGAGCGTCTCCCGCTCGGTAATCTCTGCGGGGTTCGGCACGACCCGGGTTTCGGTAACCGCATCCTCGCGCAGCTCGACATCGGCGGCCTTGCGCTGCGACTTCAGCCGCGCGCCCCAGACGATCGCGACGATCACCAGCACGGCGAAGATCGCGATGACGGACAGATTGGCGATCGTCAGCCATTCGAAACTCGACACGCCGGCGGGTGTCGGTGCGGCGGGGGTGCCGTTGGCCATCGGATTACTCTCCATTCACGTCGGGGGACGTGGCGGACGATAGCGGCACGACAGCCCTCGTCCAGTCTCGTCGGACGCACGGAGAGTGATCTAAACCTCGACCTCGCGGCGCAGGTGGAGATAGTCGGGGTCGAAATCGGCGACGGCGTTCAGCCGGGCGTCGTCGAGCACCGTCATCGTGCTGCCGTCCAGGCGGATCAGCTCACGGCCGCGCAGGTCGCGCAGCATGCGGTTCACATGAACGCCGGTCAGGCCCAGCGCCTCGCCCATGTGCGTCTGCGTCAGGAACAGCGGGAAGCCGCCGCTTGCCATGCCGAGCAGTTCGTAGCGACACTTCAGCTCGCAGATCAGGTGGGCGACACGCGCGAGTGCGCTGCGCCGGCCGATGTTCAGCAGCCATTCCGACCCGATCTGCGCGTCCGCGACGCAATCGCGCCAGAACGCCCGCGCCAGCGTCGGCGAGGATTCCGCCGCCTGTCGGATGGCATCGTGTGGCACGCCGTAGACCGTCGCCTGCGCGGTCGATTGGAGCGGTGCGCTGACCAATGGCAGCACCGCCGAATGCAGGTCGGCCATATCGCCGGGGACGTAAAGCGCGGTCAGCTGACGATGCCCGTCCGATGTCTGGCCGAACCGCGCGACCATGCCCTCGACCACCAGGCAAGAGCTCTGTGTACGTTCGCCCAGCCGCACGAGATCGCGCGACGATCGGAAGTGACGGATCTGCCCGGGCAGCGCCATGATCGTGGCGCGGTCGCTCTCGACGAGCGGCGACCGCATCTCGAGTCTGCGCAGCCAGAGCGCCAATGCCTGTTGCCCCGCTGTCATGAACAGAGGCGTAGACGGTCGACAAAAGGCGAGAGTTGATGCGTATCAATAGGCCGTAATGCGACGTACGTTTCCGGACTTACTGATAATTGATGCGCTATTTATGCAACAGTCTCCCACGTTCTTGCATGGCAGCTATCATATAGTTCGATAGCGTCGCACGCTGGCCCGGCGTGACATGCAGCCCGATCTTGCTTCGGCGGAAGAGCACATCCTCCGCCGTCACGGCCCATTCGGCAGCGATCATGTGATCGACCTCGCGGGCAGACAGGCCGCCGCCGAAGTCGATGCCCGGATCGACGTTGTAGCGGGCATCGCCAAGGATTGTCGGCAACCGCGTCCCATAGGCGCGGGCCATGCGGTACAATTGCTCGGGCGGCAGTTTGGGGTAGGCGGCGGTCATCGTGGCGAGAAAGCGCGCGAAGTCGGCATCGGGCATGTCACCGCCGGGCAACGGTGCTTCGTCGGTCCAGCGCCCGCCGACGTCCGCGAACCATGGACGAAGCTGGTCGAGCGCATGTTCGGCGAGCTTGCGGTGCGTGGTGATCTTGCCGCCGAAGACGCTCAGCACCGGCGGCTCGCCCTCCGCGCCTTCCACATCGAGGACATAGTCGCGCGTCACCGCCGCCGCCGTCTTCGCATGATCGTCGTAGAGCGGGCGGATGCCGGAATAGCTCCAGACGATGTCGGTCTCCGCCACCGGCCGGTTGAAATAGCGGGCGATGGTTTCAAGCAGATAGCGTGTCTCGGCCGCGTCGATCGTCGCGGGGCCGGGCGGCCGGGTCCAGGGTTCGTCGGTGGTGCCGACCAGCGTGAAGTCGCCTTCGTAGGGGATCGCGAAGACGATGCGGCGGTCGGGGTTCTGCAGCATCAGCGCATGGTCGCCGTCGTACAGGCGCGGCACGACGATGTGGCTGCCCTTCACCAGGCGGACCGAGGCGTCGGCGCGGCCCCCGGCGATGCGGCCGATGACGTCGGCGACCCACGGCCCGGCGGCGTTGACGATGGCACGGGCACGGATGGTGGCGGGGCCGCTGCCGTCAAGCGTTGCCACCCAGACGTCGCCCTCGCGCTGCGCCGCGACGAAACGGGTGCGGGTATGGACCCGCGCGCCGCGCTCGAACGCGTCGCGCGCGGTCAGGACGACGAGGCGGCTGTCGTCGACCCAGCCGTCGGAATAGACGAACGCCTTGCCGGTCCGGTCCGACAGCCCGTCGCCGAGCGGTGAAGTGGCGAGCGCGATCGTCCGCGTCTTCGGCAGCGAACTGCGCCCGCCGATATGATCGTAGAGGAACAGCCCCAGCCGGACCATCCACGCCGGTCGCGGCGAGCGGGTCTGCGGCAGGACGAAGCGTAGGGGATAGATCAGGTGCGGGGCGATGCGCAGCAGGCGCTCGCGCTCCATCAGCGCCTCGCGCACCAGCCGCACCTCGCCATATTCGAGATAGCGCAGGCCGCCGTGGATCAGCTTCGTCGAGGCGGACGAGGTGTGATTGGCGAGATCGTCCTGCTCGACCAGCAGCACCGACAGGCCGCGCCCAACCGCATCGCGCGCGATCGCCGCCCCGTTGATGCCACCGCCGACGGCCAGCAGGTCGACCGCATCGGCAGGATTGTCTTGCTCGCCGCTCATCGACGATGGCGTATAGAACGGTTTATCAGGAGGGGCGAATGGCCGATCACATCCTCGTCGTCGATCAGGGCACGACCTCGACGCGCAGCATCGTGTTCGATTGCTGCGCGCGGCGGGTGGCGATCGCCCAGCGCGAATTCGCACAGCATTATCCGGCACCCGGCTGGGTCGAGCATGATGCCGAGGACATCTGGCGCGACACGCTGGCGACCGCGCGCGAGGCGATCGAACGCAGCGGCGTGGGCGCGGCCGGGATCGCGGCGATCGGCATCACCAACCAGCGCGAGACGGCGGTCGTCTGGGACCGGGCGAGCGGGGAGCCGATCCACCGCGCGATCGTGTGGCAGGACCGGCGTGGCGCGGCGACGTGCCAGCGGCTGCGCGCCGATGGGGCGGAGGACATGGTGCGGGAGCGGACCGGGCTGCTGCTCGACCCTTATTTTTCGGCGACCAAGATCGCGTGGATGCTCGACAGCGTGCCCGGCGCGCGGGCGCGGGCGGAACGGGGGGAACTGGCGTTCGGGACGATCGACAGCTTCCTGTTGTGGCGGCTGACGGGCGGGCGGGTGCATGCGACCGACGTGACGAATGCGTCGCGCACGTCGCTCTACGACATCCGGACGGGGCAGTGGGACGCCGGCCTGTGCGACCTTTTCGGCATACCGATGGTGCTGCTGCCGACCGTTGAGGACAATGCGCACGTCTTCGGGACGACTGACCCGGCGTTGTTCGGCGCGGCCATCCCGATCGCGGGGATGGCGGGCGACCAGCAGTCGGCGCTGATCGGGCAGGCGTGTTTCGAACCCGGCATGGCGAAGGCGACCTATGGCACCGGCTGCTTCCTGCTGCTGAACACCGGCGCGGAGGCGCTGGCGTCACGCAACCGGTTGCTGACGACGCCCGCCTACCGAATCGGCGGGCGGACCGCTTACGCTCTGGAAGGCTCGATCTTCGTCGCGGGCGCGGCGATCAAGTGGCTGCGCGACGGGCTGGGCGTCATCACCCATGCCAGCCAGACCGACGACATGGCGACACGGGTGCCGGACAGCCACGGCGTCTATATGGTGCCGGCCTTCACCGGCATGGGGGCGCCGCACTGGGACCCGGATGCGCGCGGGGCGATCTTCGGGCTGACCTTGGGCGCGACTGGCGCGCATCTGGCGCGGGCGGCGCTGGAGGCGGTGGCGTACCAGACGCTCGACCTGGTCGAGGCGATGGTGGCGGACGGTGCGCCGCAGCCGGCGACGCTGCGGTTGGACGGGGGGATGGCGGCGAACGACTGGTTGTGCCGCTTCCTCGCCGACATGATCGCGACACCGGTGGAGCGGCCGGCCGATCTGGAGGCGACGGCGCGTGGGGCGGCGTTCCTTGCCGGGCTGACGACAGGGGTGTGGTCGGGGCTGGAGGAGATCGGCGCGCTGTGGTCGCGGGAGGCGTGTTTCGAGCCGTGGATGACGGACGCGGTGCGGGCGCCGCTGATGGCGGGGTGGCGGGATGCGGTGCGGCGAACTTTGTCTAAGTAAAAAGAACCGTTCGATCTGAGAAAAGTCGAAGGCCTGCCGTCCGCCAGGTGCTTCGACTTCGCTCAGCACGAACGGCGGAAGGGCGTCAGGCCGTCACGATCACCCCGTCAGCGACGGTCACCGGCCAGGCCGTCAGCCGCTGCCCGGTGCATGGGCCGCCCACGCACAGGCCATCATCGACCTCGAACAACGCCCCGTGCCAGCTGCACGCGATGTAGTCCCCCGACGGCGTGAGATAGTCGTCGAGCACCTGCGTCATCGGCACGCCCATGTGCGGACAGCGATCGACATAGCCGACGACCGTCTCACCACGCCGCACCACGAAGCCGTGGAAGCGGCCGGCGCGCAGTTGCAAGACGAAATTGCGCGCAGCCCCATCGTCGATCTGCGTCAGCGGGCCGAGCGCGACGCCGGGCGGGGTCGCGTGGACGCGCGGCGTTACAGTCATGCCGGGTCGGCGGCGGGCTGTCGCGACGGATGCGCGGCGGCGACGGCGGGGATCGCCTCCATCCGCTCGCCCGCCGCGACGAGGCGGGGGTAGGGCGACAGATCGACGCCGAAGCGGTGTGCGGTGTAGATCTGCGGCACCAGATAGCAGTCGGCGAGCGTCGGCGCGTCGCCGAACGCGAAGCCGCGGCCGTGTTGCGCGACCAGCTTCTCCAGCGCGGCGAAGCCATCGGTGATCCAGCGGGCCGCCCAGGCCGCTTCCTGCTCCGCCGTCATCGCGAAGTCCGCGCGCAGCAGCTTCAGCACGCGCAGGTTGTTGAGCGGATGAATGTCACACGCGATCGCCGCCGCCATGGCGCGGACGATGGCGCGCGCGTCGGCTTGCGCGGGGAGCAGCGGTGGATCGGGATAGGTCTCGTCCAGCCATTCGAGGATCGCCGGGCTCTGCGTCAGCACCGTGTCGCTGGTTTCGAGTGCGGGGACCAGACCCTGCGGATTGAGCGCGCGGAACGCGTCCGATCCCTGCGCGCCGGTGCGCAGGTCGATATCGATCTGCTCATAGGCCAGACCCTTCAGCCCAAGCGCGATGCGCGTGCGATAGCTGGTGCCCGAACGCCAATAGCCGTGCAGCCGGAGCGTCATGGCAGCTGCGCCTTGGCGAAGCCGGTCCAGACGTCGTCGTAATCGAGTTGCATCGTCGGGCTCCCCGCCGCCCAGATGGTCGGGCGGACGACGTGGCGGGTTTCAAACATGAAGGCCATCGTGCCCTCGATCTTCACGGGTTTCAGATCGGTGGCGACCGCCTTCGCATAGCTCGCCTCGTCCGGGCCGTGGCCGTTCATCTGGTTGTGCAGCGACGCGCCGCCGGGGACGAACCCGCCGCCCTCCTTCGCATCATACTCGCCGGCGATCAGACCCATGAACTCGCTCATCACGTTGCGGTGGAACCACGGCGGGCGGAACGTGCCCTCCGCCACCATCCAGCGCGGCGGGAAGATCACGAAATCGCAGTTGGCGGTGCCCGGCGTGTCGCTGGGCGAGGTCAGCACGGTGAAGATGCTGGGATCGGGATGGTCGAAGCTGACCGTGTTGATCGTGTTGAAGCGGCTTAGATCATAGCGGCAGGGCGCCAGATTGCCGTGCCACGCGACGACGTCGAACGGGCTGTGGTCGAGCGTGGTGGTCCACAGGCCGCCCTGAAATTTCTGCACGACTTCGGTCGGCTGGTCCTTGTCCTCGAACCACGCGACCGGCGTCTCGAAATCGCGCGGGTTGGCGAGGCCGTTGGCACCGATCGGCCCCAGATCGGGCAGGCGCAGCAGCGCGCCGTAGTTTTCGAGGACATAGCCGCGTGCGCGACCTTCCGTCAGGCGCACGCGGAACCGGACTCCGCGCGGAATGATGGCGATGTGGAGGGGCGCGATGTCGATACGGCCGAGCTCGGTATCGATCGCGAGTGCACCCTCCTGCGGGACGATCAGCAACTCGCCGTCCGCGGAGAAGAACGCGCGGTCCATGTCGGTGGCGGCGGCATAGAGGTGGATCGCGACGCCGGTCTGTTCGGCGACGTTGCCGGTGCCGCCATAGGTGACGAGCCCGTCGACCCAGTCGGTCGGCGCCTCGGGCCACGGCAGCGGATCCCAGCGCAGCCGGTTGGGGCTGGGGGGCACGGCGTCGAACGGCGCGGTCTTCAGGTGCGGCGCGCCGGCATAGGGCACGAACGCGCCATGCTGCGCGGTGGGACGCAGGCGGTAGAGCCAGCTGCGCCGGTTCTCGGCACGCGGCGCGGTGAAGGCGGTGCCGCTGAGCTGTTCGGCGTAGAGGCCGAATGGTGTCCGCTGCGGCGAATTGCGGCCGATGGGGAGGGCGCCGGAGACGGCCTCGGTGGCGATGTGGTTGCCGAAGCCGGGGATGTATCGCGCGTCGAACATTGTGGTGAAACCTTCGTTCGTCCTGAGCCCGTCAATGCGATTCCGGGGCGGATCGATCCACGGCATCGACGATCGAGCGATCGCCAAAGATTACCGAAACGACCTGCATTCGTCCCCCGTCGTCACTTTTGCGACGGGCGCCGGCAATAGCTGGCGTAGGCGGATCGACGGAGCGGTAGAGCAGATCGCAAGTGTGTAGGACAGCGGATCATGCCAGGCGACGGGTCGGGTGTCGCAGCCGTTGGCCTCGCGCAACCGCCGCGGCGTCGGACCCGGCAAAGCCGTGTCATTTGCCACGGCTTACCGTGCCGTCCGGTCGCGGACCTCACCTTCGCTCGGTATCGCGGTCGATGCCTTACGCATCGACCTGAATCACGCCGCGACGGATCTGATCCAGCTCGATGCTTTCAAACAACGCCTGGAAATTCCCGTTGCCGAAGCCCTCGTTACCCTTGCGCTGGATGATCTCGAAGAAGATCGGGCCGACCATGTTCTCGGTGAAGATCTGGAGCAATATGCCCTCATCCCCGACGTTGCCATCGATCAGGATGCGGTTGCGGCGGAGACGCTCGAGGTCCTCGCCGTGGCCGGGGACGCGCTTGTCGACGAGTTCGTAATAGGTCTCGATCGTGTCCTGCAGGCGGACGCCGCGGGCACGGAGTTTCTCCACCGTATCGAAGATGTTCGGCGTCGTCAGGGCGAGGTGCTGGATGCCCTCGCCCTGATATTCGCGGATGAACTCCTCGATCTGGCTGTTCTCGTCCTGGCTCTCGTTCAGCGGGATGCGGATCGCGCCGTCGGGGGCGATCATCGCCTGGCTGAACAGGCCGGTCGCCTTGCCCTTGATGTCGAAATACTTCTGCTCCTGGAACCCGAACAGGCGCGCGTAGAAGCTGGACCAGGTCCGCATCTCGCCGCGGCGGACGTTGTGGGTCAGGTGGTCGAGGATATCGAGGCCGACGTTGTTCTCCGCCGCCGCATCCTGCCAGCCGGGAACCTCGGTCCAGTCGGCATAGAGATCCGCGCCCGCCCTCACGAGATAGAGATAGCTGCCGCCGATCCCCTCAACCACATAGCTGTCGGCGCCGAGCGTGCCCGCGGCGGCATCGACCGCGCTCGCGCCCTCGGCGATCGCATGGTCGTAGGCGATGGCTGGGTCGGCGACGCGGAAGGCCATACCGCTGGCCGAGGGCCCGTGCGCGGCGCGGAAGTCGGCGGCCTGCCCCGAATGCTCACGGTTCAGCAGCAAGTTGATGCGCCCCTGGACGTAGCGGGTGACGTCCTTGGTCGGGTGGGTGTGCGAGGCGACGAAGCCCAGCGCCTCGAACTGCCGCGCCAGCGCTTGCGGGTCGGGCGAGGTGAATTCGCAGAATTCGAACCCCGCGAGGCCCAGCGGGTTCGCGCCATCGTCCGTGCGGGTTCGTTCGAGGGTATCGGCCATCAGTCTCGCTCCCGAAGATCAGGGGACCAAGATAGGATCGCTGCCAGATAGTGTCAAATGATACCAGTTGACGCAGCTACCCCACGAAGGCGCGTTCGATCACGAACTGGCCCGGATGTGCGTTCGACCCTTCTGTAAAGCCGCGGCCCTCCAGCCGGTCGGCGAATTCGCGGATCATCGCGGTGCTGCCGCACAGCATGATCCGGTCCTGTTCGGGATCGAAGTTCTTGCCGCCGGGCAGGTCGGCGAAGAGGCTGCCGTCGTCGAGCATCGCGCCGATGCGCTGCTGCCGCGCGAAGGGTTCGCGGGTGACGGTGGGGATATAGTGGAACTGCGCCGCCGCCTGCTCGCCGATCAGCGGATCATCGGCAAGGCGGCTCGACAGCTCGTCATGATAGGCGAGATCGCTGACGCGGCGCACCGAATGCACGATCACGACGGTTTCGAAGCGGTCGTAGATGTCGGGATCGCGCGCCAGGCTCATGAAGGGCGCAAGGCCAGTGCCGGTCGACAGCATGAACAGCCGCTTGCCCGGCAGCAGCGCGTCGGCGACCAAGGTACCGGTCGGCTTCTTGCCCAGATACACCTCGTCACCCGCGACGATGCCCTGCAACGGGCCGGTCAGCGGGCCGCCGGGCACCTTGATCGACAGGAACTCCAGCTTGTCGTCGTACGCGGGACTCGCGATCGAATAGGCGCGCATCAGCGGCTTTCCGTCGATCGACAGGCCGACCATCACGAATTCGCCAGAGCGGAAGCGGAAGCTGGCCGAGCGTTCCAGCGCGAAGCTGAACAGATGCTCGTTCCAGTGCTTCACCCACTCGACCCGGCACCGCGGAAAGGCGGCGTGTTCGGGGAGCAGGCGCGGGCCATCCGCGGAAACGGGGGCGGACGAAACGGGGAGGGGCGTCTGGATCTCGGAAGTCATGCGCAGTCCTGTGAACCGAAACCGCGACGCACCGCAAGGGTGGTGCGGCCGGGCTGTAGCTGCGGTCGGGAACGCGTCCGCGCCGCCGGATATCCGCCATCTGGCGTCGGGCGGGCGCGATTGCGAGATAGAAATGCTTGTGGCGGCTTGCCGATGTCGCGCCGCCGCCGGCCCGGTGGAGGGAGGGTGGGCCGGCGGCGTAGCGCGGACGCCATCGACACGCTTGGGGACAGAATCGACGGCGCCGTTCGCAGGAACAGTCGTGGGTCTAGGGCCCCCGGGTTGCTCGACGGTGCGGCGGGCGTGACGAAATATGTCTGGAGCGCTGACCCCGAGCTGTCATATAGCGCAGCACCGATCGATATGACCGCACCGACCATCCTCCTCGTCGAAGACGATCCGCCGCTGCGCACGCTAACTGCGCGTGCGCTGCAGGAAAACGGCTATGCCGTCCGCCCCGCCGGCTCCGCGCCCGAGATGTGGCTGGCGTTCGAACAGGGACCGGTCGACCTCGTCCTGCTCGACATCATGCTGCCGGGCACCAGCGGCATCGACCTGTGCCGCGCGATCCGCCGCGACAGCGACGTGCCGATCATCTTCGTGTCGGCGAAGGGTAGCGAGACGGATCGCGTGATCGGGCTGGAGCTGGGCGCCGACGACTATCTCGCCAAGCCGTTCGGCACGCGCGAGCTGGTCGCCCGCGTCCGCGCGGTGCTGCGCCGCCATGGCAGCGAGGGCGATTCGGCCAAGCGCGAGAAGGGCGAACTGACGTTCGACGGCTGGACCGTCCACCTGCCGCGACGCGAGCTGCATTCGCCGACCGGCGCGACGGTCGAGCTGACGGGCGCGGAGTTCGACCTGCTGGTAGCGCTGTGCGACAATGCGCAGCGCGTGATCGCGCGCGAGCGGCTGATCGAACTGTCGCGCACGCGGCTGGGCGACAGCTCGGACCGCAGCGTCGACGTGCTCATCAGCCGCCTGCGCCGCAAGCTGTCCAGCGCGGGCAAGCCAGCGCCGATCATCACCGTGCGCGGCGTGGGATACATGCTGAACGTGCCCGTGGAGCGGCGTTGAGGCTGCTCAGGCGGCTGACGGTCGGGATCATCGGCCGGATCTTCGCGATCCTGCTGCTCGCGTTGCTCGTCGAGTTCGGCGCTACCGCCTATCTCTACGAACGCGCCAGTCACTTCTCCGTCCGCGACGACGAGGCAAATCGGCTGGCCGAACATCTCGTCATCTCGCGCCGGCTGGTCGCCGAACAGCCGCTGGTGCGACGCGCGACGATGGCGGAGGAACTGACCACCACCCGCTATCTCGTCCGCTGGCAGACCGAGCGGCCCGAGCCGCCGCGCGTCGCGCCGCGGCTGGACGACATGCAGCGGCAGATTTTGGACTGGGAGCCCGATCTGGCCGAGCACGGCCTGTGGCTGCGGCTGACGTCGCCGGGGCGCAACGGCTTCATCGCCGGCGGCGTCGCGCTGAACGACGGGACGTGGCTGTATTTCCGCACGCTGGAGCCGCTGCGCGATCTCGACTTCGCGATCGGGCGGCTGCTGATGTCGGTGACACCGGCGATCGCACTCATATTTCTGGGCGGCGTACTCGTCTCGCACGTGCTGCGTCCGATGCGGCGGCTGGCGCGGGTCGCCGACCGGGTGGGCCACGGCGCGGTCGAGACAGTTCCGGAAAGTGGCCCCGGCGAGGTCCGACGCGTGATCGCGGCGTTCAACGCGATGCAGGATCGCATCCACCGGCTGATCGCCGACCGGACCGAGGCGCTGGCCGCGGTCGGCCACGACTTCCGTACCCCGCTTGCCCGCCTGCGGCTGCGCGCCGATTCTGTCGATGACGACGAGACGCGCGAGGCGATCCAGCGCGACGTGGCGGAGATGGACGACATGGTCGCGTCGCTGCTCGCCTATCTGGGGGGCGACGGCGACAGCGAAACGCCGGTCCGCAGCGACCTGGCCGTGATGTGCGAGACGATCGCTAGCGACGCCGCCGACCAGGGGCGCGACGCGCACTATGACGGGCCGGATCATTGCGAGCGGCTGGTGCGCGTGTCGGGGCTGAAGCGCGCGATCGTCAATCTGGTCGAGAACGCGCTGCACTATGGCGGCAACGCGCGGCTGTATCTCGATCCGACCGGCGACGGCATCGCCATCCGCGTCGAGGACGACGGCCCCGGCATCCCGGATGACGCGGCGCAGAGCGTGCTCCAGCCGTTCGTGCGACTCGATAACGCCCGGACGCGCGACACGTCCGGCTTCGGTCTTGGCCTGCCGATCGTCGTGCGCGCGGTGGAGGCGGAGGGGGGCACGCTGACCCTCGTCAACCGGGGAGGCGGCGGCCTTACGGCAACGATCCACCTCCCGAAGGCGTGAGCGGCGACATATCGTTACGCCGTTGACAGCGGGATGATCGCTCGATACCAAAATGCTGCGACTGCGAACGGAGCTCCACCACAGAGAGGCCGACGCGATCGTCCCAGGAAGAACTTCGCTCCACATCCCGTTCGAGGATACGCAGATGAAGTTCCAGTTGTTCGCTACGGCCGCGCTCGCGGTCGTCCTGTCCAGCACCGGCGCCACCGCGCAGGACACCGCCCCCCCCAAGCCGATCACCGTATCGGGCAGCGTCGCCGTCGTATCGGACTACCGCTTCCGCGGCGTGTCGCAGAGCGACGAGGAGATCGCCGTGCAGGGCGGCTTCACCGTCACGCACGAAAGCGGCGCCTATATCGCCACTTGGGGTTCGAACCTCGGCGGTTGGGGCACCTTTGGCGGGCCGAACCTCGAGCTCGACCTGATCGCCGGCTACAAATTCCCGGTTAGCGAGGGCGGTGCGCTGGACGTCGGCGTGACGTGGTACACCTATCCAGGCGGTGCCGATAACACCGACTTCTTCGAGCCTTACGCCAAGCTCAGCGGCACGGTCGGCCCGGTAAGCGCGCTGGCGGGCGTCGCCTATGCGCCGAAGCAGGAGGCGCTCGGCAACTTCTCCGCTACGCCGCAGAGCCGCGGCCAGTCCGAGGATAATCTGTACCTGTGGGGCGATTTCTCCTCGGCGCTGCCGTCGACGCCGCTGACGCTGAAGGCGCACATCGGCTATTCGGACGGCAACCCCGGTCTGGGGCCGAACGGCACCAGCGTCGCGCCGACAGGCAAGTATTGGGACTGGTCCCTGGGCGCCGACGTGGCCCTCGGCCCGATCGTGCTGGGCGCGGCCTATGTCGACACCGACATCTCGCGGTCGGAAAGTGCATACCTTCTGCCGAACTTCAGCTCGACCAAGGACGGCGGACCGATCGCCGGGCCGCAGGTCGTGTTCTCGATCACGGCACCGTTCTAAGCGGGCGCCCTCGGATTGCGCATGCAATCCGAGGAGACGCCACGGCGGGCGGCGGGTCGGGGGTATCGCGACTCGTCCGACGGCGTGGCGGTGGAGCGGGGCGGGTATTGAGGGATGCCCGCCCCCTACGCTCGCGCGACGCGCGAGCCCGGGGTCACGAGTGTTGCGCGTTTAACCCTGGGCTCCCGCCTCCGCGGGAGCACGGTGCGTTTGATAACGCCGCCCCGTCATTCCCGCGAAGGCGGGAATCGATTGACGATACCGTTGGGGTGACCACGTAAGTCAGCGGCAATATATTCCCGCCTTCGCGAGAATGACGACCCGGGAAGGGTGTTGCCCACCCACACCCAGCCTACCCCTCAACCCCATCCTCACGATACTTGATCTGCAGGAACCGCTCACGCGTCGCGAGCAGGTCGATGTCGCCTTGCGCGAGAGCAGCGGTCATGTCGCCGATCTCGGCCTCGATCACGCGCAGGCCATCGACCAGCTGGTCGTCGGGCGTACGGCCGTTGCGGGGCACGCGGCGCAGCGGCTCGGGGACGCGAGCGTAGCCCTTCACCAGTTCGGGGAGCTGTTCGCCGACCAGCTTGCGCACTTCGATCGCGGTCGGCGCACCATCGTCGAGCGCGGTCAGCTGCGGTGCCAGCGTCTCCAGCCGGACGCCGATCGCGTCGACCAAGCTCTGCGCGGGTGCGGGCAGGGCAGGGCGCTGGCGGTCCAGCCAAGCCTCGGTCTGGAGCGGCAACGCGCGCAACGGCACGCTTGGCAGCGTCTCGGCCTCCACCGCGCGATCGACCGGTGCCGCCGCCAGGATGACAGTGGCGGCGATCAGCAGCGCCATCACGGCAAGCGCGCCGAACATACCAAGCGGAATGAAGAAGCCGACGACGACCGCGACGATCAGGATCGCGACATCGACCACCGCGATCCGCCCCAGCCGGCGCATCACCTCGGCCTCGCGGCGCTTGCGGCTGCGCGTCGAGGCGCCGCGGCCGTTGGCGCGGGTGCGGTCGAGCATTTCCGACGCGCGGATGATCTGGTCGTCGACCTCGGTCACGGGATCAAAGCGCCTCCAGCTTGAACGTATCCGCCGACGACGGACCCGACAGCGACGCTTGCGACTGCCCCTCCGCGCGGGCGATATAGCCCTTTGACTTCTCGATTTCGTTCGACAGTGTCGTGACGGTCGTCTTCATGCTGTCCAGCGCCTTCAGCTTGAAGGTGTCGATGGTGTCCATCGTGTCGTAGATGTTCTGGAACGCGCGTTGCAGCGTCTCGATCGGGATGGTCGATGCGGCGGCCTGTTCGTGGATGGTCGCGGTCTGCGACTTTAGCAGCTTGCCGGTCGAATCGATGATGTTCGCGGTCGTGGTGTTGAGCGCGGTGATCTGTTCGAGCACGAGCCGCTGGTTGGTCAGCGCCTGCGCGACGGTGACGGCGGTGCGCAGCGCGCCGACCGTCGTGGTGCTGGCGCGATCGACGCCCTTCACCAGCTCGACATTGTTCTTCTTGACCAGATCGAGCGCCAGATAGCCCTGCACCGTCACCGCCATCTGGGTCAGCAGGTCCTGCGTGCGCTGGCGGGTGTAAAACAGCGCCGTCTCGCGGATCGCCTTGGCCTTGGCCGGTTCGCTGTGGTCGAGGTCGTTGGCCTTCTCCTCCAGCGCGGTGTCCATCGTCTTCGACAGATGGATCATCTGCTCCAGCCGCCCCATCGAGGCCCAGAGGTTCTGCCGCTCCACGTCGATCGCGGCATTGTCCATCAGCAGCTCGTCCTTGCCCGAGGCGAGGCTCTTCAGGATGGTCGAGATATGGCCCTGCGACGATTTGTAGCCGTCGAAATAGTCGCGCATCTTGTTGCCGAACGGGATGATCCCGAACAGCTTCTTGGACGTCATCAGATTGCCCTGCTTGCCGGGATCGAGATCCTCGATCACGCGGCGCAAGGCGGCGAGGTCGGCGCCGACGCCCGAATCCTTGTCCATCGCCTTGACCGGCCGGTCGAGGAAGCGGTTCGACTGGCCCGCGGCTTCCCGAATCTCGCGCGCGCCCATCGCGGTGATGGCATCGACGCGCTTGCCGAATTCGGGCGAGTTCACGTCCTGCGCGACCAGATCGGTCACGAAGGTGTCGACGCGCTCCTCCAGCTTCGACCGTGTGCCCGGATCGACGGGGACCAGCCCCGCCGCCTTCTCGACCTGTACGCTCGGCACCGGATCGGGCGGGGTTAGCGTCAGGGTCGGTTCGGCGGTCAGCGTGTCGGTCGAGGTCGTCGCCATCGGGGGAAGTCTCCAAATCCGTGCCGCCAGCAATGCCGGGCTTCGCAAGTCGGTTCAAGTGTATCGCTCAGATAATACGCTGCCGGTTGCGATCAAGCCGTGCTGGCGTGGAGCGGGGGCGGGCGATATATTGCCGGAACACGGCGCAGCGAGGCAGGCCATGAACGCGATCGTCAAGATTACCCGGACGGCGGAGGGGCAGTCGCTCGTGCTGCCCGAGGGGCTGGGTTTCGAGGGGAATGCGGTTCGGGTGATCCGCAACGGTGATCATATCGTTCTGGAAGACCCCGATGCGATCGACGACGAAACCGGCCTGCCGATGCAGCGGTTGCGCGAACTGATTCAGGAGGGACTGGACAGCGGGCCGAGCGAGGTGTGGGATGTTGATGAGATAAAGCGTCTGGGTCGGGAGCGTCTGGCGCAGCGACCCTGATGTCGACGATCGTTCGAAGCCCGGAGGCGCGCGACGATGCCGTCGATGTCTGGCTGTACGTCGCAATCCATGACGTCGTGGCGGCCGATCGACTGCTCGAGCGCTTTAACCGTCGCATCGAGTCGCTTGCCGCCCTGCCGCTGACGGGTCAGGCACGAGACAAGCTCGGCGTCGATTTACGTAGCGTCGTTGTTGGCCGTTACGTGATCTTCTACCGGCCATTGCCCGATGGCGTGGCGATCGTCTGCATCCTCCACGCGTCGCGCGATATCGGTCCCGAGGCCTTCCAAAGCTGACCACCCTTCCCGCAACGCAGCAAATGCGCTAGGGGCGCCAACGTTTCGTCGCTGCACCGTCGCGCGCGTTCGTTCAGGAATATACATGCAACTCCGCAATATCGCCATCATCGCGCACGTCGATCACGGCAAGACCACGCTCGTCGACCAGCTGTTCCGCCAGTCGGGCACGTTCCGAGACAACCAGCGCATCGAAGAGCGCGCGATGGATTCGAACGATCTTGAGAAGGAGCGCGGGATCACGATCCTCGCCAAGCCGACCTCGATCGATTGGGAAGGCACGCGGATCAACATCGTCGACACGCCCGGCCACGCCGACTTCGGCGGCGAGGTGGAGCGCATCCTGTCGATGGTCGACGGCGTCGTTCTGCTGGTCGATTCGTCGGAAGGCGCGATGCCGCAGACGAAGTTCGTGACCGGCAAGGCGCTGGCGCTGGGCCTGAAGCCGATCGTCGTCGTGAACAAGGTCGATCGCCCCGACGAGCGCATTCAGGAAGTGCTGGACGAGGTGTTCGACCTGTTCGTCAGCCTGGAAGCGACCGACGAGCAGCTCGACTTCCCCGTGCTCTACGCCTCGGGCCGCAACGGCTATGCCAACGAGGATCCGACCCTGCGCGAGGGCACGCTGCGCCCGCTGTTCGAGAAGATCGTCAGCCACGTGCCGGCGCCCTCGGCCGATCCGGACGGTCCGTTCAAGTTCCTCGTCACCCTGCTCGACCGCGACAACTTCCTAGGCCGCATCCTGACCGGTCTGGTGTTCTCGGGCTCGGTCAAGACCAACATGCCGATCCACGCGCTCGACAACGACGGCAACGTCGTCGAGACGGGCCGCGCGTCGAAGATCATGACGTTCCGCGGGCTGGAGCGCGTGCCGACCGACGAAGCCAATGCGGGCGATATCATCAGCCTCGCCGGTCTGACGGTCGCGACCGTGTCGAACACCATCTGCGATGTCAGCGTCACCGAGCCGCTGCACGCGCAGCCGATCGATCCGCCGACGCTGTCGATGCGCTTCGCGGTCAACGATTCGCCGATGGCGGGCCGCGAGGGCAGCAAGGTGACGAGCCGCATGATCCGCGACCGCCTGTTCCGCGAAGCCGAATCGAACGTCGCGATCAAGGTGACCGAGGCGGCCGACAAGGACAGCTTCGAAGTCGCGGGCCGCGGCGAGCTTCAGCTCGGCGTGCTGATCGAAACGATGCGCCGCGAGGGCTTCGAACTCGGCATCAGCCGCCCGCGCGTGCTGTTCCGTGAGGACGAAAACGGCAAGAAGGAAGAGCCCTACGAAACCGTCGTCATCGACGTGGACGAAGAGCATTCGGGCACGGTCGTCGAGAAGATGAACCTGCGCAAGGGCGAGATGACCGACATGCGCCCCTCGGGTGGCGGCAAGACGCGCATCACCTTCTCCGCACCCTCGCGCGGCCTGATCGGCTATCACGGCGAATTCCTGTCGGACACCCGCGGCACCGGCATCATGAACCGGCTGTTCGAGAAGTACGGCCCCCACAAGGGCAATATCGAGGGCCGCAAGAACGGCGTGCTGATCTCCAACGGCGCGGGCGAGGCGAACAGCTATGCGCTCGGCCCGCTGGAGGATCGTGGCATCCTGTTCGTCGGCCACGGCGAGGCCCTGTACGAGGGCATGGTGATCGGCGAGAACGCCAAGACGGATGACCTCGAGGTCAATCCGATGAAGGCGAAGCAGCTGACCAACTTCCGCGCATCGGGCGGCAAGGACGATGCGATCCGCCTGACGCCACCCAAGAAGATGACGCTGGAGCAGGCCATCGCCTACATCGATGACGACGAGATGGTCGAGGTGACGCCGAAGTCGATCCGCTTGCGCAAGCGCTATCTCGACCCGCACGACCGCAAGCGCGCCAGCCGGGCTAAGGCGGCGGCTTAAGATATCAGCCACCGGGAGCCAGCGAGGTTCCCGGTGGTTTTTCGTCAGGCGGCCGGCATCCGATGCGTCGCGCAGACCTTGTTGCCGGTGGGATCGCGCAGATAGGCGAGGTACAGCGATCCGAACGCGTTCGAGCGCTTGCCGGGCGGATCTTCGATCGCCGTGCCGCCTGCTGCCAGCCCGGCCGCATGCCAGGCGTCCACCATCTCCGGGGACGCTGCCGCGAAGCCGACCGTGCCGCCGTTGGCGTGGCACGCCGGCTGCCCGTCGATCGGGCGCGACAGCATGAAAACGCCGCCGCCGTGCATCCAGGCGACGCGTCCCTTGTCGTCGGCCCGCCCGGCGCGCCCGCCGAGCGCCTGGATGGTCGCATCGTAGAACGCCTTCGACGCATCGATATCGTCGGCGCCCAGCATGACGTGGCTGAACATATCCTCTCCCCTATGGCGGGCATGTGCCCGACCGATGCGCCATAGTGACGCAATCCGGGGATCGGAGCCATCGAAGATGTTGGAAGCGGTTTCGCCCGCGAGGCCTACGCACATCGTGCCCCCAAGGCCGGGGCCCAGTTACGGTCGGCTAACGCGTTGCGGAGATCGGTCGTGTCCAAGCCTCAGCCTTCGCCGGGGTACGAGCAGGTCGGATCACGCCTTGGCGGCGTAGATCATCCGGCCTTCGCCCAGCACGTCGAACACGGTCTGCAACGTGTTCTCGCCCACCGCGAAACAGCCCTGGCTGCGGCCGAGCTTGCCGTGCGTCGCCAGCATGTCCTGGTTCGAATACCAGGCGCCGTGAACGACGATCGCGCGATCGAGCGCCTTGTCGTTGGTCGGATCGAGCCCGATCAGCCGCTGCGACCGGCCGTGCTTGCCGATATAATAGTTGCTGGCGAGGAAGGCGCCTTCGCTCGACGCGTTCGATCCATCGACGTTCGAGAATCGTTGCAGCCAGCCGGTGTGCGCCGGATCGGACCCACTGCCGTGCGCGACGAGCAGCGAGGTCGTCGTGCCGTCGGTCAGGTCGACGAGATGGAAGCGCGGCTCCGACGACGATACCGAAAAATCGGCGATGGCGATCCGGTCAGCCCGCGCGATCGTGCCGCGATGCTGGTCGAGCGATGCAAGCGCGCGATGAAAGATCTCGGGCCGGACACCGAGCGGGGCTGTGGGACGGACGGCGACCTGCGCGGGCACGGGCACCGCGATGGGCGGTGGCGGAGGAGCGGGATGCACGTCGGCGACCTTGGCGATCTGCTGTGCGCAGCCGGGCATCAGCATGACGCTGCCCATCACGATCGTCGATTTGAGAAAGGCCCGTCGCGAATTCGCGCCAGCCGCCGTGTCCAGCATCCAGTCCGTCCGTCGTCGTTGTCGGGAGACCGTCATATAGCATTCCCGTCGAGTGTTTTCAGCCACTTGGTTCCGTTATTTCACCGCGCGTATCGCTCGACTGGCCGCGTGATTGTCTGATCGGCGCGTCGGAAACCACGCGCGGAAGTGTCGCGCGATATGGTTGCGAATCCGCTAACCGCGTGGGTGACGGGATGTGGAATGGCGCGCCCGGAGGGATTCGAACCCCCGACCGAGGAGGTAGAAGCTCCTTGCTCTATCCAGCTGAGCTACGGGCGCGGACACGCATTCGTTAGCGCGGATTGTCGGCGCGTCAAACCGCGATCATAACCGCGCGCATGAACGAAGGGGACCAGCCAGTCGCGACCGATGCCGATGCGATGTCGGCGGGCGCGTTTCGCTATTATGATCTGGTGATGGCGGCGTTCGTCGCCATCCTACTGCTGTCGAACTTGATCGGTGCGGCCAAGCGCGCGGCGATCGACCTGCCGGGGATCGGCGCGTGGTCGTTCGGCGCGGGCATCCTGTTCTTTCCTTTGAGTTACATCATCGGCGACGTGCTGACCGAGGTCTATGGCTTCGCGCGGGCGCGGCGGGTGATCTGGACCGGCTTCGCCGCGCTGCTGTTCATGGCGGTGATGGCGTGGGTCGTCGTCGCGCTGCCACCTGCCGCGGGCTGGGAGGGGCAGGGCGCGTACGAGGCGGTGTTCGGCGCGACGTGGCGGATCGTCTTCGCCTCGATGATCGCGTTCTGGGTCGGGGAGTTCGCCAACAGCGTGGTGCTGGCGCGGATGAAGGTCTGGACCGGCGGGCGCCATCTGTGGTCGCGCACGATCGGCTCGACGATCGTCGGGCAGGCATTCGATAGCGTGATCTTCTACCCGCTCGCGTTCTGGGGTGCGACCGGCTGGACCGGCGAACAGATCGCGCAGGTCGTCGTCAGCCAGTTCGTGCTGAAGACATTGTGGGAGGTGCTGCTGACGCCGTTCACCTATGCTGTGGTCGGCTGGCTCAAGCGGCGCGAGGGGGTGGATGTGTTCGACCGGAGTACGGACTTCACGCCGTTTCGCGCGCGGGTTTGAGCGGCGATCAAGCTGTCGCCAACGCGCCCTGTACAAGGCTCTCGAACAGCCGCCGTCCGTCCGTCCCGCCATGCGCCGCTTCGATGCGGCGCTCCGGGTGCGGCATCATGCCGAGCACGTTGCCGCGGTCGTTCAGGATGCCGGCGATGCCGCGGGCCGAGCCGTTGACGTCCGCGCCGTATCGGAACGCGACGCGCCCCTCACCCTCCAGCCGGTCGAGCGTCGCGTCGTCGGCGAAGTAATTGCCGTCGTGGTGCGCGACCGGGACGGTGATGCGCTGACCCTCGTCATAGCCGCGCGTGAACAGGCTGTCGGCGTTGGCGACGACCAGCGGCACGTCGCGGCACACGAAGTCCAGCCCCGCGTTGCGCATCAGCGCGCCGGGCAGCAGGCCCGATTCGGTCAGCACCTGGAACCCGTTGCACACGCCCAGGACCGGCACGCCGCGCTCCGCCGCCGCGACGACCGCGCGCATGACCGGCGAGCGCGCCGAGATCGCGCCGCAGCGCAGATAGTCGCCGTAGGAGAAGCCGCCGGGCAGCGCGATCAGGTCGAGGCCGTCGGGCAGGTCGCTGTCGCCGTGCCACACCATGGCCGGCGCGGTGCCGCCGACGTCGCGGATCGCCACGGCTAGATCGCGGTCGCAGTTCGATCCCGGAAAGACGACGACCGCGGCCTTCATGCCGCGCGCTCGATGCGGTAGTTTTCGACGACGGTGTTGGCGAGCAGCTTGCGGCACATCTCGTCGACCGCGGCATCCGACGTGTCGTCGGCGACCTCCATTTCGAAGATCTTGCCGGCGCGCACGCTGTCCACCCCGCCGAAACCCAGACCCGACAGCGCCTGCTCGATCGCCTTGCCCTGCGGGTCGAGCACGCCCGGCTTCAACGTGACGACGATACGCAGCTTCATGGGCGGGCCTTTCGGGGGAGGCGGGAATTGCGCGTGCCTATGCCGAATGGGGGGCGGGGCGGCAAGGATTCTCCATCCCGTTCGTGCTGAGCCTGTCGAAGCACTGCCCTTCTTTCCAGGCCTCGCGCCCGGCGGCACGAGGAAGGACAGTGCTTCGACAAGCTCAGTACGAACGGGGTGGGGGCGTCGCAACAGGTCCGGGGTGACGGGTCTATCGCGGCTCAGAAATAGCGTGCCACCGCGAAGCGCAGGCGCAGGCGGTCGGTGGTGAAGAACCGCACGGTCGAACTGTTGCGCGCATAGCTGAGCGTCATCTGCGGCGAGAAGCCGAGCACGCGCAGCTTGCGGTTTCCCACCGTCACGCGCGCGTTGTAGCGCCAGTCGCGACGCGGGTCGGTCGAGAAGAGCGGCATCGCCGCGTCGAAGGTCGCGCGGCTGACGCTGCCGCTCACCCCGAAGTTGATGCCGAACGGCAGCTCGCCACCCAGCCCCAGTGTCGTGCCGAGTTCGGTGTTCGAGTACGCGTCCGACCTGAGCGCGTCGCGCCGGCCGAACACCCCGAGCGAGGCGACCAGATTGCGCCCGATCGCACGTTCCCCGGTCGCGTAGAGACCGCTCTGCCAACCGCTGAAATTCGCGTCGAACGCCGCGTCGGTATGGCGGCTGTCGAGTTGGAGCCCAAGTCGGTTTCGCGTGCCGAACGCGAACTGGCCGCCGATGCGCGCGCCGAACTGGCGGCTGGCGACGTGTCCGCCGAACCAGCGCTGCGCCGCGACGCCCTCCAGCGAGACGCTTTTCGTGGGCGTCAGCGAAAGCTCGACGCCGGCATTGGTCTGGAACAGATAGTCGTCGAAGGCCTTGCCGGCGTAATTCGTGCCGTTGGTGTCGACCCCGGCGAGCAGCGCCGTGTTCTCGCCGAACGGCAAACGCAGCCCGGTCGAGATCGTCGCGGTCTGCCCGTTGCCGGAGCGCGCGCGGGCGTTGCCGTCGAGATCGACGGGCAGGACGGTGTCGCCGAAGTTGAGGTCGATCTGGCTGGCGCCGGTCGCGTTGTTGATGTTGCTGTCGGGCGCGATCCCGACATCGACATCGAACCGCCACGCGCGGCGCGAGCGGATGACCTGACGCACCCCGCGGATCGCGGCGGCGACATCGGGCGGCAACTCGCCGCTCTGCTCCGCCATGCGGAACTGCCGGTCGGCGCTGGCGGTCTGGCCGAGCTGAAGCATGGCGTGCGCGAGCTCGAGGCGGACGCGCGTCTGGCCGGGATCGTCGGCCAGAATCGCCTTGTAGATGCCGGCCGCGCGGGCGTAATCACCCTGCTGCGCGGCGGAATAGCCGGCGAGAAAGCGGCTGGGCAGCAGCATGCCGGTCGCCTGCTCGAGCGCCTGGATGAGCGGCTTCGCCTCTGCGAAGCGACGTTCCGCCACCAGCGACTCGGCGCGCGCCAGCAATTGTTCGGGCGTCAACCGGACCTGGCAGATGCCGTAGCTGCAATCCGCCCCGGCGGGATCGGCGTACGCCGCGGCCGGCAGGCCGCCGGCCAGCATGCCGGCCAGCAGTGGGGCCAGCGTCGATCGAAACGGCGTCACGCGCTATTCCCCCGGTAACGCCGTCGCCCTACTTCTTCGCGCCGGTGAAGGCGCCGAGGATGTCGACGCGCTGGTTCGGCACGCCGCCCACGATGCGGAAGTTGCCGCCGACGTTGACCGCGTTGGGACCATAGAAGGTGCCGTCGATCGAATTCGCGCCGGCGACATTGTTGTTCGGATTGACCTGGTCGTAGATCGGCACCGTCGTCCCGTTGGTGTTCGAGAAGGTCACGCTGCTGAAGCGGCCGGTGAAGCCGCCCGTCGACACGAGGTTGATCGAGCCCGATCCGACCGCGCGGAAGGTCGATCCGCCCGGAACGCCCGTCGCGGTGTCGCCCAGCGTCTGTCCGCCGTAGTTGGCAGGCGAAACGGTGCCGGTGAGCAGCATCGACATGGTCTGCGCGCTGAAATCGAACGTCAGCGAACTGGTGCCGGTGATCCACTGGAAATAATTGGGGGTCCGGCTGCTGATCGAGGTGTTGACGACCATCGACGCCAGCAGGCCGCCTTCGAAGGTGCCGGTGCCGCTGATCGGGATCTGCGAGCGCAGCGTGTCCTGACCGAACACCATCGCGCCGCGTTCGAACGTCGATTCGGTCGCTGCCTTGAAGATCGTCGCGTCGGCGGTGCGATCATAGGCGTTGCGGACATAGCCGGCGAGCGACACGTACTTGGTCTGCGCGCCGGGACGCTGGTAGAAGAATGTGATGCGATCCTCGCGACCCAGATCGACCGTGGTCGCGGTCGTCGAGGGCGCGCGGTACGTCCCGCCCACCACCTGGATATAGTTGAAATCGTTCAGCACGGGCACGCCCCACGCCGGGCTGTCCGCGCGGTGACCGGGGTCTTGGAAATTGAGCGTGCTGGTGTTCAGTCCGGCCTTGGCGTCGACGAAGCTGACCGTGAAGATGCCGTCGCGCGGGCTGTAGGTGACGGTGCCGGACGGCGTGCGCACGGTGCTGGCATTGGCTTGATACAGCACCGGGCCGGTCTGGTTCGCGACGCCGGTTTCGTTGACGGCGAGCGTCTGGAACGCGCCGACCGCGTTGAAGCGCGTTTCGGATGTCACGTCGAGCAGATGCGCCGGTGAGGTCACGGTGGTGCCAGTACCCGTGCCCGTGCCGCCGGTGCCCGTCGTCACGCCGCCGCCGGTGCCTCCGGTCGCGCCGCCGGTCGATCCCGTGCCTGCCGGCGGAGCGACGCTGCCCACGCTCTGCGGGCCGGTTGCTCCGCCGCAGGCGGTTAGGGCCAGCAGCGGCAGTGCTGCGATCAAGCTACGCATGGTCGTTCGTTCCCCGTTCGAAGGTCTTCGGGGAACGACTAGCCGGAGAGGGTTAACAGGCGGCTAAAGCCCGGCCGATTTGCGCGGCCGGGCAGGCGCTTACTTGCCGCGGCGCTTGCGGTGGCTTTCGAGGTCGAGCACCGCCGAATCGGCGCCCTCGGGCAGCAGGCCCAGCCGGCGTGCGACCTCCTGATAGGCTTCCACCTCGCCGCCCAGGTCGCGGCGGAAGCGGTCCTTGTCCAGCTTCTCGTTGGTCGCCATGTCCCACAGGCGGCAGCCATCCGGGCTGATCTCGTCCGCCAGGATGATGCGGCCGAAGTCGTTGTCCCAGATCCGCCCGAACTCCAGCTTGAAGTCGACCAGGCGGATGCCGATGCCCGCGAACAGGCCCGACAGGAAATCGTTGATGCGAATGGCCATGTCGGCCATGTCGTGCAGCTCGTCCTGCTGCGCCCAGCCGAAGCACAGAACGTGTTCCTCCGAGATCATCGGATCGCCGAGCGCGTCGTCCTTGTAGTAATATTCGACGATCGTGCGGGGCAGGGGCGTGCCCTCCTCGATCCCCAGCTTCTTGCTGAGCGAGCCCGCCGCGACGTTGCGCACCACGACCTCGATCGGCACGATCTCGACCTGCCGGATCAACTGCTCGCGCATGTTCAGGCGGCGGATGAAGTGCGTCGGAATGCCGATATGGCCGAGCAGCGTGAAGATATGCTCGGAAATCCGATTGTTCAGCACGCCCTTGCCGCTGATCGTGCCCTTCTTCTGCGCGTTGAAGGCGGTCGCGTCGTCCTTGAAATACTGGATCAGCGTGCCGGGCTCAGGGCCCTCGTACAGGATCTTGGCCTTGCCTTCGTAAATCTGGCGACGACGAACCATGCACCTGGGCCCTTCAAAACGATTCGCCCCGGCGGCGGATCGGCCGGCCGGGGCGGGATGGCCGGCCTATATCGAAGGCGGGCAAGGCGTGCAAACTACTCGGCGGCCCGTTCGCGCAGCCACCATCGCTTCAAAGCGGAACCGAAGCGGCGCCACAGCAGCACCACGACCAGCAGGGCGAGCGCCGGCGGGACGAGCGCGGCGAGCAGCCAGAGCACCACCGCCAGCGTCCACTGCACCGATCCGATCGCGGTATCGGCGGCGCGGGCGAACGGCGATGTCGCGTCGAACCCGCGGATCGCCTGTCCGGAGGCATAGGTGAAGGTCATCGGCGTGCTGGCCAGCGTCTCGCGCTGGCCGGCGACCTCTGCGGTTGCGGCGCGGATGCTCTCGTCGAGCGTGGCGCGCTGGCGCAGCAGTTCGGCACGCGCGGCGCTGCCGATGCCGGGGCGGGCCAGCTCGGTATCGATCCGCCCGCGCTCCTGCGCGATGCGGCTGCGGTCGCTTTCGCCCCGCGCGATCGCCTGCCCGGCGTCGACGCCGGTGATCTCCGCATCGGTCAGCATGCCCTCGGCCTGTTCGATCGCGACGATGCCCTGCCGCCCAAATACGCGTGCGATAGCAGGGGCGAGCTTGAACGACAGCATCGCGTCGATGCCGTAGCCGTCCGACACGGTGTAGCGCATGCCGGTGATCCGGCAGCGCGCGATCCCCAGCCGCTCGCACGCCTGTGCATGCGCCTCCTGCGTGGCGGCGATGCGCGGAGCGGGCAGGCGGAACGCGTAACGATAGTTGAACGCGACGCCGGGTGCTGCGGTGACGGCGATGCCGGGGCCGGCCGAGTCCTCGACATCGGGGGTTTCGCGCTCTTGCTGAGCGCCGCAGCTGGCCAGCGCGGCGGCCATCACGAGTACACCGATCCGTCGCATCGCCCGCTCTCCCCGTCCGATACGATATCCTACCCCCGCGATAGGTGCAGGCGTCAAGCGGGAATCAGCGCCGCGCCAGCGCCGCCAGGATCAGCCGCTTTGTCGCCGCCCACGCGCCGCTTTCGGGCGCGACCAGCTCGACATGCCCGGTGTCGGGCACGGTGGTGAGCGTCGCGCTGTCCCCCGCCTTCGTCGCGGCGGCGACATAGTCGGTCGCCATGCGATAGGGGATGATGCGATCCTCGCGGCCGTTCACCAGATCCTGGCGGACGCCCAGCGGCAGCAGGCGGGGGACGGAGGTGTCGGCGTACGGATCGGCGCGCGCGCCATCCGTTCGCGGGCCGACCAGCTTCGCGACGACTTCGGTGCCGCAACCATTGTCCGGGCTGTTCGCGGTCGCCTCCAGGTCGGGCAGCCCGCCCAGCGACACGACATGGTCGATCCGCAATGGGTGCGCGGTGCGCAACACGCTGTCCTTCGGCAGCTTCGGCCGTCCCGCCAGCCACAGCGCCAGATGTCCGCCGGCGCTATGCCCGACCGCGACGATGCGGCGCGTGTCGAGGTGGTAGGTCTTCGCCAGCGCCGGCAGCCGGTCCGCCGCCGCTGCAGCATCGGCGAAGGTGCCGGGATAGCCGCCGCCGGTGCGATCGACGCCGCGATAGTCGATGTTCCATACTGCGATGCCGTCGCGGCGCAGGTCGTCGGCGATCCAGTTCACCAGGCTGCGGTCGGCGATCTCCGTCTGCCAGCAGCCGCCGTGGACCATCACCACCACCGGGTGCGGCCCCTTGCCGGCGGGCAGCCAAACGTCGACCTTCTGCATCTGGTCGGGGCCGTAGCTGATCGTGGCATCGGCCTTCGGTTTGGGCCGCGACGTCAGGTCGGGCCAGGTCAGCAACTGCGCGGGCATGATCGCGGCGATAGCGGGGAGCAGGGCGAGGGCAAGCATGGGAGCGAGCGTAGCGGGGGTTTGGGAATCCACCATCCCCGTTCGATCCGTTGGGTATAGAGGGGGTGCCAATCGCCCGCCCACCCGCCTACATGTGCGACGTGACCCCGCCGCTCTACAACGCCCGTATCCTCCGCCTCGCGGCGTCCATTCCGAATCACGAGCGATTGCCGCAGCCGATGGCGACGTCCGAGAAGCGATCGCCGGTGTGCGGCAGCCGGGTGACGATCGATGTGACGGTCGACGCGGACGGTCGCGTCGACACGGTCGGCCTGCTGGTCCGCGCCTGCGCGCTGGGACAGGCATCGGCGGCGTTGCTGGGCGCCAACATCGTCGGCAAGTCGGCGGACGAGCTGGCAGCGGCGCGCGATGCGCTGACCGCGTGGCTGGCGGGTGAGCGCGATACGCCGCCCGACTGGCCCGAACTCGAGCTGTTCACCCCCGCTTTGCCGTACAGCGCGCGCCACGCCTCGATCCGGCTCGCGTTCGAGGCGGCGGCAGAAGCCGCGGCGGATGCGGGCGCGACGGTGGTGGCACGATGAACGAGGCCGCTCACGCCGACGCCAGCCTGCTGCACGATGCGGTGCCGCTGCTGGGCTTCGCGCTCGTCTTCGTGCTCATCTTCCGCCGGTTCGGGCTGGGCGCGACGCTCGGCTATCTCGTCGCCGGCGCGCTGGTCGGTCCCCACGTCCTCGGCCTCGTCGGCGGGGCGGAGGGCAAGATGGACATCGCCGAACTCGGCATCGTCCTGCTGCTGTTCCTCGTCGGGCTGGAGCTGAACCCGTCGCGGCTGTGGCGGATGAAGCAGGACATCTTCGCGATCGGGGGCCTTCAGGTCGTCGCCTGCGGCCTCGTCATCGCCGCGATCCTGTTCACGGTCGCGCGCTTCTCCCCCTATGCGGCCCTCGCGCTGGGCCTGCCGCTCGCCTTGTCGTCGACGGCGCAGGTGCTGCCGATGCTGCAGTCGGCGGGGCGGATGGGCACGCCGTTCGGCGAGCGCGCCTTTGCGATCCTGTTGTTTCAGGATCTGTCGATCGTCCCGATGATAACCATCGTCGCGGCGATGAGCCGCAACCCCGCCGACGCGGGTGGGCCGCCGGGCTGGCTGTTGTTCGTCTATACCGTCGTCGCGATCGTCGGGCTGATCGCGGCGGGCCGCTATCTGCTGCGCCCGCTGTTCCGCCTGATCGGCAATCTGGGCGAGCGCGAGATGTTCGTGTTCGCCGGACTGTTCACCGTCATCGCCAGCGCCGCGGTGATGGAGGCGCTGGGGCTGTCGGCGGCGCTGGGCGCGTTCATCGCCGGCATGATGCTGGCCGACTCGCCCTACCGGCACGAGCTGGAGGCGGATGTCGAGCCGTTCCGTTCGATCCTGCTCGGCCTGTTCTTCCTTGCCGTCGGCATGATGCTCGATCTGGGCGCCATCGCCGAACGGCCGGTGTTCGTCGTCACGATGGCGCTGACGCTGGTCGTGGTGAAGGCGGCGATCGTGATGGGCATTGCCCTCCTGTTCCGCACGCCGTGGCGACCGGCGCTGGCGCTCGGCCTGCTGCTGAGCCAGGGCGGCGAATTCGGCTTCGTGCTGTTCGCGCAGGCCAAGGACGCGTGGCTGATCGCGCCCGAGGCGGCCAGCCTGTTCGGCGCGATCGTCACCCTGTCGATGGCGACCACGCCGTTCCTGATGATGGCTACCCGCCGCTTCCGCGCCGAACCGCTGAAGCGCGAGGAGCGCGACGGCCCGCAGGCGGACGGATCGAACGCGCTGATCGTCGGCTATGGCCGCTTCGGCCAGACGGTCGGCCAGATGCTGCTGGGTCAGGGCATACCGGTGACGCTGATCGACACTGATATCGAGATGATCGACATCGCCGGCGAATTCGGCGCGAAGGTCTATTACGGCGACGGCACCCGCATCGACATGCTGCGTCAGGCGGGCGCGGCGGATGCCGAGCTCATCATGTTCTGCATCGACGGCGACCAGATCGGCCCCGACCTGGTCGCGGCGGTGCATGAGGCGTTTCCGAAGGCGGCGATCTTCGTGCGTGCCTTCGACCGTCGTGCCCTGCTGAAGCTGAAGGGGACGGCCGTCACCGGCGTGGTGCGCGAAGTGCTCGATTCGGCGGTGCGCATGGCGCGACAGGCGATGGCCGCGGTCGGCGTCGACGCCGCCGAGATCGACCGCACCGAAGACCTCTACCGCCGCCGCGACCGCGAACGGCTGAAAATCCAGTATGAGGAAGGCGACATGCTGACCGCCCGCGCCCGCGTGCTGGCCGAAACCGGCGGCTGGGTGCAGCGCAATCCGGACGCGGTCGCGAGCGACGCTGCCGATGTCGTGCCGCCGCGCAAGGCGACGGAGACGGGTTGCGGATGATCGAAGCGAGGAGCTGAGGCAATGAACTGGATCGCGATACTGGCGGCATTGTCGGGTGCGCTGTCGATCGCCGCGGGGGCGTTCGGGGCGCATGGCGCGGAGGGCAAGGCGGCCGAGTGGCTGCGCACGGGCGCGCAGTACCAGCTCATCCACGCCGTCGCGGCGCTGGTCGCGCTGCAAATGGGCGCGCGCGGGCCGGCGTGGTGCTTCCTCGCGGGCGGCGCGATCTTTGCCGGCACGCTCTACGCGATGGCGGAGGGTGCGCCGAAATGGCTGGGGGCTGTCACGCCGATCGGTGGAGCGCTGTTGATCGGGGGATGGGCGTGGCTGGCTTGGGTGGCGCGGGGGTAGTTGGCTTTCCCGTTCGTGCCGCAAACACTGCGTTCGACGTCGAAGAACGGGGCTTCGACAATATCAGCACAAACGGGTCGTATCCCCCTCCGTTCGCCCTGAGCTTGTCGAAGGGCTGCCCTTCTTCGTGCCGCAGGGCGCGATGCCTGAAAGAAAGAGCAGGGCTTCGACAAGCTCAGCCCGAACGGGGGGTGTGCGTGCTCCCCTCGCCCGGCGGCGCGTGGCATGGTGTGCTTCGACTTCGCTCAGTACGAACGAAGCGCGTTTTGACGCCGATGCTTCGTCAGCCCCTCCGTCACCCCGGACTTGTTCCGGGGTCCACTGGCCCGCGAGCGCTGTCTGTCACTTTCACGCGCATCGTTGGCCGCCCGGTGGACCCCGGAACAAGTCCGGGGTGACGGTTTGCGGGTGTGGCTTGCACGGTCGCTCCCCCCTACCGTTTCCGTCGGCAAGCATCCGAGCAATAAACCACACTCTCCCAGTCCCGCGCCCATTTCTTGCGCCACGTAAACGGGCGGTCGCAGGCGGGGCAGACCTTCGTGGGCAGGTCGCGCTTATCGACGCTGTTGGGCATCAAGATACGCCTCCACCGCGCCCAGATCGACCGTGCGGTCGAGGTACGTCCGGCCGATCCCGCGCGTGAGCAGGAAGGGGAGGGTGCCGGCATCCATCTTCTTATCGTGCAGCATGTGGCCGACCAGAGTCGCGCCGCTCGCGTCGATGCCCGCACTGGCGAGGTCGTGGGGCAGGCCGATCGCCCGCAGATGCGCCACGACCCGCCCGGCATCCTCCACCGCGCACAGCCCCTGCGCCGCCGAGAAGCCATAGGCCAGCGCCATCCCCGCCGCGACGCCTTCACCGTGGAGCAGCCGGTCGGAGAAGCCCGCCTCCGCCTCCAGCGCATGGCCGAAGGTGTGGCCGAGGTTGAGCAGCGCCCGTCGTCCGCTCGTCTCGCGCTCGTCCTCGCCGACGATGCGCGCCTTGGCCGCGACCGAGGTCGCGATGGCGTGTTCGCGCGCGGCCGGGTCGCCGGCCAGCAGCGCGGCGGCGTTGCCCTCGCACCACGCGAAGAAGGCGGGATCGTCGATCAGGCCGTATTTGACGACCTCGGCATAGCCGGCGCGGACGTCGCGGGGGGGTAGCGTGTCGAGCACCTGCGGGTCGATCAGCACGAGGGCGGGCTGGTGGAAGCTGCCGACCAGATTCTTGCCGGCCCGGCTGTTGATCGCGGTCTTGCCGCCGACCGACGAGTCGACCTGCGCCAGCAGGGTGGTCGGCACCTGCACGAAGCCGCAGCCGCGCTTCACGATGCTGCACGCGAAGCCGACGAGGTCGCCGACCACCCCGCCGCCGAGCGCGACGACATGGTCGCCGCGCTCCACGCCATGGTCGATCAGCGCGTCGCACAGCCGCTCCAGCTGCGCCCAGCTCTTGGTCGCCTCGCCCGACGGCAGGTCGATGACCGCGGTCTCCACCCTCGCATCGTCCAGCACGCCGCGCAGGGTCGCGAGGTGAGGCGCCACCGCCACATCGGCCACGATCGCCATGCGCCGCCCGCGCGCCAGCGGTCGCAGCCATTCGGCCGCCCGTGACAGCAACCCCGTCTCGATCACGACATCGTAAGAGCGATCGGACAGCGGAACGCGAACGATGGTCATATGCCCAGGGCCTTGCAGATGGCGGCGACGGTGACGTCGTGGGGGGTGTGGAAGCTGGAAATGCGGATCGGCGCCATCGCGTAGAACGGATTGCGGACCCGCGCGAGTTCGGTCAGCACGGCATGCGGATCGCGCCCGCGCAGCAGCGGGCGGGTGTCGCGCCGCCGCACGCGCTCGGCCAGCACGGCGGGATCGGCGTCGAGCCAGATCGCGGTCGCCGCCGACAGGATCAGCGTGCGCGTCTCCTCGTTGATGAACGCGCCGCCGCCCGTCGCGATCACCTTGCGCCGCCCGTCGATCAGCCGGGCGATGACGCGGCGTTCGCCGTCGCGGAAATAGGGCTCGCCGAACTTCTCGAAGATCTCGGCCACGGTCATCCCCGCCGCCGTCTCGATCTCGGTATCGGCATCGACGAAATCGAGGTGCAGGCGCTGCGCCAGCCGCCGCCCGACCGTGGACTTGCCCGCCCCCATCAGCCCGACGAGCACGATCGGCCGCTCCACCGCGTCCGCGGACACCCGGTCGGGAGCGCGGGGCCGGTCCGGATCGAGAGGATGCTGCGACGCCATGATCGACGGGGGCTATACATAAGGGACCCCGCTCGGGCAAAAGGCCGGTCGAACAGCTTTTGTACCCGTTTCGATAGGTGAATGATGTCGCGTCCCCTCCTGCTGCTGATCGTCCTCCTCGTCGTGGTGGTCGGGGGCCTGTTCGTCCTCGCCGGTCGGGACACGGCGAAGGAGCCCGTCCGCGTGGAGAAGGCGGTCGCGCTTGAAAACCTCTCGTAAGCGGATCGCCGGCGCGCTCGGCGCCGCGCTGCTGGCGGGGGCAGCGTGGCTGCCCGCGACCGGGCAGGACCGCCCCGAATCGATCCTGCCGCCCGGCTTCGGCGATCCCGCGCCGACGCCCGCGCCCAGCCCGCAGCCGGGCCAGCCCGCACCGATCCTGCCTCCCGCCGGCACCGGCGCCACGCCGGGCGAGGCGGCGCCGGGCGCGCCGACGCCCAGTCCGACGCCGACCGCCAGCGCGACGCCGATCGACCTCAGCGCCTATGAACTGCCCGCCTCCGCGCGCCGGTCGCTCGCGACAACCGGGGTGATCGGCGCGGACGTCGGTGGCCTGCCCGCGAACGCGTTCGGGGCGATCGGCGGCGCGACGACGGCGATGCTGATGCACCGGCTGGACGCGCCGATCCCGTCGCGCTGGCTGTCGATCGCGCTGCGCCGCGCGCTGGTGTCGCGCGTCGATACGCCGGCGGGGATCAACGGCGCAGATTTCGCCGCCGACCGCGCCTGGCTGCTGCTGCGCATGGGCGAGGCGGACGCTGCCCGCGCGGTGGTGCAGAGCGTCGACGTCGATACCTATTCGCCGCGCCTGTTCCAGGTGGCGATGCAGGCGATGCTGGCGACCGGCGACCCCGCCGGGCTGTGTCCGCTGGTCGAGCCGGCGAGCGCGGTGTCGGCCGAGCGCGGCTGGAGCTTCGCCCGCGCGATGTGCGCGGCGCTGTCGGGCAAACCTGAGGTGTCGAAGGCGTTCTTCGCCGGCGTCCGCCGCCGCAGCGGGCGCACGATCGATTCGTCGCTCGCCGAAAAGGTTGCCGGCGCCGCGGCGAGCGGTGCGGTGACGATCGAATGGGACGGCGTCGATCGGCTGACCGCGTGGCGCTACGGCCTCGCCACCGCGACGGGCGTCGCCATTCCCGACACGCTGATGGCCGGCGCCCGCCCGCATGTCGCGGCGTGGCGCGCGACCAGCCCGATGCTCGACGCACCGACCCGCGCGAGCGTTGCCGACTATGCCGCCAGCCAGGGCGTGCTGTCGAACGCGGCGCTGGTCGATCTCTATTCGGAGATCGAATCGGCCGACGACAGCAACAGCGCGGCGGGCGCGATCGGCCGCGACCTGCGCACCATCTATGCCGACGGTACGCCCGCGCAGCGCATGCAGGTGATGCGGCGGCTGTGGACCGAGCCGACGGACCGCCGCGCCCGCTTCGCGCGCAGCGTGCTGACCGCGCGCGCCGCGGCGGTCGTCGCGCCCAGCGCCGACCTGGCCGAGGATGCGCCGCGCCTGATCGCATCGATGCTGACCGCCGGGCTGGACCGGCAGGCGGCGCGCTGGTGGGGCGTGGTGCCGCAGGGTGGCGACGCCTGGGCGCTGCTCGCGCTCGGCGACCCGCGCAGCCGGCGCTTCTCCGCCGACGCGGTGGAGGGCTATGCCGGCGGCGGCGATCAGGCCGCGCTCAAGACGCGGATGCTGCTCGCCGGGCTGGCGGGGCTGGGCCGCCTGTCCCCGGAGGACGCGCGCGCGGCGGCGCAGTCGCTCGACGTGCGCGTGGGGCTCGACAACAGCTGGACCCGCGCGATCGACGCGGCGGCGGAGCGTGGCGAGGCAGGCACCGTGCTGCTGCTATTCGCGGTCGGCATGCAGACCCCCGACTGGCGCGGCGTGCCGCCCGAAGTGCTGTACCGCGGCTGCGATGCGCTGCGCAGGGTCGGCATGGGCGGCGCGGCGCGCATGATCGCGGCGGAGGCGATCGCGCGACTGTGATCGTCCACCGGCGGCGGCATCCCGCCTGCGCGTCTCCGGCATCGCCCCAATGCAGAAGAGCCGCCGATCTGTCGATCGACGGCCCTGCCGCTTGGACCTGACGGGGTGAAAATCAGGCGAAGGCGAGAGTTGCTTTGCGACGACGCATTGCGCCACCGATGAGGCCGAAACCGGCGATCATCATCGCCCATGTCGTGGGCTCCGGGACAGCGCCGGTGGTTGGCGCGGTAACAACTGGGGCAGGCGCTAAAGCAATAACACCACTATGGGCAGTAAACCAACTACCATCTAAGCTATAGAACGAGCTTTCCATACGGATGGGGTTACCCATCAGGTCAGTGGTAAATTGATAAGTATATCTGTCCCTTCCTACCGCCGCGTTCATCTGGAGATATACTATATTTCCCGATACACGAGCGTCGGTAGAGGTCGGGGCCATGCTTAATATTCCGGCAGTATCGCTTTCGTAATTGGTGACCAATGGCTTGATCGCCAGCGAAGGATCGAACGATAACGTGAACTTTTGTACCACGGTGGTGTATGGCGCAGCATCTCTGAAATCAGAGAAATCGTAATTCGTTGTTAATACGTAATTTTTGGTAAATACAGCAGCATTGGCGGCTCCCGTGATGACTGTCGAAATTGCCAGCGCTACTGCCAGCTTGATGCTCGTCTTCATGAAAAAAAGCCTTCCCCTTCGCTCACCCGCCGATGGTCGGCGGGGCCTGTGGGGCAGACCAAGTAGACGAGCTTAATCGGCTGTAAACGACTTGGTGATCGGATTTGGACATCCGGGGTGGCGATCCGATCGCCCCGTCCCTAATCGAGACGCATGACCGTGGTGGCCGAGCAGCGAGGATGAGTGTGGGGCTCCCCGTGCGCAAGCTGTCGCGCCTCGGCAACGAATTGCACCTTACCGCCGCGATCGAGGCGATGCGCCTGTTTCCCGGTCACCACGAATGGGGGGCGGTCTACGCGCTGCTGCTGCGCCGCTGCGCCGGGGACTGGGTGGAGGATGAGCGGTTCCGGGCACCGGTCGCCATTACCCAGTCGATGTCGATCCGCCGGATCTCCGCCTCGCTGCACAAGCCCTACACCACAATCCACGGCTACATCCGCGGCATGCTCGACGTCGGCGCGATCGTGGAGGTGGATGGAGGGATCGCGCTGGCCACGAGCGCCGGGTTCGCCCGCACCGCGATCGGGTTCATGACACAGGCGCACGACAGCTTCGTGCGGCTGGCCGACGATTTGAACGGCGACATGAGCTTCGCCGCGCCGGTCCGCGCGCCGTCGCCCAGTTTACGCCAGATGACGCTGGTGGCCGCGCTCGACGCCTGGCTGATCCCGTTCGAATATGCGGCGGAGCCGGTCACGGACTGGACGAGCCGGCTGATCTGGACCGTGATCGTGGTCGCCAATGTGCGCCATATCACCTTGGATCCGGTGCTGAGCGACACCTATGCCCACGAACCCACGCCGGATGACATCCGTCAGCCGATCCCGATGCGCCAGATCATCGCGATGACGGGGCTGAGCTATGGCACTGCGCATCGGCACTGCAAGGCATTGGAGGCGATGGACGTCGTTCGTCAGGATCGCGGTGGCTGGCTGCTGGTGTCCAGCCAGCTGGCGGATGCCCGCATCGACCAGGGCGTGCGCATGGTCATCGACTATTTCCACAAACGCATCACCGAGCTGGTCGCCTATGGCTTCGACCCGGCCGATGCCGCGCGCTTCTACATCGGGTCGAGGCCCGACTATGTCACGCTCGAGGCGGTCGCGTGAGCAGGCTCGCCGCTGTCCTACATGCCGCCCCGTCGCTATGGCGGAACAGTGCCGACGAAACTCAACCGATCGGTTGAATATCGGCCCGGAAAAGCTCAACCGATCGGTTGAGCTTCGAGGCCGTTTTACGAGAGGAATCGAATGCGTTTTCGTCTCAACATTCATGCTCAACATCTCGGTTGAATATCGATGCCGACGCCGCCTCCTCTTACCAATGACGATCCGCCCGTGAGTGAGGGCGGCGATACGGCGGTGATCGACCGCTTCCTCGAGATGATGGCGGCGGAGGCGGGGGCGGCGCGCAATACTATTGCCGCCTATCGCACCGACCTGACGCTCGCGTCCGACGCGCTCGCGGGGCAGTTGGCGGCGGCCGATGCCGAGGCGCTGGAGCGGGTCGCCGACGGCTGGCGCGCGCATGCCAATGCGACCGTCGCGCGCAAGGCGGCGGCGCTGCGGCGGTTCTTCGGTTTTATGGTCGATGAAGGGTTTCGCGCCGACGATCCCTCGCCCGCGCTGCCCCGGCCCGGCGCCGCGCGGCGTTTGCCCAAGACCTTGTCGATCGCCGATGTCGACGCGCTGTTTGCCGCGATCGCCGAGCGGCAGGCGCGAGTGCCGCCAGATCCCAACGACCTGCGCCTCGCGGCGCTGGTCGAACTGCTCTACGGGTCGGGTCTGCGCGCGACCGAGCTGGTGTCGCTGGCCCGTAGCGCGATCCACCCCGACCGCCCGTTCCTGATCCTGCGCGGCAAGGGCGGGCGCGAGCGGATGGTGCCGATCTCCGACCGCGCGCGTGCCGCGGTAGCGGCGTGGCGCGATACGGTGCCCGTCGACTGCGCGTGGCTGTTTCCCTCGGGCAAGGGGCATCTGTCGCGCGTGCGCCTGCACCAGTTGATGAAGGCACTCGGCGCTCAGGCCGGCATCCCGCCCGAGCGGATCAGCCCGCACGTGCTGCGCCATGCGTTTGCCACCCACCTGCTGGCCGGCGGAGCGGACCTGCGCGCGTTGCAGGCGATGCTGGGCCATGCCGACATCGCGACCACCGAAATCTACACCCATGTCGAGACGAGTCGCCTCGTCGAGCTGGTCAACACGCGCCATCCGCTCGTTGACGTGAAGCGGACACGCGCTTAGCGCGCCGGGCTATGGACAGCTTCCTCGATTTCGAAAAACCGATCGCCGAACTGCAGAGCCGGATCGACGAATTGCGCGAGACGGCCGAGAACGGCGAGGTCGATATCGACGCCGAGGTCGCGCGCTTGCAGGCGAAGTCGGACAGGCTGCTGCGCGAGACCTTCGCGAAGCTGACGCCGTGGCAGAAGACGCAGGTCGCGCGCCATCCGCAGCGCCCGCACCTGAAGGACTATATCGCCGGCCTGATCGACGACTTCATGCCGCTGGGCGGCGACCGCGCCTTTGCCGACGATCAGGCGATCATCGGCGGGCTGGGCAATTTCCGCGGGCGCAAGGTGCTGGTGCTGGGCCATGAGAAGGGCGACGACACCGCAAGCCGGCTGCGCCACAATTTCGGCATGGGCAAGCCCGAGGGCTATCGCAAGGCGATCCGCCTGATGAAGCTGGCCGACCGGTTCGGCCTGCCCGTGCTGACGCTGGTCGATACGTCCGGCGCCTTCCCCGGCGTGCAGGCGGAAGAGCGCGGCCAGGCCGAGGCGATCGCCCGCTCGACCGAGGCGTGTCTGGAGATCGGCGTGCCGCTGATCGCCGCGATCGTGGGCGAGGGCGGTTCGGGCGGCGCGGTGGCGCTGGCGACCGGCAACCGCGTCATCATGTTCGAACACGCCGTCTATTCGGTGATCTCGCCCGAGGGCTGCGCCTCGATCCTGTGGCGCACCGCGGACCGCGCACCCGACGCGGCCGAGGCGATGAAGGTGACCGCGCAGCATCTGAAGGGGCTGGGCGTCATCGACACGATCGTGCCCGAGCCGGTCGGCGGCGCGCACCGCGATGCGGCGACGGCGATCCGGTCGCTGGGCGACGCGCTGGCGGCGGCACTGGCGGAGTTCGACGGCCAGGGCGCGGACGAGGTCCGGCGGGCGCGGCGGCGCAAGTTTCTGGATATCGGGCGGGTCTGAACGGTATTCGCAAACGAAAAGGGGCGGCGGAACCGCAGTTCCACCGCCCCCCGACGTACGAAGTAAAAGGGTCTTACGACGCCTTCATGTTCGACTGGACGTTCGTGAACGTCGTCTTCAGCTGGTTGCCGACGCCGCCGATGGCGGTCAGCGCCGCGACGGCGATCAGAGCGGCGATCAGGCCGTACTCGATGGCGGTCGCGCCCTTGGAATTCTTCAGGAAGGTGCGGAACTTCTGCATTTCGGTCTCCACTGTTCTATGGTCTTCAGTCACCCGGCTGGACCGGGGAGCCCGGATCAGCAGTCTTTGTTTTATCGGTGGTAGGTTGAGAAAGGCTTAAGCGCGGAACGATTCGTTTCACCGTGCGTGGGCTGCGTCGTCAGCCGCCGTTCGCCTTCACCGTGGCGCTGTGGATGTTGCCCCACATCAGCTGGCTCTGGTCGCCCAGCAGGATCATCGCGCCGATGATCGTCACGGCGATCAGCGTGACGACCAGACCATATTCGATCGCGGTCGCCCCCTTGCGGTTCCGGCGAAGGGCGGTGAGGAAGGAGCGGGCGGGCGAGCGGCGCGGCGTGGTCATAGCGTCCGCAGTCTTGCCGGAAAGGGTTTAAGAAAATGTCTCCGCCTGCATCGGGCACCGCCCGAATCCTGCACGTCGTCGCCGCGGCACTGATCGACACG
Source organism: Sphingomonas sp. RS2018 (assembly GCF_054489605.1). Taxonomy (NCBI): domain Bacteria; kingdom Pseudomonadati; phylum Pseudomonadota; class Alphaproteobacteria; order Sphingomonadales; family Sphingomonadaceae; genus Sphingomonas; species Sphingomonas sp. RS2018. Next base: position 97,711 of record NZ_JBTMWL010000003.1, read on the forward strand.
GATGGCCGCGTGCTGGTGCAGCAACGTCCGGAAGGATCGTCGATGGCGGGCCTGTGGGAGTTTCCCGGCGGCAAGATCGAACCCGGCGAAACGCCCGAAGCGGCGTTGATCCGCGAACTGCGCGAGGAACTGGGTATCGCCGTCGAGCAGGCGTGTCTGGCGCCCGCCGCCTTCGCCAGTGAGCCGCTAGGGGACCGGCACCTGCTGCTGTTGCTCTACGTCTGCCGCAAATGGGGCGGGGTGGCGGAGCCGCTCCACGCCGCTGCCCTGCGCTGGGTACGACCCGTGGAGCTGCACCGCCTGCCGATGCCGCCGGCGGATCGCCCGCTGATCGGATTGCTGGAGGCGCTGGTGTAAGGCGCGAGCCTTACGCCGCCAGCGGATACGGCTTGATCTCACCGTTCAGATACAGGTTGCGGGCCTTGGCGCGGCTCAGCTTGCCCGAGCTGGTGCGCGGCAGGGTGCGGGGAGGCACGAGTTCGATCACGCAGTTCATGCCGGTCACCGCGCGGACGCGTTCGCGGATCGCGTCGCGCAGGCGCATGCGCTCGGCGGCGTCGCTGGTGCGGCACTGGACAAGCACAGCGGGGGTTTCCTCGCCGCCGGGGGTGGTGATCGCGAAGGCGGCGATGTCGCCCTGCTTGAAGCCGGGCAGCTGCTCGACCGCCCATTCGATATCCTGCGGCCAGTGGTTGCGGCCGTTGACGATGATCATGTCCTTGGCGCGGCCGACGATGTAGAGATAGCCGTCCGACATATAGCCCATGTCGCCCGTATCGAGCCAGCCGTCTGCCATACAAGCGTCGGTCGCGGCCTCGTCACGGAAATAGCCGACCATGACGCTGGGGCCGGTGCACCACACCTTGCCGACCGCCCGCTCGGGCAGGGGGGTGCCGTCCTCTTCGCGGATCTCGACCGCCATGTCGCGCACCGGCTTGCCGCAATTGACGATCGCGCGGAAGCGTTGCGGCCGGTCCTCGCCCGCGGCGACGCCCGAGAGCTGCGTTTCCTCGACCAGTTCGACGACGATGCCCTCGCCCGGCGGCATGATCGAGACGGCCAGCGTCGCCTCGGCGAGACCATAGCTCGGCAGGAAAGCACCGGCCTTGAACCCCGCATCGCCGAACGCGTCGAGGAAGCTCTGCATCACGTCGGGACGGATCATGTCGGCGCCGTTGCCCGCCACACGCCAGCGCGACAGGTCGAACCGGTCGCTGGCCTTCGTCTGGCTCGACATGCGGCGTGCGCAGATGTCATAGCCGAAGGTCGGCGAATAGGAGAGGGTGGTGCCGGTGTTGCGGCTGACGAGGTCGAGCCACGCCAGCGGGCGGCGCGCGAAATCCTCGGTCTTCAGATAATCGGTCGAAACCTGATTGGCGACCGGCGACAGGAAGCACCCGACCAGCCCCATGTCGTGGTACCACGGCAGCCACGACACACAGCGGTCGGTCGGCTCCAGTTTCATGCCGTGCGAATGCGCCGCGAGGTTGTTGAGCAGCGCACCGTGGGTGATCGCGACGCCGTGGGGGAAACGCGTCGAGCCGCTGGAATATTGCAGGTAAGCGATGTCATCCGACGCGCTGCGCGGCAGCTCCACGTCCGGCGCGTCGCGGGTCGCGAGATCGTTCCAGGCCACGCCGGTGGTGCCGGCCAGCCGCGCGGCCTCGCTCGCCATCTCCGCCAGCTCGACCGGGTAGATCAGCAGGACGGGCTCGCAGCTGTCGAGCTGGACGCGCAGCTGGTCGATATAGGACTGCGCCCCACCGAAGCTGGTCGGCAGCGGCAGCGGCACCGGCCAGGCGCCGGCATAGATGCAACCGAAGAACAACGAGGCAAATTCCGGCCCCGTCTCGGCGATCAGCGCGACGCGGTCCTGCGGCTTGATCCCCGATGCGATCAGCCGCCGGGCCTGCACCAGCGCGTCGGCGCGCAGTTCGCTATAGGGATAAGGTCGCACCAGCGTTCCGCGCGCGTCGTGAAAGTTCAGCCCGCGCACACCGGTGGCGGCGTAATCGAGCGCCTCGCCCACCGTAGCGAAGTCGGCGAAACGGCGCGGCAGGCTATCCTCGGTCGGCGTGCCGATCGGCGCCGCGGGCGCCTTCGTCGTCGTGTCGGTTGCTGCCGTCATACCGTTCACCATCGTTTTCCCTGCCCCCGCTAAGGTCGATCGAGCGGCGGCATGTCCGTAAAGGCACGCGCCTGCATGACCGCAGCGTTCAAATTCCGATCCCAGTGTGGCACAATCATGGCGTAATGTCCCGACCACGCCGCCCCATACCCCCACTGGACGCCGCCGCGCTGGAGCGGCTGGCGCTGCGCTATGTCGAGCGGTTCGCCACGACGCGGGGGAAGCTGACCGATTATCTGCGCCGCAAACTGCGCGAACGCGGCTGGGACGGGACGGCGGAGGCGGATCCGGCCGGCATCGCCGAGCGCATGGCGGGTCTGGGCTACATCGACGATCGCAGCTTCGCCGAGGCGCGGGTGGCGGCGATGGGGCGCCGGGGGCTGGGCGCGCGGCGCATCGCCGGCGCACTCCGCGCGGCGGGCATCGCTGGGGAGGATGCCGAGGCGGTGCGGGACAGTGTCGCGGCGCAGGCACGCGACAGCGCGATCGCCTATGCCCGCCGTCGCCGGATCGGCCCGTTCGCGACCGGCACGTCGAGCCCAGACGGCGACCGGCGCGCGCTCGCCGCGATGCTGCGCGCCGGTCATGCGTATGACCTGTCGCGACGGATTCTGGCGCTTACCGATAGCGAGTTTGCCGCCGAAATGGGTAATGAGGCGTTTTGATACCGGCGTCGTCTTTTCTAACCGCTATTGGCATGCAATAGGCGCGCACGGAGTTTATACGATATGCGCAGCGACGCGCCGGTGAGTAGTACAGGCGATGGATCGCGTGCGGACGCGCCCTTCATCGACGACCGCAGCGCCGTGCCCGGCGAAGCGACGACGCTGGTGGACGGCATCGTCAAATGGTTCGACGTCACGCGCGGTTTCGGGTTCGTGGTCGCCGACGACAGCCCCGTGGGCGATGTTTTGCTCCACTTCTCGATCCTCGAACCGCTCGGCCGGCGCAGCCTGCCCGAGCGCGCGCGCGTCCGCTGCACGGCGGTGCGGCGCGACCGGGGCTGGCAGGCGCTGGAGATCCTGTCGATCGACCTGTCGGAGGCGATCGAGCCCGCCCCCGGCCGCGCGGGTGGCGGCGGCGACCGTGCCGACCGGCTGCGCCTGATCGACGACGCCGGTCCGTTCGAGAGCGTCGCGCTGAAATGGTTCAACCGCCTGAAGGGCTATGGTTTCCTGGTTCGGCACGACGGCAGCGACGTTTTCGTGCATATGGAAACGCTGCGCCGCGGCGGGATCGAGGAGGTCGAACCCGACGAACCGTTGCGGGCGCGCATCGTCGACGGCGACAAAGGCCCGCTGGCGGTGGTGGTCGAACGGTCGGAGGACGCATGAAGGCGACTTGGTTGAACGCGGCGGTGGTGGCAGCGGCACTGGCGCTGTCGGCCTGCAATGGCGGCGGTGCGACGGGCAACACGGCGGCGGAGGCCGCGCGGACGATCCCAGTCACGATCACGAGTGCGGCCGGCGCCCACGTTTTCAACGTCGAGGTCGCGCGCACCGCGGAGGAGCAGGAGCGCGGCCTGATGTACCGTACCGACATCAGAAAGGACGGCGGCATGATCTTCACGCCCTACCCGGCCGGCGGGGGTGGCCCGCGTGAGGCGAGCTTCTGGATGAAGAACACGCCGACTCCGCTCGACATCATCTTCATCCGCCCCGACGGCACCATCGCCGCGATCGCCGAGAACACCGTGCCGTTCAGCGAAACCCCCGTCGCCAGCGGCGAACCGGTCAACGCCGTGCTGGAGGTGCGTGGTGGGCGTGCCGCGGAGCTAGAAATCGGCGAAGGCGATAAGGTGAGCTGGGCGAAATAGGCATGGACGGCACGCGCTACATTCAAGCGCTGCTGTCGAACGATCCTCTTCGCCGGGCGGCTCTGGGCGAGCTTGCCCGATGTGACCTGACCGATGGTTGGATAGGTGCCGGCTTCATCCGGACGCGGTCTGGGACGATCTCCACAGCTATGGCGCGCGCCCGCTCTTTGGCGACGTCGATGTCGTGTTCTACGACAACACCGTTACCTCGGAAGAGCGCGACCGTGTCATCGAGGATCGCTTGCGGGCGAGACTGCCGCACCTGGCGTGGTCGGTGAAAAATCAGGCGCGGATGCATCGTCGGAACGGCGATGCTCCCTGCATCGGTGTTGTCGATGCAATGCGGCACTGGCCCGAAACGGCGACCGCAGTCGCCGCGCGCCTGTCGCCGACGCGGAGGGGGACGGTGGAAATCGCCGCGCCATTCGGCACCACCGACCTGACCGCGCTGCGTCTGCGCCCGACACCTGCCTTTGCAGGAAGCAAATTGCCCATCTTCGATGAGCGCGTGGCCGACAAACGCTGGACCGAACGCTATCCGCTGCTCACCGTGGTTCGGACGACCGTTCGATCGCTTGCCGATCCTTCCGCCGCCCGCTAATCGCGTCCGCATGGGCATCAACCTCAATCCCTTCACTTGGTGGAACGGCGCCACCATCGGCACGTGGTTCGGCCTGCGCGGCAAGACGCAGGTGGGCGAGGATACGCTGGGCAACGTCTATTATCAGGGCGGGTCCGACACGAACGGCAATCCGCGGCGCTGGGTGATCTACAGCGGGTCCAACGATGCTAGCCGTGTGCCGCCGGAGTGGTTCGGGTGGTTGCATCATCAGATCGACGACGTGCCTGATCGCGCGCTGCCCCCGGCGCGGGCGTGGGTTAAGCCGGCCGTGCCGAACCTGACCGGCACGCCGCTCGCCTATCGCCCCGCGGGGGCGCTGGAGAAGGGCGGCAACCGTGCGCCCGCGACCGGCGATTACGAGGCGTGGACGCCGGGCGAATGACGCCGTTGCGCTGGCTTGCCGGCGCGCTGATCGCGGCCGTCGTGGTCGTGGCTGCCTGGGCAGGCGTGCAGATCGCCGCGCCGCAGGCGATGCCGGCATGGGCGCCGCGCCTGCCGATCGGTAGCACCGCCGCGCCCGAACCCTCGGTCCAGATCGCGATCCCGCCCGCGCAGCCCGCGACCCCGTCGATTGGCACCACAGCCGTGGCGGGCGGCACGCCGATGGCGGAGCGCGTCGCCGTCGTTGGCTTCCTCAACAAGCGCAACGGGCAGGCGCGCGATATCGTCATAAAGCCCGGCCAGGCCTACCGGCTGGGCGATGCGATCGTCCGCCTGCGCGCTTGCGAGCGGACCGCGCCGTGGGAAGAAGAGCAGCTGACCGGCGCGTTCGTGCAGCTCGACGTGCGCGGGTTCGACAATCGCTGGCGGCGCCAATTCTCGGGCTGGGTGTTCAAGGAGCGCCCGGCGCTGAACGTCGTGTCGAGCCCGGTCTACGATGTCTGGCCCAAGAGCTGCACGATGTCCTTCCCCGACACCGGCGCGGAGACGGTAGCGCCGTCCGCCCCCGCCGCGACACCGCGCCGCCGGTCGAGCGCGGCCCAGTCGCCGGAGACGACCGGGGTGTTCGAGAGCAGCCCGGCGACCCCGGTGCCGAGCGCCTCGCCCAGCACCACGCCGTAGTCGTCGCGCGAAATCTCGATCGCGCCCAGCGTCGTCAGGTGCGCGGTCTGAAACTGGCAATCGAGCAGGCGGAACCCGCCGACGCGCAGCCGCGCGATCAGCCATGCGATCGCGACCTTCGACGCATCGGTCGCGCGGCTGACCATGCTTTCGCCGAAGAAGGCGCGGCCGAGCGTGAGTCCGTAAAGTCCGCCCGCCAGCGTGTCGCCGTCCCACACCTCCACCGAATGCGCAAAACCGCGGGCGTGGAGCGTGCGGAAGGCGGTTTCGATCGGGTCATTGATCCAGGTGTCGGGCCGGTCCTCGGCGCTCTCGGCGCACAGCGCGATGATGCGGTCGAACGCGGCATCTGCCGTCACGCGGAAGCGGTTACGCGCGATGGTCTTCGCCAGCGATCGGGAGAGGTGGAATCCGTCGAGGGGCAGGACCGCGCGCATCTTGGGCTCGACCCAGTAGATGTCGTCGTCGTCGCGCGCGTCGGCCATCGGGAAGACGCCGGAGGCGTAGGCGCGCAGCAGGATGTCGGGATCGAGCGCGGTGTCCGGGATGATCGGCCGGGTCATCGGATCACGAACGAAGAAGGCCGGCGGATCGCTCCACCGGCCTCTTCAAACGCATGACGGACGAAGGCGTCAGGCCTTGCAGGCCAGCTCGGGCTTGCCCGGCGCGGTGTACTTGATCGACGCCGGCGTGCCGACGACGGTGTAACCACCACCGGTGAAGGGCTGGCCCGACTCCGCCGCGGCCAAGGTGGTCGGCGTGCCGCCACGTTCGCTGCGGACGATCGCCATCTTGTTGCCGTCGAAGAAGTCGACGTAGACGAGGCTGTTGCCCGGCTGGCAGCGGAAGGTGACGCTGGCCTTCACCGCCGGCGGCAGCTCGACTTCCGGCGCGTTCTTCAACTGCTCGGCCAAGGGATCGGGCGCGCGGCTGTCGACGACTTCGGGCTCGCCCTTGCAGGCGGCAACGGAGAGGAGCGCGAGCGCGGCGGCGGCGGGGAGGATGCGATGGATCATAGCGCCCGAGCGCTTCGCTGATGCAGCATCCCGCGTCAAGCGCGCGTTGGTTTCATGACGTTGACGAAAGGATCGTGCGAAGCGCGCGCCATGCCGGCAGCTTCGCGGCTAGACCCACGGTGTGGAGCGGGCTCGACGAGGGCAGGGCGATCATCGAGACACCGCTGCCGGCCAGCATCCGTGTCCCGTGGCGATGCGCGGTGCCGCCGTTGAACGCCACCGCGCGCAAGGCGGGCAGGCGGTCCACCAGCCCGGCGAGGTCGTTACCCTGCACGTCGCGGATCGCGGCATCGCTGCTCCCGGTGCGCGACGCGCTGGCCACCACGTCCCACAGCCCTACGCCGTGCACGAGCAGCGCCGCCAGCCGGTCGTCATAGGCGAGCGCGGGCAGGTCGACGTCGACCACCGCCGCCATCAGCCGCCAGAAATGATTCTGCGGATGCGCATAATATTGCCCCGCCGCCAGCGACCGGTCGCCCGGGAGACTGCCGCACACCAGCAGGCGGGTGTCGGCATCGACGACGGGCGGGAAGGACGACTTCGGCGGCACGAAGCCGCGATAGCATTGCCGCGGGCGTCCGCGCACGCCATCTTCGCTGCCATGCACACGACATCCGATACGCTGGCCCTGATCGGCAACACCCCGCTGGTCCGGCTGAAGGGGCCGAGCGAGGCGGCCGGCGCCGACATCTTCGGCAAATGCGAGTTCGCCAACCCCGGCGCGAGCGTGAAGGACCGCGCCGCGCTGTTCATCGTCGAGGATGCCGAGGCGCGGGGGACCATCGCGCCGGGCGGCACGATCGTGGAGGGGACGGCGGGCAACACCGGCATCGGGCTGGCGCTGGTCGCCAATGCCAAGGGCTATCGCACGATCATCGTGATGCCCGAGACGCAGAGCCGCGAGAAGATGGACACGCTGCGCGCGCTGGGTGCCGAGCTGGTGCTCGTGCCGGCGGCGCCCTATTCGAACCCCGGCCATTTCGTCCACACCAGCCGCCGCATCGCCGAGGAGACGCCGAACGCGATCTGGGCGAACCAGTTCGATAACATCGCCAACCGCCGCGCCCACATCGTTGGCACGGCGGAGGAGATCTGGGCGCAGATGGAGGGGCGCATCGACGGCTTCAGCTGCGCGGCGGGCACTGGCGGGACGATCGCCGGCGTCGGGCTGGGGCTGAAGCAGAAGGACGAGCGCGTCACGATCGCGCTGAGCGACCCGCATGGCGCCGCGCTCTACGACTATTATGCGCACGGCGAGCTGCGGTCGGGAGGATCGTCGGTTGCCGAGGGCATCGGGCAGGGCCGCATCACCGCCAATCTGGAGGGCGCGCCGATCGACACGCAATACCGCATCTCCGACCAGGAGGGGATGGAATGGGTCCGCCGCCTGCTGCGCGAGGAGGGGCTGTGCCTGGGGCTGTCGTCGGGCATCAACGTCGCCGGCGCGGTCCGACTGGCGCGGTCGCTGGGTCCGGGATCGCGCGTCGCGACGATCCTGTGCGACACCGGATTCCGCTATCTCTCGACGCTCTACGATCCCGCCTGGCTGCGCTCGAAGGGGCTGGCGGAGGACGGCGCGGGCGGCAACGGCTGATCGCCGCGGACGCACGGCTCGACAGCGGAGCCCACATGCGTTACATTTATGTCACAAGATGCTGACGCCACCGGATCATGCCCAGACACTTCAGCGGGTCCGCGTCGCGATGACCGGCCTGCTGGCGGTGTTCGTGCTGATAGTCGTCGCGACCGTCATCTATCGCATGACCAACAGCGAACGGCCCGTCGCCGCGATCGGATCCGCCCGGCCGGAGACGGTCGCGAACATGACCGACAGCCCGATGGGCAACGACGTGATGCCCGAGCCGCTGACAGAGCTGGGCGTGCTGCCGTCGACGCCGGATAACGCAGCGGCGACGCGTTAGGTGCGCGTCCCGGTCGTGCTGAGCACGGCCGAGCACGTTGGGCAGAGCTGGCCCTCGACTGCGCTCAGGCCGAACGGTGATTGCACAGGGCGTCGTCGAAGAACGGTCCTTCGACTTCGCTCAGGACGAACGGGGAGGGGGCTCGACCCTCAATACACCACCACGCTGCGGATGCTTTCGCCGGCGTGCATCAGGTCGAAGCCCGTGTTGATCTCGTCCAGCGACAGGACGTGGGTAATCATCGGGTCGATCGCGATCTGGCCGTTCATGTACCAGTCGACGATCTTGGGCACGTCGGTCCGCCCCTTCGCGCCGCCGAACGCGGTACCGCGCCAGTTGCGGCCGGTGACGAGCTGGAACGGCCGGGTCGCGATCTCCTTGCCCGCTTCGGCCACGCCGATGACGATGCTGGTGCCCCAGCCGCGGTGGCAGCATTCGAGCGCGGTGCGCATCACCTCGGTGTTGCCGGTCGCGTCGAAGCTGTAGTCGGCGCCCCCGTCGGTCAGCGCGGCGACCGCGGCGATCGTCTGTTCGCGGCTCAGCCCGCGGGCATCGATGAAGTCGGTCATGCCGAACTGGCGGCCCCACGCCTCGCGCTCCGGGTTTAGATCGATGCCGACGATGCGGCTGGCGCCGACCATCTTGGCGCCCTGGATCACGTTCAGCCCGATGCCGCCCAGCCCAAACACGACGACGCTCTCGCCCGCCTTCACCTGCGCGGTGTTGACGACCGCGCCGACGCCGGTGGTGACGCCGCAACCGATGTAGCAGCTGGTCTTGAACGGTGCGTCCTCGCGGATCTTCGCGACCGCGATTTCCGGCAACACGGTGAAGTTCGAGAAGGTCGAGCAGCCCATGTAGTGGAAGATGGGCTGCCCCTTGTAGCTGAAGCGCGTGGTGCCGTCGGGCATCAGCCCCTTGCCCTGGGTGGCGCGGATCGCGGTGCACAGGTTGGTCTTGCCGCTGAGGCACGACTTACACTGGCGGCATTCGGGGGTGTAGAGCGGGATGACGTGATCGCCGGGCACGACGCTGGTCACGCCAGCACCGACCTCGCGCACGATGCCTGCGCCCTCATGCCCCAGCACGCTCGGGAACAGCCCCTCGCTGTCCAGCCCGTCGAGCGTATAGGCGTCGGTGTGGCAGATGCCGGTCGCCATGATCTCGACCAGCACCTCGCCGGCCTTCGGCCCCTCAAGGTCGAGTTCGACGATTTCGAGCGGCTTCTTCGCTTCGAAGGCGACGGCGGCGCGGGTTTTCATGGTCTTGGCAATCTCCAGTGGTCGAACGAGCGGTAGAAGAAAGGGCAGGGCTTCGACAAGCTACGGGCGAACGGGTTAGGGTGCGAAAATGTCCAAGGTTACCTATCGCAGCTATCTGCGCCTGCCCGAACTGCTGTCGCTCCAGACGCCGATGAGCGACGCGCATGACGAGCTGCTGTTCCTCAGCATCCATCAGGCGTCGGAAATCTGGCTGAAGCTGTGCCTGCACGAACTGCGCGCGGCGCGCGATTACGTGATCGCCGACTCGCTTAGCCCGGCGTTCAAGATGATGAGCCGGGTGGCGCGCATCCAGGCGCAGATGATCCAGTCGTGGGAGGTGCTCGCGACGATGACGCCCGCCGACTATACGCGGATGCGCGGGAAGCTGGGCGCGTCGAGCGGTTTCCAGTCGGACCAGTATCGCATGGTCGAATTCCTGCTGGGCAGCCGTCGTGCCGACATGGTCGATATCTTCGCGGACGAGCCGGAAGTGGCCGACGCCCTGCGCGCCGAACTGCACCGTCCGAGCCTGTACGACGAGGCGCTGCGCCTGCTGGCGCGGCGCGGCTTCGACGTGCCGGTGACGCGCGACTGGTCGCAGCCCTATGTCGCGTCCGACGCCGTGCTGTCCGCATGGGCGGCGGTCTATGCCGATCCCGATCGCTACTGGGACTTGTACGAGCTGGCGGAGAAGCTGGTCGATCTCGAATATCACGTGCAACTCTGGCGCTTCGGGCATCTCAAGACGGTCGAGCGCGTTATCGGGTTCAAGACCGGCACGGGCGGGACGGCGGGCGTCTCCTATCTCGCCAAGGTGCTGGAACAGGTGTTCTTCCCCGAATTGCTGAGCGTGAGGACCGCGTTGTGACCCTGGACGAAGCGCAGGCGCTCGACGCCGCCGATCCGCTCGCACACCTGCGCGAGCGTTTCGCGGTGCCGGAGGGGGTGATCTATCTCGACGGCAATTCGCTCGGCGTGCTGCCGCGCGCGACGCCGGCGAGGCTGGCAGCGGCGGTTGCGGACGAATGGGGCACGGGCCTGATCCGCAGCTGGAACGACGCCGGCTGGATAGAGGCGCCGCAAAGGGTGGGGGCGAAGATCGCATCACTGATCGGGGCGGGGGCGGACGAGGTGATCGCGTGCGATTCGACTTCGGTGAACCTCTACAAGCTGCTGGTCGCGGCGCTGGCGGCGCGGCCGGGGCGGCGTGTGATCCTCACCGAGCCCGGCAACTTCCCGACCGACCTGTATATCGCACAAGGCATCGCCACGACGCTGCGCGACGTCGAGGTCCGCACGGTGCCACGCGAGCGCATCGCGGAGGCGGTCGACGGGGACGTCGCCGTCGTGATGTTGACCCATGTCCACTACCGGACGGCGGCGATGTTCGACATGGCCGCAATGACGCGCGCGGTGCAGGCGTCGGGTGCCCTGATGCTGTGGGATCTGTCGCATAGCGTCGGCGCGGTGCCGGTCGATCTGAACGGGGCGGGGGCGGACCTGGCGGTCGGATGCGGCTATAAATATTTGAACGGCGGTCCGGGCGCGCCGGCGTTCGTCTATGTCGCGCGGCGGCATCAGGCGGCGCTCGGGTCGCCGCTCAGCGGGTGGATGGGGCATGGCGCGCCGTTCGACTTCGGCGACGACTATGCACCTGCACCGGGCATGAAGCGCTGGCTGGCCGGCACGCCGCCGGTGCTGGCGCTGGCCGCGCTGGAGGCGGGGCTGGATGCGTTCGACGGCGTCGATACGCGCGCGCTGTTTGCGAAGGGGCGGGCGCTGGCCCAGGCGTTCGTGGCGGCGGTGGCGGCGCGGCGGCCCGATCTTGTGCTGGCATCGCCGGCCGATCCGGCGGCGCGGGGCAGCCATGTCAGCTTCGTGCACGACGACGGCTATCCGGTGATGGCGGCGCTGATCGAACGGGGCGTGATCGGTGACTTCCGCGGGCCGGATCTTCTGCGCTTTGGGTTCACGCCGCTGTATCTCGGCCATGCCGAGGTTTGGCGCGCGGCGCAGGTGCTTTGCGACCTGCTCGACAGCGGCGACTGGGATGACGAGCGGTATCGCAAGCGCGCGGCGGTGACGTGATACCCCCCCGTTCGTGCTGAGCTTGTCGAAGCACTGCCCTATCTTCGTGAGGCAGGCGCCATTGGCACGAAGAAAGGCAGCCCTTCGACAAGCTCAGGGCGAACGGGGGTGGGGTCAGCTCATGTTGTAGAGCAGGGTCAGGTTCAGCGTGATGACGACCGCGCAGATCAGATAGGCGGCGTATTTCAGCCAGCCGCGGTTGGCGTGGTCGCCCATCAAGGTGCGGCTGGTGGTGAACTGGACCAGCGGCACCATCGCGAAGGGCAGCTGCAGGCTGAGCACGACCTGGCTCAGCACCAGCAGCCGCGCCGTCCCGCTCTCGCCATACATCCCCGCGACGATGGCGGCGGGGATGATCGCCAGCAGGCGGGTCACCATCCGCCGCAACCACATCGGCAGGCGCAGGTTGAGAAAGCCCTCCATCACGATCTGCCCGGCGAGCGTACCGGTGACCGTCGAATTCTGCCCCGACGCCAGCAGCGCAACCGCAAACAACGTGCTGGCGAGGCCGGCGCCCAGCATCGGCGTCAGCAGGCGATAGGCGTCCTGGATCTCTGCAACATCGGTGCGGCCCTGCACGTGGAAGGTCGCGGCGGCGAGGATCAGGATCGCGCCGTTGATAAAGAGCGCGAGGCCCAGCGCGATCGACGAATCGATCGTCGCCATCTTCACGGCGTCACGCTTGCCGATCGCGCCGAGGTCGTAGGCACGCGTCTGCACGATCGAGGAGTGGAGATAGAGATTGTGCGGCATCACCGTCGCGCCGAGGATGCCGATCGCGACATAGAGCATCGCCGGGTTGGTGATGATCTCCGCGCGCGGGATCAGCCCGTCGGCGATGGCGGCGAGGCTGGGCTGGGCATAGGCCAGCTCGATCCCGAAGCAGAGCGCGATCACGATCAGCAGCGCGATCACGAACGCCTCCAGCTTGCGGAAGCCATAGCGTTGCAGGCCGAGGATGATGAGCACGTCGAGCGCGGTGATGGCGATGCCGAGCACCAGCGGCAGGCCGAACAGCAATTGTAGCGCGATCGCCGTGCCGATCACCTCCGCCAGGTCGCATGCGACGATGGCGAGTTCGCACAGCACCCACAATGCGATGCTGACTGGTCGCGAATAGTGCGCGCGACAGGCCTGCGCGAGGTCGAGCCCGCCGATGATGCCGAGCTTCGCCGACAGCGCCTGCAACACCATCGCCATCATGTTGCTGAGCAGGATGACCGACAGCAGCGTGTACCCGAACGCCGAACCGCCGGCGATGTCGGTCGCCCAGTTGCCCGGGTCCATGTATCCGACCGCGACGAGATAGCCCGGCCCCATGAACGCGCCGAGCCGTCGCCAGAAGGACACGTCCATGCCCGGTACGGCGACGCTGCGATGCACCTCCGCCAGACTCGGCGTCTGGACGGTCGCCACGTCGGCGGCGGGCGGCGGTGGCGCCATGATTTCTGTGTCCCCCTTCATCGTCGCCGGACAGCCTTAGGGCGGCTTGCTCGGGGAGCAAACCGCCCTTGGTCTTTATACGTCCGTCGTATCGTTCGGATCAGCTTGCGGCGCTGGTCCGGATCGTGCCGTTGACGCCGGCGGGGAAGAACCCGCCGCTCGTCGTGGCCGTGTTGGTGAGATAGACGATGTTGAGCACCTGACCGGCCGAACGGCTGAACGCGATGCCGCTGCTATCGGTCGGCACGATGTTCGACTTGATCGCTGCCGTGCCGAAGCCGGTGCCCGTCACGCCCTGATCGAGGTCCGACGTACCGTCCAGGCTGTCGCGCGCATTCGAAATCGCTTCCGACGCTGCCCAGATCGGGTTGTTGGCAGCACCGGTGGCCAGCCCGCGTTGGTACAGCAGGGTGCGGATCAGGCCGGCATGATACGCCTCGGCAGCGTGGATGCCGGCGGCCGCCTCGACGAACGTCTTGTTGCTGATGAGCGAGATCGCACCCTTGTAGGCCGTGACCCCCACATCTTCGAAGATATAAGCGCCGAGCAGGAAGTTCTGCTCGTTCTCATACGGGTTGAAGGTGGCTCCCGCACCGATCAGTCCGGCCGCACGTGCGGCGTTCGAGAAGGCCGATGTCGCGGTGACGCCGATGTCGAGCGCCGGCTGTGCCACCGCCGCCGTGCCCAACTGCTGACGCAGGAAGGCGACGTGCGCGATCTCGTCCCGCGCGATTTCCCGCGCATAGGCTGCGACCACGCCGCTGATGTTCGCCCTCTGGCCGCCCGTTACCGCACCGGCCGTGCCGGTACCGGTCGTCAGGTTGGTCGCGAGACCAACACCGAACGCGGCGAAGCTGTAAAACTGCGCCTCGAGATATTCGAGGTTGAGCGCGAAGTTCAACACGTCGGGGTCGGTCAACGCCGTCGTCGGCGACGCGGTGGGCGTCGGGGTCGGGGCGGGGATGACGTCCTTCGTATCGTCACAGGCGGCGAGCAGGCCGGCGCCCGCGAAGGCGACGCTGGCGCCACCCGCTGCGCGCAGGAAGCTGCGGCGTTCGTTCCTGCGTCGATCGCAGGCCGCCAGGATCTCTGATGTCTGTTGCTGGTCCATGATGGTCAGCTCCCTCTCTTAGTTGGCGGCGCTGGTGCGGATGGTGCCGTTGACACCGGCCGGGAAGAACCCGCCCATCGTCACCTGCGAACGGTTCAGATAGACGATGTTCAGCACCTGTCCGGTCGTCCGGCTGTAGGCGAGGCCATTGGCATCCAGCGGAACGATGTTGCTGGCGGGGCTGCCGCTCGCATCGTTGACGTTGCGGACGCCCTGATCAATGTCGCTCGTGCCGTCGAGCGAGTCACGCGCGGTCGAAATCGCCTCGGTCGCGTCGATCAGCGTCGGCGTGACCGTCTGCGCCAGACCCTTGGCATACAGCGTCGTCCGCACGATCGCGGCGTGATACGCCTCGACCGCCAGGATGCCCGCTGCCGCTTCCAGGAACGTCTTGTTGGTGATGAGCGGCGACGCACCCTTATAGGCGGTGACGCCGACGTCTTCAAAGATGAAGGCGCCCAACAGGAAGTTGTTGTCATCGGCATAGGGGTTGAACGTCGCACCCGTGCCGATCAGGCCCGCTGCCCGTGCGGCCGCGGAAAATGCGCTCGTCGGCGTCGCCGAGATGTCGATCTGCGGCTGCGATACCGCCGCCGTTCCGAGCGCCGTGCGCAGGAACTGCACATGGGCCAGCTCGTCGTCGGCAATCTCACGGGCATAGGCCCGCACGGCCGGATCGGTGAACGGCACAGCACCGGCGTTGGTGGCGATGACTGCACCCGGTGTGCCGGTGCCCGTCAGGTTCGACGCCGGGATTCCGGTGCCGTACGACGCATAGTAATAGAATTGCGCCTCGAGATACTCGAGGTTCAGCGCGAAGTTCAGGACATCCGCATCGGTCGGAGCAGTCTGTGCCTGGAGCGCGGTGATACCACCGCCCATGGCGATCGCCGCACCGCCCGCGAACATCGTCGCGCCACCGACGGCGCGGAAGAACTCGCGACGCTCCTCCCGTCGTTTTGCTCGCGCATCGAGCGCTTCGAGCAGTTCTACTTCCTCGGCCATGGACACCTCCCGTGCATTGATATCTTGTCGTTTGGATATCCGATGCCGAACCGGGAAAAGGCGTTCGATGTTCCCGGATAATATTTTTGCGTCCGCTGGCGCACCAAGTGCATCCAAAACGCTGCTTATATCGGATGTTAGATCATTAATGTGCCGATAGTTCCGACGAGGTTCCGTGCCAGCAGCCAAGACCGAAACGATCGACAGGCCGACCAACGCGCTCATCGCGCAACTGGACAGTGATTGTGTGTCCGCCATGCTGCCGCATCTGTCGCGCGCGACCATCCTGCGGGGCGTGTCGCTGACGGTTGGTGCGCACGCGGGCCAGGTGTGGTTTCCCGAGACTCTGCTCGCGATCGTGACGGAGCGGACCGGTACCGGCGCGATCGTCAACGTTGGCATGATCGGGCGGGAGGGCATGATCGGTTGGCCCGCACTGCTGGGCGACGGTCATGACTCGCATGGCGCTTCCGCGCTGCTCGATGGCGGTGACGCGCTCTCGATCGACGCGATGGTACTGCGCGATTTGTGCGACCGGCACCCGTCGCTCCGTGCATTGATGATGACGTTCGTCCAGACGATGACCGTCCAGATGGCGCAGTCGGTCGCGTCCGGCCTGTGCGACGGCGTGGATGCGCGCCTGGCGCGCCTGCTGCTGATGCTGCACGACCGCATCGATGGCGACAGCATGGGGATCACTCATGTCGAGCTGTCGGCGACGTTGAGCGTCCGCCGCGCCAGCGTCACCGACTGCCTGCACGTGATGGAGGGCGACGGCATCGTCCGCTGCGTCCGCGGCCGGCTGGCGATCCGCGACCGCGCCGGCCTGCGCGCGATCGCGGGTGGCAGCTATGGCGTGGCGGAGGATGCCCACGCACGCCTGCTAGGGGCGTTCGCGAAGGATTAAGCCGGGCGAGGGGCGGGCACCGGCCGCCGCGTATCCCCTCGCTCCTAACTCACTCCGTTCGTCAGATCGACGTCAACCGCGCCGTCCCCAGCACCGGCGTGCTGGGCGCGTCGTGCCGACCCTGCGTCTGCGGCTCCAGCGTGATCGCCAGCGTCGCACCGTCGGCCAGCCGCGCGCGGTCCGTCGCCGTCAGCGTATAGACGCCCGCCCGATTCAGCGCGACGAGGCCCAGCGAGCGCGGCGTGGCGTCGCTGCCGATCACCCAGAGTTCGGGCACCAGCGCGCCGGTCGGCAGGTTCGCGGTACGGACGTGCAGCCGCCCGTCGATCGTGTCGTAGCGCGCGGTGACGATCGGTCCCGCTTCGCCCTGCACCTGCGCCAGCAGCAGCGGCGCCTGCACGGGTGTCGGCACGGGCGGCTCGGGCCGCAGCACGATCACCGCCGCCAAGCAGGCGGCGATGGCGCTGGCGACCAGTGCGCCGGCCCGCCAGCGCGCCAGCGCGGCGGAGGATGCGTCGCCGATCCGCGCCGCGATCTGCCGCCACAGGTCGGCGGGCGGATCGACCGCGGGCAGCGTGTCGAGCATCGGGGCCAGCCGATGCTGCCACCGGTCCACCGCCTGCGCGAATTCGGGGTCGGCCAGCGTCCGGCGAAGCGCGGCGGCGCGCTCGTCGCCCTCCAGCACGCCCAGTGCCAGTTCGCCGGCCACGACGTCGCGTTCGTCCGGTGTGCCGGGCACGATGCCGTCGTCATTCGCCATCGAGGCACCTCCTGAGCGCGAGCAGCCCGCGCCGTATCCGGCTCTTCATCGTGGGTAGCGGCACTTCGGCCTGCCGCGCCAGTTCGTCGTAGCTATATCCGCCGTAATACGCCGAACGGATGACCGTGCCCTGTACCGCGTCGAGGCGATCGAGGCAGTCGTTCAGCACCGCTTCGTCCACCGGCAGGCCTTCGCTGTCCGCGGTTTCGTGCGCCAGCACCGCGTCCTGATCGCGCAAGGTGCGCGACGACGCGCGGCGCGTGTCGATGGCGTTGCCGCGCGCGATCAGCGAAATCCAGGTGATCGCGCTCGCCCGCGTCGCATCGAACCGCGCGGCGCGACGCCAGACCTTCACGAAGGTTTCTTGCAGCGCGTCCTCTGCCGCCTCGCGATCGCCGGTCAGCGCCAGGCAGATGCCGAACAGTCGTGCGGCGGTCGCGTCATAGACGCGGCGCAGTGCCGCACGGTCGCCGGCCGCGACCAGCACCATGTCGGCGTTCAGCCGCGCCCGCGCGGCGGCGCCGCCGCCCTCAGTGCCCGTGGCCATCGCCGCTCGCATGCGCTGCCGTGGGGGTGGACGATCCGGCGCGATTGCCGCTCTCCCACCAATAGGGCAGGCGTTTCGCCGTGCCAGTGGCGACCTCGTTCATCGTCGCGGCGTCGTACAGCCGCCCGCCCAGCATCACCCGCGCGATCTTGTCCGAATTGCGGATGTCGACCGTCGGATCGGCGTCGAGCACGACCAGATCGGCGAGCTTGCCGACCTCAAGACTGCCGATGTCTTTCGCCATGCCAAGCGACTGCGCCGGGGCAATCGTGCCCGCGCGCAGCGCCTCCAGCGGGGTCATGCCACCGCGAACGAAGCTCCACAGTTCGAAGTGCGAACCGATACCCGCCTGCTGCCCATGCGCGCCGATCGACACCTTCACGCCGCGCTTGGCGAGCTTGTTCGCCTCCCGCGCATTGTCGTCGTCGACGAAATCTTCCTCCGGCGCCTTGGTCACACGCGTCAGCTTCGCGGTCAGCCGGTCGGGCGGCGTGTGGCGTAGCAGCGGATGTTTCCAAACCTCCATCGCCTGATCCCAATAGGGTTCGCCGGCGAGCCCGCCGTAGCTGACCACCAGGGTCGGCGTGTAGTTGGTCGTCGCCTGGCTCATGAAGCTCAATACATCTTCATAGAAGATGTCGAGCGGAATATTATGCTCCAGCGTCGAATTGCCGTCGGCGACGATCGTCATGTCCATGCCGAACAGCGACCCGCCCTCCGCCACCACCAGCATGTTCTCCGCGCGCGAGGCCTCGACCACCTGCTGGCGCTGTTCGCGGCGCGGCTGGTTGTAGTTCTTCACCGAATGGCCGCCCTGCGCCTTCAGCCGGCGGACGTGGGCCATCGCGTCGTCCAGGCTGTCGATCTGCGCATAGACCCCCGCCGCCTTCGCGCCATAGACGATCTCTCCGGTCGAGAAGATGCGCGGCGCGAGCAGGGTGCCGGCCTGCTGTCGTTCGGACGCCACGAAGATCTCGCTCGCCTGGCTGGACGGATCGTGGATCGTCGTCGTGCCCATCGCGAGGTTCTGGATCGCCGACCAGTTCTGTTGCGGCACGATCTCGTCATCGCCCTGCGGCCCGTGGGCATGGGCATCGACCAGACCGGGAATGATCGTCTTGCCGGCCATATCGATCGTCGTCGCGCCGGCAGGGACGGGCGTGGAGGCGCGCGGGCCGACCGCGACGATGCGGTCTCCGTCGATCAGGATCGTGCCGTCGTCGACGATGCCGCCGGCGTCGTCGCGCATCGTGACGATGCGCGCACCGGTCAGCGCGACTACCCCCTTGTGCTTCACCGCAGCCCGCTGCGTCGACAGCGACACGCCGGTCGCAGGCGGCACGAACTTCGGTGCATCCTCACCTGCGGGGGCGGGGCGGAACAGCGCGGCGCTGTCTGCAGTGTAGAGCGTCGGCCCGAGCGACCAGTGCAGGCGCTTTCCGTCATTCGACCAGTGGATGTACTCCGCCCCGCCCGCGCTGGCGCGAGTGACCGGCAGGGCCTTGCCGTCCATGTCGGCCGGCGCGTCCTGCACGCCGGGCATCAGCGGGGTTACGAACGCGGCATAGTTCTGGCGGAATGCGACGTAATCCTCGTCCGGGGACACGATATAGTCGCTGGTCAGCTCACCGCTGGCGTGGACGCGCTTGTCGTTGCCGGACAGGTCGGTGGAGATCAGCTGGCGCTTGCCGCCCGAGCTGGCGATCATGAAGACGCGGTCGCCGTCCTTGCCGAACTGCGGCGCGGCCATGCCCTTCGCCACGCGCGCCGGCACGCCGCCGCTCGCCGCAACGCGGTAGACGCCGGGGTTCTCCGACCATTCGGGGGAGGTCAGCGCGCCGCCCTCACCCTTTTCGAACACGATCGTGCGGCCATCGGGCGAGAATTTCGGGCGCGCATAATGGCCCGGCTGCGTCGTTACGTCGCGCGCGGTGCCGCCGCTAGCCGCCACCGTGCGGATGCGGCCCAGCCCGGCATCGGTCCAGCCGACGAAGGCGATCGTCCGACCGTCGCGCGACCAGGTCGGGAACAGCTCCAAATCGTCGCCGGTCCCGCTCGTCAGCCGCCGCGCGGCGCCGCCCGCCATCGGCTTGACGTACAGCTTGCCGAGCGTCTCGAAGATCACGCGACCGCCATCCGGCGACACCGCGGCGAAACGCGGCATCTTCGTCTCGAACGTCGCTGGCGCCACCGGGATCGTGGGGTGGGGTGCTGCGATAAAGCCGCGCGTGTCGCTGACGCGGAACGGGATCACCGCCGCGCCGCCGCCGTCCGCATTCACGCGCCGGATCTTGCCGCCGGCCCAGAACACGACCGACGTCGAATCCGGGGTCCACGCCATATTGGGATAGACGCCGGTGACGGCCCAGGTCTCCTGCACGTCCTGATCCAGCGCGTCGTAGATCTTGCGCTCGATGCCCGACGCCAGATCCTTCACGTACAGCTTCGACCGCGTTCGCTCGCGCCGGACGAAGGCGATCGACTTGCCGTCGGGCGATGGCGTCGGCCGCACCGATCCGCCTGCGCCCGACGCGATAGTCGAAACCTCGCCGGTGGCGATGTCGTAGCGTTCGATGTTGAACAGGTCGGTGTTCGAATTCTGCGCATATTCGAAGATCGGGCCCGGCGTGACGTTACGGGTGTAGTAGATGCCCTTGCCGTCGGGCGTGTAGACGGGCTCGCCCAGTTCCTTCTGCAGCTGCTCGCTGGCACGCTTGACCAGCTGGATGCCGGCACCGCCCGACACATGGTACAGCCACACCTCGCCGGTTCCGAGCGAACGGCCGGTGGTGAAATGCTTCTTGGCGGCGATGAAGCGGCCGTCCGGGCTCCACGTCGGCTGGTTGAGCAGGCGGAAGTTTTCTTTCGTCACCTGCCTTTTGTCGCTGCCGTCGACGTTCATCACCCAGATATTGTCGCCACCACCGCGATCGGAGGTGAAGGCGATGCGGCGTCCATCGGGCGAAAAGCGCGGATGCACCTCCCAGGCCAGCCCCTCGGCGATCCGCGTCGGCGTGCCGCCTGCGATCGGCATGGTGTAGATGTCACCCAGCAGCGTGAAGGCGATCGTGCGCCCGTCGCGACTGACGTCGATGTCCATCCAGCTGCCCTGATCGACATCGATCCTCGCCTGGCGGATGGTGGCGCCGGGCGGGGCGTTGACGTCCCACTTCGCGGGTTTGGCGGGGGGCGTGGGCGTGGCGACGGGCTGTGACTGGGCGATCACCGGCGTCGGCTGCGGGCTGGGCAGAGGCTGAGGTTGTGGCAGCGGGTCGCGCGCCTTGTCCTCCGGCGCCCTAGTCTGCTCGACCGGCTTGTCCTGCGGCGTGGGTGCCACCTGTGCCGTTGCCGCGCCGAGCGAGAACAGGCTGGCAAGTACGGTCGCGACGCTGTGGTGCATGATTCCCCCGGCAAATTTCGGCTATCTTAGCAGCAGTTTGCCCGCGCGGTCATCCGGATGTTCGCGGCCGGATCGACTGTCCCGTTTTCGGTACACGATATACCAAAATGGGTAATGTGAGCGTTGCACTAATAAGAATCATAGCACAATAACGCTTCGTGCAGACTGAAGCCGACCGCCCGACCCTTGATTTCGTTCGAGAATGTGTCCTCCTTAGCCGCCGATGGCGCCAGCGAGTCGACGAGCGACTGAAGCCTGAGGGCATGACCCTAGCGCGCGCGACCGTGCTGTATTGGATCGGTGCGCTTGACGGTACAGTGACCCAGCGTGCGCTGGCCGATGTCGTCGGGATCGAGGGGCCGACGTTGGTGCGGCAACTTCATGCCTTGGAAGCGGCTGGGTTGGTCGAGCGGGTCGCGGTCGAGGGTGATCGGCGGGCGAAGGGCCTGCGCCTGACCGACGCGGCCGTCACGATGTTGAAGAGCGTGAACCGCGTCGTCGACGGCATGTGCGTGGAATTTCTGGACGGTCTGGACCGGCGTCGGCTGTCGAGCGCGACGAAGCTGGTCCGGGACGCGCGCGAGGCACTCGAATAGCGCGTCCAGTGCCGCGGAGCGGCAAGCATTCAACCCTTGCCTAGAAATAACCCGTTCCTGCGCGGCAGGAACGGGTTTTTCGTATGCCGGCTTAGCGCACCCGCGGGCCGCCGTAAGGCATCGGCGGCGGCGGGCGCCGGTCGCGGCGCGGCAGCTGCGCCTGATAGGCGTGGCCGCAATGATCGACGCAATATGGGAAGCCCGGATTCACCTTCTCGCCGCAGAAGTGGAAATCGGGTTCGCCGGGATGGCCAAGCGGCCATTTGCAAATGCGATCGTTCAGGTCGAGCAGGCTGGTCTTGCCCGCAATCGCCTCGCTGGGCTTCGCCGGCACGAGCCGACGCGGCGGCGCGGGTGTGGCGGGTGCCGCCTGCTCGCCTGGGTTCTGCCGCACGAACCCGCCCGGTCCGACCGATCGCAGCACCGGCGCATCGGGGCGCGGCTCGGCGGGGGCGGCGGCGGGGATCGCCGTCTCTTCGTCGTCATCGTCCTCGGTCGTGGAGAACGGCGCCTCGTCTTCGGCTTCGGCGTCGTCCTCGACAGGAGCGGGCGTCGGCGCTGCCGCCTTCGGCGCGGGGGGCGGCGGGGGGGCGGCGACCGGTGCCGGCGCGGCGGGAGCAGCGGCTGCCGCTACGGCCGCAGGATCGTTCGCCTTCACCGGGGACGGGCGCGACTGCAGGCCCAGGCGATGCGCCTTGCCGATCACGGCGTTGCGACTGACGCCGCCCAGCGCCTCGGCGATCTGGCTGGCGGTCTGGCCGCCCTCCCACATCGTCTTCAGCGTGTCGATCCGTTCCTCGGTCCAGCTCATGGCGTCGTCTTAGCTCTCGTGCTTGCGGGGGCGGGCGGGGTCGATTACGCGGCAATGCGATGATCGACCAGCCCCACCATTCCGCGGAAACCCTGATGCCCGCCCCCGGTGTCCCGACGATCCGGAACGTCAACTGGGGCGGATTGAAGACCCTCTATGTGAAGGAGGTGCGCCGTTTCTTCAAGGTGCAGCTCCAGACGATCTGGGCGCCGGCCGTCCAGACCCTGTTGTTTCTCGTCGTGTTCACGGTCGCGATGGGGGGCAGGAGCGCGGTGCCGGTCGGTGGCACCACCGTCGCCTTCGCCGATTTCATCGCGCCGGGCCTCATCATGATGGGGATGCTGCAGAACGCTTTCGCCAATGCCAGCTTCTCGCTGCTCGTCGGCAAGATCCAGGGGACGATCGTCGACTATCTGATGCCGCCGCTGTCGACCGCCGAGCTGCTCGCGGCGCTGACCGGTGGCGCCGTCACGCGTGCCTTCTGCGTCGGCGGGGCGGTGTGGCTGGCGATGGCGCTGTGGCCGGGCGTTCACGTGACCCCGGTCGCGCCGCTCGCCATCCTGTGGTTCGCGCTGTTCGGGTCGGCATTCCTCGCGCTGCTGGGCGTGATGACGTCGGTGTGGGCGGAAAAATTCGATCACGCCGCCGCCGTCACCAATTTCGTCGTCGGCCCGCTCGCCCTGCTGTCGGGCACCTTCTATTCGGTCGACCGGCTGGCCCCGGCGTTCCAGGCGATCAGCCACGCCAACCCGTTCTTCTACATTATCTCGGGCTTCCGCTACGGCTTCCTCGGCGTGTCGGACGGCTATCTTTCGATCTGGGCGTCGGGCGCGATCATCCTCGCGATTGACGTGGTCATGGGAATCGCCTGCTATGCGCTGCTGAAGAGCGGGTGGAAGCTCAAGAATTGACGCCCTCGGCACTCCCTTAGTAGAAGCGCGCTCCGGCGGCCCATGTTCGGGCCGCCATTTTCATTTGGAGATCTTACGGTGGCGATCACTCCCCTCATGCCCGTCTATCCCCGCTGCGGGGTGCGGCCGGTGCGAGGCGAGGGCTGCTACCTTTATGGCGAGCAGGGCGAGCAGTATCTCGATTTCGCCGCCGGCATCGCCGTCAACGCGCTCGGCCACGGCCACCCGCACCTGACGAAGGCGATCGCCGATCAGGCCGCGACGCTGATGCACGTCAGCAACCTCTATGGGTCGCCGCAGGGCGAGGCGCTGGCGCAGCGCATCATCGACAATTGCTTCGCCGACACGGTGTTCTTCACCAATTCGGGCGTCGAGGCGATCGAGTGCGCGATTAAGACCGCGCGCCGCTACCACTTCGTCAACGGCAACCCTGAGCGGCACAAGCTCATCACCTTCCGCAACGCCTTTCACGGCCGCTCGCTCGGCGCGATCAGCGCGACCGACCAGTCGAAGATGCGCGACGGGTTCGAACCATTGCTGCCGGGCTTCGCCTATGCCCCGTTCAACGATCTCGACGCCGCGCTGGCGCTGATCGACGAGGAAACCGCGGGCTTCCTGGTCGAGACGGTGCAGGGCGAGGGCGGCATGACCGCCGGCACGCCCGAATTCATCACCGGCCTGCGCAAGGCAAGCGACGAACACGGCCTGCTGCTGGTGCTCGACGAAATCCAGTGCGGTTACGGTCGCACCGGCAAGTTCTTCGCCTACGAGCATTACGGCATCGTGCCGGATATCATGACGGTGGCGAAGGGCATCGGCGGCGGCTTCCCGCTGGGCGCCTGCCTCGCCACCGAGGAAGCGGCCAAGGGCATGGTCGCGGGCACGCATGGCTCCACCTACGGCGGCAATCCGCTCGCGATGGCGGCGGGGCAGGCGGTGCTCGACGTGATGCTGGAGGCGGGCTTCTTTGAGCGGGTCACCGCGATGGGCGACCGCCTGCGCGCCGCGTTCGAACAATTGCTGCCGAACCACGATCACCTGTTCGAGGAGATCCGTGGGCGTGGGCTGATGCTCGGCATCAAGCTGAAGGACACCGCGGTCGCGCGCGATTTCGTGGCGCATCTGCGCGACAATCACGGGTTGCTGACGGTCGCGGCGGGGGAGAATGTCTTCCGCGTGCTGCCCCCGCTGGTGATCGACGAGAGCCATATCGCCGAGTGCATCGAGCGGCTGAGCGCAGGTGCGCGGAGCTATTTGCCGCTGGCCGATGATTGAATCGATCCTCCCCGCTCGCGGGGAGGGGGACCAAGACGCGAAGCGGCTTGGTGGAGGGGGAGTGCCGCGAGCGTAGCGTTAGTGGAGGCCCCCCTCCACCGCTTCGCGGTCCCCCTTCCCGTGCCGGGGAGGAAATTAAGATGATTCGCCATTTCCTGGACCTGTCCGACGCCGGTGCCGACGGCATCGCCGCGATCCTGGCCGATGCGATCGATCGCAAGGCGGCGCGGGCCGGCCTGCCAAAGGGCGCACCGGATGCCGACGCGCCGCTCGCCGGCCGGACGCTGGCGATGGTGTTCGAGAAATCCTCGACCCGCACCCGCGTGTCCTTCGACATGGCGATGCGCCAGCTCGGCGGGTCCGCGCTGATCCTCGACAGCGCAACGACGCAGCTCGGCCGCGGCGAGACGGTGGCGGACACCGCGCGCGTGCTCTCGGGCTTCTGCGACGCGATCATGGTCCGCACCGACGATCATGCGAAGGCGGTGGAGATGGCCGAGTTCGCCAGCGTGCCCGTGCTCAACGGCCTGACCGATGCCTCCCACCCGTGCCAGATCGTCGCCGACCTGCTGACCGTGGTGGAGGAGGGCAAGTCTCTGCCCGGCCTGAAAGTGGCGTGGCTCGGCGACGGCAACAACGTGCTGCATTCAATCCTGGAGGCGGCGGGGCTGTTCCAGTTCTCCGTCGCGGCCGCCTGTCCCGAGGGCTATGACCCCGAGGCGCGCTGGCTGGACGAGGCAAATGCCCGCCTCTCCGACAGCAATGCGCGCGTTAGCGTGGAGCGCGATCCCGTGCGCGCGGTCGACGGCGCCGATGTCGTCGTCACCGATACCTGGATTTCGATGGGTCAGGCGCATGCCGAACAGAAACTGGCGGCGATGATGCCGTATCAGGTCACCGAAGCGCTGATGGCGCGCGCTGATTCCAAGGCGATCTTCCTCCACTGCCTGCCTGCGCACCGCGAGGAGGAGGTGGTGTCGAGCGTCATCGACGGTCCGCAATCGCGCATCTGGCGCGAGGCGGAGAACCGCCTGCACGCGCAGAAGTCGATCCTGCGCTGGTGCTTCGGCCAGATCGGGTAGGTTGCGGGGGCGGCAGGGCCTTCCTATCTCGCCCGCTCACACAAAATACCGTTCGTGCTGAGTTTGTTGAAGCACCGTACTTCGTGCCGCGAGCGTTGCGCCGGCCGATCGAAGAGCGGTTCTTCGACAAGCTCGTGACCAACGGGTGAGAGAGCATCATGACCGACACCCCGACCCTCCCCGATCTCGACCGCGCGCTCGGCTTCACGCTGCCCGATCGCCACGCCCGCGGGCGCGTGGTGCGGCTGGGGCCGCTCGTCGACTCGATCGTCGCCGCCCACGCCTATCCGCCGGCGATCGAGGCGGTGTTGGTCGAGGCGCTGACGCTGACCGCGCTGCTCGGCACGCTGCTGAAGGATGCGCAGGGCCAGCTGACGCTGCAGGCGCAGGCGACCGGCGGGGTCGTATCGCTGCTGGTCGCCGACTACCGCGACGGCGAGCTGCGCGGCTATGTCCAGTATGACGCCGACCGGCTGGTCGAGGCGGGCGAGGCGCCGTCGCTCTACGCGCTGTTCGGCACCGGGCATCTGGCGATCACCTTCGATCAGGTGACGTCGGGCGAACGCTATCAGGGCATCGTGCCGCTGGACGGCGATACGCTCGCCTCGGCGGCGGAGATGTATTTCCTGCAGTCGGAGCAAATCCCGAGCCTGATCCGCGTCGGCGCGACCCGCAGCGACGACGGCCAGCGCGTCGCCGGCGGCATCTTCCTGCAACATCTGCCCGAGGGCGAGGTGGGGCGCGAGCGGCTGCATGTGCGGATGGATCACCCCGAATGGGATCATGTCGTCGCGCTCGGCGAGACGGTGGGGGCGGAGGAATTGACCGACGCCGCGCTGCCGCTGGAGACGCTCGTCTGGCGGCTGTTCAATGAGGAGCGGGAGGTGCGCGTGCTCGCCGCGACGCCGCTGTTGCGTGGCTGTCGCTGCGATCCCGCCTATGTCGCGCAGGTGCTGGCGAAGTTCCCGCCAGAGGATCGCGCCGACATGGCGGACGCGGCGGGCAATATCGTCGTCGACTGCGCCTTCTGCGCGACCAACTTCCCGATCCCGCTCGATTCGATTTCGTCGGCATCGGTAACCGCGGGTTAACCCTGCGGCGCGTAGGAAATGCTGGTGCTTGACGGCACATCCCTAGCTTTGGCTGACACTGGGCTGCCCTCGGGCGGCCCTTTCGTCGTTGGCGGCGTTGCGATGAGCGCGACAGGCGCGTAGCGAAACGATATGCCAGATCCGACCTTTGCTATCGTCCTCCTGTCCGGGGGGCTGGACTCGATGGTGTCCGCCGGCCGCGCGAAGGAGGACGGGCATCGCCTGTTCGCGCTGTCGTTCGACTATAACCAGCGCCACCGTGTCGAACTCGCCGCCGCACGTCGCGTCGCGCATATGCTGGACGTCGAGCGCCACATCGTCCTGCCGCTCGACCTCTCCGCGTTCGGCGGATCTGCGCTGACCGACGACATCGCCGTGCCGAAGGACGGCGTGCAGCCGGGCATTCCCGTCACCTACGTCCCCGCGCGCAACACGGTGTTCCTCAGCCTGGCGCTCGCCTGGGCGGAGGCGGCGGGCGCGCGCGACATCTATATCGGCGTCAACGCGCTCGACTATTCGGGCTATCCCGACTGCCGCCCCGAATTCATCGCGGCGTTCGAGGGGATGGCCGAACTCGCGACCAAGGCGGGGGTCGAGGGTCGCCCGTTCCGCATCCGCGCGCCCTTGCAGCATATGACCAAGGCGCAGATCGCCGCCGAAGCGCTGCGGCTCGGGCTCGACGCCGGGCTCAGCTGGTCGTGCTACGATCCCGCGCCCGGCGGCGTCCATTGCGGCCGGTGCGACAGCTGCCGCCTGCGCGCGAAGGGCTATGTCGAGGCCGGTATCCCCGATCCGACGGTCTACGCCCCCGCGCCATGAGCTACGCCGTCAAGGAACTGTTCCTGACCGTGCAGGGGGAGGGTGTGAACGCCGGTCGCCGCGCGGTGTTCGTGCGCTTCGCCGGGTGCAACCTGTGGTCGGGCCGCGAGCAGGATCGCGCGACCGCGGTATGCCGCTTCTGCGACACCGATTTCGTCGGGGTGGACGGTGACGGCGGCGGGCGCTTCGCCGATGGGGCCGCACTGGCGCAGGCGGTCGCGGACGCCTGGGGGCCGGGCCGCGACCACCGCTTCGTCGTGCTGACCGGGGGCGAGCCGATGCTCCAGATCGACGACGGCGTCGTCGACGCGCTTCACGCGCAGGGTTTCCGCATCGCGATGGAGAGCAACGGCACGCTCCCCGCGCATCCGCGCATCGACTGGGTGTGCATCAGCCCGAAGGCGGGCAGCACCGTCGTCCAGACGCGAGGCGACGAGCTGAAGCTGGTGTGGCCGCAGGTGGGCAGCGACTCGGACGCGATGGAGGCGTGGGACTTCGCTAATTTCCTTGTCCAGCCGATGGACGACGCGCAGGCGCCCGCAAACCTGGCCGCCGCACTCGACTTCGCGATGGCGCGGCCGAAGTGGCGGCTGTCGCTGCAGACGCACAAGCTGCTGGGGGTGCGGTAACGTCACCGCCACCGTTCGCCCTGAGCTTGTAGAAGCCTGTCCTGAGCGCCTGCCTTGGCAGGCAGTCGAAGGGGGCTGCCCTTCTTCATGCCGAAAGCGCCCGGTTCGGAAGAAGGGCAGTGCTTCGACAAGCTCAGCACGAACGGTGAATGGACTGGTGCTTCAGAACCAGGCCCGCACCCCAAGCACCACCCCGGTCGACGTATCGCCTCCACTACCCCACCGCCGCTCGTGCACCACCCCCACATACGGCGCGAATTCCCGAGCGATTTCATAGCGCAGCCGCAATCCAAGCTCCGCCCCCGACATCCCCGCCGCCACACCGAGCGCCGGAATATCCTGCGCCGACAGGTCGACCTCCACCCGCGGTTGCAGGATTAGTCGCTGGGTGATGCGCTGGTCGTAATCCGCCGACACTTCCGCGCGCAGTTCGCCCTTCGTAGACAGGAACGCGTGCGCTTCCACGTCGAACCAATAGGGCGCCAGACCCTCGACCCCCAAGACCACATGCGTGCGTGAGGGTTCGGGCCGCAGGTCGTGGCGCACACCCGCCTGCACGTTGAAATACGGCCCAACCGCGCGGCTGTAGAGCGCGGTCACCTCCGCCTGCTCCAGCCGCGCGCGGCCTTTGCCCTCGGTCTTCACCACCAGCCGGTCGATGTCGCCACCCAACCAGGCGTCCGCATCCCAGCGATAGCCGTCATCGGTGGGATCGATCTCGGCCCGGTCGAGCATGATACGGCTGAACCGCCCCCCGCCGTGCTCGCGCCGCAGCAGGTCGCGCGACGGCGCCATCGCGGCTGCACCCCAGATGCGGTCGGCATAGGTGGCGGGGACGGAAGGTGGCGGCGGGGCGTTGCCGATCGCTGCGGGCGCGGTCGGCGTGCAGTGTCCCATCGCCGCATGTTCCGGCGCGCAGGCGGCTGCGGCCTCGGGCGCGGCGGGCATCGGCATCGACATGGACGCAGCTTCTGTAGGGGTCGCTGCGGGTGGCAGAGCGGCGGCTTGCGGTCGCGCTTTCCGCACTGCCGGCGTCACCCTGCGCGCAGGCTTCGCCTTCACGGCGGGCGCCTTGGGCATCGGCATCGTCATCGCACAATGCCCCATCGCGGCATGCTGAGGCGAACAGGTCTGCGTCATTAGCGCGATCGCGAACGCCAGCGTCATGCCGCATCCCCCGCCGGGCGCACCGTCACCACCTGCATCATGCCCGCATGCATGTGGTAGAGCATGTGGCAATGGAACGCCCAGTCGCCGACCGCATCGGCGGTCAGGTCGAACGCCGCGGTGCCGCCGGGCTGGACGTTGACGGTATGCTTGCGCGGGGCATGGTCGCCGTGGCCGGTCGCCAGTTCGAAGAAATGCCCGTGCAGGTGGATCGGGTGCGCCATCATCGTGTCGTTGACCAGCACGACGCGCACGCGCTCGCCTTGCGTGAACGCTATCGGCTTGGTCACTTCGGACAGCTTCACGCCGTCGAACGCCCACATATAGCGTTCCATGTTGCCGGTCAGGTGGATGCGCAGTTCGCGCCCCGGCGGTCGCGTGTCGGGGTTCGGCGCCGCGGCGATCAGGTCGCGATAGGTCAGCACCCGGTGCCCGACGTCGGACAGGCCGATGCCCGGATCGCCCATCCGGTCGACCGGCATGGGCGAGATCGTCTGCACGGTCGCGGTCTTCGCGACACCCGGCGCGTTCGAGAAGTCGCGCATCGAATGCTGCATGAGTGCGGCACCATGATCCATGCCCGCCATGTCGTGGCCCATGCCCGCCATACCGGCCATGCCCATGTCCGCCATCGTCAGCACCGCACGCTTGCGCAGCGGCGGGGTCACCGCGCGCATGCCCATGCGCGGCGCGAGCGTCGCCAGCGCCATGCCCGACCGGTCGATCGACTCCGCCACCAGCGGATAGGCCCGGTCCTCCGCCGGCTCGACGATCACGTCATAGGTTTCGGCGACCGCGATCTGGAATTCGTCCACCGGCACCGGGCGGACCGGCAGGCCGTCTGCGGCGACCACCGTCAGCTTGAGCCCCGGTATCCGCACGTTGAAGCTCGTCATCGCCGAGCCGTTGACGATGCGCAGCCGCACCCGTTCGCCGGGCCTGAACAGCGCCGTCCAGCCGTCCCGGGGCCCATGCCCGTTGACGAGGAAGCGGTACTCGGCCCCCGTCACGTCGGCGATATCGGTCGGGTCCATCCGCATCCGCGCCCATTCGCGTCGCGTCTCTCCCGACACCGGCTCGCCATCGCCCGCCGTCAGCTTCTGGTAGTTGTAATAGCCGCCCTGCTGCTTCAGCCGGGTGAAGATCGCATGCGGATGACGGAAGCTGTAGTCGGAAAGCAGGATGACATGCTCGCGGTCCGTCGGCACCGGCTCCGCGCCGGCGGGATCGATCACGATCGGGCCATAAAGCCCCATCTGCTCCTGCAATCCCGAATGGCTGTGATACCAGTAGGTGCCCGACTGCACGACCGGGAAGTCGTAGGTGAAGGTCGTGCCGGCTGCGATGCCGGGGAAGCTCACGCCCGGCACGCCGTCCATATGGAACGGCAGGATCAGCCCGTGCCAGTGCAGCGAGGTCGTCTCGTCCAGCGCATTCTCGACGTGCAGCCGGACCCGCTGCCCTTCGCGCAACCGGATCAGCGGCGCGGGCACGCTGCCGTTGATGCCGATCGCATGCCCGCGCCGGCCGTCGATCTCGATCATCTGGTGGGCGATGCGCAGGCGGATGTCCTCGCCCGACAGCACGGGGAGGGCGGGTGCGGCCAGCCCCGCCGTCCCGCTCTGCGCCCAGGCCGGCAACGCGCCCGCCGCGGCCAGCCCCGCGCCGCCGCGCAACAGGGTACGGCGGGTGGTGGTCGGAGGCGCTGTCGTCATACTGCGCAGATAGTCATGATTCGGCCAGCCTCAAACCCGGACATCACCCGCCCTTCACAACCGCAATCCGAACCGCGATAGACCGTGCAAAGCAAGACGCGAGAGAGGATGAGCATGACGGCGAACCGGGTGACGATCGACACCGCCGAGTATGAGCGCCAATACGCCCGCGCCGCCGCCGATCCGGACGGCTATTGGCGGGACGAGGCGGCGCGGATCGACTGGATCGCGCCGTTTTCCACCGTGAAGGACGTGTCGTTCGCCGAAGCCGATTTCCGCATCCGCTGGTTCGCGGACGGCACGCTCAACCTGTCGGCCAACTGCCTCGACCGCCATCTCGCCACGCGCGGCGACGATGTCGCGATCGTGTGGGAGGGCGACGAGCCCGGCGAGACGCGGCGCATCACCTACCGCGACTTGCACCGCGACACCTGCCGCATCGCCAACGTGCTGAAGGCGCACGGCGTCGCGAAGGGTGATCGCGTCACCCTCTATCTGCCGATGGTGCCGGAGGCGGCGGCGGCGATGCTCGCCTGCGCGCGGATCGGCGCGGTGCATTCGATCGTGTTCGGCGGCTTCTCCCCCGACAGCCTGGCGGGCCGGATCGAGGATTGCGGTTCGACGCTGGTCATCACGGCCGACGAAGGCCGCCGCGGCGGCAAGCGCATTCCGCTGAAGGCCAATGTCGATGCCGCGCTGGAGCGCTGCCCCGACGTGAACACCGTCCTGGTCCTGAAGCGCACCGGCGCCGACGTGCCGATGGTCGCGGGCCGCGATGTCTGGCTCGACGAAGCGATGGCCGGCGTGTCCGACGATTGCGCGCCCGAACCGATGAATGCGGAGGACCCGCTGTTCATCCTCTACACATCCGGATCGACCGGCAAGCCGAAGGGCGTGCTGCACACCACCGGCGGCTATCTCGTCTGGGCGGCGAAGACCTTCGCCGACGTGTTCGATTACCGGTCGGGCGAAATCTTCTGGTGCACCGCCGACATCGGCTGGGTTACCGGGCACAGCTATGT
The DNA here is from genome assembly GCF_054489605.1 of Sphingomonas sp. RS2018. Classification (NCBI taxonomy): domain Bacteria; kingdom Pseudomonadati; phylum Pseudomonadota; class Alphaproteobacteria; order Sphingomonadales; family Sphingomonadaceae; genus Sphingomonas; species Sphingomonas sp. RS2018. Next base: position 129,918 of record NZ_JBTMWL010000003.1, read on the forward strand.
CGTCTACGGCCCGCTCGCCAACGGCGCGACGACGGTGATGTTCGACGGCGTGCCGAACTATCCCGATCACGGGCGGCTTTGGGAGACGATCGACCGGCTGGGCGTCAACATCCTCTACACCGCGCCGACCGCGATCCGCGCGCTGATGCGGGAGGGCGATGCGTGGGTCACGGCGTACAGCCGGCAGAGTCTGCGCCTGCTCGGATCGGTCGGCGAGCCGATCAATCCGGAAGCGTGGGAGTGGTATCACCGCGTCGTCGGCGACGGCCGTTGCCCGGTGGTCGACACCTGGTGGCAGACGGAGACGGGCGGCATCCTCATCTCCCCGCTGCCGCACGCGACGCCACTCAAACCCGGCAGCGCGACGAAGCCGCTGCCCGGCGTCTTCCCGCAGATCGTCGATGCGGAGGGGCAGGTGCTGGACGGCGCGGTCGAGGGGAACCTCGTGCTCACCGACAGCTGGCCGGGTCAGATGCGCACCGTGTGGGGCGATCACGACCGGTTCTTCCAGACCTATTTCACCACCTACCCGGGCAAATATTTCACTGGCGACGGCTGCCGTCGTGACGAGGACGGGTACTACTGGATCACCGGCCGCGTTGACGACGTCATCAACGTCAGCGGCCACCGCATGGGCACCGCCGAGGTCGAAAGCGCGCTGGTCGCCCACACCCATGTCGCCGAAGCCGCGGTCGTCGGCATGCCGCACGACGTGAAGGGGCAGGGCATCTACGCCTTCGTGACGCTGAACGCTGATGCCGAGCCGTCTGACGAATTGCGCACCGAACTGCGCCAGTGGGTCAGGAAGGAGATCGGCCCGATCGCCACCCCGGACGCGCTGCAATTCGCGCCGGGCCTGCCCAAGACCCGCAGCGGAAAGATCATGCGCCGCATCCTCCGCAAGATCGCCGAAGGCGAAGTCGGCGCGCTCGGCGACACATCGACGCTGGCCGACCCGTCCGTGGTGGAGTCGTTGGTAAGGGAGCGGGTGGGGTAGGGGGACGGGCTGTCTACAAACAATTGGGAAGCGAGAAAGCGGTGGCTTACGGTGCTACCCGACTGAATATACCTTTTGCACGACGCCTTCCTGCGTGCGGTAGGTTCGGAAGCCCATAGCCTCATAGTATCGGAGGCCAGAGGGATTATCGGCGCCGATATAGGCATCGATTTTCTCGAGTGCCGCTTGTTTTGCCGCCTCTCCGCTAGATCGAAAAAGCGCGCTCCCTACACCTTGCCGGTGTGCGCATGGGCTGATGTGGGTGCCGATGATTCCCCAGCCGGACGGGACGTCGTAACGATTGCCCGCTTCCGCTTTCACCAGCGACTGAAAGCCAACAACATTCCCTTCGTCGTCAACCGCTACCGTGCAACGAATACTGGCCGGGTTGGCGAGATACTGCCGGACCACGAACGCTTCGTCGTTGGGCCGCTCTCGACCTGTATTTTCGATTATCTCGCGTAGCACTCGGCTCATCGCTGCTGCATCATCGATCGACGCTATGCGGGTGTCCATCTATCCTCAACCCTCTGTCATCGGTGCAGACCTTATGCGCGGGTAGGCACAGCCTGCAAATGACCAAAGACTTCCCTTGTCGAATCGGCACACGTGATCGTCGGCATTGAGTGACGGGCAATGCCGCCCCCTCAAACCTCCACCCGTACCGGCACGCTCTTCGACGCCGGTGTCTTCGACTCCTTGTCGTGATACCAGAGCGGCACCAGCGGGTTCGCTTCCGGATAATAGGCTCCGACGCAGCCGTCGGGCAGGTCGAACGGCGTCACCTTTAGCCCCGCCACTGCGCGGCGTACGCCGTCCTCCGCATCGCCGGCCAGCGTCACCATTTGGCCCGCGCGCAATCCCTGCCGTTCGATGTCGGCGGGGTTCATCAGCACGATCATCCGCGATCCCGACAGGCCGCGCAGCCGGTCGTCGTGGCCGTAGATGGTGGTGTTAAACTGGTCGTTGGAGCGCATGGTGACGAGGTGGAAGCGCCCGTCCGCATCGCCGACGCCCGCCGCCGACAGCACGGTCGGCGTCGTGAACTCGGCCTTCTCGCTCTCCGTCTTCCACACGCGTTCGCGCGCGCTGTTGCCGCGGTAGAAGCCGCCCGGCTGCCACATCCGCTTGTTGAAGTCGTGGAACTCTTCGGGATAGGTTTCGGCGATGCAGTCGCGCACCAACGCATAGTCGCCGGTCCAGTCCGCCCAGCGCATCTGCGGGTTCGGCAGCAGCAGTGCCTGCGCCAGGCCAGCGATGATCGCCAGCTCGGACTTCAGAAGCGGCGATGCGGGCGATCGTTTGCCCCACGATCCGTGGATGTGGCTGAAGCTGTCCTCCATCGTCACCGACTGGCGCCCGCCCGCCTGCATGTCCTCCTCTGCGCGGACGAGGCAGGGGAGCAGATAGGCCTGCTTGCCCGGCACCGTATGGCTGCGATTGAGCTTGGTCGCGATCGAGACGGTCAGGTCGAGCTGGGCCCAGTCGGGCTCCAGCGCGGCGCTGTCGGGGGCGGCGCGCAGGAAATTGCCGCCGAGGCTAAGGAACGCCTTCACCGATCCGTCGCGGACGCCCTCGCACGCGGTGACCGTGGTATGCCCCTCGTCGCGCGGCGGATCGAAGGCGAACTGCTCGGCCAGCTTGTCGAGCGGCACCAGCTCGGGCTTCTCCGAAATGCCGACCGTGCGCTGGCCCTGCACGTTGCTGTGGCCGCGAACCGGGCACATGCCGGCACCCTGCCGACCGATATTGCCCTTCATCAGCATCAGGTTGACGACCATCTGGATGCTCTGCGATCCATGGACATGCTGGGTCAGGCCCATGCCGTACACCGCGATCGTGCGCTCCGCCGCGACATAGACGTCGCCCGCCGCTTCCAGATCGGCGCGTTTCAGCCCCGAGTTTCGCTCGATCTGCTCCCACGAGATCGCCAGGGCGTGATTGCGGAATTCCTCCCAACCGGTCGTATGCTGGTCGAGGAAGTCCGGGTCGAGCACGCTGGGCTTCCCCGCCGCCAGCGCTTGCGCGTCGCGCTCCAGCACGCGCTTCACCAGCCCCATCACCGCGGCGATGTCGCCGCCGGGCCGCACCTGCAGATACTGATGCGCCAGCTGCGTCGGCTGTTGCGTCAGCATCTGCAGCGGGTTCTGCGGATCGACGAAGCGAATCAACCCGACTTCCTTCACCGGATTGAACACGATGATCTTGCACCCGCGCTTCACCGCGTCCTGCAAGGGATGCAGGAAGCGTGGGCTATTGGTGCCCGGATTTTGCCCGAAATACAGGATCGCGTCGCAATGCTCGAAATCCTCGAGCACGCAGGTGCCGACCGGCGAGCCGATCACCTTCTTCAGCGCGACCGACGTCGTCTCGTGGCACATGTTCGAACTGTCGGGCAGGTTGTTGTTGCCATACGCCCGCGCCAGCAGTGCCCAGAGGTAGCTGGTCTCCAGCGACGCCTTGCCCGATGCGTAGAAGATCGCCGATTTCGGATTGAGCGGCTTCAGTGCGGCGGCGATGCCCGCGAACGCCTCGTCCCACGAACATTCGACATAGCGGTCGCTTGCCGCATCGTAGCGCAGCGGCGTGGTCAGCCGCCCGACCATTTCCAGATCATGGTCCGACCAGTCGCGCAGCTCCGTCACGCTGGTGTTCGCGAAGAACGCCGGCGTGCAGCGATCGCGCGTCAGATCCCAGATCGTCGCCTTCGCGCCGTTCTCGCAGAATTCGAACGTATGCGGATGGGCCGGCTTCCCCCAGGCGCAGGACGAACACATATAGCCGCCGGTTTTGTTCTGCACCGCCAGCGTGGCGAGCGCGCCCGGCGACGACCGTTCGCGTAGCAGCGTCTTGACCATGCCCTTGACCGAGCCGAAGCCGCCCGACGCACCGTCGTAATGAACCGTTCCGGACTTCGCTTCCGTCATCGCCTGTTCCTCGTTTCCGCGGCATGAACGCCCGAGACCGTAACCGGGCTGCGCAGGTCACGATGCATATTTCGCATGGGTTTGGCGACCGCGCGCGTTCGACAGACGGCGACCGCGGCGGTACAGCGGTGTCATGACCGAAACGTCGACCGCCGTCGCGCCGCGCGCGACCTTTCGCATCGATCCGCGCGACGATGTCGCCACCGCGCTGCGGCCGCTTGCGTCCGGCGAGACGGGGGAGGGCGTCGTGCTGCGTCAGGATATCGCGTTCGGCCACAAGTTCGCGCTGCGCGATCTGGCGGCGGGCGCGCCGGTGCTGAAGTTCGGCTATCCGATCGGCATCGCGACGCGCGCCATCGCGGCGGGCGAGCATGTCCATGTCCACAACGTCCGTACCGCGCTCGCGACCAGCGGCGCCTATCGCTACGCGCCGCTGTCGCCCGAGCCGCCCGCGCCCTCGACGCGCAGCTTCCTCGGCTATCGCCGGGCCGACGGGCGGGTGGCGACGCGCAACGAGATCTGGGTGATCCCGACCGTCGGCTGCGTCGCGCGCACCGCGCAGAAGATCGCGCAGGCCGCCGACGCGCTCCACGCCGGCACGATCGACGGGGTGCAGGCGCTGGTCCATCCCTATGGCTGTTCGCAGCTTGGCGACGACCTCGACGGCACCACCGCGATTCTCGCCGCGCTGGCGCAGCATCCCAATGCCGCGGGCGTCGTGCTGGTCGGGCTGGGTTGCGAATCGAACCAGCTCGACCGGCTGATGGCGGCGATCGACCCTTCGGCACACCCGCGCATCCGCACCGTGCGCGCGCAGACCTCGACCGACGAAGTGGCGGAGGGGCTGGCGCATGTCGCCGATCTGGTCGCGCAGGTAGGCGGTGCGGCGCGCGAACCGGTGCCGCTGTCAGACCTGGTGCTGGGCGTGAAGTGCGGCGGGTCGGACGGCTTCTCGGGCCTCACCGCCAATCCGCTGGTCGGCCGGATGAGCGATGCGGTGACGGGGGCGGGTGGCGCCGCGATCCTGACGGAGATTCCGGAAGTGTTCGGCGCCGAACAGCTGCTGATGGACCGCGCCACCAGCGAAGACGTATTCGACGGCATTGTCGCGCTGGTGAACGGCTTCAAGGGCTATTTCGTCGCGCATGGCGAGCCCGTGTCGGAGAATCCGTCGCCCGGCAACATCGCCGGCGGCATCACCACGCTGGAGGAAAAGTCGCTGGGCGCGGTGCAGAAGGCGGGGCGCGCCACCGTCACCGACGTGCGCCATTACGGCGAGCGCGTGCGCCGCACCGGCCTCACCCTGCTGGAGGCGCCGGGCAACGATGCGGTATCCTGCACCGCGTTGGCGGCGGCGGGCGCGACCGCGATCCTGTTCACCACCGGGCGCGGTACGCCGCTCGGTTTCCCGGTGCCGACGATCAAGATCGCATCGAACACCGCGCTGGCGGAGCGCAAGCCCAACTGGATCGACTTCGACGCGGGGCGCGTGCTCACCGAAGGCGACGGCGCGACCGACGCGCTGCTCGATCTGGTCACCGGCATCGCCTCGGGCAGCGCCACGAAGGCGGAGCGCAACGGCGAGCGCGAGATCGCGATCTGGAAGCGTGGGGTGACGCTGTAGGGCGCCACGTGCTCCGGCGCTGTCGGACGTGTCTACTTCCCGTTCGTGCTGAGCGCAGTCGAAGCACTTTACGGCGAGCTGCCCTTCGACTTCGCTCAGGGCGAACGGGAATTGAGCGAATGGGCCGAAACTTGTTCAACCAGCCGCAAGGCTACTCCAACCGCGCTGCCACCAGCGGCGCCACCCGCGCGGTAATACGCTCGATCCCCGCCGGCGCCGGATGCAGTCCATCCGCCAGCATCAGCCGCCGATTGCCCACCAAGCCCGCTAAAAAGAATGGATCGAGCCCGGCGTCATAGCGCCTCGCCAGATCCCGCCAGATCGGGTCGAACGCCTGCGCATACTCCGCCCCCCGCTGCGGTGCTGCGACCATGCCGGTCAGCACGATCAGGATACCGCGCCGCGTCAGCTCCGCACAGATCGAATCGAGGTTCGCGCGCGTCGTCGCCGGGTCGATGCCCAGCAGCATGTCGTTCCCGCCCAGCCCCACCAGCACCAGATCCGGCGTGCGTCCCAGCCCCCCGAGCGCCGACGCCAGCCGCGCACGGCCCCCCGCCGTCGTCTCCCCGGACACGCCGGCATTGCGCACCTCGACCGACAGGCCGCGCGCCTTCAATGCCTGTTCCAGCCGGTACGGAAACGCCTGCTGCGGCAGCACGCCATAGCCCGCGTACAGGCTGTCGCCGAACGCGACGACCAGTTTGGCCGGTGCCGCGCGCGGCGTCGGCGACGGGCCGGGGGCAGGGGCCTGCGGCGAGCAGGCGCTTAGCAACATCAGGGCCAGGATGATCCTCATGCATCCGATATCGCCGATGCCGCGTGGCGTGTCACCGCTTGCCACCCCGCGCGCCATGCTTATCTCGCGCGCATGTTCAACGACCTGTCCTCGCCCGCATCGCTCCTCGCCACCCGCCGCTCGGGCAAGCCGCGCGACATGATCGCGCCCGGCCCGACCGGTGCCGAGCTTCACGCGATCCTTTCGATCGCCGCACGGGTGCCCGACCACGGCAAACTCGCCCCGTGGCGCTTCGTCGTCGTCGGTCCGGACCGCCGCGATGCGCTGTCCGCGCTGCTGACCGACGCCTATCGCGCCGAAAAGCCCGGGGCGGGGCGGCTGGAGATTGAGGCGATGGACCAGTTCGCGCGACAGGCGCCGACGCTCGTCGTCGTGCTGTCGGCGCCGGTCGCTGGCAGCAAGATCCCGCTGTGGGAGCAGGAGCTGTCGGCGGGTGCGGCCTGCATGCAACTCCTGAACGCGGCGACCGCGCACGGCTACGTCGGCGGCTGGCTGACCGGCTGGCCCGCCTATAGCGAGGCGGTGCGCGATGCGTTCGGCGGGGCGGGGGAGCGGATCGCCGGCTTCGTCTTCATCGGCAGTCCCAGTCGCCCGCTTGACGAACGCCCGCGTCCGGAAGCGTCCGCCGTCGTACGCCAATGGTAGGGCGAATTGACGGCCCGCCGCAACACTGTATTATGTCGGCATGACAGCCCTGGAGCATGACGACAGCCCCGTTTACCTGAAGCTGCGCGCCGGCATCGCCGCCGCCATCCTGCGTGGCGACTACCGCGGCGGGGACCAGCTACCCTCCGTGCGCGCCTATGCCGCCGAACAGGGTGCGAATCCGCTGACCGTGGCGAAGGCGTATCAGAGTTTCCAAGACGACGGCTATGTCGAGGTCCGTCGCGGCGTCGGCATGTTCGTGCTGCCCGGCGCAGTCGAGCGCCTGCGCGTCGCCGAGCGCGAGCGCTTCCTTGCCGGCATGTGGCCGCGCGTGAAGGATCACATCGTGCTGCTGGGCCTGAGCGTCGAGGATTTGCTGGAGCGCGAGGGGGCCTGACGGCGAACCTACTTCGTCGGCGGACACCCCTTGCCGGTCTTCGCGCAGAACGCCTTCATCACGTCGCGTTTGAAATCCAGCGTCCCCATCGTCCGTACAGCGATCGCCATCGCGTTGGGTTCGGCGGCGCGATAGCGTTGTGCGGCACCGGTGCGGTTGAACGCGATGATCGCGCGCATGTCGTCCGCCGACAGCCCCTCGGCATAGGCGACGCCCATCATGCCGATGATCCGGTCGATCGTCGCCTTGCCCGTCGATGCGGCGATCGTGCCGAGTTGGGCCTTCTCCGCCAGCGTCAGCCCGGGCGTGTCGCGCACCATCTCATCCGTCTGCTGCCGCACCATCAGCGGTGCCAGTCGTCCGAACGTGCCGGAGGCCGCGACCTGTCGACCGAGTTCGGCCTGTTCCGCGGTCGGCACCTTCACGACCGGCAGCGGCGTGGTCGCCGCCTGCAATATCAACGCGAGCGCGATCACTTCTCCACCCCCAGCTGCCACAGCACGAACGCCATCTCCTCCGCCGCTTCCTTCAGGCTCTCCCACCGTCCCGACTTGCCGCCATGGCCCGCGCCCATGTTGGTCTTGAGCAGTAGGACGTTATCGTCGGTCTTGGTCGCGCGCAGCTTGGCCGCCCACTTCGCCGGTTCCCAATAGGTCACGCGCGGATCGTTGAGGCCACCGCTGATGAACAGCGGCGGATACGCCTGCGGCTTCACGTTATCATAGGGCGAGTAGCTGCGGATCAGCTCGAACGCCGCCTTGTCCTCGATCGGGTTGCCCCATTCGGGCCATTCGCCCGGCGTCAGCGGCAGCGTCGCGTCCAGCATCGTGTTGAGCACATCGACGAACGGCACGTCCGCCACCACCGCGCCCCACAGCTCCGGATCGGAATTGACGACGGCACCCATCAGCTCGCCGCCCGCCGATCCCCCGGCGATGGCGATGCCGCCGGCATGGGTGAAGCCGCGCTCGATCAGCCCCTTCGCCACATCGACGAAGTCGTTGAACGTGTTGGTCCGCTTCGTCAGCTTGCCGTCGTGATACCATTGCTGGCCCAGGTCATCGCCGCCGCGGATATGCGCGATCGCGAACGCCATCCCGCGGTCGAGATAGGACATGCGCGCCGCCGAGAAGCCCGGCGGGATGGCATGGCCATAGGCGCCATAGGCATAGAGATAGAGCTTGCCCGACCCGTCCTTCGGGAAGTCGCGCGGATAGACGACGGAGCAGGGCACCTCGGTCCCGTCGCGCGCGACGATCTTCAGCCGCTCGGTCGCATATTTCGTCCCGTCATAGCCGCTCGGAATCGTCTGCACCTTGCGTACGGTCAGCGCGTCGCCCGCCACGTCATAGTCGTAGACGGTGCCCGGCGTGACCATCGACTGATAGCTGAGCCGCAGCGTCTCGACCGCCCATTCGGGATTGTCGCCGAGGCCGGTGACATAGCTTGCCTCGGGAAAGGCGATGCGGCGATGTGGGCGGCCGTCGTAATAACGGATCTCGATCTGATCGAGCCCGTCCTCGCGCCCCTCCACCACGAAGAAATCGGCGAAGGTGGCGACGCCGGTCATGTAGAATTTCGGCGAGGCTGCGATCCGCTCGGTCCATTCGCCCGGCCGCGCGATGGGGGCGGTGACCAGGCGCCACATCGGGTCGGTGTCGTTGGTGTGGATGAACAGCGTGCCGTCATGCTCGTCCACGTCATACTCGCGGCCCGACTGGCGCGGCGCGACGAGGATCGGCTCGGCGAAGACGTTGTCGGCGGGCAGCAGCCGCACCTCGCTCGTCACATGGTCGCCGGTCGCGATGACGATCCATTTGCGCGACGACGTCTCGCCGACCGACACGCGGTAGCCCTCGTCATCCTCGTGATACAGTTCGACGTCCTCGGCCGGATCGGTGCCGAGCCGGTGATAGCGCGCATTGTCCGTGCGCCACTGTTCGTTGGCGAGGCCGTAGAGGAAGCCCGCGTCGTCGCCGCTCCAGACGATGTCGCTCAGGATACCGGGGATGACGTCGGGCAGCAGCTCTCCCGTCGTCAGATCCTTCACCCGCACCTCGAACCGCTCCGACCCGTCGGTGTCGGTGGCATAGGCCATCAGCCGGCCGTCGTTGCTGACCGACAGCCCGCCCAGGCGGAAATAGTCCTTGCCCTTGGCGAGCGCCGGCTCGTCGAGGATCAGCTGATCGTCACCGCCGGCAACGGGCTTCCGCCACCACCGCCGATATTCGCCCCCGGTTTCGAAATCCGACCAGTAGATCCAGTCGCCATCCTTCTGGGGGACGGTGGCGTCGTCCTCCTTGATCCGCCCGCGCATCTCGGCGAACAGCGTGTCGGTCAGCGGCTTCAGCGGCGCCATTACGCCGTCGAAGTAAGCGTTCTCCGCCTCCAGATAGTCGAGCACCGCGCGGTCCTCGACCTTGGGGTAGCCCGCATCGCGCAGCCACGCCCAGTCGTCGGACAGGTCGATGCCGTGATGCGTGGTGGTGGAGGGGCGGCGGGCGGCGACGGGCGGGGTCAGGGTCATGCCGCGGCTCTAGCCGCCCGGCGTACGATCAGTCGAGAGCGGCCTGAAGGGTCAGAACGGGATCTGGCCGCGATAATTGCCCGCATTGCTGTACCGGCAGACCAGATAATCGTCCGTGCGCCCCGTCACCGTCGCGCAGCCGACCGCCTGCGTCTCGCGCCACATCAGCTGCGTATAGTGTCCGACGTCGCCGACCCGTCCGGTGGTGCTGTTGTTTGGAAAGATGCCGGACCGGAAATACTTCTTCTCGCGCACCCAGGCGTCGATCTGGCGCTCCAGCCCGTAATAGCCGCGCGTTCCCGCCCACAGATTCTCGCCCTGGGGTTTACGCGATTCGGGCGCATGCTCGAACGCATCGGTCGCGGCCAGGTGGTTCGCCCACGCTTTGGCGGACTCGGCCAGCGCCGGATCCCAGCGCAGCGGCGCGAGATCGGCGGTCGCCCGCTCCTTGTTGTGCGCGGCGAGGATGCGGATCTCGTACATCCCGTCCACGCCATTCGCACCGGTCAGCAGCGGTGCCGACAGCAGCGCACCCAGCGTCACCAGCCATTGCTTTGCGTTTCCGATCGTCACGACATACGCCTCACTCATCGGGGAGTGGGCACTATGGCAGCGGCAGGTTTTTGCCGGGTTCACGGCAAGGGTTAGCCGGGAGGTAACTCTAAATTGCCGGTTTTCAGAACGTTATGACGCCGACGTGCCCCGGCGAAAGCCGGGGCACTGTTCCAACGGGCTGCCTGATTGCGGAAAGCGCCCGCACCTGAAACCGGGCCTTCGCCGGGGAATGGGGCGCATAGTGACACTTGCCGTGCTCCCGCGCGGGGGTAGCCCAGCGTTACGGGCGATCGTATCGGTGACGAAGAGCGTCGACAGGTCCGCTAACCCGCTCGCCCTAATCGAAGTCGAAGGGCATTTCCGCGAAGTGCTTGCTGAAGCGCACGGCTCAACCGGCTTCAATGGTCTTTGAGCGGCGCGGATACTCGCACCGCCTCACGTCGCCGGCAGGATCGCCACCAGATCGCCGCGCTGTACCTGATCGAACAGCTTCTGCGCGAACGCGATCGGCACGCCGATGCAGCCGTGCGTCGCAGATCCGCGGCGCACCGCGCTCGCATGCACGGCGACGCCGTCGCCGGTCAGCCGCAGCATATAGGGCATCTCCGCATCATAGAGCGACGAGCGGTGCTGCGCGGCCTTCTGCAGGATCGGAAAGACGCCGCTCGGCGTCGGCTTGCCGTCCGTGCCGAACAGGATGACGGCCGAACCGATCTCGTGCCCGTCGCGGAACACCGACAGCATCTGCCGCGCCAGATCGACGCGCACCCACACGGGGCCGCGGTCGACGCCGGCTTCATCCCACAGATAGTCGCCGAAGTTCAGCTTGCGCGTGACGTTCAACACGCTGTGGACGGTCCGGGTCTGACCGTCGGGCAGGGTCAGTACCGGCTCGTCGGTCGCCGGATAGACGATGCGCGTGCCGGTGACGGGCGCAGGGATGACGACCGGGGGCGGGGGCGGTACGCGGCGATCCTCGCCGATCCAGCGTGCGCCGAAGAATGCGGCGACACACAGCAACGCGCTCAGAACGACATAACCGGCGACACGCATCGCGCCTCAAACTCCTGCGGATCGCGACCGATCGACCGGCAGATTGCTCCCGCCGGCGATCATGTCAACGACTGCGGTCAGGCCTTGGGCGCAAGGCTCTTGCCGGCACCGGTCAGGCGTCGGCGGATGGTATAGCCGATCGCGAAGAAGCCGATCAGCATCGACAGCCACGTCGCCGGCTCGGGGATCGCGCCGACCGGAGTCGGTGTCACGATCGGGGTCGGGATCGGCGTCGGGAAATCGGTCGGGAACGGCGTCGGCGTCACCACGGGCGTCGGGGTCGGCGTCGGTGTGGGGACCGGCGTCGGCGTGGAGGTCGGCACCGGAGTCGGCGTTGCCGTCGGCACCGGGGTCGGGGCGACGGTCGGCACCGGAGTCGGCGTGGCCGTCGGAACCGGGGTCGGCGTCGCGGTAGGCACCGGCGTCGGGGTCGCCGTGGGCGCCGGCGTCGGCGTCGCGGTCGGCGCAGGCGTTGGGGTTGCGGTCGGCACCGGGGTTGGCGTGGCCGACGCGATCGGGGTCGGGGTTGGCGTCGGCGTGACGTCGCCACCGCCACCACCGCCGCCGCCGATCACGAAACCGGGCGTGAACGGATTGGAAGGGACGATGCCCAGCACCGGGTTGCTCGGCTGCGGTCCGGGGCCGACGTCGGTCGGTCCCGCTACCGCGCCGGGGATGCCGGCGAATTCGGGAGCGGCCGGATAGATGATGTTGCCGTCGATCGGCGATTCCGGCGTGCGGACCGTCGACAGCACGCGCTCGCTCGGTCCACCCTTGCCCGCGGCACGCGGTGCGCGCGGATTGCCCTTGGCGAGCTTCGTCTGGGTCAATGCGCCTGCCGCGCGCTCACCGGGCGAACGCTCGCCCAGGATCGACAGCGGATGACGCAGCGCGGCCGCCACGGCGGCGCCGGCCTGGCTCAACTGGGGCACCGTCAGCATGCCGGCGGCACCCGCACCGGCGACGAGCACGGGCAGGATCATCAGACGGCTCTTGCCCGAAGACAGGAAGGTCCCCTTGGCTGGCCTCTTCGCGGATGACATTTTTTCCCCCATGATCTTGGTAACCGCGTTATTCCTCAAAAGTTGCATGGATATTCGCCGTCAACTGTGTTTCTTTTACGGTCGAACGCCAAAACGTCGTCGGAAATGCGACGAAGCGAGAGCATCGGTGCTCCCCGTTTTGACGCTCGTTTCGAAATCGCACGTCGCTTTAAGCATTACGCGGCTGTGGGGCCGGCGCCTTTATAGCGCCCGACTTCGTTAATATTGCATTGAGCGTTCGCGCGGGAGCCGGCAGTCGCGCTTCCTAAGCCCGTCACCGCCGGTTTATAGGGGGCGGATGACCGATCATTCCGCCCGCCTGGCCTCGCTGCGCGCCGAACTTGCCCGCAGCGGCCTCGACGGCTTCGTCGTCCCGCTGACCGACGAACATATGTCCGAATATGTCGGCAGCTATGCGCGCCGGCTGGAATGGCTGACCGGGTTCCAGGGCTCGGCCGGCAGCGCCGCGGTGCTCGCGGACCGCGCCGGCATCTTTACTGATGGCCGCTACACGCTGCAGGTGCGCCAGCAGGTGTCGGGCGACGACTATGCCTATGTCGATGTGCCGGCCACCACGATCGAAGACTGGCTGTCCGCCAATGCCGCCGCCGGCGCGCGCATCGGCTACGACCCGTGGCTCCATACCCGCGCCTGGGTCGAGGATACGCGGGCGAAACTCGACGCGATCGACGCGACGCTGGTCGCGGTGCCGGCGAACCCGGTCGATGCGGTGTGGCACGACCGGCCGCAGCCCTCGCTCGCCACGCTCGCGGTGCAGCCGGACGAGGTCACCGGCCGCGCGTCGGCCGCGAAGCGTGCCGACATTGCCGACTGGCTGGGCGGGCAGGGCGCGGACGCGACCGTGATCGCCGCGCTCGATTCGATCGCGTGGACCTTCAACGTCCGCGGCACCGACGTCGCGCACACGCCGGTCGGCCTCGCCTTCGCGCTGGTGCATGCCGACGGCACCGCCGACCTGTTCGTCGCGCCCGAGAAGATGTCGGATGCGGTCGCGCAGCATCTCGGCAACGCCGTGCGCGTCCATGACCGGACGGATTTCGCCGACGCGCTGCGGACGCTGTCGGGCAAGCGCGTCGCGGTCGATCCCGAACGCTCGGTCGCCGCGATCTTCGCCGCGCTGGAGGAGGGTGGCGCCGCGATCGTCGCGACGCGCGACCCGACCGTGCTGCCCCGCGCGATCAAGAACGCGGCGGAAATGACCGGCCACCGCGCCGCCCAGCTTCGCGACGGTGCGGTAATGGCGCGCTTCCTGCGCTGGGTGGCCGGGGAGGCGCCGAAGGGCGGCCTGACCGAGATCGCCGCTTCCGATCACCTCGAAAGCCTGCGCCGCGCCGCGGGCGCCGTCGACCTCTCGTTCGACACCATCTCCGCCACCGGCGCGCACGGCGCCAGCCCGCACTACAAGGCCGATGCGGCATCGAACGCGACGATCACGCCGGGTGAGCTCTACCTGATCGATTCGGGCGGCCAGTGGCCCGACGGCACCACCGACATCACCCGCGTCCTGCCCATCGGTCCGCCGACGCCCGAAATGCGCGACCGCTTCACCCGCGTGTTGAAGGGGCATATCGCCATCGCCACTGCGATCTTCCCGGACGGCACGGCCGGCGGCCAGATCGATTCCTTCGCCCGCCGCCCGCTGTGGGAGGCCGGTCTCGACTTCGCGCACGGCGTCGGTCACGGCGTCGGCGCCTATCTGTCGGTGCATGAAGGGCCGCAGCGGATCGCCAAGTTCAACTATGGCGGCTCCGGCCCCGCCGAACCCTTGCGTGCCGGCATGCTGCTTTCGAACGAGCCCGGCTATTACAAGGCGGGCGAATACGGCATCCGCATCGAGAACCTCGTACTGGTCGTCCCGCGCGCGATTCCGGGCGGAACCGAGCCGATGCTGGGTTTCGAGACGCTCACCTTCACCCCGATCGAACGCGACCTGATCGACGCTACCCTATTGACGCCAAACGAAATCGGGTGGCTCAATGCGTACCACGCCGAGGTCGTCGAAAAGATCGGCCCGGCGCTCGATGGAGAGGACCGGACATGGTTGATCGGGAAGTGCGCACCTATCGCTTAGGCGAATCGCTGATGCACTGCGGCGCGGTGATCGCGGCGGTTGTGATCGTGTATCTGATCGGCGGCGTCATCGGCGATGGCGCCGTCGCCGCGACCCGCTACTTCGGCGGCTGATCCGCGCCATCCTCAGTGACGGGCGCACCGGCATCGCCTGCAGCATCGGCGCCCACCGCGTCCGCCCCGGCCCGCGCCTGCGCCTTGCGCCGCCGCAGGTTTGCCCGCAGCGCCTCGGCCAGTCGGGCCTGTTTATCGTCCTTTGCCATGGCGAAGCGCATAAACCCGTCGCTCTCGCCTTGACAATCATCCGACGATCCGCTCTTGAGCCGCCTCCCGCCAACAGGCGAGTGCTGCCGTAGCTCAGTGGTAGAGCGCATCCTTGGTAAGGCTGAGGTCGTGAGTTCAATCCTCACCGGCAGCACCATTTTCTTCCCGGCGTTAGCGGGGGCCGGCCGCAACGCCGGCCCGCCGCCGATCACCCCGCTGCCTTCGCGCCCGCGTTGACCCCCATGCTCGCCAGATACTTCTTCACGTTGCGTGCCGCCTGGCGCAGCCGCTGTTCGTTCTCGACCAGCGCGATGCGGACATAGCCTTCGCCGTCCTCGCCGTAGCCGACGCCCGGTGCCACCGCGACCTTGGCATGGGTCAGCAGCTGCTTGGAAAATTCGAGACTCCCCATGTCCTTCAGCGCCGGGGGCAGGGGGGCCCAGGCGAACATCGACGCCTTGGGCGCCGGTATGTCCCATCCGGCGCGCGCGAAGCTTTCGACCAGCACGTCGCGGCGCTTGTGATAGAGTTCGCGGTTCTTCGCCACAATGTCCTGCGGGCCGTTCAGCGCCGCGCACGCCGCCGCCTGGATCGGCGTGAACGCACCGTAATCGAGATACGACTTCACCCGCGTCAGCGCCGCGATCAGCTTCGGGTTGCCCACCGCGAAGCCGATCCGCCAGCCCGCCATCGAATAGGTCTTGCTGAGCGAGGTGAACTCCACCGCCACGTCCTTCGCGCCCGGCACCTGCAGGATCGAGGGCGTCGGATTGCCGTCGTAATAGAGCTCGGAATAGGCGAGGTCGCTGAGCACCCAGACCTTGTTCTCCTTCGCCCAGGCGACGAGCCGTTCGTAGAAGGCGAGATCGACCGTCTCGGCGGTCGGATTGGACGGATAGCCGACCACCAGCACGCTCGGGCGCGGCACCGTGAAGGCCATTGCGCGGTCCAGCGCTTCCCAATATTTCTCGTCCGGCGTCGTCGGCACGCTGCGCACCGTGGCGCCGGCGATGATGAAGCCGAACATGTGGATCGGATAGGACGGGTTGGGCGCCAGGATGACGTCGCCCGGCGCGGTGATCGCGGTGGCGAGGCTGGCCAGCCCTTCCTTCGATCCCATCGTCACCACGACCTCTGTCTCGGGGTCGAGATCGACGCCGAAACGGCGGCCGTAATAGTTCGCCTGCGCGCGGCGCAGTCCCGGAATCCCTTTCGACTGCGAATAGCCGTGCGCGTCGGGCTTCATCGCGACTTCGCACAATTTGTCGAGCACATGCTGCGGCGGCGGCAGGTCGGGATTGCCCATGCCGAGATCGATGATGTCCTCACCCGCCGCGCGCGCGCCGGCCCGCATCGCGTTCACTTCGGCGATGACATAGGGTGGCAGGCGCTTGATGCGGTAGAAATCGTCGGACATCGGTCTCCCTTTCGGATGCGCCTCCTTAGCCGACGCGGGGTCGCACGGGAATGACGCGCTGCGCTTTTGGCGCTAGAGGGAGCGTAACGGAAGAGGATGCGATGACGGAAACCACCCCGCCGACCCCGAGTCTCGCCGATATGCAGCACTGGACATGGGTGCTGGGCCGCGCGCAGCAGCTGATGATGGAAGCGGGCATGGAGGCGGCGAAACAGGCGCCGCCCGCCGCCGCGCCGTTCGGGTCCGCGTTTCCGGCCCCGTCCTTCACCCCCCCGTCCTTTTCCGGTGTGCCAGACACCGCCGCGCTGATGCAGGCGTCGGCGGATTTCTGGGGCGACACGATGAAGCTGTGGCAGCGTTTCCTCGATCCCGCCCATGCCCAGCCGTTCGACGAGACGCCCGAACAGGCGCGCGATCGCCGGTTCAAGGCGCCCGAGTGGCGCGAGCAGCCGGTGTTCGACTTCATCCGCCAGAGCTATCTGACGATCGCCGACCATCTGCTGAAGGGTGTGGACGCGATCGAGGGCATCGATCCCGCCCAGCGCGAGCGGCTGCGCTTCGCCACGCGCGGTTTCGTCGATGCGATGAGCCCGAGCAACTTCCCCGCCACCAACCCGCAGGTGCTGAACCGCATCGTCGAGACGAAGGGGGAAAGCCTGCTCAAGGGGCTGGAGAACATGGTCGCCGACGTTCGCCGCGGCCAGCTGACCCACACCGACACGCAGGCGTTCGAGATCGGCCGCAACATAGCGACCACGCCGGGCAAGGTCGTCCACCGCACGCGCCTGTACGAACTGATCCACTATGCGCCGACGACGAAGCGCGTGCTGAAGACGCCGCTCGTCATTTTCCCGCCGTGGATCAATCGCTTCTACATCCTCGACCTGACGCGCGAGAAGAGCTTCATCGCCTGGGCGGTGGATCAGGGGCTGAGCGTGTTCGTCGTATCGTGGAAGTCCGCCGACGCCTCGCTCGCCGACGTGCAGTGGGACGATTACGTCGCCGCGCAGCTCGAAGCGATCGACACGATCCGGGACGTGCTCGACGTGCCGTCGGTCCACACCATCGGCTATTGCGTCGCGGGCACCACGCTTGCCGCGACGCTCGCGGTGCTGGCGGCGCGGGGCGAGGCGGAGAAGGCGGCCAGCGCCACCTTCTTCACCGCGCAGGTCGATTTCAGCGCAGCGGGCGAACTGCAGCATTTCGTCGATGACGAACAACTGGGCTTCATCCGCTCGCTGGCGACCGATGGTTATCTCGACGGGCGCTACATGGCGGTCACGTTCAACCTGCTGCGCGGGCGCGACCTGATCTGGAACTACGTCAGCAACAATTATCTGATGGGGCAGGATTATGTGCCCTTCGACCTGCTGCACTGGAACGGCGACGTCACCAACCTGCCGGCCGAATGGCACCAGAGCTATCTGACCGATCTCTACCGCGACAATCGGCTGGCGGTGCCCGGATCGCTTAGCGTGCTGGGCGTGCCGCTCGACCTCACCAAGGTGCAGACGCCGTCCTACGTTCAGGCGGGGCGCGAGGATCATATCGCTCCGGCCGAAAGCGTGTGGAAGATTACCGACCATTTCGCCGGCACGTTGCGCTTCGTGCTGGCCGGATCGGGTCATATCGCCGGCGTCGTCAACCCGCCGGCCGCGGGCAAATACCAGTATTGGACGAACGAATCGCCCGCCGCGACGCTCGCCGATTTCGTCGCCGGCGCGACCGAGACGAAGGGCAGCTGGTGGCCCGACTGGATCGACTGGATCCGTGCCTTGGGCGGCGATGACGTAGCGGCAAAGGGCGCGCGCATACCGGGGAAGGGCGCGCTGAAGGCGCTGGCCGAGGCACCGGGTGACTATGTCCGCACCCGCTAGGCCGTCCGAATTATGAGGGACATATTGCACTGCACAATAATGCTTGCAATCTGAGTTAATCTGCCTATTTGCTGCACCGCAACAATTGGATGGTGCTCAACATGGCAAAGCCCGTAAAGAACGCCGGCGTCCGTCGCCCGGCATCGACGAAATCGGCGCCGCAGGGCTTCGCGAAGGTCGACGCGATCGCCGAGCAGGCGGCGGACGATGCAGCAGCCGAACCGGCTTCGGCCGGTGTCGCTGCCACCGCGTCGATTCCCGCGATCCTCGCCGCGCCTGCCGACAAGGCGGCCAGCACGCCCGTCGCCACCGCCGCAGCGCCGCTGGCGCAGTCGGCAGCGCCCGTCGTCGAGGCGGCGGCCCCCGTCGTCGAAGCGACGGCAACCCAGATTGAGACGGTCGCGGACACAGTGTCCGAAACCGTCCAGCAGACGGCAGACGCCGTCGACACCGCGACCGAGACGGTCGCTTCCACCGCACAGAAGGATGTGACTCTCATGGCAACCGCTTTCGAATCGCCCAAGGCGCTGAACGACTTCAACGACCGCGCCAAGGGCGCGCTGGAAAAGGGCGGCAAGGTCGTCGCCGACATGGGCGAATTCGCCAAGGGCAACGTCGAGGCGCTGGTCGAATCGACCCGTATCGCCGCCAAGGGCTTCGAGACCATGGGTCAGGACGCCGCCGAATACACGCGCACCTCGTTCGAGGGCATGACCGCCAACCTGCGCACGCTGGCGTCGGTCAAGTCGCCGACCGAGTTCTTCAAGCTGCAGAACGACTACATGCGTTCGGCCTTCGACCAGATGGTCCAGCAGACCTCGAAGTCGACCGAAGCGTTCATGAAGCTGGCCGGCGACGCTGCCCAGCCGCTGTCGAGCCGCATGGCCGTCGCCGTCGAGAAGGTGAAGACGGCCGCGTAAGCGACATCATGGTTTGACGGTCGCGGCGCGTGAAGGGGCGCGCGGCGATCGTCACGCAAGGGCAGGGGCGGTCGCGCGAAGTATGCGCGGCCGCCCCTTTCTGGTGTCGATACCTTCATGTCGATAGCGTACGCATTTGCGCGATCCGTCCCGTTCCACTTGCCCCGCCCGGCGGCTGCGCATATTTTGGCGGCGTGACGATGCCATTCCCCCCCCGATCCGGTGACGACCACCGCGACGACGACGACAATCAGTCGCTCGGCGTCGCCACCCGCACCCGCGCGAAGACGAAGCAACCCACGCCCTACCGCGTGCTGATGCTGAACGACGATTACACGCCGATGGAATTCGTCGTCCTGTGCCTCCAGCGCTTCTTCCGCATGACGACCGAGGAAGCGACGCAGGTGATGCTCCACGTTCACCAGAAGGGCGTCGGCGTCTGCGGCACCTTCAGTTACGAGGTTGCGGAAACGAAGGTCGGCCAGGTCATGGACTTCGCCCGCCAGAACCAGCACCCGCTGCAATGCACGCTGGAGAAGGCGTGAGAGGTTAGCCGGGCAAGCCGACGCTGCCACGCGCCACGCACATCCTGTTCAAAAATGCAGAAAGCCGCCGGTCTTATCGACCGGCGGCTTTCCTCGTTTCGCAATGCTGCGTGGTGCTTCAGGCGAAGGTCACCCGCGCGGCCTTGCGGCGCCGCAGCGCGAAGCCCATCGCGCCGAAGCCCATCATCATCATCGCCCACGTCGCCGGCTCCGGCACCGCGGCCGTCTGCGCGACTTCGAAGTTCGATGCGACCGAACGGTTGGCGAAATTGACGTTCACGTTATCGACCGCGCCATAGAAGCTGCCGGTCCACCCCGAACCGATGCCGATCTCGAGGCCAGTGACGCTCAGCGTCGAATTGCCGTTGTCGGCGATCCACTGCGCCAGCGTCTTCTGGCCGCCATTGGCATCCGCGAACGTCGGGCCGAGCGAACCGTTAGTCGCCCAGAAGATGCCGCTGTTCAGATTGGCGGTCAGCGTCGTCCAGGTGTCGACGGCCGCAGTCGTCTGCTGCTGATAGACGTTCTCCAGAACCAGCGAGCCGGCGAACACGCCGTTCTTCTGCATATTCAGACGCAGCACCGGAGCGAAGTTCGGATCGGTGTTCGACGCGCTGCTGCGGAAATAGTCGAACGACATGCTGCTCAGGCTGCTGAGCGCCACGGGCGCCAGCGCGGTGGCCGAACCGAAGTTATAGACCAGGTCGGCCTTGCCGGTGTCGTTCTGCGTCGCGTTGAAATACGCCGAACCGTTGCCGCTGCGGGCATAGTCGGTGGTGATGCCCACGACCGATCCGGCGCCGACATTGGCCTGATACCAGGCGTTGAGGACGGGCGTGCCCTGCGCACGGTTGGCGCCGCTGTTCGGGCCCGGACCGGTGACAGTGGTGCGCGTGCCCGTCGCGTTGGTGGTCGTCGTCGCGGTGCTCGTACCGAACGTGCCGTTCACATTCTGCAGGCTGGTGTTCAGCACGGTCTGTGCCGATGCGGCCGTGCCGGTCATCGCAATGGCAGCGGCGATCGCAATATAGGACGTCTTCATTCCTGGCTCCTCTCGATAGCTGGGAACCATGAACTCAACTGTCCGGCTCCCCCCTAAGTGTTCGTTAACAGGACGTTCATGAGAGTCAAACTGCCTAGCTAGATCACGATTATGTGCGACGAAATCACGTCTCGGATCGGGACGGTTCGGGGGAGGTGAGCGAGGACGGGATGGTGTCGTTCATGATGCCCTTGCCGGGCGCGCGTGCGCAGGATTGTGCCGCGGTGAGTCCACGATTTTGCGCCCCTGTCCTACACCGCGCCGATCTGCCTTGATGCGCGCATGGAAACTCAATCGCACCCGACCCTGATCGACTGGATGCTCGCCCGCCATGCCGCGGGCCTGCCCATCGTCTCGCGAACCCCGCAGAAGCCGCGTGCCGACGCGCACACCGCCGGTCGCGACATCGGCGATGCCGGCCCGCCACCGCAAAGCTCAACCGAAGTGTTGAGTAACGGCAAGCCGCGTTTTACTCTCAACATTCGCGGGGCCGATGACGCCGAAAACGGCGGAAAACCGCCACCAGGAAGCTCAACCGATATGTTGAGCATCTCGAGCGGCGGCGCATTGCGTTCCGGTGTCAACGTTCGCGCCGGTGATACCGCCAAAACCCGCGAAAAACCGCCATCGCGAAGCTCAACCGATCGGTTGAGCTTCGCCGACGGATTCGCACTGGTCGATGAACTGCGCGAGGATCGGCTCGATGCGTGGTTCGCCGCGCTGGCCGATCCCACGCGCCGGGCGAGGCTGGCGATGCTGATGCGCGGCGAATGCAGCGTCGGCACGCTCGCGGCGCCGCATGCGATGTCGCTGACCGCCGCCGCGCGCCATGTCGCGGTACTCGACCGGGCGGGGCTGGTCGAGCGGCGGCGGATCGGGCGGCGCCACCTGTGCCGGCTGCGGGCTGCGATACTGGCGGAGGCGGCAGGCTGGCTCGACCGCTTCGCACGACGCGACGCTTGCCGCCCCGCGCCCGTCCGCTAGGGTCCGAAGCGCAGGCACGGGGCAGGGCAGGGACGACGCATGACCGACATCACCGCAGGCGCGACGACCGATACGGCGGCCGAGCCGTCGGCGAAGGACATTCGCCTGGTCATCACCGCGTCGTCGCTCGGCACGGCGTTCGAATGGTATGACTTCTTCATTTACGGCACGCTGGCCGCGTCGGGGATCATCGGTCGCACCTTCTTCCCCGCCTCGTCCGAACTGTTGCAGACGTTGCTCGCCTGGGCCGGCTTCGCGGTCGGGTTCGGCTTCCGCCCGCTGGGCGCGGTGCTGTTCGGCTATCTCGGCGACAAGCTCGGGCGCAAATACACCTTTCTCGTCACCATCACGCTGATGGGCGTCGCCACTGCCGGCGTCGGTTTCGTGCCGTCCGCCGCGTCGATCGGCTATGCGGCACCGGTGCTCATCATCCTGCTCCGCATCCTCCAGGGGCTGGCGCTCGGCGGCGAATATGGCGGCGCGGCGATTTATGTCGCCGAACATGCGAAGGCCGGGCGTCGCGGCTATTACACCAGCTTCATCCAGGCGAGCGTCGCGGCCGGCTTCATCCTCAGCCTCGTCGTCGTGCTGGTCAGCAAGGCGTCGATGCCGACCGCGACGTGGGAGGCATGGGGCTGGCGCCTGCCGTTCCTCTTCTCGATCGCGCTGCTGGCGGTGTCGCTGTGGATGCGCCTGAAGCTGAGCGAGAGCCCGGTGTTCGCGCGGATGAAGGCGGCGGGCGAAACCGCGCGCAATCCCTTCGTCGAAAGCTTCACCTATCCGGGCAACCCCAAGCGGCTGTTCGTCGCGCTGTTCGGCGTTGCGGCCGGCCTGACGGTCATCTGGTACACCTCGCTGTTCAGCGTGCTGTCGTTCCTGCAGGGACCGATGCGCGTCGCCGAGACGCCGGCGCAGCTGATCGTCGGCGCGGGCGCGGCGCTCGGCCTCGTATTCTTCCTGCTGGCGGGCAAGCTGTCGGACCGGGTCGGGCGCAAGGTGCCGATCGTCACCGGCTATGCGGTCACGCTGGTGCTGCTGTTCCCGCTGTTCTGGCTGATCGGCCATGCCGCCAACCCGGAACTCGCCCGCGCCGCCGATCGCGCGCCGGTCGTGGTGATGGGACCGGCGTGCAGCTACGATCCCTTCGCGCCGAAGCAGACCGATGCCTGCGGCCAGCTGCTCGAATATTTGTCGAAGAAGGGCGTCGCCTACAAGACGCGTCCCGCCGGTTCGGTCGCGGTGTCGATCGGTGGCGATCCCCAGACCGACCTGTCGCCCGCCGCGCTCGACGCGTCGCTGGCGCGGGCTGGCTATCGTCTCGAAAAGGTCGTGCCGGGGCCGCGCGACATTGGCCTGATCCTGCTCGCGATCGTCGGGCTCGCGGCGCTGTCGGGCCTCACTTACGGCCCCGTCGCGGCGCTGTTGTCGGAGATGTTCCCGCCGCGCATCCGCTACAGCTCGATGTCGATCCCCTATCATGTCGGTACCGGCTATTTCGGCGGCTTTCTGCCCTTCATCAGCCAGTACATCGTCGCGCGGACGGGCGATCCCTATGCCGGCCTGTGGTACACCTGGGTCGTCGTGCTGGTCGCGCTGGTGGTGATGGCCTTCGGCCTGCGTGAGGCGGAGCTCATCAAGGATTGAGCGGGCGGGCGCGGGGGCGTACCGGCTCCCGATGCGCTACGATCCTCCGCTCCGCCTCGTCCTCGACCGATCGGCGCTCGTTACCAACTGGCGGGCCTTGTCGCGGATGGCCGGGGTGCCGGCCGGCGCGGCGGTGAAGGCTGACGGCTATGGCCTCGGCGCTCGCGCCGTCGCCGATTCGCTGGTCGGGGCGGGGTGCCGCGATCTGTTCGTCGCCACCTGGGGCGAGGCGCTGGCGCTAGGTGACGTGGGGGCGGGCGTCTCCGTCCTCCACGGCGTCCGTGCCGAGGACATGAGCCTCATCGGCCTGCCCGGTGTCCGCCCGGTGCTGAATACGGCGGCGCAGGTCCAGCGCTGGCGGCAGGCGGGCGGGGGCCTGTGCGACGTGATGGTCGACACCGGCATGAATCGGCTCGGCGTGGCGGTGGAGGATGTGGCGGCGGGCCTGCTCGAAGGGCTGGAGATCGACCTGCTGATGAGCCACCTCGCCTGCGCCGACGAGGACAGCACGTTGAATGGGGCGCAGCAGCAACGCTTCGCCGCTCTGACCGGAATGACGGGGGCGAAACGAATGAGCCTCGCCAACTCGGCCGGCATCGCACTGGGACCGGACTGCGCCTTCGACCTCGTCCGCCCCGGCCTCGCCCTCTACGGCGGCATCCCCCGCCCGGAACTGGAGGGCTTGACCGCCCCGGTGGTGAGCATCGAGGCGCAAGTGCTCCAGCGCCGCACGGTCCGAGCCGGCGAGGTGGTCGGCTACAACGCCACCTGGGAAGCCCCGGCTGACACCGAGGTGGCGATCCTCAACCTCGGCTACGCCGACGGCTACTGGCGCGGCTTCTCAGGCAAGGGCACCGCCCGAGCCAACGACCATGTGCTGCCGGTGCTGGGGAGAGTGTCGATGGACCTGACCGCCGTCGATGTCAGCGCGACCCCCGGACTGGCGGAAGGCGACTGGGTGTCGCTCAACTACCACCTGCCGACCGCCAGTGCCGCGTCGGGCATGTCGCAGTACGAACTGCTGACTGGGCTAGGGAGCCGGTTCGGACGGGAGTGGCGTTAGGCTGTAACAGCCCACGGATCGATCGGCCGGGCTCGTATCCAGCGTGTTGCCAGCCACTTCGTACCATTCGCGACGGGGAGGCCCGCGTGCTTCGTCCTGACGTCAGGCCGCCCATCGGCCAACACGTTGTCGAACAGCAAGGCGTCGCCTCCGTTCGGCTTGACGGTGACCGACACGTCCGGGAACTCCGTCTCGCCGCCGACAAAGCCTCCGTTCAGGTAGAGAAGCATCGTCCGAACGCGCTGATTGTCGCTGCCGGCAATTGCATCGACATGCGGCCGATATTGTCCGCCGGGACGATACCGCAAGATGGTCAGCGGCTCGCCGGCGTCGGTGTTCGTTTCGGATGCGCGTGCGATCCGCCGGTTGATTGCTTGGACCACTAAATCCTCACGCGCCGGCCCGATAGCTGCCTCGTCGCAAATGCGGATCGGATGGGCGATGCGGTGACCGCTTGCGGGATCTAGAACCATCGCCGGCTCCAGCAGAGCGCCGCCGACCGTAGCTAGATGGGCGCACTCGTCCCGCGACAGGAACCCTTTGAAATGCGTGATACGGGGCGCGTGGGACAGGAGCATGCCGCGTGGCGGCGTGATGGGGTAGCCCTCGTCGTCCAGAGACATCGCTGCCAAGAGTTTAGCCTGCCGCTCCGCAACGAAGTCCTGCTCAGCGGCGGCGTGTAGCCGATCGCTAGCTAGCCTCCAGTTCTTTGGCGAACCCGTACCGTTCGCCGTCAAGGCGGTTTCCATAAGCGCTGCGTCGACGTGTCCGATCTCGACAGCCCGGCGAAGATACTCCCGTGCTTTGCCAAAATCCTGTGGCACCCCGATCCCGGCTAGCGACCAGACGGCCAGTTGCATGGCGGCAGACGCGTCGCCGTTCGCATAGGCATCCAGCAACTGATCCAGGTCCTCGGCGTCCAACATATCCCCCCCTGCTTCAGTACTGTGGCGGCGCCATGCGTTGCACGCCCTGGCCACAAAAAAAGGGGCCGGGCAATGCCCGACCCCCGTTTAGTCTTTTCAGGTCTGGATCAGAATTTGGCGACGACACCAACGTAACCGTAGCGGCCACGGACGTCGTAGATGCCCGATCCCGCACCAACGCCCGTCGCGCCGAATGGCGGCTGCTTATTGAAGGCGTTGTCGATGCCCAAATAGATATTGAACTTATCCGACACGTCCGCTGCCAGGCGGAAATCATGATAGAAGACATCCGGATAGTACGTCACCGGGGCATAGTCGGCGTTCTGCGGCGGCAGGCCATTGACGCCGTTGTAGTCCTCATAGGTATTGAGGAACATCCGGTCGATCCAGCGCATCTCATAACCAACAGTCACGTTGCCGATCTTCAGCGAGGTGCTGAAGTTGACCTGGTTCTTCGGATCGCCCAGCTCGCCGAGCAAGACGTCTTCGAACGACGGGGTCGCCGGGTTGGTGAAGTTCGACCGCTGCAGAACGCGGGTCCAGATCGCATTCGCCTGCAGCACGCCCCAGCCGAAGTTACGACGATACGAGATGTTCGTATCGATACCGCTTGCCTTCAGCTTGGCGAAGTTCGCCGACGAAACGAGCAACGAGCCCTCAAGAACGCGGAACTGCTGCTCGCCACGCGGACCGCCGCTCGCGCTAGCGCGCTGGAAGAGGCCGCAGAACGGATTGTTGAGCGTGGGCGAGTCGTAGCAGAGGTTCAGGATCTGCTGCGCCGTGCCGGTAGCCGCGATCACGTTGTTGACCGTGATGTTGTAATAATCCGACGAGATCGACAGGCCGGGGATGAACGATGGCTCAAGAATGAAGCCAGCCGTGTATGAGTCCGAGGTCTCTTCACGCAGGTTGGGATTGCCGCCGCTGATGATTTCCAGCGACGAGTTGTAGACGTAATCGTAGTCGGCCGGACGACCTGCCGCGGTGCAGTTGGCCGAACGGGTGGCCGAACCGGTCGCGAGATTGCGAGCCGAGCAAGGATCCGCCGGTGCCGGGGTGAAATTCTGGCTCTGCGATGAGAACAGTTCCGACAGGTTCGGCGCGCGGACCGAACGGTTGTAAGCACCACGGAAGCGCAGGCCGCGCACCGGAGTCCACTCCACGTTGCCGCCATAGGCGTACACCGTGCCAGTCGAGCCCTTATAGTCCGAGACACGGCCAGCGCCCGAAATCGTCAGTTCCTGGATGAAGGGAATGTCCTTCAGCAGCGGAACCCGGATTTCGCCATATGCTTCCTTCACTTCGAACGCGGGCGAGGTGAACGCGGGAATCGCGTTGTAGAACGCGTATCCAGCCTGGGTGTAGTCATCGAGATCGTAGAAATTCGTCTCACGACGATATTCCGCACCGATCGAGAAGCCGATCGGCCCACCTGGCAGCTCGAACAGCTGCGACAAGTCGCCGGCGACATAGCCCGAACCTACGAACTGCGTGATCTTGCCCTGCGCGCGCGACGTAACGGTCAGATAGTTACGCGCCGCCTCACTGATGTTGCCTTCGCCGAACGGGTTCAACGGAACGCAAGCAGCGATATCGGCTGCGAGCTGCGCCGGATTGCCAGCACGGTCGGCGCCGGCATAAGCCGAATCGACCTGCGAGCGGCAGACGATCTGACCGGCTGCGTTGCGGACGGCGTCGAGTGCCAGCACCGTGCGCTGACGGCTGATGTTCGACTGGATGACGTTCTGCTCTTTGTACTCGCCGTAGTTGGCCGAGATTTCGTAGTTCCAGTCGTCGTTGAAGTCGCCACGAACACCGCCGACGACGCGGAACGTCTCACGACGAATGTTTTCGTCGCGAATGCCCAGGTCAACGTAATTGCGGCGCACCGAGAAACGATAGGTCCCCGCAGCGATCTGGGCGAGCGAAGCATCGCGCTGAGCGGCGGTGATGGCGTTGCCGGTATTCGGATTGACGAGCGAGTTCACGGCAGAGGTGAGCTGCGTAGCAAGGATCGCGCGGGCCTGGCTCGTCAGGAACGGGTTGTCCAAACGGATGCCTTCGCGATTGACGTTCCCCGCAGTCGCGCCGGTGTTGAAGTACGACTGATCGGTGAGACCGGCCACGCGGAAGTTGTCGGCAAGCGTCTGACCCTGCGAGAAGAACGGGCCGCTTTGCGAACCGAACGCTTCGGTACGAACGTATTTCGCCTCGACGAACAGCGTCGCTCCCTCGGCCGCGTCGAAGTGGCCGACCATGTTGGCCGAATAGCGCTTCAGGTTCGGCGACAGGGCCAACAGGCGACCCTCGCGGCTGGTGGTGCCGTTGCCGTTGATGAAGCTACCATTCGGACCGAGGCCGACGCGGAGCCCGGTCTGCGGGATGAGCGTGCCGTCGCGCTGGAACAAGTAGGCGCAGGTGAAGGTGTTGCCCACGGCGTCACGACCACAGGTCGCCGGCGACGTCGCGCCGTTCGAGTAGCGAATGCCGACCTGGCCGCCGAGCGAGATCGTCGAAGAGCGGATGTCGCTGTAGAACGCGCGATCGAACACGTCGTCGGCGCCATTGACCGAGTTGGCTGCATCGGTATCGACCGTCACGAAACCATCGCTCTGACGCAGATTCTTACGACCGCTGGCGTAATAGTCGGACTGATTAGCAAATTCGAGGTTCAGCGCGATGTTGCCACGACCCTCGGCGAAATTCTTGCCTGCCAGCAGCGACACGTACTGGTTGCCCGCGTCGCCGTACTCGACGTTAACGCCAGACTGTCCGCGCAACTGCAGACCGTCGAAATCGTTCTTCAGAACGAAGTTAACGACGCCCGCGATCGCGTCCGAACCGTAGATTGCCGAGTTGCCACCGGTCACGACTTCGACGCGCTCGATGAGGTCCGTCGGGATCGTGTTGACGTCCGGCGATACGCCGTTGCTCAAGATATCCGAGGCGACGTGGCGACGGCCGTTCTGCAGAACGAGCGTACGCTGCGTGCCAAGGCCGCGCAGGTCGAGCAGGCTCAGGCCGCGGGTGCCGAGGAATCGGGTCGAGTTCTGCTGGCTGAACGTGTTACGCAGCTGCGGCAGGTCGTTCAACACGTCGCCGATAGCGACCTGACCGGTTTCGAAGAACTGCTCGCCGTTGACCACGGTGATCGGGATCGGCGATTCGAGGTTCTGCTGGCGAATGCGCGAGCCGGTCACGACGATCGTGTTGCTAGGATCTTCCTCAGCGACCGTCGTGTCGGTCGTCTGCGCAGTCGCCGGTGCGGAAGCCTGCGCCAGAGCAATCGACGGGATGGCGGAAACGACGCCGGCAAGTGCGGTAGCCGCAAGAAGGCTATGGATTTTCATGTTATCCCCTGAACGAACAGTATCGTGTTCATCCAACAGACATGAAAAGGTTGGGCAGGCGCAACCCGTTTCAGACGAAACGATACGCATTGCAACGAACCTGTTGCATTCAGGTTACACGCTGCGCCGACTTAGCAACGATCCGTTACAAACCGCTAGCGCGGCCTCAATCCCGCTCCACACACATCGCGATGCCCATCCCACCACCGATGCATAGAGTCGCCAGCCCCTTCTTCGCATCGCGACGGCGCATTTCGTAGATCAGCGTGGTCAGCACGCGCGCGCCGCTGGCGCCGATCGGGTGGCCGATGGCGATGGCGCCGCCGTTGACGTTCAGCTTGTCGTCGGCCCAGCCCATTTCCTTGCCGACGGCCAGCGCTTGTGCCGCGAACGCCTCGTTCGCCTCGATCAGGTCGAGGTCGCCGACCGTCCAGCCGGCCTTTTCCAGCGCCTTCTTCGAAGCCGGCACGGGGCCGATGCCCATGATCGAGGGATCGACGCCGGCCGATGCCCAACTGCGAATATGCGCGAGCGGGGTAAGGCCGCGCTTGCTCGCCTCTTCGGCGGACATCACGACCAGCGCGGCGGCGCCGTCGTTGAGGCCGCTGGCGTTGGCGGCGGTGACGGTGCCGTCCTTCTTGAAGGCGGGGCGCAGGCCGTTGACGCTGTCGATCGTCGCGCCGGCGCGGATATATTCGTCATCGGCGACGATCGTGTCGCCCTTGCGGCCCTTGATCGTGACAGGCGCGATCTCATCCTTGAACCGGCCTTCGCTGCGCGCGGCCTCGGCGTTGTTCTGCGAGCGGACGGCGAACTTGTCCTGCGAGCCGCGATCGATCTGATACTGTTCGGCCAGATTCTCGGCGGTGATGCCCATGTGATAGCCGTTGAAGACGTCGGTCAGGCCGTCCTTCACCATCGTATCGACCAGCGACAGGTCGCCCATCTTGGTACCGGGCCGCAGCGACTGGGCGTGCGCGGACATCGACATCGACTCCTGACCGCCTGCAACGACGATCTTCGCATCGCCGCTGGCGATCGCCTGAAAGGCGAGGGCGACGGTGCGCAGGCCTGATCCGCAGACCTGATTGACGCCCCATGCGGGGACTTCCTTCGGCACGCCGGCGGCCATCGACGCTTGGCGCGCAGGGTTCTGGCCTTGCGCCGCGGTCAGAACCTGGCCCAGGATCACCTCGTCCACATCGGCGCCATCGACCCCGGCCTGCTCCAGTGCCGCGGTGATCGCGACCCGGCCCAGCTCGTGCGCCGGCGTGGCGGCGAAGGCGCCCAGGAAGCTGCCGACAGGGGTGCGCTTGGCGGCGACGATGACGACATCGGTCATGGGACTTCTCTCCTGCGAAGACGGGTGATTTGATCTCTATCTAGGCGGTGCTGCGCGATCGATCCAGTCCATCAGCGGCTGCCACAGCAACGCGGGCGCGCGACCGCCGACGATCATGCCGACATGCCCCGCCGCGACGTCATGGCGCTCGCCCAGACCGATGCTGGTCGCGGCTGGCACGATGCGGTCGCGGTCGGACACGAAGTCGGCGATGGGGCAGGTCAGCTGCGACGGATCGACGGGCTTGCCCCCCACGAGCCATCGGCCGCTGCCGGGCAAGTCGCCGGCGAACAGCCCCTCGAACATCTCACGCCCCGCCGCCAGCGTGATCGGCGCGCCGGCGTTGGCCCAATCCTCCAGCGCGACGAAGGCGGCCAGCTGCGCCGTATCGGCATCCGCCAGCGCCTCGTACTTGGCGATGGTCCGCGCCGGGTCGAGCTGCCAGAACCCGGCCTGCAGCACCTCCATCGGCACGACCCCCAGCGCCTCGCAGGCCGGTCGCGCCGATTCCCATAGATCGGCGATCGTCTGCCGTGCGGTGTCACCGAAGCCGGAGAAGCGCCACGGTGTCGCGATGAGCCCGAGCGCCGCGACCGGACACTTGGCCGCCGCGGCGACGGCGATCGTGCCGCCCAGACAGTAGCCGATCAGGACGGGTGGCTCGGACAGCGTCGCGATCAGCGCGCGCAGGTGCTCGACATGCATGCCCAGATCTTCGTCGCGGTCGCCGGGATGGGGCTGGCCCCAGTCGACCAGCAGCACGCGTCGCCCCTGCGTCGCCAGCCAGCGCAGCAATGACGTGTCGGGGGTCAGGTCCAGCACGAACGGCGGATTGATGAGCGAGGGAACGACGACGACCGGCGCTGCCTTTGCTCCGTCGCCGCCATAGTCGATCAGGCGCACGCGCCCCGACGTCGCGACCGCCGGGGGAAAGGGCGGGCGGGCCACGCGATCGGCGGCCTGATACCGGCGCAACCCCCCCATCGCGCGCTCGCGCCGCTCCGCCGATGCTGCGGTTTCGCTGCGCAGCATGTCCATGAACAGTGGCAGCGGGCGGGGCCCGTGTTGCGGTGCGGTATGGAAGGATGATACAGGTTCGTCAGTCATTGCGTATGGGGGCGCCTGTCATGAAGAAATCCGCTGCCGGCCAGGGTCCGGTCATCATCAAGAAATACGCCAACCGTCGCCTCTACAATACCGAATCCTCCTCCTACATCACACTCGAACATCTTGCCGCGATGACGCGCGAGGGCCGGGACTTCAAGGTGGTCGATGCGAAGACCGAGGACGACATCACTCATAACGTCCTGACGCAGATCATCATGGAGGAGGAAAGCCGCGGCCAGACGATGCTGCCGGTCAGCTTCCTGCGCCAGCTGATCGCGCTGTACGGTGATTCGATGCAGGCGATGGTGCCGGGCTATCTCGAAGCGTCGATGGACAGTTTCAGCCGCAACCAGGCCGAGTTCAAGAGCGCGGTCGAAGGCGCCTTCGCCCAGTCGCCGTTCGCGCAATCCCCCTTCGCGGAGATCGCCAAACGCAACCTCCAGATGTTCGAGGTCGCGGCGCAGGCGTTCAAGCAGGGCGCCCCGGCCGGCGGAGCGGCGGGCGCCGGCCCGGCGACGCCTGCCACCGCCACCCCGGCGGAGGGCGAGAACAAGGACGCGCAGATCGCCGCGTTGAAGGCGGAGCTCGCCAGCCTGCAGGACAAGGTGTCGAAGCTCTAGGACGTACCGCCATTCAGCCCAGACGGGCCTGCAAAGTGCGGTTCTCCTGCGCTTCGGTGCTCACGTACCTGAAGTACGCTGCGCTCCGATGCTCGGAAAACCACACTTTTCGGCTCCGCCTGAACTGAATGTCGATACGTCCTTGGCCGGCCTACTTCCGCGGCTTCGTGAAGCGGATGGTCATCCGGTCGCTTTCACCGATCGCGGCATATTTGGCGCGATCGGTGTCGCCCAGGCGATAGCTGGGGGGCAGGGTCCACACGCCCTGCGGCCAGTCGGCGGTGTCCTTCTTGTTAGCGTTGACCTCCGACATTGCCGACACAACGAAGCCGGCCTGTTTGGCGAAGGCGACGACGCTCGACACCTTCATATAGCCGCTCTTCTCCTCGGCGGCGGCGTCGCGGCTTTCGGGCAGGCGGTGCTCGACGATGCCGAGCGTCCCGCCGGGTTTGAGCATGCGGAACATCTCGGCGAACGCGGCCTGCGTGCGGTCGACGCCGGCAAAACGCAGATTGTGGATGTTGCGGAAGGTCAGCACGACGTCGGCGCTGCCCGCCGGGACCGTTGGTTCGCCCGCCGCGGCGGGGAAGGCGGCGAGCTTCACCTTGCCATAGGTCGTCGGATCGGCCGCCTGCAGCTTCTTCACGCCGTCGAGCCCCTTTGCCCAGCCGCCCGCCGCGTAATAGGTGCCGCGCGCCGCCAGATAGGGCGCGAGGATTTCGCTATACCAGCCGCCGCCGGGGATCAGTTCGACTACCGTATCGGTCGGCTTCACGCCGAAGAACGCCAGAGTCTCGGCCGGATGGCGATAGCGGTCGCGGGCGACGTTCGCCGGGGTGCGGCTGGTCGCGGCCACCGCACGGGCGATGTCACCGCGCAGGTTCGCGGGCTGGCCGGTCGCGACGCTGGTCACGGCGGCGGCCACCGACACTATGGCTAGGGTGGTGATCGTGCGCATGCTGTCGGTTCCTCTGGCTGGACGCGGCGGGTTGTGCGCGGCAGTAGGCGGGGATGCAAGTGCGGTTGTGGATCAGTGTGGCGGCCTGTGTCGCGGCTGCGGTGGCGAGCGGGCTGGCCGACCGGCGACGCGCGCGGCGGGTCGAGATCGACCGGGTGGGGATCATGCCCTGGCCGACGATCCAATTCGCAGCGCTGTTCGGCGGTATCATCCTCGCCGCGCTCGCGCTTACCGGATGAGCGGCAGGTCGCGGCGCAGCCACACGACCGTGCGATAGTCGGCGCGGGGCACGCTGAAGACGATGCGATAGTCGCGCGCCAGCACCGGCCGCAGGATCGCCAGCGTGCGCGGGTTCCAGATCTTCAGCCGCCGCGTCGATCCGACGATCACCGGAGGGCGCGCGGCGAGGATGCGGCGCATCTCCGCCGCCTCGTCGATCCCGCTCGCGCCCGCCTCGGTCGTGTAGGCGAGGAAGTTGGGGAAGGCGCGAGAGCTGGGCAGGCAGGCATGCGACAGGCTGTAGGTCGCGGTGTCGCCGATGAAGACATAGGGGCAGCCGCCACGGCTGTTCCGCTCGACCAGCGCCGCGACGGCGCGGGCACCGGCGACGTCGCGCGGCATGAACATGCGCTCGGCGATCATCAGCAGCAGGCCGAGCACTAGCGTCCCGACCATCACCCGCGGCACGCGACCGAGCGCAAGTCCGGCGACCATCGCCAGCGGGGGGAGCAGGGGCAGGGCGTAGTGATCGAAGAAGGTGCCGATCGCGAAGAAGCCGACGACCGCCGCGGCCAGCCAGCCGAACGCCGTCGCCCGCTCCCCCGTCAGCCGCACACGCCGCCGCCGCCACGCGATCGCCGCGCACAGCATCAGCGGAGAGAGCTGCGCGGCGATGCCGAGCAGCCGCATCGCCAGTTCGCCCGAAGGATAACCCGGCCGCAGGAAGATCGAGGTAACGTTGGCGAACCACCACGCGTCGAACGCCGTCGTGCCGCGCGCCGCATACCAGCCGACAACGGCCAGAGTCGGGGTCAGCCCGATCAACAGCCATGTGACTGCGGTTGCGGCGATCGTCACGGTGCGCGCGCCGGCTCTCCGTAGCCACCACAAGCCGGCCAGCCCGAAGAACGCCGCTTCGAATGCCGCCGTGGGCTTTAACTGAATGGCAAGGCCCGCGAGCAGGCAGGCGATTGCGCCCCGCACGGCGATGGCGGGCGCACGCCGCCGCTCTGCCAGCGCCGGCATGCCGAGCACCAGCCGCGCGGCCAGTGCGATCGGCAGATTGTAGAAGACCGGCGCCTGCCCGCCGCGTCCGCCGAGCAGCGGTAGCCAGACGAGATAGGCCACCCCCGCCGCGACCGCCCCGACCCGGCTGGCGCCGAGCGTGCGCGCGCCGCCGGCTACGACCAAGGCAGTGCCCCAAGCAAACAGCGTGGCGAGCAACTGGTAGCCGACCACGTCGTCGCCCGGCAGCGCCGCCGCGCCGGCATAAAGCAGGAACAGGCCGACCGGCTTGCGATCCCACACGTCGATATAGGGCACCGCGCCGTCAAGCAGGTGTTGGCCGACCAGCAGATAATATTGCTCGTCGACATGGATGATCGGGTTGCCGATGTCGGCGATGCGCAGCAGCAGCGCGACGAGCAGCAGCAGGATCGCCGCGGCCGGGCGCGGCACCGGACGGTCTGACGGCACCGCCATGTCAGTAGAAATCGGCGAGCGTCAGCGTGCGATCGGTGCCGTCACACAGGCCCAGCGTTACCACGCGTCCGGGACGACCGGCGGGCCACAGCGCGATGCTGTTGGTCAGATAGTCGGACGGCAGCGGCTTTCCGTCGATACGGCAGATATGCTCGCCCGCTTTCCAGTTCGCCGCGGAGGCGGGCGATCCGCGCATGACGTGCAGGACGCGCAGTCGGGTCTTCTCCAGCCCGACGAGCAAACCGCTGGTCGATTTCAGCGGCACGGCGTCCACCGTCTTGCCCGGTGTCAGGAACATGCGCCGCGCGCGCGGGTCGAGCAGGACGCGGTAGCGTTGCAGCAGGCCGGAGCCGATCCGCCCCGCCGTGCCGGTGGCGGCTGAGAACCCCTTTTCGCCTTCGACCCGCACCTCGATATTGCGCGCCAGCAGCGTCCCGATCCTGAGCGCCGGCACGACGGCCAGCGTCGTCTCCAGCGGCCCGGCGAGACCGAAGGCATAGGCCGATGTCTCGCGCAGCGCCGGCAGCGTCACGCTCGCCCAGGCCTCCTGCGACACGGTCACCATCGATCCGTCGCCGGTGTCGACGATCATCGGGCGCAAGCGGCGGCCGCCCAGCGTCACTTCGCTGATAAGCACCCCGGAATCGCGCGCGATCGCCAGCGGGACCGCCGTACCTCGGAACGGCAGGCGTCCCGACCGGATCAGCCGGAACCGCCGTTTATCGTAATCGATGTCGAGCGCATGGACTCCGAGCAGGTCTGCACCGACTAGTACTTCCACCGGCGTCGCCGTTCCGGTGACGACCGCGGTCAGGTCCGCCACCGCCAGCCGTCCGCCGATACGGGTCAGCCCGCCGACCCGTACCGATTCAACGGAGGCCAGGCCCAGCGGCACCGAGCCGCCGACCGCCATCGCCTTGCCCGACGCCACGGGCTTCAACCCCAGCGCGTCGGCGAACACGCGCGACACCACGGTATAGCTGACGCCGGTATCGAGGATCGCGGTCGCCGGGCGGCCGTTCACGTGCATCGTGAAGCGGATCTGGTTGCCAGGCGTCAGGTCGAACGACACCCACCGCGCTTCGGTATCGGCGGCGAGCGTCGTCGTCTCCGGCGCGGCGGTGGCCGGTGCGGCGACGAGGATCGACAGAAGGGCGAGCAGGACGAAGCGCATCTGGCGCGCGCCTAGCCGGTTTCGCCCCTTCACGCCATCGTTCGGAAGAGGGATCGGGCATCGCACCCGACGTCAAAAGCCACCGAAACGCGTCCAATTCGTCCCCTGTCGTCGCTTTTGTCACTTTTGACACTTTTGTCGAGCGTGACCCCAGTGATCGGTGGGATAAATCAGATTCCCGCGATGTAGGACAGCAGCGCGTTTAGAGGCACGCCTCCAGCAGCGCCTGATCGAACCCGAACTGGCGCGCCTTGTCGAGCGTATAGGGGCGCAAGCCCATCGAGCGATATTCGCCGACGATCTTCCCTTCAGCCGACTCGTCCAGATATTCGAACTTGAACAGCTCCTGCGTGACGATCACCGGCCCTTCCATCCCGATCACCTCGGTGATGTTGGTCACGCGGCGCGAACCGTCGCGCAGGCGCTTTACCTGCACGATCAGATCGACCGAATCG
Organism: Sphingomonas sp. RS2018; assembly: GCF_054489605.1. Classification (NCBI taxonomy): domain Bacteria; kingdom Pseudomonadati; phylum Pseudomonadota; class Alphaproteobacteria; order Sphingomonadales; family Sphingomonadaceae; genus Sphingomonas; species Sphingomonas sp. RS2018. The sequence goes on from NZ_JBTMWL010000003.1 coordinate 165,962, forward strand.
GCGATCTGGCGGCTTATCGCCTCCTTCGGGATCTTGATGTCGCCCATCATGACCATGTTCTCCATACGCCCCAGGCATTCGCGCGGGGAGTTGGAGTGGAGCGTACACATCGAGCCGTCATGGCCGGTGTTCATCGCCGACAGCAGATCGAAACACTCACTACCACGGATTTCGCCCAGGATGATGCGGTCCGGGCGCATACGCAGCGCGTTCTTGACGAGATCGCGGATCGTGATCTCGCCCTGACCCTCCAGGTTCGGCGGGCGGGTTTCGAGCGGCAGCCAGTGCGGCTGCTGCAGCTTCAGTTCGGCGGCGTCCTCGATCGTCAGCACGCGCTCGCCCGGGTCGATCATCTTCGACAGGGCGTTCAGCATCGTCGTCTTGCCCGAACCCGTACCGCCCGAGATGACGACGTTGAACCGGCACGCGCCCGCGATCTTCAGGCATGTCGCCATCTTCGGCGACATGCTGCCGAACCCGGCCATCATGTCGAGCGTGATCGGCTTGTCGGAGAATTTGCGGATCGAGATCGCCGTGCCCTTCAGCGACAGCGGCGGCACGATGACGTTGACGCGGCTGCCGTCCTTCAGGCGGGCATCGGCCAGCGGCGTGGTCTGGTCGACGCGGCGGCCGACCGAGTTGCAGATGCGCTGCGCGATCTGGAACAGATGCTCCTCGTCGCGGAACTGGATGTTGGCGAGCTCCAGCTTTCCCTTGCGCTCGATGAAGGTCTGATCGGGACCGTTGACCATGATGTCGGAGATGTTGACGTCGTTCAGCAGCTCCTCGAGCGGCCCGAGGCCGAGCAGCTCGTCGACCAGCACCTTCTCCAGCGCGAACTGCTCGCGACGGTTGAGGGTCAGCTTCAGCTCGGCGAGCACTTCGCCGATGATCGGGCGGAATTCCTCGGCCAGCTCGTCCTTGTTGAGCGTCGCCGCCGCTTCGGGATCAACGCGCTCCAGCAGGCGTGGCAGCACCTGTTCCTTGATGCGGTGGATCGAGCTTTCGAAGCCCTCCATGCGGCTGGAGCCGGCATCGCCCGACGCGGCCTGCCGCTCGGCGAGCCGCGCCATCGCGCCGCTGTTGGGACCGGGGACGGCGGCATCGTCATCGAGCGAGCCGGGGAGGGCGAGGCTGGCGAGCGGCGGAAACTGCTCGCCGCCCTCCGGCTCCGCGGGCCGCACCACGCCGCCGCCCTGCATCGGCTTGGCGACGCCGAAGGCGGGGCGGGTGCCGGTTGGTCCGGTGGTTCCGTTACGTCGACCGAAAGCGCTCATCGAACTCCTCGCATGCGTCTCGTCCGCATGTTTCTTCGCGATGAGGGTTAGCGGCGAGAGTTTGACAATTGCCTAACCATGCCGCGCTGCTTTCCGCGTCGGGAGCGATATGACATGGTTGCGGCTCAGGCGCGGAAGGGGCGGGATGATGGGCGGACTAGCGGCAGTGGTCGGAATGGTGCTGGCACAGGCCCAGCCACAAGCGCCGACACCGTTGCCCGGCTGGCTTGCGGGTTGCTGGCAGGCGGGCGAGGCGGACCAGTGGACCGAGGAATGCTGGACGACGGCACGGGCCCGGTCATTGTTCGGCACCAACCGCGCAGGTGTGGCCGACCGGCTGACGATGTGGGAAGCGATGCAGATCCTGCCGGACGCCGATGGCCGCCCCGTGTTCTGGGCATCGCCGCGCGGCGCCGCGCGGTCGGCATTTCCGATGGCATCGTCGGGCCCGCGGGAGATGGTGTTCGTCAATCCCGCGCACGATTATCCGCAGCGCATCCGCTACTGGCGGACCGGCGACGTGCTGAATGCCGAGATTTCGCTTGCCGATGGCAGCAAGCCGATGCGGTGGCGCTTTACCCGGTCGAAGGACCGCTGATCCCGGCTGTTCAGGCCGTGACTTGTTCTGCCAGAACCACCAGCCCTACGCCGTTCACCTCGGCAAACCCGCCTTCGATACGGATCGTCTCGGGCGTCGACCCCTGCGTGCGATAGATCGCCAGTTCGCCGTCGCGGACGGTCGACATCAGCGGGGCATGCCCCTCCAGCACGCCGAAGTCCCCCTCGGTGCCGGGAACGACGACCATGTACACGTCCTCTGACTGGACGAGCTTTTCTGGCGTGACGAGTTCGAAGTGCAGCATGGTCGGTGTCCCAATGCCCTCTCCCGCCTTCGCGGGAGAGGCAACGTAGACTCGGTGCCCGCTCTTGCGGGTGCCTAGTCGAAGTCGGTGAGGGTCTTCTTCCGTTGCGGATGGTCGCACAGGAAGAAGACCCTCACCCAACCCTCTCCCGCGAAGGCGGGAGAGGGCTAAAGAAATCAAGCCTCTTCGGCCAGCTTCTGCGCCTTGGCGATGGCTTCGTCGATGCCACCGACCATGTAGAAGGCGCTTTCGGGCAGGTGGTCGTACTCGCCGTCGACGACGGCCTTGAACGACTTTACCGTATCCTCGATCGCGACGAACTTGCCGCTGATGCCGGTGAAGACCTCGGCGACGTGGAACGGCTGGCTGAGGAAACGCTGGATCTTGCGGGCGCGGGCCACGGTCAGCTTATCTTCTTCGGACAGCTCGTCCATGCCCAGGATCGCGATGATGTCCTGCAGCGACTTGTACTTCTGCAGCGTCTCCTGCACGCGGCGCGCGGTCTGGTAATGCTCCTCGCCGACGATGGCGGGGGTCAGCACGCGGCTGGTCGAATCGAGCGGATCGACCGCGGGATAGATGCCGAGTTCCGAGATCGCGCGGTTGAGCACGGTCGTCGCGTCCAAGTGGGCGAACGACGTGGCCGGCGCCGGATCGGTAAGATCGTCGGCGGGGACATACACGGCCTGCACCGAGGTGATCGACCCCTTGTTGGTCGAAGTGATCCGCTCCTGCAGCGCACCCATGTCGGTCGACAGCGTCGGCTGATAGCCCACGGCCGACGGGATGCGGCCGAGCAGTGCCGACACTTCGGCGCCGGCCTGCGTGAAGCGGAAGATGTTGTCGACGAAGAACAGCACGTCCTGCCCCTCGACGTCGCGGAAATACTCGGCGATCGTCAGGCCCGACAGCGCGACGCGGGCACGGGCGCCCGGCGGCTCGTTCATCTGGCCGAACACCAGCGCGACCTTCGATCCCTCGCTGGTCGGATTGCCGTCGGCATCCTTGGCGATGACGTTGGCGTCGAGGAACTCGTGATAGAGGTCGTTGCCCTCACGCGTCCGTTCGCCCACGCCGGCGAACACCGACGTGCCGCCATGGCCCTTGGCGATGTTGTTGATAAGCTCCTGGATCAGCACGGTCTTGCCGACGCCGGCGCCGCCGAACAGGCCGATCTTGCCGCCCTTCGCATAGGGCGCGAGCAGGTCGATGACCTTGATGCCGGTCACGAGGATCGCGCTCTCGGTCGACTGGTCGACGAATTCCGGTGCCTTCGCATGGATCGGGGCGGTCGTCTCGGCACCGATCGGACCACGCTCGTCGATCGGCTCGCCGATGACGTTCATGATGCGACCGAGCGTCTTCGGGCCGACCGGCACCCGGATCTGCGAGCCGGTGTCGGTCACCGTCTGGCCGCGGGTGAGGCCCTCGGTCGCGTCCATCGCGATCGTGCGGACGGTGTTCTCGCCCAGATGCTGCGCGACTTCCAGCACCAGCTTGTTGCCGTTGTTGTCGGTCTCGAGCGCGTTCAGGATCGACGGCAGCGCGCCGCCGTCGAACGACACGTCGACGACCGCGCCGATGATCTGGCTGATGCGGCCGACGTTGTTCGTTGTGCCCTCGGTGGGGCGATCGATTGCGGCGGTGGCCATGTCTGCTTCCTTGCCTTCGTGTGCCTTAGAGCGCTTCCGCGCCCGAGATGATTTCCACCAGCTCGGTCGTGATCGCGGCCTGGCGGGTGCGGTTGTACTGGATCGTCAGCTTCTGGATCAGGTCGCCGGCGTTGCGGGTGGCGTTGTCCATCGCGGTCATCTTGCTGCCCTGCTCCGACGCGGCGTTCTCGCGCATCGCGCGGTACAGCTGGATGGCGACGTTGCGCGGCAGCAGGTCGGCGAGGATCGATTCTTCGTCGGGCTCGTACTCGACGACGGCCATGCCGCTGTCGGCGCTGGCCTTGCCCTCTCCGCCCGCGACCGAGACGGGGATGATCTGGCGCTCGGTCGGCTCCTGCGTCAGCACCGACTTGAAGGCGGAGAAGAACAGGTGGGCGACGTCGAACTCACCCTTCTCATACCGCGCGATCAGGTCGTCGGCGTAACCGCGCGCATCCGCAAAGGTCAGCTTGCCGAGGTCGCCCGGCTCGATGCCGTGCACCATCGACGCGCGGTACAGGCGGTTCAGCACGTTACGGCCCTTGCGGCCGATCGTGTAGAACTTGACCGTTTTGCCTTGCGCGATCAACTCGTCGGCGCGGCGGCGGGCGAGGCGGGCGATGTTGGTGTTGAACGCCCCGGCGAGGCCGCGGTCGCTGGTCGCGACGACGAACAGGTGGACCTGATCCTTGCCCGTACCCGACAGCAGCAGCGGCGCGGATGCGCTCGCCCCGACCTTCGACGCCAGCGACGCGACGACGCGCTCCAGCGTGGCGGCATAGGGACGACCGGCCTCCGCCGCCTCCTGCGCGCGGCGCAGTTTCGCGGCGGCGACCATCTTCATCGCCTTGGTGATCTTCTGCGTCGACTTCACCGAGCCGATGCGGATCTTGAGGGCCTTCAAACTAGCCATCGTCTTCTTTCTCGTGCTCCCGCGCAGGCGGGAGCCCAGGGTAATCGAGCGAGCCGTTTGTGGCTCTGGGCTCCCGCCTTCGCGGGAGCACACCGCTAGCCGTTACGCGAACGTCTTCGCGAACGCCTCGAGCGCGCTCTTGAGCTTGCCCTTCACGTCGTCGCCCAGATCCTTGGTATCGCGGATCGTCGCCAGCACGCCCGAGTGGTTGGCGCGCATGTCGGCAAGCAGCGCCGCCTCATAACGGGTGACCTGCTCGACCGGGATCGCGTCGATATAGCCCTGCGTGCCCGCGAAGATCGACACGACCTGCTCCTCGAAGGGGAGCGGTGCGAACTGCGGCTGCTTCAGCAGCTCGGTCAGGCGTGCGCCGCGGTTGAGCAGCTTCTGCGTCGAGGCGTCGAGGTCCGAACCGAACTGCGCGAACGCCGCCATCTCGCGATACTGCGCCAGCTCCAACTTGATCGAGCCGGCGACCTTCTTCATCGCCTTGGTCTGCGCGGCGGAGCCGACGCGGCTGACCGACAGGCCGACGTTGATCGCGGGGCGGATGCCCGCAAAGAACAGGTCGGTTTCGAGGAAGATCTGGCCGTCGGTGATCGAGATCACGTTGGTCGGGATGTAGGCCGACACGTCGCCCGCCTGCGTCTCAATGATCGGCAGCGCGGTGAGGCTGCCGCCGCCGTTGGCGTCCGACATCTTGGCGGCGCGCTCCAGCAGGCGGCTGTGCAGGTAGAACACGTCGCCCGGATAGGCCTCGCGGCCCGGCGGGCGGCGCAGCAGCAGCGACATCTGGCGATAGGCGACCGCCTGCTTCGACAAATCGTCGAACACGATCAGCGCGTGCATGCCGTTGTCACGGAAATACTCGCCCATCGCGGTGCCGGTGTAGGGCGCGAGGAACTGCAGCGGGGCGGGCTCCGACGCGGTCGCGGCGACGACGATGGAATATTCCATCGCGCCATTCTCTTCGAGCGTCTTGACGAGCTGCGCCACCGTCGAGCGCTTCTGGCCGACCGCGACATAGACGCAGTACAGCTTCTTCTTCTCGTCGGTGCCAGCGTTGTTGGTCTTCTGGTTGATGAAGGTGTCGATCGCGACGGCCGACTTGCCGGTCTGACGATCGCCGATGATGAGCTCGCGCTGGCCACGGCCGACGGGGACGAGCGCGTCGATCGCCTTCAGGCCCGACTGCATCGGCTCGCTGACCGACTGGCGCGGGATGATGCCCGGGGCCTTCACCTCGACGCGGCTGCGCTTCTCGGACACGATCGGGCCCTTGCCGTCGATCGGGTTGCCGAGGCCGTCGACCACGCGGCCCAGCAGGCCCTTGCCGACGGGGACGTCGACGATCGTGCCGGTCCGCTTGACGACGTCGCCTTCCTTGATCTCCGAATCCGAACCGAAGATCACGACGCCGACATTGTCGGCCTCCAGGTTCAGCGCCATGCCCTGCACGCCGTTGGCGAATTCGACCATCTCGCCCGCCTGGACGTTGTCGAGGCCGTGGATGCGGGCGATGCCGTCACCGACGCTCAGCACCTGACCGGTCTCGCTGACCGTGGCTTCGGTGCCGAAATTGGCGATCTGGTCCTTGATGACCTTCGAGATTTCTGCGGCGCGGATATCCATGTGCGAGCCTTAGCCTTTCATCGCGTGCGCGAGGGTGTTCAAACGGGTCTTGATCGAGCTGTCGATCATCTGGCTGCCGATCTTCACGACCAGCCCGCCGAGAAGCGAGGGATCGACCCGCAGGTCGATGGAAACGTCACGGCCGACGCGGGTGCGCAGCGCCTGGCGCAGGTCGTTGACCTGCGCCTCGTCGAGCGGATGCGCCGAGGCGACCTCCGCCGTCGTCTCGCCGCGGTGCGCGGCGGCGAGCGTGCGGAACGCCCGGATGATCGCGGGCAGATCGCGCAGGCGGCGGTTTTCCGCCAGCACGCCCAGGAATTTGGTGGTCGTGGGATCGAGGCCCAGCGACTGTGCGACCGCGCCGATCGCCTTGCCGGCAGCGGTGCGACCGACCACCGGGCTGGTCGTCAGCGCGCGCAGGTCGTCCGACTGGTCGAGCGCGTCGCGCACCGTCGAGAGGCTGGCCTCCACCGCGTCGATACTGCGCGCATCACGCGCCAGTTCGAACAGCGCGGTCGCATAGCGTCCGCTGAGGCTTGCCTGAATACCGCCGGTGCTTTCCACGAACGCAACGTTCCTTATCGGACTAGATCGGGTGCGACCCATGAGGAAAAGGGGCCGAATCCACGACCGGCCCCCTTGGGTCGCCGCGCGGTTAGCATCGGGTCGTTCCGGTTGCAACCACCGACACATGATTGGTTGACGTGGAAACCGGTTTTGGGCGACGGGTGGCGGATGGAAGCGCTACGAACCGTCGTGCGGGCGATCGACCTGCGAGCCGCGGCGTTGCTCGTGTCGCACGACCTGTCGGTCGCGGAGTGGCGCCTTCTGGCAGCGCTGCATGACGCAGGCGCGGTGCCGCCCAGCCTGCTGGCGGAACGGCTCGGACTGACGCGAGGCGGGGTCACGAAGCTGATCGACCGGTTGAAGGCGCGCCGCCTGCTGGTGCGCGCTCGCGCGGGGGGCGCCGACCGCCGATATCAGACGATCGCGCTGACCGGGGCGGGGGCGGTGCTGGTCGCGGGATTGCAGCCGGCGATGCGTGACGCAGTCGCGCTGTCCGCCAAAGAGCGTGACGCGCTGTCGGTTCTATTGATGCAGAGCAACCCGATTTAGCGTCGTGCTACCGGACATAAGGTGACGACCCCCTCGTTCTCGATCCGTGGGACTTGCCCGCATCAAAGGATTGCCACGATGGTCAAATTTGCCGGAACGATGAACGCGATCAATCGCGGCCTCGACGAAACCAAGCCCGCCAAGGGCGTCGACCTGATCGAGGATTGGGAAAGCGCACTCGCCGATCTCGATGTTCCGGGATCGAAGGGCATCGTCCGCGACCTGGGCGCACTGCGCAAGCAGCTGGAGAAGGACGCGCCCGACGTCGATCGCGTCCATGCCATCCTGCACCGGCTGGGCGTGGCGACGGTGAAGATCGCCGACCGCAGCGATACGTCGCCCGAGAAGATCAAGGCGCTGGGTGAAGCGCTGACCGAGGCGGGCGAGGAGCAGCCCGACGAGGAGGAAGACGCCGCCGCCGCCGCCGCGCCGAAGCGGGCGCGCAAGAAGGCCTGACGCACGAACGGCGGCCGGGGTAATCCCCCCGGCCGCCGTCGTTAGCTAACACCTGCTCGAAAGGCTCAGCGGCCGCGACCGCCGCCGCTGCCGCCGACACTGCGCTGGCCGCCACCCGGACGACCGCCGCCGCCACCGGCGGGACGTGCGCTGAACTTCTTCTTTGCCGGGAAGAACCGACGCTCGCCCTCGGGCGCCGCCGTGCCACCGCCGCGCCCGCCACGGGCACCGCCGCCCTGTTGCGCACGACCGGCGCGACCGTTGCGCTCGTCGCGGTCCATCGGCACAGGCTTGCGCGCCTTCACCAGCTTCGCGGCTTCCTCGAGGAAGTTCTCGGGCAGCGAGCGCACCGGGATTTTCTGGCGCGTCAGCTTCTCGATATCGCGCAGATAGGTCTTCTCGTCATCAGCGCAGAAGCTGATGGCGATGCCATCGGCGCCCGCACGCGCGGTGCGGCCGATGCGATGGACGTACTGCTCCGGCACGTTGGGCAGCTCGAAGTTGAACACGTGGCTGACGCCCGACACGTCGATGCCGCGCGCGGCGATGTCGGTGGCGACCAGGATCGGCACCTCGCCCGAACGGAACAGGCCGAGCGCCCGCTCACGCTGCGGCTGCGACTTGTTGCCGTGGATGGCGTTCGACGCGACGTCGTTCGCCGCCAGCAGCTTCACGACGCGGTCGGCGCCATGCTTGGTGCGGGTGAAGATCAGTGCGCGGTCGATCTTGAGCTGGCCCAGCGCCATCGTCAGCAGCGCCTGCTTCTCGGTCTGGTTGACGAAGATCACCTGCTGCTCGACGCGCTCGGCGGTGGTCGATTCCGGGGCGACCTTCACCTCGACCGGGTCCTTGATGAACTGTTCGGCCAGCTCGCGGATCGCCTTCGGCATGGTGGCCGAGAAGAACAGCGACTGGCGACGATGCGGCAGCAGCTTCACGACGCGCTTCAGCGCGTGGATGAAGCCGAGGTCCATCATCTGGTCGGCCTCGTCCAGCACGAAGATCTCGACCGCGTTCAGGCTCAGGTGACCCTGCTCGATCAGGTCGACCATGCGGCCCGGCGTGGCGACGAGGATATCGACGCCCTTCGACAGGTCGTTCTTGTTCTTATGGAGCGAGGTGCCGCCGAACACGGTGACGACCGACAGGCGGCTGCCCTTCGAATAGAGCTTCGCATTGTCGGCGATCTGCGCGGCGAGCTCACGCGTCGGCGCGAGCACCAGCATGCGGCACTGGCGCGGGTTGGGGCGATTGTTGCTGGCGACCAGCCGATCGATCGACGGCAGCACGAACGCCGCGGTCTTGCCGGTGCCGGTCTGCGCGATGCCGAGCAGGTCGCGACCCTGCAGCAGGGCGGGGATCGACTGCGCCTGGATCGGGGTCGGGTTGACGTAACCCTTTGCGGTCAGGGCGTCGAGAACGGGCTTGGACAGGCCAAGCTGGTCGAAAGTGATGGTCATGGAAATGGTAGACTCTTCGAATGGAGTCGGCGCGCTGACGTCACACGGACGTAGCGAAACGACGGGCCAGTAACTGGCGACCCGCGTGATAGGGGAAGCTTGGGGAAAGCGAAGCCGAGCCGGGGGCGAAACCGCCCGATCACGCAGCCTTCTGACGGGCTTCGCTGAAACGCCATATGCATGTTGCGTTGCGGAAAGTCAACATGAGGGTTGAGCGCGGCCAATCCAATCCCCCGGCGAGGGTCATATCGGCATCGACATTCAACCGGATCGTTGAGCGTGAACGTTGAGAAAAAAACACGTGCGTTTCCCCTCGTGAAACGGGCCTGAAGCTCAACCGATCGGTTGAGCTTTCCGAAGCCTGTTTTCTGGTAGCGGCACCGCGGCCTGTAGGACAGCGTCGGATGGCGGCGCAGGCCTCATTCCGAACTCCCTGCTTTGATCGCAAGCCGCGGGAAGCGTCGTGCGACGCCAGCGCCTATATCCGTTCCATGACACAGATCGACGACACCACCGCCTGGGCCGCCTTCGACGCGCGCGATCGTCGCTATGACGGACGCGTGATCGTCGCGGTGACGACCACGGGCATCTACTGCAAGCCGTCCTGCCCGGCGCGGCGACCGAAGCCCGAGCATGTCGAATTCTATCCGCACGCCGATGCCGCCCGCGCCGCGGGTTTCCGCGCCTGCCTGCGCTGCAAACCCGACGATGTCGCGCGCGACACGCTCGCCATCTCCGAAGCGACAAAGCTGCTCGACGCCGCCGATGGTCCCATTGGGCTCGACGACGTCGCCGCCCGGGTCGGCTACGCCCCGCATCACTTCCACCGCCTGTTCAAGCGTGCGACCGGGGTCACGCCTGCCGCCTATGCCCGAGCACTGAAGGCGCGGCGCGCCGCCGAAGCGCTCGATGGTGATGCCAGTGTGACGGCGGCGATCTATGACGCGGGCTATGCGGCGCCGAGCCGCTTCTATGCCGACGCGCCCGACCGGCTGGGGATGACGCCATCGGCATGGCGCCGGGGCGGTGCGGGCGTGACGATCCGCTATGCCGTCGCCGACACCAGCCTTGGCCCGTTGCTGATCGCGGGGACCGCTCGTGGCCTGTGCCGGGTCGCGTTCGACGAGGATGCCGTGAGCCTGTCGGCGCGGTTTCCGGCGGCCGACATCGTCGTGGGCGACGCGGATTTCGCCGCACTGGTGGCCGACGTGGTCGCCGCGGTGGAGGCGCCGGGCCGCGACATCGACCTGCCGATCGACGTGCGCGGCACCGCGTTTCAGGAGGCGGTGTGGCAGGCGCTGCGCGCGATTCCGCCGGGTGAAACCCGCAGCTATGCTCAGATCGCGGCCGCCACCGGATCTCCCGGCGCGGTTCGTGCGGTGGGCAGCGCGTGCGGCGCCAACACCGTTGCGGTGCTCATTCCCTGCCACCGGGTCACGAAGACCGGCGGGGCACTCGGCAACTATGCCTACGGCCCCGAGCGCAAGGCGGCGCTGCTGGCGCGCGAACAGAAAAGTTAAGCCGGCACCACGCTGACGCTCTGTTCACAGAATTGCGCGAAGCCGTAGCTGGTGAGGAACGCCACGTCGGCGGCGTCGCGGCCGACGCCGATCTTCGCCATGTCGCGCGCCACCGCCATGCCGGTCGGGTCGACCAAGTGCCATGCGCCGTCGAGGAACACCTCCGCCACCGCGTGGAAATCCTGTGGCTCGACGCCCAGTGCATAGACGCTGGCGATGCGCGCCGGGACGCCGCCGGCGCGCGCCAGCGTGATGAGCACATGCGCATAGTCGCGGCACACGCCTTTGCGCTGCACGAACGTCTCCAGCGCGGTCGTGCTCGCGGTGCTCGATCCCGGCGTGTAGGTGAAGTTCGCCTGAATCCAGTCGCGCATCGCCGCAATCTGCGCACCGCCGCCCAGTTCGCCCCATTCGGCGCGGACGAACTCCTCGAACTGGTCGGAGGGGCAGTAGCGTGAGGCCATCAGATACTGGATCGTCTCGCCGGGCAGCTTGTGGAACGGCACTGCGCGCAGGGTCGCGACATCGGGCAGCATCCGCGTTACCCGCACCGTCGCGGTGTAGTGGACGGTCAGCCGCCCGTTGACGCGGAGCCAGATACGCTCGCCGATCCCGTCCTGCGCATCCACCCGCGCGAAATGATCGACCGGGGAAATGTCGATCCACGCGTCCGTGACGTTTTGTTCGGGGATCAGCGCCGCTTCGATCTGAAGCAGCACGTCGCTCGGTTCGGCGAAGTCATAGGCGAGGCGGGCGTCGATACGGATCGTCATGCCGCGCGCAACGCCCGGTGTGCGCTTTGGTCCCGCGGGCGCGATAATTTCATCCGGCGGGCCGGCAGCTGTAGACCAGCTTCTCGTTCGGGACGGGGGGCAGGGCGGCGCGAACCGCGGCCTGCTGGCCGGCGAGGTTGGCGCGGGCGGCGCCGTCGTCGGTGCAGACCTTGACACCGACGCCGCCGCGCAGGCGACGCGCGTCGGCCATGCGCGCGGCGTCGAGGAAGTAGCGGGTGTTGGTATAGGTCTGCGTCGTCGGGCGATAGGCGAGCACGGACACGGTCGATTCGCCATCGGGCACCAGCACGCGCTCGTAGCCGCCGCGGCCGTCCTCGGCATATTGGGTGCGGCCGTTGATGCAGCCGTCGCCGCCCCAACTGATCCGCGTGTCGGTGGGCTGCGACACGGTCACGCGACTGCGCGCGGCATCGAAGCGGCAGAGCAGGGGCCCGGTCGCGGACTTCGTGGCGGTGGCGGCGGTGGCGTTGCCTTCCGGCACCGATGCCGCGTCGAACCCCGGCCGCAGCAGGAAGGTCGCAACCGCCGCGGCCATCAACACGCCGCCGCCCGCCGCCGCCCAGCGCCATCGCGGATCGCCGCGCCCGGTCAGCAGCCCCGCGCCGCCGAGCGCCAGTCCGCCGAGCACAAGCAGCAGCGCGGCACCCGCCATGTAGTTCTCGCGCCGCGTCTCGGCGTCCGCGCGCGCTTCGGCCAGTGCCGCCTCGCGCGCCGCCGTCGCCTTCGCCGCGGCTTCGCGTGCTGCGACGGCAGTGGCGTTCTGCGCGTCCTCGTCCGCTTGGCGGTCCGCCGCGAGGCGCTCGGCCATCGTCATGCACGGTGTGCCGACCGACGCCACCGGCTGCTTCGCCTCGCGCAGGAAGGCGAGCAGTTCGGTGTCGGCGATGGCGAGCGCGAAGCTGGCATCGCCGTCGTCGCCGCGGGTCAGCGCCGAGTTCACGCCCAGCACCCGCCCGCACATATCGAGCAGCGGCCCGCCCGAATTGCCGCGCGCGATGCTGGCGGTGTGGAGCAGCATGTCGGTGCCCGCCAGGCCGCGCCGGCCGGAGAACACCCCTTGCGACCGCACCGGCGATGTCGGCGCGATGAAGTCCGCCGCCGAACGCGCGGTCGCCAGATCGACGTTGCCGGGGTAACCGAGCGCCACCATCGCCTCGCCTTCGCTCACCGGACCGGCATAGATAGCGAGCGGTGACAGGCGCAGGCCGCTGACCTCGATCAGGGCGAGGTCGCGCTCGGTATCGACCGCGATCAGCCGGCCCTGCACCGACTTATCACCATCCGACGGCACCACGCCGATAACGACGTTGCCCGGATAGCGCGCCGCGAGTTCGACGACGTGCGCGTTGGTGACGATGCGCGTCGGCGACACGGCGAAGCCTGATCCGTGACCGAAGCCGACCACCTCGTCCTCGGCGACCGCGATCGTCACGATCCGCACCACCCCGCGCCCGGCGGCGGAGATGTCGTCGGCCCGCGCCGGCGCGGTGAGGGACAGGATCGCGAGCAGGGCGAGGATCAGGCGCATCGCCGAGCCGCCTACACGATCGCGCGGCGTGGGGGGAAGGGCGGTGGAACGACAAAGCGCCTGTCGTGCTCCCGTGCAGGCGGGAGCCCGGGGTTACGATTGAATCCGCTTGTTGCCCTAGGCTCCCGCCTGCGCGGGAACACGGCGCTTGTGGACGGCGGTCCTGCCCACCACTCGCTCCACAACCCACGCCGCGACCATCGTGAGGCCGGTCAGCGGAAAGACAACCCCCGCCACCGCCATGATCGCGACCAGCCCGGCGCCGCTGCGCGCGCGCGGCGCACTGATGCGACCGGCCGGGCGGCGCTTCCACCACATCACCGGGGCGCTGACGCACAGCAGCAGGCTGGCGATGCAGCCGCCCAGCATCACCATCCGGTTGGGCTCGCCATATTGCTGGCCCATGTGCACCGCCGCGGCCCACTCGACCGTGCGCGCACCGCTGCCGAAGTCGCCGAAGCGAGCGTTCTGGAGGACGCGCCCGTTGCCGGCGTCGACATAGACGACATGCGCGTCCTGCGCGCGGGTCAGCGTGGCGCTGACCAGATAGGGAGCGCCAGGCGCGGTCGGCATGGTCAGCGTGAAGGGCGCGGTCAGCCCGGCGCGCGCCGCGGCCGCAACGGCCGCGTCGGGGCCGATCTGCCCGTGGCCCGACATCGGCGGCGCCACCGCCTGCATCGACCAGGGCAGCGTCGCGGCCACGTCATGCCCGCGGTGCTCGCCGCCGGGGACGGGCGCGGCGGGGCGGTTGATGCCGTGTTCGGTCATCCAGCCCTGTACAGACTTCCCCCAGACCACGCTCCACGGCATCCCCGACACCGCGAGGAACAGCACGACCGCGCCCGCGATCAGTCCGGTCGAGGCGTGCAGGTCGCGCCAGAACATGCGTTTGGCTGGCGGTCCGCGGAGTGCGATCGCGCGGCCGCCCCGGCGCGGCCACCACAGGTAGAAGCCGGTCGCGACCAATATGATCGTCCAGCCGCCGACGATCTCGATCGCGGCGTTCCCGATCGGGCCGGTGATGGCGAGGCTGTGCAGGGTGCGGATCGTCGCGACAATCCCGCCGGCGCCGGTCGTGCCCAGCACGGCGCCGTTGTGCGGATCGACGAAGGCGGTGCGCTTCGCCCCGCCCGGCTGCACCAGCGTCATCCGCCAGCTCGCATCGGGCGGGGCGGGTTGCGTCACTTGTGTTACACGACCGCCGGTCGCGCGCTCGACGCGATCCGTCAGCGTCGCGATGGGCAATGTCTCGCCGGCCGGCGCGACGTGCATCCAGCGCGCGTACACCAGCTCCTCGATCTCACCCTTGTAGAGATAGAGCGCGCCGGTCGTCGCCAGCCAAGCGAGGAACGGCAGCACCAGCAGCCCCGCCCAGAAATGCCAGCGCCACACCGCGCGATACGGATCCTGCGCCATCAGTAGCGCGCCCGCACGCCGGCGTAGATCGCGCGTCGTTCGACCGGATAATAGATCGCCGACCCCGCAGTCGCGCGGGTGACCGCCGATATGTCGCCGATGGCGCGACGGCCGGTCAGATTGCGGGCGTCGACGAAGACGCTGACGCTCTCGGATATCTTCGCCCGCGCCCCGCCGCCAAACAGGACATAGCCCGGCGCTCGTACGCTGTTGGCGTAATCCGCCCAGGCACCCTGCGGTACCCACTCGATCGTCGGAGCCACGCTGAAGCCATCGGTGCCCACCCGCACCTCCCCCCGATACAGATGCCGCGCGACGACGGGCAGGCGGTTGTCGCCGAACTGCCGGTCGCCGCGAAACGCGAAGTCGTTCAGCTGATACGCCTGCCGCAGCCGCAGCCACGGCGCGAGGGTCAGGTCCAGCGACGCCTCGATCCCCTGATGCCGCGTGGATCGCGCGTTGAAGGTGGCGGCGGGCACGCCGACGCCTTGGTCAAACTGCAGCAGCTCGCCGCGGATGTCGGCGCGGTACAGCGTGACGTCCCACATTGCAGGCCCAATCGTGCCGCGCGTACCGATCTCCGCGGTCCACGCCCGCTGCGGATCGATCGCGACGAAGCCCGGCGTGACGACGCCGCCGACCGCGAACGGCGTCTGGTTCAGCTCGCTGAAGCCGGGTAGCTCGATCGAGCGACTGTAATTGGCATAGAACTGTAGGTCGGCGCGTGGCGTCAGCAACACGCCGAGTTTCGGCGACAGCGTGTCGAACGACGCCGCACCGCTCCGCGCCGGGGCGAGCCGGTTGGTCACGCGCCGCTCGCCATGCGTGTGCACCGCGCCCGCGATCAGCGACAACGTCGGCAACACCTCGGCGCGCAGTTCGCCATAGCTGTCGATCGTGTGCGCCTGCTGCCACGCCTCAGCCGTACGTGCACCGCGGCGGCCGGCGACGTTGACGAACTGCCTCGCGGCGACATGCCCGAATCGCGCGGTGCTGCCGAGTGCGACCGACACCGGGCCGCGCGACAGCTCGGCGCGGACGAAGGCGCCATAATCGGTCGATGCCTGATCGATAACCTGAAAGATCGGGTGATACAGCTGCTTGTCGTTCAGGAAGATGCCCACCGCGACCGTTCCCGCGCCGACATCGACCGTGGTGCGGTTCTGCAACCGGATCGAAGTGATGTTGCGCTGCTGGTCGCCGCTCACCGCGCTCGCCTGCGCCGCGGCCGGATCGCTCAGCGCCACCGCGCGGGTCAGGGCGCCGGGCAGGCGCTGGTCGAGGTCGGCGATGCTGGCATAGGTGCGGTTCTCGATGCTGTCCGCCAGCCGCAGCCCGACGTTGCCGTTGAACCGCAGCCCGCGTCGCCGCGCGTGCGCACGGTCGCCGTCGGACGTGTCGGCGGTCAGCGCCAGATAGGCGTCGCCGCGCGCCTCCGCGAACCCGGCTGCGACCTTGCCGCGCAGCGTGTCGAAGCTGCCGCCGTCGAGCCGCAAATCATATCCCCGCGCGCTGCGCCCGGTCGGCGTCGTCGCGTTGATCGCGCCGCCCAGCGTCGATCCGCCGAAGCGCAACGCGTTGCCGCCGCGATAGACGGCGATGCTCTCGAACACAGCGGGGTCGAATTCCTGAAAGTCGCCATTGTTGTCGGCGAGGTTGATCGGCACCCCGTCCTGCAACAGCATCAGCCCGCGCATGTGGAAACCGCGGCTGATACCGGAGCCGCGGATCGAAATCCTCACCTCCTGTCCGAAGCGCGGCTGCGTATAGACGCCGGGCGAGAAGGCGAGCGCATCGCGCAGCGAGACGGCCAGCGTGTCGGCGTAGTCGGATGCGGTGACGAGGTCGGCACCGCCGGGCGTCTTGGCGACATCGGTCTTCGGCGCCGCGCCGACAACGACGATCGGCACGCGCTCCTGCGGATCGTCCTCGGCAGAGGCGGGCAGGGAGAGCAGGGATAACGACGCGCCGACGACGGCGCGGGAGATAGGGAACATGGCAATACCTTCGACCGGCCGCGCGCATCGGCGCGGACCTTCGGGTGCAGGCGCCCGTCGTCACCGGCCGGGCGAACGTCAGCGGAGTCGAGGGTGAAGCGGTGGCCCGCGCAACGGTGGTCGCAGCCGGAGCAGCGCGCGCCGGACGCGAGGCCTGACCGGCAGCAGCGCCAGTATCGCCGCGAACGCGAGCGCGAGGACGAGCAGTGCCGGATCGACCCCGCCCAGCATGCCCGCCGACAGGCCGGCGAAGGCGCACGGCATATCGGGCTTCGCATCGCTCTTGCCGTGATCGCCGCCGGTATCATGATGCGCCATGCCCGGCATCGGCATCACCACCGTCTTCGGCGCGCTGCCCGAACAGATCGTCACGACTATCCGGCCATGATCGTTCGACACCATCCAGCCGCCGGGGACGAGCAGCTTCATCGCGAGCACGCACGCCAGCACCAGCGCCGTCAGGCGACCGTCGGTCAGGATCAGGCGACGCAGCGTCTGCACGGCCTCCGCATAGGCGCGGTCTGGTTAACAGTCACCTAGGACGGATTGTCTCAGCGGGGCGCCGGTGGGGCTTGTCCGCGCTTGACGCAATCCTTGTGTTCCCGCGCAGGCGGGAACCCAGGGTCAAGCAGTGCACGCCTGTATCGCTGATCGCCCTGGGCTCCCGCCTGCGCGGGAGCACGTTGCTCCAAGAACAGTCCGCCTGCCGTCTACAGGAAGTTATACGGGTCCACGTCCACCGCGACCCGCACCTTCGCACTCCATTCCAGCGCGCCCAGCCAGTCGCGGATCACGTCCTGCACGTCGAGACTGCGCTTGGCATGGACCAGCAGGCGGAAGCGGTGGCGGCCGCGCAGCATGGCGAGGGGGGCGGGGGCGGGGCCGAAGACGGCCATGCCCTCCACCTCCGGCGCGGCGCGGGCGATCATCCGAGCGGCGCTGTCCGCCGCACCCTTGTCCTCGCTCGACACCACGATCGCGGCGAAGCGGCCGAACGGCGGCGCATCGGCATCGCGGCGGCTCTCGGTTTCGGCGGCGTAGAACGCCTCGGCATCGCCCGAGACCAGCGCCTCCATCACTCGCGCGCCGGGTGCATGTGTCTGGATGAAGACATGGCCGGGCTTGGTGCCGCGCCCGGCGCGCCCGGCGACCTGCATGATCTGCTGGAACGTCCGTTCGGCGGCGCGCAGGTCACCGCCCTCCAGCCCCAGGTCGGCGTCGATCACCCCGACCAGCGTCAGGTTGGGAAAGTGATAGCCCTTTGTCACCAGCTGCGTGCCGACGACGATGTCGATCTCGCCCGCCTCCATCCGCCCGACGAACTCCGCCGCCTTGGCCGGCGACCAGATCGTGTCGCTGGTGACGATCGCGGTCTTCTTCTCCGGCCACAGCGCGGCGACCTCGTCGGCGATGCGCTCGACGCCGGGGCCGCAAGCGACCAGCGATTCCTCCTCCTCGCATTCCGGGCATTTGCGCGGGGTGGGGATCGCGTGGCCGCAGTGGTGGCAAGCGAGGCGGTGGATGAGGCGATGCTCGACCATCCATGCGGTGCAATTCGGGCATTGGAACCGATGGCCGCAGTGGCGGCACAAGGTGAGCGGCGCATAGCCGCGGCGGTTGAGGAACAGCAGCACCTGCTCCTCGCGGCCCAGCGTCTCGTCGATCGCCTTCACCAATTTCGGCGCGATCCAGCGGCCGCGCTCGGGCGGGTCGGCGATCAGGTCGATCGCCTCGATCGCGGGCATCTGCGCGGCGCCATAGCGGCCCGGCAGCTTCAGCTCGCGATACCGCCCCGCCTCGACCTGCGCGCGCGTCTCGATCGCGGGGGTGGCGCTCGCCAGCACCACCGGGCAGCCCTCGAACCGTCCGCGCATCACCGCGACGTCGCGGGCGTGATAGTGGACACCGTCCTCCTGCTTGAACGAAGTCTCATGCGCCTCGTCGACGACGATCAGGCCCAGTTTCGCATAGGGCAGGAACAGCGCGGAGCGGGCGCCGACCGTCACCTTCGCCTGACCGCTGGCGATCGCGCGCCACGCGCGGCGGCGTTGCGACGATCGCAGGCCCGAATGCCATGCGACCGGCTCGACGCCGAACCTCGCATGGAAGCGCTTCAGGAACGGTTCGGTCAGCGCGATCTCGGGCAGCAGGATCAACGCCTGCTCGCCGCGCCGGATCGTCTCGGCGACGCCTTCCAGATACACCTCGGTCTTGCCCGATCCGGTGACGCCGTCGAGCAGGAAGGGCTCGAACGCCCCCGCCGCCACCGCGCCCTGGATGATGCCGGCGGCATAGCCCTGATCGGCGGACAGTTCGGGCGCGCCGAAATCGGGGTCGGGTTCGGGAAAGGGCGCGTCGACATCCACCTCGACGCCCTCGATCGCACCGATCTTGATGAGGCCACGGATCACTGCGTCGCTCACATCGGCGATCGTCGCCAGTTCGCGCACCAGTCCCTGCCGGTCGCCGATGCGCTCCAGCGCCTGCTTGCGCTGCGCCGTCATCCGCTCCGGCACCACGCCGGTCGCGCGATATTCGACGACCAGCTTCTGCCCCTCCAGCGCCGACGACGACGGCATCGTCATGCGCAGCACGGCGGCCAGCGGCGCGAGGTAATAGTCCGCCGTCCACTCGACCAGCCGGCGCAAGGGCGCGGGGATCGGCGGCACGTCGGCCACGCCCATCAGATTGCGCAGCCGGTTGTCGCCCACATGCTCGGTCTTCAGCCGATCCTCTTCCCACACCACGCCGAGCAGCTGGCGCGGGCCCAGCGGTGCGACGACGATCGACCCCGGCTCGGCCGCCATGCCCTGCGGCACGCGATAGTCGAGCGGGCCGAGCGCGGAGTTCATCACGATGACGCGGGCGCGGGAGGACATGGGAGCCATATCGGGATTCGGCGCGACTCGCGAAAGCCCCCGCGATAGGAAGGTGCGCCATGATCATCCTCGAAACCGACCGCCTGATCCTGCGCCATATCGACGTGGCCGATGCGCCGTACGTCCTCGCGCTCCAGACCGATCCGGCGTTTATCGCCAACATCGGCGACCGTGGCATGCGGACGGTAGAGGATGCGGCGACCGCCATTACCGAGCGATATGCGACCGCCTATGCCAGCAACGGCTTCGGGATGCTGGCGGTGATCGAGCGGGCGAGCGGCGCGTGGGTCGGGACCGCCGGGCTGGTGCGGCGCGACGGGCTGGAGCATGTCGATATCGGCTATGCCCTGCTGCCCGCCGGGCGCGGGTGCGGCTATGCGTTTGAAGCCGCCCGCGCGGTGCTCGACTGGGCGGCGGCGCGCAGGATCGCGCCCGTCGTCGCGATCGTCAACGCCGACAACGCCCCGTCGATCTCGGTGCTGACGAAGCTCGGGCTCGTCGCCGACCGCCCAATCCGCCTGCCAGGCGCGCCGCACGACGTGATCCTCTATATTCCCAAGGACATGAAGCGCGGCTAGCGTAGCCCATGTTCATCGCCGCTCTCCTGCTCCAGACCGCCGCCGCGCCCGCCTGTCCCGCCACCCCTGCAGCCCTGCAGCCCGCGCTCGCTGGCTGGCTACAGAAGGGCGACGATCTCGCCACGATGAAGGCGGTCACCGTGCCGTCGATGGACCCGGCGACGGTGCGCCTGGCCGACATCCCCTATCCCGAGGCCAAGGGGCGGATGGCGCTGACCGGCGTCACCATCAAGACCGCCGCGACGTACGGCGTCGCGCTGGACCAGAAGGGGTGGCTCGACGTCTACCGCGCCGGCGATCGCACGCCGCTCGTCTCGGTCGCGCACGGCCATGGCCCCGACTGTTCGGGCATTCGCAAGATCGTCCGCTTCGCGCTGACGCCCGGTAGCTATCGCGTGGTGGCGAGCGGGCTGGACCGGCCGCAGGCGGTGATGATGCTGGTGCGGGAATAGTGTTCGCAGGACCGGGACGCAGTCGCCCTAAGAACACGTGACGCCAGCGCAACCTTCTCGGCCTCCGCGCATTGCATGGGGACAGTAGAGGAGACACTTCCCATGCGTACCCTGGCTCTTGCCGGCGTTGCCGCCGCAACGCTTCTCGCCGGTTGCTCGTCCTATGGCGACTACGGCCCAGATCCCCGTTATTCGGGCTATTCGCGCTACGACTACGATCGCCCCGATCCCAGCGTGAACGGCTATTACGCCGACCAATATTACGTCGACAATCGCCGCTATCGTGAGCGCCAGCTGTCGAACAACGATCGCGTCTATGTCGGCCGCGACGGACGCTATTATTGCCGCCGCAACGACGGCACGACCGGCCTGATCGTCGGCGGTCTGGCTGGTGGTGCGCTGGGTGCGGCGATCGCACCGGGCAATTCCGGCCTGCTGGGCGCTCTGCTCGGCGGTGCCGCGGGTGCGGCGCTGGGCCAATCGGCAGAACGCAGCAACGCCCGCAACAACGTGCGGTGCCGTTGATCTAAGCTGATTGGGACGGAGTGCCCGGCACTCCGTCCCACCTGTCCTACACGAACCGGTATGGTTATATGCGCTGCCCTCTAACAGGAGGGCAGCATGGACATCACCACACTCATCGACGACGTCATCGGCCGCGAGGGCGGCTATAGCGACCACCCCGCCGACCGCGGTGGTCCGACCCGCTGGGGGGTGACCGAACGCGTCGCTCGAGCCCATGGCTATTCGGGCGACATGCGCCAATTCCCGCGCGCGACCGCCGTTTCCATCTATCGCCGAATGTACTGGCTGCGCCCGTCGTACGACCGCATCGCCAATCACGCATCGCTGGTCGCCGCCGAACTGTTCGATACCGGCGTGAACATGGGACCGGCGGTCGCAACAGGCTTTCTGCAACGCGCGCTCAATGCGCTCAACCGCGGTCAGAGCGATTTCGCCGACGTCGCGCAGGACGGAAAGATCGGGCCGGCGACGCTCGCCGCGCTCACCGCCTATCTGAAGCGTCGCGCACCAGGTGGCGAGCCGGTGCTGTTGAAGGCGATCGAGGCGTTGCAGGGCGAACGCTACATCCATCTCGCCGAAACGCGGCCGGCGAACGAGGCTTTCCTGTATGGCTGGATCGCCAACCGGATCGGTTCGCCGAGACCCGCCGCACGTCTCAACTTTCTCGACATTCGCGCCGATGGGGAGGTCGCGGCATGAGCGTGCTCGACGGCATCATCGGCCCGGTCGCAAGCCTGCTCGACCGCATCATCCCGGACCCCAAGGCGCGCGACATGGCGAAGCTCGAACTGCTGAAGCTGGAGGGCGGTCAGGAGATGGAGCGGATCAAGGCGCAGATGGCGGCGGTGCTGGCGGAGGCACAGTCGGCCGACCCGTGGACCAGCCGGGCGCGCCCGTCCTTCCTCTATGTCATGTACGCGCTGCTGCTGTGGTCGATCCCGATGGGCCTGATCGCGGCGGTGCGGCCGGAGATGGCCGCTGGGATTGCGAAAGGCATGAACGCCTATCTCGCCGGCATCCCGGAGCCGCTCTACGCGCTCTTCGTTACCGGCTATCTCGGCTACACCGTGGCGCGGGCGTGGACGAAAGCCAAAGGCGTCGATTGAGGAGCGGGCGGCGAGCGATCTGCGCCAGCAGATCGCCGACTCGCCACGTCGGGCAGCGGAGCCGGCATCGCCGGCTTCGTCTGACGACGTGGCGTTGCCCCCGCCCTTGATAGCGGCGGGCGGCGCTCCCCATATGCGGCGCATGAGCAAAGATATGGTGTGGCACGGCACCACGATCCTCAGCGTGCGCAGGGGCGGCAAGGTCGTCATCATCGGTGACGGACAGGTCTCGCAGGGGCCGACCGTCATGAAACCCAATGCCCGCAAGGTGCGACCGCTGGGCGACGGCAAAGTCATCGCCGGGTTTGCTGGCGCGACTGCCGACGCCTTCACGCTGTTCGAGCGGCTGGAGGCAAAGCTGGAGCGGCATCAGGGCCAGCTGCTGCGCGCTGCGGTCGAGCTTGCCAAGGACTGGCGCACTGACAAGTTCCTGCGCAACCTGGAGGCGATGCTGATCGTCGCCGACAAGGATGTGACGTTGGTCGTCACCGGCAACGGCGACGTGCTGGAGCCCGAGGCCGGCATCGCCGCGATCGGATCGGGCGGTAACTTCGCGCTCGCCGCTGCCCGCGCGCTTACCGATTACGAGCCGGATGCCGAAACGCTGGCGAAGAAGGCGATGGGCATCGCCGCCGACCTGTGCGTCTACACCAACGATCGCACGACGATCGAGGTGCTGGAGAGCAGTTCTTAGCCCTCTCCCGTTTGCGGGAGAGGGTTGGGTGAGGGCCTGTTCTCCAGCGTCAGAGCCCTCACCGACTTCGACTAGGCAGCACGCTGCCAAGTCTCCGTACCTCTCCCGCAAGCGGGAGAGGGCATCAAAGAAGTGAAAGATGAACGACACCCTCACTCCCAAAGCCATCGTCGCCGCGCTCGACGCGCACATCATCGGACAGGCGGACGCGAAGCGCGCGGTCGCCGTGGCGATGCGCAACCGCTGGCGCCGACAGCAGCTGTCGCCGGACCTGCGCGACGAGGTCAGCCCGAAGAACATACTGATGATCGGCCCGACGGGGTGCGGCAAGACCGAGATCAGCCGCCGTCTCGCCAAGCTTGCCGACGCGCCGTTCGTGAAGGTGGAGGCGACCAAGTTCACCGAGGTCGGCTATGTCGGTCGCGACGTCGAGCAGATCGCGCGCGATCTGGTCGAGGAGGCGATCCGGCTGGAAAAGGAACGCCGCCGCGCCGCGGTGAAGGACAAGGCGGAGGCCGCGGCGATGACGCGGCTGCTCGATGCGCTGACCGGCAAGGACAGTTCGCAGGCGACGCGCGAAGCCTTCCGCCAGCGGCTGAACGAAGGCCATCTCGACGACAAGGAGATCGAGATCGAGCTGGAGGCGGCGCCGGCCACCCCGTTCGAGATCCCTGGTGGTGCGCCGCAGATGATAAACCTCGGCGAGATCATGAAGGGCTTCGGCGGGCCGCAATTGAAGCGCCGCAAGATGAACGTTCATTCCGCCTGGGCCAAGCTGGTCGAGGAGGAGGCCGACAAGCGGCTCGACCAGGACGAGGTCAGCCGCGTCGCGCTGGCGGATGCGGAGGCGAACGGCATCGTCTTCCTCGACGAGATCGACAAGATCGCGGTCAGCGACGTGCGCGGCGGATCGGTGAGCCGCGAGGGCGTGCAGCGCGACTTGCTGCCGCTGATCGAGGGCACGACGGTCGCCACCAAATACGGGCCGATGAAGACCGACCACATCCTCTTCATCGCCAGCGGTGCGTTCCATGTCGCCAAGCCGAGCGACCTGCTGCCCGAACTACAGGGGCGCCTGCCGATCCGCGTCGAGCTGAAGGGACTGAGCGAGGATGATTTCGTCGCGATCCTCAGCGATACGAAGGCGTCGCTGCCCGAGCAGTACAAGGCGCTGATCGCGACCGAAGGCGTCAGCGTCGATTTCACCCCCGACGGCATCCGCGCCGTCGCGCGCATCGCGGCGGAGGTGAATGCCGAGATCGAGAACATCGGCGCCCGCCGGTTGCAGACGGTCATGGAGAAGCTGCTGGAGGAGGTGAGCTTCAACGCCGAGGATCGGCCCGGCACGACCGTGACGGTCGATGCGGCCTATGTGGACTCGCAACTGGCCGGCATCGCGCGCAACACCGACTTGAGCCGTTACGTGTTGTAAGGCGGGGTGGGCGACCACCCCAGAGATAGACATGGGCTGAAGGAACATTTAAAGAACAACTCGACTCGTCTGGGGAGGTTGAAGCCATGCTGTCCGGCCAATGTCATTGCGGCGCGATCCGCTACGAAATGCCCGCCGACGTGCGCCATGCGCTATGTCATTGCGCCGACTGCCGCCGCGCGGCGGGGGCGCCGGCGGTGGCCTGGGCTCTGGCGCCGGCGGACGCCGTGACGATCACCGGCGAACCGCGCGTCTACGCCTCGTCCGAACATGGCCGCCGCCACTTCTGCGCCACCTGTGGGTCGGGCCTGTTCTACACCAACGAAGCGATCTTCCCCGGCATGATCGACGTCCAGACCGCGACGCTCGACGATCCCGATGCGATCCCATTGGAGGCGCATATCCAGGTCGCCGAGCGGATCGGCTGGATGGCGACCGCGCACGAGTTGCCGACCTTCGATCGCTATCCCGACTTCGCATGAACGTCGTGGCGGGCGGAGACCGGTTGTAACCCGGTAACGACCCTCTAAGCTGTCCTCCGAAGACCGAAGGGTCTGGGGGAGGGTGACGAATGACGACAACGGCCGGCGAGCGGGTGAATCTCGCCTTTATCGGGGCGATCGTGGCGGTGGCGACGATCGGCGGGTTCATGTTCGGCTATGATTCCGGCGTCATCAACGGGACGCAGGACGGGCTGGAGCGCGCGTTCGACCTGTCGAAGCTCGGCACCGGGCTGAACGTCGGTGCGATCCTGATCGGCTGCGCGATCGGCGCCTTCGTCGCCGGACGGCTGGCCGACCGCATCGGCCGACGCAGCGTGATGATGATCGCCGCGGTCCTTTTCCTGTTCTCCGCGTTCGCGGCCGGCGCGGCGTCCACCTCGATTGTCTTCATCCTCGCCCGTGTGGTCGGTGGCCTGGGCGTCGGCGCGGCGAGCGTGCTGTCGCCGGTCTATATCTCGGAGGTGACGCCGGCCGGCATCCGCGGCCGCCTGTCGAGCATCCAGCAGATCATGATTATCGCCGGCCTGACCGGCGCGTTCGTCGCCAACTACGTGCTGGCGCATTCGGCCGGCGGATCGACCGCGCCGCTGTGGCTCGGCTATCCGGCATGGCGCTGGATGTTCTGGATGCAGGCGATCCCCGCCGCGATCTACTTCATCGCTCTGACCTTCATCCCTGAAAGCCCGCGCTATCTGGTCGCCAAGGGTCGCGATGCGCAGGCGCAAGCGGTGATGACCCGGCTGTTCGGACCCGCCGAGGCCGCGCGCAAGGTTGCCGAGATCCGCGCCTCGCTCGCCGCCGATCATCACCGGCCGCGCCTGTCAGACCTGATCGATCGCGGCACCGGCCGCGTCCGCCCGCTGGTTTGGGCGGGCAACGGGCTGGCGGTCTTTCAGCAGCTCGTCGGCATCAATATCGTCTTCTACTACGGCGCGGTTCTGTGGCAGTCGGTTGGGTTCAGCGAGAACGACGCGCTGCTCATCAACATCCTGTCGGGGTCGCTCTCGATCCTCGCCTGCCTCGCCTGCCTGTTGCTGATCGACCGCGTCGGTCGCAAGCCGCTACTGCTGGTCGGATCGGCTGGCATGGCGGTAACGCTGGCGGTCATGGCCGCGTGCTTCTCCTCCGCCACGCTGGAGGGCGGCGCGCTGCGCATGACCGACAACGTCGGCACGATCGCGCTGGTGGCGGCCAACGCCTATGTCGTGTTCTTCAACCTCAGCTGGGGCCCGGTGATGTGGGTGATGCTGGGCGAGATGTTCCCGAACCAGATCCGCGGTTCCGCACTGGCTGTCGCCGGCTTCGCGCAGTGGATCGCGAACTTTGCGATCAGCGTGTCGTTCCCGGCGCTCGCCGCCGGCGTGGGCCTGCCGATCACCTACGGCTTCTATGCCGCGTCGGCGCTGCTGTCGTTCTTCTTCGTGCGCGCCATGGTCACCGAGACGCGGGGCCGCGAGCTGGAGGCGATGCCGGGTTAGCGCTCAGTCGTCGTCCGGCGCGGTTTCGGTCGCGACGATTTCGATCGCGTCGGGACGGTCGGCGAAGTCGACCGTCTCGCCCGGGCCCGCACCGATCAGTGCGCGAGCCAATGGAGCGGAGAAGGCGATGCGGTCGCTTGCCGCATCTGCCTCGTCTCCGCCGACGATCGTGATGACCCGCTCGCGCCCATCGAGGAGAAAGGTGACGCGCGATCCGATCGCGACTTCGTCGGCCGGCGGCGGCGGCGCGACCCGCGCGGTCGAACGACGCGTACCCCAGTAGCGGTGATCCCGCTTCAACGCGACGAGCGCGGTCGCATCGCTTTCACCTGCGATGGCGGCGTCGAGGTCCGCCAGCTTGCGTTCGATCAGGCGCAGCCCGCGCGGCGTGACGACATTCGGGCCCGGCGCGATCGGAATCTCGAATTTCGGCTCCAGATGCTCGTCATCGCTCTCGCGGCGAAAGGCCACACTCACGTCATGTCTCCAAAATGCAGGCGGGCGGCGGGTCTTGTCGATCCGCCGCCCGCCTTCGGTGTCTATTCGCGTCGTGTCAGAGCGCGACTTCGGCGTGGCTTCCCGATTCGCTCGGCTTGATCGTCTGGCCCGTCAGCATCTTGAACCGGCCGCCGATCGTCATGTCGCTCTCCCAGATTTCGGCACTATCCAGCTCGAAGCGAAGCATCAGCAGATTGGGATCCTGCCGCCCCTGCGGATACCAGGCCTCGACCTGCTTCGACCAGTATTTGTCCTTGATGTCCTCACGCGTCTCGTCGACCAGCGTACCGGCGAGGCAGGCGTAGAGATCATGCCCCTTGGACACGAACTGCGCCATCGCATGGCCGCCGGGTGCGACGCGATTGTCCTTGGTGGTGTAGAACCAGAATTCGCCGTTCGCGTCGGGATCGAGCTGCGCCGTCATCGGAATGCTGTGCTGCCCGCCGCCTTCCAGTCCGATCATCACGAACGGGCTGTCGGCCATCTTCTTCCACATGTCCTGCTTGATCGTCTCGTCGTCGCGCTCGGCCATCGTATCCGCTCCATCGGCAAAGGTGTCGGAAACGAAACGAGGGGGCGGGGGGAAGGTTGCGGCCGGGCTCCACGAACGCGCGGAGCCCGGCGCCGAACAAATTACAGCACCTCGAACAACCCTGCCGCGCCCATGCCGCCGCCGACGCACATCGTCACGACGACATACTTCGCACCGCGGCGTTTGCCCTCGATCAGCGCGTGGCCGGTGCAGCGAGCGCCGGTCATGCCATAGGGGTGGCCGACCGAGATCGAGCCGCCGTTGACGTTCAGCAGTTCCTCGGGAATGCCGAGCTTGTCCGCGCAGTACAGCACCTGCACCGCGAACGCCTCGTTCAGTTCCCACAGGCCGATGTCGTCCATCTTCAGGTTGAAGCGTTCGAGCAGCTTGGGGATCGCATAGACGGGGCCGATGCCCATCTCGTCGGGCTTGGTGCCAGCCACCGCCATGCCGACGTAGCGGCCGAGCGGGGTCAGCCCCTTCCTGGCGGCGACGGCCTCTTCCATCAGCACGCTGGCCGACGCGCCGTCCGACAGCTGCGACGCGTTGCCCGCCGTGATCGTCCCGCCCGGCAGCACGGGCTGGAGCGACTGCAACCCCTCCAGCGTGGTGTCGGCGCGGTTGCCCTCGTCCTTCGACAGGGTCACCTCCTTCGTCGAGACTTCCTTCGTTTCCTTGTTCAAGACATTCATCGTCGCGGTGACGGGGACGATCTCGTCATCGAACTTGCCGGCGGCCTGTGCGGCGGCGGTGCGCTGCTGCGACTGGAGCGCATAGGCGTCGGTGCGGTCGCGGCCGATGCCGTAGCGTTGCGCGACCACTTCGGCGGTCTGGAGCATCGGCATGTACACATCAGGCACCATCGCCAGCAGCTCTGGATCGGGGGCGAAGCGCATCTGCGGCGTCTGTACGAGCGAGATGCTCTCGACCCCACCACCGATCGCGACGTCCATATTGTCGATCACGATCTGCTTGGCGGCGGTGGCGATCGCCATCAGACCGGACGCGCACTGGCGGTCGAGCGACATGCCCGACACCGTCTGCGGCAGGCCGGCGCGCAGTAGCGAGGTGCGGGCGATGTTGCCGGCCTGATGCCCCTGCTGCAGCGCCGAGCCGAGGATCACGTCCTCCACCTCCGCGCCGTCGATCTTCGCCCGTTCGACCGCCGCCTTGATGGCGTGGCTGGCCAGCGTGGGGGAGGGCAGGTTGTTGAACGCGCCGCGATAGGCGCGGCCGATCGGGGTGCGGGCGGTGGAGACGATGACGGCAGAACGCATGCGGTTTCTTCCTTCTGCTCCCCTCCCTGGCAAGGGAGGGGCTGGGGTGTTGGTGGGGCTGGTCGATCGCATCCCGCGGGCCGACCCACCCCCGACCCCTCCCTTGCCAGGGAGGGGATGTTTCTAGACGAAAATCTGGCTGATCCATTCGGCGATGACCGCAGGCTTGTCCTCACCTTCGATCTCGATGGTGACTTCATTGGTCTGCTGCCACTGACCGGGCTTCTTCTCGACCAGTTCGAGCAGCTTGAATCGGCCGCGCACGCGCTTGCCGGAGCGGACCGGGCTCAGGAAGCGCACGCGGTTGGCGCCGTAGTTTACGGTCATGCGCACATCGGCAACGTCCGGCTGATCCGCCGTCGAGGCGAGCAGCGTCATCAGCGACAGCGTTAGGAACCCGTGCGCGATCGTGCCGCCGAACGGAGTCGCGGCGGCGCGGACGGGGTCGATGTGGATGAACTGATGATCCCCGGTCGCATCGGCGAAGCGATCGATCATCGCCTGGCTCACCTCGACCCAGTCGGAAACACTCTCCGACCCGACCTGCCGGCTGCGGTCCTGGATCGTAACGGATGTCACGGCATTCCCCTCGACAAGCCTTTGGCGCTACAGCGCGCCTATCCCCTAACCGGCTTGACGGCCCGCCTGCAAGCCCGCGCCCGACCGAGATTACGAAAATGGCCAACGACCCTACGGAAACCGCCCGCGCCACGATGAAGACGCTGCACCGTGCCGCCGAACCCGATGTTCTAAAGCCGCTGCTGGAGCGCGCGAAGCTGTCGCCCGAATCGCGCGGGCGGGTGGTCGGCCACGCCGCCGGCCTGATCGCCGACCTGCGGGCCGCGCAGACGAAGGGGTGGGTGAATCAGTTTCTGCAGCAGTACCGGCTGAACTCGTCCGAAGGCGTCGCGTTGCTCAGCCTAGCCGAGGCGTTCCTGCGCGTGCCGGATCCGGAGACGGCGGATCTGCTGATCTCGGACAAGATCGGCGACGCCGACTGGCGCGCGCATGCCGGCCAGTCGAGTTCGATGCTGGTCAATTCGGCGACCTGGGGTCTGGTCGTCGGTCGCGCGCTGGTAGGTGAGGGCGGCGGTGCGCTGAAGCGGCTGATGTCCCGCGCGGGCGAGCCGTTCGTTCGCCAGGCGGTGGGTGCCGCCATGAAGATGATGGGCGAGATCTTCGTGATGGGCCGCACCATCGACGAGGCGGCGAAGCGGATGCGCAAGCCCGAGAACCGCGGCTTCACCGCCAGCTTCGACATGCTGGGCGAGGCGGCACGGACGAAGGCGGACGCGCAGCGCTATTTCGACGCCTATGCCGACGCGATCCGAGCGATCGGCCGGGATGCGAAGGCGGGCCATTCGATTTCGGTGAAGCTGAGCGCGCTCCACCCGCGCTACGAGGTCGCGCAGGCCGATACCTGCGTGCCGGAACTCACCGCGATGACGCTCGAACTGGCGCGCGCCGCCGCCGCCGCCGGCATCGCCTTCACGGTCGATGCCGAGGAGAGCGAGCGGCTGGAGATGAGCCTCGACATCATCGGACGCGTCGCCGCCGATCCTTCGCTGAACGGCTGGGACGGTTTCGGCATGGCGGTGCAGGCCTATGGCAAGCGCGCGCGGCCGGTGATCGCCTGGGCCGACGACCGCGGGCGGCTGATGAACGTGCGGCTGGTCAAGGGCGCCTATTGGGACAGCGAGATCAAGCGCACGCAGATCGAGGGGCTGTCCGACTATCCGCTGTTCACGCGCAAGGCTGCGACCGACGTCAGCTATCTGGCGTGCGCGCGCGACATGCTGGACGCGAGGAACATCCGCCCGGCCTTCGCCAGCCACAATGCGCTGACCGTCGCGACCATCCTAGAATGGGCCGGCGATTCGCGTGACTTCGAGTTCCAGCGCCTGCACGGCATGGGCGAGGGGCTGTACGAGCGGCTGGTGCGCGAACAGGGCTATCACACCCGCATCTATGCGCCCGTCGGTGGGCACCGCGACCTGCTGGCCTATCTGGTCCGCCGGTTGCTCGAAAACGGCGCGAATTCGAGCTTCGTCCACCAGCTGGCCGACGAGGAACTGTCGGACGAGGAACTGCTCGCCGATCCGGTCGCAAAGATCGCCGCGGTGGGCGGCACGCGCCATCCGTCGATCGCGCTGCCGGTCGACCTGTTCGGCGGCTGGCGCAACAGCGCGGGCGTCGACCTTCAGGAGGCCGATATCCTCGCCGATACTGTGCACGGCGTGGACGCGGTCTCGTTGCCGCCCGCACCGGTGGCGGTCGATCCGGCCGACGCGGTGACGCGCGCCACGCGTGCCTTTCCCGACTGGTCGGCGACGCCGATCGAAGAGCGTGCGCGGGTGCTGGAGCGGCTCGCCGACCTGCTGGAGGAACATCGCACCGAATTGATGGGGCTGGCGGTGAAGGAGGCGTACAAATCGATCGCCGACGCGGTGGGCGAGGTGCGCGAGGCCGCCGATTTCTGTCGCTATTATGCGATGCGCGCGCGCGACGATCTGGCGACGATCACGCTGCCGGGGCCGACCGGCGAGCGCAACGAGATGCGGCTGGAGGGGCGCGGCGTCTGGGCGACGGTGGCGCCGTGGAACTTCCCGCTGGCGATCTTCCTCGGGCAATGCGCGGCGGCGCTGGTCACCGGCAACACCGTGGTCGCCAAGCCCGCGCCGCAGACGCCGCGCATCGCCGCCCGCGCGGTCGAACTGGCGCACGCGGCGGGTGTGCCGGTCGACGCGCTGATCCTGACGCCGGGCGGGCCGGAGGTCGGCGCGGCGCTGGTCGCCGATCCGCGAGTAGCGGGTGTCGCCTTCACGGGTTCGACTGCGACCGCCAAGCGGATCGCGCGCAGCCTGCTGGACGATGATGCAAGGCCGATCGTCCCGTTGATCGCGGAGACGGGCGGGATCAACGCGATGATCGTCGATTCGACCGCTTTGCCCGAACAGGTGGTCGCCGACGTGCTGACCTCGGCCTTCCGCTCGGCGGGTCAGCGCTGTTCGGCGCTGCGCCTGTTGCTGTTGCAAGAAGAGATCGCCGACGGCGTGATCGAGATGCTGTCGGGCGCGATGGACCTGCTGACCGTGGGTGACACACGCGATCCGCGCACCGATGTCGGCCCGGTGATCGACGGCGCGGCGTACGAGCGGCTTATGACCTACCGCGAGCAGGCACGCGCGCGCTGGGTGAAGACGATCGATACGCCGGCGGAGGGACATTTCGTGCCGCCGACGCTGATCCGCCTCGACGATCTCGACGCGTTGCAGACCGAATATTTCGGCCCCGTCCTCCACGTCGCGACCTGGGCGGCAGGCACGTTGGCCGAGACGGTCGCGCGGGTGAACGCCAAGGGCTACGGCCTGACGATGGGCCTGCACAGCCGTATCGCCCGCTCGGCCGAACTGGTCGAGGGCGCGGCGCGCGTCGGCAACCTCTATGTCAATCGGTCGATGATCGGCGCGGTCGTCGGCAGCCAGCCGTTCGGCGGCGAGGGGCTGTCGGGCACGGGGCCGAAGGCGGGCGGGCCGCATTACCTGCCGCGCTTCTGCGCGGAACGTGCGGTGTCGGTGGATACGACGAGCGCGGGCGGGAATGCGACGTTGCTGTCGCTGGATGAGGGCGGGATTTAGGGCGGAAATCACCTCCCCCCGTTCGTGCTGAGCTTGTCGAAGCACTGCTCTTTTCTTCGTGCCGGATCGAATTAGGCACGAACAAAGGGCAGCCCTTCTACAAGCTCAGCGCGAACGGAGTTGGTGGTGCGGCGGTCCCTCGCTGCTACGTCAGTCCTGATCGACCGCCGAACTCTCATCCCCACTCCCGCGCGTATTCTCCGCGCGGATGGGCTCCGAAATGGTGCCCGCACCGCTCCGCTCGCTGCTCGCCTTACGCGGATAGGGGTAGATCAGCCCCCCGTCGGGTGACGCGGTGAAGTCGGTCTGTGTCGGATAGGCGAGGTCGACACCCTCCTCGCCGAGCCTGCGGATGATGGCGAGACCGACGACGTGGCGCGCGTCGAACGCGTCCTGGAACGCCGGGCCGGGCGAATCGAACTCCACGTCGAAGTCGTAGGAGGAGGCGCCGAAGGTGGTGAAGCCCGAGCGCACGAATTTCATCCCGTGCTTTTCGACCACTTCCTTCATGATGCCGGGCAGCGCCTCCATCACATCGACCGCGGTCCATTGGACCAGGCCGAGCGTGAACTGGATGCGACGGTATTCGCGGCGGGTGTTGTTCAGGATCTCGTTGTCGAGCAGCTTCTTGTTGGCGATCACCTTCAGCTCGCCGGTGGCGCTGCGCACGCGGGTCGACTTCAGACCGATCGATTCGACCGTGCCCGACGAGTTGGAATAGGTGATCGCATCGCCGACCCGGAACGGCCGGTCGAAGATGATCGCGAGCGCGGCGAAGAGGTCGGCGAAGATGCCCTGCGCCGCCAGACCGATCGCGATGCCGCCGACGCCCAGACCGGCGACGAGGCCGGTGACGTTGACGCCCAGATTGTCGAGCACGACGATCAGCGCGATCGAGAACAGCGCGAAGGTGACGAGCACGCGGATCAGCCCGAACGCGCTGCCCAGCGTCGCGTGATCCTGACCGGTCATGCGGTGCTCGATCCCGCCGAGGATCAACTCGCGCGCCCACACCGCCGCCTGGAACACCGCGGCGATGGTGAAGAGGAAGGTGATGGTGGTGGTCAGCGCCGGCGGGGTTTCCGCATAGCCTTCCACCAGCTTCGCCGCGGTCATGACGATGAAGAAATTGCTGGTGCGTGCGATCGTTCGGCCGAAAACGCGACCCCAGCCGCCGACCCAAGTTGGCCGGTCGCACAGCTTGCGTCCCATCCGACGCGCGAACATCAGCGCGAAGGCGATGCCGGCTGCGATGCCGATGGCGATCAGGATCTGCAGCCAGTTGTCCTGCAACCAGACGGTGCCATCGGTCCACAGGCTGCGGACGTGGGCTTCGGCGACATCGCCGTTGATGACCGGCTTCGTGGCGGCCTTTGTCGTATTCGTCATGACATTACGCCGCGAGCTTCAGCTCGCGCTTCTCCTTCGTATCGCTGTCGAGCAGCGCGATCAGGCCGCGCTCGGTGCGGCTGAGGTGACGGGCGGCGCGCGGCAGCGGCCGGGCGCGCAGGGCGGACTGGTCGCCCGACTTGACGATATCGACCAGCATCGGGTGGACATAGGATTTGCGCGCGATCGCGGGCGTGTTGCCCAGCGCCTCGGTGACAGGCTCCAGCATCGTCTTGAGGCCGATGTCCTTGTCCGCGCCGACCAGCGTCTCGAACGCGAGCACGCTGGCGCCCCAGGTGCGAAAGTGTTTCGCGGTGAATTCGTCGGCCATGGCGGCGCGGATATACTCGTTCACGTCGCTCGACGAAACCGGGTGCGGCTCGCCCTCTTCATCCAGCCACTGGAACAGGTGCTGGCCAGGCAGGTCGTGGCAGGTGCGCACGAAGCGGCTGAGCGAGCGGTCGGTGACGGTCAGAACGCGCTCCTTGCCAGATTTGGCGCGGAATTTCAGCTTCAGCTTCGATCCCTCGACCTTGGCGTGGCGACACCGCAGTGTCGTCGCGCCGAAGCTCTTGTTGGCGCGCGCATAGCCCTCATTCCCCACGCGGACATGGCCCAGATCGAGCAGCCGGACGACCGCGGCGACGGCGCGTTCGCGGCTAAGCTTGCGTAAGCCCAGGTCCGCCTCGACCTGCGCCCGCAGCTTGGGCAGCTTGCGGCCGAAGGTCGCGCATCCCTCGTATTTGCTCAGCTCCTGCTTCGCACGGAAATCGAGGTGATAGCGGTACTGCTTGCGCCCCTTGTCGTCCCATCCGATCGCCTGGATGTGGCCGTTCGGCTTCGCGCAGAACCAGGCGTCGCGGTACGCGGGTGGCAGGCCGATAGCGTTCAGCCGGTCAATCTCTTCGCGATCGGTGATACGTTCGCCGTGCTCGTCGAAATAGCCCCAGCCATGCCGCATCTTCTTCCGGGTGATCCCAGGCTGGCTGTCATCGCAATAGACGATCCGGGTCACATACGGCTCCTGATTCCCGGCGGCTCCTCGTTCCGGGGGCGGATCGATCAATGCGCGGCCGGTCGATCCGTTCCGGACGTCGAGCGGGAGCGCGCGCTCGCGACATGCTGAGGACCTTGTTAACCAAAATATCACCGGATCGCGCTAAGCCCGTGAGAATGTTCGCAGGTTCGACTCTCCAGCATGTCCGGCGACTCGCCGCTGCGGTCGTCCGCCGGCGGCGTGGCGGCGCCAGCCTGCTGAGGCGGGACGAGGGGCATTTTGACGCGCCGCCGCGCCCGCCGCTGCATGCCGCGCGCGAGCTGGGCGTGGCATCGTTCGACGCGCTGCGGTCGCCGGTGCCGGTCGAGCGCGAGCTGCCGCGCGATCTCGACATGCCGCTCGCCGCGTTCGATCCCTTCGCCATTCCCGCGACGCCGGCGGTGCCGGTGCCGCTCGCCGAACCGCTGGCGAAGCTGGCGATGAAGAGCCCGCCGGCGGTTCAGGACGATGCGCCGCCGCCGATCGCCACGCCGCGTACCGATGCGACCATTCACGCCCTGCTCGAACGGCTGGAGCGCAGCATCGGTCGCCGCGAAGCCGCCGTGCCGCCGCCTGCGATCGGGCTGGCACGGACGCTCGACGAGCTTCGCAGCAAGGCGATGCGCGGCGCGGCCTGAGCGCTACAGCAGGCCCATCGCGCGAAAGCTGCCCGTGCCCTTGCCCGACAGGATCAGCGCGTCGAGCATGCGCACCCCGACCGCCTCCAGCGCCTGCGCCAGCAGCCGTGTGTGCGCGAGATCGGCCGGACTCGGCGTGATGTCGCCGCTCGGGTGATTGTGCGCCAGGATGACGCCGCGCGCGTCGAGCGACAGCGCATCGCGCACCACGCGGCGCACCGACAGCGCGACATGGTCCGCCCCGCCGGGAACGTGGCGCAGGCACAGCAAACCGTGATGACCGTCGAGATAGGCGATGCCCGCCACTTCGATCCGCTCGCACGACAGATGCGCGAAGAGTGCGCGGGCCGCCGCAGTCCCGTCGATCGTGCGGTGAACGACCTGCGCTGGAGGTGGCGACAGCATCGCGCGAGAGTGGCCGCGCTGTACGATAACCCGCCACCCGAACTCACTCCGGAATGGCAGTCGAACCCTCCGTTGTGGAGCTTGTGTCGCCTCCGCCAGCGGTTAAGACCGTTGGCCATGACTGCCGACCGCCATTACGAGTACCAGTATCTCGACCTGCTTGCCCGCGTCTGGACCGAGGGGGACGAGCGGCACGACCGCACCGGCGTCGGTACGCGGTCGCTGTTCGGGCCGACGATGCGATTCGACCTTTCGGACGGGCAGGTGCCGCTGCTGACGACGAAGCGGGTCGCGTGGAAGACGGCGACGCGCGAGATGCTGTGGTTCCTGTCGGGCAGCACCAGCATCCGCCCGCTGGTCGAACAGGGCGTGCATATCTGGACCGACTGGCCGCTCGCCGCCTATGTCCGCGCGACCGGCGAGACGATCGACCGCGACGCGTTCGAGGCGCGGATCGTAGCCGACGACGATTTCGCCGCGCGCTGGGGTGAGCTTGGGCCCGTCTATGGCAAGCAATGGGTCGACTGGCCGGTGTACGATGCGGTGGGCGACGGGCTGTACCGCCGCCGTGCGGAAGGCATCGACCAGATCGCCGCACTGGTGACGTCGCTGCGCACCAATCCGGCGTCGCGGCGGCATATCTTCACCGGCTGGAACGTGGCGGAGCTCGACCAGATGGCGCTGCCGCCGTGCCACATGACCTACCAGTTCCACGTCGCCGGCGGGCGGCTGTCGGGCATGCTGTGGCAGCGGTCGTGCGACCTTGGCCTGGGCTTCGCCTTTAACGTCTTCTCCGCCTCGCTGCTGATCGCGATGTTGGCGCAGCAGTGCGACTTGGTGCCGGGCGAGCTGGTGTGGAGCTGCGGCGACGCGCATGTTTATCTGAACCACGCGCATCTGGTCGAGGAACAGCGGGCGCGGACGCCGTCCGGACGACCGGTGCTGGAGGTGTT
Organism: Sphingomonas sp. RS2018; assembly: GCF_054489605.1. Taxonomy (NCBI): domain Bacteria; kingdom Pseudomonadati; phylum Pseudomonadota; class Alphaproteobacteria; order Sphingomonadales; family Sphingomonadaceae; genus Sphingomonas; species Sphingomonas sp. RS2018. The sequence goes on from NZ_JBTMWL010000003.1 coordinate 202,599, forward strand.
GCGGCGTCCGAAGTCGATCTTCGATTACGCCATCGAGGACTTCGCGGTGCGGGATTACGCTCCGCAGGCGCATATCTCGGCGCCGGTGGCGGTGTAATCAAGCGGGGGAGAGGGCTTAGACCGCCGCCAGCGCGCCGTGCTGGTCAATCTTCGTGAGATGCCTCACCAACATCGCACGGAACCCCTCATCCGCCGCCAATGCCGGCGGCACGATCGCCGCGATCGACAGCAGCGCCGCAACCCGCTCGGCCGGATCGGACAGACCGCGCAGCCGCTCGGCGGTGACGGCGGCCAGCGGATCGTCGACGGTGTAGCGCGCGCCGCTGTCGTCGCGGCCGCCCTGCCACTTCATCCACGCCGCGACGCCCAGCGCCAGCGCGTCGACCGAAAGCCCCTTCGCACGCCGCTCGGCGATAGGCGCGAGCAGGCGCTGCGGCAGCTTCTGCGATCCGTCCATCGCGATCTGGCGCGTGCGATGCTGGAGCGAGGCGTTGGCGAAGCGCGCCATGAGCGCGGTGCGATAGGCTAGCACGTCGAGGCCCGGCGGCGGGTCGAGCGTCGCCGCCGCCTCGTCCCACAGCCGTTCGACGAACGCGCGCACCGGGGCCTGCGCCACCATCTCATGCACGAAATCGACACCGGCCAGCCCGCCCAGATAGGCGATCGCGCTGTGCGCACCGTTCAGCAGGCGCAGCTTCGCATCCTCCCAGGGCGCGACGTCCGCCGTCAGCTGCACGCCCACCGCGGCGAGATCGGGGCGCTCGCCGGCGAAGCGGTTCTCGACCACCCACTGGCTGAACGGCTCGGTCTTCACGAGCGCGCGGTCCTCGACGCCGATGCGCGCGGATAGCGCCGCGATGTCGGCGTCGGTGGTCGCGGGGACGATGCGGTCGACCATCGTCTGCGGGAAAGCGCCGTGCCGCTCGATCCAGTCGGCCAGCGCCGGATCATGCGCGCGCGCCAGCGCGACGACCGCCGCCGCCAGCCGTCGGCCGTTGTGCGGCAGATTGTCGCAGGAGATCGCGGTGAAGGGCACGAGGCCGCGCGCGTGCCGTTCAGCCAACGCGGCGACGATGAAGCCGGGCGCGGTGCGCGGCGCGGACAGGTTCGCCATGTCTGCGGCAAGATCGGCGTCGTCGACATTCAGCGTGCCGCTGGCGGGATCGAGCTTGTAGCCCTTCTCGGTCACCGTCAGGCTGACGATATGGCAGTCTGCGTGCGCCATCGCCGCGACCAGTGCCGCGGGCGATTTGGGCGCGACCAGCACGTCCTTGACCGCGCCGATGATGCGCAGCCGCTCGTCCGCCCCGTCGCGCACCGCGAGCGTATAGAGCCCGTCCTGCGGCACCATCTGATCGCGCACGCCCGCCGATCGCAGCGATGCGCCGACGATCCCCCACCGCAGGTCGCCTGCGCTCAGCACCGCGTCGGCATAGGCCGCCTGATGCGCCCGGTGGAACGCGCCGATGCCCAGATGGACAATGCCGGGGCGGACGGCGGCGCGATCGTAGGCGGGGCGCTCCGCGTCGGCGGGGAGGGTGGCGAGGGTGGAGGCGGAGAGGCGGGTCATGACACAGCGGTCTAGACCGCGATGCTGTAAAGAGAAACCGTTGGATGGCGCTTCCCCTTGGCAAGACGCGCGGCGTGGCCGCATAACGCGCTCATGCCCGCGATCGTCCTCTACCTCGCCCGCGCCCGCAACGGCGTGATCGGCCGCGACGGCCAGCTGCCTTGGCGGCTGCCCGCCGACCTTAAGCGCTTCAAGGCGATGACGATGGGCAAACCAATAGTGATGGGGCGCAAGACGTTCGAGAGCTTCCCCGCCCCGCTGCCCGGCCGCCGTCACATCGTGCTGACGCGCGATCCGCGGTGGCAGGCGGCGGGCGCGGAGGTGGCGGCGTCACCGGACGCCGCCCTAGCGTTGGCAGGCGACGTGCCGGAGGTGGCGGTGATCGGCGGCGCGGAGGTGTTCGCGCTGTTCCTCGATCACGCCCACCGGATCGAGCTGACCGAGGTCGACGCCGAACCCGAGGGCGATACGGTAATGCCGCCGTTCGTCGGCTGGCGGGAGACGGCGCGCGAGGATCACGACGGTTTCGGCTTCGTAACGCTGGAGCCATAGGACGGTGCGCCCTTCGCGCCGCCGCAGGAAACCGATGTCCTACAACACCGCAATGTGCTTGATGCTCCGTCGATGGCCTTTCGGCAAAAGTGACAAAGGAGACGACAGGGGACGAATGAAGGACGTTTCGGTCGCTTTTGGTAGCCGACCGGGCGGGTCACAGTACGCATGAGACGCCGCCGGATCGTCGGCGGCATCGCCGCTGTGCTCGTTACGGCAATTGCCGCCTTTTTCCTGTTCGCTCCAGCGATCGTCGAGCGCAGTATGAACCGGGTGGTGCCCGCGCCTTTGCCGACCATCACGGGCCGAACGCAGTTCGTCCACCACGACATCGCCATCGCCGACATGCATGCCGACACGCTGCTGTGGTCGCGCGACCTGCTCGAGCGGTCGAATCGCGGGCAGGTCGATCTGCCGCGCCTGCGGACCGGCAATGTCGCGCTGCAGATATTCTCGTCGGTGACGAAGACGCCGAAGGGCCAGAACTACGACGCCAACGACGCCGACAGTGACAACATCACGCTGCTGACCATCGCCCAGGCGCAGCCGCCGCGGACGTGGACGTCGCTGCTCGAACGCTCGCTCTGGCATGCGGAGAAGCTGAAGCGGGCGGTGGCGCGGTCCGAGGGGCATCTGCGGCTCATCACTGATGTTGCCAGCCTCGATACGCTGCTGGACGATCGCGAGCGAATGAAGCTGTGGTTGCACCAGCGGCCGGACGGACGCCCGGTGGGTGCGATGCTGTCGGTGGAGGGTTTACAGGGGCTGGGCGGCGACATCCGCAATCTCGATCGGCTGTACGATGCCGGGTTCCGCATGGCGGGCTTCGCGCATTTCTTCGACAACGACGTCGCCGGGTCGATGCACGGACGCGCGAAGGGCGGGCTGACGCCGTTCGGCGCGCGGGTGATGTCGCGGATGGAGGACAGGGGCATGATCGTCGACATCGCCCACGCCAGCCACGCCGCCGTCGCCGACATCCTTGCACGCGCACGCCGCCCGGTCGTCTCCAGCCACGGCGGCGTGCAGGCGACGTGCCGCGAGAATCGCAACCTGACCGATGCGGAAATCCGCGGCGTCGCGCGCACCGGTGGGGTCGTCGGCATCGGCTTCTGGCCGGGCGCGGTGTGCTCGACCGACCCGCGCGCCATCGCCGCCGCCATCGCCCATGTCCGCGATCTCGTCGGCATCGATCGTGTCGGGCTGGGGTCGGACTTCGACGGCGCGGTGACGACCGGCTTCGACGTGTCGCAGCTGGCCGTCGTGTCGCAGGCGCTCGCCAACCGCGGGTTCACGGAAGGGGAGGTGGCGAAGGTGATGGGCGGCAACGTCCTGCGCGTGGTGCGCGCGGGCATCCAGCCCCTTTCCCCAGCGGCGCCCGCCCGCTAGGCGGCGGACATGGTGCGGCTGGATGGTGGAGCGCGGGTTCCGGATGCGTTGCGCGGCGGGATCGTGGCGCTCGGCAATTTCGATGGCTTTCACCTCGGGCACCAGGCGGTGGCCGGGGCGGCGATCGCGCGGGCGCGGGCCGAGGGGCGGCCGGCGATCGTCGCGACCTTCGATCCGCATCCGGTGCGCTTCTTCAAGCCGGATGTGGCGCCCTTTCGCCTGACGACGCTCGACCAGCGCGAGCGGCTGTTCGCGGATGCTGGCGCGGATGCGATGCTGGTCTTCGCCTTCGACGCCGCGCTCGCCGGGCTGGACGCACGCGCCTTCGTCGAGCAGCGGCTGCTGGGCCTGATCGGCGCAGCCGGCGTGGTGACGGGGGAGGACTTCACCTTCGGACGCGGGCGCAGCGGATCGACCGCGGTGCTGCGCGACCTGGGCGCCGAGCTGGGCTTCTCGGTCGAGACGGTCGGCGCGGTGCTGGCGGACTGCGAGCCTGTCTCCTCCAGCCGCATCCGCGACGCCTTGCAGGCCGGACGCCCGCGCGACGCCGCCGCGCTGCTGACGCGGCCATTCGCGATCGCGGGCGTGGTGCAGCCGGGCGACCGGGTAGGCCGCACGATCGGCTATCCGACCGCGAACATCGACCTCGGTAAATATCTGCGTCCCGCCTACGGCATCTATGCGGTGCGCGGGCGACTGGCGGACGGGCGCGTGCTGCACGGCGCCGCGAACCTCGGCATCCGCCCGACATTCGTCCCGCCGAAGGAATTGCTGGAGCCGTATTTCTTCGACTTTTCGGACGACCTGTACGGGCAAGACATCGAGGTCGAGCTGATCGAATATCTGCGGCCCGAGGCGAAGTTCGATACGCTGGACGCGTTGAAGGCGCAGATGGCGCTGGATTGCGCGCGGGCGCGGGCGATCCTCAATGCCCCATAACGGGGCTTTATTCGAAGCGTCCGCTGGATTGCGCGCGGGCGCGGGACATTCTCAATACCCCGTAGCGGGGGTTTGTGAGAAGCGCTAAGCCCGCCGCGATATGACCGAAGCCACCGACTACCGCGACACCGTCTTCCTGCCGAAGACCGACTTCCCGATGAAGGCGGGCCTCGCCGCCAAGGAGCCGGCGATCCTCGAGCGCTGGGCGAAGATGGGCCTCTACGATCGCCTGCGCACCGAGCGCGCGGGCCGCGAGCGCTTCATCCTGCATGACGGTCCGCCCTACGCCAACGGCGACATCCACATGGGCCATGCGATGAACAAGATCCTGAAGGATCTTGTCATCCGCTCGCAGACCCTGCTCGGCAAGGACGCGCCGTATGTGCCCGGCTGGGACTGTCACGGCCTGCCGATCGAGTGGAAGATCGAGGAAGCCTATCGCGCCAAGAAGCGGTCGAAGGATGAGGTGCCCGCGGCCGAATTCCGTGCCGAATGCCGCGCCTATGCCGAGAACTGGGTCGCCGTGCAGCGCGCGCAGTTCGAGCGGCTGGGCGTGCAGGGCGACTGGGACGACCCCTATCTGACGATGAAGTTCGAGGCGGAGGCGACGATCGTCGGCGAACTGCTGAAGTTCGCCGAAAGCGGCCAGCTATACCGCGGCGCCAAGCCCGTCATGTGGTCGCCCGTCGAGAAGACCGCGCTGGCCGAAGCGGAGGTCGAGTATGAGGACGTCGTGTCGACGCAGATCGACGTGGCGTTCGAGATCGTCGATGCGCCGAATGCGCCCGAACTGGTCGGTGCGCATGCGGTGATTTGGACGACCACGCCGTGGACGATCCCGGTGAACCAGGCTTTGGCGTTCGGCACGGCGATCGACTATCTCGTCTTCGCGCATCAGGGGACGCGCTATATCGTCGCGGAGCCGCTGTTGCCGGCGTTCACGGCACGTACCGGCATCGGCATGGAAACATTCGAGATGCTGGCCAAGGGGCCGGTGCTCGAAGGCGCCACCGCCCGCCACCCGATGCACCACCTCGGCGGCTTCTTCGCCAAGCCGCGTCCGTTCCTGCCCGGAGACTTCGTCACCACCGACGCCGGCACCGGCCTCGTTCACATGGCGCCGGATCACGGCGAAGACGACTTCGCGCTGTGCAAGGCGCATGACATCGATCCGGTCTTCGCGGTCGACGGCGCGGGGATGTACCGGGCGGACTGGGCGTGGCTCGGCGGGCAGGGCAGCGTCATCAACAAGAAGTTCGTGGGTGCCGACGGGCCGATCTGCACCGATCTGCGCAACGTGGGTGCGTTGCTGGCGGCGTCGGACGACTTCGCGCACAGCTATCCGCATAGCTGGCGGTCGAAGGCGAAGATCATCTTCCGCGCGACGCCGCAGTGGTTCATCCCGATGGATCAGGTTGCAGCTCCGACGCGGGAACAGGCGATGCTGGCCGCGCAGCCGCTGGCGATGGACCCGCTGGGATCGCCAACCATCGGCATGGGGATCGGCAACGGCCCGACCCTGCGCGAACTCGCACTCGACGCGATCGAGCGGACGAAGTGGGTGCCGGCGCGGTCGCAGAACCGCATCCGCTCGATGGTCGAGGGGCGGCCCGACTGGGTCATCAGCCGCCAGCGGGCCTGGGGTGTGCCGATCGCGATCTACGTTAATCGCGCGACAGGGGAATATCTCCGCGATCCAGCGGTCAATGCGCGGATCGTCCAGGCGTTCGAACAGGGCGGCGCCGACGCGTGGTTCGCGGCTGACCACCAGATATTGCTGGGCGCCGACTACGACCTCGCGGACTATGAGCCGCAGAAGGACATTCTCGACGTCTGGTTCGATTCGGGCAGCACCCACGCCTTCGTGATCGAGGCGCGCTATGGCGCCGGCACCCGCGCGAACCTGTATCTGGAGGGGTCGGACCAGCATCGCGGCTGGTTCCAGTCGTCGCTGCTCGAAAGCTGCGGCACGCGCGGGCGCGCGCCCTATGACGCGGTGCTGACGCACGGCTTCGCGCTGGACGGCAACGGGCGCAAGATGTCGAAGTCGCTCGGCAACGTCGTCGATCCGCTGAAGGTGATCGGCGAGAGCGGAGCCGACATATTGCGCCTGTGGGTCGCGCAGACCGATTATTTCGAGGACGTCCGCATCGGCAAGGAGGTGCTGGCCGGCACGTCCGACACATATCGCAAGTTGCGCAACACCTTCCGCTACCTGCTCGGCGCGCTGGACGGGTTCGCGGAGGACGAGCGGGTCGACGTGACCGACATGCCCGAGCTGGAACGCTATGTGCTGACGCGGTTGGGACAACTCGACGTCGAGCTGCGTACGGCGGCGGAGAGCTATGAGTTCAACCGCTACGCCCGCGCTTTGGCCGATTTTGCCAACGACGACCTGTCTGCGTTCTTCTTCGATATCCGCAAGGATTCGCTCTACTGCGACGCACCGACCGATCCGAAGCGGCGCGCGTATCGGACGGTGCTCGACGTGCTGTTCCACGCACTGGTACGCTACGCCGCGCCGATCCTGGTCTTCACCGCCGAGGAGGTGTGGCAGGCGCGCTTCCCGAGCGAGGACGGCTCCGTTCACCTGCTCGAATGGCCCGAATTGCCGGCACTGCCGGGCGACATGGCGATGTCCACCAACTGGGCCGACGTGCGCGCGCTGCGGTCGCAGGTGACCGAGGCGATCGAGCCGTATCGCCGCGAGAAGACGATCCGGTCCAGCAACGAGGCGGCGGTGACGGTCCCCGAACTGCCGCTGTCGGAGGGGGCGCTGGCCGAGGTGTTCATCGTCGCCGAAGTGGCGGAGGGCGAGGCGCTGACCGTCGCGCGCACCGCGCAGCACAAATGCGGCCGATGCTGGCGTCACTTGCCCGAGGTTGCGCAGGACGGCGCGTTGTGCGACCGCTGCGCGTCCGTCGTTGCCTGAGCCTTCATGACCAATAACCGCCTGTCCGGCTTCTTGCTGGCCCTCTTCGTCTTCATCGTCGACCAGGCCGTGAAGGCGTGGGTCGTCGGCCCGCTCGGCCTGAACCATCTCGGCGCGGTGCAAGAGGTCGTGTCCTTCTTCGACCTGCGCTTCGTGCCGAACATCGGTATTTCGCTCGGGCTGCTGCCCGCCGACAGCCCGGCCACACGCTGGGCGCTGGTCGCGCTGACCGCGGTGATCGCGGTCGGCGTCGGCATCTGGATGTCGCGCGAGACGGTGAAGGGCGACCTGCTGGCGCTCGGCCTCGTGCTCGGCGGCGCGCTCGGGAATATCCTCGACCGGATACGGTTCGGCTATGTCGTCGATTATGCGGACCTGCATTTCGGCGAGTGGCGCCCGTTTTTGGTCTTCAATGTCGCCGACGCCGCGATTACCATCGGCGTCGTCATCCTGCTGCTGCGTTCGCTGTTCGTGCGTGCGCCGTCGCAGCCGGTGCCCCAGGAGAAGTGAGAATGCGTAAGACCGTCCTGATCGTCGGGGGCATCGCCGCCGCGCTGGCGCTGTCGGCCTGCGGGCGTAGTGGCGTGAACCGCGACCGGCCGGACGAATTCGCGGTGGGCCGTCAGGCGCCGCTGGTGATCCCGCCCGACTACGCCCTGCGCCCGCCGCAGCCCGGCGCCGCCCGCCCGCAAGACGCCAGCCCGTCGCAGCAGGCGCTGGAAGCGCTGTTCGGCGGCCCGGCGACGCGCAGCGTGACGGAAGCCGCAGCGCTGACCGCCGCCGGTCGCAACACGGCTGAAACGGGCATTCGCTCGTCCGCTGGCGACCCCGGCACGACCGTCGTCGACAAGGGCTCGACCACCCGCGACATCGTCGCCGCGCCGCAGGGCGACGGTCAGGCGGCGCGGGTTGGTACGGGGGCGGCCGCTCCTGCGCCACAGCCGACGCCGGCTGCTACTCCGACGCCGCAGTAATTCGTTCAGAGAAGGCGAAGGCGCGAAGAAGAATGGGTTCGCGCGGGGGCGCAGAGAATTTCATGGCGCCGCAGGCTCTCCAACCAGTGGTTGTTTGAGTGCTTCGGGTTCGACCTAGTGCAAGCTCTCCGCACCTCCATGTCTCCGCGCGACCCCAATCCTTTTGTCTTCGCGCCTTAGCGCCTTTCCTGAACCACCTTCTCCCTTGCCCCCCGGACTCGGCCACGTCATAGGCAGCCACATGGTTCCCTTTTCGTTCGCCGGCCACGATCTGCGCGCCCTGCGTGAGGGGGCGGTGTATTGGCCGGCGCGGCGGGCGCTGCTGATCGCCGACCTGCATTTCGAGAAGGCGAGCTGGTTCGCGCATTTTGGCCAGCTGCTCCCTCCCTATGATTCGATCGCGACGCTGGAAGCGCTGACCGCGCTGGTGGAGCGATGCGCGCCCGAGGAGATCTGGTGCCTGGGCGACAGCTTCCATGATTCGAAGGGGTGCGAGCGTCTGCCCGAGCGGGCGCAGGCGATGCTGCGCGCGCTGACGTCGGCGACGCGCTGGACGTGGATCACCGGCAATCACGATGCGCAGATGGTCGATCACTGCGGCGGCGAGATCGTCGAGGAGGCGGTCGTCGATGGCATAGTGCTGCGTCACGAGGCCGAACCCGGCGATCCGCGGCCCGAGCTGTCCGGCCATTTCCACCCGAAGCTCCGCGTCCGCGTGCGGGGACGCCAGATCGCGCGCCGCTGCTTCGTCGCGACGCCGCGCAAGCTGATCCTGCCGGCGTTCGGTTCGCTGACCGGCGGGCTCGACGCGCACCATCCGGAGATCGTCCGCGCGGTCGGCGGGCGCGATGTCGCGCGGGCACTGGTCGCGCTGGACGACCGGCTGCTGAGTTTTCCGCTGGCGGCCTGATATTTCGTGTCGTGCTCCCGCGCAGGCGGGAGCCCAGGGCCGCAACCGATAGCGTTCGTAACTCTGGGCTCCCGCCTGCGCGGGAGCACGTTACGTTTTACCCGCCCACGACCTGTTCGATCACGCCGAACACCGGATGGTGGCGATCGTCCTCGACCCAGATGCGCACCGTGTCGCCGCTCTTCAGGAACGGCGTGGTCGCCGTGCCGTCGCGGATCGTCTCGACCGTGCGGACCTCGGCCAGGCAGGAATAGCCGACGCCGCCCTCGGCGATCGGCTTGCCGGGGCCGCCGTCGGCATCGCGATTGCTGACCGTGCCTGAACCGATGATCGTGCCGGCGCCGAGCGCACGGGTCTTCGCCGCATGCGCGATCAGCGTGCCGAAATCGAAGGTCATGTCCTCACCCGCCGCGGCGCGGCCGAACGGCTTGCCGTTCAGGTCGACCATCAGCGTGCGGTGCAGCTTGCCGTCCTGCCACCAGTCGCCCAGCGCATCGGGCGTGACGAAGACGGGCGAGAAGGCGCTGGCGGGCTTGGACTGGAAGAAGCCGAAGCCCTTCGCCAGTTCGCCGGGGATCAGGTTGCGCAGTGACACGTCGTTGGTCAGCCCGACCAGCAGGATCGCATCGAGCGCCTGCTCGCGCGTCGCGCCCTGCGGCACGTCGCCGGTGACGACGACGACCTCCGCCTCCAGATCGCAGCCCCAAGCCTCGTCGGCGAGCGGGATCGCATCGCGGGCCCCCAGGAAACCGTCGCTGCCGCCCTGGTACATCAGTGGATCGTGCCAGAACGTCTCCGGCATCTCCGCCCCGCGCGCCTGTCGGACGAGGGCGACGTGGTTCAAATAGGCCGAACCGTCCGCCCACTGATACGCGCGCGGTAGCGGTGCGGCGGCGTCGTGTTCGTGGAAACGCTCACGCGGAATGACCTCATGGTCGAGATCGGTCTGGAGATTGCGCAGATCGGGCAGCAGCCGGTCCCAGTCGTCGAGGGCCGCCTGAAGCGTCGGTGCGATGTGACTGGCGTCAGCATACCAGGCGAGATCGGACGAGACGACGACCAGGGCGCCGTCCCGGCCCTGCTTGAGGCTTGCCAATTTCATTCGCAACTTCTCCTGTCTTTTCCCGTTCATGCGCCCCGGCATTGACTTGGGCAAGCGAGTGTTCGACCTGACTTCGATGGCGTTACGGTTCCTTGACCATGGTGGAGAGATGGGCAGGTTGATCCGTGCCCGCGACTGGTCGGCGACCCCGCTCGGTCCGATCGCGGACTGGCCGCCGACGCTGCATTCCATGCTCGGGGTTTGCCTCGCTTCCAGCCTGCCGAGCTGCATCTATTGGGGTCCGGACCTCCGGCTGCTCTACAACGACGCCTGGTCACCGATCCCGGGCGAACGCCATCCGGCGTGCCTCGGCGAGCCGGCGCGCGAGGTTTGGCACGATATCTGGGACGTGATCGGCCCGCAGGTCGAACAGGTGTTGGAGAGCGGCGACGGCTTCGCGACTTACGACCAGCTGCTGCACTTCGTCCGCCATGGCGAGGTGACGGAGACGTTCTGGAATTACAGCTTCACGCCGATCCGCGACGAACACGGCGATATCAAGGGCATCTTCAACCAGGGTAACGAGACGACGCGGCTAGTGCTAAGCGAGCGCGGGCGGGCGGGCGAGATCGCGCGGCTGCGCGAGCTGTTCCGGCAGGCGCCGGGCGCGGTCGCGCTGCTGCGCGGGCCGGACATGGTCTATGAGTTCGCCAACGATGCCTATGGCGAGCTGATCGGCCATCGGCCGGCGGTCGGGCGCAAGCTGCTCGACGTGCTGCCCGAACTCGCCGGCACCGGCTATTTCGATCTGCTGCGCGACGTGCGCCGGACGGGGGAGGCGTACCGCGTCGATGCTGCACCGGTGAAGGTGTTCGCCCCCGACGGCGGTCTCGGCGAAACCCGGATGCTCGACGTCGTGTATCAGCCGATCCGCGACGATAGCGGCAAGGTCGCCGACGTGTTCGTCCAGGCCTATGACGTGACCGAGCGGGAGACGGCGCAGCGCGAGCTTCGCCGCAGCGAGGAGCGCCTGCAGATGGCGCTCGGTTCGTCGTTCAGCATCGGCACTTGGGACTGGGACGTGACGAACGACCAGGTCACCGCCGACGAACGCTTTGCGCGGCTTTACGGTGTCGATCCGGCGATGGCGGCGCGGGGGGCGCCGATTGCCGAATTCTTCCGCGGCATTTATCCCGACGATCTGCCGCGGATCGAGGCGGCGATCGCTGCGACGCTGAGCAGCGGGCAGGGCTTTGCCGAGGAGTATCGGCTGGTCCAGCCCGGCCGGCGCACGGTCTGGGTCGCGGCACAGGGGCGCGCGCACTTCGACGCGCAGGGCAATGCCGTGCGTTTGCCCGGCATATCGTTCGATATCACGCAGCGCCGCCATGCGGAGGAAGCCGCCCGCGCCGCCGCCGCCGATCTGCAGATCGCGACCGAGACGCAGGCGTTCGTGTTTCGGTTGGCCGAACGCATGCGCGACCTCGATAGCGCGGATGCCATCCTGCGGCTAAGCGCGGCGACGCTCGGGCGACGGCTGGGGGCCGATCGGGTCGGCTTCTATCGGCTGCTGTCCGACGATGTCGCGCAGTTCCTGTACTGCTGGCATAACGATCGGCTGCCGTCGCTTACGGGGACGATGCCGACCGATGATTTCGGCGTGGCCAACATCGCCCGGTATCGCGCCGGGGAAACGGTGACGATCAGCGACTATGCCGGCGACGAGGACGTGCGCGACACGCGCCTTGGCCGGCTGGCGGGGGCGGGCATCGGCGTGCCGCTGCGTCGCGGGGGCCAGTGGCGCGCGACGCTGTTCGTCAATGCCGCCATCGCGCGACGCTGGACCGCCGACGAGATCGCGCTGGTCGAATCGGTGGCGGAGACGACGTGGGACGTCGTCGAGCGCGCGCAGGCGGTGATCGCGCTGCGCGACAGCGAGGAAAAATTCCGCGCCATCGCCAATTCGATCGACCAGATGGTGTGGTCGACGCTGCCGGACGGCTATCACGACTATTACAACGAGCGCTGGTACGAATTCACCGGCGTGCCGCACGGCACCACCGACGGCGACGAATGGAACGGTGTGTTCCATCCCGACGATCAGGAGCGCGCCTTTGCCTTGTGGCGCTGCTGCCTGGAAAGCGGCGACCCGTACCGCATCGAATATCGCTTGCGGCACCGGTCGGGCGAGTATCGCTGGGTGCTGGGCAGCGCGACGCCGGTGCGCGACACGGCCGGGCGGATCACCCGCTGGTTCGGAACGTGCACCGACATCCAGGAGATCGTCGAGGCGCGCGAGGTGCTGAACCGGTCGCGCATCGAGCTGGAGGACGCGATCGTCGAGCGTACCCGCCAGCTGATGCAGGCCGAGGAGCAGCTGCGCCAGGCGCAGAAGATGGAGGCGCTGGGCCAGCTGACCGGCGGCATCGCGCACGACTTCAACAACATGCTGGCGGTCGTCATCGGCGCGCTCGACCTGCTGGAACGACGCATCGCCAAGGGGCGCACGGACGTCTCGCGCTATGTCGAGGCGGCGCGTGACGGCGCCAATCGCGCTGCGCAGCTGACCCAGCGGCTGCTGTCCTTCTCGCGCCAGACGACGCTGGCGGTCGCGGTTGTAGATGTGGGCGAACTGGTCGGCGGGATGACCGACATGCTGACCCGCACGATCGGCGAGGCGGTGGCGATCCATACCGAACTCGCGTCCGACCTGTGGCTGGTGAGCGCGGATCGCAGCCAGCTCGAGAACGGCATCATCAACCTGGCCGTCAATGCCCGCGATGCGATGCCGCGCGGCGGCGAACTGACCATCACCACCGAAAATGCGACGCTCGACGATGCGGCGGCAACCGCACGTGGGCTGATTGCGGGCGATTTCGTGCGGCTGACGGTGCGGGATACCGGCGTCGGCATGGATCCGGAGATTGCGGCGCGCGCGTTCGACCCGTTCTTCACGACGAAGTCGGTCGGCAAGGGGACCGGGCTGGGCCTCAGCCAAGTGTTCGGATTCGTGCGTCAGTCTGGTGGCCATGTCGGCATCGATACGGCGCCGGGCGAAGGCACGTCGGTCACCATCCTGCTGCCGCGCGAAAGCAACGCTGTCACCCCGGCGCCATCGCCAGCATCGTTGCCCGACGAGCGTGGCGGGATCTCGGCCGAGGTTGTGTTCGTGGTCGAGGACGACGAGCGCGTCCGCAGCTATTCGGTCGAGGCGTTGCGGGAACTGGGCTATACCGTCGTGCAGGCCTGCGATGGCGCGAGCGCGCTGGCGATGATCGATGCAGGGCAGGGCGCCGACCTGCTGTTCACCGACGTCGTCATGCCGGGGATGACCGGGCGCGAGCTGGCGGTCGCGGCGCGCAAGCGACTGCCGGGCCTACGTGTGCTGTTCACCAGCGGCTATACTCGCGACGCCGTCGAGCGCGGCGGCACCGAGGAGGCGACGCTGCTGCGCAAGCCGTTCGACATCGCCACGCTGGCCGACCGCATCCGTTCAATGCTCGACGCCTGAGGCGAAGGCGGGTAGGGGCCTCGCGGGTTTCCCGGCAAAAGGACGGATGAGTGGCAAACGTCGCGGTAATCGGCGCCCAATGGGGCGACGAGGGCAAGGGCAAGATCGTCGACTGGCTGGCGGAGCGCGCCGACATGGTCGTGCGCTTTCAGGGCGGCCACAATGCCGGCCACACGCTGGTGGTGGGCGAGAAGGTGTACAAGCTGTCGCTGCTGCCATCGGGCATCGTCCGTGGGACGCCGAGCGTCATCGGCAACGGCGTGGTGCTCGACCCCTGGGCGCTGCGCGACGAGATCGCCCGGCTGGCGGATCAGGGTGTCACCGTGACGCCCGAGGTGCTGACGCTCGCCGAGACGTGCCCGCTGATCCTGCCGTTCCACCGCGATCTCGACGCGCTGCGCGAGGATGCGAGTGGTGCTGGCAAGATCGGCACGACGCGCCGCGGCATCGGTCCCGCCTATGAGGACAAGGTCGGCCGCCGTGCGATCCGCGTGTGCGACCTTGCGCATCTCGATGCACTTGGGCCGCAGCTCGACCGCCTGACCGCGCACCACGACGCGCTGCGCGCCGGTTTCGGCCAGCCGCCGATCGACCGCGCCGCGCTGATCGCCGAGCTGGAGGAGATCGCCGGCTTCGTGCTGCCGTTCGCCAAGCCGGCGTGGAAATTGCTGGCCGAGGCAAAGGTGCGCGGGCGGCGGATGCTGTTCGAGGGCGCGCAGGGCGTGCTGCTCGACATCGACCATGGCACCTACCCGTTTGTCACCTCGTCGAACACGGTCGCCGGCACCGCAGCGGCCGGATCGGGCATGGGGCCGGGCGCGGTGGGCTTCGTTCTTGGCATCGCCAAGGCCTATACCACGCGCGTCGGATCGGGCCCGTTCCCGACCGAGCGCGACGATGCGGTCGGCGAGCGGCTGGGCACGCGCGGGCATGAATTCGGCACGGTCACGGGGCGCAAGCGCCGCTGCGGCTGGTTCGACGCCGTACTGGTGCGCCAGTCGGTCGCGGTATCGGGCATCACCGGCATCGCGTTGACGAAGCTTGACGTGCTCGACGGGTTCGAGACGATCAGCATCTGCACCGGCTATCGGCTGGGCGACCAGACCCTCGATCACTTCCCGGCGCACGCAGCCGATCAGGCGCGGGTCGAGCCGATCTGGGAGGATATGCCCGGCTGGTCCGAATCGACCGCGGGCGCGCGCAGCTGGGCCGAACTGCCGGCGCAGGCGATCAAGTACATCCGCCGCATCGAGGAACTGATCCAGTGCCCGGTGGCGCTGGTATCGACCAGCCCGGAGCGTGACGACACGATCCTGGTGCGCGACCCGTTCGCGGACTGAGCGGGTACATAAAAACGGACCGGCCGTTACCGGCCGGTCCGTCCATATTCGTCAGCGACTGACGATCAGCGCGGCTTGCGCTTCGATTTCTTCTTGTCGGTCGTCGTCGCCGTATCGGTCGTCGTTGTCGTCTCGACCGTCGCGGTCGTGGGATCCGCACTGGTCGGCGGCGTCGCCGTCACAGTCGAATCGGTCGTCGTCGTGGTGGACGGCGTCGTCAGCGGGTCCGTCGTCGGTGTCTGGTTGATCGGCGGATTGATCTGCGTCGGATCTAGCGGAGTCGTCGTCTGCGGCGTGCCGAGCGGTGCGGTCTGCGGCGACGTGGTCGTCTGCGCCGACAGGGCGGCCGGGGCGCCTGCGATCAGCAGGCCAGCGATAAATGTCTTCATCATAACGGCTTCTCCTTGAAGTCACCGTTACGAACGAGCCGTCTCGCACTTCGGGTGCAGCCCAAAAAGGGCCCTATCCCTCCTGCGCCACGGCCCGTCCCGGCACAGATACTATCAGTTCAGCCGCATTGCGCACGGTGCAGCAGTTTCTGGTCGGCCAGCACCAGCGCGACCATCGCCTCCACCACCGGCACGCCGCGAATGCCCACGCACGGGTCGTGACGCCCCTTGGTACGGATATCGGTCGCTCCGCCGTCGCGGGTGATCGTTTGCACCGGCGTCAGGATCGAGCTGGTCGGCTTGAATGCGACGCGCAGCCGCACCGGCTGACCCGTGGCAATGCCGCCGGCGATGCCACCCGCGTGATTGGCGAGGAAGTCCGGCCCGTCTGCACCGGGCCGCATCGGATCGGCGTTCGCCTCGCCCGACAGCGCCGCCGCTGCGAAACCGTCGCCGATCTCGACACCCTTCACCGCGTTGATCGACATGCAGGCGGCGGCGAGTTCGCTGTCGAGCTTGGCGTAGAGGGGGGCACCCCAGCCGGCGGGCACGCCGGTCGCCTCGCATGCGACGACAGCGCCCAGCGACGATCCCGCCTTGCGCGCGGTGTCGACCAGCCCCTCCCAGCGGGCGGCGGCGACGGGATCGGGGCAGAAGAACGGATTGGCGTCGATCGCGGAGTCGTCGAAATTGGCGGGGTCGATCGCGTCCCCGCCGATCGCCTCGACCCAGGCGCGGATGCGGACCTCCGGGATCGCGGCGCGCGCCACCGCGCCCGCGGCGACGCGCGCGGCGGTCTCCCGCGCCGACGATCGCCCGCCGCCGCGATAGTCGCGAAAGCCATATTTGGCGTCATAGGCATAGTCGGCGTGGCCGGGGCGATAGGCCTGCGCGACCTCGGAATAATCCTTCGATCGCTGATCGGTGTTCTCGATCATCAGGCTGATCGGCGTGCCGGTCGTCCGCCCCTCGAACGTGCCCGACAGGATGCGGACGGCGTCCGCTTCCTGCCGCTGCGTCGTGAAGCGCGAGGTGCCGGGGCGGCGGCGGTCGAGGAACGGCTGGATATCGCCCTCCGCCAGTGTCAGGCCGGGCGGGCACCCGTCGATCACCGCGCCCAGCGCCGGCCCGTGGCTCTCCCCCCAGGTGGTGAAGCGGAACACGCGCCCGAAGCTGTTGACGCTCATCTCAATCCCCAATCTCGGCGAACGCGTCCGCATGCACGGCATCGCCGCGCACCCCGCACGGCATCGCACCGTTCTGCAACGGCAACGCCAGCAGATAGTCGCCGGCATAGGGCGTGTCGAACCCCTGCGCCCAATCGGTCGCGAACCCGTGCCGCCCGTAGAGACCGGGCTCGCCCAGCACGAAGCACAGCACCGCGCCCGCTGCCGCCACGTCGCGCAGGCCGGTTCGGATCAGCGCATCGGCGACCCCACGCCCGCGCGCACCCGTCGCTACCGCGAGCGGTGCCAGCGCGACCGCCGGGACGTCCTTGCCTGCCACATCCACGCGCATCCGGCTGAACGCGATCACGCCCGCCAACCCGCCAGTCGCGTCGTCGTCCGCGACCAGCGTCAGTACCATATCGCCATCGATGCACAGCCGCCGCACCAGATCGGCCTCGTCAGCCTGTGGAAAGGTCGCGCGCAACAACGCGTCGATCGCCGCGACATCGCCGCCGGTCGCGGCGCGGATGATGATGGTCACAAGGTTGTCGCTGTCACCATGCGGGTACTCGGACATCGCACCGGCGTCACGCCAGCGCGATATCCGGGGCGTCCTCCGCCTTCATGCCGATCACGTTGTAGCCGGCGTCGACATGATGGATCTCGCCCGTGACGCCCGACGCAAGGTCGCTGAGCAGGTACAGCCCGGCGCCGCCGACGTCTTCGATCGTCACGGTGCGGCGCATCGGCGAGTTCAGTTCGTTCCATTTGAGGATGTAGTTGAAATCGCCGATCCCGCGCGCCGCCAGCGTCTGGATGGGGCCGGCGGAGATGCCGTTGATGCGGATGTTTTCCGGCCCCAGGTCGACCGCCAGATACTTTACGCTCGTCTCCAGCGCGGCCTTCGCTACGCCCATGACGTTATAGTGCGGGATGACCTTTTCGGCGCCATAATAGGTCAGCGTGACGATCGATCCGCCATTGGGCATCATCTCACGCGCGCGCTTCGCCACCGCGACCAGCGAGTAGGCAGAGATGTTCATCGTCATCAGGAAATTGTCGAGCGTGGTGTCGTAATAGCGGCCGCGCAGCTGCGACTTGTCGGAGAAGCCAATCGCGTGGACGACGAAATCGATCGTCGGCCACTCCGCCTTCAGCGCGTCGAACGTCGCGTCGAGCGCCGCCATGTCGCTGACGTCGCAGTCGAACAGCCGCGCGACGCCCAGTTCCTCGGCGAGCGGGCGGACGCGCTTTTCCATCGCCGCGCCCTGATAGCTGAACGCGAGCTCAGCGCCCGCCTCGCTCAACTTCTTGGCGATCCCCCATGCCAGCGACTTGTCGTTGGCGAGGCCCATGATGAGCCCCCGTTTGCCCTGCATCAATCCGGTCACGCGGCCACGGCCTCCACTGTCTTATCCGTCAGCGGCGCTTCTAGCCCCGGATCGGCCGGTTCCGCCAGCGCCGCGTTCAGATGGGCACCGAAGACGATACCCAGACCGATCAGGAAGAAGAACAGCAATGCCACGACGACGCCCGCGAGACTGCCGTAGGTCAGGTCGTATCCGCCCAGGCTGGAGAGCACGAGGGGCAGGAGGGCGGTCATGCTGACCCACCAGACGGTGGTGAACAGCGCGCCGGGCCATTTCGGGCAGTCGGAATAGCGGTATTTCGACGGGGTGACCGAATAAAACAGCATGTAGAGCGCGCCGAACATGACAATGCCGGGGATGATCCGGCTGATGCCGATCCAGCTGGCGGCATGTTCGGCGAAGGGGACGAGGCGATAGATGAATTGCTCGGCCGCGGTCAGCACGCCCTGCACCAGGAACGACAGCAGCGCGAGCACGACCGATCCGACGATCACGGCGACAGAGCCGAGGCGGTATTGCCAGAAGGGGTTGGCGAAGGTTGTGCCATAGGCACGGCGGAAGATGTCGCGGATGGTCTCGATAAAGCTACCCACCGTCCACAGACCGACGAGACCACCCAGCCATAGCAATGACCCCGTCCTGGCGCCGAGGACATCGCTGATCGGCTTGCGCAATATGTCCGCGACGTCGGGCGGGAGCACGTTCAGGAAGGAGGCGACGGCATGCTGCGTCTCCCCGCTCTGGCCGAGCAGCGAGGCGATGGCAGCGGCGACGATGAAAAAGGGGAACACCGTCATTAGCGCGAGATAGGCGAGGTTGCCGGCGTGAATGAAGCCGTCGGTATAGACGCCGATCAGCACGCGCTTCGCGACCTCCCAGGCGGCGCTGCCCGGCTTCACCTTCGCCAGCTCGCGGCTCATGCGCGCGCGCGCCTTGCCGTGCTTGTGCGCGCGCGCTTCGGGACTTTGCGGGGAGGCGGTCTGATCCATGCGGCGTTAGACGCCCAGTCGACTACGGGGGTTCCCCTGTTCCTTGCCGGCCCAGCCCTCGACGAACGCGGTCAGATCGTCGTCGGCGGCAGGCACCTCGATCATCAGCGTCACCAGTTGGTCGCCGCGCACGCCACCCTTGGCATGAAAACCGCGGCCCTTGAGGCGCAGGACCTTGCCCGAGGACGATCCTGCGGGCACCTTCACGTTCACCGGTCCCTCGACGGTCGGCACCTGCACGGTCGCACCCAGCACCGCCTCCGACAGCGTGATCGGCAGGTCGAGCCGGACATTGTCGCCGTCGCGGGTGAAGAAGCGGTGGGCGGCGACCTCGATCGAGACGATCGCGTCGCCGAAGCCGCCCGGACCTTCCTCACCCTTGCCCGACAGGCGCATCTGCGTGCCCGTTTCGACGCCGGCGGGCAGCTTCAGGTCGATGGTCTTGCCGTCGCGCAGCGTCACGCGCTGTGTCGCCAGCGCAGCCGCATCCTCGAAGCTGACAGGCAGGCGATAGGGGACGTTCGCGCCCTTGGGTGCCGGACGCCGGCCGAACCCGCTCGAAAAGCCGCCGCCGCGCTGCGCGCCCGCGCCGCCGAAGATGCTTTCGAAGATGTCGCCGAAGTCGCTGGCATCGGCGCCGCCGCCACCGAAATCGGTCGAGAAGCCGCCACCGCCCTGCCGCGACGCGGCGCCGGGGCGCTGGCCATAGCCGAACGGCGCAGCGGGGTTGCCGTCGCCGTCGATCTCGCCGCGGTCGAAGCGGGCCCGCTTGTCCTTGTCGGTCAACAGGTCGTACGCCTGCGTCACCTGGCTGAACCGCTCCGACGCCTTGGGATTGTCCTTGTTGCGGTCGGGATGCAGTTCCTTCGCCAGCGTGCGATAGGCTTTCTTGATCTCGCCTTCGCTGGCGCCGCGCGCCACGCCCAGGGTCTTGTACGGATCGGCCACGTGGTCCCCGTTTCTTGCAGATAGGTCAGGGCGCCATGTGGGTCGTTTCACGCCCGGACGCAATCGGGCCGCCCGCGGATACGGACGGCCCGGTCGGGAAATCCCGTATCAGCGGGTTTCGCGGTCGGTGCGCAGTCCGGCCGCCTGCGGCTCGGCCAGTTCGGCCTCGCCCGCCATGGCGTGGTCGGCGTCCGACTTCAGCGTGTCGAGATGCATCAGCTTCTTCACGAGCGGGCTGAGCATCAGGACCACGACGGCGATGCCGATCGTCCACCAACCGATGGTCGAATAGATGGCGAGCGTGCCCTCCTTCGTCATTTCGCCACCCTCGCCGCCGCCGGTCGCCTCGCCGATCTTGCCCGCGACGAAATTGCCGACCGCGGTCATGTAGAACCACGCACCCATGATGAGGCTGGCGAGGAATTTCGGCGCCAGCCGGTTCATCGCGCTGAGTCCGACTGGCGACAGGCAGAGCTCGCCGGTCGTCTGGAACAGGTAGATCAGGAAGACGAACAGGACCGGTGTCAGCGCCGCCGCGCCGACCGACTGCGCACCCCATACGAAGACGAGGAAGGAGAAGCCGACCTGCGCCAGCGCAAGCCCGAATTTGGCGGGCGCGGACGGCTCGAACCCGCGTTTGCCGAGCCACACCCACAAAGCCGCGAAGATCGGCCCCAGCGTGATGATGAAGATAGAATTGATCGACTGGAACAGCGACGCCGGCACGCCCCCGCGATCGACGAAGCGATCGGTGTAGAGGTTGAGCGACCCGCCCGCCTGTTCGAACAGGCCCCAGAATACGGGGTTCAGCGCGATCAGGAACAGGATGGCGAACATGCGGTCGCGCGCATGCGGTTCCAGCTTGAAGGATTCGTAAAGGACATAGCCGAGCAGGCCGATGCCGGAGATGATGAGCAGGGTCTGGATGACGTCTTGATACTGGATCAGCGCCCAGATGACGGCGATCGACGCGACGCCGATGCCGTAGAGCGAAAATTCCTTGCGCCTGGTGAGCGGGTGGGGTGCCTCGCCCGCGCCCAGCAGCAGCGGGCGACCGATCACGAAAACGATCAGGCCGAGGATCATGCCGAGCCCCGCCGCGCCGAAGCCGTAGGACCAGCCATAGGTTTCGCCCAGCCAGCCAGCCAGGATGACGCCCAGCGCCGCGCCCGAATTGATGCCGACGTAGAAGATCGTATAGGCGCCATCGCGCCGTGCGTCGGTCAGCGGATAGAGCTGACCCACCATCACCGAGATATTGGCCTTCAGGAAGCCCGATCCGACGATGATGAACGACAGCGCCAGCCAGAAGATGCTGATCGCCGACGACTGTTGCCCCCCGTCGCCCTCCACCGCCATCAACAGATGACCGAGGCTGAGCAGCACCGCGCCGAACAGTACCGCCTTGCGCTGGCCCAGATAGCGATCGGCGAGATAGCCGCCTAGCACGGGGGTAATGTAAACGAGCGAGGTATAGGCGCCGTAGATCAGGTTCGATTTGCTGTCGTCGAACAGCCAGTGCTTGGTGAGATAGAAGATCAGCAGGGCACGCATGCCGTAGTAGGAGAAACGCTCCCACATCTCGGCGAAGAACAGGACGTAGAGGCCCTTCGGATGGCCGGCGACCTCCGCGCTTTTCGTCGTGAGGGCATAGCCCCCGGCGGCCAGCATCACGGCCAGAAAGCCGAGCGCGATGGTTGGAATGATCGGCAAGTCCGTGTCCCCTGAACGCTGGCCGCGCGTGGTGCGGCCATCAGATTATGGCGCGGAGACTAGGGGGATAATCGGGCGTGTAAAGCGTGGGTGGGAGCGGCATGGTCCCAAAACCCGTTCGTGCTGAGCTTGTCGAAGCACTGCATTTTTCTGGCCTCGGTCGCCTTGGCACGCAGAAGGGCAGCCCTTCGACAAGCTCAGGGCGAACGGGTGGGGGGTGTTCGACAAACCTCCGCCCCGTTCTGCCTGAGCCCTTTAACAGGTTCAGGATAAACTGCGCGCTTCGTGCCGCAGTCGAAGCCCCCTCTCCCACAAGGTGCTTCAACTTCGCTCAACACGAACGGGGAGGGGGCAAACGCGTAGAATACTTAGACGAACAACC
This sequence comes from Sphingomonas sp. RS2018, assembly GCF_054489605.1. Lineage (NCBI taxonomy): Bacteria > Pseudomonadati > Pseudomonadota > Alphaproteobacteria > Sphingomonadales > Sphingomonadaceae > Sphingomonas > Sphingomonas sp. RS2018. The sequence goes on from NZ_JBTMWL010000003.1 coordinate 224,718, forward strand.
CCAGCGGACCGCGGCCGCCGCTCGTCCACGTCGACCAGTTCGGCATGACGTAGGGCATGTCGGTGGCCGGCACGCCGTGCCACTGCGCGATGGCGCCGAGATATTCCTCCTGCGCGATGCCCGGCAGGAAGCGGCCTTCGCTCGCGACGTCGTCGGCGCCGCCGAGCGTGGTGGAGGGGTAGAGGCCGTGGACGGTCTTCGCCTTCAGCCCCGCGCCCATCACCAGATGGTTGCTGCCCCACGCATGATCGGTGCCCATCTGCGCATTGCCGCGATAGGTTCGGCCGAAGTCGCTCATCGTGAAGGCGGTGACGCCGTCCGACAGACCCAGCGATTTGATCGCCTTGTGGAAGGCCGCCATCGCCAGCGCGAGGTCGCCGAGCAGGTTGGCGTGGGTGCCCGTCGACGTATCGGTGTTCACCTGCGCGCTGTGGTTGTCGTAGCCGCCCTGCGTGACGAAGAAGGTCTGGCGATCGTGGCCGAGCGTGCCGCGCGCCTCGATCATCCGGGCGACGCGCAGCAGTTGGCGCGCGACATCGCTGGTCAGCGCGGCACCGGTCGCCGGGTTGACGAAGAAGGCGTCGATCGTGCTCGTGGCGGTGAGGATGGTGTTGGCGGTGGTCGCCTGTGTGAAGGCGGCGCTGACCTGCTTCGCCGTCACGTCGGCGATCGTACCCATGCCGGCGGCGCTGGCGAAGGCATCGATCGCGCCGTTCTTCGCCGACGCGCCGTTCGCATAGCCGTTGCGAGTCAGCGTGCCGGTGGACGGCAGGATCAGCGGCGAGCTGGTCTGGCCGATCACGGCGAGGTTTGATCCGCCGAGCGAGATGAGGGCCGGGGTCGGCGGGACGGTCGACTTGTCGGCGATGCGGCCCATGAAGCCGTCGTAGTTGTCGGTGCGCGCGCGCAGTCCCTGCCAGTGCGCCTGCTCGTCCGAATGGCTGAGCAGGTTCGTCGGGCGCAGGTCGCTGCGGCTCTGGTACGTCGCCTTGGTCAGCGGGGCGAACAGCGTGCCGGCGTTGAGGACAAGGCCCAAAGCGCCTTCATCCCACACCGGGTTCAGTGCCGACGCCATCGCCGGGTGCAGCGCATAGGGCACGCCCGACAACGGAGTGAGACGGGCCTGTGCCAGCGCCACGGTACCGCGCGACGCGGCATAGCCGGCGTAGCGCGTGTCGGTGGGGACAACCATGTTCCAGCCGTCGTTGCCGCCGAACAGGAAGATTCCGACCATCGCACGATAACTGCCGGCGCCGGCAGCTATCGCGGTGGTGCGGGCAAGCTGGCCGAGCGCGGCGGCGGCGCCGGCCCCGGCGATGAAGCGCGTGAAATCGCGGCGGGAGAAATCCACGGCCATGTCCTTACCGATCGACCTGGAACTGTGGGCTGGTGGCGACGATGTAGAGCAGCATCTGCGCGCGCTTCCTGGCCTGTAGCGACGGAGTCGCGTTAGTGATGGCAGCGGCGGCGCTGGTCAGAGCGGTCTTCTGCGCGGCGGTCATCTGGTTCGCCATCATCAACAGGTTGATGCGGTCGATCATGCCGGCGGTGTCGGTGTCGAACGCCTCCCACGCGGTCCAGGTCGTGCTGCTCCCCGTCCAGCCGGGGATGCCCGGATTGGTGGTGAATTCGCTGCGCGTCTGGTCGCCGGTGACGGTCCAGTTGTAGAGCAGGTTGTGGAGGCGGATGACGTTGGCGGTCGTGACCAGCTTCGATGGGCCGCTCTTGATCGTCGGATTGCCGGGCAGCGGATAATCGGGCGGATAGAAGTTGAAGACGGAACCGCTGCGGAACACGCCCTGCAGCACGCCCGCATCCTGCGTGACGAAGGGATAGCCGTCGGTCGACATGCCGACGACGCGCATCGTGGCGAGCAGGGTGAGGATCGGCTCCTTCACCTTGCCGTCGGCCGTACCGTTGCGCACGTCGCCGCGCGCTTCCGCGTCGGTCAGGATGGCGCGGACCACCGCCTTCATGTCGCCGCGCACGCCGGCACCATTGTCGGCGAACTTCGCCGCAACGCGCGACACATAGGCCGCGGAGGGGTTGGAGGTGACGAGTTGCTGGATCAACGCCTTCGACACGAACGGCGCGGTGGACGCATTGTTGAACGCCGCGTCGACCACCGCCTTCACGCTGTCGGTTTGCGTCGCGCCGGCGGCGACCGAGGTGCCCAGGAACGCCTTGGCCGTGGTGTCGTAGCGCGCCGACACTTGCACCATCGGTGCAGCATAGTCGCGGACGTTGGCGTCGGTCAGCGCGCCGCCGTTCAGCCGGGCGTAGGTCCAGCCGGTCAGCGCCTTTGCCACGCCCTTGATATCGTCGGTGGTATAGTTGGGCATTGCGGCGCCGGTGGCGTCGAGGCGGCGGGTGCCGTCCATGTTGAGCTGGTCCGGGCCCATGCTGAACAGCTGCAACAGCTCGCGGGCGTAATTCTCGGACGGGGCGGTGCGGTTGCTGTCCGCCATGTCGAGATAGTCGCCCATTATCCCGCTCATGGTGACGTTCATCAGCAGGTCGCGGTAATTGCCGAACGCACCACCCAGCAGGATCTGCTGATAGGCGGCGATGCCGTTCGTCTCGTTCACCTCGACCTCCGAGGTGACGAGGATCTGCGACAGCGCAAAGGCGACCCGCTGGCGCAGCTGGTCGGGCGAATTCATCGCGTCGGCATAGAAGCGCATCGCGACGGGTTCGCGGCTGAAATATTTGCGGTTGCAGGCGGTGTCGCCAACGCCAGCGCCGGCCGTGCAGTAATTCTGCGCGACGCCGGTGGTGCTGGCGATATCGTCGTACTTGCTGCCGGTCGCGGCAAATTGCTCGTCGATCCAGCCGTTGATGCCGAGCGAGACGATTCGGTTCACGACATCAGTGGTCGGCCCGAACGTCGCCTGGCGCGCGAGGCGCACCGCATCGACCGAGGATACCGGTGTGGGCGTCGGCGACGCGGCCGGCGTCGGTGCGGGCGTGACCGAGACGAGGCCGGAGCCCGATCCCGACGACCCGCCGCCGCAGCCCGACAGCGCGAACATCGCCGCCATCGACACAGCCGAAGTCCAGCCCCTGCGCTTGAATACCGTCACTATCCGCAATCCCCGCTCGGAAACCTCGCGGCATCCTCCCCGACTCCGTTGTATATGGAATCGAGGATCGGAAGAAGTGGTTAACGTGGCTAACGCCCTGTTAACCGGCGGATAATTCGGGCGGTTCGGCGCTGATGGCGCTTGCCTTGAACTACATAGAAAAGCCCGCGCGGTTTCCCGCACGGGCATTCTCTCGTAACCGTGCCGGACGCGACGTCCGGAGGTCTGACCTGCTTAGCGCTTCGAGAACTGGAAGCTGCGCCGGGCCTTCGCCTTGCCGTACTTCTTGCGCTCGACGGTACGGCTGTCGCGGGTCAGGAAGCCGGCGGCCTTCACCGGTGCACGCAGCGCCGGCTCGTAGCGGGTGATCGCCTGGGCGATACCATGCTTGACCGCGCCGGCCTGGCCCGACAGGCCACCGCCCTTGACGGTGCAGACGATGTCGTACTGGCCCTCGCGACCGGCGACCTGGAACACCTGGTTCATCACCAGACGCAGCGTCGGACGTGCGAAATAGACTTCCGAATCGCGGCCGTTGACCGTGATCTTGCCCGAACCCGGCTTCAGCCAGACGCGGGCGACGGCGTCCTTACGACGGCCGGTCGCATAGGCGCGGCCCTGCTTGTCGATCTCTTGCGCGCGCAGCGGCATGGTCGGGGCGGCGGGCTGGACGCTGACGGGCGCTTCGGTCGCACCCTCGGCGCCCGACGTGGCGGGAGCCTCGGTCGGGGCGGGCTGGCCGGCGGCGATCGCGCCCAGATCGGAAAGGGACTGGCGGTTGTCGGACATTATGCGCCCACCTTGTTCTTGCGGCTCAGTGCGGCCACGTCGAGGACTTCGGGGTTCTGCGCGGCATGGTCATGCTCGCTGCCGTTAAAGACGCGCAGGTTGCGCATCTGCTGGCGACCGAGCGGACCGCGCGGGATCATGCGCTCCACGGCCTTTTCCAGGATGCGCTCGGGGAAGCGGCCGTCGAGGATCTTGTCCGCGGTCACTTCCTTCAGGCCACCCGGATAGCCGGTGTGCTTGTAGTAGATCTTGTCGGTGCGCTTCTTGCCGGTGAACTGCACCTTGTCCGCGTTGATGACGATGACGTTGTCACCGCAATCGACGTGGGGCGTGAAGCTCGTCTTGTGCTTGCCACGCAGCAGGTTGGCGATGATAACCGCGACGCGACCGACCACCAGACCCTCGGCATCGATCAGATGCCACTTCTTTTCCACTTCGTGCGGCTTAACCGACTTGGTGGTCTTCAACAGCGCCTTCATGGAGCTACGACCTCTGCAAAATGATTCGCGCCGCCCATGACGGAGCGGCGCGGAGGAGGGGCCATTGCCGTTGGGCTAGTGAAAAGTCAAGCAAAGTGCGGCTTTGCTGACGGGTATCGGGATACCCTACCGCTTTCCCACCGCATGAGCGCCGCCGACCGCGACCACGACCAGCAGCGCGCCGACCAGCTGGTGTAGCGCCGCCAGCCAGATCGGGACGCCCGCCATCACGGTGGCGATGCCGAGCAGGATCTGCGTGCCGACCGTCACATGGATAAGCACAGAGGCGCGCCGGTTCCCGCTCCGCTTCGCACCGCGCGCGAGCAGCATCAGCCCGGCAAAGGCGACGAACGCCCACCAGCGGTGGATGAAGTGGACGACGTAAGGATCGTCGACGATCGCGGTGAAGAAGGCGTGCGACGCGAATTCGTCGGCGGGGAAGACGCGCCCGTTCATCAGCGGCCACTGGTCGGTGACGAGCCCGGCGTTGAGACCGGCCATCAACGCGCCGTAAATCAGCTGGACGAACAACAGCACAAGAGCGATCCCGCCCAGCCGCGTCAGGCGCGCTGGCTGCGCGTCGTGGTTCTTCGCCAGCATACGGAGGTCCGCCGCCGTCCAGACGATGCCGCCCAGGATGACAAGCGCGAGGTTCAGGTGGACGGCGAGGCGGACATGGCTGACGTCGGTGCGCACCGACAGGCCGGACGAGACCATCCACCACCCGACCGCACCCTGCAGCGCGCCGAGCGCCAGCAGCGCGCTCAGCCGCGGCCCGTAGCCGCGCGGAATCGCCCGGCGGAACGCGAACCACGCCAGCGGCAGCGCGAACGCCAGTCCGATCACGCGACCCATCAGCCGGTGGAGGTATTCCCAGAAAAAGATGCCCTTGAACTGGTCGAGCGTCATGCCGCGGTTGAGCTGCTGATATTCGGGGATCCGCTGGTACTTCGCGAACTCCGCCGCCCAGGCGCTTTCGCTGAGCGGCGGCAGCGTCCCCGTCACCGGACGCCACTCGGTGATCGACAGCCCCGATTCGGTCAGCCGCGTAATTCCGCCGATGACGACCATCGCGACGATCAGCGCGGCGACGACATGAAGCCAGCGCACCAGCGCGAGCGGACGGGCGGACGGCGGATCGAGCGGGGGGCGGAGCATATCGTCCGGTTAGCGGATGGGCGTGCCCGCGCCAAGGATCGCCTTGACCGTGCCGCCGGGTCGCCGGCCACCGCAAAGGTCGCGTAAACGTCCTTCATTCGTCCCCTGTCGTCGCTTTTATAAACTTTGAATGTGGGGCGCCGAACGTCGATCGGATGGATCACCCAAGAGGGTGAAGCAGATCGCGGCGATGTAGGACATCGGTTTCTCGACAGCGTTACGGTCAAATTCGCCTGATCGCACACTAGCCAAAATTCGCGCACAGCACATGCCATGTGATATTGTAACCTCGCAACGATCCTTCTATATCGGCCATGCAATGGAACAGTCGAACCGCCTTCGCCGGACATTCGGCCTCGATCGGATCGCGATCGGGCTTTCCGGGCTGTGTCTGGTCCATTGCCTGGCGACGGCGGTGCTGATCGCGGTGGCGTCGGCGGCGGGCGGGTTGCTGCTCGATCCGCACTTCCATGAGATCGGCCTTGCGGTGGCCATTCCCCTGGGTGCGATCGCGCTCGGTCGCGGCATCTGGACGCACGGCTATATGATGCCCTCGGCGATCGGTGCCTTGGGGCTGGGCATGATGGCCGGCGCGCTGACGCTGCAGCATAGCGATGTCGAAGTGCTTTATACGATCGTCGGCGTCGCGACGCTGGCGCTGGGGCATGAGCTGAACCGGCGCGCGACCTACTGAGCGGCTCGCTTGCCGCGGGCGGGGCGGGGGCTTACATTCGCGTCATGGGCGCACATAATCATCACGAGCACAAAGGCCCCGATCTCGCGCGCGAGGCCGAGACAACACTGGTGAAGGCCGGCGAGCAGTGGACGGCGATGCGCGCGCAGGTGTTCGATGCGCTGGCCGGGTTCGAGCGGCCCGCGTCGGCCTATGACATCGCCGATGCGGTGTCGAAGGCGCAGGGGCGCCGCGTCGCCGCCAACAGCGTGTACCGTATCCTCGACCTGTTTGTCGGCGCGAACTTGGCCAGCCGGGTCGAGAGCGCCAACGCCTATGTCGCCAACGCCCATCCCGGCTGCCTGCACGACTGTATCTTCCTCGTCTGCGACCGCTGCGGACAGACGACGCATATCGACGACGACAGCATCACCGGCAGCGTCCGCAAGGCCGCGGTCGGCGCGGGCTTCGCACCGGTGCGCCCGGTGATCGAGGTGCGCGGGCACTGCGCGACGTGCGAGGCGGCGGCAGTTTAAACTGCTGCCTTCCAACCGACCTGAACGAACCCGTCCGGCCGTTACGTTTGCGCGACACTTTCGCGTGGTCGCGGGGACGGGTTTGCGACAGCTGCTCCCGATATTCACTTCATCCCCGGTCATCGGGGCGAGTTTCAAAGGAGTGCGTATCATGAAGAAGCTGATCCTTACGTTCGCCGCCCTCGGCATCGCCGCCGGCGCCGTTCCTTCGGTCGCGGTCGCGCAGCCGGGCTGGCAGCCGATCAACGCCCGTCTGAACAACCTCGACCGGCGGATCGATGTCGGCATCCGCAACGGATCGCTCGACCGGCGCGAGGCGGTGCGGCTGCGCGGCGAATTCCGCCAGCTCGTGAACCTCGAGGCGCGCTATCGCCGCGGCGGGCTGTCGATGGGCGAGCGCCGCGACCTCGACCGCCGCTTCGACGCGCTCTCCTCGCGCATTCGCTGGGAGCGGCAGGACGACCGTCGCGGTCGTCGCTGATAACAGGTCATCCGCGCCTCGCACCCCACCGGGTGCGGGGCGTTCGGATTCAGTCGGTATCGCCGTCTTCGTCTTCGCGATCGCGGTTGGCGTAGATCATCGCGGCGGCGACGGCGGCGGAGCCGATGCCGACGCCGAGACCGATCGCCTTCAGCGGCCATTTCCCGTTCTTCGCCGCGCCCTTCACCCGCGCCTTGGCATCCCGTGCCGCCTTCACGATCTCGTTCGTTTCTTCCTCGGCCACGCTCACTCTCCCTTGTCCTTGCGATATTGCGCGCGGAAGCCGTTGGCAAACGCGGACAGTTCGCCCGCCGAAATCGCGGTGCGCAGGTCCGCCATCAACGCGCCGTAGAAGGCGAGGTTGTGTTCGGTCATCAGCATCGCGCCCAGCATCTCGCCCGCACGGACGAGGTGGTGGAGATAGGCGCGGCTCCATTGCGCGCAGACCGGACAGCCGCAGGTCGGATCGAGCGGGCCGGTGTCCTCGGCGAACTTGGCGTTGCGGATGTTGATCGGGCCGGTGCGGGTGAAGGCCTGACCGGTGCGGCCCGAACGCGTCGGCATCACGCAATCGAACATGTCGATGCCGCGTTCCACCGCGCCGACGATGTCGTCGGGCTTGCCCACCCCCATCAGGTAGCGCGGGCGATCGACCGGCAGCTGCGCGGGCGCATAGTCGAGGCAGGCGAACATCGCCTCCTGTCCTTCGCCCACCGCCAGCCCGCCGACCGCATAGCCGTCGAAGCCGATGTCGGTCAGCGCGTCGGCGGAGGATTTGCGCAACCCCTCGTCCAGCGCACCCTGCTGGATGCCGAAGATCGCATTGCCCTCGGCATGGTCTTCCGCAGCGAAGAAGGCGTCGCGGCTGCGCTTCGCCCAGCGCATCGACCGCTCCATCGCCGCGGCCTGCACCTCGCGCGTCGAGGTGGTGGGCACCAGCTCGTCGAAGGCCATGGTGATGTTCGAGCCCAGCAGCCGCTGGATTTCGATCGAGCGTTCGGGGCTGAGCAGGTGGCGGGTGCCGTCGAGGTGCGACTTGAAGGTCACGCCCTCCTCGCTGCGCTTCGTCAGATCGGCGAGGCTCATCACCTGATAGCCACCCGAATCGGTCAGGATCGGCCGGTCCCAGCCCATGAAGCCGTGCAGCCCGCCCAGCCGCGCGACCCGTTCCGCACCGGGCCGCAGCATCAGGTGATAGGTGTTGCCGAGGATGATGTCGGCGCCGGTCGCGCGGACGTCGGCGGGCTTCATCGCCTTCACCGTCGCGGCGGTGCCGACCGGCATGAACGCGGGCGTACGGATGTCGCCGCGGCGCATGCGGATCGTGCCGGTGCGCGCGCGGCCGTCGGTGGCCGCGATGGTGAAGTCGAAACGGGGAGGCTGGGTCATCGCGTCGGGCTCATCGCCGCCGCCGCAACGCTTGGCAAGGCCGCGGCGTTGGCAGCGGCATGGCGGACGAGAAGCAGACGCTGCGCGCGATGGCGCAGCACCGGGGGCTTACGTTGAAGGCGTCGCGGCGGCGCAAGCCGGGCGGGGACTTCGGGCGATACGGTCTGGTCGATGCGGGCGGCAAGGCCGTGCTGGGGATCGGCGACGACGGGCTGACCGCGACGGCGGGCGAGGTCGAGGCGTATCTGCGCGATGCGGCGATGGCGGACTGGAAGGGATCAACCAAGGGCCTGCCCAAACGCAAGACGCCGCGGCCGGCGCCCGTGCTAAAGCCGAAACCCAAACCGAAATTTCGGCCGAAGGTTGAGAATATCTTTGCTGCACTGCCGGCGGCTACGGGCGACGAGGTCTTCACCGACCTGCTGAGCAAAGGCGGCGTGCGGGTCGAGCGGATCGTGTCGGCGGGACAGGTCACGCCGGAGGACGCGCCGATGTGTGCGACCGACACGGAATGGGTGATCGTACTGGCCGGCGAGGCGCGGATGCGGATCGAGGATTCGGACGAGGTGACGCTGAAGTCCGGCGATCACCTGACCATCGCGGCCGGGCAGCGGCACTGGGTGACGGCGACCAGCAAACGGCCGAAGACGGTGTGGCTGGCGGTGCATGTCGCGGGCAAGCCGGGTTGAAGGCGTCGAAGGTTCCGGGAAAGCGACCCATCTCGGAACCTTCGGTTGTTATTTGGAAGGGGCTGGCGCCGGCGCATTGGCGATCGTCTGGGGGCGCGTCTGTGACATGGCGACAGGATGTGCCGATCCCGAGCGATGTAGGACAGCGCAAATCAGTGGGCGTGCATCCCGCAGTCGCCGGTTTCGATCTGCACCGTGGCATGGCCGATGCCGAAGTCGTGCTCCAGCCGGTGCTGTACGTCGCGCAGGAACGCATCGCCGGGATGACCGGCGGGCATCACCAGATGCGCGGTGAGCGCGGCTTCGGTGGTGCTCATCCCCCAGATGTGGAAGTCATGGATATGCGTCACGCCCGGCAGCGCGGCGAGAGTGGCGCGCACCGCTTGCGGATCGATGGTGGAGGGCACGCCCGCGAGCGCCAGCCCGAGCGATTCGCGCAGCAGGCCCCAGCTGCTCCAGAGGATCACCGCGACGATCACGAGGCTGACGACGGGGTCGATCCACGCCTGTCCCGTCCACAGGATCAGCAGACCCGCCACGACGACGCCCGCCGACACCGCCGCATCCGCCGCCATGTGGAGATAGGCGCCGCGGATGTTGAGATCGCCGTTGCGCCCGCGCGCGAACATCAGCGCGGTCGCGGTGTTGACGGCGATACCGGCGAGCGCGACCCAGACGACGGTCTGCGCCCCCACCGCGGGCGGATCGCCCAGGCGGCGCAGCGTTTCCCACAGGATTGCGCCGGTCGCGACCAGCAGCAGCACCGCATTGGCGAGCGCGGCGAGGATCGACGATCCCTTCAGCCCATAGGTGAAGCGCCCCGACGCCGGTCGCCGCGCCAGCGTCGCGGCGCCCCAGGCAATGAGCAGCCCCAGCACGTCGGACAGATTGTGCCCGGCATCGGCTAGCAGCGCGACCGAATCCGCGGCGATGCCGAACCCCGCCTCGACCACCACGAACCCGAGGTTCAGCGCCGTACCGATCGCGAAGGCGCGGCCGAAGTCGGCAGGCGCGTGGGCGTGGCCGTGGCCGTGATGGCCGTGCGAATGGTCGTGATGGGCGCCCATGACTCTGCGCTTAGCGCGCGCCAGCACGCGAGGGAACCTGTCGCCGTGGCATCACCGCCGCGGTGGGCCGCCGTCCTGCCGATCGCCCTCGCGCCGCCCGCGGCCGTTGCCGTTCATCGGCGACGACCGGACGGTCAGCATTTCGGCGCGCGACAGCGTGCCGTCGCGGTTCGCATCCAGCCGGGTGAAGATCGCCTCGACCCGTGCGGCGAGTTCGGTCGCGGTCACGCGATTGTCGCCGTCGCGGTCGATCTCGAACGGGGTGGGGACGCCGTTGCGGTCGCCCAGCCAGCGTTCCGACCAATCGGCGAAGGCGAGATAGCCGAGCCCCGCCTGCCACTCCGGCCCTGCGGTGATCGCCGCGATTCCCGCGCGCGTCTCCGCCAGCGTGACGCGCGCATCGCCGTCGCGATCGAACCCGGTCAGCAGCAGCGCGACCGGCTCCGCCACGATCGTCGACTGCGGCGGGCGATAGGCGTCCGGCCGGCGCGTGGCCTGCGCATCGGTCGCCGCCGGCTGGACGGCCTGCGCGGCGAGGAAGAGGAGGATCATCGGTCTGGGCTTTCGTGCGTGGGAGGGCGCGTCGCGGTCACGATAGGGGGCCGGGCGCCCGTCGCCTAGGCGTCGCAACACGGGCGTGGAAACGGAAGCAAGTCGTTAACCAAATCCGGCTAGTCCACGCAGTCGTGAACGCCAGACTCTTCCGGACGCCGCAGCCACGCGGTCGGTCGGCGGGCCATCGACCCGCGGAGGACGATCGTCCGACGAGCCTCGGTCGCATCTTCGCCTGGGCGACGATCGCCGCGTTGATCGTCGGGGTGCTGGGGCTGGGCGAGCCGGTCGACGATTACTTGCGCCGCGCGCGTGATTTCTTCCGCGATGTACAGCCGTCCGGCGACACCGTCATCATCGGCATCGACGACCGCAGCGTCGAGCGGCTGGGTAGCTGGCCGTGGTCGCGTGTGCGCCATGCGCAGCTGGTCGACCGGCTGCACAACGCCGGTGCCAAGCGCATCTTCTTCGATATCTTCTTCCACACGCCGGCCTCGACGAAGGCGGAGGAAACGGCCTTTGCCGCGGCGATCGAGCGCGCCGGGAATGTCTGGCTGGCCGCGGGATACACGGTCGATCGGGCGACGGGTCAGATACGACCGAAGCTGCCGCGACCCGAATTGCTGCGCCACGCACACCCTGTCAGCGTCTCGCTCAACTACTCGTCCATGGCGTTCGTCCGACGGCTCAACTATTCCGTGGATTACGGCGGTCGCCAATTCCCGTCGATGGCGTCGCTGCTCAGTGGTGTGCATGGCGGGCCGAACGAAAGCTTCGTGCTCGACTATGGGATCGATCTCAACGCGATCCGGACGATCAGCGCGTCGGACGTGATCGACGGAACTGTCCCCGCTTCATCGCTGCGCGGCAAGGACATCGTGATCGCCGTCGCCAGCCACGATATCGGCGACATTTATTTCGTGCCGGGAACGGGGCTCATCAACGGCGGCTACATCAACGTGCTCGGCGGCGAGACGCTGAAGCAGGGGCGGCCGATCGATATCGGCTGGTTCATCCCGCTGCTGGCGACGCTGCTTCTGTCGGCGATCCACATGTTCGCGCGAAACCGGTGGATACGGCGAAGCGCGATTACGCTGGCGCTGGCAGGTGGCACGGTGGTGCCGTTCATCGCGGAGCCTTCGCACATCTTCTTCCAGACCGTGCCGATGCTGGTGCTCGGCGTCAGCGTTGCCAGCGGTGCGGCGTGGTTCAACTTCCGCCGGTCCTACAAGGTTCTGGGCAACATCAACGCGGTGTCGGGCCTGCCCAACCTCAACGCTTTGCGCGAGGAAAGCTTCGAGGCCAACTCGGTGCTGGTCGTCGGACGCATCCGCAACTTTGCCGAAATCAGCTCATCGCTGCCGATCGAGGGCGAGCGCGCGCTGGTCGAGCAGATCGTGGCGCGTCTGGCGCTCGGCTCGCGCGGCGCACAGCTCTATCATGGCGACGAGGGGCTGTTCGCCTGGGCGACGGCGCCGGACGTCGCCGGTTCCGATCAGCTCGATGCGCTGCATGCGCTGTTCCGCAGCCCGGCGTTGGTCGATGGACGCCCCATCGACCTGTCGATCACGTTCGGTGTCGATTCGATCGGCGACCGCGATTTCACCAACCGCATCGGTTCCGCGCTGGTCGCCGCCGACGAGGCCGCGGTCGAGAATTTGCGGTGGAAGGCCTATGATCCGGCGCGGCTGGCGGACGCGGAGTGGAAGCTTTCGCTGCTCGGCCGGCTGGATGCGGCGATCGATTCGGGTGAGATCTGGGTCGCCTATCAGCCGCAGCTGGAATTGAAGACCGGCCGTATTTGCGGCGCCGAGGCGCTGGTGCGCTGGTCGCATCCGGAGAAGGGCGCGATCAGCCCGATGGAGTTCGTGCTGGCCGCCGAGCAGCATAACCGCATCGACAAGCTGACCGAATTCGTCCTGTCCGACGCAATCCGGATGGCGGCGGGCTTTGCAGCGCGCGGCGAGGCGTTCGATGTCGCCGTGAATATCTCGGCGCGGTTGCTCGAAAAGCCGGGCCTGATGGCGATCGTCCGCCACCAGCTCGCCGAATCGGGACTGGCGCCCGAGCGGCTCACGCTGGAAGTCACCGAATCGGCGGCAATGAGCAGCGGTCGCGCGTCGATTCGCACGCTCGAGGAACTGGGGTCGCTCGGCATCAACGTGTCGATCGACGACTATGGAACGGGCTTTTCGACGCTCGAATATTTCAAGAAGATTCCGGCGACCGAAGTGAAGATCGACCGCAGTTTCGTTGCGTCGCTCGATCGCAATGCGAGCGACCGCCTGCTGGTGCGGTCGGTGATAGAATTGGCGCATTCTCTGGGACGTAGCGTCGTCGCCGAAGGCGTCGAGACGCCTGAAGTGCTTGCCGAGCTATCGAATATGGGCTGCGACAAGGTGCAAGGTTATCTGATCGGCAAGCCGGTCAACCTCGCCACGCTGATCAACACCCTTGAGGACCGCTCGCGCTCGGCCGCCGCCTAGGTGGTTACCAGATTGTAAATTCCGTCCCTCCCTGATACAGATGCGGGTGCGTCGTCCTGCGGCGGCGCAGCCTGGACACAGGGGAGCAATGGTATGATTAAGCAGCAGCAGCCGGTCCGCGGTTTCTGGGACTGGGTTTCGACCGGTCACTGGGAAGGTGGCACGGGTAACGCGGGCACGAACGGCTAAGCCAATCGTACTCGTAATCGATTGAAGCCTCGGCGTGCCAACGCCGGGGCTTTTCTTATGGGCCGTGTCGACCGCGCCGGAACCTGCTTGCGCGCCACGCATTGCCAGACCGAATTCAGTAGACACGGGAGCTTTGCGATGACGAGGGCCATGACCGCTATCCGGACCGGAGCCGCCGCCATGGCGATCGTCGTTTTGTCCGCCTGCACCATGAACGGCGAGAGCAGCAGCGCCACCGATGGCGCCAGCGCGACCGCGACGACGCCGGCCGCGACGATGGACACGCCCGCGCGCAGCGGTGGGGCGGAGGCGATCCTGAAGACGGCGAGTGGCACGACGGTCGGGCGGGCGACCGCGACGTCGACGGGTGGTGGCGTGCGCATCGCGATCGAGGGTACGGGCATGCCGGCGGGCACGCATGGCGTCCACGTCCACGCGGTGGGGCGCTGCGACGGGCCCGACTTCACGACAGCCGGTGCGCACTGGAATCCGGGTATGAAACAGCACGGTGCTCAGAACCCTGCCGGGCCGCATGCCGGCGATATGCCGAACCTGCTTGTCGGGACGGATGGCGCAGGCAAGCTCGACTTCACACTGGCGGGCGGGACGATGGCGGGGCTGCTCGATGCGGACGGTTCGGCCTTCGTCGTTCACGCGGCGCCGGACGATCTGAAGACCGATCCGTCGGGCAACTCGGGCGCGCGGATTGCGTGTGGCGTCTTCATCGCGACCTGAGCGTCATCCGCGCAACGGGTAACGGGCGATCGCTTCGTAGTGCGCACCGCTGCGGCCGAGTTCGCTGCTATATACTTCGAAGGCGTTTGCCGTCCACGTATCGCTCTTGAGCGCGGCGTGGTCGGCGATCCAGTCTTCGACGGGGCCGCTCGACCAGTTCAGTCGGGCCAGCGTGACGTGCGGGTGATACGTCCGCCGCTCGGGTAGCAGCCCGGCACGGATCAGGGCTGCATCGATCCGGGCATGCAGCGCCGCAATTGGTTCACGCGGCGCGACCGCAGCCCAGAGAGCGGTTGCGTGGCCGCGATCCTCGAATTGGCCGACACCGTCGATACGCATCGGCACTGGTGGCGCGTAGACCGACGACAGGGCGGCATCGACATCGGCAGCGACATGCTCGTCGACCTCTCCGATGAACCGCAGGGTCACGTGCAACTGCGAATCGTCCTGCCATCGCGCATCGCGGACACCAGACATCGTGTCCAGCAACAGCGATCGGACGGGCGGGGGCGGGCGGAGGGCGACGAACAGGCGGAGCATGTCTGTATCTAAATGTTGCTGTTATCGAACACGATAGCGGTTTCGCTTGAAAGGGCCCGCGGCCCCTACGATATTCTGCGGATACCGGTCCATCGACCGGCCACAAGGAGCTGTATTCGACATGGCAAACTGGTCTGACCCCCGGGCGGAGAATGCGCCCTTCGCCGCGCGGTACGCCGGTGTGCGTTCGGCGGAGTATGACGCGGGCCTGCGCTCGTACATGCTCTCCGTCTACAACTACATGGCGTCGGGCGTGCTGCTGACCGGCATCGTCGCGCTCGCCTTCGCCTATTCGGGCCTTGCCGCGCAGGTGATGACGACGCCGCTGCGCTGGGTGATCGCGCTGTCGCCGCTGGCGTTCGTGATGGTGATGAGCTTCGGCATGAACCGCTTGTCGACCGCGGCGCTGCAGGGCCTGTTCTGGGCATTCGCCGCCGTGATGGGCCTGTCGATGTCGGCGATCTTCCTCGTCTACACCGGCCCGTCGATCGCGATCACCTTCTTTGCGACCGCCGTCGCCTTCCTGTCGCTCAGCCTCTACGGCTATACGACGAAGAAGGATCTGTCGGGCTTCGGCACGTTCCTCATCATGGGCCTCGTCGGCCTGATCGTCGCGTCGCTGCTGAACCTGTTCTTCCAGTCGCCGGTGATGAACCTGGTCATCAGCGCGGTCGGCGTGCTGCTGTTCGCAGGGCTCACCGCCTATGACACGCAGCGGATCAAGTCGATGTACGAGTATGTCGCCGGCACCGACATGATGGGCAAGGCCGTCATCATGGGCGCGCTCTCGCTGTATCTCGACTTCGTGAACATGTTCCAGTTCCTGCTGTCGTTCATGGGCAACCGCGAATAGTTCGACCCGAATCGGGTGAACCGGGCGAGGGCTCGGCGGGATGACCGCCGGGCTCTTCGTCTTGGGAGGAACCGCGCGGGGCGGCAGATCGTTCTACTTTCGTAACAGGCCTGATGGCCGGAGGAGGAGGATATGACCGCAATGACCGACCAACTCGACGAGTCGATCAGCGTGAACCCAGGCGATCCGAAGGAAGCGTCGCGAACCAAGGACGCCGGTCACGACGAATCGATCGCCGAACGGCTCGAGCGTAATCCCGAGAGCAAGGAAGCACGCCTCGACCGCGCGCTCGATGAATCGATGGACGCCAGCGATCCGCCGTCGGGGACGCAACCGGTCCATAACCATCAGCCCGCGCCGTCGTCGGGTTATGACGAGGAAGCGGAACGGCAGCGTCAACAGAATAGTTGAGCCGCCGCGCCTGGCGCGATGAGATCGAGGACCGCGGCGGTGAAAAACCGCCGCGGTCCTTTTCGTTTTCTGGCTCTTCACCGCCCGGCGTGCGCGGGCTAAGACATTGCAATGAATGTGATGTTGGTTCGCTTACACGGGTTCGTCGCCGCCCTGCTGCTCCTCCTGCCACTGCCGGCTTGGGCAGAGGTGCGGATGACCTTCTGGTCGCACGACACGAGCAACTATTTCCCGCATGCCTTCGTCACGCTGAAGGGCAAGATCGATGCGACGGGCGAGCCGGTCGACACCAGCTATGGCTTTACGCTCAACGGTCTCAGCCCGGCCGCGCTGTTCAAATCGGTGCCGGCGCACATCGATTTCACCGCCAAGAGCTATATCCGCCGCAGCAACGCCCATTTCACGGTCGTGCTGAATGACGCGCACTATATGGCCATCAAGGCGCTGGCGGAGGAGTGGGGGGCGCCGGGATCGAAGTGGAACCTCAACCGCCGCAACTGCGTCCACTTCGTCGCCGAGGCCGCCCGCCGCGCGGGGCTGACGGTGGTCGAGAACCGCAAGCTCATGAAGAAGCCCAAGAGCTTCACGCGATCGCTGATCCCGCTGAACCAAGGCCGCATCGCCGTCGTCGAGATGAACGGCAAGGCCTATTGGGCGGCAAACCCGGATGAAGAACTGTTCGGCGTGCCCGAGAAGGTCGGCGGCTCGGTGCTCGATCGGCGCGTGCGCGGGATCGACAAGGTCGCTGAGAAGCCCGACCCGACGTCGTAGGCGATCAGGACGGGGTCAGTTCGATCACGTCGATCGTCGATTCGAAGGCGGGGTAAGGCAGCACCAGCCGCCAGCGCCGCTCCCCGATACGCTGGACCACGCCAATCATGTCGCGCGCGGCGTCCTGGCCGTAGCGCAGGGGCATCCGCTCGTCGCCGAGCACCAGCGTGCCGAGGAAGACGGCGCGCTGATCGTCGTCGGGCAGGATCAGACCAGTCGGACGCTGCGATCCCGTCGTCTTGGTGAAACGCAGCGCGTCGCCCTCCGGCGCGATCGTGCAGCGGAACGGCGGATAGGTGACGATCTGCGGTGCGCCCTCGATGCGGGCGCCAAGCTTGACGACCCGGCAGGCGTAGGTGCCGATCGGCGGCACCGGCCCGGTCGATGCGACGTCGGACTGGAGCAGCGGGCCGTAGCCCACCAGTTCGCGTTCGCCGCCATTCGCGCGGATCTTCGTCAGCGCGTCCTGCCACGCATCGCGCCAGCGCCGCAGCCGGTCGCGGTCGATCGACGTCGCCTGTTGCCGCCAGTCGCTCGCCGCCGGTTTGCGCTCGGGACAGGGCGCAGAGCCGGCGGGTGTCTCGGCCGGCGCGCCGGTGCAGGCGAGCAGGGCGGCGGCGGCGACGAGGATCGTCACGCCGCGGTCCAGCCGCCGTCGACCGACAGATTGGCGCCGGTGATCTGCGCCGCGGCATCGCCGCACAGGAACAGCGCCAGCGCCGCGACCTGTTCGGCGGTCACGAACTGCTTCGTCGGCTGGCCGGCGAGCAGCACATCGTTGATGACCTGTTCGCGCGACAGGCCACGCGCCTTCATCGTGTCCGGGATCTGCCCCTCGACCAGCGGCGTCCAGACATAGCCGGGCGAAATGCAGTTGGCGGTGACGCCGAAGGTGGCGAGTTCGAGCGCGACCGTCTTGGTGAAACCGGCGAGGCCGTGCTTCGCGGTGACGTAGGCCGACTTGAACGGCGACGCGACGAGGCTGTGCGCGGAGGCGGTCTGGATGATCCGGCCCCATTTCGCGCCCTTCATGTGCGGGATGGCGAGGCGGGTGGTGTGGAATGCCGCGGTCAGATTGAGCGCGAGGATGAGATCCCATTTGTCGACCGGGAAGTCCTCGACCGGCGCGACATGCTGCATGCCGGCATTGTTGATGAGGATGTCGACCCCGCCGAACGCGTCAGCGGCCTCGGCCATCATCGCCTCGATCTGGTCGACCTTCGTCAAATCGTGCCCGCTGTACCGCGCACCGGCGCCGCTCGTCGCTTCGAGTGCGGCGCGCTCGCTCTCGATCGCGGCGGCGTCGCCGAAGCCGTTGATGACGACGTTCGCGCCCTCCGCCGCCAGTGCCTTGGCGTAGGCGAGGCCGATGCCCGAGGTGGAACCGGTGACCAGCGCGGTCTTGCCTTTGAGGAACATGCTTATCTCCTAGTCTCCGTTCGTCCCGAGTGCCGCTGAGCTTGTCGAAGCGGCGTATCGAAGGACGTGGCGCCGGCCAACGATGCTTCGATACGCGCCTTCGGCTTCGCTCAGTCGCTACTCAGCCCGAACGGTGGGGTGATTGGACGTGTCACCTTTTCGTCAGGTCGAACGCCGCGGTTCGGCCGTCGAGAATATTGCTGGCGACCAGTCGCGATTTCGCCATCGTCTCGGCGACCGCGGCAGCGCCGGCCGCCCAATGCTCGCGCATCGTCCGGGCGGAGAATTCGAAGTCGCGCGCGCCGCCCTCCCACGCATTCGCGCGATAGATCAGGTGGACGAGGTTGACCGCCGGCTCGTCCGCGGCGGCGGCGAGCGCGCGCACGTCGGGATCGTCGAGCAGCGCCTGCGGCAGCTTGGCAAGCAGCGCGCGGATCGCCTCGCGCTCCTGACGCAGCTTCAGCCGCTCGGCCGTCACCGCCCTCGTCCGGCTGGAGAAGCGAATCTCCTTTTCGCGTGCCGCCACGTCCATGATCGTGCGCGGCATCGCCGTATCGGCGGCGAACAGGTCGACCTGAAACACCAGCATCTCCGCCATCTGGTGGTCGAGGACGTGGGTCAGCGGCGTGTTCGAGACGAGGCCGCCGTCCCAATACCAGCGTCCGTCGATTTCGACCGGGGGCAGGCCCGGCGGGAGCGCGCCCGATGCCATGATGTGCCGCGCGTCGATGCGGTCGGTGGTCGTGTCGAAATAGCGGAAGTTGCCGCTTTCGACATCGACCGCGCCGACCGACAGGCGGACGGGGCCGTCGTTCAGCAGATCCCAATCGACCAGCCGGTCGAGCGTGGCGGCGAGCGGCGAGGAATCGTAGAAGCTGAGCGCCTCCACCGACCCCGGCACCGCCATCGTCGGGGGCAGGGGCCGCGGTGCGAAGAAGCCGGGGACGCCGGTCGCCATCACCGACCAGGCCGACACCTCGTGCAGGAATTCGCGCAGGCGATCGTCGGGCATGATCGGGAAGCTCGGTAACGCCCAGGTCATCGTCTCCCAGAAGTCGCGAAGCCGCTTGCAGCGAAGCTCGGGCGGGTTGCCGGCGACGATCGCGGCATTCACCGCGCCGATCGAGATACCGGCGACCCAGTCGACCTCGATCCCCGTCTCGCCCAGTGCCTCGATCACGCCTGCCTGATAGCTGCCGAGCGCGCCGCCACCCTGCAACACGATCGCGACGCAATCGGGCAGCGGCAGGCCGGTGTCGCGCGCACGGCGGGTGTGGCGGAGTTCGGGTTCGGCATCGGCCATCGGGCGGGACAATGACCGGCGCACGCGTTGGTTGCAACCTCGGGGCCCGCGACGCATTCATGGCGCTGGTGTAACGAGTGTGAGGGGGGCGGCCATGCGGCTCGACGATCTGGGTCCGAGTAACAATGTCGACGACCTGGGGTCGGGCGGCGGGGGCGGGGGCGGGGGTATTCCGATCCTCGGCCTGCTGCTGCCGTTCCTGTTCCGCGGCAAGATGGGCTGCGGCTCGCTGCTGCTGATCGGTGTCGTCGGCGCGTTCCTGCTGTTTTCGGGCGGGCTCGGCAGCCTGCTGGGCGGCGGTGGCGGCGGCGGTCCGGTGCAGCGGCCGGGGCAGGGCACGACCGCCCAGTCGGGCGCGGCGGTCTGCAACACGGCCGAGCGCCTGTTCGCCTGTCGCGTGCTCGCCTCCACGGAGGAGGTCTGGGGCAAGGTCTTCGCGGCGAACGGACAGCAGTATCAGCCGCCGCGGCTGCGCTTCTACGAACGCGGCGTGACATCCGGTTGCGGTGCGGCGTCTTCGGCGGCGGGGCCGTTCTACTGCCCCGGGGACAACGGCGTGTATCTCGACACCAGTTTCTTCGACGAATTGCAGAACCGCTTCGGCGCGCAGGGCGACTTCGCGCAGGCCTATGTCATCGCGCATGAGGTCGGCCACCATATCCAGAACCTGACCGGCGCGGCGCAGCGCGTATCGCAGATCCAGCGCAGTGGCAGCGAGGCCGAGGGCAATGCCGCATCGGTGAAGCTCGAGCTGCAGGCGGATTGCTATGCCGGCGTGTGGGCGAAGCAGAGCGGGCGGCTGGAAACGGGTGATATCGAGGAGGGCATGACTGCCGCCAATGCGATCGGCGACGATACATTGCAGAAGAGTGGCGGCGGGGCGGTGGTGCCCGACAGCTTCACCCACGGATCGTCGGCGGAGCGGATGCGCTGGCTGAAGCGCGGGCTGGACAGCGGCGATCCGGCGCAGTGCGATACGGGGCTTGGGGTGTAGCAGCCCGACTCTAGCCACCCGTGTTCCCGCCTTCGCGGGAGCACGGCGTGGAATACAGAACGGCCCGGGCATCGCTGCCCGGGCCGTTCCTCGTTCTACCGCTACTGACGCGTCAGTAGGTGCCGGAGAAGCTGCGGTTCAGGTCGGTCTTGCCGCCCTGATCCCGATCGCCGTCCTTGCGGTCGCTTTCGTGGAAGAAGGCGCCCGAGCGTTCCTCGTCGCGCCAATGCTTCTTGGCGTCGGCGGCGGTGCGGTTGATCGTCACCTTGTCGTCGACGCTTTGGAGCCAGCTCGACGGGATCGAGTGATGGCGTCCGCCGGCATCGGCGTCATTCTTGGTGAGGATGATGCGGTCGCCGCGCACCTTGTCGACGGTGCCGACGTGCTCGCCGTCGGAGCCCAGCACCTCCATATGCTCGTTCACGCTCGACAGCGAGGTGCGCTGCGTCTGGCGGTTGGTGCGCCAGCTGCCGAATTCATTGTCGAACTTGCGCGCATTCTCCTGGCGATACTCGTGATAGTCGCGGTCGAGTGCCTCGATCTGCGAGCGGCGCCAGCTCGAATAGTCGCTGTCGTGCGACGGCTGCGGATAGCCGCGGCCCGAGCGACCATCCCCGATACGCTCGTCATAGCGCTGGTCACGCTCACGGCGGCGCTCGGCCCCCTCGTCGCCGAACCAGGAGCGGACTTCGTCACCGGCGCGGGCGATGAAGCCGCGATCTTCATAGTCATAGCCCTGCGGCTGGCGACCATAGTCGTGCTCGTTGCGCCGGCTCACGTCGCGGCCCCAGCTGTTGCCGGCGTCGTTGTGCTCGAAACGCTGGCCGCCGGACGCCCTCGCGCCATAGTCCTGCCGGCCGTGCTGGCCGCCTTGCTGATTTTGCCCATAGCTGCGGTCGCCGCCGTAATAGTCGCGATTGCCACCGTAATTTTCGCGGTTGCGATCGCCATAGCCGGTGCCGCCGCCCCGGAAGTTGCGCTCGTCGCGGTCGCGCTCGGCGCCGTAATATTCGCGCGCGCTCGACAAGTCGCTCTGCCGGCCGCGCCCCGACGGGTCGCTGCGATACCAGTCCTGCGGATAGTCGCGGTCATATGCCATCGTCGTCATCCTCCTGCATCCAAACGCGGCCGGAAGAGGTCGTTGCGACCGTCGGCCACGTACGAGCGATTCAACCGAGATCAACGGATATGGTTGCCTGGACGAGCGGCGGCGGGCGACGAGCCGTTGGCCCCGCGCGGCGGGCAAAAGCGCGCGCGCGGGCGTTGCATCGGCGCGATCATCTGGTATTGGAGCGCCCAAGGCGCAGCCACTGGCGCGCCGGTCCGGGAGTGCGGGGCTGTAGCTCAGATGGGAGAGCGCTGCAATCGCACTGCAGAGGTCAGGGGTTCGATTCCCCTCAGCTCCACCACCACCACTCCCGATGCTTTTCGAAACGAAAAGAGGCCGCCGGCGTATGCCGACGGCCTCCTCTCAGCGATCGATGGAGTTCAGGCGAAGCGGATGCGTGCGGCGACGCGCGGCTTGCGGCGCACCGCATAGCCCATGCCGCCAAAGCCGAGCATCATCATCGCCCAGGTCGCCGGCTCCGGCACGGCCGAGTTCACCGCGGTGCCGGACAGGCGGATGTTGTCGATGCCCCAGGATTCGTCGTTGCCGTACTGGAAGCCCGCGCCGCTCGCGCGGATGCCGAGCGTCAGGGTGCCGTTGATCGCGCTCAGGTTCTGGAGCGCGGTCGCCGTGCTCATATCGACGATGCGATCGTTGAAGGCGCCGTTGTAGAGGTAGCTGCCGAAGGCGGTCTGCGTGCCGCCGCCCAAGCGGGTGGCGTTGCCCGAGGTGTTCGCTGCGGTCAGCTGCAGCACCTGCGCACCATTGACGAAAATGTCGAGATAATCGGGGGCGGGCGAGCCATTGTCGCTGTCCCACGAGTCGATCAGTGCCAGCGCGAAGCCCGCGTTGATGTTGGTATAGCCCGAGAGGCCGTTGAAGGTCAGCGTGGTCAGGCCGGCGGTGTCGTTGCGCAGGTAGTTCTGGCTGAGCCCGCCCGCCGTGACATTGTCGTTGGCGAGGGTGGCGCCGTTGGCGGTGATGCCGGCGGTGACGCCCGCGGCCGCCGTCTGCGCGCCGTCGAGGTTGTTGCTGTAGAGCGTCGTCTGCGCCGCTGCCGGTGCCGCTGCGAGCGTTGCGGCGATGGCCGCGCCGAACATGATCTTGTTCATTTCGAATTCCCTTTTGTTGCCGCCGATTGGTCGTTGAGCCATCCGTTAATCGGACGGTAATCTTGGGCAACACTTCATTTTGGGACGTTTCGAAGCGGGACGAAGCTGTATTCTATTAACCATGACTATTTTAACTATAATGTCTCCAACGAAACTCTTGTTCGCGTCGGTTATGCGATTGCGCTTGCCGAAACCGGCGCAAAGGCCCATTTTAAGGGTCTCATGCCGTTTTCGAACCTCCCCCCACGCCTCGCCGAGGCGCTCTCCGCGCGCGAATATACTGCGCTCACCCCCGTCCAGGCCGCCGTGACACAGGAAGACGCCGCCGGGCGCGACCTGATCGTCTCCGCGCAGACCGGCTCCGGCAAGACCGTGGCGTTCGGCCTCGCCATCGCCGGTGAACTGATGCCCGAGGGCCAGCTGCCGCAGCCGGGCTTGCCGCTCGCGCTCGTCATCGCGCCGACGCGCGAACTGGCGTTGCAGGTCAGCCGCGAGCTGGCGTGGCTCTATGCCGGCGTCGGCGCGCGCATCGCCACCTGCGTCGGTGGCATGGACGCGTCGAAGGAGCGCCGCGCGCTCAGCCACGGCACGCATATCGTCGTCGGCACGCCGGGGCGCCTGCGCGATCACGAGGAGCGCAACGCGCTCGACCTGTCGGCTTGCCGCGCCGTCGTGCTCGACGAGGCCGACGAGATGCTCGACATGGGCTTCCGCGAGGATCTGGAAGCGCTGCTCGACGCGACCCCGAACGGCCGCCGCACCCTGTTGTTCTCGGCGACGATGCCGAAGCCTATCGTGGCGCTAGCCCGCAAGTATCAGCGCGACGCGCTGCGCATCGAGACGGTCAGCGACACGCGCGGCCACGGCGACATCGCGTATCAGGCGATGGCAGTCGCACCGTCCGACATCGAACATGCCGTCATCAACCTGCTGCGCTTCCATGAAGCGGAGACGGCGATCCTGTTCTGCGCCACGCGCGACAACGTCCGCCATCTACACGCCTCGCTGGTCGAGCGCGGCTTCTCCGCCGTCGCCCTGTCCGGCGAGCATTCGCAGAGCGAGCGCAACCATGCGCTGCAGGCGCTGCGCGACCAGCGTGCGCGTGTCTGCGTCGCGACCGACGTCGCGGCACGCGGCATCGATCTGCCCTCGCTCAGCCTCGTCGTCCATGTCGAGCTGCCGCGCGATGCCGAGGCGTTGCAGCATCGTTCCGGCCGCACCGGCCGCGCCGGCAAGAAGGGCACGGCGGTACTGATCGTGCCCTATCCGCGCCGCCGCCGTACCGAGATGATGCTGCGCGGCGCGCGCATCAACGCCGAGTGGATCGAGGTGCCGAGCCCCGAGGACATCCGCGCGCAGGATCACGAGCGGCTGCTGACGACGCTGCTCGCCCCCGTCGAGATCGACGAGGAGGATGTGGCGCTCGCCCAGCGCCTGCTGGAGACCAAGTCGGCGGCGGAGATCGCGGCGATGCTGGTCCACGCGCATCGCGCCAAGCTGCCGCAGCCCGAGGAGATGATGGATCGCGGTGCCGCGCCCGAGCGGGTGCATCGTCCCGGCTTCGACGACACGGTGTGGTTCCGCATCGACATCGGCCGCCGCCAGAACGCCGATCCGCGCTGGGTGCTGCCGCTGATCTGCCGGCGCGGCCACATCACGAAGAACGAGGTCGGCGCGATCCGCATCGGGCCGATGGAGACGTTCTTCCAAATCCCGCGTCCGCTCGCAAGCAAGTTCGCGCAAGCGGTCGAGAAGAGCGCGGGCGAGGACGACGGCGCGACCATCCTGCCGGCACCCGACGGCCCGCCGCAGGGCGCGCATGCCCGCGACGGCGGCGGTGGTGGTGGCGGCGGTCCGCGCGGTGGCGGCCCGAACCGGCCGCAGCGTCCCGGTGGCGGCAATTATCGCGCGCGGCCGGCGGGTGGCGCGCCACGGGGTGGTCCGCGTCGGGGGTGAGATTGGCGGGGCGTTGGCTCGCGTGACGACGTCATCCTTGCGACGGCGGGGATCGATTGACGGCACCTAAGCGTCTTCGCCACGACGGTTGGGTCAATAAAGTCCCGCCTACGCGGAATGACGAGGTGGGACGGATGTCCATCGCTTGACCCGCCACGGCAGAGACGCGACGGAGTGAGGGCATGTCGATCACCCCCCGGATCCTCGTCGATGCCGACGCCTGCCCGGTGAAGGACGAGATCTACCGCGTCGCCTGGCGCACCGAAGTGCCGGTGACGCTGGTCGCCAACAGCCACTTCCGCATTCCCGACCACCCGCTCGTCTCGCGCATCGTCGTGTCGGACGGCTTCGACGCCGCCGACGACTGGATCGCGGACAGCGCGGATGCCGCCAGCATCGTCGTCACTGCCGATATCTTGCTCGCCGATCGCTGCCTGAAAGCGGGGGCGACCGTCCTGTCGCCGACCGGCAAGCCGTTCACCAGCGCGTCGATCGGCGGGGCGGTGGCGACGCGGGCGATCATGGCCGACCTGCGCGCTGGCCTTGGCGAAGGGATCGGCGGGCCGAAGCCGTTCGCGAAGGAGGATCGCTCGCGCTTTCTGTCCGCGCTCGACACCGCGATCGCGCGGTTGAAGCGTGGCTGACGAACCGGTCATCCCCGCCGCCACGGTGGTGGTGATGCGCGACCGGGATGGTGCGCCGCCTGAGCTGTTGATGGTCGAGCGGTCGCGGGCGATGCGCTTCGCCGGCGGGGCACTGGTGTTTCCCGGGGGACGCGTCGATGCCGGCGACGTGGCGATGGCTGGTGGCGACGACGAGTTGGCCGCACGCATCGCCGCGATCCGCGAGTGCATCGAGGAGGCGGGCGTTGCGCCGGGTCTCGACCCCGCCGCCGATCTCGCCGCGATCCGCCGTCGCCTGCATGACAGTGCCCCGATGGTCGAGGCGCTGGCGGGGGCGGCGATCGATGCGCAGGCGCTGGTGCCGTTCGCGCGCTGGCTGCCGCGCGGGGTGACGCACCGTATCTTCGACACGCGCTTCTATCTCGCCCGCCTGCCCGAGGGCGCGCCCGAGCCGGTGGTCGATGCGACCGAGAACACGCGTGTGTTCTGGTCGAGCGCACGCGCGGTGCTGGACGCGGCCGATGCGGGACGGGCGAGCATCATCTATCCCACGCGCCGGAATCTCGATCGCCTCGCGCTGTTCGGCGATGTCGCGGCGGCGATGGCGCACGCTCGCGCCTTTCCGGTGCGCACCGTCACGCCTTGGAGCGAGATGCGCGACGGCGTCGAGTATCTCTGCATCCCCGACGATCTCGGCTATCCGGTCACCGCCGAACCGATGCGATCGGTGCAGCGGGCATGATCGCGCTACGCCGCGCGGTGAAGGCCGCGATGATCTTCGCGATCCTGCTCGCGATCGGCTTCACGCTCTACACGATCGCACGATCGCGGCCGCAGGATCTGCCGTGGACGAAGCTCGACCTTAGCCAGCCGCCGGGGCGCTTCACCGCCGGCAAGATCGCGGCGCTCGGCAGCGACTTCGCGCAATGCCGGACGCTGCTCGATCGCGCGGGCGTGCGCTATACCACGCTGGAGTCGGTGCGCGGCCAAGGCGGGCAATGCGGCTATGCGGACGGGGTGCGCGTGTCGGGCGGGTCGGCGGCGCTGCGCTACAGCCCGGCGGGGCTCGGCGTCGCCTGCCCGGTGGCGGCGGCGATGGCGATGCTCGAATGGAACGTGATCCAGCCCGCCGCCGAGCGTCGCTTCGGATCGCGGGTGCGGACGGTCGAGCATTTCGGCAGCTATAACTGCCGGCGGATGTATGGGCGCAGCGCCGGCGACTGGAGCCAGCATGCGACTGCCGACGCGATCGACATCGCCGGCTTCGTGCTGGCGGATGGGACGCGGATCAGCGTAGTGCGCGACTGGGACGCGGAAGGAAAGGACGCGGGCAAGGCCGCGTTCCTGCGCGACGTGCGCGACGGCGCGTGCGACGTCTTCACCACCGTGTTGTCGCCGGATTACAATGCGGCGCACCGCGATCACTTCCACCTCGACCAGGCGAATCGCGGGACGATGGGGTGGGGGGCCTGTCGATAGCCCCCCGGGGTTTGGCGATGGGGATCAGGCCGCCGCGCTGACCTTCTCGACCCAATAGGGGAAGAACGCCGGGCGGCGATTCGACCAGCCGCTGGCGGTCGCGGCGGCTTCGCTGATCGATTGCAGCAGGCCGCGGCGCAGGTCGGGGTGGAGCGTCGGCAGGGCGGCCGCCGCGCAGAAGGCGGAGGGCAGCCACGGGCGTACTTCGGCGCCCAGCAGGCGTTCGTAGAGGAAGCGGAAGGCCGAGAAGGTCGGCAGCCGCCCCTGGCCGAGATCGAACGCGGCCAGCGTCACCAGCGGCGCCATGAACGGCTCGACTGCGCTCAGCGCGCCATCGTCGGGGATGATCGCGCGCAGGTCGGGCAGGCGATCGTACATGCGCGCCTGCGCCCGGATGCTGGCGGCCTCCACCCCGTCGCGCGACCAGCGTTCCATCGCATCGTCGCGATCGAGCCCGACGTCGAGCGCGCGGCGGATATAGCGTTGCGTCGCCGCGCTGAAGCTCGCGAATTCCTTCATCTCGGCGAGCGTCATCGCGCCCTCTGCCGGTTTCGTACGGGAAGCCATAGTCATTACCCCACCCAGTCGAGAACCGGATCATGCGCCCGAGTGGTTAACCCTTCCCTTAACCACTTGCGGCAGCCGGTGTTCTGCAAATCGATCATGGATGTCGCTGCGCCGCAACATGGCTGCGACGAACCGACGTGCGTTTACGAAATGAGCGATTCGACTGCGGCTTTCCGGCCACAGCGCGACGAATCGAGCCAGCGCCGCGACGAGTGCCACGCACGCCAAGGATCGTTTTCACCTCGTCGCCTTAGTCCTGCATCTCGTCGCCACGCGCTTGGTGGCGGCGGCGGGGCTGCTACCCCGTCGTCATCAGGGTTCGAAATCGAGACCGGGGGGTCTGCCTCTTCATGTTCGTACGTTGCTTTTCGGCGCTGGTGGCGCTCGCTCTGTCGGCCACGCTGGCCGCATCGCCCGCCTCGGCCCGCTTCTGGCAGTGCGCCCCCTTCGCCCGCGAAATCTCCGGCGTGAACATCCACGGCAACGCGCTGACCTGGTGGTCGCAGGCCGCCGGCAAGTACGACCGCGGCACGGCGCCGAAGAAGGGCGCGGTGATGTCGTTCGCCGCCACGTCGAAGATGCGCCTCGGTCACGTCGCGATGGTGTCGCAGGTGCTCAGCGACCGCGAAGTCCTGCTGACCCATGCCAACTGGTCGCGCCGCGGCGGCATCGAGAACGACGTCCGCGCGGTCGACGTGTCGGACGCCGGCGACTGGAGCCGCGTGAAGGTCTGGTACGCCGGGTCGATGGGAACCTCCAGCTACCCGGTCAACGGCTTCATCTACGCCGACGGCGCCGCGCCCGAGGACAGCCGCCCGACCAGCTTCACGATGGCCGCCGTCGCCACCGTGCCGGTCGCACCGATCCAGCGCGCTGCCGCCTTCTCGCTCGACCTGAAGTAACCGTCAGAAACTGCGCGGCGTGAAGGTCATCGCGACGCCGTTCATGCAATAACGCTGGCCGGTCGGCTTTGGCCCGTCGTCGAACACATGGCCGAGATGCCCGCCGCAGCGGCGGCAATGCACCTCCACCCGGGTCATCCCCAGCGACCGGTCGGTGGTCGTCGCGACCGCCGCACGCAGCGGCGCCCAGAAGCTCGGCCAGCCGGTGCCGCTCTCGAACTTCGTCTTCGACGTGAACAGCGGCAGCGCACAGCCACGGCAGGCGAATACGCCCGAGCGATGCTCGGCGTTGAGCGGGCTCGAATAGGGGCGCTCGGTCCCCTCCTTGCGCAGCACGTCATAGGCGGCGGCGGGCAGGCGCTTGCGCCACTCCGCATCGCTCAGCGTGACTTCGAACCGCGCGGCGGCGGGGCGGGGCGCGAACAGCGCGATGCCGCCGAGGGTGGCGGTGGCGAGCAGGGTGCGGCGATCGGTCATGACACTGATATAGGCGCGAAATCGCCTGATGGGAGAGGCGTCAGTAGCGGACGAGCTCGACCGGCAGCGCGCGATAGCCGTGGACGAAGCACGCCGCGATCCGATCCGGCGCGCCGGTGACGTGGACGCGCAGCCGCCGCCGCGCCATCTCCTCCAGCAGGATGCCGACCTGCAGTTCCGCCAGCCGCGCGCCGACGCAGCGGTGGATGCCGTGCCCGAACGACAGGTGCCGCCGCGCGTTCGGGCGATCGACGCGGATGGCGTCGGCATCGTCGAACATCGCTTCGTCGCGGTTGGCGGAGATGTACCACAAAGCCAGCTTGTCGCCCGCGCGGATGCGCTGCCCCGCCAGCTCGGTATCCACCGTCGCGGTACGCCGCATATGCGCGAGCGGCGTCTGCCAGCGGATCATCTCCTGCACGGCATTGCCGATCAGTCCCGGATCGGCCTCCAGCTTCGTGCGCTCGTCCGGGAAGCGGTCGAGGCCATAGGCGCAGGCGGTCATGGTGTTGCGGGTCGTGTCGTTGCCGCCGACGATCAGCAGCAGCAGGTTGCCGAGGAATTCCTGCGCGTCCATCGCCGACATGGCGTCCGAATGGATCATCATGCTGATAAGGTCGGGCGCGGGGGGCTGCTTCGCCTTCTCGTTCCACAGCGCGGTGAAGCGCGCGCCGCAGTCGCACAAATGCCCCAGCCGCTCCTCGCGCCGCGCTGGATCGGTCGCGATCTCGATATCGCCCGCCCAGTCGGACCAGTGCGTCAGCTTGCGCCGCTCCTCCCACGGAAAGTCGAACAGCAGCGCGAGCATCCCCGTCGTCAACTCGATCGACACCGTGTCGACCCAGTCGAACGCCGCGCCCAGCGGCAAGGTGTCGAGGAGTTCGGCGGTGCGCGCGCGGATGCTGGTCGACAGGCGCGTCATTTCGCTGGGGCTAAATGCCGGCGCGACGGTGCGGCGCTGTCCGGTGTGGCGGGGGCGGTCCATCGCGATGAACATCGGCAATTTCATGTCGCCCGCCGCCAGATCGGCGACGGTAATCCCGGCCGCCGAAGAATAGAGCTCGGGCAGCGATTCAACCTCCACGATCGCGGCGTGACTGGCGACAGACCAGTATGGACCGAACGCGGAGCTCTCGGTGCGATGCACGCCGGCCCGCGCGCGGATTTCGCGGAACGGCGCATGCCAGCGATCGTCGCGATACAGTTCTGCCCGGCTGACATCGAGCGGATTGACCGCGCCGGCCGTGTCGGTCATCGTCGCCATCGCGCCACTCCTATCCGCTCGACGACGGCAGGATGGCGTAGCTTACACGAATGTCAATTAGTGGCCGCGAGCGCCTGGGTCTTCCGCCTACGCTTCCAGAACGCCGGGCTGCCCGATTGCAGCACGCCGCGCCGGAACAGCCGCGCGCCGATCCATATCGTCGCCGTCACCCACGCCAGCTGCCAGCCGATCGCCAGCAGGTGCGGCCACAGCTCGGGCTTGTTCGCCGCACGTGCCGCCATCGCGAACGGCGAGCTGAACGGAAAGATCTCGGCGAAGCGGGTCAGCGTCGAATCGGGCTGCGATGCCGCCGCCTGCGACAGGCCGAACATCGCCACCTGGAAGATGGTGATGGGCAGCGACAGCATCTGGATCTCGCGCGGGGTCGACGCCTGCGCGCCGATGCCAAGGAACACCGCGCCCAGCAGCAGATAGGCGGTGGTGAAATAGGCAAGGAACAGCGGCCCGAACCACGGCCCCGTCGCCGGCCCGACTTCGGAGAAGGCGCGCGCAAAATTCGCCGGCAGCATCTGCCCGACGTTCAGCACGATCGTTCCCCAGAAGGCGACGAACAGCAGCGCGACGCCGAACATGCCGATCAGCTTGCCGAGGAACACGCTTTCGAGCGGCACCGCCGCGGCGAGGATCTCGATCACCTTGTTCGACCGTTCCTCCGCCATCGTACCGACGGCCTGGCCCGCCAGCATCAGCGTCAGGATGAACAGGCCGAAGACGGTGAAGAATGCCGCCTGGTTGCTTCCGCGCGCGCTGGTGCCAGTACGATCGACGGTGATCGCCTCGATACGCGCATCGGACAGCTTCGTGCCGGCGCCGATCCGCCGGTCGCGGAGCATGTCTTCGGCGAGCTGCGCCAGATAGCGAGCGTGGCGCGCGCTGACGGGGGCGTGCAACACGGTCGGGCGCTCGGACGGGCCGTAAAACACGGCGGTCGCATCGACGCTGCCACCGCTCAGCAGTGCGCGTGCCTGCGCGGCCGGATCGGCGGCGGGCGTCTCGACCAGCAGTTCGGGTGGCGCCTCGCGGTTGCGATACAGCGCGCGGCGTGCCTTGTCGGCGGCGGTCAGCCCGGCGGCATCGGCGCCGGCAGCGATCGCGACGATCCGCGTCTTGTCGGCCGACCGGTCTGCCATCGACGCCGCGCCCATGCCGCCCACCGCGCCGAAGCTTATCATGATAAGCGGCGCGAGCAGGAACAGCAGGAACGTCGGCGTGAACACCGTCGCGATGAAGTCGCGCCGCGCCACCGTCAGCGTCTGGCGCACGATCTTGTTGCCGATCATGCCGCGGCCTCCAGCGCTTCGCGCCCGACGATGCGGACGAAGGCGTCGTGCAGCCGCGCGGGCTCGATCGACAGGCCCGATATGCCGTATCCCGCGTCGATCAGTCTCACCAGCACCGCCTCGATTCCCTCTTCCGGCAGGGTGAAGACCCAGCCCTTGCCCTCCGGCCGCGCATCGGGCGGCAGCAGCGCTGCGATCCCCTCATGCGGATGATGCGGCACATAGCGTGCGGTGACGGGCAGCGTCGCGCGCGCGTCGTCCACCGTGCCTTCGAACCGCGCCTTGCCCCCGGCGATGATGGTCAGCCGGTCGCACAGCCGCTCGGCATGCGCCATCACATGGGTCGAGAACAGGATCGTCGCCCCGCGATCGCGCTGCGCGACGATCAGCGCCTCCAGCCGCTCCTGATTTACGGGATCTAGGCCGGAAAACGGCTCGTCGAGCACCAGCAACTCGGGTTCGTGCACCACCGACCCCAGCAGCTGGACGAACTGCGCCATGCCCTTCGACAGTTTCTTGATCTTGCTGTCGATGGCGTGGCCGAGGCCCGCCTCCTCCATCATCACCCGCGCGCGCTTGCGCCCGACGCGCCAGTCGAGCCCGCGCAGCGCACCCATGAACGCGATCGCCTCGACCGACTTCATGCCGGGATACAGGCCGCGCTCCTCGGGCAGATAGCCGACGTTGTCGCTCGCCTCGCGCGGGTGCGCCCGGCCG
This sequence comes from Sphingomonas sp. RS2018, assembly GCF_054489605.1. Lineage (NCBI taxonomy): Bacteria > Pseudomonadati > Pseudomonadota > Alphaproteobacteria > Sphingomonadales > Sphingomonadaceae > Sphingomonas > Sphingomonas sp. RS2018. The sequence goes on from NZ_JBTMWL010000003.1 coordinate 256,821, forward strand.
AGCAGGCTGCGCGCGCCCTCGTCCGGTTCGATGATGCCGAGCAGCATGCGCAGCGTCGTCGTCTTGCCGGCGCCGTTCGGGCCGAGCACGCCGTAGATGGCGCCGGTCGGCACCGCGATGTCGACACCGTCGACGACGCGGCGGTCGCCGAAGCGCTTGACGAGGCCGCGGGCCTGTACGGCCAGGTGTTCGGTCAAATCCGCAGGTCTCCAGCGCCGACGCCGATATGGAAGCGGGTCTTAAAATGCGCGGGTTCGTGGTAGCGGGCGGCGGTGCAGGAAGACAAGCCGATCGAGGCCGCATTGCGGGAAAAGGCGCTGGAGCTGGGCTTCGCCGCGATCGGCATCGCCCGCGCCGACGCCGCGCCGCGCTCGGCCGAGCGGTTGCGCGCGTGGCTGGCGGACGGCGCGCACGGGTCGATGATCTGGATGGAGGAGCGCGCGCACCACCGCGAACGCCCCGCCGGGCTGTGGCCGGAAGTGCGCAGCGTGATCTCGCTCGGCATGAGCTACGCCCCCGCGCTCGACCCGCTGGCGCTGGCCGATGTGGGGGATCGCGGGCGGATCTCGGTCTATGCGCAAGGGTCCGACTATCACGACGTGGTGAAACGCGCGCTGAAGGCGCTGGGGCGCTGGCTGGTCGAGCGGACGGCCGAGGATATCAAGGTGTTCGTCGACACCGCCCCGGTGATGGAAAAGCCGCTGGCCGAGGCGGCGGGGCTGGGGTGGCAGGGCAAGCACACCAACCTCGTCAGCCGCGATCATGGCAGCTGGCTGTTCCTGGGGGCGATCTACACCACCGCCGATCTGGCGCCCGATACGCCGGGCCGCGACAGTTGCGGCAGCTGCGACGCCTGCCAGCGCGCGTGCCCGACCGATGCCTTTCCGGCACCCTATCGGCTCGATGCCCGGCGCTGCATCTCCTATCTGACGATCGAGCATCGCGGGCCGATCCCGCATACGCTGCGCGCCGGGATCGGCAACCGCATCTATGGTTGCGACGATTGCCTCGCGGTGTGCCCGTGGAACAAGTTCGCGCAGAGCGCCGCTGCCAACCGCGCCTTCCTGCCGCGCGCGGAGGCGGTGGCGCCGCGGCTCGCCGACCTGCTGGCGCTGGACGATGCCAGCTTTCGGCAGGTGTTCGCGGGCTCGCCGATCAAGCGGATCGGGCGGGATCGCATGGTGCGCAATGCGGCGGTGGCGGCGGGGAACAGCGGGGATGCGGGTTTGCTGGAGCCGTTGAAGGCGTTGCTGGGCGATGCCGATGCGGCGGTGGCGGAGGCGGCGGCTTGGGCGCTGGGGCGACTTGATCCTCCCCGGGACGGGGAGGGGGACCGCGACGCGTAGCGGGGTGGTGGAGGGGGCACGCCGCAAGCACTGCGCTGCCGGCTCGCCCCCTCCGTCATCGCTGGCGCGATGCCACCTCCCCGTGCCGGGGAGGATTTGGCTTACCGTCGCGCCCTACTTCCCCCCCTCGCGCCGCGCGAGCGCCGCCACGCAGCTCGCCCGGTCGATCGCGCTGCCGTCGCGCTGGCGGGTGTCGATGTGGGTGACGACCGGTTCGCCCGACCCGTTCTTCGGATAGAGATAGGCGTCGAGCACGCAGATGCGGCTGCCGAACTGCAGCTTGCGCGCGGACCCTTCGGTCACGTCCGCGTCGGCCGCGCCGAACGCCGCCGTCAGCCCGCGCGCCGTCTGCCCGAGCACGCGCTCCAGCCCGGCGGCGCTGTAGGTCTGGCGCGGGATCGGGATCGGCTGGGCGGGGCGGGTGCTTTCGCCGGGGGCGACGCAGGCACCGGTCAGCAGGGCGAGCGCGAGGGCGGGGAGGATCTTCATGCGTTGAGCTTTCGGTGGAACAGATGGGTCGCCATCGCCGCGGCGACGATCGGTGCGATCAGGTTGAGGGCGGGGACCAGCATCAGCCCGGTGCCCGCGGCGCCCAGCGCGAAGCGGGGCAGGCGGGTCTTGCCGCGCCACGCGGGCAGGGCCGGTGCCGCGACGTGCCTTGCCGCGACCATGTCGCCGAGGTCGCGGCCGAGCAGGAACGCGTTGACGAGAAAGAAGCCGATCGCCGGTCCGACCCCGGTGACGATCAGCACGATATAGACGGGTAGTGCGAGCAGGTTGACCAGGATCGTCCGGGCGCCGCCCTTCGCCCCCATCGCCAGCGACCGGGCGAACGGGACGGGGCGGGCGGTCGCCAGCGCCTGCGGATAATGTTTCGTCTCGACCGCGGCGACGATATCGTCGGCGAACAGCCCGACGACGGCGATGGCGACCGCGCGAAAGATCAGCCAGCCGAGCGCCAGACCCGCCAGCACCGCGACCACGCCCGCCGCGCCCGAGGTCGCCTCGCCCGCGCCTAGCCACCGCGCCAGTGCGCGGACTCCGAACCACAGGCCGACGCCGAACGTCGCGAGCAGCGCGATCGTCACCGCCAGCGATCGGCCGAGGACCGACAGGAATGCGCGGTCGCCGAGCTGCGCGATCGACAGGCGAAGGGCGGTGAGCATGCCGTTCCATAGTCGGACTGCGGCGATCCGCGAAGCGCGATTGCGCGGGACGCCGCCGGACCCTAGGGCGCGGCATCTTAGTTTTCAGGAGACTATCGTGAGCGCAACGCATGACGTCGTCGCGATCGGCAATGCCATCGTCGACATCCTCGCCAAGGCCGACGACGCCTTCATCGCTAGCGAGGGCATGACCAAGGGGGGCATGCAGCTGGTGTTCTCGGCCGAAGCGGCGGACGCGCTCTATGCGAAGATGGGGCCGGGCCGCGAAGTGTCGGGCGGATCGGCGGCGAACACCATCGCCGGCCTCGCCGCGATCGGCCACCCCTGCGGTTTCATCGGTCAGGTCGCCGACGACCAGCTGGGCAAGGTCTTCGCGCACGACATCCAGTCGCTGGGCGTCCACTTCGAGACGCCGGCGGCACCCGCCGGTGGCGATCCGACCGCGCGGTGCCTGATCCTCATCACGCCCGACGGCCAGCGGACGATGAACACTTTCCTCGGCGCGGCGCAGTATCTGCCCGAGGCGGCGGTGGACGAGGCGACGATCGCGGGCGGTGCGATCCTGTATCTGGAGGGCTATCTGTGGAACGCCGACCAGTCGCGTGACGCGATGAAGCGGGCGATCGCCGTGGCGCGGGAGGCCGGTCGTCGCGTGGCGCTGACGCTCAGCGACACGTTCGTCGTCGAGGGTCACCGCGACGCGTTCTTCGAACTGATCGACGCCGGCCAGATCGACCTGCTGTTCGCCAATGACTCCGAAGTGAAGTCGATGATGCAGAGCGATGATATCGCCGCCGCCGTCACCGCCCTGTCGGCGCGCGTGCCGCTGCTGGTCTGCACGCACGGTGCGGCGGGGGCCGAGGCGCACTCGGCGGGCGAGCATGCGCGCGTTCCTGCTGAGCCGGTGGCGGAAGTGGTCGATACGACGGGCGCGGGCGACCTGTTCGCCGCGGGCTTCCTCGCCGGCCAGGCACAGGGCCGCGATCTGGAGACGAGCTTGCGGATGGGCGCGATCTGCGCCGCCGAGTGCATCAGTCACATCGGCCCGCGCCCGCTCGCCGACCTGAAGGCGCTGCTGGCGGAGAAGCTTGCCGCCTGAGCGACGACGCTGCGGCTCCAAAAACAAAGGGCCGGGGGATCGCTCCCCCGGCCCTTTTTTGTGCCTGCTGTTCAGGCGATCACGGCTGCTCGCCGACCGGGGCGACGTATTCGCCCATGTCCGGCGCCTCGTCCTGCGGCTCGCCGCGCTGCAGGTTCGAGTTGTGCATGCCATAGACGAAGTACAGCACCACACCAGCCAGCATATACCACAGGAAGAACTTCAGCACCGGCCACGGCACCGTCGTGATGAGGTACGCGCACGACGCGATGCCGAGGATCGGAACGATCGGATACAGCGGGACCGAGAAGCCACGCGGTAGTTCCGGCGCGGCACGGCGCAGGTAGATCACCGACAGACAGACGATCGCGAACGCCGCCAGCGTGCCGACCGACGTCATGTCGCCCAGCACGTTGATGTCGAAGAACCCGGCTGCCACCGCGGTGATGACGCCGACCAGCATCGTGTTGATGTACGGCGTCTTGAACTTCGGGTGGACCGTCGCGAAGACGCGCGGCAGCAGGCCGTCGCGCGCCATGGTGTAGAAGATGCGGGTCTGGCCGTACATCAGCACCAGTACGACCGAGGTGAGGCCGATGATCGCGCCGACCTTGATGATCTTGGCGAGCCAGCTCCACTGGGGACCGAAGGCGTCGACGACGACGGCGACCGGATCGGGCACGTTCAGCGTGTTGTAGGGGACCAGCAACGTCATGATCGCGGCCACCATCATGTAGATGACGGTACAGACGACGAGCGACCCGATGATGCCGAACGGCATGTCGCGCTTGGGATCCTTCGCCTCCTGGCCCGCGGTCGAAACCGCCTCGAACCCGATATAGGCGAAGAACACGATCGACGCGGCGCGCATGATGCCGTCGACCCCGAACTTGCCGTCACCCTGATTTTCCGGGATGAACGGCGTCCAGTTCTTGGCAACCAGATCCGAGAAGTTGGCCAGCACGATCAGGCCACCGACGACGATGAAGGCGACCAGCACGCTGACCTTGATTGCGACGATCGCGTTGTTGACCTTCGCGGATTCCGACACGCCGCGGATCAGCAGCAGCGCGAGCGCGATGCAGATCAGGAAGGCGGGCAGATTGAAGATGGTGGTGACCTGTTGGCCGTTCACCAGCACCGGCACACCCTCGCGCATCAGCGTGTAGCCGGCGGGACCGGTGAACTGCGGCGGTATGGCCAGGCCGAAGTCCGCGAGCAGACTGACGACATAGCCGCCCCAGCCGACCGCGACGACCGATGCCGCAAGGCCATATTCGAGCAGCAGCAGCGCGCCCATGATCCAGGCGACAAATTCGCCGAGCGTGGTGTAGCCGTAGGTGTAGGCCGATCCCGACACGGGCAGCGTCGACGATAGCTCGGCATAGCAGAGGCCGGCAAAAGCGCAGACGATGCCGGCGACGACGAAGCTGAGCAGCACCGCCGGCCCGGCATGGAGTGCGGCGGCGGAGCCGGTACGGACGAAGATGCCCGCGCCGATGATGCAGCCGACGCCGAGCAGCAGCAGGTTCCATTTGCCGAGCGTGCGCTTCAGTTCGCTCGACGCGGTTTCACGCTGGACCTGCGCGATCGACTTGCGCGCGAACATGCGCTCGAACACGCCCCTTTTTGGTGGCATTGTTGCCATCGAATACTCCCCCTCGCCGTTGATTTCGGCGCAAACTGAAAGGCGGGAGCCTAGTCGTTAATCGTCCTTGCGCAATCCCTCATTCGCAGCGCCGGGCGTGCGCTTCGCCGCGTTTCAGCGTGTCAGCATCGGGCCAAGCGGGCGACCGGCAAAGATGTGGACGTGGAGGTGAGGCACCTCTTGTCCACCATCGCCTCCCACGTTGGCAAGCAGGCGATAGCCCGGCTCGACCAGCCCGGCGGCGCGGGCGACGGTGCCCACCGCACGGACGAAGCCGGCGATCTCCGTATCGGGGGCGTTGGTGCTGAAATCGTCCCACGAGACGTAGCGGCTGCGGGGGATGACCAGAATGTGCTGCGGCGCCTGCGGGTTGATGTCGAGGAAGGCGATGGCGTGCGCATCTTCGTACACGCGCTGCGACGGGATCTCGTCGCGCAGGATGCGGGCGAAGAGATTGTCGTCGTCGTAAGGTTGGGTGGCGTCGATCGGCATCGGCTACTCCGTTCGGGCGGCTTTCTCGGCGAGACCGGACAGCCCCTCGCGCCGCACCAGTTCGGCGCGGACGTCGTCGAGGGTCAGGCCGGCGTGGTGGAGCAGCACGGTGAGGTGAAAGATCAGGTCGGTGGCCTCGCCGACCAGCGCGGCGCGGTCGTCGGCGATGGCCGCGATGACGGTTTCGACCGCCTCTTCGCCCACCTTCTGCGCGATTTTGGCGCGGCCCTTGGCAGCGAGCGTCGCCACATAGGAGGTGCCGGGATCGGCGGTCAGCCGTGCGGCGACGGTGGCTTCCAGGGTGGCGAGGGCGTCCATGTCCGCTGCCGCTTGGCGTGGCGCGGGGGGCGAAGTCAATCCTCGCAAGGCTGGTGGAAGTTGTCGGGCGACACGAGCGCCACCACCGCGTGAACCGCGGGAGTGGCGTTCATGTGGTTGCTGTCCGATGTATCGCCCGACGCTTCGGTCCTAGACGCTCAGCGTGAACCCGCGATTAAGCGCGAACCGGAATGCCGGCGGCGGCAAGCGCGGCATGCGCCTCGGCGATCGAGACGTGGCCAAAGTGGAAGATCGAGGCGGCGAGCACGGCGGAGGCATGGCCGCGGACGATGCCGTCGACCAGATCGGCCACCGATCCGACGCCGCCCGACGCCACGACGGGCACGTCCACCTGGTCGGCGATCGTGCGGATCAGGTCGATGTCGTAGCCGTCCTTCGTCCCGTCGCGGTCCATCGAGGTGACGAGCAACTCGCCTGCGCCGAGCCGAGCGAGATTGAGCGCATGATCCACCGCGTCGATGCCGCTCGCGCGACGGCCGCCGTGGGTGAAGACCTCCCAGCGATCCTCGACCCGCCGCGCATCGACCGAGGCGACGACACACTGGCTGCCCATCCGCTCGGCGATATCAGCGACGAGTTCGGGGCGGGCAACGGCGGCGGAGTTGACCGCGACCTTGTCGGCGCCGGCGAGGAGCAGCGCGCGCGCATCGTCGACCGAGCGGACGCCGCCGCCGACCGTCAGCGGCATGAAACACACCTCCGCCGTGCGCCGCACGACATCGACGATGGTGTCGCGCCCCTCATGGCTGGCGCCGATGTCGAGGAAGCAAAGTTCGTCGGCACCCGCCGCGTCATAGGCGCGCGCCTGCTCCACCGGATCGCCCGCGTCGCGCAGGTCGACGAAGTTCACGCCCTTCACGACACGGCCGTTCGAGACGTCGAGACAGGGGATGACGCGTGCGCGGACGGTCATACTTCTCCCTCTCCCCGATCGGGAGAGGGAGAAGTAGAGGCCACCGCGATAGACTCGGCCAGATCGAGGCGCCCGTCGTATAGCGCGCGGCCAGTGATGACGCCTTCGATGCCGGGCTGACCCTTCAGCGCTTGGATGTCCTCGATTCCCGCGACGCCGCCGCTGGCGATGACGGGGATGGCCACCGCTGCGGCCAGGGCCACCGTCGCGTCGACGTTGCAGCCCTTCAGCAGGCCATCGCGGCCGACGTCGGTGAACAGCACCGCGGCGACGCCGGCATCCTCGAACCGGCGGGCGAGGTCGGTGGCGGTCATGTCGGACACGTCGGCCCAGCCCTCGGTCGCGACGAAGCCATCGCGCGCATCGACCGCGACGACGATGCGGCCCGGGAAGTCGCGCGCGGCGCCGCGGACCAGATCGGGGTTCTTCACCGCGGCGGTGCCAATGACGACCCGGGCGACGCCCAGATCGAACCAGCGCTCGATCCCGGCACGGTCGCGGATGCCGCCGCCCAACTGCAGCGTGCCCGGAAAGGCCGAGACGATGCCGCGCACCGCGTCACCATTGATCGACGCACCCGCGAACGCTCCGTCGAGATCGACGACGTGAAGATGGCTTGCGCCCGCATTCGCGAAAGCGCGCGCCTGTGCCGCCGGATCGTCGCCGTAGACGGTGGCGCGGTCCATATCGCCCTCGGCCAGGCGCACGACCTGACCGGCCTTCAGGTCGATCGCGGGAAAGATAATCAAGGCCGCCACTCCAGAAAGCGGGCGAGGAAGGCCAGACCGTAGCCTTGGCTCTTCTCGGGATGGAATTGCACGCCGATCAGGTTGTCGCGGCCGATCGCGGCGGTGACGGTGCCGCCGTGGTCGGTCGTCGCGAGGACATGATCGCCGGTGAAGGCATAGCTGTGCAGGAAATAGGCCTCGCCCTCCGCCAGCAGCGGGTGCGGGGCGGCGGGGCGGACGTCGTTCCAGCCCATGTGCGGCACGCGGATGCCGGGGGCGGGGGCCAGCGGCGCGACCTCCCCCGCGATCCAGCCCAGACCGTCGTGCGTCCCCATCTCAAGCCCGCGCGTCGCCATCAGTTGCATGCCGACGCAGACGCCGAGGAAGGGTACGCCGCCGTCGAGCGCGCGCTCGGTCAGCGCCTCGACCATGCCGGGGATGGCGCGCAGGCCCGCCGCGCAGGCGCCGAACGCGCCGACGCCGGGCAAGACGATGCGGTCGGCGCAGCGAACCACGTCGGGGTCGGCGGTGACCGCGACGTCGGTGGCGCCGGCAGCGGCCAGCGCGTTGCGGACCGATTGCAGGTTGCCCGCGCCATAGTCGATCAGCGCGATACTCATGCCAGCAATGGGGCGATCGCGTCAGCGGTCAGGCTGATGGCGATCTCCGTCACCGCGGCGGTCGCCACGCCGCCAGTCACGAACGGGTCGGTCGCTGCCACCGCCTCGACCGCATCGCGCGTGCCGCGGCTGACGATCACGCCGCCGACGCGCGGCACCTGTCGTCCGGCGAGGAGGAAGACGCCCTCGTCGAAGCCCTTGCGCAGCCAGTCGACATGCGCGGGCATCAGCGCGTCTACTGCGCTCAATTCAGCGGTGTAGGTCAGCGTGATGATGCAGACCGGGGCGGCGTCGACGCGCTTCATGTCACAGCGTCCCCTTGGTCGAGGGAATCGCATCGGCCTTGCGCGGATCGATCTCGATCGCGGTGCGCAGCGCGCGGGCCAGTCCCTTGAACGCAGCCTCGGCGATATGGTGGTTGTTGTCGCCGTACAGCGTGTCGATGTGGAGCGTCAGGCCCGCGGTCTGCGCGAACGAGTGGAAGAAATGCGCGAACATCTCCGTATCCATCTCGCCCAGTCGCTTCTGGGTGAAGGGCAGGCGGCCGACGAACCACGGCCGCCCCGAGATGTCGAGCGCGACGCGGGTCAGCGTCTCGTCCATCGGTGACAAGGCATCGCCGTAGCGGCGGATGCCGCGCTTGTCCGACAGCGCCTGCGCGATCGCCTGCCCCAGCGCGAGGCCGGTGTCCTCGACCGTGTGATGCTGGTCGATATGCAGGTCGCCGACCGTCGTCACGTCGAGGTCGATCAGCGAATGACGCGACAGCTGTTCGAGCATGTGGTCGAAGAAGCCGACGCCGGTCGACACCCGGTAGGCACCGGTCCCGTCGAGGTTCACGGTCACGTCGATCGAGGTTTCGCTCGTCTTGCGGCTGATGGTGGCGGTTCGCATGATGACATGGCGCCTATGCAATCTTGACCGCATCCGCAATCGGGGCCAGCAAGGCGATCATGACCGCAGCCGTAGCCGACAGCCTGATTCCCTATGACGAGATCGTGCAGGAGGCCCTGCGCGCCGTCGTCGGTCGCGTGCTGGGATCGATCGCAGGGACGCAGTCGCTCCCCGGCGAGCATCATTTCTACATCACCTTCCGCACGCAGGCGGCTGGGGTGGATATCCCCAAGCGGCTGGTCGAGCGGTTTCCGGACGAGATGACGATCGTCATCCAGCACCGGTTCTGGGACCTGAAGGTCGACGATCGCGGCTTTTCGGTCGGGCTGTCGTTCAATCAGGTGCCATCGATCCTGACGATCCCGTTCGCGGCGATTACCGGCTTCCACGACCCGGCCGTGAATTTCGAGCTGCGCTTCTCCGCCAGCGACGACGGCGACGTCGAACCGCACGAGCCCGCCGACAACGACGAGCCGGTCGCCAAGCCGGTCGAGGACGGGTCGAACGTCGTGGCGGTGGATTTCAAGCGGAAGAAGTGACGATCGACGTCGTCGCTGCGCCGGATGAGGCGATCCGCGATGCCATCCTCCGTCCGCTCGTCGCCCATAACGATGCGGCGGTGGGTCCGGCTGCGCGGCGGCAGGTGGCGATCGTGATGCGCGGTGACGACGGGACGATCGTCGGGGGCCTGTGGGGCATGATCGCCTATCGCTGGCTCTTCATCCAGTATCTGGCGCTCCCCGCCGAGATGCGAGGACAGGGAACGGGGCGCGACCTGATGGCCGCTGCGGAGGCCGAGGCGAGGCGTGACGGCTGCGTCGGCGTCTGGCCCGATACCTTCAGCTTCCAGGCGCAGGGTTTCTACGAAAAGCTCGGTTATAAGATCTTCGGTCGGCTCGACGATTATCCGCCCGGCGCGCATCGCATGTTCCTGTCGAAGCGGATCGCCTGACGCCGAAGGATGTTGAAGGCGCATGACCACCCGCACCGAAACCGATTCCATCGGACCCGTCGAGGTTCCTGCCGACGCCTATTGGGGCGCGCAGACGCAGCGTTCGATCGAGAACTTCCCCTTCGCCGCCAGCGAACGCATGCCGATCGGCATCGTCCATGCCCTCGCGCTGGTGAAGCAGGCGGCGGCGCGGGTGAACCGCGACGCGCTGGGGGCGGAGAAGGCCGACGCGATCGTCGCGGCCGCGGCGGAGGTCGTGTCCGGTGCGCTCGACGACCAGTTCCCGCTCGTCATCTGGCAGACGGGCAGCGGCACGCAGTCGAACATGAACGTCAACGAGGTGATCGCGGGACGCACCAACGAGGTGCTGGCCGGTACGCGCGGGGGCAAGGTGCCGGTCCATCCCAACGACGACGTCAATATGGGCCAGTCGTCCAACGACAGTTTCCCGACCGCGCTGCACGTGGCGGCGACGCTGGCCGTGCGCGATCGGCTGTTCCCCGCGCTCGACCGGTTGCAGTCGGCGTTGGCGGCGAAGGCGCAGGGTTGGGCCGGGATCGTCAAGATCGGTCGCACGCACCTGCAGGATGCGACGCCGCTGACGCTGGGGCAGGAGTTTTCCGGATACTCCAACCAGCTGTACCGGTGCCGGCGCCGGATCGAGCCGGCGGTGGAGCACGGTACGCAGCGGCTGGCGCAGGGCGGTACGGCGGTGGGGACCGGGCTGAACGCGCCGGAGGGGTTCGCCGGGAATTTCTGCGCGGCGCTGCGCGACATCACCGGGGTCGGCTTCATCCCGGCGGAGAATGCGTTCGAGGCACTGGCGTCGAACGATCCGCTGGTCCACCTGTCGGGGACGCTGAGCACGCTGGCGGTCGCGCTGACGAAGATCGCCAACGACATCCGCCTGCTCGGCTCCGGACCGCGATCGGGCATCGGCGAGCTGGTGCTGCCGGCCAACGAGCCGGGCAGCTCGATCATGCCGGGCAAGGTCAACCCGACGCAGTGCGAAATGCTGACGATGGTCGCGGCGCAGGTGATCGGCAACCACGCCGCGGTGACGGTGGGGGGTCTGCAAGGGCATCTGGAGCTGAACGTGTTCAAGCCGATGATCGGGGCGGCGGTGCTGCGGTCGATCGACCTGCTGGCGGTGGGCATGGAGAGCTTTGCCGAGCGCTGCGTCGACGGGCTGGAAGCGGACGAGCGGCGGATCGCCGAGCTGGTCGACCGGTCGCTGATGCTCGTCACCGCGCTGGCGCCCGAGATCGGGTACGACAATGCCGCGAAGATCGCCAAGCATGCGCATCAGCAGGGCCTGACGCTGAAGGAGGCGGGGCTTGCGCTGGGGCTGGTCGATGAAGCGACGTTCGACCGCGTGGTGCGCCCGGCCGACATGGTCTGAGGGAACCTCCGCCCCCCTGCCGCGCTATGCGGACGGACACGGCAGGAACGAACCCAATGTTGAGCACGGCAATAGGCGCGGCGATCGGCAGCGCGATCGACGGATCCGATGGCGACGATTCGACCATCGACGGCGCGATTGCCGGCGCGGCGACGGCGTTCGTCGTCCGCGCGCTGATACCAGTGGCGGTCACCTATGTGACCGGCTGGGCGGTGCTGAAGGGGCTCGAGATCGCCAAGGACAATATCTTCGGAAAGGGACGGCAATGATCGGCAGGATTATCGGAGCATTGGTCGGGCGCGAGATCGATCGCCGCGACGGTTCGGGCGGCGCCAAGGGCGCGCTGATCGGCATGGCGGCGGCGGGCGGACTGCGCCGGCTAGGGCCGCTCGGGCTGCTGCTGGGCGGCGGGTATGTCGCCAAGAAGGCGTACGACCGGCGCAAGGCGTCTAGGCGCCCGACTGCCACGCTCTGATCGTGTCGCTGGGTGACACCAGCATCAGAATGTTGAGCGTCAGATTGTCGCGGATCGCCCAGAGTGCCAAGGCCTCGAAGGCGACCGCGACGATCACCGTCACCCACCACGGGGCACGGCGGGCGAAGGCGAAGCCCAGCGCCATCCACGCGACGTCCGCCACCGAATTGACGATCGAATCGCCCGTGTAGCCGAGCGCGATCGTCGCTTCGCGGTAGCGGTCGATAATGATCGGCGAATTCTCCAGCACCTCCCACGCCGCCTCCAGCGCGACGGCGAGGATCAGGCGTTCGCCGGGTGGCCGCGAGCGCAGGATTAGCCAGCCGAGCAGGTAGAATGCGAAGCCGTGGATGATATGGCTGAGCGTATACCAGTCGGCGATGTGCTGGCTGTTCCCCGCATCCAGCGCGCCGTGCCACAGGGCGACATGGCCGCAGGTGCAGATCGGGTTGCGTCCGGCCCACCACAAGGCGGCGGCCTGAACCAGCAGGATGGCACCGACGATCAGCCAGTGGCGCGGGCGGATATCGGCGAGCGAGGGGGCGGGCATCGGCGCGATCCTTGCCGCTCGGGTCGTCGCCGTCAAACTCCGCGCCCGGTTGACCGCGTCGCCCGCCCGCGTCACTAGCGGCCATGCCCAGCCACCCAAACGACCCGCATGGCTTCAAGCGTCGCGGCCTGATGTTCGTCCTGTCCTCGCCATCGGGAGCGGGCAAGTCGACGATCGCCGGCAAGCTGATGGCGAGCGAGCCGGGTCTGGCGGTGTCCGTGTCCTATACCACCCGGCCGATGCGGCCCGGCGAGGTGGACGGGCGCGAATATCATTTCGTCGACCTCGACCGGTTCCGCGCGATGGTCGACGACAATGAATTCCTCGAATGGGCGCATGTCTTCGACCACCGCTATGGCACGCCCAAGAGCGATGTCTTCCACATGCTGGGCGAAGGCACCGACATATTGTTCGACATCGACTGGCAAGGCGCGCAGCAGCTGCACCAGCTGGCCGGTGGCGATGTCGTGCGCGTCTTCATCCTGCCGCCGTCGATGGTCGAGCTGCGTCAGCGGCTGGAGAAGCGCGGCACCGACAGCATGGACGTGATCGACGCCCGCATGTCCCGCGCGTCGAACGAGGTCAGCCACTGGGACGGCTATGACTATGTGCTGGTCAACGATGATGTCGAGCAGTGCTTCGCGCATGTGCGGACGATCCTGGCGGCGGAACGGCTGAAGCGGTCGCGGCAGACCGGGTTGATCGGGTTGATCCGGCGGTTGAACCGGTAGGGGGCTGCCGAGGGAGCGACCATTCCAGCACCGCTATCGCTCCAGCGATTTCAGGAACCGCACGCCCGCGTCGAAGTCCGCGCGGTGCGCGGCGGTGGTTTGGGCGGCGAGGTCGTCGTGGCCCCACATCTCGGCCTGCCAGTCCTCGTCGATGCGCGCCGCGGTCCAGGCGGTGTGCGCGTCGATCGCGCCTTCGGAAAGCGCCAGGCCCAGCAGCAGCGAGCCGGTGATGGTCACGACCGGCGACAGGCCGGCGAGCGCGAAGGCGTCACGGGCGGCGGTCGCCTCGGTCAGGCGTTCGAGCGTCGCGCGCGGCTGGGGCGTCGGCATCACGCCGGTGACGGTTTCGAAATGCACGTCGTAGCGGTGGCGCGCCCAGGCCAGCACCGGATCCCATGCGGCGGCCTGGCGCTCGACCAGCGGCGCGGGCTCCTCGGCGCGGTAATAGAGCAGGTCGCTGTCGGCATAGCGCGACAGGCCGGCGGCGAAGGTGCGCGCGTCGGGCGCCACCCGCTCGATCGCGGCGTTGGCGAGGCCGGTGAGCGGCATCGCGCGCGGATCGATATCGCCGTCGACCGCGCGCCATTCGTCGGCGATGGCCTCGACGAGCGTTGACGTCGGTACGACGAGTAGCGAGCGGCCGGGCGCGCGGACGGGGCGGCCGTCGAGCGCGATGCCGTGGCCGCCGTTCTGTGCGGTGACGGCGACGTCGGTCCAGAAGCGCTTCACCGGCTGCGCCACCGGTGCGCCAGCGCGCGCGGGATGACCGCCATCAGGTAGAGCGCCGACAGCACGATGGCGATGCCGAGCACCTTCGTCGGCCAGTCGTCGGCGCGGCCCAGCAGATAGAGGCCGAGGACCGCACCCGCCGTCGCGGCGAGGCGGGTGGCGACGATCGCGAACCAGCGGTTGCGGGCGGTGTTCTCGCTGCTCATGCCGCCGACATAGGGCGCGGGGGCACGAGGGCAAGCAGCGTCGCGGGCAGCGCTGCGGCATTGTCGATCACGGTCGCGGCACCGGCAACGTTGAGATCGTGCGGTGCGTGATAGCCCCAGTCGACGCCGACGCCCAGCGCCCCCGCCGCGACCGCCATCGCCATGTCGTAGCTGGTATCGCCGATGACGACGGTGCTCTCTGGCGTCGCGCCGGCTTCAGCGATCGCGGCGAGCGCCATCGCCGGATGCGGCTTCGACGGGTGGCGATCGGCGGTCTGGAGCGTGACGAAGCGGTCGGTCAGTCCGTGCGCGGCAAGGATGAGGGCGAGGCCGCGATCGGACTTTCCGGTGGCGACGCCGAGCCGCCAGCCGTCTGCTTGCAACGCGTCGATCGCGTCGGCGATGCCGGGATAGAGTGGCTCATGCGCGAAATCGGGCGTGCCGCGCATCGCGACGAACGCGTCCTTGTACCCTTGCGCCAGCACGGTGTGGAAGGCGGTGTCGGCGGCGGGATGGAGCACGGCCATCGCCTCGGTCAGGCTGAGCCCGACGATACGGTGGATGGCGGCGCGCGGTGGCGGCGGCAACCGGTGCGCGTCGAAGCAACGCTCCATCGCCAGACAGATGTTGGCGGCCGAATCGACGAGCGTGCCGTCGCAGTCGAACAGCGCGAGGCGGGTCATCGACGATCGCGAAGGCGTCGAAGGTTCCGGGAAACCGACCCATGTCGGAACTTTCGCCCGCGCCGGGGCGGTCGGGCTGATGCGATCATGGAGAGGCGCGGGGGCGACATGAGCGGCGCTATGCACGAGAGGCAGGGTGTAGGACAGATGCGTTTCGAAGTCCTGCGGGGGAGGGGGCCCCGGCTTCGCCGGGGAACGGGAGCGGATTTCGCAGAGGTCGGGTCAGCGGCAGGGACCGCCGTTCGACGAGTCGCGGTAGAGGATGGTCACGTCGCGGAAGACCTTGCCGGTGCCGGGCGGGCGCAGGTTGCCGTCGCTCGGTCAGGACAGCGCGAAGACGAGCGTGCGCGGGGCCGTCCAGACGATGGTGGTGGGCGCGGTGGCGCGCGCGTAGAGGATCGTGGCGTTATCGGTGGCGGGCAGGTCGCCGCGCGTCTGGTCCTGCGCGGTGGTGCCGGGGGTGGTCGGGACGGCGCGGCCGGTCGGCTCGATCGTGAGGACGGTGCGGCCGGGCACGTCGGACAGGAGTGGGGGCGCTGCGGCGCTTTCGCGCTTTTTCCGCATTTCCGTGGCGGAATGACGATCGTGACGACACGAAGGGCTGCGATCGGTGCGATCGGCGGTTACGTCTTGCGAAGCGACGTTGACGACGCGGGTTGCGACCGGAACCGGACTTTGCGGTTCGTTGCTCGTCACGGCGTAAGGGGTTTGTCGGCGCACCATTCGCGCATCAGCCGCGCGATCGCCGGCCGCCCGGCGGCTTCGCTGGCGTCTGCGGCGGACAGGCGGGCGGCGGCGGGCTTGTGCTGGGCGAGCTTGCGGGTGCCGCGCCACGCGGTGACGTGCAGGCGGAAGCCGACGATCGCCTTCAGCATCGCGTCGATCTTCGCGGGATCGACCTTGTCGCGGGTCCAGGCGGGCTTGGGCAGGCGGGCCTCGTTCTCGGCGGCGAGCTGGTCGATCTGGGCGAGAAGCTCGTCGCGGTCCATGCGGCGGACGTCGCCCTCAAGCTCGACCGCGACGTAGTTCCAGGTCGGCACCTGATCGCGGTCGAGGTTCATCCATTCCGGGCTGATGTAGCCGTCCGGCCCGAGCACCGCGAACAGCGCGGTGGCGCCATCCAGATGCGCGGCGAGCGCATTGCCGCGCGCGATGTGGAATCCGAGCGTGTCGTCGTCGAGCCAGACCGCCGGCACCTGTGCGACGCGGGGGCCTTCGGGCGTGGCGGCGAACAGCTGGCCGAAGGGGGTGTCGCGCACGAAGGCCCGGATGTCGGCGCGGTCCTGCCAGCGGAAGGCGGGGTTGGGGTGCATGGCTGCGGGTCTAGCGCGATGGGGCTGGGGAGAGAACGGGGTGGCGTCTCTGCGTCGTGCTCTCGCCTGCGCGTGAGCTGGCTTTCGAGGCCATTGTACCCCGGCGGAGGCCGGGGTCCAGATGCGGGCGATCTCCCGCATCTTCCTGGCTCACCGTGACTGGGCCCCGGCCTTCGCCGGGGAACGCGCAAACGCGGCTGGCCTTTGCGCGCGCAACCCTGGGCTCCCGCCTGCGCGGGAGCACGGGGGGTGCTAGGGTCGCCCGCGCCCACCCGGTTTTGGCGTGGTCGGTTTGCGGGTCGCCGGGCCGCGTGGAGCGGCTGGCTTGCGCGTTGCGGGCTTGCCCGAGGCGGCAGGCTTGCCCGGTCCGGCGGGGCCGCGTGCGCCCGCGGGCTTGCCCGGACCTGCCGGCTTGCGTGGCGACGCGGGCTTGCCGGGCGTGGCGGGTTTGCGGGTGCTGGTCGTCGCGCGGAAGGGCTTTTCGGGCTCGCCGCGCGCGCGGCGTTCGCCCTTGCGGTCCTTGCGGATCGTCTTCGCATGCTGCTTGGCGAACTGCTTCTGCTCGGCGCGGGTCGGGGGTGGGCCTTCGTCCTCCAGCGGGCGGTCGCCGAAGGACAGGTCGAAGCCCAGCGTCTTCATGCTGTCGGCGAAATGATCGGGCAGTTCGGCGGTCACGTCGACGCGGCCGCCGTCGGGGTGGTCGATGCGGATGCGGCGCGCGTGGAGGTGCATCTTGCGGCTGACCCCGCCGGTCAGGAACGCGTCGAGCCCGCCATATTTGCCGTCGCCGACGATCGGGTGGCCGATCGCCGCCATGTGGACGCGCAGCTGATGCGTGCGGCCGGTCAGCGGTTGCAGCTCGACCCAGGCGGCGCGGTTGCCGGCGCGTTCGAGCACGCGGTAGCGGCTGCGCGAGGGCTGGCCCTCATGCTCGCTGACATGCATCTTCTCGCCGCCGGTGCCGGGTTGCTTGGCGATCGGCAGGTCGACGAGGCCGTCGGCGATGTCGGGGACGCCCGCGACGATCGCCCAATAGACCTTGCGCGCGGTGCGGCCGGAAAAGCTCTTCGAGAAGAAGGCGGCGGCGCGCGACGTGCGGGCGACGAGCAGCGCGCCGGACGTATCCTTGTCGAGGCGGTGGACCAGCTTCGGGCGGCTGTCGAGATCGTATTCCAGCGCGTCGAGCAGGCCGTCGACATGCTCGACCGTCTTCGTGCCGCCCTGCGTGGCGAGGCCGGGGGGCTTGTTGAGCACGATCGCCTGCGCGTCGCGGTGGATGACCATCCCTTGCGCGAGCGCGACCTGATCCTCCGACAGCGGGACGCGCACGCGCTTGGGCTTCGCGGTCATGACGCGGGCGGGCTCGGGCTGCGGCATGGTCAGCCGCTGGCCGGCGGACAGGCGGTCGCCGGGATCGGCCTTCTTCCCGTCGATGCGCAGCTGGCCGGTGCGGGCCCAGCGCGAGACGATGTTGAAGCTGACGTCGCCCTGATGCCGCTTGAACCAGCGGTCCAGACGGATGCCGTCGTCGTCGGCGGCGACGACGAATTCGCGCGGCGGGGTCATGCGATGCTCCGGGCGGCGGTCATGCCGGCGAAGAGCGCGACGACCGAGCCGACCACCGAGACGAGGACGTAGCCGGCCGCGGTGCCGAGCGCGCCGCGATCGATCAGCGTAACGACGTCGAGCGAGAAGGCCGAGAAGGTGGTGAAACCGCCGAGCACGCCGACGCCCAGCAGCAGGCGGGCCGGCTCCCCCGCCATGTCGCGCGCGAGCAGGCCGACGAGCACGCCCATCAGCAGCCCGCCGATCAGGTTGACGCCGAGCGTCCCCCACGGATAGCCGGGGCCGAAGGTGGCGAGCGCCGTGCGGCCGAACAGGTGGCGCGCGCCGGACCCGATCGCGCCGCCGGCCATGACGATTAAGAGGTTGCCCATCGTGTGCCGGTAGCGGTTCTGTGCGGCGGAGGAAACAGACAAGCGTCGGCGTCTTATCTTGCCAAGACACCGGGTCCGACCCATATTGCCGCGATGCTGAATATCGTATCGATCCTCGTCGGCCTGACCTCGCTGCTGTTCGTGGTCCCGGGCTTCATTCCACTGCTGGGCGCGCTGAACTGGCTGGCGATACCGATCACGGTCGTCGGCGCGGTCATCGGCATGTTGTCGAGCAAGACGACGGGGCGCAACCTGAACCTGCTGCTGCTGCTGGTCGCGATCGTGCGGCTGTCGCTGGGCGGCGGGATCTTCTGAGCCGACTTTTTCTCCGTTCGTGCTGAGCTTGTCGAAGCACTGTATTTCTTCTTCGGGCGCCATCGCCTGCGGCACGAAGAAGGGCAGTGCTTCGACAAGCTCAGCACGAACGGGGGCGGGGGTGGGTTTCCGGATAAGAAAAAAGGCCCGGCGGTCATCCCGCCGGGCCTTTCGTCGTCTAGGCTATCCGCTTAGCGGCAGTTGACCTGACCGCGGTCGACCGAGCGGCCGAGCAGCGCGCCGCCACCGGCGCCGAGCAGCGTGCCGAGCAGGCTGGAATTGCCGTTGGTCAGCACGTTGCCGAGCAGGCCACCGGCGACGCCGCCGACGATCAGGCCGGTCGTCCCGTCGTTGCGACGGCAATAGTAGCGGCCGTCGTTGCCGCGATAGATGCGGTCGTTGCGGGTCAGGCGGCGCTGCTGGTAATTGCCTTCGCGATAATAGCGATCGGCGTAGTAGCGGTTCTGGCCATTCTCGAACCGGTTGTAGTCATAGTTGCGATACTGGCGCCAATCGCGGTTGCGATCACGGCGGGCGTCGCGGACCTCTTCACGATACTCGCGGCGGGCGTCACGGACGTCGCGGCGCGAATCGGCGTTGCGGACATCGCGACGATAGTCACGCTGTGCGTCCCGCACTTCCTCGCGATACTCGCGGTTCGGATTGTTCTGTGCCTGCGCCGGGATGGCCGTCGCGGTGGTGGCGACGAGAGCCGCCAGGATGATCGGGACACGCATGGACTTCCTCCTTGAAAGATGGGGGAAGAACGTGCGTCCCGATCACGAGGTTGCGTGAACCGAAAACTACGTTTCGTTCACGCAACAGACAGCGGTTGTCGTACCTTGCCCGGGTAGGCGAACAGCACGTCGCCGCCGGCTTCGACGGTGATTCGGGTGTCGCCCTGCACTGTCACGCACTGGCCGGCGGTGAAAGCGACGCCGTCCGCGTGGCCGCCGCCGGTGACCGGAATGATCCAGGCGGTGACGCCGTCGGGCAGGGTGGTCGCGACCTCGCCCGCGCTCCAGCGTTCCAGCACGAACTTCGGTCCCTCGACCAGGATCGTGCGGCCCTCGGCCACCTTCCCCGGTGCGGGCGGGGCGACGAAGGGGCGGGCGTCGGACACGGCGACGCCGTCGTCGAGATGCAGTTCGCGCGGGCGGCCATAGTCGTAGAGGCGATAGGTGGTTTCCGAATTCTGCTGCACCTCGATCACGGTGATGCCCGCGCCGATCGCGTGGACGGTGCCGGAGGCGGAGTAGAAGAAGTCGCCCGCCTTCACCGGCTTCCAGTCGACCTTGTCCTCGATCGACCCGTCGAGCGCGGCGGCGCGGAGTTCGTCCGCCGTCATCGGCTGATGCGTGCCGATCGCGATCGTCGAATCGGGTTCGGCGGCGAGGATCAGCCAGCATTCGTCCTTGCCGCGCGGCAGGCCGCGGGCGTGCGCCTGTTCGTCGTCGGGATGGACTTGGATCGAGAGCTTTTCCGAGGTGAAGAGATACTTGACCAGCAGGTCGGGCGCCGCGTCGCCGGGCGTCTGGAACCACACTTCGCCGATGGGGTCGGCGTCCGGCGCCGGATCGGGGAAGCCGGGCCACAGGTCGTGCCGGCCCCAGGGCTTCTCGACGCGGTGGGTGGCGAGCAGGGTCGCGGTCATCGTGGTTCTTTCCCCAAACTGAAGATGTGCAGTCGCACAACGTGTCGGCCCATATCGCGATCCCGTCGCACGCGTGAAGCCGCCCGGCACGGATAAGATCGGTCTGCCGAATAAGGATTGTGGCGTGTCCGGGAGGTGAGGTACAGGGACGCCCGATGCGTATCTCTGCCTTCCGCGGCCTCGCGCTGCCCTTCGCCATGCTTTCCGCCCTGACGATCACCGGTTGCGCCCGTGGGGGCGGGGCCGGGAAGGGCGATACGCCGTACGTCGCGCGCGATGTCGGCACGCTCTATACAGCCGCCAAGGACCGGCTGGACCGCGGCCAGTACAAGGAGGCGGCGGCGCTGTTCGACGAGGTCGAGCGCCAGCATCCCTATTCGATCTGGGCGCGGCGCGCGCAGCTGATGGGTGCGTTCAGCTATTACCTCGACACCAACTACACCCAGGCGATCCAGGGTGCGCAGCGCTTTCTGTCGGTGCATCCGGGTAACCGCGACGCGCCCTACGCCTATTATCTCGTCGCGCTCAGCTATTACGAGCAGATCAGCGATGTGACCCGCGACCAGAAGATCACGCAGCAGGCGCTGGATGCGCTGGGCGAGCTGCAGCGCCGCTATCCGACGACGCGCTATGCCGCCGATGCGCGGCTGAAGGTCGATCTGGTCCGCGACCATCTGGCCGGCAAGGAAATGGAGATCGGCCGCTTCTACGAACGCCGCGGCCAGTGGCTGGCGGCGTCGATGCGTTTCCGTCAGGTGATCGAGGATTACCAGACGACCACGCACACGCCCGAGGCGCTGATGCGGCTGACCGAGACCTATCTTGCGCTGGGCCTGCGCGAGGAAGCGAAGAAGTCGGCCGCGGTGCTGGGCGCCAACTATCCCGGCACCGAATGGTATGAGCGCGCGTACAAGCTGTCGAGCGAGAACCCCGTGCTGGCGGTGCAGGCGCAAGGGCCGCTGAAGGCGCAGACCGTGGCGCCACCGCAGATCAAGGCGGGCAAGACCCCCGAGGCGATCACCAACCCGACGATCGAGCCGGCCCCCGGCACGGTGCAGCCGGGACCGGTGCAGACCCAGCCGCTGCCGAGCCCCGCCGCCGCCGAAGCGCCGCCGCCGCCCACCCCCAGCAACTGATCGGGCGGGGCGCCGCACCGTGGCGGCCAAGCAGCGTGCGGACCAGCTGATCGTCGATCGCGGGCTGGCCGAGAGCCGCACCCGCGCGCAGGCGCTGGTGATGGCGGGCCTGGTTTTCGCGGGTGATCGCAAGATCGACAAGCCGGGGCAGATGATCGCGGCCGACACCGCGATCGACGTGCGCGGGCGCGACCATCCGTGGGTGTCGCGCGGCGGCATCAAGCTGGCGCACGGGCTCGACCATTTCGGCTGGGATGTGGCCGGTGCGGTCGCGATCGACGTGGGATCGTCGACCGGCGGCTTTACCGACGTGCTGCTGAGCAAGGGCGCGGTGCGCGTCTATGCGGTCGATTCGGGCACCAATCAGCTGGCGTGGAAGCTGCGGCAGGACGACCGCGTCGTCGTCCACGAACAGACCAGCGCGCGCATCCTGACCCCGGCGCATATTCCCGAACCCGTCGACCTGATCGTGTGCGACGCGAGCTTCATCGGTCTCGCCAAGGTGCTGGAAGTGCCGACCGGCTTCGCGCGGGCGGGCGCGCGGCTGATGGCGCTGGTGAAGCCGCAGTTCGAGGCGGGGCGCGACGAAGTCGGCAAGGGCGGCGTGGTGCGCGATCCCGCGGTGCATGCGCGGGTGTGCGACGAGGTCGCGGCATGGCTGACGGGCAAGGGCTGGCGGGTGGAGGGCGTCGTGCCGAGCCCGATCACGGGACCGGAAGGGAATGTGGAATTCCTGATCGCGGCGCATCTGGAGGCGTAAGCGGGCGCTCGGTTCGGGCTAGTCGTCCCGATCGGGGACGGCGTTGCAGCCTCTTTCAAGCGCCGATTCAAACTGGATAGCAACTCGTTTACAGAGCGTAACCGGGTCTATCTGGCTGTCCCCATCACGTCGGACATCTTCGACGGAACTTCAAAGGGGGGACCAATCATGAAGAATTCAAACGTTTACATCGCATCGGCGTTGCTACTGGCCAGCGTGGCCGCCCCGGCGAATGCGGTGGTCTTCAACATGTCGCGCAGTGTCGGTAAAGCCAGCGTCACCGGCACCATCACCACAGACGACACGACCGGCGTCCTTCAAACATCGAACATCACGGCGTTCGATCTCACGCTGGTGGATGCGCAAGGCACGCGAACGATTACCAGCACGGGAGACAGTCCGTTTATTTCGATTTTCGGTAGCGCGTTGACTGCAACAACGTCCGGACTGTTTTTCAATCTCAGCGCGACGGGAAACAACGGGTTCCTCCTCGTCAACCAGGGCCCTCAGGCTTTCTACTGCATTCAGACGGGAGCGTGCTTCGATTTTGACGGGGCAGGCGAAGGTGTCTCAACCAACTACTCCAGGGCCAACATAACCGTCGCGCGGCAGACCGGTATCGTCCAGATCGCTTCAGCTGCGACCGGCGCCGTGCCCGAGCCGGCGACATGGGCGATGATGCTGGTCGGCTTCGGCGGCATCGGTTTCGCGATGCGCCGCCAGACGGTGACGACGCGTATCCGCTTCGCCTGATCGGATCACCCCCCGGGTCGGGCTGAAGAAGCCGTCGGTCGAAGGGCCGGCGGCTTTTTCGCGGAGGTTTCCGCCGGCGCGGGTATCGCGGCTGGAGTTGGGACAGTTGCGCCCGCCATCTGCATTGTGCCGCGCAGCACGGCTCGTTAACACCATGCGACATCATCGGCGGAAAGGGCGTTCGTTTGGGTGAGATTGCGTCACGGGGGCAATTGCGGGCGTCGTTCCTGCGCTGGGCGGTCGTCACGGTGCCGCTGGTGCTGTTCCTGGGGTTTCTCTCGGGACGGCTGGTGCCGAGCGGTAGCGACAACGCCTGGTATGTCGCGCTGACCAAGCCCGAGCTGACGCCGCCCGGCTGGGTCTTTCCGGTCTCTTGGACGACGCTCTACATCCTGCTCGGCCTGTCGGTGGCGATGATCGCCGCGGCGCGGCGGGCGCGGGGGCGGCGGACGGCGATCACGTTGTTCGCGATCCAGTTCGCCTGCAACCTCGCCTGGACGCCGTTGTTCTTCGGCGCGCACCGGATCACGGCGGCGTTCGTGCTGATCCTTGTCATGCTCGCGCTGTCGATCCTGACGACCTTCGCGTTCGCCCGCATCCGCAGGACGGCGGCGTGGCTGCTGGTGCCCTATATGGTGTGGATCAGCTTCGCCGGCGTGCTGACCTACAGCATCGGCCAGCTGAACCCCGGCGCCGAAGGTCTTGCAGCAGAGGGTCCGACCACCCAGATTCAGCTCTGAGGAGTTCCCATGCAGACCGAAAACCGCATCTTCGACGATTTCGTCAAATTCGTGAACGGTGCCGCCGGCACGATGGCCGGGGCGACCCGCGAGGCGGGCGACAGCGTGCGCGAGCATGCCCGCAGCTTCATCGGCGGGCTGGACTTCGTCAGCCGCGAGGAGTTCGAGGCGGTGAAGGCGATGGCCGCCGCCGCGCGCGATGAGAACGAGGCGCTGAAGGCGCGGCTCGATGCGATCGAGGCGCGCGCCGGTGCTGCATCGGGCGCGCAGGCCGGGTCGGACGACAAGCCGGCGACCGGGCCGATCCCGACGCTCTGAACACGATTTGCAGTGGCGGCGCGCGCCACGGCAATCTTTTCCACAGCTTTTGCAGGCGGCGCATGGGGACCCCGTGCGTCGCCGCTTTTCATTCCTGCCGCCAGCGGGGATAAGGACATGATGCTCGACGAAACCGGAACCGACCGCGACGAGGCGGCGCCCATCGACATGTTGGAGCGCTATTACGCCGCGCATGGCTGGCACCACGAGCGCGACGACGACGAGATCGTCGCGAAGGTGAAGGGCAGCTGGACCGAATACGAGCTGCGCGCGATCTGGCGCGACGACGACAGCGTGTTGCAATTCCTCGCCTTTCCCGACGTTCGCGTCGCCGACGAACGCCGCGCCGCGATGTATGAAGCGATCGGGCTGGTGAACGAGCAGCTGTGGATCGGGCATTTCGAACTGTGGTCGTCGAGCGGCATCCTGCTGTACCGTCACGCCGCGATGATGGAGGGCGAGGACGGCCCGGCGCTCACGCTGGAGGGTGCGGAGACGATCGTCGAGAGCGCGATCGATGAGTGCGAGCGCTTCTATCCCGTGTTCCAGTTCGTGCTGTGGGGCGGCAAGACGCCGAAGGAAGCGATCGCCGCCGCGCTGATCGAGACGCAGGGCGAGGCATGAGCGACGCGCGGGCCATCTGGCTGGTGGGTGCCGGCAACATGGGCGGGGCGATGCTGTCGCGCTGGATTGCGCACGGCATCGATCCGGCGCGGATCACGGTGATCGATCCGGGAGCGCCAATGGTGCCGGCGGGCGTCGCGGTGGTCGCGTCGGTGCCGGAGGGACCGGCCGACGTCGTCGTGCTGGCGGTGAAGCCGCAGCAGCTGGATCAGGTCGCGCCCGCGCTGGCGGCGGCGCGGCCGCGGGTGCTGCTGTCGATCCTGGCGGGGGCGGAGGCGGCGACGCTGGCGGCGCGCGTGCCGGGGGCGGCGGTGGTGCGGGCGATGCCCAATCTGCCGGTGTCGATCGGGCAGGGCGTCGTCGCGCTGTACGGCGATGTCGATGCGGAGACGCGCGCGGTCGCCGACACGCTGATGGCGCCGCTCGGGCTGGTCGAGTGGATCGACGACGAGGCGCTGTTCCACGCGGTGATCGCGGTGTCAGGATCTGGGCCGGCGTTCGTGTTCCGCTTCATCGACGCGCTGGCGCAGGGTGCGGCGGACATGGGGATGGACCCGATGCAGGCGCGGCGGCTGGCGATCGCGACGCTGGGCGGCGCGGCGGCGTTAGCGGCGGCGTCCGACGTTTCGCCGGCGGTGCTCGCCGATCGGGTGGCGAGCAAGGGCGGGACCACCCGGGCGGGGCTGGACGTACTCGATGCAGGCGACGCGCTGCTGCGGCTGATCGCGGCGACGCAGGACGCGACGGCGAAGCGGAGTGCGGAAATGGCGGAAGAGGCGCGGTAATTTACCACCACCGTTCGTCCTGAGCTTGTCGAAGGACTGTCCGTCTTCGTGCCGCAGGGCGGGAGGTGAGGAAGAAACGGCAGGGCTTCGACAAGCTCAGCCCGAACGGGGGGTGGGGTTTTCCTCCCGAACGGGAGGCGCGCGCCTAACTCCCCAACCGCGCGACCCGCGCGCGTTCGCTGTCGGGGATCAGTCCCTCCAGCACTGCCCAGAAGCCGCCGACCGCGCCCTGTCCGGCGCTCGAGTACGCCGCCGCCAGCCGGGTGCAGAGGGCGGCGTAGAGCTGTCCCTCCAGCGCGCGGCCGGTGGTGGTGAGCGTCAGCAGCTTCTGGCGCCGGTCGCGGTCGCCCGGGCGGGTCTCGACCAGATCGCGCGCCTGCAGGTCGAGCAGCACGCGGCCCAGCGACTGTTTCGTGATCGCGAGCAGGCCGAGCAACTCGCCGACCGGCAGGCCGGGCCGCCGCGCGATGAAATAGAGTGCGCGGTGGTGTGCCCGGCCCAGCCCCTGTTCGGCGAGTCCCGCATCGATCGAGCGCGTCAGGTGGCTGTAGCCGAAGTACAGCAGCTCGATCCCGCGCCGGATCTCCGGCTCGGTCAGGAACAGCGGCGAGGCGGTGGTGGCGCCGCGCGCGGGGTCGGGGTTTGGGCCAGCCATGTTGACCTTTCATGGCACCGCTCCTACCCGCCGATCAACCCTTTCGCCCGCGATGGACCGTGCCCGATGACGCATTTCGCCTTCGAACCCAACCAGCGCCCGATCGATGTCGGCACGCGTGCCGGCCTGCTCGCCGATCCCGGTTTCGGGCGGGTTTTCACCGACCACATGGCGACGATCCGCTATTCGACCGACAAGGGCTGGCACGACGCGAAGATCACCGCCCGCGCGCCCTTGACGGTCGATCCGGCGACGGCGGTGCTGCATTATGCGCAGGAAATTTTCGAGGGGATGAAGGCTTATACGCTCGACGACGGCGGCATCGCGCTGTTCCGGGCGGACGAGAATGCGGCGCGCTTCCGCCGATCGGCGCAGCGCATGGCGATGGCTGAACTGCCCGAGGATCTGTTCGTCGAATCGTGCCGCCGGCTGGTGCTGACCGACCGCGACTGGATCCCGCAGGTCGACGGCGGCGCGCTGTACCTGCGCCCGTTCATGATCGCGAGCGAGGTGTTCCTGGGCGTGAAGCCGGCCAGCGAATATCTCTATTGCGTGCTGGCATCGTCGGTCGGTGCGTACTGGAAGGGCGGGGCGCGCCCGGTGTCGCTGTGGGTCAGCCACGACTATACGCGCGCGGCCCCCGGCGGCACGGGCGCGGCCAAGTGCGGCGGCAACTATGCCACCAGCCTGGTCGCACAGGCGGAGGCGGTGAAGCGCGGCCACGATCAGGTGCTGTTCCTCGACGCGGTCGAGCGGCGCTGGATCGAGGAACTGGGCGGCATGAACGTGATGTTCGTGATGGCCGACGGCAGCGTGGTGACGCCGCCGCTGACCGGCACGATCCTGCCCGGCATCACCCGCGCGTCGATCCTGCAGATGCTGCGCGACGAGGGGCTGACCGTGCGCGAGGAGCTCTATTCGATCGAGCAGCTGCGCGCAGACGCCGCGAGCGGCGATCTGGTCGAGGCCTTCGCCTGCGGCACCGCCGCGGTCGTCACCCCGATCGGTAAGGTCGCCGGCCCGGACTATGGGTTCGAGATCGGCGGCGGCGGCACCGGCCAGACGACCGCGCGCATCCTGCGCCAGCTGAGCGACCTGCAACGCGGCCGCGCGCCCGACCCGCACGGTTGGCTTCAGCGGATCGCTTGAAGGGGCTTCCAACCGGGCGGCGCGAGGGTATAAGCGCCGCTTCGCGTCCGTGCTGGGGCGTCGCCAAGTGGTAAGGCAGCGGCTTTTGATGCCGCCATTCGCAGGTTCGAACCCTGCCGCCCCAGCCAGACGTTTCGCGCATCGTTCCGCTGACCGTCGCCCGTTCGATCCTATTCCTTACGTTCGGGCTGAGTTTGTCGAAGTTCTGCACTTTCTGCGTGTACCAAACGCGGCGGGATGAAGAAGGGCAGTGCCTCGACAGGCTCAGCACGAACGGTGGAGGGGTCTGTTTCGATCAGCTAGGCCGCACCCATCACCGCTCCGGCGGCGTTATCCCTCCATGCAGAATGACGACGAACGACCCCTGAAGCACCGCGCGGTGCCGAGCGGGCGGCTGGCGCGGCTGGGGGGCTTCGGGCGGTTGGCCGGGGGCGTTGCGGGCGGGATGCTGGCGGAGGGGGCGCGGCGGCTGGCGAGTGGCGAGCGGCCGCGGATGAGCGACCTCGTGCTGACGCCGGGCAATGCCGCGCGGGTGACGGATCGCCTCTCGCACATGCGCGGGGCGGCGATGAAGCTGGGGCAGATGATCTCGATGGATGCGGGCGACATGCTGCCGCCCGAGCTGTCGTCGATCCTCGCGCGGTTGCGCGACCAGGCGTATCGGATGCCGCCCGCGCAGCTCGACACGGTGCTGCGGCAGGAATGGGGCGCGGACTGGCGGCGGCGGTTCCGGCATTTCGAGGCGTCGCCGGTGGCGGCCGCGTCGATCGGGCAGGTCCACCGCGCGACGCTGCCCGACGGACGCTTGCTGGCGATCAAGGTACAATATCCCGGCGTCGCGGAGAGCATCGATGCCGACGTCGACAATGTCGCGACGCTGCTGCGCCTGTCGGGCGTGCTGCCGCCGTCGATCGACCTGACGCCGCTGCTGACCGAGGCGAAGCGCCAGCTGGCCGAGGAAGCCGATTACGAGCGCGAGGGCGCGCAGCTGCGGGCGTATGGCGAGCGGCTGGCCGGCGATGCGCGTTATGTCGTGCCGGTGCTGGAAGACGCGCTGACGACGAAGCGCGTGCTGGCGATGAGCTTCGTCGAGGGGCGGCCGGTGGAGACGCTGGCCGACGCGCCGCAGGACGCGCGCGATGCGGCGATGACCGCGCTGATATCGCTGGTGCTGCGCGAGCTGTTCGACTTCGGCACGATGCAGACCGACCCGAATTTCGCGAACTATCGCTGGCAGCCGGGGACGGGCGCGCTGGTGTTGCTCGATTTCGGTGCCACCCGCGCGGTGCCGGAGGGCACGGCGGCGGCGTATCGGCGGCTGATCGCGGCGGGGCTGGCGCGGGATCGCGCGGGCATCCGCGCGGTGGCGGTGGAGACGGGGTTTCTGGGCGCGGCGGCGGCGGCGGCGCACGGGGCGGCGGTCGACCGGATCATCGCGGCGATCGACGATGCGCTCAACCGGGCGGGACCGTTCGACTTCGGCGACCGCGCCTTCGTGCCGGTGGTGCGCGAGGAGGCAAAGGCGATGATCGCCGACCGCGCGACATGGCATGTGCCGCAGGTCGAGACGCTGTTCGTGCAGCGCAAGGTGAGCGGCACCGCGCTGCTGGCGGCGCGGCTGAAGGCGCGGGTGGACGTGCGCGGGCTGGCGGCGGGGGCGGTGGATTGGTCACCCCGTTCGGGCTGAGCCTGTCGAAGCCCTGTCCTTTCTTCCTTGGGCGCGCCTTGTAGCATGAAGAAGGGCAGGGCTTCGACAAGCTCAGCCCGAACGGTGTGGGGGCGCTCAGCCCGGACGAATGGCGGTCAGTGCCGGCTTGCCCCGACCGCCCCGATGCCGGTTTCCGACCGCACGCGCTGTGCGAGATAGCCCGAGCGATCGACCGCGGCGCGGCCGCTGTGGTCGAGAACCGACACCAGCCAAATGGTGAAGAACGCCGCGGGCATCGAGAAGATCGCGGGCGACCCGTAGGGGAAGATCGGCGCGGCGTGGCCGAGCACCGTCACCCAGATCGCCGGCGACAGGATGGTGAGGCCGAGGGCGAGCAGGAGCCCGACCGTGCCGCCGACCAAGACGCCGCGGGTGGTGCAGCCCTTCCACAGCAAGGACAGCAGCAGCACGGGGAAGTTGGCCGAGGCGGCGAGCGCGAAGGCGAGGCTGACCATGAAGGCGACATTCTGCTTCTCGAACAGGATGCCCAGACCGATCGCGACGACGGCCAGCACGATGACGGTGATGCGCGACACCCGCAGTTCCGCCGCCTGATCGACCCGCCCGCGCCGGAAGACGCTGGCGTAGAGATCGTGGCTGACCGCCGATGCGCCCGAGAGGGTGAGGCCGGCGACGACCGCGAGGATGGTCGCGAAGGCGACCGCAGAGACGAAGCCGAGGAACAGGTCCCCGCCCACCGCGTGCGCCAGATGCACCGCCGCCATGTTGCCGCCGCCGCGAAGCGCGCCGGTCGGGTCGAGATAGCCCGGCTCGGTTCCAACGAGCACGATCGCGCCGAAGCCGATGATGAAGGTGAGCAGGTAAAAATACCCGATCCAACCCGTCGCCCACAAAACCGACGTCCGCGCCGCCTTTGCGTTGGGCACGGTGAAGAAGCGCATCAGGATGTGCGGCAGGCCGGCGGTGCCGAACATCAGCGCGAGGCCGAGCGAGATGGCGGAGACGGGGTCCTTGATGAAGCCGCCGGGACTCATGATCGAGCGGCCCGCGTCGGCGGCTGCGGCGGGCGCTGCGCCCTTGGCGATGGCGAGATCGGTCTTCGCCTGTATGGCGCGGGCGAAGAGCGCTTCGGGCGAGAAGCCGAACTTCCACAGCACCGCCGCCGCCATGAAGCTGGCCGCGCCGAGCAGCAGCACCGCCTTCACGATCTGCACCCACGTCGTTGCCAGCATGCCGCCGAACAGGACGTAGAGCGTCATCATCACGCCGACGATGCCGACCGCATAGGGGTAGGGCAGGCCGAACAGCAGGCGGATGAGCTGACCCGCGCCGACCATCTGCGCGATCAGGTAGAAGAGGACGACCATCAGCGTGGATACGGCGGCGAGGCTGCGCACCGGCGTCTGCGCGAAGCGGAACGAGGCGACGTCGGCGAAGGTGTAGCGGCCGAGGTTGCGGAGCCGCTCCGCCATCAGGAACAGCACGATCGGCCAGCCGACGAGGAAGCCGATCGAGTAGATCAGCCCGTCATAGCCGTCCGCGAAGATCTGCGCCGAGATGCCCAGGAAGGAGGCGGCCGACATGAAGTCGCCCGCGATGGCGAGGCCGTTCTGGAAGCCGGTGATGCCGCCCCCCGCCGCGTAGAAATCGTCCGCGGTGCGCGTCCGTCGTGCCGCCCAGCGCGTGATGCCGAGCGTGAAGAGCACGAAGGCGGCGAACATCAGCAGCGATGAGGTCGCGGTGCCGCCGCTCATGCGTGCGGTTCCGACACGATGGCGGCGACGGCGCCGTCGAATTCGCGGTTGGCGCGATAGACGTAGAAGCCGGTCGACAGGATCGCGATGGCGATGACGCCCAGGCCGATCGGGATGCCGAGCGTGGTCGCGCCGCCCGACAGCGAGCGGCCGAGCAGCGTCTTGTCGAAGGCAACGAGCAGGATGAAGCCGAGATAGGCGACCATCACGATCGCGGTCAGCGTGACGCCCAGCCGCCCGCGTCGGCGCACGAGCCGCCGATAGCGCGGGTCATCGCCCAGGCGTTCCAATGCCGCGTCGTCCATACAGCCTCCCCTCAATGGCGGGGATCATAGATGGCGGGCGGCGCTTTGCCAGCCTGTATCTCGACATCCGGAACATTCTACCGGATGTCGGGACTGGCTTGCGTCGGTTATCCTACCCGAACTGCTGCGGTCCGCATTTCTTGGCGACCCATTCGCCGTTCTTCCAGCACATCGCGTCCCAGCGCGGCGCGACCCACTGGCGGACGTAGATGCCCCAGGGGAAGCGCTGCTCGCCCGACAGGACGAGGCTGTTGCGCAGCTGGCGAAGGCGCTCCTGCGCGAAGGTCGTGAAGCTGCCGCGCGGCACGAACACGGCGAGGTTCGAAAGCTCGCCCGCGGTCTGACAGAAGGTCAGCTGTGCGCCGACCGTCGAGAAGCTGGAGTAGACGCGGGTGCCATACTGGTCGAGCGCGGTCTGGCCGGCCTTCTTGTTCTTCGCCGGCGCGACGCGGTTGAAATAGGCGGCGAGGCGGGAATAGGATTCGTCGAGCTCGACGCGGTGGTCGCCCAGGATCTTGTTGTAATTGTAGCGCGCGAGCAGCGGCGGCATGAAATCGCACTGCAGCGCGGCGACGTTCAGGCCGGCGCGCATGTTCCACACCAGCGCGGCCTTCAGCTCCTCAGGCGTGGCGCCGGGCAGCGTCTGGGCGATGATGCCGGGTTCCTCGCCCGTCACGGGCGCGCCGCGCAGGTCGGGCGGCTGGAAGAAGAACTGGGCGGACGCGGGCAGCGCCGCGGTGGCGGCCAGCACGGCCGCGGTGGAAACGGCCAGGATACGCAACGGCTTCATCGACAACCTCTCGAACGGGCCGGGACGCCACGTCTGGTGCCAGCGATTAAGCATGTTCGGCTGCTTTCAAAAGGGTTTTGTTCGTCGTCCGCGGCGCTTGCGACGGGCCGTTCGCCCGTGCTGTCCGAAACGCGCGCCCCGAGAATCGAAAGGGCCGCCCGGTTTCCCGGACGGCCCAAACGTTTTGCGAAGGCCGTGATACACAGCCTCCACGATGATTACATCGCGTTGGTGGTCGCGGTGTTGGTCATCATCATGTTGGCGTCCATCGTGTTGGCCATCATGGCGTCGTTGCCCATGGCGCCGTCGACGGCGGTCATGTTGTCGGTCATCGTGCCGTCCATCGTCGCGTCGGTGACGTTCAGATCGGTGACAACGGTGTTCTCAGGGGTGGTCTCGGTCGAACCGCCGCAGGCGGAAACGAGCAGCGCCGCGCCGGCGATCATCGAGGCCGTCAGGCCCTTGGCAAGAATTGCACGCATGTGGAAGCTCCCTAGATAAGGCGATCCGGGTCGGCTGGATGCCTTTTTTATTCCCCAAATCGAGGGGGACATTAAACAACATCCACGCTGCCCTCAAGCCTCGTTTTTCGCAGTTGCACACGTAAGCGCCGCCAGGAAGGCGGGAAAGGCGGTTTTGAGCGCCGCGTCGAAGCCCTCCAGCGAGGGGGAACGCCCGAGCGCGGCGGCGCTGGTGACGCCGTAATCGGCGATGCCGCACGGCACGATACCGCCGAAATGTGACAGATCGGGGGACAGGTTGACCGAAAAGCCGTGCATCGTGACCCAGCGTTTCACGCGCACGCCGATCGCACCGATCTTCGCCTCGCCACGGATGGAATCGCGCGTCCAGATGCCGATGCGGCCCTCCGCGCGGAACGCCTCGATGCCGATGCCGGCCAGCGCATCGATCACCCAGCCCTCCAGCGCATGGACGAAGCAGCGCACGTCGCGGCCGCGCTTGGCGAGATCGAGTACGAGATAGCCGACGCGCTGGCCCGGCCCGTGATAGGTGTAGCGCCCGCCGCGCCCGGTCGCGTGGACGGGGAAGCGGGCGTCGATCAGCTCGGCGACATCGGCGCTGGTGCCGGCGGTGTAGAGCGGCGGATGTTCGAGCAGCCAGACGAGTTCGGACGCGGCGCCGGCCTGCACTGCGGCATTGCATGCCTCCATCTCCGCCAGCGCGGCGGCATAATCGGTCAGGCCGGGCGTCACGCGCCATTCGATCTCTTGCGTCTGAGGGGTGAGGGTGTCGTCCATCGCCCATGCAGATGCTGACGCCGAACGCGATTGGCAAGGATACGGGCGCTGGGCTATGCGCCGGCCGACCATAGGGGACAGATAGATGGCGAGCATTGGGCAGGTCTGGGACCGTACCACCGAGTTTCTGGGCGACCACCTGCCGCGGCTGATGCCGGTGATCGTGCTGGCGCTGTTCGTGCCGGCGTGCATCTCGGGCAGCGTCGAGCCGTTGCGGCTGACGGCCGGCCTTCCGACGCGGCTGGGCCTGTTCGCCGTCTCGACGATCGTCGCGCTGTTGTCGCTCTGGGGACAGCTGGTCATCGTGTCGCGCGCAATCGATCCGGCGCTGGGGCAGGGCGCGCAGCGGGTCGCGACGTCGCGGTTGCTGCCGGCGATCGGCGTGTTCGTGCTGGTCGTGATCGGTTTTGCCGCGCTGTTCGTGCCGCTGGCGCTGCTGCTGGTGCTGGCCGGGATCGACCCGGCGGCGGCGCGGGGTGGCGGGGCCGCGATGTTCAGTGCGATGACGCCGACGCTGGGCTGGTCGATCGTCGCCTATACGTTCGTCTATCTGATCCTGATCCTGTTCGTTGGCGCGCGCCTGATGCCGTTGATCGGCGTCGTCGCGGCGGAGCGGCGCGGCCTAAGCGCGATCCCGCGCGCGTTTCGTCTGTCGCGCGGCATGACGTGGAAGCTGGTTGGCGTGCTGCTGCTCTACGTCGTCGTGACGTTCGTCGCGGTGATGGCGGTGAACAGCGTCGTCGGGTCGATCGTGAAGCTGGCGCTCGGCGGGACCGGCCCGGTCACCGCCGCGAGCGTGGTGACCGCGATCGTGAGCGCGGTGGTGACGACGGCGCTGACGGCATTGGCGGCAGCGTTCTACGGCAAGCTCTATGTCGCGCTGGCGGGCGAAGCATCGCTGTCGCAAGGGTCGGGCGTCGGCGACGGCGTGGTCGCGTGAGATTGTCCTATGCCGCGGCGTTCGGTGGTGCGTGGCGCCTGTGGCGGCGCGACGCCGGCGCGCTGGTGCCGATCGCCGGGCTGACGATGTTCCTGCCGCAATATGCGGTGCTGCTGCTGGTGCCGCCGATGCCGGCGATGCTGGCGGTCAGCGACCAGCCGGCCACCGAAGCGGAGATCCGGGCGTGGACCGAGGCGCTGTCGGGCTGGTTGACCAGCTATGGCGTCTGGTACGCGCTGGCGGCGCTGCTCGGGCTGTTCGGCGCGCTGGCGGTGATCGCCTTTCAGAGCGATCCGGCGCGACCGACGTTGGGGCACGCGCTGCGCCGCGCGGTGTTGTTGTTGCCGCGCTATCTGCTGTGCTCGACGCTGGTCGCGGTGCCGGCGGTCGGCATCCTGATGCCGGGGGCGGGTGCGCGGGTTCTGCTGATGGCGCTCATCCCGGTCGCCTTCTACCTGCTGGGGCGCACGATGCTCGCCGGGCCGGTGATCGTCGCGCAGGCACCGGTGGGTGCGGTGGCGGCGATCCAGCGCAGCTGGCGCATGACGCGCGGCAACGGCTGGGTCATGGCGGGCAGCTATGGCGCGGTGCTGCTGGCCGCGCAGCTGGCGGGCGCACTGTTCCTGGCGCTGGCGGCGCTCGCGAATGGCGCGGGTGGCACCAATCCGGTCGTCGCCGCGGTGTTCGACGGGGCGGCGTCGCTGACGACGGCGGTGGCGGCCCTGGCGCTCGCGCTGGTCGAGGTCGCGCTCTATCGGCGCCTGTCGAGCGATGGGCTGTCGAGCAGCGGCACCTGAGGGGCGGCGTCGCGCGGCAGCAGGCCGGCGACGCGGGGATCGGCGAAGGTCTCGATCGTGCGCTTGACGGGCACGAAGCCGGCGGCGCGATAGACGCCGAGCGCGCGTGGATGATCGAGCGTGCAGGTGTGGACCCATACCCGCGCCACGTCCTTCGCCCAGGCGCGCTGGATGGCGTGGGCGAGCAGCCAGCGGCCATGCCCCTGACCGACGAGTTCGGGGACCAGCCCGACATAGGAGAGCTCGCACGCGCCGGCGACACGGTAGTCCAGCTCCAGCATGCCGACCTCGATCCCCGTCGGATCGGCGACGGCGAACACGGCGACGCGGGGATCGCCGATGATCGCGGTCAGCCGCGCATCGTCCATCGCGAGGCGCGAAAACCACAGCCACGGCGTGCCGACGCGGGCGAAGAGCGTGCGATAGGCGGCGGGCGCCGGCTGAGCCCACGGCACCAGCCGCAGTCGCGATTCGGGGAGCGGTCGGGGGCGGGGTCGCTCGGGCATCTCCAGCGTGGTGACGATCGTCGCCAACTGGTCGGGCGGCACCGGGGTCAGGCCCATCGGTTCAGGCCCACAACATCAGGCCCACGTCGCGCGCGGCGGCAGGCTCATCAGGATCGCGTCGATGTTGCCGCCGGTCTTCAACCCGAACAGCGTGCCGCGATCGTAGACGAGGTTGAATTCCGCGTAGCGCCCGCGCCACGCCAGCATCGTTGCCTCGTCCTCCGGCGTCCACACATCGTTCATGCGCCGTCGCACGATTCGCGGATAAGCCTCTAGAAACGCACGCCCGACATCCTGGGTTAAGGCGAAGTCGTCTTCGAAGCCGTGTTCGAGATGATCGTAGAAGATGCCGCCGACGCCGCGGTTCACGTGGCGGTGCGGGATGCGGAAATACTCCTCCGCCCAGGCCGAGAAGCGGTCGTAATAATCGTCGCCGTGGCGGTCGCACGCTGCCTTCAGCTCGGCATGAAAATCCTGTGTGTCGTGCGCGTCGGGCAGCGGCGGGTTGAGGTCGGCGCCGCCGCCGAACCAGCGCTTCGTGGTGCAGAGGAAGCGGGTGTTCATGTGGACCGCGGGGACGTGCGGGTTCGCCATGTGCGCGACGAGACTGATGCCGGTGGCGAAGAATTGCGGATGATCGGCCGCGCCGTGGATCGACTTGGCGAACTCGCCCTCGAACTCGCCGCCGACGGTGGAGACGTTGACGCCGACCTTCTCGAACACCTTGCCCTTCATCACCCCGCGCACGCCCCCGCCGCCGGGTTCGCCGGAAGGGTCGGTCCGGTCCCAGGCGACATAGTCGAACGTCGCGTCGGACCCGGCCTCGCGCTCGATCGCCTCGAACTCGGCGCAGATCAGGTCGCGAAGGTGCTCGAACCACTGGCGAGCTTGGGTCTGTTCGGCGTCTAATGGCTGCATGCGCGGGCGTTTAGCGGAGGGGGCAGGGGCAAGTCGATGGGGCGGAATGTCTCAGGGGGGCTTGCGTGTCCCTTTCTGCCGGGCCTAGCAGCAGGCGAGAGTGGGTAGGGCAATGTTGAAACTGAACCAGGCGGCGCTGCTTTTGATGGTGCCGGCGATACTGGGTGAAGCGGTGCAGCATGCCGCTGAAGTCCATTTCGGCATGTATGTCCCGATCGTCATCGCAGATTGCATCGTGGTCGGGTTTCTGGCGTTCGCGATCGGATCGATCCTGTCGACCCGGCTCAGCCGTCGGACCTAATTCTCGTGTCTCCAGCGTCCGCGGATTTCGCGCCGGTTTCTTTCGCTTTCTCGATCCGTTCGATCGAAACTTTTTTGGCAGGATCAAGAAACGCGGAAAACGCCATGCCAAGCGCCAGGGCAACGGCCCCGGTGGCCGCGGGCCGTGCCGTCTTGACCTTTCGAAGGATCGCCGGAAGCGCGAAGATAAATGCGATGAACGCGGCGAGCGACAAGACCAAGGTCATTACAGCGATGTGTCCCTGACGTTTTGCACATTCAAGACGGGTTGCACATTCAAGACGGGCAGCCGCACCACCGCTGTCGCCACATCATCCTGCCGCCACACGATCCGCTTCGGCCAGGGTCGCGGGTGAAGCCGCCATCCAGGGCAGCGTTTCGGCGTCCTTTCGGGCCATCCAGTGCGGCAGGCCCGGATAGATGCGCGACATGTGGACGTAGCCGTCCGGGTCGGCGGCATGGAGGCGGTCGAGCTCGGCAGTCTTCTCGACCGCGATCGCGTTGCGTCGGTACGCCGCGTCCGCGCCGCCCTGAAGATCGTGAAGGGCAGGTCGCGCAAACCGATCAATGACGCGTCGCTCGGCTTGCGCCTTGCCGAGTGGGCGGGCGTCGTCGCTCGGTCGCGGCGCTTGGGGCGTCGTGCCAGCCGGCTGTGCCAGCCGGCCGTGCGACGACGGCAGCAAGCGAGAGGGCGCGAGATAATGGTTTCACGCATGAAAGCCGCTGATGTATCAAGCGTCGGTATCGACCGTGTTTCCCGGCCACGTGCCGGTCTGTCGCAACGCTTCGGCCAGCACGATCGCGACCGATACCGACAGGTTGAGCGAGCGCAGCGGCGGCGCCATAAGCACGACGACGCGCGCATCGGCACGAGCGTGGACAGGGTCTGGAACGCCGGCGCCCTCCTGCCCGAACAACAGCACATCGTCCGCGGCAAAGGCGAAGTCGTGGAGCGGCGTCGCGCCCTTCGTCGTCAGCAGCACCAGCCGCCCGCTCGCCACTTCAGAGAACGTCGCCCAGTCGGCGTGGCGGGTGACCGGTACATGCGCGATATAGTCCATCCCGGCCCGCGCCACGCGCTTGTCGTCCCACGCGAATCCCATCGGCTCGATCAGGTCGACACCGACGCCCAGACACGCGGCGGTGCGCAGGACGGCGCCGACGTTTCCGGCGATCTCGGGCTGGTAAAGGGCGATGCGCATGGCCTCAGCCTTAGCGGCCACAACGGTCCACGCAAATTGCTGTTGGCAAAGCGCTCCTGCGCCGTTTATCAGGCCCGCCAACCACCGGGGGCAACCGGGGGGCGCACCACGGCTATCCGCTGTGATTCCGCGCCACAGGGATTCGAAGTGCAAGGGCTGATGCATGGCAACTGACCACGAGGCGATCGCAGAGGGTCCGAAGGATCCGCGCCGCCGCGACTATCTGCAGATCGGCGCCGTCGCCTTCGCCGGCGTCGGCGTGGGCGTGATCGCGCTGCCGCTCGTCAACCAGATGAACCCGTCGGCCGACGTGCTGGCCCAGTCGACGACCGAGATCGATATCTCGGCGATCCAGGCGGGGCAGGCGATCAAGACGACGTTCCGCAAGCAGCCGCTGTTCGTGCGCAACCTGACGCCCAAGGAAATCGCCGAGGCCGATGCCGTCGCGGTGTCTTCGCTGCGCGATCCGCAGACGCTGGAAGAGCGCACGAAGACGGGCAAGAAGAACTGGCTCATCACGCTGGGCGTCTGCACCCATCTCGGCTGCGTGCCGCTGGGCGCGGGCGAGGGCGAGAACAAGGGGCCGTTCGGCGGCTATTTCTGCCCGTGCCACGGCTCGGCCTACGACACCGCCGGCCGCATCCGGCAGGGACCGGCGCCGACCAACCTGCACGTGCCCGAATATGCATTCACCTCCGACACCGTCGTGACGGTCGGCTGATAGGGATCAGGACATCATGAGCTTTCCCTGGGCCAAGCATTACGCGCCGAAGAACCCGCTGATGAAGTGGGTGGACGAGCGCCTGCCGCTGCCGCGCTTCGTCTACAACGCGGTCGGCGCCGGTTATCCGGTGCCGCGCAACCTCAACTATTTCTGGAACTTCGGCGTGCTCGCCGGCGCCGCGCTCGCGATCCAGATCGTCACCGGCATCGTGCTCGCGATGCACTATGCCGCCAACGGCGACATCGCGTTCAACTCGGTCGAGCACATCATGCGCGACGTGAACGCGGGCTGGTTCCTGCGCTATGCGCACGCCAACGGCGCGTCGATGTTCCTGGCGGTCGTCTACATCCACATCGGTCGCGGCCTCTACTACGGGTCGTACAAGGCGCCGCGCGAGATGGTGTGGCTGCTCGGCGTCGTCATCTTCCTCCTCATGATGGCGACCGCGTTCATGGGCTATGTGCTCCCCTGGGGACAGATGAGCTTCTGGGGCGCGCAGGTCATCACCGGCTTCTTCTCGGCGATCCCGCTGGTGGGCGAGACGATCCGCATCTGGCTGCTGGGCGGCTTCGCGCCGGACAATGCCGCGCTGAACCGCTTCTTCTCGCTCCACTATCTGCTGCCGTTCGTGATCGCGGGCGTCATCATCCTGCACATCTGGGCGCTGCATATTCCGGGGTCGAACAACCCGACCGGCGTCGAGGTGAAGGACGAGCAGGATACGGTGCCGTTCCACCCGTATTATACGGCCAAGGACGGCTTCGGGCTCGGCGTGTTCCTGCTGATCTTCGCCTCGCTGATCTTCTTCTCGCCGAACCTGCTGGGCCACCCGGACAACTACATCCCGGCCAACCCGCTCTCGACGCCCGCGCACATCGTGCCGGAATGGTATTTCCTGCCGTTCTACGCGATCCTGAAGTCGTTCACGATCGACTTCCTGTTCCCGGCGAAGCTGTGGGGCGTGCTGGCGATGTTCGGCTCGATCCTACTACTGTTCTTCCTGCCGTGGCTCGACACCTCGCCGGTGCGGTCGGCCAATTTCCGGCCGGTGTACCGTTGGTTCCTGGTCGCGCTGGTGCTGGACGTGGTGGTGCTGGGTTATGTCGGCGGCGCGGCCCCGACGGCGGGCGTGATCCTGCTCGGACAGCTCGCTTCGGCCTATTACTTCCTCCACTTCCTGGTGATCCTGCCGATCGTGTCGGCGATGGAGAAGCCCCGCCCGCTGCCCAACTCGATCACCGAGGCGGTACTGGCGAAGCATGGCGGCACCAGCCCCGCACAGACAGCGATGAGCGGCGGCATTGTCGCCCCGGCCGAATAAGGACAGACGATGCTCGGTTTTCTAGGAGTTCGCCCGTTCGCCTTTCTGGCCGGGCTCGCATTTGCGGTGATGGCGCTGATCGGCGGCATCTCGACCGTCGTTAGCATGGTGCAGGAGCCCGAAAGGCCCACTGCGGAACATGAGTTCCACAAGCATCCGAAGGAGCTGGAGCTTGCCTCGAACGGCATCACCGGCAAGTTCGACCGCCAGCAGCTGCAGCGCGGTTTCCAGGTGTTCAAGGAAGTCTGTTCGGCGTGCCATTCGCTGAAGCTGGTCGCGTTCCGCGATCTGCAGCAGATCGGCTATTCCGAAGCCGAGGTGAAGGCGATCGCCGGCCAGTGGGCGATCGAGACGCCCGCGCCGAACCCGGAGACGGGCGAGATGGCGACGCGCAAGAACCTCGCCTCCGACCACTTCCCGGCGCCGTTCGCCAACGACATCGCCGCGCGCGCCGCCAATAACAATGCGGTGCCGCCCGACCTGTCGCTGATGACCAAGGCGCGTCACGACGGCCCGGCATACATCTATTCGCTCATCACCGGCTATGCGAACCAGCCGGCCGAGCTGCTCGCCAAGTTCCCGGATGCGAAGACGCCGAAGGGGCTGCACTACAATCCGTATTTCGCGAACCTCAACCTCGCGATGGCACCGCCGCTGACCGCCAACGGGCAGGTCCAATATACCGACGGCACCGCTTCGACGGTCGACCAGATGGCGAAGGACGTCGCGGCGTTCCTGGTGTGGACGGCGGAGCCGAAGCTGGAGGCGCGCCACACGACGGGCTGGGCTGCGGTGATCTTCCTCATCATCTTCTGCGGTCTGGCATACGGCGCCTATCAGAGCGTCTGGCGCGACGTGAAGCATTGATCGACGGCGGGCTTCGCCCCGCGCCACGACGAGCCTGAAGGGGCGGCGCAGCGGAACCGTTGCGTCGCCCCTCTGTTTCGGAATAGCGCTCGCGTATCTGGCGCCTTTTCTGGAACCCAGCCCATGTCCTTCTTACGCACCCTGCTCGTCACCGGCGCCGCCGGCCTCGCACTTGCCGGCTGTACCGACGGCTATGGCTATTCGGGGGTGTCGGTCGGCTATGGCGGCGGCGGATATGGGCGCGGCTATTATGACGACGGCTTCGGCTACGCGAACTACGCGCCGAGCTATTACGGCTGGTACGGCGACTATTATTATCCCGGCACCGGCTCCTACGTCTACGACAGCTATCGCCGGCCGCAGCGCTGGAACGACACGCAGCGTGCGTATTGGGAAGGCCGTCGCCAGAATTGGCGCGGCGACCGAAATGCGATCCGAGACAACTGGGCCGGCTATGCCCGTGATCGGCGGCAGGATGGGCGCGGGTGGCGTGATGGCCGGCGCGACGATCGCCCGACCTATCGCGAGGGACATGCGCCGCGTGGAGACGTGGCGCGAGGGCGGCGGGACGATCGCCAAGTCTATCGGCAAGGACAAGCACCACGGGCCGAGGGCATGCGCGAACGTCGCGAAGAGCGTCGGCCCAATCGGAGCGAGGGGCGGCAGGATCGGCAGGGCGCGCGGCGCGGTCGGCGGGATTAGGTCTCGGTAGGGTTTTCCGCCAGCCTGAGCGGGCTCACCAACAATGTGCTTCGACTTCGCTCAGCACGAACGGTAGCGGGGCTGATACACATGTTGGCGTGCTCCCGCGAGGGCGGGAGCCCAAGGTTACGGGCAAAGGCTTTTGTGACTCTGGACTCCCACCTGCGCGGGAGCACCGGACATGGCGGGCGGTCGCCTTAATCTCAATACCGCGGCAGAGGCGGGCGACGGTCGAGCATGGCGATAGCGGGCGAGATCGCCAGCCGCCGGTCCTCGCCAGCCCAGTCGGGAAGCGCCGGGCGCAGGTGCGACGCCGGGATCATCATCAGGGCGCGGTTGGGCGTCTCGGTCATCGGCTGACGGATCGACGGGTTGGCGCAGGTCGCGCACCGGCTCGGGCGGGTGCGTTCGCCGGCGCGGCGCGGCGGAGACGGCTGATTATTATCGTGCTGCGGAGCCGCGGCTGCGTCGGCGGGCGTCGATGCGTCCGCCCAGGCCGGCGAAGCGGCGAGGGCGAACAGCAGCGACACGGCGGGCCAGATCGTCATGGCGCGATGCTATACCGCCCTGTCGCGCATCGCAATGTCGCATGTGCGCGGGTGCGGCCGGGGCGGATGGCGACATCCGCCCCGGCGCGTGTCACACGTTGAACCGGAAGAGCAACACATCGCCGTCCTTGACGACGTATTCCTTACCCTCGGAGCGCAGCTTTCCGGCGTCGCGCGCACCAGCCTCACCCCTGAATGCGACATAGTCGTCGAAGGCGATGGTTTCGGCGCGGATGAAGCCGCGTTCGAAGTCGGTGTGGATCTCGCCCGCCGCCTGCGGAGCCTTGGCGCCGACATGCGTGGTCCAGGCGCGCGCTTCCTTCGGGCCGACGGTAAAGAAGGTCAGCAGGTGGAGCAGCTCGTAGCCGGCGCGGATGACGCGCGACAGGCCCGATTCGGTGAGGCCCAGTTCACCCAGGAAGTCGGCGCGGTCCTCGGCCGGCATGGTGGCGATATCGGCCTCGATCGCGGCGGAGACGACGACGGCCTCGGCGCCTTCCGCCTTCGCCTTCTCGAACACCTTGGCCGACAGCGCGTTGCCCTCGGCCGCATCCTCTTCGTTCACGTTGCAGACGTAGAGCACGGGCTTGGCGGTGATGAGCTGCGACGCCTTGAACACGCGCTCCTCCTCGGCGTCCTTCGGCACCACGAGGCGCGCGGGCTTTCCGTCACGCAGCAGGTCGAGCGCCTGACCGAGCACGGCGGCGGCGACCTTTGCCTCCTTGTCGCCCTGCGTCGCCTTCTTGGCGAGGTTCGGTACGCGCTTTTCGAGGCTTTCGAGGTCGGAGAGCATCAGCTCGGTTTCGACCGTCTCGGCATCCGCGATCGGATCGACGCGGTTGTCGACATGCTGGATGTCGTCGTTCTCGAAACAGCGCAGGACGTGGACGATCGCGTCCACCTCCCGGATGTTCCCCAGGAACTGGTTGCCGAGCCCCTCGCCCTTCGACGCGCCGCGCACCAGCCCGGCGATGTCGACGAAGCCCAGCTGCGTTTCGATGATCTTGGCCGAGCCGGCGATCTCGGCCAGCTTCTGCAGCCGGTCGTCGGGGACGGCGACGTTGCCGACGTTCGGCTCGATCGTGCAGAACGGGTAGTTGGCCGCCTGCGCCGCCGCCGTCTCGGTCAGCGCGTTGAAGAGCGTCGACTTGCCGACGTTCGGCAGGCCGACGATGCCGCAGCGGAAACCCATGAAATTCGCCCTCGTTCTGATGTTCGTCCGGAAAGCGCGCGCGATAGGGCATCGGCGGCGTCGACGCCAGCGGCGGCGGCCATAGGCTCGATGTGGTCCCTTATGGAGTTATGGCGATGCCCATCGCGATCAGCCTTGCCATGATGGTGTCGGGCGCGGCGGCGACGGTGGCCGATATCGATGCGGCCGCGCGCGCGGCGATGGCGCGGACGGGGGCGAAGGGGCTGGCGGTCGCGGTGGTCGACCGGGGCCGGGTGACGGCGGTGCGAACCTATGGCGCGCGCAACGCCGCGGGCGCGCCGCTGGGGCTGGACACGGTGATGTACGGCGCGTCGCTGACGAAGGCGGTGTTCGGCTATCTCGTCGCGCAGCTGGCGGCGGAGGGGCGCATCGGCCTGGACGTGCCGACCGCGCGTTATCTCGACCGGCCGCTGCCCGATTACGGCAACCTCGACGCCTATGGTCACTGGGGCGATCTGGCCGGGGACGAGCGCTGGCGTCGGCTGACGCCGCGGATGCTGCTCAACCATGCGAGCGGTTTCGCCAACTATGCCTTCGTCGAGCCGGACGGGAAGCTGCGCTTCCACGCCGATCCGGGTACGCGTTATGGTTACTCGGGCGAGGGCATCCTGCTGCTTCAGTTCGTGCTGGAGAAGGGGCTGGGGATCGATGTCGGCAAGGAAGTGCAGCGGCGCATCCTGATGCCCGCGGGCGCGACGCGGACCAGTCTGATGTGGCGCGCGGACTTCGCAACCGACCTGGCGGACGGCTGGGACGACACGGGCAAGCCGCATCCGCACGATGGCCGCAGCCGCGTGCGCGCGTCGGGATCGATGGACACCACCATCGCCGACATGGCGCGCATCACCGCCTTCATCGCGCGCGGGGAAGGGTTGCCGAAGGCGGCACGGGCCGGCTGGGCGCGCGGCACCCTGGCCATCACCACGCGGTCGCAGTTCCCGACGATCCAGCCCGACGCCGCACCGGTCGATCGCCCGGCCGCGCGGGCGGCGCTGGGCGTCGTCGCCTTCGACGGACCGCAAGGGCCGGGCTGGTACAAGGGCGGGCACGACGACATCACCGCC
Organism: Sphingomonas sp. RS2018; assembly: GCF_054489605.1. Classification (NCBI taxonomy): domain Bacteria; kingdom Pseudomonadati; phylum Pseudomonadota; class Alphaproteobacteria; order Sphingomonadales; family Sphingomonadaceae; genus Sphingomonas; species Sphingomonas sp. RS2018. The sequence continues at coordinate 300,812 of NZ_JBTMWL010000003.1, forward strand.
AATACGATGGTGTGCATCGAGCGATCGCGCCGATGCGTGGTGGTGCTGTCGAACGACGTCCGCGCCGAGCGCGCGTTCCCGACGCTGGTCCGCGCCGTGCTGGGCGAGACGGGCGTGCCCTTTCGCTGGGAATATCCCGGCGCGGAATAGGGCGACGGTCCTCGTCGCAAACCGAAGGGCGCGGTTCGACCGTGCCCCCCCCTCGATAGATCCGACCGCTGACCGGCCGTCTTCCAACGGCTGACGACTGGCATGGCTTCTGGAGGATGCGCCGTTAGCGGCAGATATCGCAATGAACAAGTATAGTTAAAATAGCTCCACAGCTACTAATAAGCAGATTAACCCATCGAATTAACCAGTAAACGCAATCATACTGTGTCGCATTTGAAGACACGATACTTATAAACGTTTGAAATGCATACGTTTTATTTTTTCAATTGTCGCACAACCTCCCTTTGAAGCCGATTAACAGTGCATGTATCAGAACATCAGTACAGCGCATCAAACGACACACACAAAGGGAACACACCATGAAGAAGTACATGATCGCCGCCGCCGCCCTGACCGCCGCGGTTTCGGGCAACGCGATGGCCGCCACCACGGTCAACCTGGTCAACAACGGCAGCTTCGAGCAGACCAGCCGCACGGGCAACTTCCAGTTCGGCGACGATCCCGTTGCAGCCGGCACGGTGACGGGCTGGACCTCGACCTCGACGGCGGAAACGCGCGCCGCTGGCGGCTACGGCTACAACCTGCTGGTCAATTCGGCGAACACCACCGCGAACGCAGCGGGCCGTTACAGCTACACGAACCAGGAGTATCTGGTGAGCGCGCCGACCGGCACCAGCGGCCGCGGCAACTTCGTCGTCCTGGACGGCGACACGACCGCACGTGGCGTGCTGAGCCAGACCCTGACGGGCCTGATCGCCGGCAACACCTACACGCTGTCGTTCGACTGGGCCGCTGGCCAGCTCGCCAGCCGCACCGGTGCGACCACCGAATCGCTGACCTACAGCTTCGGTGGCCAGGCGTTCACGACCAACACCGTCAACACGCCGTCGGGCGGTTCGGCTCCTTGGGCGACCGTGACGCGCAGCTTCCAGGCAACCGGTGCCACGCAGACCCTGTCGTTCCTGTCGAACGGCACGCCTAACGGCCTGCCGCCGGTCGCCCTGCTCGACAACGTGTCGGTCACGGCCGCTGTGCCTGAGCCGGCCACCTGGGGCATGATGATCGTCGGCTTCGGTGCGATGGGCGCCCAGCTGCGTCGCCGCCGCACCGCGACGAAGGTCACCTTCGCCTAATCACGGGTCGAAGAGACGAACATGGGGCGGCGGTGACCTTCGGGTCGCCGCCGCTTCGTGCGTTGCGACGCTGGCGGACATGATTTCCTCAACCTTTTTGCCGCAGACAGTCGTCCGGCGGCGAACCGCGCGGAAATGGACGGATTGACGATGGGCGAGATGGTGGTGAACCTGGTGCGGCTCAGCATTTGGCTGGCACTGCTGGCGACGCTGTTCGTGCCGCTGGAATGGCTGTTCACGCTGAAGGAGCGCGAGCGGGCCGGCGCCGGCGCGGGCCGCCGCCGCTGGACCGCGCGCCTGTCGGACCTCGGCTATTACTATCTCAACGGGCTGTTGCCGGGCGTGATCCTCGCGCCGCTGCTGGGCGCGGTAGCGCTGGCGGTCCATGCCGCGACGCCCGATGCCTATGTCGCCTGGGTGGCGAGCCTGCCGTTCCTCGTGAAGCTGTCGGCCGGGTTGCTGGTCGCCGAAGTCGGCGCCTATTGGGGCCATCGCTGGTGCCACGCGGTCCCGTTTCTCTGGCGCTTCCACGCGGTCCATCATTCGATCGAGCATCTCGACTGGCTGGCGAACACCCGCGCGCATCCGCTCGACATCGTGTTCGTGCGGCTGTGTGGGCTGGTGCCGCTCTATGCGCTGGGCCTCGCGTCCGCCAACGCACGCGGGGCGGATGCGATGATCCCGGTCTATATCACACTGGTCGGCACGGTGTGGTCGTTCCTGGTCCACGCCAATGTGCGCTGGCGGTTCGGGGTGCTGGAGCAATTGGCGGCGACGCCCGCGTTCCACCACTGGCACCACACCAACAGCGTCGAGGGGCGCGACCGCAATTTCGCGGCGATGTTCCCGTGGGTCGACCGGCTGTTCGGCACGCTCCACCTGCCGCGCAATGCCTGGCCGCCGGTTTATGGCATCGACGAGCCGGTCACGGGCGGCATGGCGGAGGAGCTGATGCATCCCTTCCACCAGCCGAAGCCGGTGGCGCGGGAGCGGGTGGCCGAGGGTGAGGTGGCCTGAAACCTAACCCCCGTTCGTGTTGAGCGCAGTCGAAGCACCTCGTGGTGAGGTGCCCTTCGACTGCGGTCAGGGCGAACGGGGGTGAATGGGCTACCGCTCGTACGCCTTCGGCAGCGCGCCGTCGGTCGCGTTGATGTAGCGGTTGCGCAGGCGGACCTGGCGCGAGTCCATCGGTTGCGGCTTGCCGTCGATCCACACCGCAGTCGGGGCCGACGACAGTTCGAGCGGGTCGCCGCTCCACAACACGACGTCGGCGCGGCGGCCGGGGCGCAGCGAGCCGATCTCAACGCCCATGCCGATCACCTCGGCGGGCTTGGAGGTGATGGCGGCGAACGCCTCGCCCCAGGTCAGGCCGGTCTGGCCCGGCACCTTCGACAGCGCGACGAGGTTGCCGGCGAACTGCTTCAGAACATGTTCGCCGCCCGAGCCGTCGTAGAGCACGCCGACGGTGACGCCCGCCTTCATCATCCGGCCGACGTTCGCCTCGGTCGCGGCGAGCATCTCGAACGACAGCGGCAGATCGGCGAGCGCGGAGGCCATTACCGGCACGCGCGCGGCGGCGATCTCGTTCGCGACCATCCAGCCCTCTGCCGCGCCGGTAAGGACGAGGCGCAGCTTCGGGTAGCGTTTGGGCAGCGTCAGCACTTGGCGGATGTCGGCGGCGCGCTCGACATGGACAACCAAAGGCATCGCGCCGTCGAGCACCTTAAGCAGCGCATCGGCATCGGCGCGGGTCAGCAGCGCATCCTTGCTGCGCCCGTCGAAACCCGACGGGTTGCGACGATAGTCGGCGGCTTGGCGCAACGCCTCGTGCAGCGCGACATAGGCGGCGGGGCGACTGCCGCCGGCGGCGCGCGCGCCGGTCTCGCCCAACTCGACGAACTGGAAGACGCGGGCGCGGGTGACCGGATCAGGATCGGCGCCGAGATCGATGACGGCGCCCTGGCCGCTCCAGATCGCGCCGCTGCCGCCCGGCGCGACGATGGCGCGGGTGACGCCACCGACGCGTTCGTTGCCGATCATGACCGAGTCCGGGTTGATCGCCACGGAGACGTCGATCGCCGCATTGTAGGGCGAGGTGCGGGCGTTGCCGTCGTTGCTTTCCTGCACCCCGTCCGAATCGGCGAGGCCGAGGTTGCCGATGCCGGCGGTGATGCCCGCCGTCACCCATTTGCCGGTCGCATCGACGACCTGAGCGCCCGCCGGCAGGGCGACGCCGGTTCCGGCGGCGACGATGCGGCCGTCGCGGACGACGACGGTGCCGTTCGGGATCGGCGAGGAGCCGTCGCCGATCGCGACCGTGCCGCCGGTGATAACGATCGTTTGCGCAGCGGCGGGCGTGGCGACAAGCGCGGTGGCCGCGAGCAGGAGAGCCTTCACTTCACGTCTCCCATGCCGGGCTGGCCGAGTTCGAAATCGCTGACCGGACGGCGGCGCGGGTCGCTGGAATCGTAGAGGAGGGCGCCGTCCACCCAGACCTTTTCGGGGCGGGTGTAGACGCTGAACGGATCGCCGTTCCACAGCACGACGTCCGCCATCTTGCCCGGCTTCAGCGATCCGGTGACGCCGTCGATCCCCAGCGCCTTGGCCGGGTTGATCGTCAGCCAGCGCCAAGCGGCGGCGTCACTGACGTCGATGCCGGCGCGGCGGCCGGCGGACAGCGCCTTGGCGACCTCCTGGTTCAGCCGCTGGATGCCGTTGCCGTCGTCGCTGTGGATCATTCCGCACGCGCCCGCCTTTTCCAGCAGCGCGAGGTTTTCGTGGATGCCGTCGTAGCTTTCCATCTTGAAGCCGTACCAGTCGGCCCAGACGGCGGCGCAGGTACCGTTCTGCTTCAGCAGGTCTGCGATCTTGTATGCCTCCACCGCGTGGTGGAAAGCGGTGACCTTGTACCCGAACTCCTTCGCCATATCCATGACGATGGCCATTTCGTCGGCGCGGTAGCAGTGGTTCTGGACGCGGATCTCGCCGTCCAGCACGCCGCGCAGCGTGTCCATCGCGATGTTGCGCGCGGGCGGCTCACCGCCGTCCTTCTCGTACTTGGTCCAGCGGCGGTCGTAGTCCTGCGCCTGTGCCCAGGTCGCGCGATCGACCGCGATGTTGCCCATGCGGGTGGAGGGCTGGCGGCCCTTGCCGCCATAGACGCGCTTCGGGTTTTCGCCGCACGCCATCTTCAGGCCATAGGGTGCGCCGGGGAATTTCATCGCCTGCATCGTGCGGGCGTAGACGTTCTTGAGCACGACCGAGCGGCCGCCGAAGAGGTTGGCCGAACCGGGCAGGATCTGCAGCGTGGTGACGCCGCCGTTCGCCAGCGCGCGGCTGAAGCCCGGATCCTGCGGCCACACGCTGTGCTCGGCCCAGACATCGGCGGTGACGGGCGAAGTCGCCTCGTTGCCGTCCGAATGCGCCTGCACGCCGGGCGACGGATAGTCGCCGAGGTGGCTGTGGATGTCGATGATGCCGGGCGTCAGCACCTTGCCGGCGCCGTCGATGATCGTCGCACCGGCGGGCGCTTCCACGCTCTGGCCGACCGCGACGACCTTGCCGTCCGCCAGCAGGATCTGGCCGTTGTCGATCCGCCCGCCCTCGCCGTCGAAGATGGTGACGTTGCGCACGAGGGTCGGCACGCCGGGATAGGCGCGATAGGTCGAGGGGAAGGGATCGCGGGCATAGGTCGTGCCCGGCTTCTTCGCGGGCGTGGACGCCGCGGACTTCGGTGCCTCCTTCTGCGTACAGGCCGCCAGCGCGCTCGCGGCCAGCAGCGTCGCGGCGAGCCGCGCGTATCGAAGCGTCATTCGTTCAGGCCCCTTTGTCGTTGCCGCGATGGTAGGGGCGGGGGCCTCGCCGTTTCAAGCGGATAGCGGTGCGGTTGGCGACATTGGCTGTGCCTCCCACCGTTCGTGCGAGTGGTGTCGAAGTACCCGCCGGCCAAGTGCTTCGACTTCGCTCGGCACGGACGGTAAGGGGTGGGCGGACAAAAGGAGTTGAGCGATGACCGAGCAGATGACGGGCCTCGAACTGCGATCAACGGTGACGGCGGCGGGCAAGCTGGAGCTGACGCTGGAGCCGGTGACGCTGGACGCGCCGGGCGACGACGAGGTGATCGTCCGGGTGCAGGCGGCGCCGATCAACCCGTCCGACCTGGGGTTGCTAGTCGGTCCCGCCGATGCCGATAGCGCGGTCGCGGGCGGGACGGCGGAGCGGCCGACGCTGACGCTGGACGTGCCGCCCGAGCGAATGGCGGCGGTGCAGGCGCGGCTCGACCAGTCGCTGGCGGTCGGCAACGAGGGCGCGGGCGAGGTGATCGCGGCGGGCGCGAACGTGCAGGGGCTGCTCGGCAAGACCGTCGGGATGCTGGGCGGCGCGATGTACGCGCAGTACCGGCGCCTGCCGGCCAAGGACTGCGTGCCGTTGAAGGACGGGCAGGTCGCCGCCGATGGCGCCGCGATGTTCGTCAACCCGCTGACCGCGCTCGCCTTCGTCGAGACGATGCGGATGGAGGGGCATTCGGCGCTGGTGAATACGGCGGCGGCGTCGAATCTGGGGCAGATGCTGGTGCGCATCTGTCTGGCGGACGGCGTGCCGCTGGTAAACGTGGTGCGCAGCGAGGCGCAGGCCGCGCTGCTACGCGGCCTCGGCGCTACGCATGTGGTGGACAGCAGCGATGCCGATTTCCGGGCCAAGCTGACCGACGCGCTGGCCGAGACGGGCGCAACCATCGCGTTCGACGCGATCGGTGGCGGGAAGCTCGGCGGGCAGATACTCGCGGCGATGGAAGCGGCGGCAGGGCGCAAGGGCGGCGAATACAGTCGCTACGGCTCGGCCACGTTCAAGCAGCTCTACATCTACGGCGGGCTCGACACCGGGCCGACGACGCTCAACCGCGGCGCGCTCGGCTTTTCGTGGAGCGTCTCGGGCTGGCTGCTGACGCCGTTCCTGATGAAGGCCGAGCGCGAGGTGAATGTCCGACTGCGGGCGCGGGTGGTGGACGAGCTGACGACGACCTTCGCGAGCAGCTACACGCGCACCATTTCGCTGGCCGAGACGCTCGATCCTGAGGTGTTCGCGGCGTATAATCGCAAGGCGACGGGGGAGAAGTTCCTGATCGATCCGTCGCGATAGGGGTGTAGGCACGTGAGCATCACTGTCAGGACGTTGTCCGTCGATGCTTACGCAGATCCTAGCCAGCGAAGGAATCCGCCGTTGTTGAGCGTTCGTCACGCGACCATCGCTGATCTCGACACGCTGGTGCCGCTGTTCGAGGCTTATCGCCAATTCTACGAGCAGCCCTCCGATCCGGTGGGTGCTCGATCATTTTTGCGTGATCGCTTCGAACATCAGCAATCCATTGTTCTGCTTGCGTTTGTCGAAAACGAAGCGGTTGGATTTGCGCAGCTATTCCCGTCCTTCTCGTCCGTCAGGCTGGCGCGTACGTTCATTCTCAATGACTTGTTTGTCACGGCCGGTGCGCGTCGCACCGGTGCGGGGCGAGCGTTGCTGGATGCGGCGTGCGACTATGGCCGTGATATCGGGGCGGCGCGGCTTTCCCTTTCGACCGCAGTGACCAACGCCGCGGCTCAGTCCCTCTACGACCGCGCGGGCTGGGTGAGGGACTCCAAGTTTCAAGCCTATGCCATCGCGTTGACCTAGCGAACGCCGCGTCGTTCGATGCGAAGCGTCAAGCCGGGTACGTAGCGTCCGGGGTCGTTCCGGCTAGTGACTCCGTTCGCGGAGTCGGCGCGCGACTTCCGTCGCGATCGTCTGCTCGATGTCCCCCTGCTGTTCGGGCGGCATCGCCTTGATGGCTTCCTCGGTCAGGTCCATCGCGTCGAGGACGTCGCGACGGGCGCGCTGGGCCGGGGTCAGCGAGGTTTCTTTCCGGAACGCGTCGCGCGCCCCGTTCAGCTTGGCGATGCTGTCGGCGAGGTCGGTCGTCGACGATCGCGCGCCGGCCTCCGTTTTCATCGTGCCGACACCGAGCGAGCTTTCCGGCTGCGCGGCGTCGGGTTGGTGCAGGCCGGTCAGCACGGCCGCGACACCGAATGCCGTGGCGGACGCTTCTGCCCGCACAGTGTTCTTCGGAGCGGTACGGAAACAGCCTGCCGCGAATAGCGCGCCGATGGTCGACATCGGAAACCTCCTTCGTGATCCTCGCGGGCAAGCTAGGCGAATATGGTTACCCGTTGCTGAAGCGGGCGCGGCGGCGACTTGCGGGGCGGCCGGCCAATGTCGATACAGCCGCGATGCCATCCGCCCGCGACCGATCCGTCCTGTTCTTCGATTCCGGAGTCGGTGGCCTGTCGGTGCTGGCGCCGGCCCGTGCGCTGCTGCCGGACATGCCGGTCGTTTATGTCGCCGACAGCGCGGGCTATCCCTATGGCACGAAGAGCGAGGCGGAGATCGCCGCGCGGGTGCCGGCGTTGCTGGGGCGGCTGGCCGAGCGCTATGATCCGCGGCTGATCGTCATCGCGTGCAACACCGCCTCGACGATCGCGCTGGCGGCGGTACGGGCGGCGCTCGACATCGGCGTGGTCGGCACGGTGCCGGCGATTAAGCCCGCCGCCGAAGCAAGCGTTACCCGTGTGATCGGCGTGCTGGGGACGCCGGCGACGGTGCGGCAGCCCTATGTCGACGACCTGACCGCGCGCTTCGCCGCCGACTGCACGGTGCTGCGCCACGGCAGCTCGGCGTTGGTCGATCTGGCGGAGGCGCATCTGGCGGGGGCGGCGCCCGATGCGGCGGCGTATCGCGACGTGCTGGCCGGGCTGTTCGATCAGCCGGGGGGCGAGCGGATCGATACGATCGTCAACGCCTGCACGCATTTCCCGCTGGTGGAGTCGGCGCTGGCCGCTGCCGCTCCGCGACCGGTACGCTTCGTCGACGGCGGGGCGGGGATCGCGCGGCGGATCGCGCATCTGACGGCGGGGCAGGACTGGCCCGACGTGCCGCCGCCGGGGCGTGCGGTGTTCACCCGGCTGGACGCGCAGGCCGATGCGCTACGTCCGGCGCTGGCACACTACGGCCTGTCGGTGGTCGAGGGGCTCTGAGGCTCGGGCTCCTGGAGACGGCGGACGATCGATTCGTAGCGGTCGGCGAGTTCCAGGTGGACCCGGCGCGCGATCGAGTCGGGAGCGGTCGCGGCGGCCGTGCGTTCGGCGGCCGCGCGGGTGCTGTAATAGAGCTGATGCGGATGCGGCTGCGTCATGGTCGGACACTCCGGCGGCTCGGCCACCTGCGACGATGGTCGAAGACGTCCATAACATTTATCAAATGACGAGTCTTTGATCGAAAGCATGTGCATTGCGCGTGGCCGAAGCGATCACCAGGATCGCCGCGACGGGCTGGAAATCGGCGGAGCTTCGCGGTAACGGGCGTCCATGAACGGGGACGTCACTCCTGCGCGCGTGGATTACACGCGCGTCTTCACCCAGGCGATCGACCGGCTGCACGCCGAAGGCCGGTATCGCGTCTTCATCGACATCTTGCGGAACAAGGGGCATTTCCCCAACGCGCGCTGCTTCGCTGGGCATAACGGGCCCAAGCCCATCACCGTGTGGTGCTCCAACGACTATCTGGCGATGGGCCAGCATCCCGCCGTCATCGCGGCGATGGAAGAGGCGCTGCACGACGTCGGCGCAGGGTCGGGTGGCACGCGCAACATCGGCGGCAACACGCATTACCACATCGACCTGGAGTGGGAGCTGGCCGACCTGCATGGCAAGGAAGGCGCGCTGCTGTTCACCAGCGGATATGTTTCGAACGAGGCGACGCTGGCGACGCTGGCCAAGGTGCTGCCGGGCTGCATCATCTATTCGGACGAGTTGAACCACGCATCGATGATCGCGGGCATCCGCAATTCGGGGTGCGAGAAGCGCGTGTGGCGGCACAACGACCTCGCCCATCTCAAGGAACTGTTGGCGGCCGACGATCCTTCGGCGCCCAAGCTGATCGCGTTCGAGAGCGTCTATTCGATGGACGGCGACGTCGCGCCGATCGCCGACATCTGCGATCTGGCCGATCGGTACAATGCACTGACCTATCTCGACGAAGTCCATGCGGTCGGCATGTACGGCCCGCGCGGTGGCGGTATTTCGGATCGCGACGACGTGGCGCGGCGGTTGACGATCGTCGAGGGGACGCTGGGCAAGGCGTTCGGCGTGATGGGCGGGTACATCGCGGCCGACCGCACGATCATCGACGTGATCCGCAGCTATGCGCCGGGCTTCATCTTCACCACCAGCCTGTCGCCGGTGCTGGTCGCGGGTGCGCTGGCCAGCGTGCGTCACCTGAAGGCGTCGAGCGTCGAGCGCGATGGTCAGCAGGCGGCGGCGGCGACGCTGAAGGCGCTGTTCGAGGATGCCGGGCTGCCGGTGATGGCGACCACCACGCACATCGTGCCGCTGATGGTGGGCGACCCGGTGAAGGCCAAGAAGATCAGTGATATCCTGCTCGCCGAATATGGCGTGTACGTGCAGCCGATCAATTACCCGACCGTGCCGCGCGGCACCGAGCGGCTGCGCTTCACCCCCGGCCCGGCGCACGACGAGGCGATGATGCGCGACCTGACGCAGGCGCTGGTCGAGATCTGGGGCCGGCTGGAATTGCGGATGGCCGCTTGAGGGGTTCGCACTGAGCGTCGTAGAAGGGCTTGTACGTCCTCCTTCGACTTCGCTCAGCACGAACGGTGTTAGAGCGCCATCTCAAACGGCCTTCGCCACAGCTCGCGCGACTTCGGCATGGATCGCATGCGCCGCCTTCGGCGTACCGGTAGCACCGGTCAGGTAGCAGGTGACGAGGATCGGTCGGCGCGCGGGTGTCGGCCAGATCGCCGAGATGTCGTTGTACGTGCCGTTCTCGCCCGTACCGGTCTTGTCGCCGACGCGCCAGCCGCGCGGGAGGCCAGCACGGAGGCGGGTGGCGCCGGTGGTGTTGGCGACCAGCCAGCCGGTCAGGCGCGCCCTTGATTGAGGGGAGAGGGCGGGGCCGAACAGGGTCGCCTGCATCGTCGCCAGCATCGCGTCGGGCGTGGTCGTATCGCGTGCGTCGCCATGGATTGCGGTGTTGAGCGCGGGCTCCGGTCGGTCGAGGCGGGTGGCGGTGTCGCCGAGCGAGCGGACGAAGGCGTTGAAGCCGTCGATCCCGCCGATCATCGGTAGCAATAGATTGGCGGCGGCGTTGTCGCTCAACGTCGTCGTCGCGGCACAGAGTTCGGCGACGGTCATCGTGCCACCGATCCGCGCGGCGACCCCTGGCGAATTGGCGACGAGCATGTTGCGGTTGATCCGCACCGTCCGATCGAGCCGCAACCGACCGGCGTCCACCGCCGCCAATACCGCCGCAGCCAAAGGAAATTTGAAGGTGCTGCACATCGCGAACCGCTCGCCGCCGCGGTGGGCGTAGCGGCGCCCGGTTGCCGAATCGGCCACCGACACGCCCAGCCGCCCGCCCGAGCGCCGCTCCGCCGCGGTGATCGCGTCGGCTAGCGAATAGCTGAAATCCGCCGTTGCTGCTGCGACCGCGAGGTCGGGCAAGAGCATCGCTGCCGCCACGCCGCCGCCCAGGGTCTTCAACATCGTCCGTCGTTCCATGTCCGCCTCCTTGCTTGCGCGTGCAGGGTGCGGGGTAGCGGGCAGGGGAACAATCGATCATATCTCGCACGAGCCACTAGAAAAATCGGGGTCTTGGATGGATCGTGCGCAACTGCCACTGAACGCCCTGCGCGCTTTCGAAGCGTCGGCGCGGCACCTGAGCTTCACCCGTGCGGGGCTGGAACTGTGCGTCGGACAGGCGGCGGTCAGCCATCAGGTCAACCGGCTGGAGGCGCTGCTAGGCGTCACGCTGTTCCGGCGGTTGCCGCGCGGGCTGGCGCTGACCGACGAGGGGGCGGCGCTGGTGCCGGTGCTGGTTGACGGGTTCGACCGGATGGCGGCGGTGCTCGAACGCTATCAGGGCGGGCGGATGTGCGAGCCGCTCGCGCTGGCGGTCGTCGGTACGTTCGCGACGGGCTGGCTGCTGCCGCGCCTGTCGGACTTCGCCACGGCACATCCGTTCGTCGACGTGCGGCTGCGCACCAACAACAACCGTGTCGATCTGGCGGGGGAAGGGCTGGATTACGCGATCCGCTTCGGCGACGGCACGTGGCACGGGGCGGTAGCGGAACCACTGATGCCTGCACCACTGCTGCCGATGGCGACACCGGCGGTCGCCGCGCGGCTGGCGGCACCAGCCGACCTGATGCGCGAGACACTGCTGCGGTCCTATCGCGCCGACGAATGGCCGCGGTGGTTCGACGGCACCGACGTTCCGACGCCGCCGCTGCGCGGACCGATGTTCGATTCGTCGGTGACGATGGCGGTCGCCGCGATGGCCGGCGCGGGGATCGCGCTGCTGCCGGCAGCGATGTTTAGAGAGGCGCTGTCGTCGGGCGCGCTGGTCGCGCCGTTCGAGCGCGGGATCGATACCGGGCGCTACTGGCTGACCCGGTTGAAGACGCGACAGCCGAGCGCGGCGATGACGGCATTTCGTGACTGGCTGCTCGCTGCCGCCAGCTGAGCGGTCAGTCCAGCCGGATCGTTTCGTCGGTTCCCGGCACCGGCAGCGGCGCGCCGAAGGCCACGACCTCCTCCTGACGATAGTCGCCGTCGACCGGGCCGGTGAAGCGGTGGACGCGCCGCGCGTTCACATCGACGACCCAATATTCCGGCACGCCCGCAGCCGCATAGGTCAGCCGCTTCGGGCCGAGATCCTCGCGCAACCATGTCTTCGATACCTCGGCGGTCAGCAGCAGCACGTCGCGGTCCGGAATGCCGGATATCATGCCGGGGTCACGAAACACCGCAATGTCCGGATCGCGCACCGTCGCTTCGCCGAGTCGGACCGTCAGTTCCTGCCCCACGATGAAGCCGTTGATCCCCTCCCCGAATATCGCGTGCAGCTTGAGAAACAGTTGCCGCTGGATCGAGAAGTGGGAGTAACTGGCGGAAGTCTTTCGGACGATCACTCCGTCGACCAATTCGACCTTACCCGGCAACTGTTCCAGCGCGGGAGCCATCGCCATGAACTCCTCGACGCTGAAGCGCGCCGGGCGTTCGGCTTCGATCAGGTGGGCGGGATCGTTCATGACGGTAGACTATATCATCGAAGGCGTGGCGCGTCAGTTGCGACAATAGCCTTCGCCGGGCTTGACCGTCAGACAGTTCTTCTTGCCGGCCAGCCATTTCAGGCCCGTCGCGTCGCCGTCGGTCAGCACGGCGGTTCGAGCCTCACCACCGCGCATGAAGCGCAGGCCTTCGGCCGTGACGGACCCGTCGAACTTGCCCTTGTTGTCGAGGTCCCACTGCATGTCGAGCGTGACGCCGCCGCCGGGCTTCTTCGCGACGTTCAGGTACATGCCTTCCACCCCGATCCAGCGGCCGAGATAGGCGGCTTCGGTCGGTGCGGCGGGGCCGGTGTCGTCGTCTTCGGTGGCGTTAATCGGTGCGCCGGCCATCGTGCCCTCGTCGGCGGGCACCTCTTCCATCGCATTGCCGGGTTGCGGCTCGACGGCAGCGATCGCCGTGTTGTTCGCGTCGGTGGCCGGCTGGGCGCCACAGGCACCGAGCAGGCCGGCGGCGAGCAGGGGAAGAAGGGCGCGTGTCGTCATGGTCGTGGTCCCGATGCTGATCCGGATCAAAGAACCCGGCGCGGCAGCGGGCGTTCCGCCAGCCGCCGCGCTCGGACACTTTCGGGTTACGGCATCAGCACCGTGTCGATGACGTGAATGACGCCGTTCGACTGCATGACGTTCGCCGTCGTAATCATGGCGTGGCCGCCCTTGGCATCCTTGATGCCCCAGCCCTTGCCCATCTTCATGAAGCTGAGCGTGCCGCCGTTGACGGTGGCGTATGTCGCGGTGCCGCGATTGGCCTTGGCCTTCGCCTCGATATCCTTGGCGGTGATGCGGCCCGGCACGACGTGATAGGTCAGGATCGACGTCAGCATCGCCTTGTTCTCAGGCTTCACCAGCGTGTCGACGGTGCCGGCGGGCAGCTTCGCGAAGGCGGCGTTGGTCGGTGCGAAGACGGTGAAGGGGCCGGGGCCCGACAGCGTCTCGACGAGGCCGGCCGCCTTGACCGCCGCGACCAGTGTCGTGTGATCCTTCGAATTCACGGCATTTTCGACGATATTCTTCGTCGGGTACATGGCGGCGCCGCCAACCATCGGGTTCTTTTGTGCGGCGAACGTCGGTGCGGCGACGAGCGCGGTGCCGATCAGCACGGCGCGAAGGAAGTGCTTGGTCATGTTGAAACTCTCCTGATCCGACCCCCGTCGCTCGATTACATATACGTCCTGCAAAGGCCGATGGATGCACCGCGTGGCTGGCAATCGGCGACCGTCCGCGTTAGAGGGCGCGCGTCCCGCCGGACTCACCGATCACGAAAGGCCGTCGCCGCCACCATGCGCATCGCCATCGCCGCGGATCACGCCGCCTTCGCCCTGAAGCAGCAGCTTGCCCAGTGGCTGCGCGAGGGCGGACACGACGTGCTCGATCTCGGTCCCGACAGCGATGCGCGCGTGGATTATCCCGATTTCGGCTACAAGCTGGCGCGCGCGGTTCGCGACGGCGAGGCCGAGCGCGGCGTGGCGCTGTGCGGATCGGGCATCGGCATCTCGATCGCGGTGAACCGCGAGCCCGCTTGCCGCTGCGCGCTGGTGAGCGAGCCGCTGTCCGCCGCACTCGCCCGCCGGCATAACGACGCGAACGTGCTGGCGCTGGGCGCGCGGCTGACCGGCGTCGACATGGCGCAGGCGTGCGTCACCGCGTTCCTGACCACCGATTTCGAAGGCGACCGACACACCGGGCGCGTCGCCAAACTCAGCACTCCCGACCTTGGAGACACCGCATGAGCACCAATCCGATCGCAGCCAATGACGTCCAGCCGGACGGTTTCTTCACCCGTGGTCTGGCCGATGCCGACCCCGCGGTCTTCACCGGGGTCGAGCATGAGCTGACCCGCGAGCAGACGCAGATCGAGCTGATCGCGTCCGAGAATATCGTGTCGAAGGCGGTGCTGGAGGCGCAGGGCTCGGTCTTCACGAACAAGTACGCCGAAGGCTATCCCGGCAAGCGCTATTATCAGGGCTGCCACCCGTCGGACGAGGTCGAGACGCTGGCGATCGATCGCGCGAAGCAGTTGTTCGACTGCGGCTACGTCAACGTGCAGCCGCATTCGGGCGCGCAGGCGAACGGCGCGGTGATGCTGGCGCTGACGAAGCCGGGCGATACGATCTTGGGCCTCAGCCTCGATGCCGGGGGGCATCTGACCCACGGTGCACGCGCGGCGATGAGCGGCAAGTGGTTCAACGCGGTGCAATATGGCGTGCTGCCCGACACGCATTTGATCGATTACGACCAGGTCGAGGCATTGGCGATCGAGCACAAGCCGACGCTCATCATCACCGGCGGTTCGGCCTATCCGCGTGTCATCGATTTCGAACGCTTCCGCGCGATCGCCGACAAGGTGGGTGCGAAGCTGATGGTCGACATGGCGCATTTCGCCGGCATCGTCGCAGGCGGGCTGCACCCCTCGCCGCTGCCGTTCGCCGATGTCGTGACGACGACCACGCACAAGACGCTGCGCGGGCCGCGCGGCGGCATGGTGCTGACCAACGATGAGGCCATCGCCAAGAAGATCAACTCGGCGGTGTTCCCGGGGCTGCAGGGCGGTCCGCTGATGCACGTCATCGCCGCCAAGGCGGTCGCGTTCGGCGAGGCGCTGCAGCCCGAGTTCAAGGGCTATATCAAGGCGGTGGTCGAGAACGCCAAGGTGCTGGCCGCGACGCTGAAGGAGCGTGGCGCCGATCTGGTGTCGGCCGGCACCGATACGCATCTGGCGCTCGTCGACCTGACCCCGCTGGGCGTCACCGGGCGCGACGCCGACGAGGCGCTGGAGCGCGCCGGCATCACCTGCAACAAGAACGGCATCCCGAACGATCCGCTGCCCCCGGTCAAGACCAGCGGTATCCGCGTCGGGTCGCCCGCCGGCACGACCCGCGGCTTCGGCACGGCGGAGTTCCGCGAGATCGGCAACATGGTCGCCGACGTGCTCGACGGGCTGCGCCAGAAGGGCGAGGGCGGGGATGCTGCGGTGGAGGCTGAGGTCAACACGCGCGTTCGTGCGTTGTGCGCGCGGTTCCCCATCTACCAAGGATAAGAAAGATGTCGAAGCTCGACGAAGTGCAGACCGAAATCAAGACCACGCCGGGTCTGGGCAAGAGCATGGCGAAATGGGGCGCGCTGGGCGCCGTCGTGGCCATTCCGGTGCCGTTCGTCGGCCCGATCATCGGTGCGCTCGCCGGGGCGGGCTATGCCTATGCGAAGCGCAACAAGTAACCGCGGATGCGCTGCCCCTTCTGTGCCCATGAAGACAGCCAGGTAAAGGATAGCCGCCCCACCGAAGACGGGGCGGCCATCCGCCGCCGCCGCCAGTGCGAAGCCTGCGGCGCGCGGTTCACCACGTTCGAACGCATCCAGCTGCGTGAACTCACCGTCCTGAAATCCGAGATCAGCCCGGGCAATTTCCGCCGCGAGCCGTTCGAGCGCGACAAGCTGATCCGCTCCGTTTCCGTCGCGTGCCGCAAGCGGCCGATCGACGGCGGGCGGATCGAACAGCTGGTGTCGGGTATCCAGCGCCAGCTGGAAACGAGCGGTGAGGCTGAGGTTCCCTCTGCCCGGATCGGCGCGCTGGTGATGGATGCGCTGAAGGGGCTGGATTCGGTGGCGTACATCCGGTTTGCTAGCGTTTACAAGGACTTCACCGAGGCGCGAGACTTCGAGGAGTTTGCGGGGAGTGTGGAGGAGGTTGGTCGGGGGTAGCTTGCCGCTGCGCGATGTGCGCGTCAGTCTCTTTCCCAACCGTTCGTCTCGAGTAGCCTTCGAGCTTGTCGAGAAGGCGTATCGAGAGATACTCCGGCCCGATGAGCTTCTGGACCTACATCTTACGTTGTGCCGACGGTAAATATTACACTGGCCACACGGACAATCTCGAACAGCGTGTCGCGCAGCATCAGTCTGGCGAGGTTCCGGGATGGACCTCCATGCGGCGGCCGGTCGAACTGATGTGGTCTGAGGTTTTCGAGCGTCGGGAAGATGCCATCGCCGCCGAGCAACAGCTCGGCAACTGGTCGCGTGCGAAGAAGGAAGCCTTGTTTCGCGGCGATTGGCAGCGCGTGTCGGCGGCGGCACGCAAACCGGTTTCTCGATACGCCGTCTCGACAAGCTCGACGGCTACTCGAAACGAACGGAGTGGAGATGGGGATCTGGCAGAGCGAACCCCACCCCCCGTCATCGTCCTCGTCCGCCCGCAACTCGGCGAGAACATTGGCAAGGCCGCGCGCGCCATGCTCAACTTCGGGCTCGTCGAGATGCGCCTCGTCGCACCGCGCGATGGCTGGCCCAACCCGTCCGCCGGGCCGGCGGCGTCGGGGGCGGATGTCGTGCTGGCGCAGGCGAAACTCTACGACAGCGTCGCCGACGCGGTGGCCGACTGCGCGCATGTCTATGCGACAACGGTGCGCAAGCGGGACGTGACCAAGCCGGTGGTGACGCCGGAGGAAGCCGCGCGCGCCGTTCATGCCGGGCCGGGGCGGTCGGCGATCCTGTTCGGGCCCGAGCGGTCAGGGCTAGAGACCGACGATGTCGCGCTCGCCCGCACGATCCTGACCGTGCCGATCAACCCCGAGTTCGGCTCGCTCAACCTGGCGCAGGCGGTGATCCTGGTCGCGTACGAATGGTCGAAGCACGTCGGCCTCGCCAGCCCGCCCAGCGTCGATATGCCCACGCCCGCGCCGCAGGACGAGTGGGAGGGCATGTTCGGCCAGCTCGACACGATGCTGGAAGCGACCGGCTTCTACTATCCGCCACACCGCGTGCCGGTGACCAAGCGGACGCTGCGCACGCTGCTGACCAAGCCCGGCTGGTCGAGCCAGGAGGTGCGCACCGTGCGCGGCGTGCTGTCGGCGCTGGCGGGGAAGAAACGGCCGCGTTAAAGGCGCGGTTGCGGCTCGAGCCGCGACATCACATCTCAGGACCGCAACCATATGATCGCCGCACTGCTCATGATTGCCACTGCCCAGACTGCCGCACCGGCGACGCCGCCTGCCACGGCACCGGCGGTCGAGGAAAAGCAGATCTGTCGGCGGGTCGGGAGCACCGTGTCGCGCATCGGCGGCAAGCGGATCTGCCGGACGAAGGCCGAGTGGGATTCGCTGGCGCCTTCGTCGGCGGACGATGCGAAGCTGCGCGGCGCTTCGGTTCCACGCTGATCCGGCATGTCGGCTTGACCTGAGCCGACGGCTTCTCTAGACGCGCCGCTTCGCAATGGCCCCGCATCCCGGTGAAGCGGTGGCCCGTTCGCGCGTCCGTCAGGGCGTCGTTCGGCAAGACCGGGGATAACGTCAAACGATTGCAAGGATAATTCATGTCGAAGCGCCATAGCGCCAAGTACAAGATCGATCGCCGTCTCGGCGAAAACATCTGGGGCCGCCCTAAGAGCCCGGTCAACAAGCGTGAGTACGGCCCCGGCCAGCACGGCCAGCGCCGCAAGGGCAAGGTCAGCGACTTCGGTATCCAGCTGCGCGCCAAGCAGAAGCTGAAGGGCTATTACGGCGACGTCACCGAGAAGCAGTTCCGCGCCTGCTACACCGAGGCCGCCCGTATGAAGGGCGACACCGGCCAGAACCTGATCGGTCTGCTGGAGCAGCGTCTGGACATGATCGTCTATCGCGCCAAGTTCGCGCCGACGATCTTCGCCGCGCGCCAGCTGGTCAGCCACGGCCACGTCCGTGTCGACGGCGTGAAGTGCAACGTCGCATCGCGCCGCGTCTTCGCCGGCCAAGAAATCACGCTGGGCAGCAAGGCGCAGGAAATGGCGCTGGTGATGGAAGCGCAGGGCCTGAGCGAGCGCGAGATCCCCGAATATGTCGCTCCCGACGGTAGCGCGAAGGTGACCTTCACCCGCGTGCCGACACTGGACGAGGTGCCCTATCCGGTGAAGATGGAGCCGAATCTGGTCGTGGAATTCTATTCGCGTTAACGCGAATGGAAGGAGCGGAGGTTCGGCTCGGCCGGCCTCGCTCCAGCTAGCAGCGACACAGCCTGTCCTGAGCGACTGCCGCAGGCAGTCCGTCGAAGGGTGGCTTTGCCGCGGCGCCATCCGACCGAAACGAACAAAGGGCGGTCCCTCGCGGGGCTGCCCTTTCTCGTTGTCACCCTGCCTGCGCGAATCTAAACCGTCCCCCATGACGTTGCCTCCCCCTCCCGAATGGGTGCCGCATGATGCGGTTTGGATCGGTTTTCCTTCGCATCCCGAATTGTGGGTCGAGGATCTGGAACATGCGCGGGAGGAAGTTGCCGCCTTCGCCCGTGCGGTACATGCCAATGGCCGAGGCGAGACGGTGATTCTGGTCGCCGCGGATGGCGAGGCGGCGGAGGCCGCGCGGGCGGCGGCGCCGTTTGCCGAGGTGGTAGTGCAGCCGTTCGGCGACATCTGGCTGCGCGATACCGCCGCGATCCTGACCGGCGACGGCAGCGCGCGGGACTTCGGCTTCAACGGGTGGGGCGGGAAATACGACCTGCCGGGGGACGACACGGTCGGCGCGCGGCTGGCGGCGGAACGCGGGATCGCGACGCGGCGGTGCGACTGGGTGCTGGAGGGCGGCGCGATCGATGGCGACGGCACCGGGCTGGTCGTGACGACCGAGCAGTGCCTGCTGAACCACAACCGCAATCCGTCGCTGGGACGCGAGGAGATCACGGACCTGCTGGGGGCCGACCTGGGGCTGGACCGGGTGCTGTGGCTGGGCGACGGGCTGCTCAACGATCATACCGACGGGCATGTCGACAATCTGGCGCGCTTCGTCGGGCCGAACCGGCTGGCGATCCCGCAGGCGACCGAGAACGACCCGAACTGGCGGGTGTATCAGGACGCCGCCGCGCGGGCGGAGGCGTTCGGGGTCGAGGTGGTGCGCATACCGTCGCCCGGTCGCGTGCTGAACGACGACGAGGAGATCGTGCCGGCGAGCTACATGAATTTCTACATCGGCAACGCCGCCGTCGTCGTGCCGGTCTATGGCCAGCCCGAGGACGAGGCGGCGGTCGCGGCGATCGGCGCGCTGTTCCCGGACCGGACGGCCGTGGGCCTGCGCGCCGACGCGATCCTGACCGGCGGCGGCAGCTTCCACTGCATCAGTCAGCAGATCCCGCGCTGACATGGCGAAGGCGGATCGGCTGGAGCGGCTGGACGACCGGCGGGTCGAGTTGGAGACCGAATATCGCGACGCGTTGATCGCGGCGTTGCGGGTGACGGCGGGCGGCAAGTTCGGGCTGTTCGGCCAGACCAAGGATTACGCCGCGCGGGCGGCGCATGCGCCGCTGTTCGTGCAGCTGGAGGAAACCGCGGCGGAGATCGACGTGATCCGCGCGCGCTTCGGGATGGAGGCGTTCGCGCTCCATCCCGAATTCCTCGCCGCGCGGGGGCCGGCGGGGCCGAACGGGTTGGGGGAGCCGAAGCTGGCGTTGCAGTGGCTGCAGAAGCTGGGCGCTGAGCCGGCCTAAGCGCTCGCCGTCCGCACGATCGCCGCCGCGCCGGCGAGGACGGCGGCATCCTCGACGAAGCCGGTCGGCGTCTGGCCGTGGCGCTCCATCGCCGCCATGCGGGTGCGCCAGCCGGGGTAGGAGGCGACGACCGCCGTCACTCCGCCTACCGCCGCGCCGAGCCAACGCTGCCGCCGCGGCACGAGCGCGGCGCCCGCGATCGCCGAGGTGACGAAGCGCGCGGCGAGGCCGATGGGGACGATGCGATCGGGCGCGGTCTTCTGCTTGTCGCCGGCCATTTCACCGACGGCGAGCGCCAGCGCCCCGGCAGCGGCCAGTGGATGCGCGAGCAGGGCGGGGGCGCCATTGTCGTCGGCCAGCTCGCCGCGCGCGGCGGCGATCGACACGGCGGCAAGCGGCGTCATCGCGCGCTGTCCGCCGACCAGGCCGATAAGGAAGGGTGCGAGCATGACGTGTCTCCTGCGATGGTCCGCCACACAACCCGCGAGGCCCAGCGTCGGGTGCATTGGCGTCGCGTGCGGGGATCGCTACATGGCGCGTCATGACCGAAATCACCGTCGCCGCGCTGCAACTCGGCTTCTCCGCCGATATCGATGCGAACATCGCCAACGTCACGCGCCTTGTGCGCGAAGCCGCGGCGCAGGGGGCGCAGGTGATCCTGCCGCCCGAATTGTTCGAGGGCGAGTATTTCTGCCGGGTCGAGGACGAGGGGCTGTTCGCCAACGCGAAGCCCACCGCCGAGCACAAGGCGGTGCGCGCGATGCAGGCGCTGGCCGCGGAATTGCGCGTGCATATTCCGACCAGCTTCTTCGAGGCGGACGGGCCGCATCATTACAACAGTCTGGCGATGATCGGGCCCGACGGCGCGGTGGCCGGCGTCTATCGCAAGAGCCATATCCCCGACGGACCGGGGTACGAGGAGAAATTCTATTTCCGCCCCGGCAACACCGGCTTCAAGGTGTGGGACGGGCCGGAGGAGGCGCGGCGCGCGAAGTTGGGCGTCGGTATCTGCTGGGACCAATGGTATCCCGAAACCGCACGCGCGATGATGCTGATGGGGGCGGAGGTGCTGTTCTATCCGACCGCGATCGGCAGCGAGCCGCACGACACGTCGCTCGACACCGCGCGGCTGTGGCGGCGGGCGATGGTGGGGCATGCGGTGTCGAACGTGGTGCCGATCGTCGCCGCCAACCGCGTCGGCGTCGAGCACGGCCAGACCTTTTACGGCACCAGCTTCATCGCCGACGAGCGCGGGGACATTCTGGCCGAACTGGACCGGGAGCAGGAGGGCGTGATCGTCGCGACGATCGACCTCGACCGCGTCAAGCGCCACCGCGCGGCCTTCGGCTTCTTCCGCGACCGTCGTCCCGAGCTTTACGGGCGGCTGGTCGAGGATATCTGAGCGGATCGGAATCGAACCACTTCCGTTCGCCCTGAGCGAAGTCGAATGGCATTTCTCTGCAAGGTGCTTCGACTTCGCTCAGCACGAACGGGGGGCGACCTAGCCGATCAGATAGGCCCAGGTCTGCAACACGACGGTGGTGATGCCGAGCATGGACGCCAGCAGGATGTCGGACGATTGGGCGAGCGATCTGCGCATTGCCATTCCCCTTGCGAATTGCCGGAGACGACAACGTGATCGACGTTCAAGCGTTCCCGGCGGGCGCCGAACCGAGCTGCAGCGCGCGGACGATCACGGCGTCGAACATGTCCGGCGTCAGCCGTCCGGTGTTCTGGTTGTAGCGCGAGGGGTGATAGCTATCGATCAGGATACGCCCGTCGGGCACGCGATGTTCGGCCAGATGCGCGAAGCGGCATTTGGGCAGCTTGCCGCCGATCGCCTTGACCGCCGACTGGTGCGCGACCTGACCCAGCGCGACGACGACGCGCAGGCCCGGGAGCGAATCGAGCTGGCCATCGAGGAAGCGGCGGCAGGTGCGCGTTTCCTCCGGCGTCGGCTTGTTGGCGGGCGGCAGGCAGCGGACGGCGTTGACGATCAGGACGCCGTGCAGGCGCAGCTCGTCGTCGGGCTCGCCGGTGTAGCCGCCGCTCGCAAGGCCGTGCGCGGCGAGCGTATCGAACAGCAGCGCGCCCGATCCGTCGCCGGTGAAGACCCGGCCCGTGCGATTGGCGCCCATCCGGCCCGGCGCCAGCCCGACGATCGCCAGCCACGGGTCGGGGTCGCCGAACGCGGGCACCGGCGCGTTCCACCAGTCCGGGTGCTCGCTGCGCAACGCATCGCGATGCGCGACCAGGCGGGGGCAGAGCGGGCAGTCGCGGGGCGGTTCGATGGGGAGCATCGGCGCGGCTTAGGGCGGATCGGCGGTGGTGCAAATGTGGTGTGGCATAGACCCGTATCGCAGCAACGTTCGTGCTCCCGCGGAGGCGGGAGCCCAGGGCCGCTAGCGCTGCGCTCCGTAACTCTGGGCTCCCGCCTGCGCGGGAGCACGGTGGAATGTCTTCGATGACAGCAACCTACCTCATCGCCGTCGGTTCGAACCGGCGGGGCCGGCATGGCGCGCCGGCGGCGGAGGTGGCGGCGGCGATCGCGCTGCTGGGCGGGCGGGCGTCGGCGATCGTCGGCAGTGCGCCGCTGGGACCGTCGCTGCGGCGCTATGCCAATGCCGCGGTGCTGATCGAAAGCGACGAGACGCCGCCCGCGCTGCTCGTGCGACTGAAGGCGATCGAGCGTGACTTCGGACGGCGACGCGGGCGGCGATGGGGCAGTCGGGTGATCGACCTCGACATCATCCTGTGGTCGGGCGGGGCGTGGCAATCGCCTGGGCTGACCGTGCCGCATGTCGCGTTTCGCGACCGGGACTTCGTCCTTGGGCCGCTCGTGGAACTTGCGCCCGGCTGGCGCGATCCACTGACCGCACTGACGATTCGGCAGTTGCGTGCCCGGTTGACCGCCCGGCGCACACTGCCTAACCGCGCTGTTCCATGGTGAGGGTCCGTAGCTCAGTTGGTAGAGCAAGCGACTTTTAATCGAGAGGTCCCGGGTTCGAGCCCCGGCGGACCCACCATGCCCGACGAGGAGGCGCATGCCCCCGGCGTCCGGCGACCGCCGGGCCTGTTGTGGGCGGCGGCGCTTGGCGCGGTCGGGATCATCCTGTTGCTGATTATCGGGCCGCTGGTCGATGGACACGGGCCGCTCGGCTTCGACCGGGCGATCATGGCGGAGATGCGTCAGGCGGGCGACCCGGCCAGCCCGACCGGGCCGTCTTGGCTGCGGCCGATGATGGTCGACATCACCGCGCTGGGCGGCGCGACCGTGCTGACGCTCGTCACGATCGCCGCGATCGTCCTGCTGGCGACACGACGGCTGTGGCTGACGGCGGCGTTGGTCGCGGCGGCGACGATCAGCGGATCATGGGCGGTGACGCAGGTGAAGCTGTACGTCGGCCGCCCGCGCCCGGATGCCGCGGGGCGGCTGATCGACGTGTCGGGGCTGAGTTTCCCGAGCGGCCATGCCGCCAACAGCGCTATCGTCTATCTGACCATCGCCGCGCTTGCGACGCAGATCCTGCACGGTCGGGCGACGCGCAATGCGGTGCTGATCGGCGCGGTCCTGCTGGTCGGCGCGATCGGGACGAGCCGGGTGTATCTGGGTGTCCACTGGCCGAGCGACGTGCTGGCCGGGTGGAGCTTCGGCACGCTGTGGGCCGGGGCGTGGTGGCTGGGGGCGGCGCGGGTGCGGCCCGGTTTCGCTACCCGCGTTCCGCCAGCTTTCGTTCCCAGTTCAGCGCGTCGCTGACGATCCCGTCGAGGTCCGCGTGCTGCGGGCGCCACGGCAGCGCGGCGAGGATCGCGTTGTTGTCGGCGATCAGTCGCGCCGGATCGCCCGCGCGACGCCCCTCGATCACCCGATCGATCGTCATGTTCGTGACGCGATCGACCGCATCGAGCACTTCGAGCACCGAAAAGCCCTTGCCATAGCCGGCGTTCAAAATGTGGCTGTCGCCGGGCTTGGCGATCAGCAATTCGAGCGCGTGGACATGCGCGGCGGCGAGATCGCTGACGTGGATGTAATCGCGCACGCCGGTGCCGTCGGGCGTGTCGAAATCGGTGCCGAAGACGCCGACCGAGGCGCGCTTGCTCAGCGCCGCCTCGACCGCGACCTTGATGAGGTGGGTCGCACCCGCGGTCGACTGGCCGCTGCGCCCCTGCGGGTCGGCGCCGGCGACGTTGAAGTAGCGGAGCGCCGCGAAGTTGATCGGATGCGCCGCCGCGACGTCGCGCAGCATCGCCTCGGTCATCAGCTTCGACGTGCCATAGGGGTTGATCGGCACGGTCGGGTCGGTTTCGACCACCGGCACCTTCTCGGGACTGCCATAGGTCGCGGCGGTCGAGGAGAATATGAAGTGGCGCACGCCGCCCGCCACCGCGGTCTCGATCAGGGTGCGCGAGGCGGCGGTGTTGTTGCGATAGTATTTGAGCGGGTCGCTGACCGATTCCGGCACCACGACGGACCCGGCGAAGTGCAGGATCGCGCGGACGTCGTGCGCGGAGATCACGCCGGCGACTTGCGGATCCTCCACCGCCATCGGCACGAAGGCGGCACGGGCGTCGACCGCCCAGTCGAACCCGGTGACGAGGTTGTCGATCACGACGACGCGGTAGCCCGCGTCCAGTAGCGCGAGCACGGCGTGGCTACCGATATAGCCGGCGCCCCCGGTTACCATCACCGATCCGTCCATTATCGCATCCCCCGAGCGTTGTTGCGGCCTGTCCCAAACCCTATCTGGTAAACGTAAGCAAGGAGTTGGCTGACCGATGGCGACGGCAATTTTCGCAGGCGGGTGTTTCTGGTGCACCGAAGCCGTGTTCAAGGACGTGATCGGCGTGACGAGCGTCGAGAGCGGATATATCGGCGGTCACCTGCCGAACCCGACCTACAAGCAGGTCTGCGGCGGCGACACCGGCCATGCTGAGGCGATCCGCATCGGCTTCGACGAGGCGCAGGTCAGCTATGACGACATGCTCGACATCTTTTTCGCGACGCACGATCCGACGCAGCTGAACCGGCAGGGCAACGATGTCGGCACGCAATATCGCTCCGCCATCTTCCCGCTCGACGCCGACCAGCGTGCGGCGGCGGAGGCGGCGATCCTGCGCAACGCCGGCACCTGGCCCGCGCCGATCGTGACTACGATCGAGCCGCTCGACACCTGGTATCCGGCGGAGGACTATCATCAGGAATATTGGGCGGGCGAGGGGCAGCGGAATCCCTATTGCCTCGCGGTGATCCCGCCCAAGTTGCAGAAGCTGCGCAAGAGCTTCGCGGCACGGTCTAAGACGGCGGCTTAGACGGCAAAAAGCAACGTTCGTGCTGAGCGAAGTCGAAGCACCTGGTGCGCGGACCCTTCGACGTCGCTCAGGGCGAACGGGTGCCGTGCGCCGCGCGGCGGAGGCGGTCGTTGATCGCGGCGCCGATACCGGCGTGCGGGATCGGGGCGATGGCGATGCTCGCTGCCGGGCTGGCGTCGGCGCGGTGCAGGGCGGCGAAGAGGTTGGCGGCGGCTTCGGTGAGGTCGCCGGTGGCGGACAGGGTGTCGTCACCGGGGATGGCGCCGAAGCCGATGAGCCATTCGTTGTCGTGTGCTGCGATAGCGTCGAGGCGCAATGGCTTGGTCGGCGAATAGTGTGAGGCGAGTTGGCCGGGGGAGGTGATGTTCGCCGGCGAAGGCCGGGGCACGGTGACGGAGGGGCTCGCTACTGGACCCCGGCCTTCGCCGGGGAACAGGTTGTCTTTCGTGATCGGCCCAAGCCGCAGCACGTCACGCCCCCGCACGATCGTCGACTCCAGCCCCGCGGTCGTCGGCCCGTCGTCGATCACCAGCGCGATGCGCCCGTCGAGCGTCGCCAGCACATGATCGGCGCGGGTGGGGCTGATGCGGTTGCTGGCGTTGGCCGAGGGCGCCGCGAGTGGCCTGCCGCACGCCGCCAGCAGCGCTTGCATCGCGCGGTGCGCCGGCACGCGGATCGCGACCGTGTCCAGCCCCGCCGTCACCAGCGGCGATACCGCGCCCGCCCGCACCGGCAGCACGATCGTCAGCGGCCCCGGCCAGAACCGCGCCGCCAGCGCGCGGGCGGCGTCGTCGAACAGCGCGATGCGCTCTGCCGCCGCGAGATCGGGGACATGCACGATCAGCGGATTGAAGCTCGGCCGGCCCTTCGCCGCATAGATGCCCGCCACCGCCGCCGAATCGGTCGCGTCGGCGGCGAGGCCGTAGACCGTCTCGGTCGGCACCGCGACGCACCCGCCGGCCGCGATCACGCGCGCCGCCGCGTCGATGGCCGCAGTGCCGTAGGGTAAGGTCAGGGTCGCGATTGCGCTCACTTTTGCGCGGCTATAGGCCCGCCCGCAGAGATACAAGCGAGAGGACCATCTATGACCTTCACCGCGCCCGTCGCCGAGCAGCGCTTCGTGCTCGAACACGTCGCCGCCATCGCCGGACTGGGGGTGGAGGACGACATCCTCGACGCGGTGCTGGAGGGGGCCGGCGACTTCGCGGCGGGCGAATGGGCGCCGCTCGACCGGATCGGCGACACCGCCGGGCCGACATGGAGCGAGACGGGCGTGACGATGCCGCAGGGCTTCGTCGCCGCGTACAAGGCTTATGTCGCGGGCGGCTGGGGCACGATCGGCAGCCCGGAGGCGTTCGGCGGACAGGGGCTGCCCTTCGTCCTGTCGGCGGCGGTGCTGGAGACGCTGGGCGCGGCGAACATGGGCTTCGCGCTGGCGCCGACGCTGACGGTCGGCGCGATCGAGGCGCTGCTGCACCACGGATCGCCCGAGCAGCAGGCGCTCTACCTGCCCAAGCTGTCGACGGGCGAATGGACCGGCACGATGAACCTGACCGAATCGCAGGCCGGCAGCGATGTCGGCGCGCTGCGCAGTCGCGCGACGCCGCGTGGGGACGGGACGTTTTCGATCCAGGGTACGAAGATCTTCATCTCGTTCGGCGACCACGACATGGCCGACAACATCGTCCACCTCGTCCTTGCGCGCACGCCCGATGCGCCGGCGGGGACGAAGGGGCTGAGTCTGTTCCTCGTGCCCAAGTACCGGCTGGATGCGGACGGCAATCCGGGCGAGCCGAACGACGTGCGCGTCGTGTCGATCGAGCACAAGATGGGGCTGCATGCCTCGCCGACCTGCGTGCTGTCGTTCGGCGACAATGGCGGCTGCGTGGGCGAGCTGATCGGTCCCGAATTCGGCGGCATTCGCGCGATGTTCACGATGATGAACAATGCGCGGCTGAACGTCGGCCTGCAGGGCGTGCAGGTCGCCGAGGCGGCGACGCAGCGCGCGATCCGCTACGCCCGCGACCGGGTGCAGAGCCCGCGTGCCACCGCGCCCGGTGCCGGGTCGGTCGCGATCGTCGAGCATCCCGATGTCCGCCGCATGCTGCTGCGCATGAAGGCGCAGACGATGGCCGCACGCGCGCTGGTCTATCTCGCCTGCGGGCAGGTCGATCGCGACGGTGCGGGCGACGCGGGGGCGAAGGCGATGCTCGACCTGCTCACCCCGCTCGCCAAGGCGCACGGCACCGATCTCGGCAACGAGGTCGCCTCGCTCGGCATCCAGGTGCACGGCGGCATGGGCTATATCGAGGAGACCGGCGCCGCCCAGCATTTCCGCGATGCGCGCATCACCCCGATCTACGAGGGCACCAACGGCATCCAGGCGGCCGATCTGGTCGGGCGCAAGCTGGGGTTGGAGGGCGGCGCGGTGTTCGCCCGCCTGATCGCCGACATGCGCGCGGAGGCGGAGCATGCCGAGCTCCGCGCATTGATCGACGCCTGCGAGGGGATCGGCGCGACGCTGGCGCAGTCCGCGCCCGACGACCGGCTGGCGGCGAGCTATCCCTTCCTGACGATGCTGTCGGTCGCGGTGTGCGGCTGGCAGATGGAACGCATGGGCCGCATCGCCGCCGCCGGCGACACGCCGTTCCTGAAGCTGAAGGCGACGGCGTGCCGTTTCTACGTCGAGCAGGTCGTGCCCGAGGCGCTGGGCCTGAAGGCGGCGGCGAGCGCGAGTGCGGAGGTGTTGTACGCGGTGGAAGCGGATGTGCTGGCGGCGTGAGGCGTTAGAACGAGTAGGAGGACATTATCATCAGGCCGCTTTGTGATGTCTTCAGGTAGCGGATGTCGGTGTCGGCTGCCGGAAGCTTCGCGTTACGCGCAATCCCCTCGCCCAATACCTGTGCGTTGAGGTCGTACATCACTCCGATGCCGATGTTGAAACTGTCGTTCGACGTCGCCGTAGCCTTCTCCAGACCGGTATGCTTGCGCTTCAGTCCGAGCATCAGGCCGCCGCCAATCGCATCGATGACGTTGTCGGTGCCGGGTTGCAGCGCAATGAATGGGCCAAAGCCCCATTGCTTTTCCGTCTTGCCGTTATTCAGCCCGAAGATCAGGTCGCCCTCGGGCGTGAAGAAATAGTGAGATTCCAGCACGATGCGTGCGCGAAGATTCTCCTGTTCGGTCACTCTGACAACGCGATCGCTGTCGAGGATAGCCTTCTTGATGCGGTCCTTATTGCCAAGATCGTAGGTGAAGGCGAAGCCGATGCCAAAGTCGATGCCGCCGAATTTCTGGGTCGGAGCGTCGAGGTCCGCCAGTGCCTGTTGCGTGCCCGCCTTGGCCCCGGCTTGCGCGGCATCCGCGACATCGGTGGTCGATGCGCCTGCTAGTGGCTTGGCCACGACGGCCGGGGGTGTCGGCGTCGGTGTCGGTGTGCCGGAAGCGGTCTTCTGCTTCAGTACAGCGATTTCGGAATTGAGCGCATCCAGCCTCTTCAGGTCCGCCAGTTCGGCTTCCGCCGCCTTTATCCTGGCCTTTATATCGTCCTCAAAAGCAGCCGCCGGAGCGCTGAGCATAATCGCCAACACAGGCGTAGCCAATAAAGCAAACTTGCGCATGATTCCGTCCCCCGACAGTCACACTTGCCCCCAAGTGTTCGCTGGAAGACTATATCGTTGCGGCATCAGCGCAAGTCGTTCTATCCGTAACGGAGTAGACGTTCAAAAACCTCTAGTTTCGAGCAACCTTGCCGCCCTTCTTGGCAAGTTCCGCCTGTACGGCACCCGACTTGCGCCGTTGCGCTACCCTCGCCCTTCTTCTCCGCCGTGCGCCTCGCTGCGCTCGCTCAAATAATAGCGCTCCAGCGGCTTCAGGTCCGCGTTCAGCTCGTAGACGATCGGCTGGCCGGTCGGGATCTCCAGTCCGGCGATGTCGGCGTCCGATATGCCCGACAGATGCTTTTCCAGCGCGCGTAGCGAGTTGCCATGGGCGGCGACCAGCACGCGCTTGCCGGCGCGCAGCTCGGGGGCGATGCGCTCCTCCCAATAGGGCAGCACGCGCGCGATCGTGTCCTTCAGGCTTTCGGTTTGCGGGATCGGGATGCCCTTGTAGCGTATCTCCTTCGACAGGTCGTAGGCGCTGCCCTCGGCCGGCAGGGGCGGGGGGATGTCGAAGCTGCGGCGCCAGATCTTGACCTGATCGTCGCCGTGCAGCGCCGCCGTCTCCGCCTTGTCGAGTCCGGTCAGCCCGCCATAGTGACGCTCGTTGAGCTTCCACGACTTCTCGGTCGGCAGCCACAGCCGGCCCATCGCCTCCAGCGCGAGGTTCAGCGTCTTGATCGCGCGGGTCTGGAAGCTGGTGAAGGTCAGGTCGAAGTCGAGGCCGGCATCCCGCATCGCCTCGCCCGCCGCCTTCGCCTCGGCCACGCCCTGATCGGTCAGGTCGACGTCCCACCAGCCGGTGAAGCGGTTCTCGAGGTTCCACGACGACTGGCCGTGGCGGATGAGGACGAGGGTGGGCATGGGCGCTCCTGAATGACGTGGGGCGGCTGATAGAGAGGCGGCGTGGGGTTGCGCAACTCACCCGCACCCCGACCGGACGTCAGATTTCGTCGATCATCCCGGCCAGCGTTTCGAGACACGCGACCGCCAGCGCCTTCGACCGCTTGCCGTCCCAGCCGTGGACGGCGTCGGGATTGGGATCGTGATCCTTGAACGGCATCTCCAGCGTCATCGCCACCGCGCCGAAGCGTTCGGCGAGCTGGTTGGTCGACATGCTGAGGTTCGCACGACCCGGCGCGGCCTTCTGATAGCCCTTCTCGACCTGGAAATCGGGGGTATGCGCGGCGAGCCGGCGGCCGAATTCGTAGAATTTCTCGCCGAGCGCGTCGGTCCAGGACGGAATGCCCTCGAACCCCGCGAGGAAGTTCGCGGGGATCGCCTCGTCGCCATGGACGTCCATGGCGACATCGACGCCGGTCGCGTCCATCGCCGCAAGAACGCACAGCACTTCCGGGCTGCGCTCCGCGGTCGGGCTGTGCCACTCGCGGTTGAGGTTCACGCCGGCTGCATTGGTGCGCAGGTGGCCGCGATACGAGCCGTCGGGGTTCAAGTTGGGCACGAGGTGGATCGTCGCCTTATTGCGCAAAGCTCGGGCGGTCGGGTTGGCGGCGTCGGTCAGCAGGTCGATCGCGCCCTCCATCCACCATTCCGCCATCGGCTCGCCGGGATGCTGGCGACCGTAGAGCCAGACCTGCTTCGCGCCGGTGCCGACGCTCAGGCAGTCGATCGCGCGGCCATCCAGCGTACGGCCGAGTTCGCGGTGCGTGACGCCCTCGGCCAGCGCGGCCTTCGCGATCGCGGCGTCGTGGCGGTCGAGCGTGTAGGGCTGGAAATAGGCGAACCACGCCAGGTCGCTGTCGAACCGGTGCGTCCATTCCAGCACGCCGTCCGTGTAGCGCGTGTCGGGCGCCATCACCCAGATCTCACGATCGGTCGATACGCGCGTGCGATACCCCGGCCAGCCGCCCGGGAACGCGGACTGCGCGCAATTGACGATGCGGAACGTCAGCGTGCGTCCGGCCGCACCCGCGACGCGGAAGTGGAACCACTGGTAGAAATCCGAATCCTTGTCGGCCGGGATTTCCAGCGACACGACATCGCCGTCTATGCCGACGAGGCGGATCGCGCCGCTGTCGAAGGCGGCATTGATCGAGATGCTCATTTGACGCTCGCGGTGATGCCCGATTCGCCGGGGAAGTCCTTGAACAGCGCCGCGGCCAGCCGCGTCGCAGGGGCGGAACCCGGCTCCTTCGGATCGGACAGCCCCTCGTTCTGCGCGCGGCCTTCCCAGACCGTCTGGTTGTCGCTGCGGCGACGGATCTGCACCGACAGTTCGTTGCCCAGCACGTCGCGGGTCTTGCTGCCGAACCCGGTGCTCAGGCCGCCGCCAAGGCCGACTCCGCCACCACCGCGACCGCCGGAAAAGCCGCCGCCGCCGATGCCGATCGAGAACTTCGGCGGCGTGCGCACCTGACCGCGCAGCGTGCGTTGATAGGAGAGGGTCGCGACATATTGCGTGCTTGTCCCCGTTGTCGGCGTGTAGCCGATCTTCGCCAGTTCCGCGGCGACCGCGTCGGCATAGACCTGATATTCCAGGCTGGTCGCGGCGCCCGTCATCGGCGCGGGTTCGACCGCGATCGAGCCGGGCTGCACCGCGCCGCCGTGATAGCGGACGACGTCGGTGGGCGCGCGCTGGACGCCGGAGGTACAGGCCGCAAGCGCGGCGACGGGGAGGAGGATCAGGTATCGCATCATGGAATGCTTATCATCAAACCGGAGGGTTGGTTCAAATTTCGTATCAACGCACCGGTCAATTTGCGCGATATCGCGTCCGGTGCATCGGCGGCGGTGCCGGAAACGACGTGGGTCACGGCACGCCCCTCCCATGCCGGCGTGCTCTCGCCGCGCCGGGTGATCGTCAGCGTCAGTTCGGTGGCGACCATCGAGCGTACGCTGGTCGACGAGCCGAGGCCGACCGCGACATGCGCGCCGGTACCGAGCATGGCGGCGCCGCCGACGACGCCCGGCGCCTTGCCGGGGGCCAGCGCTGCCCCCTGTGCCGTGCGCTTGAGGTCGTAGCGGGCGACGTAGCGGGCATGGTCGACATCGGGGATCGCGACGAAACCTGCGTCGATCAGCGCCGATTCGATGCCGTCGGCGTAGATGGCGGTAGGGGCGGGGCGACGGTTCACCGCGGCCGGGCGCTCCACGGCGATCGTGCCGCGAGCGATGGCGGGGGCCGGTTCGCTCTGGCCGGGGGTGAGGAGGGCAGCTAGGACGAGCGCGATGGGCATGGCTTCGGTCTCCAGCGAAGGAGCGCCGCGGCCGCGGGCTGCGACCCCGTTCGTCCTTGACTTGGCACAACCTCGCTTATAGGCGGGCGCCTCTTTTCCGAAACCCAATTCAAAGAAGCGGCACAACGCCATGAAGATCGTCAATTCGCTGAAGTCGCTGAAGGATCGCCACCGGGACAACCGCGTGATCCGTCGCCGTGGCCGCATCTACGTCATCAACAAGACGAACCGCCGCTTCAAGGCGCGCCAGGGCTGAGCCATATGGCCGGCCCTACCGCCGTCATCTTCGACGTCGGCAAGGTTCTCTACGACTGGGACCCGCGGTTCCTCTACCAGCGCCTCATCCCCGACGATGAGGCGCTTTCCGCGTTCCTGCGCGACGTCGTCACCGTCGAATGGCATTTTCAGCACGACGCCGGCCGTCCGTTCGCGGAGACGTCGGAGGAGTTGGTCGCACGGTTTCCGCAGCACGCCGAGCTGATCGGCCACTGGGGCCCGCGCTTCCTCGAATCGATCGGCGATCCGGTGCCGGGGATGCACGATCTGGTCGCGGAGCTGGATGCGGCGGGCGTGCCGCTGTTCGCGATCACCAATTTCTCGGGCGAGTTCTTTCCCGAATTGCGCACCCGCGACGCGAATCTGTTCGACCGCTTCCGCGACATCGTCGTATCGGGCGACGAGAAACTGGTGAAGCCCGATCCCGCGATCTATCGGCTGGCGTTGAAGCGCTTCGGGCTGGAGCCGCACCAGGCGGTGTTCGTCGACGACAACGCCGCCAACGTCGCGGCGGCGGCGGCTCTTGGTATTCACGCCGTCCTGTTCGACGGTGAGCCGGCGTTCCGCGCGGACCTGGTGTCGCTCGGCCTGTTGCCTCAGGGGTGAAGCCAGACGGCGGCGGCGATGACGACCGCGCCGCCGATCACCGCACAGGCCAGCGTCTGCCCGGCGGACCGGATCGCCGCGACGAGATCGCCCGATCGGGCCATCTGTCCGGCACCATCGTCCTCCACCTTCCTGACCAGCGCCCGCACCAGTCGGGGCGCGTCATCGCCGAGCCGGAAAAGCTCGGCGGCGAGTGCGCCGCCCGCCGCCGACCACGCCTCGGGCGCCAGCCGAGCGCGAACCAGTCGCAGCGACGCCCGGCGGATCGCCGCCGACAGGTCGAAATCCGGCTGTATCCCCGTCAGTACGCCGTCGATCGTGACCAGCGCGCGGAAGATGAGCAGCAGATCGGGCGGCATCGCCAGCCCCTCTTCCCGCACGACGGCAAGCGAGTCGGCGATGATCGCGCGCAGCACCATCCGACCGCCGCCGTGCTGCTGCGTCAGCCGCTCGGCCGCCCGCACGACCGCCTCGCGCGGGGCATTGGTTCCGGCCGACCATGCGCCCAGCACATCGGCGAGCGCATCGGCATCGCCGCTCGCCAGCGCCTGCGTGAACGCCAGGAATTCGCGCCTTCGTCGCGGGGAGACATGGCCGATCGTGCCGAGATCGAGCAACGCGATGCGGTTGCCGGGCAGGCAGAGCAGGTTGCCCGGATGCGGATCGGCGTGGAAGCGGCCGTTGACGAAGACCATGTCGAGTACGGTATCCACGCCCAGCGTCGCGATGGCGTGGGGGTCGAGGCCGGCCGCGACCAGTGTCGCTGCATCGCGCGGGGGCGTGCCGGCGATATAGTCCATGACGAGCAGCGCTTCTGATGTGTGTTCCCAGTCGATGTCCGGCACGACGACGCAATCGTCGCCGGCAAAATCCTCACGCATCCGATCGGCGTTGCGCGCCTCTGCGGTGAAGTCGAGTTCCTCCAGCATCGCCGCGGCCAACTGGCGCGCCATCGCCACCGGCTGGAACCGGCGCGCCTCGGCGTTTGCGGCCTCGGCGATTCCGGCAAGGTGGGTGATGATGCGCAGGTCGGCTTCCATGCGCGCACGTATGCCCGGACGCCGAATCTTCAGCACGAGGGCACGCCCGTCGTGCCGCGATGCGCGGTGGACCTGCGCCATCGATGCGGCCGCCAACGGCTCGGGATCGAAACGGGCGAAGGCGGTCTCGGGCGGTTCCCCCAGCGCAGCCTCGACATCCGCGCGCAAAGCTTCGAACGGCAGCGTTGGCGCCTGGCTGTGCAGGCGTTCCAGCTCCGCGATCCAGTCGGCCGACAGCAGGTCACCGCGTGTGGCGAGGATCTGCCCAAGCTTCACGAAGGTCGGCCCCAGCGCCTCCAGCGCCATCCGCGTCCGCCGCGGCAGGCTGTCGCTTCCGGTATCGAGGGGGTCATCCCGAGTCATGCCGATCGCGCCCGCGAGCGACTGCAAACCGAACCGCGACGCGACCGCCGTGATCTCGGCCAGCCGTGCGCGATCCCGCGCGGCGACGATCAACGTCTTCATCATCGCTTCGATGTGGGGCCGATCAAGGCCGGCACAACCGCGACCTTACCCCTCCGTGTCATAGCCCTTCAGCTCGTCACCGACGATGCGGACGACGTGGAGAACGTTCGTGCTGCCCGGCGTCTTGAAGGGCACGCCGGCGCAGATGATGACGCTGTCGCCGGCCGCGGCGATGTTGTGGCGGAGCGCCATGCGCTTGGCCTTCGCCACCATTTCCTCGAACGAATCGACGTCGCGGGTGTTGACCGCGTGGACGCCCCACAACAGTCCGAGCCGTCGGGCGGTGGCCTTTTCGGGGGTCAGCACCAGGATCGGCACCGACGGCCGCTCGCGGGCGATGCGCCGTGCGGTGGAGCCCGACGAGGTGAAGCAGATAATGGCCTTCGCCGAAACCGTCCGGGCGATCGATTTCGCGGCCTCGGCCAGCGCGTCGGCGGTGGTGGGGTCAGGCTTCGTCACGGTGAAGTGGACGCGGTCGCCGTGGCCGGGATCGCGTTCGACCGAGTTCGCGATCGAATCCATCATCGTCACCGATTCGATCGGCCAGGCACCTGCCGCACTCTCGGCCGACAGCATGATCGCGTCCGCGCCGTCGTAGACTGCGGTCGCGACGTCCGACACCTCGGCGCGGGTCGGGGAGGGCGAAGTTATCATCGATTCGAGCATCTGCGTCGCGACCACCACCGGGCGGCCCAGTCGCCGTGCGGTCTCGACGATGCGCTTCTGGAGCGGCGGCACGGCTTCGGGCGGCAGCTCGACGCCGAGATCGCCGCGGGCGACCATGACGCCGTCGCAGCCCTCGATGATTTCCTCCAGCCGCGCGACTGCACTTGGCTTCTCGATCTTGGCCAGCAGCGCGGCGCGGCCCTGGATGAGCTTACGGCCCTCGGCCAGATCCTCGGGGCGCTGGACGAAGCTCATCGCCACCCAGTCGACGCCCTGTTCCAGCGCGAAGGCCATGTCGCTGATGTCCTTGGGGGTCAGCGCGGCGAGCGGCAGGACGACATCGGGGACGTTCAAGCCCTTGGAATTGCTGAGCGCGCCGCCCACCGTGACGCGGGTGACGATGCGGTCGGCGTCATGTTCGATCACGTGCAGCACCAGCTTGCCGTCGTCGAGCAACAGGCGGGCGCCCGGTTCGATCGCGGCGAAGATCTCCTTGTGCGGCAGGCGGACGCGGCGGGCGTCGCCGGGCGTCTCGTCGCGGTCGAGCACGAATTCGCTACCCGTCTCCAGCATCACGCGGCCCTCGGCGAAGGCGCCCACGCGCAGCTTCGGTCCCTGCAGGTCGGCGAGGATCGTCGAGGGCCGCCCCAGCGTCTGTTCGAGCTGGCGGATCGCCTGGATCACCGGCACCTTCGATGCCTGGTCGCCATGGCTCATGTTGACGCGGAAGGCGTCGGCGCCGGCGGCGAACAGCTTCGCGATCATTTCGGGCGTGCTGCTGGCTGGACCCAGCGTCGCGAGCACGCGAACCTTGCGGGTGCGGGGGCGGATCGTGACGGTCATGCTGGTCCTTCTCGAACTTGTCCGACAGCTCCTAGCCGCTAATCAGGGTCGCGTTCAATGAATAGGAATGCATAGATGTCCGACCCCCTCGATACGATCGACGATGCCGCCGCTGCTGCCGCCTTCCGCCGGCTCGTCCGCCACCTGCGCCACCGCAGCGACGCGCAGAACGTCGACCTGATGGGGCTGGCCGGATTCTGCCGAAACTGTCTGTCGGACTGGATCGGCGAAGCGGCAGGCATCGACAAGAATGCGGCGCGCGAGGCGATCTATGGCGAGCCCTATGACGTCTGGAAGGCGAAGCACCAGCTGCCCGCCTCGCCCGAGCAGCTGGCGCGGATGGACGGGAGCGTGAAGCGCAACCATGTCGAGGCCGAGCTGGACGAAGCGCTGGACGAAAGCTTCCCGGCGAGCGATCCGCCGTCGCAGACCATCCCGGCCGGTTGAGCCGCTTGTGGATCGGGCGCGGATGCGCCAGCCTTGCCGGCAATAGAAAAGAGGCAAGGGGGGACGCCGATGTACCGTTCGATCGCACTGGCTCTGGCGCTGGTCGCCGGGGCGCCTGCCGCCGCGCAGACGCCGGCGGCTGCCCCCGCCGCCGCCGCGCCGAAGATCACCTACATCCACGCCGGCCGCCTGTTGGCGGTGCCGGGCGAGGCACCGCGCGGCCCATCGACGATCATCGTACGCGACGGGCGGATCGCCGAAGTGCGCGACGGCTATGCGGTGCCGACGGACGGGGCCGCGGTGGTCGATCTCAAGGACCGGTTCGTGCTGCCGGGGCTGATCGACATGCATGTCCATCTGCTCGGCATCGGCGGCGATCCGATGCGTTCGCGGCTGACCGCGCTCAACACGGAGCCGGCCGACGACGTGCTCTACGGCGTCGGCAATGCGCGCGCGACGCTGATGGCGGGGTTCACCACCGTTCGCGATCTCGGTGCCGATCCGCGCGGTATCCGGCCGTTGCGCGATGCGATCGAGCGGGGTGATGTCGATGGCCCGACCATCGTGAATGCGGGCGCGGGCATTTCGGTGACCGGTGGGCATGGTGACCCGCTGAACGGCCTCGCCGAACCCTTCGCGCACGCCGTCGCCGCGACGGTGGACAACACCTGCGACGGCCCCGCCGACTGCACCCGCGCGGTGCGTCGGCAGGTCGGGCTGGGTGCGCTCGTCATCAAGTTCATGGCGACGGGCGGCGTGTTGTCGAACGTGTCGGGCGGGCTCGGCCGCGCCTTCACCGCCGAGGAGATGAAGGCGATCGTCGATACCGCGCACAATCTCGGCCGCAAGGTCGCGGCGCACAGCCACGCTGCCGATGGAACCAAGGGCGCGCTGGCCGCCGGGGTCGATTCGATCGAGCATGGCAGTTTCCTGGACGACGACGCGATCGCGTTGTTCAAGCGGACCGGCGCCTATCTGGTCCCGACCGAGATCGCGCCCGTCGCGGCGCTCGCCCAGGCCCGCGCCGGGGCGCTGCCGCCCGCGACCATTCCGAAAGCGGAGGCAGCGGCTGCAGCGATGGTCGACAGTCACCGCCGCGCGTTTCGGGCCGGGGTGAAGTTCGCGTTCGGCACCGACACCGGCGTATCCGCGCACGGCCGCAATGCGGAGGAATTCGCGCTGCTCGTCGACAAGATCGGCATGACCCCCGCGCAGGCGATCCGCACCGCCACCGTCGCCGCCGCCGACCTGCTCGGCCAGTCGAACCGCATCGGCACGCTGGAAGTGGGCAAGGCGGCCGACATCATCGCGGTGACCGGCTCGCCTCTGGACGACGTCCGGCGGCTGGAGCGCGTCGATTTCGTGATGCGCGGTGGTCGCGTCATGAAGGGCGCGGGGCGGGACTAGCGCGGGGTCGGCATCGATATTCAACCATCGTGTTGAGCGTGAATGTCGAGACGAAAACACGTGCGTTTCCTCTCGTGAAGCGGGCTTGAAGCTCAACCGATCGGTTGAGCTTCAAATGGCCTGTTGCTCGACAGGTCGGTTGAGCGATGTGGGCATGAATTTCGGGGTAGCGATCGGCTGGCGTGTAGGACAGCGGCGGCGGGTTCGTGATGCAAACCATGCCCGTCACCCCTGACCGAGGACCTGCCCAGCAAAACCGTGCTTCGACCTCGCTCAGCACGAACGGAAGAAAATCGACGCGCTTGAACCTGCGCCCCGGCTTCGCCTACACGCGCCCCCTGTTTCAGAAAGGGTATCCATGACCGACAACGTATCGGCCGAACAGCTGCGTCTCCTGATCGAGCGTATCGAGCGGCTGGAAGAAGAGAAGCGCGGCATCGGCGACGACATCAAGGACGTCTATGCCGAGGCCAAGGGCACCGGTTTCGACCCCAAGATCATGCGCGCCATCATCCGCCTGCGGAAGATGGAGAAGCATCAGCTCGACGAGCAGGACGCGCTGCTCGAAACCTATCGCCAGGCGCTCGGCATGGCATGACCGACACGCCACGGCATTCCCCGGCGGAGGTCGCGGCGCGGCTGCTCGGCAAGCCCGAGGCCGCGCTGGATGACGAGGAACGCCGCGTGCTGGCCGGCATCGCCGCCGGCACGATCGTCGCGCGTGATGCGTCGGACGTGTCGGACGAGCGATCGAGCTTCGGCGACCGGCTGGCCGACCGCGTCGCGGCGGTCGGGGGATCGTGGGGCTTCATCATCGCGTTCGCGGTGGTGCTGTTCGGCTGGATGCTGCTCAACACCGACGTGCTGGCGCATTTCGGGATGGCGTTCGATCCATACCCCTACATCTTCCTCAACCTGATGCTCTCGACGCTCGCCGCGGTGCAGGCGCCGGTCATCATGATGAGCCAGAACCGCCAGTCGGCGAAGGACCGCGTCGCCGCGAGCCTGGACTACGAGACGAACCTGCGTGCCGAGCTCGACATCCTGCGGCTGCACCACAAGCTGGACGGCCATGTGATCGAGCGGCTGGAACGGCTGGAGGCGAAGCTCGACGCATTGGCGAAGCGCGGGTAGAGCGCATATTCACTTGCGGGTCGCACCCCTGTTGGGGTCCCCGTAAAGTACCACTTTACGGGGTTTCCGATGGCAGGCCATTCAAAGTTCAAGAACATCATGCACCGCAAGGGCGCGCAGGATAAGAAGCGCTCGGGCATGTTCAGCAAGCTCAGCCGCGAAATTACCGTCGCGGCCAAGATGGGCCTGCCCGATCCCGACATGAACCCGCGCCTGCGCGCCGCGGTGAACGCCGCCAAGGCGCAGTCGATGCCCAAGGACAACATCCAGCGCGCGATCGACAAGGCGTCGAAGGGCGATACCGAGAATTACGAGGAAATCCGTTACGAGGGCTTCGGTCCGGCGGGCGTCAGCCTCATCATCGAGGCGCTGACCGACAATCGCAACCGCACCGCGACCAACGTGCGCACCGCCGTGTCGAAAAACGGCGGCAACCTGGGCGCCAGCGGCTCCGTCAGCCACGGCTTCGATCGCATGGGGCTCATCAGTTATCCGGCGAGCGCGGGCGATGCCGAGAAGGTGTTCGAGGCGGCGCTGGAGGCCGGTGCCGACGACGTGACGTCGAGCGAGGACGGTCACGAGATCTGGACCGAGCAGGGCGCGCTGCACGAGGTGATGAAGGCGCTGGAGCCCGTGCTGGGCGAGGCCGAGGGTGCGAAGCTCGCTTGGCGCCCGCAGACGATGATCGAGGTGGGCGAGGGCGATGCCGCCACGCTGTTCAAGCTGCTCGACGCGCTGGACGACGACGACGACGTGCAGACCGTGTGGGGCAATTACGAGATGTCCGATGCGGTGATGGAGAAGCTGGGCTGATTATCCTTGGCCTCGACCCCGGGCTGGGCACGACGGGCTGGGGCATCATCTTCGCCGAGGGCAACCGGCTTCGCCATATCGCCAACGGCCAGATCCGAACCGAACCGTCGATGCCGCTGCCGCGGCGGCTGAGCAATCTGTACGAGGCACTGGGGCAGGTCATCCGCGCCGAACGGCCCGACGGCGCGGCGGCGGAGGAGGTGCTGGGCAACAGCAACGCGCAGTCCACGCTGAAGCTCGGGCAGGCGCGTGGCGTGGTCCTGCTGGCGGCGGCGACCGCTGGCCTCGTCATCGGCGAATATCATCCGAGCACGGTCAAGAAGGCGGTGGTGGGTACCGGCGGCGCCGAGAAGCGGCAGATTCAGGGGATGGTGGGCGTGCTGCTGCCGGGCGTAAAGCTGGCCGGGCCGGATGCCGCCGATGCGCTGGCGGTCGCGATCTGCCATGCCCATCATCTGGCGAGTGCGCGGCTGATGCGGTGATGGGGGCTTCCCCTGTAGCGCGCGTTCCGTTTATGTACCGCGCATGATCGCCCACCTCAAAGGCATCCTCACCGCGACCGCCGCCGATCATGCCGTGATCGACGTCGGCGGCGTCGGCTACCTGGTCGGCGCTTCGGCGCGCACGCTCGATGCGCTGGGGCCGGTGGGGGAGGGCGTGACGCTGCACACCGAGATGCTGGTGGCGGAGGATTTCATCCGCCTCGTCGGCTTCGCGACCGCGGCGGAGCGCGACTGGTTCCGCTTGCTGACGGGGGTGCAGGGGGTGGGTGCGCGGGTGGCGCTCGCCATCCAGTCGGCGCTGGCGCCCGACGACCTGTCCCGCGCGATCGCGGCGCAGGACAAGGCGATGGTGGCGCGCGCGAACGGCGTCGGGCCGAAGCTCGCCGAGCGCATCGTGCGGGAACTGAAGGACAAGGTCGGCACGGTCGCGCTTGGCGTCGCGGGCGTGGTGGCGGCGCCGGTCGGCAGTGCCGCGGGCGACGCACTGTCCGCGCTCGGCAACCTCGGCTTCCGCCCCGCCGAGGCGGCGTCCGCGGTCGCGGCGGCAGAGGAGGAACTGGGTCCGGGCGCCACCCTCGACGCGCTGGTGCGGCTGGCGCTCAGGAAGGCGGCAAAGTGATGGTTGGTGTTTTGGCGAACGAGGATTATCTTCAACGGATGACCCAGCTTACCATCTCGATGCCGGATGCATTGCAGGAATGGGTGAACCTGCGCATCGGTCAGGGCCGCTATGCCGATGCGGCGGACTATCTTCGCGACCTCGTCAGGCAGGACCAGCAGTCGGAGGACCGTCGCTGGCTGAAGGCGATGATCGACGAGGGGCTGGCATCGGGTGTGCTCGAACAGGACCCGCGGGACATCATCGCGGAGATAATCGCCGAGGATCCCGATCTGCGTGACTAACCTGCGCACCGCGCCGGCGGCGCGCACGGACCTCAGGGATATCGGAACCTACAGCAAGACCACGTTCGGCAGCCGCGTCGGAAGCGATTATCTGGACGGGCTGATCGGTGCATTTGACAGGCTCGCGGCGCGGCCGATGGCCGGCGTCGCCGAACGCGATCTGGGGGAAGGAATGCGCAGTTTTCTGTACCGATCGCATCGCATCTACTATCGCGTGGAAGGCGACGATTTGCTGATCGTCCGGGTACTGCATCACGCGCGCGATATCACCACCATCTTCGATCGCAGCCAATGACCGACGACCGCATCCTCACCGCCGCGCGCAAGCCCGAGGATATCGACGCCGCGTTGCGGCCGAAGTCGCTCGACGAGTTCGTCGGGCAGCGGGCGGCGCGCGAGAATCTGCGGGTGTTCATCGATGCCGCCCGGTCGCGCGGCGATGCGCTGGACCATGTGCTGTTCTTCGGGCCGCCGGGGCTCGGCAAGACGACGCTGGCGCAGATCGTCGCGCGGGAGATGGGGGTGGGGTTCCGCGCCACATCCGGCCCGGTCATCGCCAAGTCGGGCGATCTCGCCGCGCTGCTCACCAATCTCGAAGACGGCGACGTGCTGTTCATCGACGAGATTCACCGGCTCAATCCTGCGGTCGAGGAAGTGCTGTACCCGGCGATGGAGGACCGCGCGCTCGACCTGATGATCGGGGAGGGGCCGTCGGCGCGCAGCGTGCGGATCGACCTGCCGCGCTTCACGCTGGTCGGGGCGACGACGCGGCAGGGGTTGCTGACGACGCCGCTGCGGGACCGGTTCGGCATCCCGGTGCGGCTGCAATTCTATACCGAGGACGAGTTGCTGCGCGTCGTCACCCGCGCCGCCGGGCTGCTCGGCCTCGTCGTCACCGAGGATGGCGCGCGCGAGGTCGCGCGGCGCAGCCGGGGTACGCCGCGGATCGCCGGACGGCTGCTGCGGCGGGTGCGCGACTTCGCCAATGTCGCGGGCGAGCCGACCGTCGATGCGCGCGCCGCCGATCGGGCGCTCAACCGGCTGGAGGTCGATGGGCTTGGCCTCGACGCGATGGATCGCCGCTATCTGACGATGATCGCCGACATCTATCGCGGCGGGCCGGTCGGCGTGGAGACGCTGGCGGCGGGCCTGTCCGAGCCGCGCGACACGATCGAGGAGGTGATCGAACCCTTCCTGATCCAGCTCGGCCTGGTCGCGCGGACGGCGCGGGGGCGGTGCCTCAACGGGCTGGCATGGAAGCATCTCGGGCTCGATCCGCCGGCGGGGGCGCAGGACGGCTTGTTCGACTAGAAAACAGTGGTTCGGCGGAGGCGCAGGAATGACGCAAAACGATGGCCCAGGAAGCCTCGTTGAATCCTCGCACCGTCGTTGACGTCGGCCGTCTGCCAACGCCTGCAACCGACGACCGGTGCGATTAGGGGGACGAACGGGGTTACGTGCGGCGAGTCGTTGGGTTAACAGCCTGTGGCATGACGGCCACACCCGACAGCCTGCCGCTCGAAGGCCGTTTCGACGGAACCGAGCACCGCTTCGTGCTCCGCGTGTATTTCGAGGACACCGATCTGTCGGGCGTCGTCTATCACGCCAACTATCTGCGCTACATGGAGCGCGCGCGTTCCGCGATGCTGCGTGCCGTGGGCATCGACCAGCGTGCGGCGGTGGAGAGCGGGGAGGGCGTCTACGCCATTCGCGACCTGTCGATCCGCTACGCGGCGCCCGCGCGGCTCGACGATACGTTGACGGTGGTATCGCGGGTGACACGGCTGCGCGCCGCTTCGGTCGTCATTCAGCAGCGGGTCATGCGCGACGCGGTCGTATTGACCGACGGCACGGTGGAGGCGGCGTTCCTGACGCCGTCGGGCCGGCCACGGCGACAGCCGGCGGTGTGGATGGCGGCATTCGACGGACTGGTGGCGGGGGATATCGCCGCCGACGAAATGGGGAAGACATGGAACTGATTGCCAACGCCGACGCCGCCACCCTGTCGCCGGTCGCCCTGTTCCTGCAGGCCGATCTGGTCGTGAAGGCGGTGATGCTGGGCCTGATCGCCGCCAGCGTCTGGACGTGGGCGATCATGGTGATGTTCTGGTCGCGGTTGGGCAAGGTGCGCAAGGGCACCGAGGATTTCGAGGGCGATTATCGCAAGGCCGCTGACATCGACGCCTTCTACAAGGCGCACTCGGAGGACCCGCTGCCGGTCGCGCGCGTCTTCACCGCCGGCGTGTCCGAATGGCGCCGCTCGACCGCCGGCAAGACGGTGGACCGGGACGGCACGCGCGAGCGACTGGCGACGGCGATGGGCGCGGCGGCGGCCAACGAGATCGACCGGCTGTCGGATCGGCTGAATATCCTCGCCACCATCGGTTCGGTCGCGCCGTTCGTCGGCCTGTTCGGCACGGTGTGGGGCATCATGCGCGCCTTCACCAGCATCGCCAGCCAGCAGAATTCGTCGCTGGCCGTCGTCGCGCCGGGCATCGCCGAGGCGCTGTTCGCGACCGCCATCGGCCTGTTCGCCGCCATCCCGGCGGTCATCGCCTACAACCGGTTCAGTCACGGCATCAACCGGATCGAGGCGCGGTTGAACCGCTTCGCCGACGGCTTCCACGCGACGCTCAGCCGCCAGCTGGATTCGGATCGCTGAACCGATGGCGATGAACCTTCCTTCGCAGCGTGGGCGCGGCCGGCGGGCGCCGATGGCGGACATCAACGTCACGCCGCTGGTCGACGTGATGCTGGTGCTGCTCATCATCTTCATGGTGACGGCGCCGCTGCTGACTGCTGGCGTGCCGGTGAACCTGCCCGACAGCCGCGCGAAGGCGCTGGATCAGGAGCAGAAGCCGGTCGACATGGCGATCGACGAGCAGGGCCGCGTGTTCATCGACAAGACCGACGTGACGGCGACGTTGCCCGATACGCTCGCGGGGCTGGCCGCGCGGGCGCCGGCGGACAATCCGCCGCAGGTGCTACTGCGCGCCGACAAGGGCCTCGACTACGG
The DNA here is from genome assembly GCF_054489605.1 of Sphingomonas sp. RS2018. NCBI lineage: Bacteria > Pseudomonadati > Pseudomonadota > Alphaproteobacteria > Sphingomonadales > Sphingomonadaceae > Sphingomonas > Sphingomonas sp. RS2018. The sequence goes on from NZ_JBTMWL010000003.1 coordinate 345,011, forward strand.
CAAGGTCATGGGGGTGATGGGTGAGCTGAACCGCGCCGGGCTGAACCGCGTGGCGCTGGTCACCAATGCGGAAGGGCCGCAGTAAGGCATGGAGCGCGCGGAGAAATACGGGCTGGGCGTGGCGGCCGCGGGACATGTCCTGCTGTTCGGGCTGCTGTCGGTCGGTTTCCTCGCGACGCCCAACCCGCTGAAATTGAAAAGCAAGCCGATCGATATTTCGCTGGTCGACGAGGTGTCGCTGGAGAGTGCGGCGCCTGCGACCACAGAGGCGCCGGCCACGTCGGAGGCACCCGATACCGGCCCGCCCGAGGATGCCGCGCCGGCGCCTTCACCGGAAACGGCGGTGGCGCAGCCTGCGACGCCGCCGCCCGCCCCGCCGCAGCCGCGACCCGAACCGGCGCGTCCGGCATCGGCGCAGCCGACGGTCGCGAAACCCGCGCCGGCCAAGCCTGCGCCGACCCGCCCGGCGGCTGTCGCGAAGCCGACGCCACCAGCGAAACCTCAACCCGCCAACGCCGCACCTGCCCCGCCGGCCCGCGCCACGCCGGCACAGCCCAGCCGCCAGCGCCCCGGCCTGTCGCGTCCGGACGTCTCGCCCGAGCGCCCCGGCACCAGCGCATCCGCCAAGGCAACGCGCCCGCGCGGCAGCGTGCTGGGCGACGACTTCCGCAAATCGCTCGCCATCTCCAGCGAGCGCGGCACCGGCGAGGCGCCGCGCGCCGCCGCGGTCAGCGCGCAGGCGGTGGCAGGGCTTGGCGACGCCATTAAGCGTCAGGTGCAACCGTGCGCCAACCGCGTGCCCAATCCGGGGCCAGGCGCCAATCAAATCAGCACAAAATTCCGTCTGCGCATGAAGGCGGACGGCTCGCTCGCCGGGCGCCCTAGCGTGACCGGCCAGACCGGCGTAACCGACGAGAACCAGCGCTATGCCCAGCGCGTCGGCGAACTCGCTGCCGCTGCGGTGATCCAGTGCGCGCCCTATAAACTGCCGGCCGAATTGTACGAGAACGGCTGGAAGGACATCATTCTCAACTACAAGCTGCCGGGCTGATGGCGGCCGAGTTCAATCAAGATCCGTTCGTGCTGAGCGAAGTCGAAGCATCGGTCGAGGCGCAGGTGCTTCGACTTCGCTCAGCACGAACGGTTGTTTTGGAGATCAGAATGCTCAAGCCCCTTCGGCTACTCGCGGCGGCGGCCGTCACCTTCATCGCCACGCCCGCCGCCGCGCAGGTCGAGGTGGACGTGGTCGGCGGCATTTCCGAGCCGCTGACGATTGCGATACCCGCGATGCCGACGCCTGCCGTCCAGACGACCGCCGCCGGATCGACCGACGTGCTGGGCCGCCAGCTCGCCGAGATCGTGACCAACGACCTGCGCAATTCGGGGCTTTTCAAGCCGGTGGGCCCGGAGCGGCTGCGCGCCGTGCCGCAGGAGCAGGTGACCGCGCCCGACTTCACCTATTGGGGCGGGGCGGGGGCGTCGGCGCTGATCCAGGGGTTCGTGCGCGCCAACGGTGATGGCACGCTGACGGTCGGCTGCTACCTCTACGACGTGTTTGCGAAGACCGAGCTGACCCGGCAGGGCTTCGTCGTGTCGCCCGCCGACTGGCGCCGCGCCGCGCACAAATGCGCCGACACGGTCTACACCCGCCTGTCGGGCGAGGGGCCGTATTTCGACAGCCGCATCGTCTATGTTTCCGAAACCGGGCCGAAGGGGAAGCGGATCAAGCGCTTGGCCATCATGGATCAGGACGGTGCGAACCACCGCTTCCTGACCAACGGCCAGTCGATCGTGCTGACGCCGCGGTTCGCACCGAACCAGCAGCAGATCGTCTATATGAGCTACGTCGGCGACCGGCCGGCGCTGTACGTCTATAACCTCGGCACCGGGCAGCAGCGGCGGCTGGTCACCGGCGCCAGTCTGACGTTCGCGCCGCGGGTGTCGCCGGACGGGCGCTGGGTTATCTTCTCGATGGCGCAGTCGGGCACGACCAACATCTACCGCGTCGGCATCGATGGCGGTTCGCCGCAGCGGCTGACCAGCAGCGCCGGGATCGACACGGGCGGCAGCTACTCGCCCGACGGATCGAAGATCGTGTTCGAAAGTGACCGTTCCGGCACGCAGCAGTTGTACGTAATGAACGCCGACGGATCGAACCAGCAGCGGATCAGCTTCGGCGGCGGGCGCTATGCGACGCCTGCGTGGAGCCCGCGCGGCGATCTGATAGCCTTCACCCGGCTGGGCGGCGGCGCCTTCCGCGTCGGAGTAATGTCGCCCTCGGGCGGGAGCGAAAAGCTGCTGACCGAGGCCTGGGGCGACGAGGGACCGAGCTGGTCCCCCAACGGCCGTGTCCTCACCTTCTTCCGCGCCGGACGGGGCGCGGCCAAGGCGGACGTGTGGTCCGTCGATCTGACCGGCATCAACGAACGGCGCATCCCGACGCCGCTCGATGGATCCGATCCCAGCTGGGGGCCGTTGCGTCCCTGACCTTGCAGAGCCATCCCAAAAGGAGACCCATCATGGCAAGCACCACCACCAAGCTGATCCTCGCCGCCGCGCTGATCGCCACCGCCGGCTGCGCGAAGAAGCGTACCGTGCTGCCGCCCGCGCCCGCGGGCACGGGGCAGGTGGATCCGAACGCTGGCCAGACCCCCGGCGATGTCACGGGCGCGATCGTGCCGGGCAGCCGCGAGGATTTCCTGCGCTCGGTCAGCAGCGACACCGTGCTGTTCGGCCTCGACCAGTTCGACATCGATTCGCAGGCTCGGACGATCCTCGACACCCAGGCGACGTGGCTGCAACGTTATCCTAACATCCGCATCACGATCGAGGGCCACGCCGACGAGCGCGGCACGCGCGAATACAACCTCGCGCTCGGCGACCGTCGCGCCAATGCCGCGAAGAACTACCTCGTCGCGCGCGGTGTCACGGCGGGCCGTATCTCGACGATCAGCTATGGCAAGGAACGCCCGGCTGCGCTCGGGTCGGACGAGGAGAGCTATGCCCGCAACCGTCGCGCGGTGACCGTGACGCTGGGGTGACCCCTAAAGCCCTCTCCCCCAGGGGAGGGCTTACGCGCTTGACTCCCTAAAATCCCGATATAAATGTGATATCACATTAACGGGAGGCAGGGATGATCGAGTCCACACGCGAGCGCAGTGCGCTCAGCCACAGCAGCGAAGTGCGGGCGAACACCGTTAGCGGGTATGGCATGCTCGCGCTGCTGTTCGCGGCGGTACTCGGCGGGGTCGCTCTGGTGTTCGGGCTCGCCAGCGAGACGCTGCCGCCGGTGTGGGTGATCGGCGTCATCGTCCTCGCCATCGTCGCGGTGTTCATCGCCAGCGGCTTCTACATGCTCCAGCCGAACCAGGCCGCTGCGATCACGCTGTTCGGTGCGTATCGGGGCACCGACCGGACCGAGGGGCTGCGCTGGGTCATCCCGTGGATGATGCGGCAGAAGGTCTCGGTCCGCGCGAACAACATCATTTCCGAGCGCATCAAGGTCAACGACCTGCGCGGCAACCCGATCGAGATGGCGGCGCAGGTCGTGTGGCGCGTCACCGACACCGCGCAGGCGCTGTTCGACGTGGATGACTACAAGGCGTTCGTGAACGTGCAGATCGAGGCGGCGGTCCGCACGATCGGGTCGCGCTATCCTTACGACGATTTCGAGCATCAGGAGGTGACGCTGCGCGGCAATCACGACCAGATCGGCGGCGAACTGCGCGCCGAGCTGATCGCGCGGCTGGTGGTCAGCGGCATCACCGTCGACGAATGCGGCTTCACCCATCTCGCCTATGCGCAGGAAATCGCCGGCGCGATGCTGCGGCGGCAGCAGGCGCAGGCGGTGGTCGCGGCGCGAATGACGCTGGTCGACGGCGCGGTCGGCATGGTCCAGCTGGCGCTGGAGCAATTGTCGGCGAAGGGCGTGGTCGAACTCGACGACGAGCGCCGCGCGACGATGGTGAGCAACCTGATGGTCGTGCTGTGCGGCGACCGCGATGCGCAGCCTGTCGTCAACACCGGCACGCTGTATCAGTAGGCCGGTCGTGGCGCCGCCACCCAAGAAGGCGTTTCCGCTGCGCCTCGATCCTGCGCTGCATGCGGCGATCGAGCGGGCGGCGGCGGCCGATCTGCGCAGCGTGAACGCGCAAGTGGAATGCCTGTTGCGCGAGGCGCTGGCGCGGCGGGGGATCAAGGTCGCGGCGCCAGAGCCTGCCCGGCGCGGGCGTCCGCCGGGCAATTCGAAACCCGAGGGAGATGCGTGATGATGGGGTTGTTCACACCAAAGCCGGTTCGGCCGGGATATTGGTTCGCCCGCAAGCGCTTCGGCTATGGCGCGGTCCCGGCCACCGTCGCCGGATGGGTGGCGACCGCGCTGTACCTGCTGGCGATCGGTGCAGCGGTGAAGGTCATGCCGACCGATGGCGTGCGGATCGGTGTCGGGGTGGCGGTGACGATCGTCTATCTCTGGATCGTCTGGATGAAGACCGATGGCGGCTGGGGTTGGGAGTGGGGCGGGAGGTAAAGGTAGGCGTCGTCCCGCAGAATGCCGTGCTCCCGCGCAGGCGGGAGCCCAGAGCCACAAGCGCTGCGGTTGATAACCCTGGGCTCACGCCTGTGCGGGAGCACGGGCAAGTCGCTAACCCCCGACGCGGCGGAGGGCAGTCGCGCAGCTCTACCGCCCCTTTACCTCAACCGGCGCCGGCCCGAACGCCTCGTCCAGCAATCGCGCGAGCCTGAGGCCGCCCTTCATCACCTGCGCGCGCGCCGGCTCGACCAGCTTCGCGATCGTCGCGGCGTCCAGTTTAGAGCGGGCCGGCGGCGGGCCGCATGGGTCGCCCATGGCGCTCGCATAGACGCTGTCGCGCGCCACCTGCCAGCTGTCGCGGCTCCAGTCCTCGACGGTTCCCGCCTGCACCGGCGTGCGTTCGGCGGGGGTGTAGGTCCGGACGAGGCTCGGCGGCGTGGAGATGGCGCGTTCGGCGAGCGGGCCGTCCCAGATCGAATGAAGGTTGAACCGCTCCGGCGCGTAGATGCCGTAATCGGCCCGCGCGCGATTGCCACCCAGATCGCCGCGGTCGCCGGCATGCAGCGGCTGGTGGAGGTCGCCGACGAAGTGGACCAGGAACGCCAGCGCCTGCACCTTCTCGCGCATCGGCACCTTCGGATCCTGCAACAGCTTCACGTCGCGCGTTACCTGCGCCGACACGCAGTTGCCGTCCTTGCAGGCGGACTTCAGGTCGAACGGTTTGCACACGTCGACGTTCTGGTAGTGCCAGGAATAGGCATAGCTGAACCGCTCGCCGAGTGGCTTGACGCAGTCCGCCCACACGCTCGCCTGCTCGATCGTCCGTGCAGGGCAGCTTGGCGTCTCCAGCAACGCGGACCGGCGCAGCAACGCGTCGATCTTCGCGCGCGTTTCCGGTTTCACGTTGCGATAGGCGATGCTGGCGATCGTCTCGTGACCGTACTCCCAATAGGCGGAGGCGGCGGTGGAACACATCGTCGCGACGAGCGCGATCATGGCGGCAAGCTTGCGGATCATGTCGCCCGTCTACCCCGCGGGCGGGGGAGGGAAAAGCCGCTTGTCGCCAGCTACAACAGATAAACAACGACATACCGTGCGACGAGCGCGATCATGACCACGCGCGACCAGAGCCGTCCTTTCACCAACATCGCGGCCGCCATCAGCAGTGCCAGGACGACGGTGAGCCCCAGCGCCAGCGGCCGGGCCAGATGCGCCGCCAGTTGCGGCAGCGTGGCATACCATCCGATCTGGCAGAGCAGCAGCACCGCCATCACGCCGATCACGATCCGCCGCACGCGAAAGAAATGCGCATCGAAATCGCCCTGCTCGGCCGGATCGCGCGGAAAGACGAGATGCGCCGCGAGGTAATAGGCGCTGGCAAACGCGGTGACCGCCATCAGCGCCTTGCCCGACACCGCGACCATATCCCGCATCGTCCACGCCGCCTGCCAGAACGACAACAGGTCGAGCAGCACGAACGCGCCCAATAGCGGCGTCAGCCATCCGATCCGCACCGTCGACCCGGGCCGCAGCCGCGCCTCCAGCCCACGGGCGAGGCCGCCCAGCACCTCGGCGATCGACAGGCCAAGCAGGAGGCCGAAGAGCGCGAAGATGAATTCGAAGTCGTTCACTGCAGCCCCCCGGCGTTGCGGATGCCGACCGCGATACAAGGCGGGTGTGTCAGAGGGCAATGCGGTCGGGAAACTATGATTCGATTGAGCGCCGCCTGCGTCACGGAACGGCCGGGAACAGGATCCGCGGCGCCGCAAGATGGCTGCCGGGCGCGCGGCAGGCGACGAAATCGAAGAAGGCGCGGGGGGCGCTGTCGCGCTCGTCGCCGGGCGTCCCATACCAGGCGAGATGGCCAAGCTCGGGCAGGAGCACGTGCGTGGGCGCCGGCTTTCCGGCCGTCGGCACCGCCGCATCGATCGCGTAGCGGCGGTCGGTGGTGATGATTTCGAGATCCTCCCGTATCGCCTGTCACTCGATCGGCGACGATGTTTCGCGCACCCTTGCCATGTTCGTCCGGCCGTCGGTGCCCCCTTGCCACGGGATGAACCAGTAGCTGCGACCGGTCTTCCCGAACCGCACCTGCAGCGCGACGCCGCTCGGCCAGTCCTCGCTGCGGGCCACGGCGTGGAAGCGTGCGGTGATCGAAGGGTCCGCGCTCAACCGGTAGTCAGCGCGCTCGGTGGGGCAGGCGGCGGCGAGCAGCAATGCGGCGATGGTGAGCATGAGGCGAGCGTGCGTCCTGCGGTTGGACCGGCGTAATGATCGAACGCTATTCCTCGTCCCCATAGATCGCCACCACCCGCTCGCCCGCCGCCGACACCCGGCCGCGGTACATGCCCGGCGTATTGAAGCTCCACGCGATCTCGCTGCTCGGGCCGGTCAGGATCACGCCGCCGGTGCCGCCCAGCGCCTTCGTTTCGGCCATCACCGTGTCGCCCGCGGCCTTCAGCGTTTCGCCGACGAAGCGAACGCGGGCGCAGATTTCGTGGGCGACGCCTTCGCGGATGAAGAACTCGCCCGATCCCGTCGCGGAGACGGCGCAGGCGCGATCGTCGGCATAGGTGCCGGCGCCGATCAGCGGCGAATCGCCAACCCGGCCCCAGCGCTTGCCGGTGACGCCGCCGGTCGAGGTCGCGGCGGCGACATGGCCCGCCGTATCGCGCGCCACCGCGCCGACGGTGCCGTACTTCATATCGACGTCGAAGCCGGTCGCCGACTGCGCCTTCATCCGGTCCAGCTGGTCGCGGCGTTCGGGTGTGGCGAACCAGTCGGGGCCGACCTGTTCCAGCGCGTGCTCGGCGGAGAAGGCGTCGGCGCCCTTGCCGGCCAGCAGGACGTGCGGGCTGTCGGTCATCACCTTGCGCGCGAGACTGACCGGATGGCGGGTGCGGGTGACGCCCGCGACCGCGCCGGCGCCGCGGGTGCGGCCGTCCATGATCGCGGCGTCGAGTTCGTTGGTGCCCTCATAGGTGAAGACCGCGCCGCGCCCGGCGTTGAAGTGTGGATCGTCCTCCAGCACCTTCACCGCCGCCTCAACCGCGTCGACGGCGCTGCCGCCCTTCGCCAGCACCGCCTGCCCGGCGTCGAGCGCGGCGTTCAGGCCGGCGCGGGCCGCGGCGTCCTTCTCGGGCGTCATGCGCTCGCGCTCGATCACCCCGGCGCCGCCGTGGATGACCAACGTCCAGCCGGGTTGCGAGGTCTGGGCGGCGGCGGGGGCGGACATGACGATGGCTCCGAGGATGAGGGCAGGGTGCACGGGGCGGCTCCTACAGGGTCGGTTCGGTGGTAGCAGGTTGGGCCGGCGTCGCCACCGCCGGACGCAGGCCGATCAGCGGGCGGACGATGTCGATACGCCGCCCGATCAGGTAGAAGGCCCAGCAGGCGAAGACGGTCAGCGCGAAGAGCGCGGCGAACTCCGGCGCGGCCGGCAGCGCGAGCGGCGCCAGCCAGTAGACGCCGAGCACGATCGCGGTCTGGTGGATCAGGTAGAAGGGGAAGATCGCCTCCGTCAGCGTGCGGCGCCACGGATGATCGCGGTTCAGGTGGACCTCCGCCACGCCGACCAGCGCCACCACCGCGCCCCAGCATTGCAGCTGACGCAGCCACACCGTCGCATCGGCTACCCATTGTGGCGGGCTGGCGGTGCCGGGCCAGGCGAGCTCGGTCCAGACGATTGCGCCGTAGCTCGCCAGCGCGAGCACGCCCGCCAGCCGGTGCCACCGGATCATCGCCGCCATCGCACGTTCGGATGCTGCGAGGCCGAAGCCGAACAGGAAGGCGGGCAGATAGGCCATGTGGGCGATGCCGTCGTGGAGCACGTCCTGGGTGTCGCTCCAGCGCTGGAACACCACGACCTGGCTTGCCAGCAGCCAGAGGACCGGCACGACGATCACGCCGATGCCGCCGAACAGCCGGTCGAACCCGCCCTGCAATCGCGAGAGGGGCAGCAGCGCGAACAGCGCCAGCGCCATCGTGTAGATCCACAGATAGGCGACGAACCAGAGGTGGTTCCACGTCGGCAGGAAGAGGCCGCCAACGCTGCGGAATGTCCAATAGTCGTGAAGATAGAAGGTGCTGAAGCCGCGCGCGTAGCCGTGCTGCATCGCCAGCTCGACGAACGGCTGCGGCGGGACGAGCACGATCATTCCGAAGGCGAGCGGCACCAGCAGGCGGGGGGTGCGATGGACCGCGAACCGCCCCGCCGACCCCCAGCGCCGCAGCAGCGCGCGGCTGGCATAGCCGGATACGACGAACAACAGGGTCAGTCGCCACGGGCTGACCGCCAGCATCGGGATCGTCGTCCAGTCGATGATCTGCGCGGCCTTCGCATGGAACGGCCACGGCACGAACACCATGCCGATATGGTAGAGGATCAGACACGCGAAGGCGCCGATCCGCAGCCAGTCCATGCCGTAATGCCGCGCCATTCCGGGGCATTAGCCGAGGCGGTTCGGCGGCGATACCCCGTGTCGCCCGCGCGCCTTCCGGTTCCCTCCACGCGCGCGGGGCGCTATAGGGCGCGCGACCCGTTCCCTAGAGGCCTGCCCCCATGTCCCTTCGTCCCTGGCGCGATATCGTGCGCCGACAGAGCCGCCAGATCATGGTCGGCACCGTGCCCGTGGGCGGCGATGCGCCCGTCACCGTGCAGACGATGACGAACACGCCGACCAGCGATCCGGTCGCGACGATCGACCAGATCCGCCGCTGCGAGGAGGTCGGTGTCGACATCATCCGCGTCAGCTGCCCCGACGTGGAGAGCACCGCGGCGCTCGGCAGCATCGTGCGCGCCGCGCGCGTCCCGATCGTCGCCGACATTCATTTCCACTACAAGCGTGCGCTGGAAGCTGCGGACGCGGGGGCGGCGTGCCTGCGCATCAATCCGGGCAACATCGGATCGTCTGAGCGCGTCGCCGAGGTCGTGCGCGCGGCCAAGGCCAACGGCTGCGCCATCCGCATCGGCGTGAACGGCGGCAGTCTCGAGAAGCACCTGCTCGAGAAGTACGGCGAGCCGTGTCCGGAGGCGCTGGTCGAGAGCGCGCTCGATCATATCAAGCTGTTGCAGGACCACGACTTCCACGAATTCAAGGTCGCGGTGAAAGCGAGCGACCTGTTCCTGGCGGTCGCCGCGTACCAGCAGCTGGCCGAGGTGGTCGATTGCCCGCTGCATCTGGGCATCACCGAAGCGGGCGGCTTCGTCGGTGGCACCGTCAAGTCGGCGATCGGGATGGGCAGCCTGTTGTGGTACGGCATCGGCGACACCATCCGCGTGTCGCTGTCGGCCGAGCCCGAGGAAGAGGTGCGCGTCGGGTTCGAGATCCTGAAGGCGCTGGGCATCCGCAACCGCGGCGTGCGCGTGGTCAGCTGCCCCAGCTGCGCGCGTCAGGGCTTCGACGTGATCCGCACCGTGCAGGCGCTGGAGGAACGGCTGCAGCACATCCGCACGCCGATGTCGCTGTCGGTGCTCGGCTGCGTCGTCAACGGCCCCGGCGAGGCGCGCGAGACCGATATCGGCCTGACCGGCGGCGGGGCGGGCAAGCACATGGTCTATCTGGCCGGCGTCACCGATCATACGGTCGAGGATGCCGATATGCTCAACCACATCGTGCGACTGGTCGAGGCGAAGGCGGCGGAGATCGAGGCGGGGACGTCGACCGCGCGGGCGGCTTAGGCGCTTCCTGCGCGCGATACCGGTCGTTATGATGAGCGGAACAGGCTCGGAGTATCGTGATGACCTATCATGCCAGGGTGAGTTCGACCGGTGAGGTGATCCTCCCTGCGGAAATGGCACGCGCGCTGGGATTGGCGCCCGCCGATCACATCACCCTTGATCACGACGGTCAGGCCATAACGCTGAAAACGCGCGGCGACATTGTGCGTGAAGGCCAGCAATTGTATCGTGCGATGATAACGCGCCCCTTTACGGTCGATGATTTCCTTTCGGATCGTCGGGCCGAGGCATCGCCTCGGATCGTCGGGCCGAGGCATCGCGTGAATGACGGTCGTTCTGGATGCGTCTGCGGTGCTGGCAGTGCTGCTCGACGAAACCGGGGCCGATGAGGTCGTTGCCAATCTTTCCGGCTCCGAGATGTCGATCATCAACGCCTGCGAAGTGCTGACGAAGACGGCGGCGCAGGGCGGCGATCCCGAAGGAACGATGGATATCATTGTTGCCTATGGCATACGCGTCCGGGCGTTTCGCGAAGGACACGCAATCCGCGTGGCACAGCTGCGCCCGCTGACGATGGCATTCGGACTGTCCTTCGGCGATCGCGCGTGTCTGGCGCGAGGAGAGAGTAGCGGCCGGACGATCCTGACCGGCGATCGGCGGATGGCCGATGCGGCCGGCCAACTCGACATCGACATCCGCCTGATCCGCTAACCGCCGCCCAGCACGTTGATCGTGAACGCGACGATGCCCAGGTTGAAGACGAACGCCATCAGGCTGTGCGCCACGACGATGCGCCGCAGTTCGCGCGTCTGTACCTCGACGTCGGAGGTCTGAAACGTCATGCCGAGCGTGAAGGCGAAGTAGACGAATTCCCAATAGCCGGGCTCGTCGCACGTCGGGAAGCCCAACCCGCCCGCGTCGCTGCCATCGTCGTCGCGGACGTAGAAGACATGGGCGTAGTGCAGCGCATAGACCATGTTGGCGAACAGCCACGACAGCGCCAGCGTCGCGACGACCAGCATGATGTTGACGGTCGAGGGGCGGCCGTCGGCGCCGAGTTCGGTCGCCACCGCGACCAGCACCGCGATCGACGTCGCTGCGACGATCGCCAGCATCAGCGCGCGATTGGCGTCGTTGCGCTGCGCGGCGCGGCGCATCGTCTGGGCTTCGGCATCCGACAAGAGCGGCACGACCGAGGCGAGGAAGACGATGGTCGCGACGTCGAACCCGATCATCACCCCCGCGGCCCAGCCGGTCAGCGATACCGCGACCGGCACCGAGACGAGCGCCACCAGCACGAAGGCGAGGAAGCGCGGCGGCGCGAGGCGATTGCCGATCGTCGGGTGGCGAACGTCCATCGCGCTGGTATAGGCGCTACCGATCGCAGCGCCAGCCGGGGAGGGCCCATGATGACCGGATCGACCGATCGCGCCAGACCTGTCGCGCCCGCCACCGCCTTTGCCGTCGCCGCGTTCGGCATCCTCGTCTTCTCCGGCATGGATGCGGTGATGAAGGGGCTGGTGCTGGCGATCGGCGTCTATCCGACGATGCTGTGGCGGTCGCTGGCCGGCGTCGTGCTGTCGGGTGCGATCTATGGCGCGGGTCGCCCGACGTTGCCCGGCCGTACCGCGATGCGGCTGCACATCGTGCGCGGGCTGGTCGGTAAGGTGATGGCGGTCACCTTCTTCTGGGGGCTGGCGCGGGTGCCGATGGCGCAGGCGATCGCGCTCGCCTTCATCGCGCCGATCGTGGCGCTGGTGCTGTCGGCACTGATCCTGAAGGAGCGCGTGCCGCCGCGCTCGATCGTCGCGTGCCTGCTCGCCGTCGTCGGCGTCGGGCTGATCCTGGCGGGACAGGCGCGATCCGAGCCGGGCCCGGATGCGGTCGAGGGCACGATCGCGGTGCTGTTCTCGGCGGTCTGCTATGCCTTCAACATCGTGCTGATGCGCGCGCAGGCGCTGGTCGCCAAGCCGGTCGAGGTCGCGTTCTGGCAGACGATCGTCGTCTCGGGCGGGCTGCTGCTGGCGGCGCCGTGGCTGGCGGTGGTGCCGGCGGCCGAGCACTGGCCGGCGATCCTGCTGGCGGCGGTGCTGGCGACGGCGTCGCTGATGCTTCTGGGCTGGGCCTACGCCCATGCGCCTGCCAGCCATCTGGCGCCGAGCGAATATACCGCGTTCCTGTGGGCGGCGGCGCTCGGCTGGCTGATGTTCGGCGAGACGTTGTCGCCGTGGACGCTGGCGGGCGCGGCGGTGATCGTCGTCGGCTGCATCGTGGCGGCACGCGCGGTTCCCGTGGTACAGGCCGCGCCATGACGACCACGATCCGCCCCGCCGTCCCAACCGATGTCGCCACCATTATGCGCTTCGTCCGCGACCTCGCCGACTATGAGCGCGCCGCCGACAAGGTCGTCGCGACCGAGGCGCTGCTGACGGACGCGCTGTTCGCCGACCAGCCCGCCGCCTATGCCGTGATCGCGGAGATCGACGGTGCGCCGGTCGGCATGGCGCTGTATTTCTTCAACTTCTCGACCTGGACCGGCTGGCGCGGGCTGTATCTTGAGGATCTGTACGTCACGCCGGAAGCACGCGGGGCTGGGGTGGGCAGCGCGCTGCTGACCCATCTGGCCGGTATCGCCGTCGAGCGTGGATGTACGCGCTTCGAATGGGCGGTGCTCGACTGGAACGCGCCGGCCATCGCCTTCTACCTGTCGAAGGGGGCGGAGCCGATGAACGAGTGGCGCACCTACCGCGTGTCGGGCGACGCATTGGCCCGGCTGGCGGGGCGCGGCTGATGGCGTGGGCTTGGCTGGTTCTCGGCGGGCTGTTCGAAGTCGGCTTCACCACCTGCCTGCGTTTCACCGATGGTTTCCGTAACATCCCCTGGACGCTGGCTTTTCTCCTCAGCGTAACGCTGTCGATGGTGCTGCTGGAGGTCGCGTCGCGGTCGATCCCGATGGGGACCGCCTATGCGGTGTGGACCGGCATCGGTGCGCTCGGCACCGTGCTGATCGGCATGGCGTGGTTCGGGGAGCCGGCGACGCCGGTCCGGCTGCTGCTGGTGCTCGGCGCGGTGGCGTGCATCGCCGGGCTGAAGCTGACGGCGGGGCATTAGAGCGTGGCGGTCGATAGCGGCCTGATCGACTGGATTGCGGAAGCGACCGCGGCGCTCGGCACGCTGACGAAACGCGCGATGATGGGCGGCGCGACGCTCTACCTCGACGGACAGGTGTTCGCGATCCTCTCGTCGGACGGCGGACTGTGGTTTAAGGCGGACGCGACCAGCGATGCGTCGTGGGATGCTGAAGGGTGCGAGCGGTTCAGCTACACCTTCGCGGATGGGCGGGTCGGCTCGATGAACTATCGCCGCGCGCCGGAGGATGTCTACGACGATGCCGACGCGATGTTGCGCTGGGCGCGACTGGGGCTGGAGGCGGGTCTGAGGGCGCCGCGGAAGGCGAAGAAGCGGGCGGTTGTGATATAGGCCGTGCTCCCGCGCAGGCGGGAGCCCAGGGTTACCAACCACTGCGCATGTGGCTCTGGGCTCCCGCCTGCGCGGGAGCACGGGATGGGGCGGGAGCGATGTCGCACCTGCCACATCCCGGTTACCTCACCCCTGCGGCGTATCCACGCCCGTCGCGTCGACCGACGCCTTCGCGGCGGCCTTGTCGCTGTCGTAGCGTTCGATCGCTTCCAGCGTAATGCGGCGTGCCTCGCTGGCGTCGCCCCAGGTGCCGATGCGCACCCACTTCTTCTTTTCCAGATCCTTGTAGTGGGTGAAGAAGTGCTCGATCTGTTCGAAGACGATTTCGGGCATGTCCGACCGCTCGGACACGTTCGAGTAGTAGGGGAACGTCTCGTTCACCGGCACGCAGACGAGCTTCTCGTCGCCGCCGGCTTCGTCTTCCAGGTTCAGCACCGCGATCGGGCGTGCGCGCACGACGCAGCCCGGGATGAACGGCGAGCGCGCGACGACCAGCGCGTCGAGCGGATCGCCGTCCGGCGACAGTGTGTGCGGGACGAAGCCGTAGTTCGCCGGATAGCGCATCGGCGTGTGCAGGATGCGATCGACGAACAGCGCGCCGCTGGCCTTGTCAAACTCATACTTCACCGGCTCGCCACCGGTCGGCACCTCGATGATGACGTTCAGGCTGTTGGGCGGATCGTCGCCCACGGGGATCAGGTCGATCCGCATGTGTTACCCTCTTTCTCGATTATTTCGCAGTGAGCAGGCGATCGAGACCGGTCGTTGCCGTCCCCACCTTCTCGAGGCGCGGGTAGCGAAGCCCGCCGTGATAGTCGAGCGCGACTTCGCGATACTTGGTGTCCTGCTTCACCAGCAGGCGGATCGGATCCTTGCTCGACTTCGCCGCGGTCAACGCCGCCTTCAGCCGCTCGGCGCTATAGGCATCGCCATTCACCGCGACGATCGTCGAGGCGACGTCCAGCCCGGCGTCGAACGCGGGCGAATCCCAGATCACCGCGCGCACCGCGCCGTCCGCGTTGCCGATCGTCATGCCGAGCGAGAAGGCGAAGCTGCTCGTCTTCGCGCCCTTCTCGCCCGCCTTGGCGACCGCGTTGGGCGTGTCGGTGTAGACCAGGCGATAGCCGTTGTCGGTAAAGCCCGCGAGCGGGGTCTTCGGCGACACCTGATAGACGCGATCGTTCAGGAACTTCGCCCAGTCATAGGGGACGACGTCGTTCAGCGTCTTGGCGACGTCCTCGACCGTATAGGTCACCTCGCCCCAGTCGCCGTCGTTGATGCCGAAGAAGGCACGAGCGAAATCGTCCATCGACTTCGCGCCCTTGGTGCGGGCGCGAATGATCGAATCCGCCTCCAGCCAGATCAGTGCGCCCTCGACGTAATAATCCTCCGGCCGCTGCCAGCTCGTCCAGCCTTTGGGCTTCCGCGCGGCGGTGATGGGATCATAGGTTGTGTCGACCAGCGCACGCCACGTCCGCCCCTTCGACGCGTCCAGCGTCGCCGCCCAGTTGGCGAAATTGTCGAGCGCCTCGTCCTTGCTCAGCATGCCCGAGCGCGCGCCAAGGACGACGCCCCAGAACTGCGTCTGCCCCTCATAGACCCACAGCAGCGAGTTGCGCATCGGCGTCTTGAAATCGGGCGTCCACAGATCGGCGCCGCGGCGGAACTTGCCGTTCCAGCTGTGCGTGAACTCGTGCGGCAGTAGGTCGCGGTCGCCGACCGCATCCTTCCATTCCTTGAAATAGCCGAGATCGACGCCGTTCTCGGAAGAGCGGTGATGCTCCAGGCCGATACCGCCCATCTCGTCGGTGATCGCCAGCAGAAACTCGTATTTGTCGTAATGCTGCGCGCCGAACAGCTTCACCGACTGGTCGACCAGCCGCTTGTGCAGGTCGATGATCGCGGGCGTCGCGGCGAGCTCGTCGGGCTTGTCGGCAACCACGTTCAGCCCGACGCGCGGCGTCAGCTCCCAGCGCTTGAAATAGCGGCCGGCGAAGACCGGCGAATCGACCAGCGTCTCGTAATCGGTCTGGTTGTAGGTGTAGGTCGAGCCGCTGGCCTTGCTCGGCAGGCCCGATGCCGCCTGCCAGCCGGCCGGATACTTGACGGTCGCCTGGATCGGGATGCGGCGCGTGTAATAGCCGGCGGGGTACAGGCTGACCTGTTCGAACTGCAGGTTCAGCATGTTGGGCGCAACCGAGATGCGACCCTGATTGCCGACGGTCGCCGACAGGAACTGGAATTCCAGCACCAGCGACTTTGCGCCGGCCGGCACGTCGACGTGGAAGGCATAGACGTCGACCGGATCGCGCGCCCAGGCGATCGGGCGACCGCCCGCGGTCACCTTCAGCCCGGCCAGCTTCTCGATCTCGCCACGCGGGCCATGCTTGCCGGGCAGCCATTCGGGCATCAGCAGCGTCATGCGGCCGGCGTCGGCAACGGGGATCGTCTCGCGTACGCGGTAGATGCCCTGGCCGATGTTGGTGGCGTCCACGTCCAGCTGGATGACGCCGGGGAACGCCACGTCGCGCGCTTCCGGCACGCTGGTCGTGAACGGCGCGGTGGCGGTCGGCTGGGTGTTGCGGACCTGCGCAGGCGCGGCGGTGGAGGCGAGCAGCAGGGTGGTGAGCGCGAGCGTGCGGATCATGGGCGGACCTCGTCGGGGTTCGTGGATGCTCCGGGTCTAACGCGCTGGACCCGCCAGTCCAGTGTCGTTCGCGGCATGTGGGAGGCCGCACGCTTCACACGGGCGCCGCCCCGCGTCGTCCCCGGACGCAGGGCGGCGCTTCGACAGTGTCAGGCGTGTGCCAGCCGGCCCTGTACCGGCGGCAGGCGGTTCGCGAGGCCGCCGGTGAACGACACGACCTTCGCCCGCGCGCCCTGCCAGAAGGCGGAGAGCAGCAGCAGGGCCGAGCCGATGACCAGCCCGGTCAGCGCCGCCGACAGCTCGACCGAACCCGCGGTGCGGAACAGCGAGACGAGTGCGTAGAGGACGTAGGCCAGGCTGGAGACGAGCAGCGCGCGGCGATCGACCGCCAGCGCGACGAGCGCGAAGACGACGTACAGCGCGACGACCAGGATCGCGGTGCCGGCGCCGAGCGCTTCGCCCAGACCGCCGAGCATGCCGAAGACCGAATGGGCGATCATCGGTGCGGCGGCAAGATGCAGCCAGAAGGCGACGTCGCTGCGCCGTGTGCGGCGCTCGCGGTCGGTCATGTCCCAGCGCATGGCGAAGGCGAACATGGCGAGACCCGCGACCAGCACGAGCGGCAGCACCGCGTCGCGCGCGGGCGGGATCAAGCCCATGACCAGCGACATCACGACCGCGACCACTGCCACCGCGCCGGCCGCAACCGTGATCGGCACCATGAAACGCCGCCAGTGCAGCCATGCGGCGGCGGCGGTCACCGCGCCGATCGCGGCGGCGATGGTGCCGGCGACCGCCATCTGCACGTCCTGATTGGAGCTGATGCTCTTCAGCCAGGCCTCCATCGCCTCGCCGTTGATGGCGATGACGGTCGACAGCGCCGCGGCGACTCCGCCGACGAAGGCGAGCAGCAGCAGGATGCTGGGCAGCGCCATGCGCCGCTGACGCGTGAAATATTCGGCGAGCCCCCATGCCGCCGCCGCGACCGCGGCCCCGCCCAGCGGTGCCCACAGCGATCCGGCGATCCATGCGACCGCCGCCAGCAGCAACGCGCTGGCGATCGAGACGAAGATGTCGTTGAACCCGGTCAGCAGCCGGAAATGCTCCTCATCCACCGCGGGCGTCGATCGTATCGTCGCCACATGGTTCCGAAATGCCGCTGCCGCCTCCGGCGTAATGGCCCCGGCATCGACCGCCGTGGCGAGATCCTGTTCACTGTACATCGCTTGCCTCCCTGTTCTCGACAGGATGGCACAGGTGTATTGGTGATGCAATACGCTATGGCGTTCTCGTTTTCAGACGAAAACGGGCGCGGTGTCCGAGGTGGAAACCGCGCCCGTCGTCAGCAGATCAGTTTGCGATCAGCCGCCGCGCTGGCGGCAGCTATCGGTGACGGTCTTGCTGCAGAGCGGATAGCTTGCCTTGGGTGCCGGCGGCGGCGGTGCCGTCATCGGTGCCATCGGTGCGTTCATCGCGCCTGGGGGCGGCGGCGGCGCCATCGGGGCGTCCATCGCACCCGGTGCCGGCGGCGCGGGTGGCGTGGCCATCTGGCCCGGCATCGGCGGCGTCGGCGGGGCGGGGGGCGTGCCCGGCGCCGTCATCGGTGCGGCCGGCGCCTCACCGGCGGCAGGCGCCATCGGCGCTTCGGGTGCGGGCGGCGGCGGAGGCGGCATCGTGCCGGGGGTAGGCGGCATCGTCTGTGCGGGCGGCGGCGGGGGGGCCGCCGGCATATCCTGCGCGATGGCGGTGCCACCGAAGGCGAGCGCGCTCGCCAGCAATAGGGCTTTCATCTGGTCGCTCCTAGAATTCGGCGCATCTTGTGTGCGTCGGCGGGGTAACGCCGCAATGTCGGAGTCGTTTCCCCGTCGAACCGAATTCCAGTCAGCCGGTCGCGTCAGACGCCCGAATCGAGCGCGTAGCCCGCTGACCGCACCGTGCGGATGATGTCGGGACGGTCGCCGACGTTGATCGCCTTGCGCAGCCGCCGGATATGCACGTCGACGGTCCGCGCCTCGATATCCGAATCATGCCCCCACACCGCGTCGAGCAGCCGCTCGCGCGAGAAGACCCAGCCGGGATGCTCGAGGAAATGCTTGAGCAGCCGGAATTCGGTGGGGCCGAGCGACACCGTCTCGCCGCCGCGCTTCACCTTGTGGCCGACCGTATCCATTTCGAGATCGCCATAGGCCAGCGATTCGCCCGCCAGCCCCGGCCGCACGCGGCGGAGCACCGCGTTGACGCGCGCGATCAGTTCGCGCGGCGAAAACGGCTTGGTGACGTAATCGTCGGCGCCGGTTTCGAGACCGCGAACGCGGTCCTCCTCCTCGCCGCGCGCGGTCAGCATGATGATCGGCACGTTCTGCGTCGCGGTATGGCGACGCAGGCGGCGGCAGACCTCGAGGCCCGAAATCCCGCCCTCAATCATCCAGTCGAGGAGGACGATGTCGGGCGCGGCCTCCTCCGCCAGCAGCATCGCCTCCTCACCATCGGGGGTGTGGCGCACCTCGAAATCCTCGCGGCGGAAGTTCCACGAAACCAGTTCCGCCAGCGCGGGGTCGTCCTCGACCAGCAGCATCGTCGCTCGGCTCATATCTCGGTTCCTCCATCGCGTTCGGCCAGATAGGCACCGGTCGCCGCGAAATAGACCATTTCCGCCACATTGGTCGCATGGTCGCCGATGCGTTCCAGGTTCTTGGCGACGAACAACAGGTGCGCGACCTCGCTGATGGTCTTCGGATTCTCGACCATGAACGTCAGCAGCACGCGGAAGATGGAGTTGTAGAAATCATCCAGCGCGCGGTCGCGCCGACATACCTCGACCGCGCCGGCGGCATCACGCCTGGCGAAGGCGTCGAGCACGTCGCGCACCATGTCGGCGGCCAGCACCGCCATCGCGGGCAGGAGCGACAGCGCCTCGATCCGGTCGGGACCGGTGTGGATCATGGGGACGCGCTTGGCGATGTTCTTGGCATAATCGCCGATGCGCTCGACGACGGCGGCGATCTTCAGCGCCGCCACCACCTCGCGCAGGTCGTCGGCCATCGGCGCGCGCAGCGCGATAACGCGCACGGCCAGCCGCTCGACCTCCGCCTCGATCGCGTCGATCGCCTTGTCTTTCGCGCGCACCCGCCGCGCCAGTTCGGCGTCGCCGCGTTGGAGCGCCGTCATCGCGTCCGCGATCGCTTCCTCGGCAAGGCCGCCCATCTGGGAGATCAGGCCGCGCAGATGGCCGATGTCCTGGTCGAACGCCTTGACGGTATGTTCCTGTCCCATGGCCATGTCGTTGTCCTAGCCGTAGCGCCCCGTGATGTAATCCTTCGTCCGCGGTTCGCGCGGGGCGGTGAAGATCTCGTCGGTCAGGCCGTATTCGACGAGCTGGCCCAGGTGGAAGAAGGCGGTCCGCTGGCTGACGCGCGCGGCCTGCTGCATGTTGTGGGTGACGATGACGATCGCGTAATTGCCGCGCAGGTCGGCGATCAGCTCCTCGATCCGCGCGGTCGCGATCGGGTCGAGCGCGCTGCAGGGTTCGTCCATCAGGATGACCTCGGGATCGACCGCGATGGCGCGCGCGATGCACAACCGCTGCTGCTGTCCGCCCGACAGCGCGGTGCCGCTTTCGTCCAGCCGATCCTTCACCTCGTCCCAGAGCCCGGCACGCTTCAGCGACCGCTCGACGATCTCGGCCAGCTCGGCCTTGGTCGCGCACAGCCCGTGGATGCGCGGACCATAGGCGACGTTCTCGAAGATCGACTTGGGGAAGGGGTTCGGCTTCTGGAACACCATGCCGACGCGGGCGCGTAGCTGCACCACGTCCATCGCCGGCGCATAGATATCCTCGCCGTCCAGCAGGATCGATCCGGTCACGCGCGCGGCGGGGATGGTGTCGTTCATGCGGTTGAGCGTGCGCAGGAAGGTCGACTTGCCGCAGCCGCTGGGGCCGATGAACGCGGTCACCTCGTCCATCGGCACGTCGATCGACACGTCGGTGACGGCCGGCTTGCCGTTATACGCCACGCCGACGCCGCGCGCCGTCATCTTCGGATGGGTCAGGGTCACCAGCGTCTCTCGAAACGGTTGCGCAGATAGATGGCGGCTGCGTTCATGGTCATCAGCACCGCCAGCAGCACGAGGATCGCCGCCGAGGTCCGGTCGACGAAGCCCTGGCTCACCTCGTCCGACCACAGGAAGATCTGGACGGGCAGGACGGTGGCGGGTTCGGAAAAGCCCGATGGGGGCGTGGCGATGAAGGCGCGCATACCGATCATCAGCAGCGGCGCCGTCTCGCCCAGCGCGCGGGCCATGCCGATGATCGTCCCGGTCAGGATGCCGGGGAGCGCTAGCGGCAGGACGTGGTGGAAGACGACCTGAATACGGCTGGCGCCAATGCCCAGCGCGGCCTCGCGGATCGATGGCGGCACCGCCTTGATCGCGTTGCGCCCGGCGATGACGATGACCGGCATTATCATCAGCGCCAGCGTCAGCCCGCCGACGATCGGCGCCGATCGCGGCAGGCCGAAGGTGCCGAGCAGTACGGCGAGTCCGAGCAGGCCGAAGATGATCGAGGGCACCGCCGCGAGGTTGTTGATCGACACCTCGATCAGGTCGGTCCAGCGGTTCTTCGGCGCATACTCCTCGAGATAGATCGCCGAGAGCACGCCGACCGGGAAGGCGATGGCGAGCGTGACGAGCATCGTCATCAGCGATCCCTTCAGGGCCCCCCAGATCCCAACCGCGCCGGGATCGGTCGCATCGGCGCGGGTGAAGAAGCCGGTGTCGAACCCGATCGACAGCAGGCGCAGGCCTTCGAGACGTGCGACCACAGCCTCCGCCGCCGCGGTGCCGTTGCCGCGCGCCGCCATGTCGATCGTGCTGGAGGCGGGGACGGCGATCACCGCGCGCGTCTTCAGCAACGACGGATCGCGGCGGATCGCGTCGCGTACCGACAGCCAGGCGCTGTCGGCGATCACCGTGTCGCCGTCGGGACCGAAGGCGGACACCGCCGCGACCGACACGGCGTTCTGCAGCCCCGCGCCGGCCAGCGCCAGGTCAGCGCCCGGGCCGTCGAGCTGCGCCTGCGTGACCGGCAGCGCGAGGGCGGTGAAGTCGATCGACAGCTTCACCTCGGTCCGCTGGAAACCGCGCACGCCCGACAGCGCCATCGTGCCGAGCAGGAAGGCGAGAAACGCAGCCGACAGCAGCACCGCGAGCAGTCCGAAGAACCGGAAGCGGCGCTCCGCGGCATAGCGGCGCCGCAGGCGGCGGGTCATGCCGTCCGCGCGCCAGTCGGTCGGTGTCCGCGCGGCGGGCTGCGCGCCGGTCGAAGGCAGGCCCGCGACGATGCTCGCGCTATTCATACGCTTCCCGATACCGCTTCACGACGCCCAGCGCGACGATGTTGAGGAGGAAGGTGACCATGAACAGCGTCAGGCCGAGCGCGAAGGCGGCGAGCGTCTTCGGGCTATCGAAGGCGGCTTCGCCGGTCAGCAGGTCGACGATCTGCTTCGTGACCGTGGTCGCGCTGTCGAACGGGTTGAGCGAGATCGTCGCTGCGCCGGATGCCGCCATCACGACGATCATCGTCTCGCCGATCGCGCGGCTGACCGCCAGCAGGATGCCGGCGACCACGCCGGGAAGCGCGGCGGGGAGGAGGACGCGGCGGATCGTCTCGTTGGTCGTCGCGCCCATCGCCAGGCTGCCGTCGCGCATCGATGTCGGCACCGCGGCAATGGCGTCGTCGGCCATCGAGGACACGAAGGGGATAATCATGATCCCCATCACCAGTCCCGCCGACAGCGCGCTTTCCGAACTGGCGAACGGCATGCCGAGCGCGACGGCAAGCTGGCGGATCGCCGGGCCAACGGTCAGCGCGGCAAAATAGCCGTACACGACGGTCGGAATGCCGGCGAGGATTTCCAGCGCGGGCTTCATCCACTTGCGCATCGTCGGCCGGGCGTACTGCGTCAGATAGACCGCGCTCATCAGGCCGAACGGGATCGCGACCGCCATCGCGATCACCGCGCCGATGAAGAAGGTGCCCCAGAACAGGGGCACCGCACCCAGCGTCGCGCCGGGGTCGCTGGCGGAGATGACCTGCGGGCTCCAGTGCGTACCGAACAGGAAGTCGGTGATGGGCACGGTGCGGAAGAAGCGCGCGCTTTCGAAGAGCAGGCTGAGGAAGATGCCCATCGTCGTCAGGATCGCGATCAGCGAGGCGACGAGCAGGCTGAGCATCACCCAGCGCTCGACGCTGGCGCGCGCGCGAAACGCCGGGACGATGCGGCTGAGCGCATAGCCGCCGCCCGCCAGCGCGAGCAGGATCGCGATGGCGGTGCCGATCCAGCGATAGCGCGCACCGGCTTCGGCAAAGGCGGGCGCGAGCGCTTCGGATTGGGCGTAGAAAGCGCCATAGGCGCGACCGGCGGCGAGGCTGCGCGCCTCATTCAGGATCGCGTCGCGTTCGAAGCCGGGGGCGGGGAGCGACGTCGCCGCCGGCGTCTCCAGTGCGGTCGCGACGACCAAAGTCGGGCTGACCGCTGCCCAGAGCGCGAGGAAGATCGCGGCGGGGACCAGAACCCAAAGCGTGACGAAGGCGGCATGCTGGCTCGGTCGCGAATTGGCGCGGCCGCTGCCCCGCGCGAAGACCAGTGCGCGGGCCCGCCCGAGCAGCCAGCCGATCAGGCCGAGGCCCGCCAGCAGGATCAGGATCGCGGGGCCGCTCATCCGGTCAGCTTCGCGGGATCGAGCGGCTTGGTTTCGGCGACGATGCGTGCGGCCTCGGCACGGATGGCGTCGTGCGCGGGGATCAGCCCGCGCTTCGTCAGCCGACCGCCGGGGTTCCAGCGCTGCGCATAATCGGCCAGGAACTCGCGCAATCCGGGCACCGCCTTCAGATGCGCGACCTTGACGTACAGGTAGAGCGGCCGCGCGCCGGGATAGCTTCCGTCGGCGATGGTGGCATAGCTCGGCGCCACCCCTTCCAACGGCACGCCGTGCAGCCGGCCTTCGTTTTCCTCCAGATAGCTGTAGCCGAAAATGCCGATCGCCTGCGGATTGGCGGTCAGGTTCTGTGCGATCAGATTATCGTTCTCGCCCTTGTCGACATAGGCCCCGTCCTCGCGCAGGCGCGAGCAGCGCGCGTCATAGGCGTCGTGGTCGAACGTCTTTAGTCCCTTGGCGGCGGGATCGAGGGCCTCGCATGCCGGGTGCATGACCAGCTCCACGAACGCGTCGCGGGTGCCGCTGGTGCCGGGCGGGCCATAGACCTGGATGGGGATGGCAGGGAGGGCGGGGTTCACATCGCTCCACCGGCGCGCGGTATTCGGGCGACCCATCGGGCGGGCGGCGAGCGCGAGATAGATGTCGCGCCGGGTGAGCGCCATCTTCGGCCCGGCGTTCGATTCGGCCAGCGCGATGCCATCGGTGCCGATCTGCACCTCCATCACCTGCGCCACGCCGTTCGCTCGGCAGGTGTCGTATTCGGACCGGTGCATGCGGCGGCTGGCGTTGACGATGTCGGGATGTTGCGGGCCGATGCCGGCGCAGAACAGCTTGATGCCGGGGCCGGTGCCGGTCGATTCGATCACCGGCGCCTTCATGTCGGGGCGCGAGTTGACGAAATCCTCGGCGACCGCGGTCGTGAAGGGGTAGACGGTCGACGATCCGACCACCTTGATCTGGTCGCGCGTCGTCGCACCGCCCGTGCAGGCGGCGAGCGCGAGCGCTGCCATCAATCCCCACCGGTGCATCGAAGCGCCCGCCCCATGTCAGACCTGCCGGAATCGCTCCGGTCGTCCCCAGACCCCTGTTGCGTTTTCGTTACGGCTTGATGACAGCCGTTCCGGGGTTCGTCCCGGCGTGATACCAGCTACCGTTCGTGCTGAGCCTGTCGAAGCACCGTTCTTCGTGCCTCAGGCCCGTCGCGCGCTGCTCGAAGAGCGGTCCTTCGACAGGCTCAGGACGAACGATTTCAGAGAGTCGCCTCGATCGCCCGCGCCGCGGCGTCGGGATCCTCGGCCTGGGTGATCGGCCGCCCGACCACCAGGATCGATGCGCCCGCATCCAGCGCGGCGCGCGGGGTGACGACGCGCTTCTGATCGCCGACGGTGCCGCCCGCCGGGCGCACGCCAGGGACGACGAAGAACCCGTCGCGCCATGCCCGCGATGCCGCGCCGACTTCCTCGCCCGAACAGACGATGCCGTCGACGCCCGATGCGCGCGCCAGTTCGGTCAGTCGGACGACCTGTTCGTGCGGATCGGCGTTCAGGCCGATCGCCGACAGGTCCGACGAATCGAGGCTGGTCAGCATCGTCACCGCCACCACCTTCGTCCGCTCGTGCGCGGCCGCCTTCGCGTCCTCCAGCATCGCCTGCCCGCCGCTCGCATGCACGGTCAGGATTGCGGGTTCGAGGGGGGCGAGCGCCTGGATCGCCTTGGCGACCGTATTGGGGATGTCGTGGAATTTCAGATCTAGGAAGATCGGCAGGCCGATGTCGGCCATCTCGCGCACCCCGGCGCGGCCGTTCGCCATGAAGAATTCCAGCCCCAGCTTGATGCCGCCGACATGGGTGCGGACCTTCGTCGCGATCCCGCGCGCCTTGGCGAGGTCGGGCGTGTCGAGCGCGACGTAGAGCTTGCTGCTCACGCCCGCGGCTCGTCGATCAGCGGCGGGGCAGGGGAGGTGGCGACGACGGGTTCGGCTACCGGCGCCGGCGTATGCGTCGCCACGACATTGCGCAGGTCGTTCAGCGCGCGCTCGCTCGTCGTCAGTCGCTGCGCCAGCCGCCAGCGGATCGCGCGCTGCCACAACCAGGTCGGGACCAGCCCGACGAGAACGCAAACCAGCATGAGCAGCGGGAGGTTGATGTCGAGCAGCACACCGCTCCACAGCTTCACGGGCACCACGTCCCAATTGTTGAAGGCGAACGCCACCGCAAGTGCGACGGTGAACACGATGAGCAACGTCTTCAGAAACTGCATGGCCGCACACTAGTCGCTGCGCGCTGGATTCGCAAAATGCGTCAGCCGGTGCCGCCGATTTCCCGGCGCAGCGCCGCGAACAGCGTAGGAATCGTCGTCAGACGCGGCTCCTCGGCATCGAGTATGGCGAGGAATGCCGCACGTTTGATCGCGGCGATCCGCCCCGGTTTCAGCCGCGTGCCCGCCGGGATGGTGGACGCAACGATGTCTACCAGCCGGTCCGCGCCGTGCAGCCGTCCCCAGAGATAATCGTTCTCGCGATACGCCCGGCTGAAGAACGCACCGAAATTGTGGAACTGCGTTCCTTTCAGCGTCGCCGCCGCGCCGCCTTCGCGGATCGCGGTGGCGTCATCAGGGGAGATGCGGTCGACCTTGACCGGATCGAACTCGTCCAGCCCTTCGCCCTGCAGCAGCGGCAGGGTTGCGATATCGAACCACGGGAAGCCGAGATAGGCGAGCAGCAGCGGGCGACGCTGGTCCTTGGGGAGTGCCGACAAAGCCTCCGACAGACGCCGGTCGGTCGCTGCATCGATGCCGGGCAGGTCCATGTGCGCGGCGAGCGCGTCGAGCAGCGGCGCCGCGTCGCTGCGCGTCCGGCGGACCTCGGCGCGCAGGGGTTTGAGCGCATCGGCGCGCTGAACGTCGAGATAGTCGGCAAGCGCGGCGAACACCGCCTCGCGGATCGGGCCCAGCCCCGAATCGTCCAGCCCCTCGTCCATCTCGCCCAGCCGACGGGCGAGCAGGCGGAGGCGACGGATGCGGAAACCGAGATCGTGGCGGCGCAGGAAGTCGATCGCCGGCGCACCGTTCGACAGGTCGCGCGCCTGCGCCTGCTGCACGCCGCGCGCCGCCATCGTCCGCTCGACCGCGCCGCGCAGGCTGCGGACGCGCTCGGCGCTCAGATTGCCGCCGGCCGTCTCGCACAGGCGCAGCGTCATGTCGGTCACGTCGGCCAGCTTCAACCGGGCATAGGCCGAATAGGCAAAGCCCGCCTCCTTCGCCGCCGCCACCTGCGCGCGCCGGCGCCAGGCCGAGATGCGCGCCGGCGTCGGATAATCGAGGAACAGCGTGTAGCCGAACTGGCGCAGCACCTGCGCCTCCACCTCGTCACGCAGGCCAGCGAGGATGCCGCGCATCCGCTCGATCCGCCGGGTGCGCCCTTCGATCGCCTCCAGATTGTCGCGGATCGGCTGCTGGCGCGGCAGTTCGCTGAGCGCGCCGATGATCGTCTGGAAGAAGCCGGGTGCCTCGGCCGCCGATACGCCAAGGTTGAAATGATAGCCTGGAACAGGGTCGACATAGACGAAGCGGCGGTCGATCTGGCGCCGCGCGGGGCGGTCGCGCAGCGCGTCGATCGCCGGGCGGAAGGGGGCGTTGGCGAGCACCGATCCATCGATCAGCACTGCGGCATCCGCGCCGTTGATCGCGGCATGGCGCGGCAGCACGCGATCAACGAAGGCTTTGCGCGTCGGCCAGTGCAGCGAGCGTTCTTCGGCGACCGCGTCGATCTCCGATAGTTTCGCGGGGGGGAAGGCGCCGGGGAAGCTGGAGGTCGCGCGGGCGGCGAAGGCCAGCTCCAGCGCCTCGCCGATATGCCCGTCGCCGTGATCGGTGAAGGTGAATACGAGACGGTGCTCGGTTTCCACCACCTCCTCGGGCGAATTCAGTCTTAGCCGCTCGGGATGGCCGCGGAAGTCGGTGACGGTGACGAACAGGTCGAGCGGCTGCTCCGGCGGCAGCAGGCGCGGGCCCGTCGGCCCGGTCGCCATTGCGTCCAGCGCGTCCATTATCATGTGGGTGAGCCGCTTACCGCCGAAGGGGGGCTCGAACCAGCGCGAGCGGATGAACTGGCGCAGCTTGCGCCCGACCTCTTCGCGCGTTTCCGGATCGATCGTGCCGGGCACGGGATTGCGTTCACCGACCATCCACGCGATCGGCGTCGCCCACAGTTTCGAGAAACGGTCGGGTGCGGCCTCTTCGTCGAGCAGAGCGCCGACATCCGCCTTGTCGAGCCACATGGCCGTCAGCGGATCGAGCGACTGGCCGGTCGCGACCGCCTGTGCCAGAAACAGCCCGTTGATACCGCCTGCGCTTGCCCCGGCAACGATATCGACCAGAACGCGAACGTGGGTGTCGGCGGCCTCGGCGATCTCGGCCAGCAGCATGCGGTAGACCCGCTCGGTGCCGTCGTCGCACGGTTCGCCGTCGTGGAACGCGCGGCTGGCGCGGGTCAGGCGCCATATTTCGCCGGTGATGCCGTGCATGTAGACGGCAAGGCTGACGCCGCCATAACACACCAGCGCCAGCCGCAGTTCCTTCTCGCGCAAACGCTTCCCCTCCCAGTCGTCGCGTCAGCCGACGT
Source organism: Sphingomonas sp. RS2018 (assembly GCF_054489605.1). Lineage (NCBI taxonomy): Bacteria > Pseudomonadati > Pseudomonadota > Alphaproteobacteria > Sphingomonadales > Sphingomonadaceae > Sphingomonas > Sphingomonas sp. RS2018. The sequence continues at coordinate 372,687 of NZ_JBTMWL010000003.1, forward strand.
CGATGCTCGCCCAGATCGGCAGATGATCGGATGCGGTGCGGGCCGCAAGGCTGGCGTGGACGCCGCAGTCGACGATGCGGATGCCGTTCGACACCATGATGCGATCGAGCCGCGCGACCGGACGCCGCGTGTGGAAGCTTGGGCCGGTCTCCGCACTCTCATAGTCGCGAGCGAAATCGCGCAGGCAGCCGGCGTGGCGGGTCCATTCGTTGAGATCGCCCATCAGGACGCACGGATGCGGCGGTGCGCAGCCATCGACATGCCCCATGATCGCCGCCGCCTGCCGCCGCCGCCACAGCCCCGACAGGTCGAGATGCATGCCGACCGTGCGCAGGGTCACCTCGCCGATCGTCACGTCGGCCATCACCGCGCCGCGCGGTTCGAGCGCGGGCAGGTGGATCGCCGCGCAGGCCGCGATCGTCGAATCCTTCGGCACCAGCAGCGCATTGCCATGCCAGCCCATGCTGCCGGGCCGCATCGCCAGCGATACGGCGCGCCAGCGGGTGTGTTCCTCGAGCAGATGGGGGGAGATCACGCCTGCGCGCTGGCCGAAGCGCCGGTCGCACTCCTGCAGCGCAATGATGTCGGCGTCGATTTCGTTCAGCACCTCGATCGTGCGTTCGGGGCGACGACGGCGATCGGTGCCGATCGCCTTGCGCATGTTGTAGCTGGCGACCTTCAACCGGGTCGCCGGAGCAGCCGCCGTCATCAATCCTCCGCTGTCGGCGACTGTTCGCGCGCCGTGCCGGCCGCTTCGTGCAAGCTTTCCGCTGTTCCGTCCGCGGCGTCGGGGGTCATGGCGACCGCCACCGGGCCGGGTCCGTCGAGCATCACGATACCGCGTTCGGCGCTGGCTCGACCGGATTTCGCTTCCGGGGATCGGGACACGGACATCGGCAAATCCTTGCTCATGATAATGCCGAACGAGCGCGATCCAGCTTGGTTGCCACCCGCCATCGTCAGTCGATACGGCGCGGTAGCTCGATCGTGGCAGAGAGGCCGCCACCCTCCCGATTGGCGATGTCGATCGTGCCCCCGGCCTCCATCACGATGGCGCGGGCGAGCGCGAGGCCCAGCCCGATGCCGCCGGTGTCGCGATTGCGCGACGTCTCGACGCGGACGAAGGCGTCGAAGACCGAGCCGATGCGATCGGGCGGGATGCCGGGGCCGCGATCCAGCACGCTGATGCACGCCCCCGTAGCGGTCGGTGCGACGACGACCTCGACCGCGCCGGCATATTTGATCGCGTTCTCGATCAGGTTGCGTACCGCGCGGCGGATCAGCGCCGGGCGCAGCCGCATGGTCAGGCGCGGGACTTCCTCCGCAACGATATCGGCGCCGAGATCGCGGAAATCTTCGACCACCGCATCGACCAGCGCGGCGAGATCGACGTCGACCGGCGGCTCGCTGGGGCGGCCGAGCCGGGCGAGCGACAGGATGTCCTCCAGCGTCTTCGCCATCTCGTCGATCACATCGGCCATGCGGGCGCGGTCGGTTTCATCCTCCACCGATTCGATACGGACGCGCAGCGCCGCGAGGGGGGTGCGCAGGTCGTGACCGATCGCGCCGAGCATGCGGTCCTTCTCGTCCAGCATCGCGGTGACGCGGTCGCCGAGCGTGTTGTAGGCGGCGATGACGGCGCGGACGTCGTCGGGACCACGCTCGACGACCGGCGTGCCCTTCTCGCCCGGGCGAAAGGCACGGGCCGAGGCACCCAGATCGCGCAGCGGCGCGGCCACGCGGCGCGCGACCCACAGGATCGGCACGAGGATGATGCCGTAGAGGATCAGCGTCTGCGCGAACAGGCGCCAGAACAACCGTATCCCGCCCCCGTCGCCCCATGGCGCGATGATCGAGATCCAGCCGCGTCCCGGTTGTTCGATCGCAATCAGCAGCGCCTCGTCCGGCGAGGCGTCGATCCGCCGCGTGCGCGTGGTGCCGGGCGGCCGTCGTCCGGCGATCGCCTCATCCTTCGCGGTCCACGGCCGCACGCCGGTGTCGATGCGCCCGACCTCCAGCCCCTGTTCGCGCAACTGCACGCGCAGTTCCGACGCGATGTCGGGCATGCGGGGCAGGGTGGCGGGAATGTCGTTGGTGGTGGCGCGGCGAATGCGGCCGCGCTGGCCGGGGACGGCGCGGGGGATGGCGCGACCGCCGCGGGCCTCCCGTTCGATGGCGTCGGCAACCCGCACCGCGACGGGTCGAGTCGCCTGAGCCAGGCGAAAGGCATTGCGGTCGCGCAGCGCGAGCGCGAAGTTGACCGCCTGCGCGACGAACAGCGCCAACGCGATCAGGACCGCCATCTGGCCGGCAAGGCTACGTGGCCAAAGCCTCACAGCCGCGTGACTTCGGCCGCCAGCGTGTAGCCGCCGCCCCACACCGTCTTGATGAGCGTCGGCGTCTTCGCATCCGCCTCCACCTTCTTGCGCAACCGGCTGACCTGATTGTCGATCGCCCGGTCGAACGCGGCGGCCTCGCGGCCCTGCGTCAGATCGAGCAGCTGGTCGCGGGTCAGCACCTGCCGCGGACGGGTGACGAGGGCCAGCAGCAGATTGTACTCGCCCGTCGACAGCGGGACGGCGACGCCCTCCCGGTCCACCAGCGTGCGCTCGCCCGTCTTGAGCACCCAACCGGCGAAGGCGAAGGAACCGCTGTCGGGGGCATGCTGGCGCGTGCCGCCCGCCGCCAGGCGGCGCAGCACCACCTTGATCCGCGCGGCCAGCTCCCGCGGGGAGAAGGGCTTCACGACATAATCGTCGGCACCCATCTCCAGCCCGACGATACGGTCGGTTTCCTCGGTCTTCGCGGTCAGCAGGATCACCGGCGTCTCGCTGGTCGCGCGGATATGGCGGCACAGCGACAGGCCGTCTTCGCCCGGCATCATGATGTCGAGCACGACGAGATCGATCGCATAGGCGTTCAGGCGCGCGCGCGCCGCTTCCGCATCGCCGACCTGGGTGACGCGAAAGCCCTGTTTGGTCAGATACTGGGCGAGCGGCTCGCGGATCGAGCGTTCGTCATCGACCAGCAGCAGATGGGGTAGCTCGGCAGACATGCTCATCGCGCTATCACAGTCGGACGGGAGTGCCATAGGCGCAGGCGACGGGGAGGGACGCCGCCTGCGCTGGTTGCAGGTCAGCCGCCCGACGGGGTGGCCGAAGGGGCTGGCGGCGGAGTCTGGCCGCCGCCGCGGCGCATGCCGCCGCCGATCGCGGCCTGCTCCGCCTTGTCGATGAAGCCGTCGCCATTGGTATCGTACCTTGTGAAGCGGTCTGCCGACTGCTTGTCCGCCTCGGCACGGGTCAGCGTGCCGTCGCCATTGCCGTCACGACGCATCATGCCGCGACCGCCGCCGGGGGCGGCGGCCATCTCGCTCGCCTCGATCGTGCCGTTGCCGTTCGTGTCGAGGCGGGCGAAGCGGTCGGCGGCCTGCTTGGCGAATTCGGCGCGGCTGATCTTGCCGTCGTTGTCGGTGTCGAGCTGCGCCAGCATGCGGCCGGGACCGCGCGCGCCCGGCGGGGGCGGGGCGTCCTGCGCGATGGCCGGGGCCGCGGTGGCGCCGAGCAGGGCGGCGGCGATCAATAGCTTCATGGGCAGGGCGCTCCTTGAATGGGTGTCAACGCATGAGATGCGTCATGATGGCCGCTATCGTTCGGCTGCGTCGCCGGTGTGTGTCGTCGCCGAACCGAAAGTGTCGCGAATTGTCGCGACAGCGTGCCCGGCGCTGGAGAGGGCTGCGTCACGCGAAGACGGCGACGGCCTGCATCGCATCGACGACGGGCACGCCGCCGGCATCGAACAGCGACATGCGCTGGCTGGAATGCCCCGCGGCGGCCCTGTTGGTCGTGCTCGACATCAGCCACCAGCCATCGGTGGTGACGGGGCGCGGGGCCAGGACATTGACGATCCAGCTGAGCGAACTCACCGGCGCCATTCCGCCGGCCAGTTTCATCGCGGCGGGCGGCAGGGCATCGGCGATGGCGAGCAGTTCGACCTCCGGGTCGAGGCCGTCGCGCTCCCGCAGCCGGCCCCAGCGCAGCCATTCGGCGGGGCCGGTGTGATCCTTCAGGTCGAAGAACTCGAAATTGCCGGTGAAGAAGTTGGGCGGACCGACATAGAGCTTCGCGGCCGGCGGTGGCGGGCGGTGCGGGCCGGGGACGCTTGCGTCGTGCGTGATGGTCGAGGGCAGGTCGGCCATGAAGACGAAGGTGGCGCGGTAGCCCAGCCCGGCGTCCGAGGTGATCGACGCCTCGACGAACGCGGCGTTGCGCCCGCGGCGCAGCACGGTGGCGGTGATGTCGACCGTCCCTGCCAGCGGGCCGATGAAGGCGATCAGCGCCGAGCGGAGTGGCGGTAGATCGGGAGCGCTGGCCTTTGCCGCCTGCAGCGCGAGCGCGCTCGACAGGCCGCCATAGGTGGTGCGACCCTGTCGCCAGTCGAGGGGGATCTCGACGCGCCAGCCCGCGCCCTCCGGCGTCATCGCCGCGATCACGTCGGCCAGCGCGGTCACGCTACAGGACGCCGTCGTCGAACAGGCCGTACATCAGCGTCGACGCGTAATAGCGTACCGCCCGGTCGCGCGGCATGGTCGACGCCCATTTGCGCATGTCGAACGCGGCGTTCTGCAGCGCCATCAGCGCCTGCGACGCGACCAGCGGATCGACCGCGCGGATCGACCCTTCCGCCACGCCGTCCGATATCATGCCGGCGAAGCGGCGGGCGATGCGGTTGGACCGGTCGATCATCGTCTGCCGGTCGCGCGGCGGCAGGCCGGAGAGCGCGGTGGTGCGCAACAGCGGAGCGCGATCGGAGAACTGCACGTCGACCAGCGTCGCGACGACGCTCGACAATTGCTGCCACAGCGTGCCGCCGCCGTCGTGCGCCAGCACCTGCGCACTCGCGATCGTGTCGAAGCTGCGTCGGTAGCATTCGGTGACCAGCTCGTCCTTGGCATCGAGATGGTGATAGAAGCTGCCCTTGGTGACGTTCAGCTCGCTCGCGATCTTCTGCACCGATGCGCCGCGATAGCCGAGCGCGTTAATGAGGCCGGTGGCGGCGGTCAGGAACGCGGCGCGGCCGGGTTCGCGTTCGTCATGCGCCAGATCGAGCATCGTGGGCGACCAGCGTGCGGCCGGTACGGCAAGCCCGCCCGCGAACACGTCCATCAGCCGCGCCTCGATCCGCGGAAATTCGTCGAGGTCGTAGCGCGGCAGCCATGCCGCCAGCCAGAAGGTGTTCTCCAGCAGCACGTGCGCGCGGGCGCCGTACAGATCCTTGGTGCCGCGCTCGGTCGGGTCGCCCCACAGCGCGCGGGTATTGCGGAAGACGCGCTGCCACCCCGCCATCAGGCGCCCGCGCATCGGCTCCTCCATCGCGCGCAGGTCGCTGAGCACCGCGAAGGCGGTCTCCTCGCCGCGCTGGATGCGGGCCATGCGCGCGAAGTTGATCGCGACGTAGCGCTCGACTCGCGCGCGGGGCGTGCGTTCGGTCATCGCCTCGTCCAGCATCGCCTGCAACCGGGCGAGCGTTTCTTCGAAACAGGCGGAGGCGAGGTCTTCCTTGCGGCGGAAATAGTAGGTGACGCTGGTGGTATTGAGCCCGACGCGGCTGGCGACGTCGGCGAAGGTCATGCCCTTTGCGCTCTGGTCGTTGATGGCCTCGGCAGCGGCGGCGAGGATCGCGTCGCGCTTGGCGCGGAACCGCTTCGTCCCCCCCGCGCCCGCCGGCGTCTGCGGGTCGGATGCGTTCATGATCGCCACCCTAGCAGCGGTTTTTCGAAGGCATAGTGGCTTTTTGAAACCGCCCGCCGCCGTCGTGACGGAATCACGGGATCGGGGTTTACCGAAAAACCGGTATGGCGTAACCCCATGGCAACGACGAGACCGGGAGAGGATGCACGATGGACTTCACCCTGAGCGAGCGCGAGACCTACTTCCGCGACCGGGTGCGCGCCTTCATCGATAGCGAGATCGCCCCGCGACAGGCGGATTACGACGCCCAGTCGCACAGCGGCGAGCGCTGGAAGGTGCTGCCGGTCATCGAGGAGGTGAAGGCGCTGGCCAAGGCGCAGGGCCTCTGGAATTTCTTCATGCCGCCGCATTCGGGGCAGACCCATGTCGACGACAGCTTCGCGTTCGAGGGCACGCAGCTCAGCAACCTCGAATATGCGCTCTGTGCCGAGGAGATGGGGCGGATCGGCTGGGCCAGCGAATGCTTCAACTGCTCGGCGCCCGACACCGGCAATATGGAAGTGTTCCATCGCTACGGTACGCGCGCGCAGAAGGATCGCTGGCTGAAGCCGCTGATGGAGGGCGACATCCGATCGGCCTTCCTGATGACCGAGCCGGCGGTCGCATCGTCCGACGCGACGAACATCGAGACGCGGATGATCCGCGACGGCGACCATTATGTCATCAACGGGCGCAAATGGTGGTCGTCGGGCGTCGGCGATCCGCGCTGCGCGGTCGCGATCGTGATGGGCAAGACCGATCCGGAGGCCAAGCGCCACGCCCAGCAGAGCATGATCGTCGTGCCGATGGATGCGCCCGGCGTGCGCATCGAACGCATGCTTTCGGTCTATGGGTATGACCACGCGCCGCACGGGCACGGCGAGGTCGTGCTGGAGAACGTGCGCGTGCCGGTCGAGAACATGCTGCTGGGCGAAGGTCGTGGGTTCGAGATCGCGCAGGGGCGGCTGGGGCCGGGGCGCATCCATCATTGCATGCGCACGATCGGGGTGGCGGAAGCGGGTTTGGAGGCGATGACGAAGCGCCTGCTGTCGCGCATCGTCTTCGGCAAGCGCATCGGAGATCACAGCGTGTGGGAGGAGCGCGTCGCGCGGGCGCGCATCGACATCGAGATGACGCGGCTGCTGTGCCTGAAGGCCGCGGACATGATGGACCGGGCCGGCAACAAGTCGGCGCAGAACGAGATCGCGATGATAAAGGTGCAGGCGCCGACGATGGCGCTGCAGATTCTGGACGATGCGATCCAGGCGCATGGCGGCGGCGGCGTGTCGGGCGACTTCCACCTGGCGCACGACTGGGCGAGCGTGCGGACGCTGCGCTTCGCCGACGGGCCGGACGAGGTGCACAATCGCGCGATCGCGCGGGCGGAGTTCGGGAAATATGGGGATTGGCGGGAAGGCCGATAGCATGCCGTGCTCCCGCGCAGGCGGGAGCCCAGAGTTTTAGGCGTCGCCCCGTGTTGCCCTAGGCTCCCGCCTGCGCGGGAGCACCGGTCAGGAAGTGAAATGAAAGCAGCAGTCCTTTTCCAGCCCGGCCAGCCGCTCTCGATTGAGGATGTCGCGCTCGATGCCCCGGCACCGCATGAGGTGCTGATCCGCACCGCCGCGGTGGGCGTGTGCCGGTCCGACCTGCATTTCGTCGATGGTGCCTATCCGCATGCGGTGCCGACCGTGCCGGGGCACGAGGCGGCGGGCGTGGTCGAGGCGGTGGGGAGCGAAGTGCGGTCGGTGAAGGTCGGCGACCATGTCGTCACCTGCCTGTCGGCCTTCTGCGGCCATTGCGAATTCTGCGTGACCGGAAATCTTTATCTTTGTCTGGGCGGCGATACGCGTCGCGGGCGCGGCGCGCCGCCGAGGCTGACGCTGAACGGCGAACCGGTGTCGCAGATGCTGAACCTGTCGGCTTTTGCCGAGACGATGCTGGTGCACGAACACGCCTGTGTCGCGATCGACCGCGACATGCCGCTCGACCGCGCGGCGTTGATCGGGTGCGCGGTGACGACGGGCGCGGGGGCGGTGTTCAACTGTTGCGACGTGACGCCGGGGGAGACGGTGGCGGTGGTCGGCTGCGGCGGGATCGGGCTGGCGGCGGTCAATGCGGCGCGGATCGCGGGCGCCGGGCGCATCGTCGCGATCGATCCGGTGCCGGAGAAGCGCGCGCTGGCGGAGAAGCTGGGCGCCACCGACACGATCGACGCGCTGAGCGATACCGCCGCCGAACAGGTCGTCGCACTGACGAAGGGCGGTGTGCATCACGCGATCGAGGCGGTCGGGCGGCCGCAGTCGGCGGCGACCGCGGTGAAGGTGCTGCGGCGCGGCGGTACGGCGACGATCCTGGGAATGATGCCACTGGCCGAACAGGTCGGGCTGTCGGCACTCGACCTGCTGTCGGGTAAGCGGTTGCAGGGCGGGTTGATGGGGGGAAATCGCTTTCCGGTCGATATCCCGCGGCTGGTCGATTTCTATCTGCGCGGGCTGCTCGATCTCGACAGCATCATTGCCGAGCGGCTGCCGCTGGAGCGGATCAACCACGCCTTCGACGAACTGCGCAAAGGCGATGCCGCGCGCAGCGTGATCGTGTTTCCATGACCGCCGACGAAGCACCTCAGACGATGGCCGTGCCGGAGCGCGACCGGCTGGACAAGGCGGCGCTGGCCGCATGGATGAGCGCCAACGTCGAGGGGTTCGTTGCGCCGCTGACGTACCGGAAATTCTCGGGCGGACAGTCGAACCCGACCTATCTGATCGAAGGCGCGGATGGCGCGCGCTACGTGCTGCGGCGCAAGCCGTTCGGGCCGCTGCTGCCGTCGGCGCATGCGGTCGATCGCGAGTATCGCGCCATCGCCGGGCTGTATCCCACTGGGTTTCCGGTCGCGCGGCCCTATGGGCTGTGCACGGACGAAGGCGTGATCGGGGCGCAATTCTACTTCATGGGGTTCGCGGACGGGCGCAACCTGTGGGACGGGACGCTGCCCGGCTATGCGCCGGCCGAGCGGACGGCGACCTATGCGGCGATGTGCGACACGCTCGCGGCGCTGCACAGCGTCGATCCGGCGGCGGTGGGGCTGGGCGACTATGGTAAGCCCGGCAATTACTTCGATCGCCAGGTCGCGCGTTGGACGAAGCAGTATCGCGCCTCCGAAACCGAGCACATGCCGGATGTCGAGCGGTTGATCGAATGGCTGCCCGCGACATTGCCCGAACAGGGGCGGACGAGCATCGTCCATGGCGACTATCGCATCGACAACATGATCTTCGCGTCCGACGCGCCGCGGGTGATCGCGGTGCTCGATTGGGAGCTGTCGACGCTCGGCGATCCGCTGGCCGACTTCAGCTATTTCCTGATGGGATGGGTGACCGAGCCCGAGGGGCGGTCGGGCGTGAAAGGACGGACGGGTCCGGAGACCGGCATCCCGACGATCGAGGCGATGGTCGAGCGCTATTGTGCGGCGACGGGGCGGGACGGGGTGCCGGACCTCAACTGGTATTTCGCCTACAACCTCTTCCGCCTGACCGGCATTGTGCAGGGCATCAAGCAGCGTATCGTCGCGGGCACGGCGTCGAGCGCGCAGGCGGAGAAATCGGCGGCGCAGGTGTACCGGCTGGCGGCGGCGGCGTGGGATTTCGCGGAGAAGGCGGGGGCGTGACGATGGGGCGATTCGCGGGCAAGTCGATCATCGTCACCGGCGCGGGATCGGGGATCGGCCGTGCTGCCGCATCCCTGTTCGCGGCACAGGGCGGGCGGGTGATCTGCGTCGACCTATCGGAAGGGTGCGAGGAGACCGCCGCGACGATCGGTGCGGCGGCGACGCCCCTGCGCATCGATGCGGGCCGCGAAGAGGACGTGGTTCGCGCGGTCGAACTGGCGGTGGCGACACACGGCGGGCTGGACGTGATGTTCGCCAACGCCGGCATCTCGGGCGGGATGGCGAACATCTTCGACACCGACGTCGCGCTCATCACCGAAGTGCTGCGCGTCAACCTGATCGGGCCGTTCCTCGCTATCAAACACGCCGCGCCGCGCATCGCCGAGCGCGGCGGCGGGGCGATCGTGCTGACCGCTAGCGTCGCGGGGCTGCGGTCGGGCGCGGGGTCGCCTGCCTATTCGGCGTCGAAGGCGGGGGTCATCAACCTCGCACAGGTCGCGGCGCAGCAGCTGTCTGGATCGAACGTGCGCGTGAACGCGGTGTGCCCCGGGCTGACCGAGACAGGCATGACGAAGCCCGTGTTCGACTACGCCCGCGCGTCCGAGAAAATGGACCGGGTCGGGCGGCTGAACCCCTTGCGCCGTGGCGCGCAGGCCGACGAATTGGCGAGCGTCGTCGCCTTCCTCGCCAGCGACGAGGCGAGCTATGTGAACGGGCAGGCGATCGCGGTGGATGGCGGGCTGTCGTCAAGCCACCCGGTCACGCGGCAGGACTATGGTACGACGGCGGTCTGAACGCGGAACCGCTTGTTTCGCGTGTGGTTCTCTGGGGCGAAGGAGTTTGCCCCCATGTCGATCGCACCGCCGCTGAACTATTCCCCCGACGTCGAGCAGATCGCGCCCGACGAGGACGAGACGGTCGCCGAACTGAACCGGTCGTTCGACAAGATCCTGACGACGACGTCCGAGGATTATGGCCATGCCGTGCGGTCGGTCCACGCGAAGGCGCATGCGGTGCTAAAGGGCACGCTGTCGATCGACGACGGTTTGCCGCCGGAACTGGCGCAGGGCCTGTTCGCGACACCGGGCGAGCATGCTGCCTATGTGCGCATGTCGACCAACGCGGGCGACGTGCTCGACGATGCGATCTCGTTGCCGCGCGGCCTTGCGTTGAAGATCCTTGACGTGGCGGGCGAGCGGCTGCCCGATGCCGAGGGGACGACGCAGGACTTCATCTTCGTCAACGGACCGGTCTTTCAGGCAAAGACGCCGGAAGCGTTCGCCAAGAACCTGAAATTGCTCGCCGCGACGACCGACAAGGCGGAGGGCGGCAAGAAGGTGATGTCGGCGGTGCTGCGTGGGCTCAATACCGCGCTGACCAGCGTCGGGATCGAAAGCGCGGCGATCAAGACGCTGGGCGGGGCGCCCAATGTCGAGCCGCTGGGCGAGACCTTCTTCACCGCCACACCGTTTCGCTATGGCGATCATATCGCCAAGCTGAGCCTCGCGCCGGCCACGCCGCAGATGCAGGCACTGACCGGCGAGACGATCGACGCGAGCGAGGATCGCGACGCCATCCGCCATCAGGTCCGCGAAGAGATGCGCGGAATGGACGTCGTGTTCGAACTGCGCGTGCAGCTGTGCCGCGACATCGAGAAGCAGCCGGTCGAGGATCCGACCGTCGAATGGCTGGAGGAAGACACGCCGTTCCAGCGTGTCGGCGAACTGCGCATTCCGGCGCAGGACAGCTGGGCGGATGAGCAGGTCGATGCGATCGACGAGCGGATGCGGTTTTCGATCTGGACGGGGCTCGCCGCGCATCGGCCGCTGGGTGCGATCAATCGCGCACGCAAGGACACGTACAGCAATTCGGCGGGCTTCCGCGCGCGGTTCAACGGGTGTCCGATCCATGAGCCGGTTGGGGCGGTGGAAGCGGCTTAGCGCTCTCCATCGTCATCCCGCGGAAAGCCGGTATCAACTCACCGCGCTGGACGGCAGTTCGCGCAAAACGGCCGGCAACAGGATTGTCACCGTCGTCCCTACACCCACACGGCTGGCGATGTCGAGCCGGCCGCGGTGGCGTTCGACGATGTGCTTGACGATGGCGAGGCCGAGGCCGGTACCGCCGATCGCGCGGCTGCGGCCCGGATCGACGCGGTAGAAGCGTTCGGTGAGGCGCGGCAGGTGTTCGGGCGGGATGCCGTCGCCCTGATCGGTGACGGCGATGCGGGCCATGCCGCCGTCGTCGTTGGCGATGGTGATCGTGACCGGCGTGCCGGGCCGCCCGTACTTCATCGCGTTGCCGACGAGATTGTGAAGCAGCTGCGAAAGCTGCGCCGCGTCGCCGGTCACCGCCACCGGGCCGTCGGCGTCGAGCTGAAGATTGCGCCCGCGCCCGCCGGCGATGTTGGACAGTTCGACGCACACGGTGCGTGCCAGCTCGGTCAGGTCGACCAGCGCGTCGGGCGCGCGAAATTTTTCCGCCTCGATCCGGCTGAGGCTCATCAGATCGCCGACCAGCCGGTCCATGCGCCGCGCCTCGTCGTCCATCACCTGCAGGAAGCGTTCGCGCACCGGTGGCTCGTCGCCGGCCCCGTCGCGCAGCGTCTCGATGAAGCCGAGGATCGAGGCGAGCGGCGTGCGTAGCTCGTGGCTGGCATTGGCAACGAAATCGACACGGATGCGGTCGGCGGCGCGGGTTTCGGTGCGGTCGGACAGGTGAATCAGGCGCTTGCCGTCGCCGGCGGGGGCAAGGCGCATCTGCCAGTGCTGGTCGCGCTTGCCCAGTCCGACGAGATCGACGGGCTTGGCGTCGTCGTCATCGTTGGGGCGCAGCAGACGTTCGGCGGCGGCGGGATGACGAATGGCGAGGCGGACGTCTTCGCCCGGGACATGCTCGCCGAGCAATGCCCGGGCGGCGCGGTTGGCGCGCAGGACCTGCGACCCGGCGACGACCAGCAGGGGCTCGCCGACCGCGTCGAGAACCGAGTCGAGATCGCTGCCGTCGCCTGCGACGATCTGGTCCGGGGCCGAGCGTACCGGCTCCCCGATGTTGGCCGACATCAGCACCGCGGCGGTGCCGAACACGAGGATCATGAGGACGGTGGAGCCGTCATGGACGAACAGCCAGGCGGAGACGGCGGCAACGAGCACCAGCGCCAGCGCCAGGATCAGACGGATCGTGCGGGCGGTCCCCATCGCCCCCGCGCCTTCAGCCGATCGCCTCGACCACCGCGGCGCGCAGCTCGGCCAGTCCCATGCTCTTTTCGCTCGACGTCAGGATCAGGTCGGGGTGGGCGGCGGGGCGCTTGCGGACCTCGTCGGCGGTCTTCTGCGCGACGGCGGTCAGTTCGGTCGCCTTGATCTTGTCGGCCTTGGTCATGACGATGCGGTAGCTGGCCGCCGCGCCGTCGAGCATGTCCATGATCTCGCGATCGACCGGCTTGATGCCGTGGCGGCTGTCGATCAGCACCAGCGTGCGCTTCAGCACGGCGCGACCGCGCAGGAAGTCGTTCACCAGGAACCGCCACTTGCGCACCAGATCCTTCGGCGCCTCGGCAAAACCGTAACCGGGCATGTCGACCAGCCGGAAGCGCAGCGGCGTGCCGACTTCGAAGAAGTTCAGTTCCTGCGTGCGCCCCGGCGTGTTCGACGTGCGGGCGAGACCGTTGCGATTGGTCAGCGCGTTCAGCAGCGACGATTTGCCGACGTTCGACCGGCCGGCGAAGGCCACCTCCGGCACGTCGGCGGCGGGCAGATGCTCCAGCGACGGCGCGGATTTCAGGAAGGTGACGGGTCCGGAGAACAGCTTGCGCGCGCTCTCGACCAGTTCCGGGTCGAAGGGCGCGGCGGCTTGCGGACCGCGCGGCGTGCCGTCGTCCGTCACTTGGGCGCCGCGGTCTTGAGGGCAGGGTGCCGCGAGTACAGCCATTGCTGTTGCGCGATGGTGAGCAGGTTGGACGTGATCCAGTAGACCTGCAACCCGACCGCGAACGGCGCCATCACGAACATCAGCACCCACGGCATCAGCGCGAAGATCTGCTTCTGCGTGTCATCCATCGGCGCGGGGTTCAGCTTGAACTGGAAGTACATGCTGATGCCCAGCAGGATCGGCACGACGCCGATCGCGATGAAGTGCGGCGGCGTGAAGGCGAGCAGGCCGAACAGGTTGAGCGGCGTCAGCGGGTCTGGTGCGGACAGATCCTTGATCCACAGCACGAACGGCTGGTGCCGCATCTCGATCGTCAGCATCAGCACCTTGTAGAGGGCGTAGAAGATCGGGATCTGGATCAGCGTCGGCAGGCAGCCGGCGACGGGATTGACCTTCTCGTCCTTGTAGAGCTTCATCATCTCCTGCTGCAGGCGCGGCTTGTCGTCCTTGTAGCGCTCCTGCAGCGTCTTCAGCTTGGGCTGGATCGCGCGCATCGACGCCATCGACGCGAACTGGCGCTGCGCGATCGGGAACATGATGAGGCGGACGGTGAAGGTCAGCAGGATGATCGCGACACCGAAGTTGCCGATCATGCGGAACAGCCAGTCGAGATATTTGAAGATCGGCTTTTCGATCACCTCGAACCAGCCCCAGTCGATCGCCTTGCCGAAATGGGTGATGCCGAGCGTATCCTCGTAGCGATCGAGCAGGTTCACCTCCTTGGCGCCCGCGAAGAAGCGGGCGGTGGTGGTGATGGCAGCGCCGGGCGCGACCTGCTTCGGTGCGACGGTATAGTCGGCCTGATAGGTCTTGTTGGGACCGCCGCGGAACATGGCGGTGACGTCGGCGCCCTGATCGGGGATGATCGAGGTCAGCCAGTATTTGTCGACGAAGCCGTACCAGCCGCCCTTCGACGTGATCGTCTGGGGTGCCGCGTCCACGTCCTTGAAGTTGATGCCGTAGTCGGCCGCGCCGTTGTGCGCGGACATCGGGCCGGTGTGGATCGTCCAGCTGTCCGGATCCTTCGACACGCCGGTGCGGTTCACGAAGCTGTAGGGCGCGACCGCGACCGGGGCGGCGCCGGCGTTGGCGACCGTCTGCGTCACTGTGAACATGTAATTCTGGTCGATCGCGATGCGAATCGCGAACCGCTGTCCGGTCGCGTTGGCGGCGGTCAGCGTGACGGGGGTCGTCGGCGTCAGCACGCTGCCGTCCGCTTGCCACACCGTATCGACGGCGGGTGCGATGCCGCGCCAGCCGAAGCCGGCGAAATAGGCGTCGGTGGTGCCAGACGGCGACAGCAGGCGGATCGGCGGCGAATTCTTCGCGATCGTCTCGTCGTACTTGGTCAGGATCAGGTCGTCGATGCGCGCGCCGCGCAGGTTGATCGAACCCTTCAGCGTCGGCGTGTCGATGCGCACGCGGGGGCTTTCCGCCAGCACGACATTGCGATCGCGGATCGCGGCGGGGGCGTCGGCGGTCGGATCGGCGGCGGGATTAGGCAACGCCTGCGTCTTGCCGTCCGCGATCTTCGTGACCGGCGGGTTGGCAGCAGGGAAGAAGTGCCGGGTGACATAGGGCCAGCCGAACAGGATCAGCGCCGCGAACACCGCGAAGAGCACGAAATTCTTGCTATCGTTCTTCAAAATTCGTCCCCGAAAGTCCGCTTACGGCACCGGATCATGACCATGACCGCCCCATGGATGGCAGCGTGCGATACGCTTCGCCGCCAGCCAGCCGCCCTTTGCCGCGCCATAGCGGCGAAGCGCCTCGATTGCATAGGCCGAACATGACGGCGCGTAGCGGCACGACGGCGGCAGGATGAGCGATGGCCCGAGCTGCCACCCGCGCGCGACGAGAATGAGAAGGCGGGCGATCATTTGCGCGGCGCCCCGTTTCTTGGCGGCCGCTCACGTGGCGGATGTGTGGGTTCTCGCGCGACCTTGCCGCACGCCTTCACGAAATCGGCCTGGAGCGCCGCCCAGTCGCGCTCGATCCCGCTGGCGCGGCCGATCAGCACGTGGTCGGCGCCGGGCACGCCGTGTTCGCGCAGCAATGCGCGGGCGAGTTCGCGGAAGCGGCGCTTCATCCGCGAGCGGACGACCGATCCGCCGACCTTCTTCGATACGGTGATGCCGATGCGCATCGTCGAATCGTCGTCGCCCCGCGGGCGCGCCAACAGCACGAAGCCGGGCATCGCTGCCCGGCGTCCTGCATTCGCCTTCAGATAATCGGCGCGCTGCGTCAGCCGCGCCGGCCGGGACGTGGTTACGCCGACAGCTTCTTGCGACCGCGATTGCGGCGAGCGCGAATCACGTTGCGGCCACCCACCGTTGCCATGCGCGAGCGGAAGCCGTGACGGCGGGCACGCACCAGGTTGCTCGGCTGAAAGGTCCGCTTCATCGTTCATTCCCGTTTCGTCAAATGTCAAAAGGCCGCCACTGGGGACGGCCACGTCGACGGTCCCCTTAGGCGAGACGGTCGCTTTCGTCAACGCGATGCGTCGCGTTCGCGGCGGCGGCGCGCACTCGGCCGGCGCAGGCCGCGGTCGGCGAGGTTGCCGGCACGCGGATAGCGCCGCTTCGCCTGCGCGAACCGCCGTCGCGCCCAGAGCGAATTCTGCAGCACGAGGCCCAGCCCGCCTGCGAAACTAAACACCCCCGCCGGCCCCGGCAGCAGCGCGACGACGGGCGTGATCGCCATCAGCAGCACGCCGAACGCGAGGAAGACGCTGCGAAGCGCCGGATGACGGGCGGAGTGTCGGGCCACGATGCGCGATGTGGCCCCGGCGTATTGGGGTTGCAAGACACTTCCGCCCACGAAACGATCGGCTATGGGTGTGACACGTTGACGGGCAGGGGAAACGGGTTTGGTCGCGATCGTCTCGACAGTGGCGTATCTCGGACTGGAGGCACGCGGAGTCGAGGTGCAGTGTACCCTCGTCGCCGGGCTGCCGGCCTTCGTCGTCGTCGGCCTGCCCGACAAGGCGGTGGCGGAAAGCCGCGAGCGGGTGCGCGGCGCGATCGCGGCGATGGGACTGTCGCTGCCGCCCAAACGCATCACCATCAACCTGTCGCCCGCCGACCTGCCGAAGGAAGGATCGCACTTCGACCTGCCGATCGCGCTGGCGCTGCTGGCGGCGATGGGGGTGGTCGATGCCGAGGCGTTGAGTGAGTATGTCGTGGTCGGCGAACTCGGTCTCGATGCGCGGGTGCAGCCGTCGGCGGGCGTGCTGCTCGCCGCGATCCATGCCGGGGCCGAGGGGAAGGGGCTCGTCTGCCCCGCTGCGCAAGGTGCGGAGGCGGCCTGGGCGGGATCGGTCGAGGTGCTGGCGGCGCACGACCTGATCGGGCTGCTCAATCACTTCAAGGGCCAGCAACTGCTGAGCCCGCCGGCGCCGGGCAAGGTGGAGGAGGGGACGTTCGGACCCGACCTCTCGCAGGTGAAGGGGCAGGAAACCGCACGCCGCGCGCTGGAGATCGCGGCGGCGGGCGGGCACAATCTGCTGATGGTCGGGCCGCCGGGCGCGGGCAAATCGCTGCTCGCCGCGTGTCTGCCGGGTATCCTCCCGCCGCTCGACGCCGCCGAGGCGCTGGAGGTGTCGATGGTGCAGTCGGTGGCGGGCACGCTGACCGGCGGCCGGCTGACGCGGGTGCGGCCGTTCCGGTCGCCGCATCACTCCGCATCGATGGCGGCGCTGACCGGCGGCGGGCTGCGCGTGAAGCCGGGCGAGGTGAGCCTCGCGCACATGGGCGTGCTGTTCCTCGACGAGCTGCCCGAGTTCCAGCGCGCGGTGCTCGATTCGCTGCGCCAGCCTCTGGAAACGGGCACGGTCAGCGTGGCGCGGGCGAATGCGCACGTCACCTTCCCCGCGAACGTGCAACTGGTCGCGGCGATGAATCCGTGCCGCTGCGGGCATCTCGGCGATCCGGCGCTGGCGTGTTCGCGCGCGCCCAAATGCGCGACGGATTATCAGGCGAAGGTGTCGGGGCCGCTGCTCGACCGCATCGACCTGCACGTCGAGGTCGCGGCGGTGAGCGCCGCCGACCTGATCGCGCCAGGTGCCAGCGAAGACTCGGCGACGGTCGCCGCTCGCGTCGCGGCGGCTCGGGCAGTGCAGGCGGCGCGTTACGACGGCACTGCCGCGCGCACGAACGCCGAGGCCGATGGCCCGGTGCTCGACGCCGCCGCGACCCCCGACGAAGCGGGCCGCGCGCTGCTCGTCCAGGCCGCGAGCGCGATGCGGCTGTCGGCGCGCGGGTACACCCGCGTCCTGCGCGTCGCCCGCACCATCGCCGACCTGGCCGGCGCGACGACGATCGGGCGCATCCACATCGCCGAAGCGCTCAGCTATCGTCGCCAGCCGCCGCGCAATTGACGGATCGCGTCCGAAGCGTCTAACGCCCCTCCCATCGCTGCCCCTGTGGCGAAATTGGTAGACGCATTCGACTCAAAATCGAACGCCGCAAGGCATGCTGGTTCGAGTCCGGCCAGGGGCACCATCGTTTTAGTAAAGGGCGGTTTTGCGCCAGTTTTCTGCGCCTTGGTGTCTAACCAATCGGTGGGTTAGACTTCGACCGGTTCCTTGCAGCAACTTCCGACGGGTCGCCTTCAGGTGATCCTGCTGAATCGGCCGCTCTCCGATGGCTTCGCAGGCACGCGTTTTCTCCCATCGCACCTGACGAGATCGTCCGGGGTAGGCTTCGGCCCATACGTCACGCGCCTGCCGCCCAGACGTGCCACGGGGCCCTCGGCACTACGCGCGCGGCGGCTATCCGGTAGCAAGGATGCACCACCCGCGGCGAAGCAATGCGTGTCTCCGCCAAAAAGCCGCCAGCCTTTCGACTGACGGCTCTTCCACAGGAACAATGGGAAAGAGATCAGGCGAAACGGATACGCGTCGCGACGGTCTCTCGGCGGCGCATTGCAAAGCCAATACCGCCGAAACCGACCATCATCATTGCCCAAGTGACGGGTTCAGGGATGGCGGCGCTGACAGCAGCCGAGCCGATCGTGAGGTTATCGAGAACGAAAAATCCGTTGGTGGTCGACACTCCGTTCGCGAGCCCGATGTCAATCGACAAGATGCGCGCGCTCGAAGTCAGTCCTAAAAAGCCGGTGCTCATGACGTAGTTCGCGGTGTCAGCGGATCCGTTAATAGACCGTTCACCGGAGGCCAGCGTCTTTCCTTAAGAAAAGGCAAGGTTCCCAACTTGGTACGGTCCGCGTCGTAGTGGTAACGAATGCCCGCAAACCGCTCATGCCTTGCGGTGCACCAATTTGGTGCGGTGCACCAATTGGACCGACAAGCTTGCGCACGGCGGCAGACGCGAGCCGACGAAACGAGCCCTGGCATCTGCGCCGACGTCGTGTCAGCAATTCAAGCCCCCCAGTCACCCAACTTGCCGCCGCTCTTCTCGATCAGCCGCACCTGTTCGATCACCATGCCGCGGTCGATCGCCTTGGCCATGTCGTAGACGGTGAGCAGCGCGACGGTGGCGGCAGTGAGCGCCTCCATCTCGACGCCGGTCTTGCCGTCGGTGGTGGCGGTGGCGGTGACGGCGATCCCGGCGGATTCGATCGCGAGGTCGAGCGTGACGCTAGTGAGCGGCAGGGGGTGGCAGAGCGGGATGAGGTCGGCGGTGCGCTTCGCCGCCATGATGCCGGCGATGCGAGCGACGGCGATCACGTCGCCCTTCTTCGTCGCGCCGTCTCGGATGGCGGTGAGGGCTTCCGGCGCCATCGCGATGCGGCCGGCGGCGACGGCACGGCGGGTGGTTACCGCCTTGCCGCCGACATCGACCATGCGGGCGGCGCCGTCGGCGTCGAGGTGCGTGAGGCCGCTCATCCGACGAGCGCGCGGGTGGCGGCTTCGACGTCCGCTTGCCGCATCAGCGATTCGCCGATCAGGAAACAGCGGATGTCGTGCTCCGCCATCGCGTCCAGTTCGGCGCGGCTGGTGAGGCCGCTTTCGGCGACGAAGGTGCAGTCGGCGGGTGCGCTGGCGACAAGTTCGTAGGTCCGCGCAAAATCGACCGTGAAGTCCTTGAGATTGCGGTTGTTGACGCCGATCAGTCGAGAACGCAGGCGAAGCGCGCGCTCCATCTCTTCGGCGTCGTGGACCTCGACCAGCACGTCCATGCCGAGCTGGATCGCGCTGTCCTCGATCTCCGCCATCGCGCCGTCGTCGAGCGCGGCGACGATGATGAGGATGGCGTCGGCCCCGATCGCGCGCGCCTCCAGCACCTGCCACGGATCGACCATGAAATCCTTGCGGATGACGGGCAGCTTGCAGGCGGCGCGGGCGGCGATCAGATACTCCTCATGCCCCTGGAAATAGGGGGCGTCGGTCAGGACCGAGAGGCAGGCGGCGCCGCCAGCGGCATAGGCCCGGGCGTGGTCGGCGGGATGAAAATCGTCGCGGATCAATCCCTTGGATGGTGATGCTTTCTTGATTTCTGCGATCAGGCCGTAGCCGCTTTCGGCTGCCCGATCGAGCGCGAGGCGGAAGCCGCGCGGCGGCGTCTGCGCGAGCGCCATCGCGTGGAGGTCGGCGAGCGGCGTCGCGCGGCGACGCTCGACCACTTCGTCGCGCTTGGTGGCGAGGATGTCGTCGAGCATCGTCATGAATAGGCGATCCAGCGGTCGAGCAGGCGTGCGGCGGCGCCTGCGTCGATGGTTTCGGCGGCGAGCGCGGCACCCTCCTCCAGATTGGGGCGCTCGCCCGCGATGACGAAGGCGGCGGCGGCATTCAGCAGAACGGCGTCGCGATAGGCGGACGCCTCGCCCGCCAGCAGTCGGCGCAGTGCGAGCGCATTATAGGCGGGGTCGCCGCCGTGAAGCGCGGTAAGCGGGCTGCGCGGCAGGCCGGCGTCCTCGGGCGTGATGCGGTCGGGCAGGGCGACGTCGCCGACCGGGACGACCAGCGTCGGGCCGGCGGTGGAGATTTCGTCCAGCCCTTCCTCGCCCGAGACGACCGCGGCGCCGGTCGAACTGAGGCTCTCCAGCGCGGCGGCGTAGACGGGGGCGTAGTCTGGGCGGGCGATGCCGATCAGCTGACGCGTGACGTGGGCGGGATTGGCGAGCGGCCCCATCAGGTTGAAGATCGTACGGCGGCCGAGCCGCTGGCGGATGGGCTGGATGCGGCGCATCGCCGGGTGGTGATTGCCCGCGAACAGGAAGCAGATGCCGATGTCGGCGAGGCTGCGTTCGGCGAGCGCGCCGGCGCGGACCATGTCGAGGCCGAGTGCCTCCAGCGTGTCGGCCGCACCTGCCTTCGACGAGGCGGCGCGGTTGCCGTGCTTGGCGACGGGGACGCCGGCGGCGGCAACGACCAGGCTGACCGCGGTCGAGACGTTGAGCGTGTGGTGGCCATCGCCACCGGTGCCGCAGACGTCGATCGTGCCGGGTGGCGCTTTGATCGGGATCAGCCGTTCGCGCAGCGCGCGCGCGGCCTCGGCGATCTCGATGGCGGTTTCGCCACGTTCGGTGAGGCCGATCAGGAAAGCGGCGATCTCGTCCTCCGACGTCCGCCCGTCGAGCAGGTCGGCGAACGCCTGATGCGCGCTTTCGTGGCTGAGCGGCGTCGATGGATCGGGCAGCAGCGTCAGCGTCGTCATGCGGCGACCTTCAGGAAGTTGGCGATTAGGGTGTGGCCGTGTTCGGTGGCGATGCTTTCGGGGTGGAACTGTACGCCGTGGATTGGCAACATGTGGTGACGGAAGGCCATGACGCTGGCGTCTGGGGCCATTGCATTTACGAGCAGCGTGTCGGGCACGTCCTCCACCACCAGGCTGTGATAGCGGGTGGCGGTGAAGGGGGAGGGGATGCCGGCGAAGACGCCGGTGCCGTCGTGGGTCAGCGCGCTGGTCTTGCCGTGCATCAGGCCGCCACGCACCACGCGCCCGCCGAAATGCTGGCCGATCGACTGATGACCGAGGCACACGCCGAGCAGTGGCCGGCGCGCTTCCGCGCACGCCGCCACGACATCAAGGCTGATGCCGGCCTCGTTGGGGGTGCAGGGGCCTGGCGAGAGCAGGATGCCGTCAGCGCCGGTCGCCAGCGCTTCGGCGGCGGTCAGTTCGTCGTTGCGCACGACGCGGACTTCGGCGCCCAGCTCCATCACGTAATGGACGAGGTTCCAGGTGAAGCTGTCGTAATTATCGATGACGAGGATGAAGGGGGCGGGGGTCATGGCGGGGTTCGCCATAGCGAAGACATGGCCGTGCGCAACATTCGCCGCAATCCGGGCGTTGAACGGGCATGACGGGACGCGTCGAGATCGGGAGTAGTTGAATGTTACGTTTGTTGATGGTCGCCGCCGTCCTGGCCGCTCCCACCGCCGCCGTTGCGCAGGAGAATGGCAACCCGCCGCAGCGCATCCGCAATATCCAATTGCGATCGGGCGAACCCTGTCCGGCGTCGCAGCCGGGTGAGATCGTCGTGTGCGCGCCGGCGGAGGCGGAACCCTATCGCATCCCCAAGCCCCTACGCGAGGTGCCCAAGCAGACCGCGCCGAGCACCGCCTGGTCGGTGAAAGCCGATCGCGCGATCGACGACAGCCGGCGCATCCTGCCGGGCAGCTGTTCGCCGATCGGCACGAACGGGCAGAGCGGCTGCGGAATCAAGGCCGCGGAGCAATGGGCAGCGGAGAAGCGGGCGGCGGCCAACGGCGTAGTCGAGCCGCAGTAACTTCGGGGCTTCGGGCTAGTGGCTGACAGTCACTGCCCGAAGCCGGCCTCTTCGGCGCGCGCGACGGCGTCGCGTGCGGCGGCGAACAGCGCGCCGGACTTGGCCTCGCATTCGCGCTGTTCATAGGCGGGGTCGCTGTCGGCGACGATGCCGGCGCCCGCCTGCACGTGCATGATACCGTCCTTCACGACGGCGGTGCGCAGGACGATGCAACTGTCCATCGACCCGTCGGGCGAAAAATAGCCGACGCCGCCGGCATAGGCGCCACGCGTCTCGGGTTCGAGTTCGGCGATGACCTGACAGGCGCGGACCTTCGGCGCGCCGCTGACGGTGCCGGCGGGGAAGCCGGCGAACAGCGCGTCGATGGCGTCGCGGTCGTCGCGCAACGTACCGACGACGTTCGACACGATGTGCATGACGTGGCTGTAGAATTCGACGCCGTAGCTGTCGGTGACGGTAACCGAGCCGGCGGCGGCGACGCGGCCGACGTCGTTGCGGCCGAGGTCGAGCAGCATCAGGTGTTCGGCGCGTTCCTTCTCGTCGGCGAGCAGGCTGGTGCGGTTCGCCTCGTCCTCCGCCGCGGTGCCGCCGCGCGGGCGGGTGCCGGCGATCGGGCGGATCGTGACCTGTCCGTCGCGGACACGAACGAGGATCTCGGGACTCGATCCGGTCAGCGCGAAGCCGGGCAGGTCGAGATGGTAGAGGAACGGCGAGGGGTTGATGCGGCGCAGCGAGCGGTAGAGCTCGAACGGCGGCAGCGCGAAGGGGGTGGTGAAACGCTGCGCGAGCACGACCTGAAAGATGTCGCCGGCGACGATATACTCCTTCGCCGCGCGCACCATCTCGCCGTAGCGGCCGGACGCCAGCACCGGCTGTGCCGCGACTTCGGCATGATCGGCGCGCAGCGGCGGGGAGACGGGGGTGGTGGCGAGGCGGGCGGCGGTCGCATCGATGCGATCGATCGCGGCGTCGACCGAGGCGCCGGGCCACACCGGCGCGACGAGGAACAAAGTGTCGGCGAGGCGATCGAACACCAGCAGCACGGTCGGCCGCACGAACACCATGTCGGGCAGGTCGAGCGGATTGGGGGCAGGACGGTCGAGCCGCTCGACGAGGCCGATCGTCTCATAGCCGAAATAGCCGACGAGGCACGCGAGCGCGCGCGGCAGTTCGGCGGGCACGTCCATGCGGCAGGTCGCGACCAGATCGCGTAGCGCGGTCAGCGACGGCGCGCCGGCAGGGGCGAATGCGTCGCGATCCGTCAGCCAGTCGCGGTTGATCTCGGCCGTGTCACCCTGCGCGCGGAACAGCAGGTCGGGGGCAAGGCCGATCAGGCTGTGCCGCCCGCGCACCGAGCCGCCCTCGACCGACTCCAGCAGGAAATCGCCGCGACCGGGCTCGATCAGCTTCAGCGCGGCGGCGACCGGCGTCTCGGTGTCGGCGACCTGACGCCGCCAAACGAGCGAGGGACAACCGTCGGCCAGCGCCGCACGCGCCTCGGCAACGCCCTCCGCCGGCATCAGTTGGTGCCGCTTCCGCCCATATCGGCGCGCAGCTTGGCAAGCGCCGCGGCGTCGCGCTTCACGACCATCGCCTTGCGGACGGCGGCGGCAAACTGCTCGACATATTCCTGACCGATGACGCTGCCGAGCCCGGCGCGGGTCGAGTTGACCAGCGCGGTGTTGCCGGCCGCATTCGCGCTCTGGATCGCGTCGAGATAGACGACGAAATAGCCGGCGCGGTCGGGCGCCTCCAGCAGCTTCGCCTTCTTCGGCGCCATCGAGAACATCATCTGGATCGCCGGCGGCACCTGCTGGCCCTGCTGCGCGAGCTGGGCGCGCGTGGCGTTGAGCGGCTCGACCGCGGGCAGCTTCGCGCCGGTCGCGGCGAGCGCCTGTGCCAGCGGCGTACCGGCATTGGCCTTCGCCACGGCCTGGATCGCGAGGCCGCGCGCGGTGCGCAGGTTGCGATCGGCGATGAAGTCACGCGTCACGACATCACGGATGGTGGCGAGCGGACGCGGTGCGGCGGGCACGATCTGACCCACCGCGACGACAGCGAAGCTGCCGTCGGCGTCGGTCTGCACCACCTGCGGCGGATCGCCGTCCACCGCGATGAACGCGGCCTGCGCCAGACGGGCCATGACCGGGTCGGGCTGGCCGGGGGCATCGGGATCAATGCCCGCCGAGGTCAGCGGCTTCGTGGTCTGAGCGGTCAGCTTGGCGTCGGCCATCAGCTCGTCGAACGTCGAATTCTCGGCGGCGGCGGAATCCAGACGGTCACGCAGGTCGGCGACGGCCTGCAGCCCCTTCGTCTTGTCGATCTCGGCGGTCAGCTCGGGCGTCGCCTGTTCGAGCGATTTGCCGGCGATCGCCTGCACGCCGTCGACGCGCAAAACGTGCCAGCCGAGCGGGGAGCGCACCGGGCCGACGACCGCGCCGGTGGTGGCGGCGAAAGCGGCATCGGCAACGGCGGTGGACGACTGGCCGGTGAACGCGGCCTTGTCCACGCTAGTGGCGGTGCTCGCCTCCAGCCCTGCGCTGCGCGCGGCGGCGGCGATGGCGGCGCCACCCTTGACGCTGTTCGCGATCTGGTTGGCCAGCGCCTGCTGCGCGACGACGACCTGGGTGATCGTGCGTTTCTCGGTCGGGGCGAAGCGGGTCTTCGCATTCTGGTACGCGGTGGCGATTTCCGCCGGGGTCGCCTTGGCGGCGGCGGCGAGGTCGCTCGCCTTGACCAGCGCGTAGCGGACCGAGCGGCGCTCGGGCACCATGTAGCGGCTGCGATTGCGGTTGTAGAAGGTCGCCAGCTCCGCATCGGTCGGCGGTGTGCCGGCACCCATCGCGGCGGCGGGGATGAACCCGACGCTGCCCTGACGACGCTCCAGCAGCAGCGAGGCATAGGGCAGTGCAAGCTGCGTCGATACCTGGCTCGCGCCCTGCGTCGGCACGATCAGCTGACGCGACAGCATGTCGCGGGCGATGTCGGCGCGCAGCGTCGCGTCGGTCAGCCCCTGCTGACGCAGCACGGCGTCATAGGAGGCCTGGCTGAATTTGCCGTCCAGCCCGCGGAACGCCTGGATGCTGGCGATCTCGCCGTCGATGGCGCGTTTGCTGGCGACCATGCCGATGCTCTCGGCGAATTCCTGGAACGCGAGGCCGTTGATGGCGCGATCGATCACCGCGGCCAGCCCGCCCTGATTGACGAAGGTCGCCATGTCGAGGCCGGGCTGCTGCTGCTGATAGCCGGCGAAGGCGTTCTGCGCGCGCTGGCGCAGTTCGGATTCGCCGAGCTTGCGCCCGCCGACTTCGGCCACCGCGCCGCCGAGGTTCCCCGAATCGCCGCGGACGTTGGTGATGTCGCCCGCGGCAAAGGCGAGCGCGACGACGACGAGGACGCCGAGCGCGATGACCTTGCCCACGGTCGAATTGATGGCATTGCGGAACGAACCGAGCATCGAAACCTGACGACATGCGAGGGGAGTAGCCCGTTGCTTTACGGGGCAGTGTCGCCAGCATCAAGGTTGTGCGGCGCGCAGGCTTCGCTATCGCATTGCCTCATGACCGAACGTAGCGAAGAGAAGCACATGATACGTCGCAAGCTGGTGGCGGGAAACTGGAAGATGAACGGCGACCGGGCGGCGCTGGCCGAGCTGGACGCGATCGTCGCGGCGGCGGCGGCGCATTCGGCGGTCGAGGTCGCGGTAGCGGTGCCGTTCACGCTGATCGAGCGCGCGGCCGAGCGGGCGCCGACGCTGTCGATCGGGGCGCAGGACGTGCATGAGAACGAGAAGGGCGCCCACACCGGCTGCGTCTCCGCCGCGCAGGTGAAGGAAGCGGGCGCCCGCTTCGCCATCGTCGGCCACAGCGAGCGGCGCGGCGACCAGAACGAGACGAGCCACGACGCCTGGGCCAAGGCGGCGGCGGCGCACCGGCAGGGGCTGTCGGTGATCCTGTGCTGTGGCGAGACCGAGGCCGAGCGCGATGCCGGCCGCGCCGAACGCGTGGTGCAGGCGCAGGTCGAGAAGTCGCTGCCCGACGACGCCGACGGATCGTGGCTGACGCTCGCCTACGAACCGCGCTGGGCGATCGGGACGGGGCGGACGCCGACGCTGGACGAGATCGCGGCGATCCATGCGATCGCGCGTGCGAAGATGCGCCAGATGATCGGCGAGCGCGCCGATGGCGTGCGCATCCTCTACGGCGGGTCTGTCACCGGCGACAATGCGGCGCAGATCCTTGCCGTACCGGACGTCGATGGGGCGCTGGTCGGCGGCGCGAGCCTGACGTCTGCGAAGTTCGTGCCGATCATCGTGGCGGCGGCGGACGTCTGATCGGGAGCGCTCCGCCCCGTCGCACGTTGACGACGCTATGCAGGACGAAGGACATGCGCTGGTCGCCGCCGTGCGGATCGCGGCGGGATATCATGCGGTAAGCTGGGAGGCGCTGGTCCCCGACCGGTTCGTCGTCAATCTGGCGGCGGAGGCGGACGAGGAAGCGGCGTTCGAGGAACTGGCGACGGCGAAGCGCGCGCTGAGGGATCACATCTGCCAGGTTTACGGCGTGTCGATCCGCGAGCTGGCGAATCTGGCGACGGTGTAGGCTATCCTCCGAACCGGTCGCGCAGCATCCGCCACGACGCGCGCAGGGCATAGGCTTCGCCACCCTTCGGACGGGCGGGCTTGCCGACCGGGCGCCATGCGAACACGTCCATGTGCACCCACGGGATACTCTCGGGCACGAAGCGGCGCAGGAACAGCGCGGCGGTAATCGCCCCGGCGAAGCCGCCGTCGGGGGCGTTGACCATGTCGGCGATGTCGGACTTCAGCATGTCGTCATAGCCGTTCCACAGCGGCATCCGCCACAGCGGGTCGTGCTCGGCCTTGGCGGCGGCGAGCAGGTCGGCGACCAGCGCCTCGTCGTCGCCGAATGTCGGCGGCAGGTCCGGCCCCAGCGCGACGCGGGCGGCGCCGGTCAGCGTGGCGAAATCGAGGATCAGCGTGGGGGCGCCTTCGCCCGCCTTCGTCAGCGCATCGCCGAGGATCAGGCGCCCCTCCGCATCGGTATTGGTGTTCTCGACCGTCAGGCCTTTCCGCGATTGCAGCACGTCGCCGGGGCGGAAGGCGTTGCCGGCGATGGCGTTCTCGACCGCCGGGATCAGCAGGTGCAGGCGCACCGGCAGATGCGCCTGCATGACGAGGCGGGCGAGCGCCAAGGCGTGCGCCGCACCGCCCATGTCTTTCTTCATCAGGCGCATGCCCGACGACGGCTTGATATCGAGACCGCCCGAATCGAACACCACGCCCTTGCCGACGATGGCGATGCGCGGGTGGGCGGGATTGCCCCATTCGAGCTCGATCAGGCGCGGCTCGCGGCCCTTTGCGGCGGCTCGGCCGACCGCGTGGATCATGGGAAAGCCGCGTTCGAGCTCGCGGCCGCTCGTCACCGTGATGCTGGCGCCGTGCGCGTCGGCGAGGGTGCGGACGATGTCCTCCAGTTCCTGCGGGCCGAGGTCGGAGGCGGGCGTGTCGACGAGATCGCGGACGGTGGCGACGGCGGTGGCGATGCGGACGATGTCGTCGATGCGGCCGGGTTCGCCGGTCAGCAGCACGCGCGGACCCTGCGTGTCGGTGCTCTTGCGATAGCGGGTGAAGCGGTGCTGGCCGAGCAGCCAGCCGAGCATCGCCGCGCCGGGTTCGCCGCTGGCGAGGCGATAGCTGCCCTCGGGCAGCAGCTCGCCCTGCGACGCGATGCGCCACGGCGAGTCGGGCGCGTCGTCGCAGACCAGCAGCGCCGACCAGTCGTCGGCGGCGTCGCCGGGCAGGATCGCCTTGTTGCCCGGCTTGCCGGTCAGCTTGTGCGCGGCGACGGTGGCGCGGACGCGCGGCGGCTGGGCGGCGAGCCAGTCGCTCCAGCCATCGGGATGGACGACGTGGAGCGTGCGCGCGCTCTGGCCGCGATCGGGGGCGAGCAGGGCGGCGAAATCGGTGGTGGGGAGCATGGCGCGAGCAAAGCAGGGTGCCGCGCCTGGCGCAACCGTCAGCGGAAGGTGAGGCGCGATTGCCGGGGGCGCTGGTCCGCTCGCCCGCACATCGCCAGCGCGCGGTCGATCATCCACACCAGCCGGTCGCGCGCCGCCGCCAGCGGGGCGGGCGCGAGGCCGGTTTCCAGGGTTTCGAAGTTCAGATAGTCGCGGTCGTGGAGCACGGCATAGTTGCTGAGCGAGCCATCGGAATTGATGACGCGCTCCTGCACGACGTTCCAGTCGGCGCGGACCATCTGTGCGTGGCAGAAGGCGGCGGCGGGGGGCTGCGTCGCGCGATAGGTGGCGAAGGCGAGCGTGTCGTCGTCGTCGAACGGCCAAGCGCGCGACCGCGACGGCACCGGGGTGAGGACGGCATTGCAGAAGCGGATCGAGATGATGCCCTCGCCATTCGAGTCGCCCTCCGGCGGGCAGCGCGACAGCCGGCCCTCGTAGCCTGGCGCGTTGGTGTGGAGCGCGATGATCGGCCACGCACCGCGGTTGATCGCGCCCAGCACCGCGCCAGGATAGCGCGGCAGGCCGTCGTGGAAGTTGCGATTGGGATCGATCGAGCGCCCGAACGCGACCGCCTGATTGCGCCGCCCGCCGTCGCCATCGACCGCGATGATCGTACCGCCGTGACGCCGGATCGCGACCAGCGCGGCCTCGAACGCCGCATTCTCGTTATCGTGCGGCACGAACCATAGCGGCCCGCGCGGGCGGCGGGGGTCGCTGATGCGATAGAGGCGCCAGCGGGCGCGCTCCTCGGTGAAGGTGATGCGGTGGACGACGAGCCCGCGCCATGTGGCGGCGGAGCGGTGGCGGGCGAAGTCGTCGTCGGCGATGTTGAGCGGGTTCAGGCGGACGGTGACGACGGGGCCGGGGTCGTAGGCGCTCAGAAGAAAGGGTAGCAGTAGCGCCAAGCCTACCCGCCGTTCGTGCTGGGCCTGTCGAAGCACCGCTCTTCCTTCCTCTGTCAGGCCCGCGGCACGAAGAACGGCCCTTCGACAAGCTCAGGGCGAACGGGGTTCAGGCCTGTCCCACCGGCACCCCATACAGGTCATGCTCGTCGGCATCCTCGATCACGACCTTGGCGATATCGCCGACGTTCAGCATGCCGGCGTCGCGCAGGAAGACCTCGCCATCGATCTCCGGCGCGTCGGCCTGCGAGCGGCCGGTGGCGCCGCCGTCCTCGTCGACCGCATCGATGATGACGTCCAGCGTGCGACCGACCTTGGCGGCGAGCTTCGCGGCGCTGATCGCGGCGGTACGCTCCATGATGCGGGCGTAGCGTTCTTCCTTGACCTCTTCCGGCACCGGATCGGGCAGGACGTTCGCGGTCGCGCCCTCGACGGGTTCGAAGCGGAAGGCGCCGACGCGGTCGAGCTGTGCCTCGTCCAGCCAGTCGAGCAGATACTGGAAATCGGCCTCGGTCTCGCCGGGGAAGCCGACGACGAAGGTCGAGCGGATGGCGATGTCCGGGCAGATCTCTCGCCAGCCCTTGATGCGGGCGAGCACCTTCGCGTCGTTGGCGGGGCGCTTCATCGCGCGCAGCACCGAGGGGCTGGCGTGCTGGAACGGGATATCGAGATAGGGGAGGACGAGCCCGTCGGCCATCAGGGGGATGACCTGATCGACGTGCGGGTAGGGATAGACGTAGTGGAGGCGCACCCATGGTGCGATCTGGCCGAGTTCGCGGGCGAGGTCGGTCATGTGCGGGCGCACCTCGCGCCCCTTCCACATCCGGTCCTGCCCACGAATATCGATGCCGTAGGCGGAGGTATCCTGGCTGATGACCAGCAACTCGCGCGTGCCCGCCGCGACCAGCTTCTCCGCCTCGCGCAGGATCGCGTCGGGACGGCGGCTGACAAGGTCGCCGCGCAAGGACGGGATGATGCAGAAGGCGCAGCGGTGGTTGCAGCCCTCGGAAATCTTCAGATAGCTGTAATGGCGCGGCGTCAGTTTCAGCCCGGCGTCGGGAATCAGGTCGACATAGGGGCTAATCCCGGCGGGTGCGGCCTCGTGCACCGCCTCCACCACCTGCTCATATTCATGCGCACCGGTGATCGCGAGGACGTTCGGGAAGCGGGCGCGGATGACCTCCGCCTCCTTGCCCATGCAGCCCGTCACGATGACGCGGCCGTTTTCCTTGATCGCCTCGCCGATCGCGTCGAGCGATTCCTCCTTGGCGGAATCGAGGAAACCGCAGGTGTTGACCAGCACGACGTCGGCGCCGGCATAATCGGCGGACATCTGGTAACCGTCGGCGCGCAGCTGGGTCAGGATGCGTTCGCTGTCGACCAGATTCTTGGGACAGCCGAGCGACACCATGCCGACGCGCGGCGGGGAGGGGAGGACAGTAGCCATGGGATCGCCGCCACATAGGCGAAGCGGCGCGGTTTTTCTAGGACCGACCTAAGCAGACAGTCCCTTTGCCGCCGCCGCCCGGTCGGCAGGCGTCATCAGCGCCTCGATCCGCTGCACCGCCGCCGGGGCGTCGGTGTGGCCGAGCGCTGCGGCACGCTTCAGCCAGACCCATGCCTGCGGCAGGTCGCGCGGGCCGCCGCGGCCGTTGGCCTGGAGCGCGGCGAGATTGAACATGCCGTCGGGATCGCGGTCCTTCGCCGCCGCCTCGAACCATTTGCGGGCGGTGGCGTCGTCGCGGGGGAGCTGGCGGCCCTCGTGGAAATAGATGCCGAGCGCGACCTTGGCGGCGGGATAGCCGGCGATCGCGGCGGTCTTGTACAGCGAGAGTGCGCGGGTGGGATCGGCGGGCACGCCCTTGCCGTCGTCATAGGCGCGGGCGACCATGTAGAGCGCGCGGCCGTCGTTGTGGCGAGCGGCAGCCTTGTAGAACGCCACCGCCTGTTTGGGATCGGCGGGGACGGCATCTTCACCGGTTGAGAGGATATCGGCGAGTGCGACCTGAGCGGCGGGGACGTCGAGCTCGGCGGCCTTGCGATAATTGGCGACCGCTTTCCTGACGTCGCGCGGCACGCCGTCGCCGCGGAAGTAGACATCGCCCAGCGTCTTGTAGGCGACGACATGCCCGACGTCGGCCGCGCGGTCGTAGTAGCGGCAGGCCTGTTCCATGTCGCGTGGCACGCCGCTGAAACCCCGGCGATAGACGTTGGCGAGGATCACCGCCGCTTCACCGATCGCGGTGTTGCGATCAGGCGCGCGCGGATCGAAAATCGGCATATCGAGCACCGGATCGAACCGCAGCCCCGCCGCCTTCTTCAGCCACTTGATCCCCTCCGCCGGGTCGGACTGCGCGCCGAGGCCTTGCAGGTAGAGCTTGCCGACGAACAATGTCGCCTCATCGCCGCCATCTCGCGGCGGCAGCTTGTCGGCGGCCTTGCGGAACCATGTCAGCGCCTCCGCATAGCGACCCTGATCGAACAGCGCGAAGGCCATCGGCAGCGTGGTGTCGTTCGCGGCGATGGAGGCGCGGGCCTGGGCGAAATTGCGGTTGAGGCGGGTCAGCGGATTCGCCGCGCCGTTGTCGCCTGGTAACGGGACGTTGACGCCGCCGCCGCCCGCATAGAGCGTTCGGCACCCGGATACGGCCGCCTCGAGATCGGTCTGATTGGAACCGCTGGGGTCGCCGCCAAGGGCCGATTCGCCGGTGGCGATGGTGTCGGAGGATTCCACCACCCCGGTGCCCGGCGAATTCTGGAAGACCGGATCGACGACGCCGAAGCGGTTCTTCGGCAGGACGGGCAAGGGCGATCCAACCGGTACCTGCGGCGGGGCGGAATAGTCCGGGTTGCGGGGCGTCCGCGTCTGCATGAACAGGTTGAAGCCGCCGGATGCCAGCAACTGCTGCCGGGCGACGGGGTCACGCATCAGCGCTTCGCACGCGGCGGAGCGCGGCGCTTCGGCGGTCGGTCCACGGCGACCTTCGACGACGATCGTGGTGTTGGGCTGCGTGATCTGCGGCGTGGTCTGGGCGACCCCGGCCGTGGCGTTCGCCACTAACGCGGTCGTCAGGCCGATACGTGCCAGCGTAGTGCCCACCATGATCGTCTCCCCGGAGCCCGACCGGCTGTGCCATGTCGTTTCGGTAGCGATGTTCGATCAACCCACGTCACGGATCAAGCGCAAAGTCGCGGTCGTGCACACACGATCGCGCTATTTAAAGATGAACCAGGCTCCGCTCGCGATCAGCGCAAAGCCGATGCCGTGGTTCACGGTCAGCTTTTCGCCCAGATACAGTACTGAGAAGCCGGCGAAGACGCTGAGCGTGATGACTTCCTGCATCCCCTTCAGCTGCGCCGCCGAATAGACGCTGCTGCCCATGCGATTGGCCGGCACGGCGAGGCAATATTCGAAGAAGGCGATGCCCCAGCTGACCAGCACTGCGGCCCACAGCGGCGCGGACTTGTGCTTCAGATGCCCGTACCACGCGAAGGTCATGAAGACGTTCGACAGCAGCAGCATGGCGACGGGAGCGATGCGATCGGTCATGCGCGGGTGTCCACGATCTCGACGACGATGTCGCCGGCCCGAAGCGCGGCGGCTTGGGGTGCTTCATAGCCATAGGCGGTGCCGTCGCGGTAGAGGCGCAAGCCGAGGCCTGTGGCAATCGACGATAGTGGGCGACCGACTTCGTTCGCGGCGACCGGGCGCTCCGATAGCGCGACGCGCCCGCGGATCGAGGCGAGGTCGGTGAGATAGTCGGTGAGATGCGGCCCGGTGCAGGCGCCGGCGAGCAGGAGGCCGGCGAAGCTGACCGGGTTGATGACCGTCGTCGCGCCGGCAGCGCGGGCGGGCAGTTCGTTATCCTCGTTGCGCACGACGATGCTGATCGGCACGCCGGGCGCGAGGTGACGCGCGGTCAGCGTGATGAGGATCGAGGTGTCGTCGCGGCCTGCCGTGACGATGACCGCCGACGCGCGCTGGACGGCGGCGTCGCCCAGCGTCTGGTCGCGGGTCGCGTCACCCTCGAGCACGATGCAGCCGCACGCCGATGCCTGCGCCAGTGCCTCGGCCCGCGCATCGACGACGACGATGCTGCCCGCGTCGTGGCCGCGCGCGATGAGTTCGTCGACCGCTTCGCTGCCCGTCTCGCCATAGCCGGCGACGACGATATGGCCGGTGAGATTGCGTTGGATGAGAGCCATGCGCCACTTGTCCCAGGTACGCTTGAAGACGAAATCATAGGCGGTGCCGATGAAGATCAGCACCACGAACACGCGGATCGGCGTGACGATCAACGCATCGAACAGCCGCGCGCGGTCGCTGACCGGTGCGATGTCGCCATAGCCGGTGGTGGTGATCGAGATCATCGTGAAATAGACGACGTCGAGGAAGCTGACCGACCCGTCGTAATTGTCGCGCAGCCCGGTGCGGTCGTACCAGTGGACCGCGATCGCCAGACCGACGAGACCGAGGACGGCGACGACGCGCCAGCCGATCGACAGCCAGACCGGCAGCGTCGAGGCGCGCTTCAGCGTCCCGTGGCGGATACGGCTCAGGGCCATATGGCCGTCACGGGTAGGCGGCCGCCATCGCCGCGAGCGATTCACGGTGCGTCATGTCGAGGTGGAGCGGGGTGACGGTGACATAGCCCGCCTCGATCGCCTCCAAATCGGTGTCGGCGACGGGGGAGAAGGGCACGCGGCCCAGACCCATCCAGTAATAGTCGAAGCCACGCGGATCGCTCCGCTTGTCGAGGCGCAGGCGGCCATAGTCGCGCAGCCCTTGCGCCACCACCTTCACGCCGTGCACCGCATCGGCGGCGACGGGCGGGAAGTTGATGTTGACCAGCGTGCGCGGCGCCCAGTCCATGGCGATGAGCGGACGCAGCGCACGTTCGCCCCATCGTTCGGCAGCCTCGAAGCTGACGCGCTCGCCGGGTGCCGACAGGGCGTAGCGCTGGCTGAGCGCGATCGAGCGGATGCCGGCCAGCGCCCCCTCCATCGCGGCGGAGACGGTGCCGGAATAGCTGACGTCCTCGCCCAGATTGGCTCCGCGGTTCACGCCCGACAGGATCAGGTCGGGCTTCGCTTCCTTCATCACCTCGGCCAGCGCGAACATCACCGCATCGGTCGGCGTGCCGGTGACCGCCCAGCGCTTCTGACCGAAGCTGCGCAGGCGGACCGGGCGGGTGAGGGTGAGCGAGCGGCCCATGCCCGACTGCTCCTCGATCGGGGCGACGATGGTGATGTCGTCGCTGATCGTGCGGGCGATGGCTTCGAGCACCTTAAGGCCGTGGGCATGAATGCCGTCGTCGTTGGTGAGGAGGATGCGCATGACGGTCCTAAATCCTCCGCGTGCCGGGGAGGATCATGGACGCGGCTCCAACACATCCGTCCCCAGCCATGGCCGCAGCGCCTCCGGCACGGCGACGGCGCCGCCGGCCTGCTGATAGTTCTCGATCACCGCGACCAGCGTCCGTCCGACCGCGAGGCCGGAGCCGTTGAGCGTGTGGACGAAGCGCGTGCCCTTTTCGCCCGCGGGGCGATAGCGGGCGTTCATGCGGCGGGCCTGGAAATCGGTGCAGGTCGAGACGCTGGAGATCTCGCGGTAGCGCTGCTGGCCGGGTAGCCACACTTCGAGATCGTAGGTGCGCGCGGCGGAGAAGCCCATGTCGCCCGAGCACAGCTTCATGCGGCGGAAGGGCAGGCCGAGCCGGGTCAATATGTCCTCGGCGGCGGCGGTCATGCGTTCGTGCTCGGCCTCCGACGCGTCGGGGGTGACGATCGACACCATCTCCGCCTTTTCGAATTGGTGCTGGCGGATGAAGCCGCGCGTGTCGCGGCCCGCCGCGCCCGCCTCGGACCGGAAACAGGGGGTGAGCGCGGTGAAGCGCAGGGGGAGGGCGTCTTCGTGCAGAATGCTGTCGCGGACGATGTTGGTCAGCGACACCTCCGCCGTCGGGATCAGCCAGCGGCCGTCAGTGGTGCGGAAAAGATCGTCGGCGAACTTCGGCAGCTGGCCGGTGCCGAACATCGCCTCGTCGCGGACCAGCAGCGGCGGCACGACCTGTTCGAAGCCGTGATCGGCGGTCAGTGTCGCCAGCATGAACTGGCCGAGCGCCGAATGCAGCCGTGCCGCGTGGCCGCGCAGCAAGGTGAAGCGTGCGCCGGCAAGCTTCACGCCGGTATCGAAGTCCAGGCCCAGCGCCGGGCCGATGGCGTCATGCTCGGCCGCTTCGAAATCGAACATTGGCGGCGTGCCGCGTTCGTGGACGAGTTCGTTGTCGTCTTCGTCCTTGCCGGCGGGCACGTCGGCGAGCGGCAGGTTGGGGATGGTGGCGAGCACGTCGGACAGCTCGGCGTCGAGGCGCTTCTGCTCGGCCTCGAGCTGCGGCAGCTGTTCCTTCAGCGCGGCGACCTCCGCCATCAGGTCGGTCGGGTCGTCGCGGCGGGCCTTGGCCGCGCCGATCGCCTTCGACGCCTCGTTGCGGCGGGCGAGCGTCGCCTGCGCCTCGGTCACGACCGCGCGGCGGCGCTCGTCCTGCGCCAGCAACTCGGCGGAGCGCGCCGGCAGGCCGCGGCGGGCGAGGCCGGCATCGAACGCGTTCGGGTTTTCACGGATGAAGCGTATGTCATGCATGGCCGCGGCTATGACGCTCGCCCGCCCCCTCCGCAAGCGTGCGGAAACCGCTTCGCAACCCGCGCCGCCCGGCAGCGTTAGGGATGCGTAACAAGAGGAGAGATACATGCGGGTCCCGCACAACGCAGTCGTGATCGTCGCCGATGGTCGCAAGATGCTGTTCCTGAGGAACGAGGGCGACGGGCTGGCTCCCAATCTCAAGGTCGAGCACGCCCGCGAGCAGGATAATCCGAGCGATTCCGACCAGAAGACCGATTCCGCCGGACGCGCGGCGTCGACCCGCGGGGGCGGCGGCTTCGCGGCCGGCGGCGGCACGATGGGCGAGGTCGATTTCCATCAGCAGGAGGAAGATCGCTTCGCCGCCGACACCGCCGCGCTGCTGAAGACGCGCGCGCTGTCCAATGATTACGAAAAGCTGATCGTGATCGCGCCGCCCAAAACACTGGGCGAGTTGCGCAAGCATTACCACAAGGAGGTCACCGACCGGCTGGCGGGCGAACTCGCCAAGGATCTGACCGGACATCCGATCGCGGATATCGAGAAGGCGCTGGTCGCGGCGGATTGACGTCCCTGCGGACTATCGTTGCCAGTCATGAAAACGGCCCGGTATCCTTTGCGGATGCCGGGCCGTTCTCTTGCCCCCCACGGGTAGCTCTGTGTTCGTTGCGAGCAGAAGCGCAGACCGGCGTAGGGGGTGCAATGGCGTTAACCATGAAAACTGCGGTCGATGGCGGTTTTTCCGGAGGGTTGGATGAACGGGATGGGTTAACGTCCCGTTTGGATTGGGACTGTGACATTTCCAGCCACACCCCCGTCATTCCGCCTTCGCGAGAATGACGGTTGGGGTGAGAGCCTACTCCGTTTCCACCCGACCCCGCCGCGGCGGCGGGATCGTCGCCGCGTCCAGCGCTTCCGGAATCAGCGCCAAATTTTGGATCGCCGCCAAGCCCCATTGCGATGCAGCGTTGGTGGAGATGCCGGGCCATTCGACGCCACCGCCGGGCAGCGGGCGTCGCGGGTCGGGGCCGGTGCCGAGGCCCGCCCCGCCTTCGTAGAATTCGCTGGCCGCGCGCGCCGCCAGCGGCGCGTCACCAGTCATTTTCGCCGCATAGGCGGTCAGGCGCGAGTGACCCTCGCGCAGGTTGCGCGGGCCGAAGGGTTCGCCCCAGCGCGCGACGAACGCGTCTTTCGGCGCATTGTACCACCGGCAATAGTCGATCCACGCGGCGCGATAGCGGGGTACGTCGAGCAGGCGGAGCAGTTCGGCGTTGACCTCCACTGCGCCGAACACGGCGTTCAGGTGCGACAGCGAGCGTTTGTCGCCGGGATCGAGGAAGCGACCGCTCGCCAAATGATAGGGCGCGCTGCCGGTCAGCCAGCCGTTCTTCATGCGGCCGATGCTGTCCATGCCGGCGACGATGCGGTCGCGCCATTTGCGCTCGCCCGTTCGCTCCCATTCCGCCAGCCAGGCACCCGCCAGCACCGACCAGGTCGTGCCGAAACTCATCTCGATCGTGCCCTCCGGCGGGCGGGCGCGGGTGGCGTAGCCGGCGGTCTTGCGGCCGATCTCGACCGCGCCGAGCGCGTCCTGCGACGACGACAGCGCGCGCATCAGGTCACCGACGCGTTCGTCGCCGGTCAGGAAATAGAAGATGCGGCGATAGGCGACGTTGCTGACGCGCGGCTGCTTCGAACTGTCGCTGAAATGCTGGACGCCGTGGCGGGTGCCGAGTCCGGCGAAGCGGCCGAGATGGTAGACGTCGACCTCCCCGGTATGGCGGGTCATCGCCTCGGCGAGGCGGAACGCCTGCGGGTTGCGGCTGCGCAGCGCAGCGTACCAGAGCCACAGGTCGGGCGAGAGTTCGCTGTTCGCCCAGGCGAAGCCGCCGATGTCGTAGCGCCACTGGTGCCGGTCCGAGTCATAGCTGTGCATGACATCGCCGTGGTTCCAGAAGCCGTACCAGCCGCGACGATCGACCTCCCCGCTGTAGAAATCGACCAGCTGCGACAGGCGGTCCTCGATCCCCGCGCGGTGCGGCGTCGAGCGATCGGGCAGGCCCCAGTCGCCGAAGACCTGCGCCGCATGAAGCTGCGCCGGGTCCGCCATCAGCTGCGGCGGGGTGGCGGTGGCGCGGACGAGCGACTGGAGGCGCGGCGTTTCGGGCGTGGCATCGAACGCCCACAACATCAGCTCGCTGGTACGCGCGATGCCGCGCGCCTGATCCCAGCCGGGTTCGTAATCCTCATAGGTGATGTCGAGGCCCTGGTTCTGGGCGTCGAAGCTCTCCATCCCCATGGTACCGTGATAGGGGCGCAGGTCCATCGGCGGGGCCTGCGGCGACCAGAGCCAGGCGGTGAGCGATGCGCGATCGCTGTCGGCGCCGCGGATGTCGATCTGGGCGGGATGACGCTGCCAGAAATAGCGCGCGGCGATGGCGGCGCCGCCCTGCGGGCTGCCGACATAGGCGAGACCGGGGGCGCGGGCGCCCTCGGCGGAGTCGATCCAGCCGTGGCCGTCACCGGTGCGCTTCGTAAGGGTGAAGCCGTTCGCCGACAGCTGGGCGAGCGTGAAGTCGCCCCAGGCGGGGATGCGCTCCAGCAACTGGCCGACCGGCGCGCGCATCTGCGCGACCGGCGGCGTCGCGCGGCCGGCGATCTGCGCAT
Source organism: Sphingomonas sp. RS2018 (assembly GCF_054489605.1). Lineage (NCBI taxonomy): Bacteria > Pseudomonadati > Pseudomonadota > Alphaproteobacteria > Sphingomonadales > Sphingomonadaceae > Sphingomonas > Sphingomonas sp. RS2018. Next base: position 410,949 of record NZ_JBTMWL010000003.1, read on the forward strand.
CGCGGAAGGCTGCGCCGGGATCGCGGCGCAGGCCGGTCAGCGGGCGCACCGCCTCGACCAGCATCGTCTCCTCACCGGTGGCGATGCGGATGTGGCGGTCGTGCAGCGCGCCGCGCATCGGCACGCCGAGCGTGATGCCGAGGGCGAAGAGGAACAGCTCGCCCGGTTCGATGTCATAGACGAAGCTGTGGACGATGCGCAGGCCGTCCGAACCGGCGTGGGCGTAGAGCCGGACGGTGAAGGGCAGCAGCGCGCGGCCCGCGGCCTGATGTCGTCCCTCGATCTTCACGACCGCGCGAACCGGGCCGGTTTGCTCGATGGTGGCGCGGTCGATGACGCTGTCGAAGGGCAGGCGGTCGCCGTCGGGGCGGCCGACGCGGGCTTCACCGGTGAGCTTCGCGTCCTGCACGATGATCCGGTCGCCGCGTATCGCAGTGCGGATCAGCGCGCTGCCGCTGCGGCCGATCGTCCAGCGCAGCGCGCCGCTGGCGATCTCGATCGTGTCGGCGGTCTCGCGAACCGAGACAGAGGCGGGGTGCGATGCCGGGCGACCGGGGGCGAGCCGGATGGTTGCGGGGGCGGACTGGCCGGCTGGGAGGGCGTGGGCGGTCCATTTGATCGACCGGTCGGGCCAGTAGGCGGTGGTCCAGCTCTGCACGGGAATGCTCGCGCCGTCGGTACCGGTGGCGGCGAAGCGGGGCGTGCCGCGCACGCGACCCTGCGGCCAGGCCATGCCGAAGGTCTGACCCTCATGCGCGCCCGGTGGCGGGGTGCCGTCGATCCAGCCGATGTCGGCGGTGGCGGGCGTGGCAGCCTCGGACAGAGGCGAGCGCAGGAGGGCGGGCGCGGCGACGCCGGTTGCGAGGGCCGCGCGCATCAGGCCGCGGCGTGCGATCATCGTCGTCATGTCAGTGTCCCGTCGAGACGCCAGACGCGGAACCGCTCGATCCGCAAGTGGCTGAAGGTGGTGCGCAAGCCGAAGCGGCCGCGCGTGTAGGGGGCCGGATCGTCGAGCGCGAACATCTGCCGCCCGTCGCGCAATAGCGCGATGCGCGCGCCGTCGGCGATCAGGCGGATGCGGGTACGGCGATTGGGCTGCAACAGGTCGGCGGGCGCCGACAGGTCGTGGCGCGGCAGGAGCGGGCGATTGTCGCGCTGGCCGATGTAGCGGCGGAAGCGCGAGGTGGTGTTCCGGTTGCCGCCGATGCCGGCGTAATAGGTATTGAGCGTGTCGTAGTCGGCGAACGCGCCGCTGCGCGGGCGCGCGAGTACGTCGCCGCCGGGCGTCTGAGGGTCGGTCGCCATCCAGAAGCAGTTCACGTCGCTGACCTGATCGTTCGGTCCTCCGGCGGCGATGGGGGTCACGTCATAGTCGATCGCGATCGGCCCTTCGAGCACCGGGCGGAACCAGATTGTGGCGCCCCCCGGCACATCGATATCGAGCGTGCCGTTCGCCGCCGCGACGCGACCGCCGCGTTCGGTCTCCACCGCCCAGTGCGACAGGCCGGACGCGAAGTCGTCGCTATGCATCAGCCGGTCGCGCCCGCGCGGCAGCGCGCAGCCGGCGAGCAGGCCGATGCCGCCCGCCACGACGCTGCGGCGGGCGAGCGGGATCACTGTTCGCGGACCACGACGGATTTGGAGAAGCCGGACTTGCCACCGGCGGCGGCGCGGACGAGCACGGCTAGATCGCGCTCGCCGTTGCCCGCCGGCACCGCGATGGTGAGCGGGGCGGGGGCGGGATCGCTCTTGTCAGCGACTTTGCGACCGTCGAGCCAGATTTCGGCGGCACCGACGACATCGGTGAAGACGATCCGCCCCCCGCGCTGCTGCACGCGTGTCGGGGGGGCGAAGCGCAGATAATAGGCGTTCCACGCGCCCGCCGCATCCGGGCCGTCGAGGCGACCGGGGCGGCCCACCATCAGATTGTAGCGATCGTCGTTCGCGGGCGGTGCGGTCGGCGAGGGGCGTTCGGCGGTGAAGGGCGTCCGGCGCCACAGCGGCAACAGCATCTCCGGCCTAGCGGGAGCGACGAAGGCGCGCGGCTCTGCGGCGATGCGGTCGATGCTGAGGCTGGCGGGGCGAAGGCCCGGCGCGGTGGCGGTGAGACGCAGGCGGCCACGGCCGGGATCGGCGCGGACGATGACCTGCGCCAGACCGTTGAACAGCTTGCGCGCGGTCCCCTTTTCCGGATCGTGGTCGTTGGGGTTGCCGTTGCCCAGACCGATGATCTCGCCGTCGGTGATCGTGAAGTTCGCCGGCAGGTTGGCGGTGGGAACGTGACGGCCCTTGGCATCGATCGCATCGACCGTCACCGGCTGCGCATCCTCGCCGTCGCCGACCATCGTGCGACGATCGGGGGTGAGGCGCAGCGCGACGGCGGGGCCGGTCGTCTCGATCATGGTGCGCGCCAGCTCGCGCCCGCCGCGGAAGGCGATCGCCTCCAGCTTGCCGGGCGCATAGGGTATCTGGAACTCGGGCTGCTTCAGCCGATCGACCACCGCCTCGCCGACCTTGCGGCCGTTCAGCGTGAGTACGACGCGCTCGGCATTGGTCAGCGCGACGACGCGGATCGGCTGGCCCTCCTTGTCCGCCCAGTTCCAGTGCGGTTGCAGCGCGAGGACGGGGGCGTCGTCCACCCATTGCGCGCGATGCTGGTGGAAGGCGAGCTTGGGGAAGCCGCAGATGTCCATGATGCCGAACAGGCTGGACGTCGTCGGCCATTCGAACGGCGTCGGCTCGCCATGATAGTCGAAGCCGGTCCAGACGAACCCGCCGGCCAGGAACGGGCGCGTCGCGATGGCGCGCCAGCCGTCGGCATGCGTCGCGCCCCACGGCGCGCCGTGATCGTCATAGCTCGACAGGATATTGCGCGACTTGTCATCGGCCCATTCGCCGCGGATCTCGAACGCGCTGGTATCCTCCGAACTCGTCAGCGGCTTGTCCGGGTAGGCGGCGTGATATTTGTCGTATTGCGGGATCTGATAGTTGAAGCCGACGACATCGACCGCCTGGGATACGTTGACGGGTTCGAACATGCCGTTGTTCATCGCCGCAGTGACCGGGCGGCTCTTGTCGAGCGCCTTCACGGCGGCGGCCATGCGGCGCACCATCTGATAGCCCTGCGGGCTGCCCTGCATCGGTTCTTCGTTGAAGACCGACCACATGAAGACGCTGGGCCGGTTGCGGTCGCGGCGCACCAGCCACGTCAGCTGCTCCATGTAGTCGGGGCTGGGGTTGAACTGGCGGTTCTCGTCCATGACCAGCAGGCCGTGGCGATCGCAGGCGTCGAGCAGTTCGACCGGCGGCGCGTTGTGCGACATGCGGATCGCGTTCGACCCCATCGCCTTCAACCGCCGCACGCGCCAGTCCCACAGCGTATCGGGAATGGCGGTGCCGACGCCGGCATGGTCCTGATGGTTGCAGGTGCCCTTGATCTTGTAGGGCTTGCCGTTCAGCTCGAACCCGGTGCGACCGTCGAAGCGGAACCAGCGGAAGCCGATGGGAATGCGACGGGTGTCGTCGCCCAGCTTGACCACCAGCGTGTAGAGGTTCGGCGTTTCCGGCGACCAGAGTTGCGGGTTCGAAACAGGCAGAACGAGCGTCTCGGTCGCGGGGACGAGCGGCGTCGCCTTGCAATGGTTTATCGCCAGCATCGTGAGGCTGCGACCGTCGGGCCCTATCAGCTCCGCGCTCATGTCGACGAGCTTTTCCGTCTCGCCGATATTGTTGAACGTGACCGACACCGGCACGCTCCAGTTGCCATCCGCGGCGCGGACGGGGTCGCAGTGGACGCCATCGGTGACGATGTGGATGGGTTCGCGCACCGCCAGCCAGATGTGGCGATAGATGCCGGCGCCCTCGTACCACCAGCCCTCCATCGGATCGGCATCGACCCTGATTGCGACTGTGTTCAGCTGATCCCCGAAGCGGGCATAGGGGGTCAGATCGACCTGGATGCCGTTATAGCCGCTCCAGTTGCGATCGACGATCGTACCGTTGATCCAGATCGTCGCATGCGTCGCGATGGCGCCGAAATCGATCTCCAGCAGCTTGCCCTGCAGCGCGGGGTCGAGCCGGATCGTGCGGCGATACCAGCCGACGCCGCGCTTGCGATATCCCTGCGCAACGTTGGCGGTGCGATCGACCGGCGCCTCGATCGCCCAGTCGTGGGGCAGATCGACCTCGCGCCAGTCGCTGTCGTCGTAGCTGATCGCGGCGGCACCGTGGGACATGCCCGCCTTGGCGTTCTCGTAGCTCGCCTCATGCCCCGAGATGACCGGCATCGGGATGTCGCCGAGATGGAAGCGCCAGCCGCGGTCGAGCAGCAGGCGGCCGGGCTCCTGCGGGGCGGGGCGGGGGGCCACGCCGTCCAGCGGCGGGGGCATCGGCAGGTCCCAGGCCGCCTTCGGCGCGGCGAAGGCGGCGGGCGCCTCGATCGCGGGGATCAGCGCGGCGACCGATGTGGTGCCGAGGAAGGTGCGACGGTCCATGGGGCTTCGGGTCCTCAAGGCTTGGGGCCGGCGACGGGGTTGTTGCCCCACAGTTGGTCGTACCGCCAGCCCGACAGGTTCTCGACGATCTCGGCGGCTTCGGGGGACGTGGGCGTGGTGCCGCCGGCGCGCAGATGATCGATCTCCGCCATCAGCACGCCATGCGTGCGGGCATTGAGGCGGAAGCGCCACGACGCGAGCAGCCCGGCGAGCATCACCAGCATCGGCCCGAACACGAGCAGCCAAGTGATCGTCGTTATCGCCTGCGGTGTCTGCGACATCGCCTCGATCGGCGCGCCCTTCGGCGGGGAGACGTAGCCGCCCAGATCGATCACCCAGCCGGTGAAGATGATCGCGATCGACTGGGCGAGCTTGCGCACCAGCGTCATCACGCCGGCGAAGATGCCCTCGCGCCGCTGCGACGTCACCGCCTCGTCCACGTCGGGCAAATAGTTGTAGACCGACCAGGGCACGAAGTTGAGCGTGCCGCGGCCGAGCCCGGCAAGCACGATCGGCACGAACAGCCAGAAGATCAGCACCGGGCTGAACGCCGGCGACGCGGGATTGAGCGCCGACAGGATGTTGCCATCGAGCGCGCCCAGATCGGCGACGAAGCCGGCCGGGCGGTAGTAGTAGAAGGCGAGGAACAGCAGGAGTCCTGCGCCGAAGAAGCTGATCGCGATGCGGTAGGCGACGACCGGCCCGGTGCGGATGACGATGTTGATGGCGATCAGCACCGAGATGAGCTGCGCCACGTACATCGTCGTCAGCAACTGCGAGATGATGAGCGTCGCGCCCATCATTACCGTCACGACGAAGATCGGGAAGGCGGTGTTGAAGATGTCCTGCGAGATATAGCCGCCGAGATAGATCGACAGATGCTGGCGGAACGCGCGGATGCGCAGCGTCGAGAACAGGTCGCGGAACATCGTCGCCGGGATCAGCAGCGCCGCCTTCATGTCGAAGGGCTTGGGCTGAATCAGCTTCTCGGCCTCCGTATACGGCCGCTCCCAGGTGAAGATCACCACCAGCAGCACGACCAGGCTGAAGATCGCGCCGAAGATCGCGGCCATGATGAAGAAGGTGTCGGGCGAATCCTTGCCGCCCAGCTGGCTGATGATGAGCGTCGGCAGGTAGGAGGCGAGGATCGCCGAGCTCTGCGCGACGAGCATGCGCGCGCCGGCAAACTTCGCCTTCTCGCGGTAATCGTTGGTCATCTCCGCGGCGAGCGTCTCCCACGGGATCAGGAACATCGTGTAGACGAATTCGAAGAAGATGAAGGTCAGCAGATAATAGGTAAAGCTGTGCCCGGCGATGAAGATCAGCGCGAAGCTGGGCAGCAGCGGAATGGTGACGAGCAGGAAGATCTTGCGCCGTCCGACCTTCCGCCCGATCCAGGTGTGTCGCAGATTGTCGGAGACATAGCCGATCAGCGGGCAGGTGATCGCCTCCAGCAGGCGCGGCAGGCCGAGGATCAGGCCCGCTTCGGCCGCGGACATGCCGCAGAACGTCGTGAAGAAGTAGAGCAGCCAGCCGGTGATGACCGCCTGCGCGCCCGCGCCCAGCATGTCGCCCGAGCCCCAGCCCCAGTAATTGTACCAGCGCGGCTGACGGCGCGCAGGCGCGCCGGCGACTGGGGCAGTGGTAGCCAAGTGATATCCTCCCCGACAAAGACAGGCTCGGCCTGTTCTTTACTCCATATTCTGAACGGCTATCATGATATGTGGAACTAACACAAGTCGCGCAGGAGTGGATCATGGCAAGGATGGCATATGTCGGGGCAGCGGTCGCCGCCCTTTTGACGACCGGTGCGGCCGTCGCGCAGCCCGCGCGCGAATGGGTCGATCCCGCGACCGGCCACCGCGTCGTCCGCGTCAGCCGGGAGGCGGGTTCGGTCAACCTCTACTTCCACCAGAACAGCTATCTGCCGCAGGGCGACAAGATGGTCTTCACCGGCCCCGGCGGCATCATGATCGCCGACCTGAAGACGTGGGACGTGAAGCCGCTGGTGACGACGAAAGGCGCGGTGCTGCTCTTCACGGGCCACAAGACGCGCAACGTCTATTTCGCCAGCCGCGGGCGCGACGATTCGGGCAAGCCGTTCGACGTGATGGCGGCGGACGCCGACACCGGGCGGGTGCGCAAGGTGGCGACGGTGCCGGGCGGGTGGATCGGATCGATCAACGCGGACGAGACGCTGTTGCTGGGGCAGGTCGCGACGGCGGTCGTGCCGCTGCGCCCCGATGGCACGCTGGCGCGCGGCAACGGCGAGGAGAATACGCCGGGCGTGAACGACTATCGCGCCAACTGGCCCGACGGCCGCCCGATGCCCTATGCCGATGCCAAGGAAACGCACATGAACCGCCGGCTGGACGCCGGCGTGCCGATGGAGATCTTCACGATCGACCTCCGCACCGGCGCGCGGCGCGTCGTGACCGCGTCGAAGGACTGGCTGAACCATGTCCAGTTCTCCCCCACCGACCCGCAAGCGATCATGTACTGCCACGAGGGCCCCTGGCACCGCGTCGACCGCATCTGGACGATCCGCGCGGACGGATCGGGCAAGACTTTGGTCCACACGCGCACGATGAACATGGAGATCACCGGCCACGAGTTCTGGTCGCCCGATGGCAAGACGATCTGGTACGATCTGCAGACGCCGCGCGGACAGGTGTTCTGGGTGGCGGGCTATGAGCTGGGGACGGGCAAGCGCACCCAGTACAATCTCGACCGCAACCAGTGGTCGGTCCACTACAACCTGACGCCCGACGGCAAGCGCTTCTCGGGGGACGGGGCGGATGCCGAGATGGTCGCGAAGGGCGCGGACGCGAAATATCTCTACCTGTTCACGCCGCAGGGCGTGCCGGACGTGGCGGGCATCCGCGCCGACAATGCCGACCGCCTGATCGTGCCGGGCACCTTTGCGACCGAGAAACTGGTCGACATGCGCAAGCAGGATTACCGGATGGAGCCGAACATGACCTTCACCCCCGATGGCAAATGGGCGGTGTTCCGCGGCAATTTCGAGGGCGCGGCGCATGTCTATGCGGTGGAGGTGTCAAAGGCGCGATAGCGCCGTTCGTCAAAGGTCGTAGTTGAAGCTGATCGAGATGCGGTCGTTGACGGCACGGTTCGTCGGCACCTCGTGGCGCAGCCAGCTTTCCCACAGCAGCAGGCTGCCGCGCACCGGCGCGATCGCCATATGCGGGCGGCGGTCGAGCCTGGCGTTGGGGCTGCGCATGGGGGCGTGCATCATCTGCACGTGTCGCGGATCCTCGAACTGCAGCGCGCCCGATCCTTCGGGAACGGCGATGTAGATCGTGCCGGAGATGACGCTGTGCGGATGGATGTGTCCGCCATGCGCGCCGCCGGGGCGCAGGACGTTCACCCAGCTGCGAATCATGCGCAGCGGCTTGCCGCGCAGGTCCATCTCCAGCAGCCGCGCATAGATGGCGGCGTGGACATCAAGCAGCGTCTTGAGATCGGCGAAGGCCGGGTCGAGCGAGGTCAGCTCGTCCGCCGTGTCGTAGGAGGTGTAGCCGAGATACCCCTGCCGCTCACTCCACGCCTGTCCCGGCGCATCGTCGCGGGCGAGTGTACGGCAGGCCGTGTCCAGCCGGGCGATCAGCGGGTCGAGCGGGGTGCCGGCGAAGCCGGTCTGATAGACCTCCGTCACGAACAGCGTCGCGAGCGATGCCGGGGACGGGATCAGAGATGGGTCGACGGACTGCATGTGATGACGCCGATCAGGTGGCGGGGACGAAGCGGATCGCCTCGACCAGCACGCCGCCATGCTGCGCCGCCAAGGTGAAGCGATGGTCGCCTGCCGTCAGTGCGGTCGGTAGCGTCAGCGTGATGCGATTGTCGAGGACGGCCTGCGACCATGCCTTGTCGCCGGTCGTGCGGGGGGCGGTGAGCGGGTAGGGCTTGCCGTCGATTGTCAGCGTCAGGGCAAGCGGCTGACCGTCGTCGTCGGCATAGGTGGGCAACAGGTCGAGCAGCAACGTCCAGCGGCCGGCGGGCAGGGTGACGGTGGCGGTGCCGCTGACCGGGCGGCCGACGACCGAGCGGAGGACCAAGCCGTCACGGCCGAGGTCGGGCACGCGGCGCCAGTTGCCCCTGACGGTCGTCAGGTCGAGCTTTGGCGCGGGTGCGGGCGGCGCTTCGCTGCGCACTGGCGGCGGGGTGCCGAGGACGGCGGGGAGGATGACCGGGCTGGTGCGGTAGTTGCGCCACTGGCCGTCCGCCGGTTCGGGCGCGATCATGCCGCGCCACTTGCCGCCCTCCAGCGCGTCGTAGCGCTGGCCGAGCGCGGTGAGGCGGTCGTCGGCGGTGCGGGCGAGCGCAGCGCGGGCCATCGCCTGGCCGAAGTCGGCGTCGCGCAGGCGGTCGTGCGCGTCGGCGGACAGGGTGCGGCGGTTCGCTTCGGCGGCGGCGGCGATCGGGTAGCCGAGCAGTTCGAAGCCCGCGGCGGCGCGCGTCGGCGGCAGCTTCGCGATGATCGCGTTGAGGGCGGCGAGATTGCGGTCGAACGCGGTCAGGCGCGCGTCGGCTTCGGCAAGCGACCACGCGCCGGGCTTGGCGCGCTCGCCGGGCAGCCACCATTGCAGATGCTCGGGCCGGCGGATGAAGTTGAGGCGGTGATGCTCGGCGAGGACGTCGGCGATCGCACCGGCCTGTGCCCCGTCGACATTCTCCGCCGCCCAGCGCTTCGTGAAGCCCGCTGGCCCCAGCGCGCGGGTGCCGGGCATGTCCCAGGCGAGCGACAGGAAATAGTCGGTGGCGAGTTCGCCGGGCTTGATGTCGCCGACGTTGGCGATCCACATCCGCCGCGCGCCCAGGTCGTACGCGCGCGCCATCTCCTCGCCGATCAGCGCGGGCGGCGTCGTCGACAGCCAGAGATAGGAGAGTGGCGCACCGAGATAGGAGAGGTGGTAGTAGATGCCCGCACCACCCGGCCGCGCGCGTTCGGCGGGGGTGGGGAAGCGGCGGATGTAGCCGAAATTGTCGTCGGGCCACATCAACGTCACGTCGCCCGGCACCGTCAGGCCGGCGCGATAGACGTCGAGCACTTCCTTGTACGGCGTGAACACCTGCGGCGCCTGCGGGCGGCCATGCTTGGCTATCATCGCGCGCTGATCGGCGAAGATGCTTTCGAGGAAGCGGCGGCGCGTCGGCATGTCGTCGGCGCCCTGCATGCCGCTGTCGTGGATGCCGCGCATGCCGAGCGTCCAGATGCTCTCGTAAGCGCCATTGGCCTTCGCGCGTGCCTCCCAATAGGCGCGCACGCCGTCGGGGTTGCGGCCATAGTCATAGTCGTGGCTGTCCGCCGTCCATTCGCCGACATTGTTGCGCAGCATCGGTTCGGCGTGGGACGATCCCATCACGATGGCGTGGTCGTCGGCGGCTTTCGCGTTGGCCGGGTCGGCGTTGAACGGTGGCGATATCTTGTGCATCGCCGGCCAGAGCGTATTCGCCTTCAGACGCAGCAGCAGTTCGAAGACCTTCGTGTAGGTCTTGCGTCCCATGCCCTTCGTGCCGTGTTCGAAGCTGGTCGCCGACCAGGGCGTCAGACCCCAGTCCTCATCGTTGATGAAGATGCCGCGATACTGGACCGAGGGCGGGCCGAAGCGTCGGGTGCCGGGGCGTATGGCGATGGCAGGGCGGCGGATCGGCGTGACGTCCGCCCACCAGTGCCACGGGCTGACCCCGATCGCGCGGGAGAGTTCGTAGAGGCCGTAGGCCGTGCCGCGCCGGTCGCTGCCGACGATCACCAGCGCCTGGGCGACGCCCGGTGCGGGATTGCCCACCGTGGCGATGACGAAGCTCTCCCACGCGCCGTTCAACTTGCGCGCGTCGAGCTTTCGCGTGGCGACCAGCTGGTCGATCGCGGGATTGCGGCCGATCGTGCCGGCCCAGATCCGCAGGCCGTCTTCGCGGGCCGGAACGCCAGCGACGGCTTCAAGGTCGCGCCGCAGGTCGGCGGCGGCGATGGCGACGACGGGGAAGTCACCCGGCGCGGTTTCAACACGCGCGCCGGCGAGGGGGAGACCGCGACCGGTGGTATCAATCCAGTCGGCGAGTTGGGCGTGGGCCGAGGCCGACAGGCACAGGGCGGCGAGCCACGCGAGCAACGCCGCCCCGTAGCGCATCAGATATACGTCCGCAGGAATTCGCCCAGCGCGCAGATTGCGAGGCTCTGGCCATAGGGCATCGAGGTGAGGCGGATGTCCTTGTAGAATTGCTGCGTGTCGCCCATCGCGGTGCCGAAGCTGACCTGCTGCAACTCGCCGGTCGCGTCGATGTTGGCGATCACTCCCTTCACCGCCTTGATGCCGACCTCCTCATACTTGCGGGGCAGATAGCCCTTCCGCACGCCCTTCAGGACTCCGTACGCGAAGCCGGCGGTGGCCGACGCTTCGAGATAGCTCGACGGATCGACGATCAGCGTGTGCCACAGGCCGGTTTCGGCGTCCTGCGTTTCGCTGAGCGTCTTCACCTGCGCCTCCAGCGTGTCGATCAGGAAGGTGCGGAACGCATCGCCCTGCGGTAGATCGAGGATTTCGATGATTTCGGGAATCGCGATCGTCACCCAGCAGTTGCCGCGCGCCCACAGAGCCTCGGCGAAATTGTGCCGGCCGTTGAAGTCCCAGCCGTGGAACCACAGGCCGGTCTTGCGATCGAACAGATATTTGATGTGGACGAGGAACTGGCGCTTGGCCTCCTCGGTATAATGCGGCCGGTTCAGCAGCAGGCCGATCTTGGCGAGCGGCAGCACCGACATCATCAGCGTGTCGTCCCACATCTCGCCCGGATTCTCGTCGTTATAGACGATATGCTGGAACCCGCCTTCTTCGGTCTTGGGCAGGCCGTCGGGCGCCATCAGCCATTCGCACCACGTGTCGAGATAGGGGATGTAGCTCGGGTCCGGCTCGTACTCATAGAGATAGGCGAGCGTGATGAAGGGAGCGACGGTGTTGATGTTCTTCGTCGGTGTACCTTCGGCGAAACGATCGGCGAACCAGCCCTTGATGATGTCGAGCGCCTTCTGGTCGCCGGTCTGCTCGAAATAGCGCCAGATGCCGAAAAGGCCGATGCCGTGGGTCCATTCCCAGCCGGCCCAGCCCTTCGTATCGATGATGCGTCCGTCCTCCAGATGGAGCAGGAACTCGCCCGTCTCGTCCTTGATGTTGACGAGGTTGTCCATCAGCAGATCGATCTTCTGCGAGACGTCTGCCCGGGGCACGTCGTGGTTCAGCGCGGCCACTCAAATTCTCCTGGTTCGATAGTCGGTCGCCATGCGGCGATAGAGGGTGAGGAAGGCGGGGTCGGCGTCGAAGCGTCCCCCGGGATTGGTACGGTGCGGTTCGGGCGCGGACGGCGTGCCGCCCGGCGCTTCCGCGGCATTCAGGCCGCCCGACAGCAGGTTCGGCTTCGGCCCGCCGCCGGCATTGCGGCCCTGTTGGTCGAAGATCGCCTCCTGATGCCGGATCGGCTCCCAGATATAGCTGCCCCAGCCGTTGGGCTGGGCGTGGACGAGATCGTTCAGATAGCGCTTTCGCGACGAATATTCGAGCGCGAGCATGCCGATGTCGGGATAGCGCCGCGCGAATTCGCGGAACGTGCGCTGCCAGTCGCCCTCCGCCGCCTGCTGGTAGCAGGAAAAGCCGAGTGCATCGAAGCGGACGCCGCGCGCGATCAGGCTGTCGGTCCAGTGGCGGACGATCGGCCAGTGCCGACCGAGATGGTTGTGCAGCACGATCGGAACGCCCGGCAGGACGTCGCGGGTCGCGGCGATCGCGGCGTTCAGCAGCGCCGCGAAACGGTCGTAGCCGCCGCCGGCCACCGGCTGCATGTGTTCGCGGTCGGTGACGGGATTGCCGGTCGGGATGGTCAGCGGCACGCGACCCTCCGGCCACAGCATGCCGAACGTCGTCTCGTTGCCCAGCACGGCGAGGTCCGGCGCGGCGCCGGACGCCTTCAGCGTCGTCCATGTGTCGGCTGTGTAGCGGTGGACGGCGTCGACCAGCTTCGCGAACGGCAGGTCGGCCCATGCGGCGGGCTTCGATTGTTTCTGCGGATCGGCCCAGGTGTCCGAGTAGTGGAGCGTGGTCGACAGGTGGAAGCCGGCCTTGCGGATGCGCTGGCCGAACGAAACGGTCTGCTCGATCCCGCACCACGGCGGGCCGGGCTTGCCCTTGGCATAGCCCTGCGTCGGATCGACGAAGGTGCGCAGCTTCAGCGCGTTGAAGCCGGCATCCTTCAGGATGGCGAGCGGATCGCGCTGCACGCCGTTCTCGAAATATGTCGCGCCGGCATATTCGTCTTGCGGGATCCACGACACGTCGGCGCCGAGCAGATAGGTCTTGCGACGCGCGGCGGCCAGCGCGGGTCCGGCGAGGCCGGCGGCGCAGAGGGCCGCCGTGCCGCCGGTGAAGCCACGCCGGTCGATCCTCATTTCAGCTCCGCCGGGGTGGTAGGCGCCTTCACCGTCGCGACCGGAATGCCGCCGCGGACGTTGCGCAGGGTGACGAGCTTCACCGGTTCCAGCACGTTGCCGGGTGCGCCTTCCGACGTGACCGCCAGCGCGATGCTGTTGCGGCCGCGGTGGTTCAATATGCCCTCCGGCACCGGAAAGACACGCTGCGGGCCGATGTGGGCGATGAACTGGCCCATGTTCCACCCGTTGACGAAGATGAGCACGCGGTAGCGCGCGACCGAGCGCGGCTTGGTCGTGTCGCCGAACGCGATGCCGATCGTCGCGTCCTGCCCCTTCGGCACGGCGAGGTCGAAACCGGTACGATACCAGGTCGTGCCGGCGGCGGGTGCGGCGGTCGTCGACCAGCTGCGATCGTCGAAGCCCGGCAGGTGCCAGCCGCGCCGTTCTCCGTCGAGCCCGCCCGAATTGGGCACGCCGCGCACCGGATCGGCGATGTCCTCGCCGCCCCGGCGACCCTGGATGCGCCAGGCGACAGGCACCGAGAAGCTGGGGCCGACGCGCGGCTCGACAGAGGCGGAGACGAGGCCACGCGCTTCCTTGTGGAAATCGTCGGCGTCGAGATCCCAGTTATGCCCGTTGTTGCGCAGCATGACGCTCAGCACATGCTCGCCGGGCGCGCGGGCGGCGTCGGGCAGGTCGAAGACCGCGGTGCCGGTGGTGATCGGACGCGGCAGGCCGGAGGGCAGCTCGTGCTGGCCGATCGACTTGCCGTCGAGGAACGCCTGCACCATCCCCGACCCGCCGGCGCCGTAGTAGAGCTGGATGCGCTCGGCCGATGGGGTGCCGGTGAAGCGACCGCGATACCAGACGTCGCCTTCGTGGAAACCGTAAGCGTCCATCAGCATGTTCGGCTGACCATCGGGGCGTGCGGTGATGCTGGCGTAGGCGCGGTTGTCGATCTTCTCCCACGCCGCGTCGTCATAGCCGGGGTCCGCCTCGGGCGAGCCGGGGGCGGTGCGCCATGCGGTGAGTGCGGGCAGGGCGAAGGTCGCGGGCGCGGCCAGCGGGCGGGTGGCGATGGTGGTGCCGTTGGCGCTGCGGGTCGGGACGGCGGCGCCGTTCCACGTCACGCGGCGGATGGCGGACGGCGACCAGATTTCGAGCGGGCTCGCCTCGCGCACGTCGCCGGTCAGCGCCAGCGTGCCGCCGGTCGTCTTCGCCGAACGGACGAGCGCGGGGCCGCGGATCAGCAGGTCGCCCTCTTCCCAGAATTTCGCGCCCTCGGCCTCGTCGCCGACCAGCAATGTCAGGGCGGGGCGACCGCCGCCGCTCACCCGGATGCGCGAGAGCGTACCATGAGTGTAGGCGAGCTTCAGGTCGCCGTTCGCGAAGGTCGAGGTGACCTGTCCGTCCAGCACCGTCACGCGCGGTTCGCTCGCGTAGTGCAGTACCGTCTCGCCGGCCTCGCCCGTGCGGCCATAAAGCAGCATCAGGTCGCCGCCGGCGTGTTTCGTCAGCGCCTGGAGTTCGGAGGTCGAATAGACCAGCCGCTGGCCACCGAGATTGACGCCTGCGACCAGCCACTTCGCGTCGAAGCCGTTCAGCTGCAACGGCAGCGTGTAGCGCCCGTCCGGCAGATCGGCGGTGACGGTGAAGCGGTCGTTCGTCTGACCGTTCGACGGCTTGTGCGTCACCATCAGGAAGCGCGCGTCGGTTTCGGGCGACTTGTTGTGATAGACGGCGATGTTGGGCGAAGAGATCGTCGGTACGCCGGCCGGCACCATGCCGGCGAGGTCGGGCACGTTGCGGATCAGGCCGGCGAGTTGCTTCAGCTCCTCCGCCTTCGGGCGCACCTCGCGCGTTTCGGAGATCGCCGAGCCATAGTCGTAGCTGGTGAACACGACCGGGCCGGGCAACCAGCCCCAGCTGGTGCCGCCGAAGCCCATGTAGAAACTCTGGATACCGATGCCGTTGGCGAGGTTGGTGCCGTAGAACACGCGCTGGAAGCGCTTGCCGCGCTGGAGCGCGTTGCAGTCATAGCCGCCGTTCGAACCCCAATAGTCGAACCAGCCGCCGCCGAATTCGGCGAGGAAGCCCGGCGTGTTCGGGCTGGCCGACGCGCCGCCCTTTGCACCGCCAGTGCCGTAATAGCCCCAGTCGGGTGCGATGCCGCGCGTGACCTTGCCCTGCACGGTGCAGGTGCCGCCGGGATAGCCGTCGAACGCGTACATGTCGTTCGGGCCGTGAACGACCTTCTCGACCTTGCTGTCCTCGGGCACCCAGTATCCGTTGCGGCCCTGATCGTTGTGGAAGATCGGGACGGTGATACCGTCGCCACGCGCCTTGGCGTAGAGGTGATCCATGTAGCGGCGCTGCGACGGGGTGGTCAGCGCCAGCTCGTTCTCGATCTGGTGCAGGATGACGTTGCCGCGATGGCCTTTGCCGTCGCCGTTGATCTGGTGTTT
Organism: Sphingomonas sp. RS2018; assembly: GCF_054489605.1. Classification (NCBI taxonomy): domain Bacteria; kingdom Pseudomonadati; phylum Pseudomonadota; class Alphaproteobacteria; order Sphingomonadales; family Sphingomonadaceae; genus Sphingomonas; species Sphingomonas sp. RS2018. The sequence goes on from NZ_JBTMWL010000003.1 coordinate 426,347, forward strand.
CGCGATGATGGCGTGGACGCGGGTCAGCCATTCGTCGCCGGCGGCCATGTAATCGGGGTCGTCGGTACGCGCGCGGCTGCGCTGGTTGACCAGCCAGCCGGGGAACCCGCCGCGCGTCAGCTCCGCATTCACATACGGCCCCGCGCGGGTCATGACATAGAGGCCTTCCTCCTCCGCCATCGTCAGCAGCCGGTCGATGTCGCGGATGCCGCTGAAGTCGTAGACGCCCTTCTTCGGGCTGTGGAAGCCCCAGTCGAAATAGAAGGCGACGGTGTTGAAGCCGCTGGCCTTCATCTTCTGCAACACGTCGCGCCACAGGTCGGGGGAGAGCAGGCGGAAGGCGTGCATCTCGCTCGACCAGATCACCAGCCGCTTGCCGTCGATCATCAGCGAGCGCGCGTCGTAGGACACGCGGCCGAAGGTCTTCACCGGGGCGTTGAAGTTGGCGGTGGGTTTGGCGTCCTGCGCGAACGCCGGGAGCGCGATCAGGCTGGCGGCGGCGAGGAGGGTGACGCGAATCCACTTCCCACCGTTCGCCCTGAGCTTGTCGAAGGGCTGTCCTTTTCTCTCTTGTGCGCGTCGCGGGGCGCGGAAGAAAGGCAGTGCTTCGACAGGCTCAGCACGAACGGATGCGGGCACGGCGCGGATCATGCGAGGTGGAACAGCGGCACGAGCGGCCACTCCTTGGGCTTGTTGCCGGGTTCGACCTCCATCAGCGGGGCCATGTGATCCCACCATTTCCGCATGACCGGATGGTCGGGCAGCCCGTCGCGGGTGTTGTCGTCGGTCAGCTTCAGCACCGCGAACAGCGACAGTGTCTCTTCATCGAGGAAGATCGAATAGTCGCGGATGCCGCTGTCGTGCAGCAGCGTGGCGAGTTCCGGCCAGATCGCGTCATGGCGCGCCTTATACTCGGCGACGACGCCGGGCTTCAGCTGCATCCGGAATGCGTGCGTGGTCGTCATGCCTCTCCCGCCCATCATGTGGGATGATTATGCAGGATATGGTAACGACGGACAGGCGGGAGGTCAACGATGTTGCTTGGCATGTGCGCCCCCCCTGCAGGCGCACGGTATCAGAAAGTCGCGTCGATGGGACCGCAAACTTCCGCATCGTCCAGCCGCACCGGCGGGCGCGGGTCGGGCGTGTCGCGTGAGAAACGCAGGCCGGTGACGGCGAAGCCACGGACGTGGCGCGCCCAAAGGCCCCAGGCGGGCGTGGGGCCGAACATGCTGGGTTCGGGATAGGCGCTCGCCAGTTCCGGCGGATCGGACGGGACCGCGTCGACTGCGCCGGCGAACGACAGGTCGATCTCGGTCAGGCGCACGTCCTCGATGGCATGACCTTCTATCCCCGCGACGGTGGCGGCGAAGCGCGGGTCGATGCCGGTCGCGTTCAGTCCGCGCACGCTGACGCCGCGCATCGCGCCGGGCGTGGTGACCTCGGGCCCGCGCAGCCGCGCGCCCAAACGCAGGAACAGCGGCGCGGTGGTGACTTCTTCCATCGAGAGATTCTCGGCGACGATATCCTCGATCGTGCCGCCGTCAACGCTTTCGATCGCGAGGCCGCGGCTGCGTTCGAAGCGGCAGTTGGCGACACGGATGCGGCGGAAGTCGCCGTTGCTTTCGGTGCCGAGCTTGATGCGCCCGGTGACGCGGTCGCGGTCTGGCGCGATGTCCTGCGTGCGGCCGAGCGTGCCGGCGAGCAGGGTGCCGACGTCATAGCCGCTGACGACGCAGTCGCGGATGACGATGTCCTCGCAGGCACCGCGACGACCGAGGCCGAGGCTGGTCTTCAGCACGATCGCATCGTCGTTGGGCGAATTGACGCGGCAGTTCTCGACGGTGGCGCGGCGCACGCAGTCGAGGTCGATGCCGTCACGGATCGTGTCGATCGTCAGCCGTTCGACGGCGAGATCGGTGACCTCGCCCGCCAGCAGCGCGATGTGCCCGCCGCGGTCGATCGTCAGATCGGCGACGCGGACGCGGTCGCAATGTGCGAGCGCGATCGCCTTGTTGCCCAGACCCCGCATCGCATCGGGCGTGCGCTCCAGCGCGGCGATATGCGCGTCGGTCATGCCGGCCATCGACAGCGGGCGCTCGCCCGATTGCGGCTGCCACGGAGTACCGGGGCCGTCGCGGGTCAGCGCATGGCCGTCGATCCGCCCGCCGCCGAGGATGGCGATATCCTGCGCATGTTCGGCCCAGATCAGGCTGTTGTGCCAGTGGCTGTGGCCGAAGTCCTGATAGAGTTGGGGGCCACGGTCCTCGGGCAAGTCGTAACGGCCGAGCGGGCCGGGGGTAGCGGCGATGAGCGTCGCGCCGGGTTCGATCGTCAGCGTGACGCGGGATAGCAGGTGTAGCGAGAAGCTGAGGTAGCGACCTGGCGGCAAGACGACGATACCGCCGCCCGCGTCGTGCGCCGCGTCGATCGCGGACTGGATCGCGGGGCCGTCGAGCGTGGTGCCATTACCCGTGGCGCCGTGGGTGCGGACGTCGAAGGTTCGGCCTGTTCTCATGCCCCTCTTCCGTTCGTGCTGAGTTTGTCGAAGCACTGCCCTTCTACTTCGCGCGACACGGCATGCGGCACGAAGAAGGACAGCCCTTCGACAGGCTCAGGGCGAACGGGGAAGAGAGGCAATCTCACCAACGCCTTTTACCGCGTATCACTTCGCCCCGAGGAAATAGCTCAGATGCGGCGGCTGATTGTACGCCGTGTTCTGCCACGCGACGCCTAGGCGATAGACGGGGTCGTGCATCAGCGTGACGATGCGCTCGGTCGTCGGGATCGGCGTGGTGTAGATGCGCAGCGCACTGCTGTCGGTGGTGGGGACGATCAGTTCCTCGCGCCAGTCGCCGAGAATGTCGGCGCTGAGCGAGGGATTCTGCTTCGTGCCGTTGTTCGACACCACGTCGGCGGGATCGAGAATCACGGTTTCGCGCCCGGCGGTCCAGTCCCACTTCGAAATGCGCTTGCCGTCGAGCAGTTCGCGCAGGCGATCACCGTCCCACCAGATGCCGAAATTGGCGGCGCGCGGGTGACCGCCGGGAATGACCTTGCCGCGCGCGTCGTAGAGGTCGGGCGAGTTCGACGCCCAGGCCTCGTCACCCGCGTGGCGCGGGTCGATGTCGATCGCGATGCCGCGGCCGGTGTCCTTGTCGGCGGGGGTCGACCACAGCAACGCGCCGGTCTTCGCATCCAGCATCGCCGCGCCGCGGTTGCCGCTCATGCGCATCGTTTCATGCACGCCGAACTTCTCGAGGCCGGGGCGGGTGGGGTCGAGGTCGCCGACGTGCATCGCATCGCCGTGGCCGAGGCCCGACGACCACAGCCCCTTGCCGTCGTCGTCGATCGTCATCGATCCGTAGATCACTTCGTCCCGGCCATCGCCGTCGACATCGGCGACCGAGAGCTGGTGGTTGCCGTTTCCGCCGTACTTCTCGTTGCCCGGAGTCGCGCTGTCGAACACCCAGCGCTGGCTCAACTTGCCGCCGCGCCAATCCCAGGCGGCGACCACCGACCGGCCATAGTATCCGCGCCCGAAGATCATGCTGGGCAGCTTGCCGTCGAGATAGCCGACGCCGGCCAGATAACGTTCCGAGCGGTTGCCGTAGCTGTCGCCCCAGGTCGCCGCCATCTGCTCGGCGGTCGGATTATCCCCGGTCGGATCGCGTGGCGGGGCATAGGGCGCGGTGGCCAGCGCGCGGCCGGTGCGTCCGTCGAACACGGTCAGATATTCGGGACCGGACAGGATGCGTCCCTTCATCCGGGCGATGCGGCGGCCATCGGCGCTGGTGTCAGATCCGGTACGGTCGGTCGATGGTTGTTCGCCGTCCTTCGCGCGATAGTCGGCGGTGGCGTCGCCCAGCGTCTTGCCGGTGCCGTCGACCGTGCCGTCCGCCGTCTTCATCGCGACTTCGGCGCGGCCGTCGCCGTCGAAATCGAAGACCATGAACTGCGTATAATGCGCGCCCGAGCGGATGTTGCGACCGAGGTCGATCCGCCACAGCCGCTTGCCGTCGAGCGTATAGGCGTCGAGCAACGTCTCCCCCGTGTAGCCGGCGAAGGCATTGTCCTTGGCGATCGAGGGATACCATTTGACGATCACTTCGTAGCGACCGTCACCGTCGAGATCGCCGACCGAGGCGTCGTTGGCGGAATAGGTGTAGCGCTCGCCGTCGGGTGCCGTACGGTCCGCGGGCTTGTCGAGCGGGATCGACAGATAGCCATCCGCCCAAACCGTGGCGGTCGCGGGCGCGCCGCTGCCGCCGCTCGTGAGCGCATAGCGTGAGGTCGCGGTGCCGCCGGCGTCGCGCACGCTGGTGGCCTTGCCTGCCGCGACGCGCGCGATCGGCTTGCCGTCGCGCGACAGGGTGAAGCTGGTGGATTTCGGATCGGTCGCCAGCAAGCGCCACGACACGTGATTGCCGCCGCCCTCAGCCGGTACGGCGACCAGCGCGCGGTCGAGCCGCTCGACGGTGCGGCCGGCGACGACGGGTGCAGCTTGCGGTGCGGCGAGCGCCGCCAGGATCAGAATCGCAGACGTCGGCATAGCACCTCTCCAGAACCGTGATGGCCGGCGACCGTGTCGCTCGGTATTCCCACTTACTGATCTATCGTGCTAGGATTCGGGAAGCAACCGGTTCGTCGTTGATCCGGATAAGCACGGGCAGGGAGAGACGCGAATGGCACGGCCGATCTGGATGATGAGCGGCGTCGCCGCATTCGCACTCGCGCTGCCGGCCGCGGCACAGCCGGCGGGGAGCCGCAGCTTCGACGCCGACTGGCGGTTCGTGAAGGGTGACGTGGCCGGGGCGGAGGCGCCCGCCTTCGCCGACACGGGCTGGACCGCGGTGTCGCTGCCCCACGACTGGGCGATCGCCGGACCGTTCGACCAGAATGCGCCAGCGACCGGGTCGGGTGGGTTCCTGCCGACGGGCGTCGCCTGGTATCGCAAGCATTTCACGCTGCCCGCCGCCGATACCGGCAAGCGCGTCTTCGTCGAATTCGACGGCGTGATGGAGCGGTCGGGGGTGTGGATCAACGGTCATCACGTCGGCCACCGCCCCAACGGCTATTCCAGCTTCCGCTACGAACTGACGCAGCATCTGGCACCCGCCGGTCAGCCCAACGTCATCGCCGTGCGGGCCGACACCGCCGCGCAGCCGGCGTCGCGCTGGTATGCGGGCGGCGGCATCTATCGCCACGTCCGCCTGATCGTGACGGGTGACGTCCATGCCGAACCTTGGGCGACGACGGTGCGGGTCGGCGCGATCACGCCGGGTGCCGCGCCGCTCGCGATCGGCAGCAGCGTGATGAACCGCGGGACCGCGCCGGTGCAGGCGCGCATTGAGGCGACGATCCTCGGCCCCGACGGGCGCGAGATCACGCGCGTGACGGGGACGCCGCAGTCTTTGCCGGCGGGGCGGGCGACCGACCTGTCCATCACGGGCGTGCTGAAGAACCCGCGCCGCTGGGACATCGACGATCCGGCGATGCATGCCGCGATCGTCCGCGTCGTCGGCACGGACGGCACGGTGCTGTACGAGGAGCGCGTCCCCTTCGGCGTGCGCGACGCGCGATTCGAGGCGGCGACGGGCTTCTGGCTCAACGGGCGCAACATCAAGCTGAAGGGCACCGCGATCCACGCCGATGTCGGCCCGTTCGGCATGGCGGTGCCGCTGTCGGTCTACGAGCGCCGGCTGAAGGGTCTGAAGGCGCTGGGCGTCAACGCGATCCGCACCGCGCACCACCCGTTCTCGCCCGAATTCCTCGACCTGTGCGACCGGCTGGGCATCGTCGTGATGAACGAGGCGTTCGACATGTGGACGGTCGCGAAGAACCCGGAGGATTACCATCTGTTCTTCACCGACTGGTCGTCGATCGATGCGCGCGACTTCGTGCGGCGCGACCGGAACCATCCGAGCGTCGTCATCTGGTCGATCGGCAACGAGATTCACGACACGCCCTATCCGCTGGTGGCGCAGTCGATCATCAAGCGGCTGACCGCGGTGTTCCATGAGGAGGATCCGACGCGCCCGGTGACGCAGGCACTGTTCCGGCCGAACACGACGAAGGATTACGTCAACGGCACCGCCGACCTGCTCGACGTCGTCGGCCAGAACTATCGCGAGACCGAACTGGCGAAGGCGCATGCCGATAAGCCGACGCGCAAGATCGTTGGCACGGAGAACAGCAAGAACCGCGGCAGCTGGCTCGTGGTGCGCGATAACCCCGCCTATGCCGGCATGTTCCTGTGGACCGGCGCCGATTATCTGGGCGAGGCGGATCGCGCCGGATGGCCGGCGATCAGCAACCCCTCCGGCCTCGTCGATCGTCTCGACGGGGTGAAGCCGATCGGGTGGGAGCGGGCGAGCTGGTGGTCGACGAAGCCTGTCGTGAAGCTGGCGCGCCGCGTGACCGAGGTGATCGACATCAGCGAAATGCCGACAATGGTCGGGATCGCGCTGCCGCAGCCCAAGGGGCCGGGCGCGCTGACCGACTGGACGCCCGCCAGCGCTGCGCCGCACGACGAGAAGGTCGAGGTCTATACCAACGCCGAGACGGTCGAGCTGACGCTGAACGGCCGGTCGCTGGGCCGCAAGCCCCGCAACGCCGACGACAGCGCAGTGACTTGGACCGTTCCCTATGCACCGGGCGAACTGCGCGCGGTTGCCTACAGCGGCGGGCGCAAGGTGGGTGAAGACGTGTTGCGCAGTGCCGGGGCGCCGACTTCCGTCCGGTTAGTGACGGAGGCGCGGCGGGTCGGATCGGGCTTCGACGATGTCGTCGCGGTCCGGGTCGAGGTGGTCGATGCGAAGGGCGTCGTCGTGCCAGGCGCGAGCGATGCGGTGACGGTGAGCGTCGAGGGGCCGGGGACTTTGATCTCGTACGACAATGCGAGCGTGACGGATCACACGCCGTTCACGTCGCCGGTGCGTCAGGTCGTCGGCGGTAAGGCGGTCGCCTTCGTGCGCGGCACCGGTGGGGCGGGGGCGATCCGCGTGACGGCGCGTGCCGAGGGGCTGAAGGCGGGGCAGGTGACGATCGCTACGCGGTAAGGGAACGGACTGCTCCCTTCGTCACCCCGGACTTGTTCCGGGTCCACTGGGCCGCGAACACCGCGCAAGGCTTTGCAAATACCCGCGTGCCGCTCGGTAGCCCCCGGAACAAATCCGGGGTCCCGGCAGTGCGAATAGGAAAGGGGGCCACGGTCACCCGCGGCCCCCCCATCATTCAGAACTGGACGTTTACGCCCACGTTGACCGTGCGGCCGATGCGCGTCTCGAACAGGGTGTCCTCACGCTTGCTGTCGATATACAGCCGGTTCTGCTCGTCGGTCAGGTTGGTGGCCTCGACGATCAGCTTGATGTTGTCGGTGACATTGTACGAGGCGGAGGCGTCGACATAGAAGGTCGGCGCATTGCCCTGCAGGTCGCTGCCGGGCGAGGCCGGGATGCCGCGGATGAAGCGGTCGCGGTAGTTCGCCGTGCTGCGGATGCTGAACTTGTTGTCTTCGTAATAGATCGTGCCCGACGCTGTGTTCTTCGACAGGCCGACCAAGTCCGCCGTCGTCGTGACGGTCGGCACGCCGTTCACGCTCGCCAGGATGTAGCGGATGCGCGAAGTGACGTGGGTGTAGTTCGCCAGCACGCCGAAGTTGCTGAGGAAACCGCCCATGAAGGTGAACGGGATCTGCGCGTTCAGCTCAACACCCTTCAGAGGACCGCCGGGCGTATTGAACGGCTGGCTGATCGTGAAGATCTCGGTCGGTGCCGTGTTCGTCCCGTCGAGCAGCGCGTTGGGCAGGCCCAGCTGGTTGAATGGGATCTGGCTGTTCACGTTCTGGATGAAGCTCTTGATGTCCTTGTAGAAGAACGCGGCCGAGAGCAGCGAGCCGGGACGGAAGTACCACTCCACGGCGACATCCAGCGTGTTGGCGCGGATGGGATCGAGGAACGGGTTGTTGATCGTGCCGTTGCGCGTCGTCGCGGTGACACCACTGGTCGGGGCCAGCAGGCCGAGTTCGGGACGCGACATGACCTTCGCCGCCGAGAAGCGGTAGAGCAGGTTGCGGATCGGCTCGATCACGAAGTTGGCCGAGGGCAGCCAGTCCTCGTACGACGTCTGCACGTTCGCATAGCGACCGACGAGGTTGGTGGGCGAGGTCGTGCCCGCCGGCGGCGCGACGGCGATGATGCCCGACGAATTCAGGTCGGTCCTCACATAGCGCACGCCGATGTCGCCGCGGATGCCGTAGCCGATCGCATCGTCGAGGTTGAATGTGCCCATCACATAGGCACCCTTCACCGATTCCAGGATGCGGGTGCGTCCGCCACCGCATTCGACGCCGCAGAAGCGGATCTGGTCGAAGCCGAAGGTGTTCGCCCATTTGTCGGGATCGATCGCGGCCCAGCTGTTCGGCGCGCCATTGCCCCACAAGTCGCCGACGCCGTTGATCTGGCGCGTGATGCTCGCGAGGCTGGTGCCCGACGGCAGCGCGCGGACGACCGCGTCCGCCGCATAGGGGCGCAGGAAGGTGCTGAGGAAATCGCTCTCGCGATACTGGCCGCCGGCCTTCAGGGTGAAGGCTTCGCCCACGGTCCAGGCGAGGTTGAGCTCCCCGGTGAAGTTGTCGGTCGTGTTCTTCTGCGGGCGGCCCTGCAGGCTGAACCCGCCGAGCACGGTGCCGTCGGACAGTGCCGGGGCGTAGGAGAAGTTCGCCGGATTGGCGACGTCGAAGCCATAGGTGAGCGTTGGCGTGGTGCCGCCGCCACGGAAATCGATCGCGACGCCGTCTGCGTCGATGTTGTCAATGAACGTCTGCAGACGCTTCTTGCCGTCCCACACCGACCGGTTCTTGCCGACCAGCATGGTGACCTCGAGATTGTCGGTCAGACGACGCTTCAGGTTGAAGTTCGCCTGCTTGAAGTCGGACACGAACTGATCGACGAGCCCTTCCGAGCGCACATCGACGCCGTCGAACAGGCCATAGGTCAGCGAGCCATTGGCGTCGAACGCCACATCGCGCACCGACGTCATCGGCTGGCCGTTGTTCGTGATCGATCGGCCGAACGACACGAGCGCGATGTAATTGTCCTTACGCGTGACTTCGAAACGCGAATACAGCAGGTCAACCGAAACATCGGTGTCGGAATCCGGGCTGTACTGGAACGACAGCGTGCCGCCGATACGCTCCTGCTTCTGCTCCGAATTCACGTAACGCGGGATGCGCGGGAAGAAGGCGCCGCTGCCCGCGACATTGGGCAGGTCGGCGCGGCGCAGCGCCTGGATGGTGTTGTACGCGGCGACCGAGCCGGTGCGCGGATTGCCGGTGCTGCAGTTGGCGGCGTCGGTGCCCTTGGCGGTGCTGACGGCCGGGTTGAGCGGGGTCACGCCGATCGGCGAGCAGAAGCCGCCATTGGTATTCGACGACAGGATATCGACCGCGGCATAGCCGACCTCGCGCAGGTGACGCTGCTGATAGGCGGCGGAGGCGAGCACGCCGAAGCCGCTGTCGCCGAACTTCTTCGAGACGAGCAGCGAGGCACGCGGATCGACCTTTTTCGACAGCTCGTTCCACGTGCCGCGCGCGGTGGCGCTCAGCACGAAGTCGGACTTCTGCGCCATCGGCTTGGGTGCTGCCAGATCGACGGTGGCGCCGAGCGAGCCTTCCTCGACATCGGCCGACGGCGTCTTGCGAACGGCGAGCGACGAGAAGATCTCGGTCGGAAAGACGTTGAAGTCGAAGCTGCGGCCGTTGTTGCCCGCGCCGAAGATGTCCGAGCCGCCGGTCTGCGACGTGCCCTCCAGCCCGTTGATGCGCACGCGGGTGAAGGCAGCGCCGAGGCCGCGAACGGAGATGTTGCGCCCTTCGCCGCCGTCACCGCGTGCCAGCGCGATGCCTGGGATACGCTGCATCGATTCAGCGAGGTTGGAGTCCGGGAACTTGCCCAGATCTTCGGCGACGATGCTGTCGACCGCCGCGGTCTCCAGACGCTTCTGGTTCAGCGCGCTGTTGAGCGAGGCGCGAAAGCCGGTGACGACGATGTCTTCGCCCTGATCGTCGGGCGCGGGAGAGGCAGCGGCGGTGGCCGGCGTCTGCTGGGTCGTCGAATCGCCGCTCGGCGCGGTCGTCTGCGCAACGGCAGCACCGGCCCAGCACAGCGCGATGGCCAGCGCACCGGCCGACAAGCCGTTACGATACAGGCGATTATCCAGATGATTCGACATGATCTCTCCTCCCCAAAGGTCCGCGCGAAGCACGTTCGCGTCTCAATTGTTATTATTGCGTTCCACAATGTACGACGGAATGGCACCGCGCGCAACTGTGCCGTTGCTTGGGGCGGCGGCGTTCATCGCGGCGGAATGGTAGATCGGCGCAGCGCTGTTCAGCGGCAGCGTGCGACGCCCAGCGGTGTCTTGCGGGTCAGGTCGGGCCGGTCGGCGAGCACGCGATCGGACACCGGTAGCTTCGCACCTTTCAGTTCGGCCGCGACGAGATCGGCCAGCCGCCGTGCGCCGAGTTCGCTGAAATGTGTGTCGTCGTCGATGCCGTTCGGAAAGCCGGGCGCTTTGTCGGCCGGCGTCAGGTGCAGGTAGAATTCGCGCGACTTCGTCTCGCCCGTCGTATCGAGCAACGCCAGCGAACGGCCTTCGAGGTCGAGCACCGGCACACCGGTCGACGCGACCAGATCGCGCATCACCGCGCTATAGGCCGCAAAATCCGCTTTCGGATGGCCGTTCTGAAAGGATCGGCGGGCGGGCGGGGTGACCAGCACCGGGGTCAGACCGCGCCCCTTGGCTTCCCAGATCATGCGCAGCAGATTGTCGCGATACAGCGTCGCGGCGGGAGCGAAGCGTTCGGGACGGTTGCTGCTGGCGTCGTTGTGCCCGAACTGGATCAGCACGGTATCGCCCGGCCGGCTTTCGGCCATCAGCCGGTCCCAGCGGCCCTCGGCGATGAAGCTCTTCGTGCTGCGTCCGCCGATCGCACGGTTGATGACGTCGGTTCCGGGCTGAAGGCCGCAGGTGAGCATCTGTCCCCAGCCGAGCTGCGGATAACGCTCCGCGCCATAGGTCATCGCCGTCGAATCGCTCGCGATCAGGATGCGCGTGGCGGGATAGGCCGGCGCCGACACCGGGGCCACGGTCGGCGTCGGCGCGGGGTCTGGCGCGACCTGCGCCAATGCGGTCGGCGCTGCGACCAGCGCCGCGGCGGCGATCAGCGCCCTCATTGCAGGTTCACGAACGCGCCGCCGTCGACCAGCAGCGCGGCGCCGGTGACATAGGACGCCATGTCGGACGCGAGGAAGACGATCGGCCCGGCCAGATCGTCGGCTTCGCCCAGCCGGCCGAGCGGAATGCGATCCTCCATCCGCTTGCGCTTGTCGAGGTCGGCGAGGTCGTCCTTGTTGATCTCGGTCAGGATCGTGCCGGGCAGCACCGAATTGCAACGGATGCCGTGGCGGCCGAGCGCGATCGCGGCCGACTGCATCAGCGAATGCAGGCCTGCCTTCGTCGGCGTGTAATGCGTCTGATACTCGCCGCCGACGAGGGCGGAGATCGACGACACCGCGACGATCGCGCCGCCATGGCCCTGCTCGACCATCTGGCGCGCCGCCGCCTGGCACATGAAATAACCGCCGAGCAGGTTGACGTTCATCGTGCGCTGTACGGTCTCGACCGGCATGTCGAGGAAGCTGTGGAACGGGCAGATGCCGGCGTTGCTGACCATCACATCGACCTTGCCGAACGCCGCGACCGCCTTTGCGACGAAATCGGCGGCGACTGCAGGATCGGCGACATCGCCCTGCACGGCCAGACCGCGACCGCCCGCGGCCTCGATCTCGGCGACGCAGGATTCGGCCTCGGCGGCGCTGCTGCGATAGTTGATCGCGACATCGGCCCCGGCGCGCGCGGCGCCGATCGCGGCGGCGCGCCCGATCCCGGTCGATCCGCCCGTGACCAGCACGGACTTTCCTTGCAGCAGCTTCACCAAGTCACACTCCTGTACTTACCAAATATTCCGTTCGTGCTGAGTAGGGGCTGAGCCAAGTCGAAGACCCGTATCGAAGTAGTGGTGGCAGTCCTTCGATACGCCATTTCGACAGGCTCAATGGCTACTCACGACGAACGGTCGAATATATGTCATCGCCGCGCGCGGCTCGGCGGGCGCACGTCGGGGCTCCAGCCGAGATCGCTGCTGATCGCCTGCGCGGTGGCGCGGACCTGCAGGCTCATCTCGCCCATGCGGTCGTCGTCCATATACTGCGCGGCGCTCGACACGCTGATCGCGGCGACGATGCGGCCAGACACGTCGCGGATCGGCGCGGCGACGCAGCGGATCAGATCCTCGTTCTCTTCGAGGTCATAGGCGTGGCCGGCCTTCGCATAGCCGCGCATCCGTTCGAACCAGGTTTCGCGGTCCGCGCGTGGGGCGCCGTGCGACTGGTCGTCGACGAACAGGCGATCCCATTCCGCCTCCGTCCCGTCGATCAGCAACGCCTTGCCGAGCCCGGTCGAGGTCAGTGGCTGACGATCGCCGATCCGGCTGGAAATTTCGACGCGGCGGCGGCCGGGAATCTTGTCGAGGTACAGCGCCTGATCGTTGTCGAGGCGCCCGAGGTGGACGGTGTCCTCCGTCGTCGCGGCCAGTTCCTCCATGCGCGGACGCGCGATCTGGACGACGTCGCCCTGGCTCTGCGCGAGGAAGCCGAGCTGGATCAGCTTGGGCCCCAGCGTATAGCCGTCGCGCGGCAGGTGCGTCAGGAATCCGCGCGTGATGAGTGCGTTGGCGAGACGGTGGGTGGTCGAGCGCGTCAGCTCCATCCGCTGCGACAGTTCGGCCAGTTTGACGGGGCCGTCGACGACCTTGTCCAGCATGTCGAGGCCGCGCAGCAGCGTCTGGCTGCCCGTCGCCTTGGCCGGCGCCTCACCCTCTTCCCCGCTGGAATTGTCGTTTGACGTGTTGCGTCTCATCTCGTAATACCCTATCCCATAAATTGAGAAAGTAAAGCGGCAAGGAGGGGCGCCGATTACTCGCCGACGGACGTCGGATGTCATTTATCAACATGATCTGGCAACAGCGTATCATATAATGGTACGGCTTTGACTAGTCTTATCATATATCACGGGACGCGTGAGCGGCGTCACCGGCAGGGGAGCGGATCGCGTGAGTGTTGCCAAGCTGAGCAGGATCAAGCACGTCCGTGCCTATACGGTGCGTGGCGGCGGGGCGGATTATCACGATCAGGGCGACGGCCACTGGATCGACGATCACATCGCCACGCCGATGAGCCGCTATCCCGAATATCGCCAGTCGCGCCAGAGCTTCGGTATCAACGTGTTGGGTACGCTGGTCGTCGAGATCGAGGCGGAGGACGGCACGATCGGCTTCGCGGTCACCACCGGCGGCGAGCCCGCCTGCTACATCGTCGAGAAGCATCTCGCCCGCTTCCTCGAAGGGCGCGACCCGACCGAGTATGAGAAGATCTGGGATCAGATGTACTTCTCGACGCAGTATTACGGTCGCAAGGGGCTGGTGGTGAACGCGCTGTCGGGCGTCGATCTCGCGCTGTGGGATCTGCTCGGCAAGCTGCGGCAGGAGCCGGTCTATCACATGCTGGGCGGCGCGGTGCGCGACGAGCTGCAATTCTACGCCACCGGCGCACGGCCTGACGTCGCCAAGGAACTGGGCTTCATCGGCGGCAAGATGCCGCTGCATCACGGCCCAGCGGAGGGCATCGAGGGTCTGAAGAAGAACATCGCCGAACTGGCCGAGATGCGCTCGCGCGTCGGGCCGGACTTCTGGCTGATGTGGGATTGCTGGATGGCGCTCGACGTCGACTATGCGACTCGTCTGGCCATCGCCGCGCACGAACACGGCCTGAAGTGGATCGAGGAGGCGATCAGCCCCGACGATTATTGGGGCTATGCCGAACTGAAGCGCAACGTGCCAAAGGGCATGCTGGTCACCACCGGCGAGCATGAGGCGACCCGCTGGGGCTTCCGCATGTTGCTGGAGATGGACTGCTGCGACATCATCCAGCCCGATGTGGGCTGGTGCGGTGGCGTGACCGAACTGCTGAAGATCAGTGCGCTGGCCGATGCGCGCGGCAAGCTGGTCGTACCGCACGGCTCATCCGTCTACAGCTATCACTTCGTCATCACGCGGCACAATTCGCCGTTCGCGGAATTCCTGATGATGCATCCGGGACCGACCGAAGTCGTGCCGATGTTCCATCCGCAGCTGATCGGCGAGCCCGTGCCGCAGAACGGCCGCCTGCGCGCCTCCGCACTCGACAACCCCGGCTTCGGCGTCGAGCTGAACCGCTCGCTCGACATGCACCGCCCCTACACGCACTGAGGAACCAGTCAGATGAAGCTCTGCCGCTACGGCGCCGCCGGCCAGGAAAAGCCCGGCCTGATCGATGCCGATGGTCGCATCCGCGACATCAGCAACTATGTCGCCGACGTCGATGCCCATGCGCTGTCGCCCGACACGCTCGCCAACCTGTCGGCGATCGATCCGGAGACGTTGCAGCGGGTCGACGGCACGCCGCGCTATGGTCCATGCGTTGCCGGCACGCGCCAGTTCGTTGCGATCGGCCTGAACTACGTCGATCACGCGCATGAATCGAACCTGCCGATCCCCGAAGAGCCGGTCGTGTTCAACAAGTGGGTCAGCTGCATCCAGGGTCCGAACGATCAGGTGCGGATCCCGAAGGATTCGAAGAAGACCGATTGGGAAGTCGAGCTGGGCATCGTCATCGGTACCGCCGCGCACAACATCGACGAGGGCGCCGCCCTCGATCACGTCGCCGGTTATTGCGTCGTCAACGACGTCTCGGAGCGCCACTGGCAGACCGAGCGCGGCATGACGTGGGACAAGGGCAAGGGCTTCCCCACCTTCGGTCCGGTCGGTCCGTGGATGGTCACCAAGGACGAGGTCGGCGACGTTCAGAGCCTCGGCATGTGGCTGTCGGTCAACGGCAAGAAGGTCCAGGACGGCAACACGAAGACGATGATCTTCACCGTCGCGCAGATCGTGTCGTATCTCTCGCAGATCATGACGCTGCTGCCCGGCGACATCATCACCACCGGTACACCTCCGGGCGTCGGTCTCGGCCAGAAGCCCGAGCCCTGGTATCTGAAGGCCGGCGACGTCGTCGAGCTGGGCATCGAGAAGCTCGGGGCACAGCGCCAGGACTTCGTCGCATGGGATGCCGCGAAGTGACCGCCTCGACGACCCCCTATGCGGGCAGGTTCGCCGGGCGGACGGCGATCATCACCGGTGGCGCCTCGGGCCTCGGCCGCGCGGTCGCCGAACGCATCGTGGCCGAGGGTGGCCGGGTGTCGCTCTGGGATCTGAACGGCGCGCTGGAAACCGCGCGCGGCGAACTGGGCGGGGCGCACGGCGTCAACGTCGATGTGTCGGACGCTGCGGCGGTCGAGGCGGCGGCGCGCGACAGCCTCGCGGCGCTGGGGCAGGTCGATATCCTCGTCTGTTCGGCCGGCATCACCGGGCCGACCGTGCCGGTGCATGAATTCCCGATCGACGGCTGGCTGACGACCGTCGCGGTCAACCTGAACGGTCTGTTCTACTGCAACCGCGCGGTTCTGCCCCACATGCTGGAGCGAGGCTACGGCCGCATCGTCAACGTGGCGTCGGTCGCGGGCAAGGAAGGCAATCCCAACGCCTCGGCCTATTCGGCGACGAAGGCGGGCGTGATCGGCTTTACCAAGTCGCTCGGCAAGGAAGTCGCAGGCAAGGGCGTCATCGCCAATGCGCTGACCCCGGCGACGTTCGAGAGCCCGATCCTGGCGCAGCTGCCGCAGAGCCAGGTCGACTATATGCGCTCCAAGATCCCGATGGGCCGGCTGGGCGAGGTGCAGGAAAGCGCCGCGATGGTCTGCTTTATGGCGAGCGAGGAGTGCAGTTTCACCACCGCATCGACCTTCGACACGTCGGGCGGGCGCACGACCTACTGACGCGGGGGGGCGGGGGAGACTCGGATGGCACGCGACCTGCCTTTCATCGATGCGCATGTGCATCTTTGGGATCTTTCGCACATCCGCTATCCCTGGCTGACGCCGCCGTTCGCCGATGACGGGCCGAACGGCAGCGTCGAGCCGATCGCGCGCGATTATGGCCTCGACGACTATCTGGCGGATGCCGCCGGCTGGGACGTGCGCGGGATCGTGCATGTCGATGCCGGTGCGCATCCGGACGATGCCTTGCGGGAAACCGATTGGCTGCAGGGCATGGCCGATGCGCGGCTGCTGCCGAGCGCGATCGTCGCCTTCGCCGACCTCACCGATCCGGACGTCGAGACGCTGCTGGCCGCCCACGCGGCACGACCGAACGTCCGCGGCATCCGCCACATCGTCAACTGGCATGCCGATCCGCGCCGCACTTATTCACCAAGCGACGTGACGCTGGACCCGGCGTGGGCGCGCGGCTTCGCGTTGCTGTCGAAATACGGCCTCAGCTTCGACCTGCAGGCCTATCCCGGGCAGTTTCCGCACCTCGCACAACTGATCGAGCGGCACCCCGACACGCAGGTCATCCTCAATCACACCGGCATGGCCGTGCCGGGGGAGTGGGACGCGTGGCGCACCGGCATGGCGGCGCTGGCGCGGCTGCCCAACGTCGCGACGAAGCTGTCGGGACTGGGCTTCACCCACCGGCCGTGGTCGATCGATCAGGCGCGGGCCTATGTGTTGGAGGCGATCGATCTGTTCGGCACCGACCGCGCGATGTTCGCGAGCGATTTCCCGACCGACAAGCTGTTCGGGAGCTTCACTGAGCATCTCGATTCTTACGCCGCGATCGTGTTCGACCTGACTGCGTCGGACAAGCGTTCGCTGTTTGCTGGTAACGCTAACCGACTATATCGCTTGGATATTCGGTTATAGTACGACAAAAAAATTGTCGCGAAACTATGTCACGCCGTTGACAAGAAATCTCAACGTCTGCAATATTGTTCTACATATTGAAAAGCGAGCGACACGGGGCGGGGGCCTCGAGTTGCCGAGATCACGCACCTGGGAGGATATGATGGGTCAGACCAACTCGCGCCGCCGCGTCGCCGCCACTACGTCGTGGATGACGCTTGGCCTCGCACTCGCGTTCACTGCGACCGCCGCCAACGCACAGACCTCCGGCGCCGCCCCGGATCCGAACAGCGTGATCCAGGATGACGCGCAGGCCAGCCAGGAAATCCTGGTCGTCGGCTCGCGCGCCAGCCAGCAGTCGGCGAACAACCGCAAGAAGAACGCTGCGACCGCAACCGACTCGCTCGTCGCCGACGACATCGGTTCTTTCCCCGACCGCAACGTCAACGAAGCGATCTCGCGCATCCCGGGCGTGGCGCTGGGTCGCAACGAATTCGGCGAAGGCGAAAGCATCGCGGTACGCGGCAACGGTCCTGATCTGACCCGCGTCGAACTCGACGGGATCGGTGTTCAAAGTACTAATGCTCTGGCGATCGCCGGCGCCAGCGGCCGTGGGTCCGACTTGCGCGAGTTGCCAGCGGAACTGATCAAGAGTGTCGACGTCGTTAAGGGTTCGACCGCGGACCAGACCGAAGGCTCGCTGGGCGGTGGTATTCAGATCAAGACCCGCAGCGGTCTGGATTTCAAGAAGCCCTATTTCTCGATCCGGGGGGGCGCTCAGCAGAACTCGTTGGGTAAAGACTGGACGCCGGACTTCAACTTGGTGACTGCGCGCCGTTTTCTGAACGACCGGCTGGGTGTAATCGTTAGCGGAACGTATTCAAAGATCCAGAACAACGGTCACGGTTTCGAGAACACGACAAGCAACAACCGCAATTATTCGCGTCTCTATGATTTCGATAACTCACCGGAGAAGACGTTCGCTTTCAATCCCGCTACGGTTGGCACCGATTTGGCAGACGCCCCGTTCATGAGCGGAACGACCGTCCTGCTCGGCCCGGATGGCACGCCGATGACGCCACGAAAGCTGGTCACGACATCGGCCGGGGCTAAGAGCAAGGCGGAGTGCCTGACGTTGTTCCCCAACAATGCTACCGCGGGGACAGCACAGCGTGCGCAACGCATCCTTGAGCAGCAGACCTGCCTCAACCAGTGGAATGACTACACGCCTTCGCTGATCCGCAATTTCATGAACACACAGACCGACGAGCGCTACTCGGTCGACGCGCGGTTCGATTATCGCGTGACCGATAACCTGACCGTCTACGTGAAAGGAACGCGCGCGGATCGTAAGGTCCACGATCAAAACCGCAGCCGCACCCCGGTCACGCTGTTCAACGTCAACCCGTCTGCATATTCCACGGTATCGACGACAGGATATCCGCGGACACGCATTCTGTCGGCGGATGCCAATGCCAACGGCTACTACCTGTTCGATCCGCAATATGGTCTGAACAACGTCGGCAACAACGCCGTCCTCGGCAACGTGCTGAACATTCGTCCCGGTAGTGTCGTCGTCGACGCAAATCACAATGTTACGCAGCTGACGACCACCAATAATTCGGTGAACATCGATCAGATCGAGAACAAAATCGACACGGAAACCGCATACGCACAGGCCGGAGCCGAGTGGCGCAGCGATCGGCTGGAAATCGACCTGTGGGGCGGCATCACTCGCGCCCAGACTAGCCGTGGCGATATGCGAACCAATCGGTCCTATACCTACGGTGACGCAACACTCTCGTTGCAGAAAAACGGCCTCTGGGACATTCAGGTACCTGCGGGATATGATGAGACCAACCCGTCGAATTACGTTCAATTAAACGCTCCGGCGTGCGTATCCCTCGGCACAAACCCGGCCACGTGCGTCGGCCAGCTTGCGGTGGCCGCGAGCCCGAACGGACCGGCCACGCAACAGTACCTCGTGTCGCAACTGCCGCTGGTGACGCCTAGCTTCTCGGTACAGTATACGCCTGCACTAGGCATCTCGACGGAGAAGATCGCGAAGCTGGATGTGGCTTACAAAACGTTCGACGAACTTCCGTTCTTCACCCGCTTCAAGGTGGGTGCGATGTTCCGCAAGAACGATGTGCGTCGCTGGAACAATGGCGGATACACCGTCAGCGCCGCGCGTGGTACGTTCGGACAGTCGGACTATGTCCCCGCGGTGATCGTGCCAACTGCGATCGTGCGCGGTAATTACCGGGCGTGCCAGCCGACCGCGGGGTCGCAGGCGGTGGGCGGGCTGTCTTGCAACTATGGCTTCGTACCTTTTACCAACCCCGCGAACGTGCGCTCCGGTCTGGACACGCTGACCCCGCAGCAATTGCGTGATCTGTTCTCCAGCACGCTGGAGCCGAGCGACTCGGAATATTTCGGTGACTTGCCGAACCGCGGAAACCTTCCCAACGCATGGCAGGGCATCCGAACCGATGAGCTGTTTTCCCAACTGGGCGCGTCGCAGTTCATGAACTTCGACTGCCTCATCCGCTGCACCGGAAGTGACGGGAAGGTGTATGATCAGCCGGTCACGCGCGCAAACGAGACAATCAAGAATCTGTACGCGATGGCTGATTTCGAACAGGCCATGCCGCTGGGCTTGCTCATAAACGGCAATTTCGGCGTTCGCGCGGTGATCCGTGACGTCAAAGGCTCGGGGCTGCAGACGATCCAGGTGATCCGCAAGACTGGATCGTTCAACGAGTTGGACCCGACCAACCCGAACGGCATCACGACGCAGGCGTTCAGTCAACCGGTGACGTTGGACTCGTCGACAAAAGACATCTTGCCGACGGTCAACTTCAACCTATGGGGATTTAACGAGCGTCTTGTGCTCCGCCTGTACGGTGGCAAGACAATCGCGCCGGTTAGCATGAACCAGCTGATTCCTGGCGGAACCTGCACCGTGGGTGACGAGCGGCTGGGCAATGCGGCGGATGCCGACGACTTCAGCTGCACCGGTCGCGTCGGCAACCCAGGGCTGAAGCCGTTCACGGCATGGAATTACAACGCCAGTCTGGAATGGTATCCGAACGCTGACACTCTCTTTTCCGTCACCTACGGCAAGCTGGATGTGAAGATCGGTGCACCGATCAATGCCACCGCGACGACCCGCCCATTCGAGGGTAGTGCGCAGACCGATCCCATCACGGGGCGTCCGCTCTCGGAACTGGAATTTACCTTCCCGACCTATGGTAACGGGCCAGGGTACAAGCGCGATATTTGGGAGTTTTCGGTCAAGACGGCGTTTACGTCGTTGCCGTGGCTACTACGTCACACGGGCGTCGATGCGAACCTGTCGATCCTATCGTCTTCGACGACCAGCGGACAACAGGATCCGAACAGCGGAGACATCCTTCCGCCGCCGGATGAGTCGAAGTACTATCTGAACACCTCGCTGTGGTATGATGACGGCACGTTCAACTTCCGCGTTGCGTATCAGAAACGAACCTCACGCTTCACCTGTGTCACGCCTTGCGGCGGCAACACGACCGACATCAACTATCCAGGCGAGCAGTGGACCAACGTACGGCTTGTGGCGCCTGGTTATAATCCCGGCGTCGCGCGGTATTTCGACGGCAGCGAGTTTATCGATGCCAAGGCATCGTGGAACGTGACCCGCAGCTTCCAGGTCTACGTCGAAGGCCGCAACGTGGCCCGGGAAGCGCAGACCATTTCGACCGGGAAGTACATCAACTTCGCCGACGGCACTCCACGTGTGATGCGGTTACTGTACGGCGGTCGCCGTATCCTGCTCGGGGCGCGTCTGCAGTTCGGGCGGTAATCGGGCTTGACGATCGATGGGAAGGGGCGCTCCGTTGGGGCGCCCCTTTTCGTTTGGGAGTGGGAGACCATCAATGCGCATGTTCGCCATCCTTGCTGTCAGCGCCGTGACGCTCGTCGGATCATCCGCCGGTGGGCAGGCCAAGCGGGCCGACACCTGCTTCTGGCCGTCGCAGGTCAGCGGGTTCAGCGATGGTGGACGCGACAGGGCACTGGTGCGGATCGGCAGCCAAGCCGTCTGGGAGTTGACGGTCGGGCCGGGGTGCCCGAACATCGATTATGCGCTGCAGATCGGCATTCGCGCGCGGGGCGGGCAGCGGATCTGCGCCGGGCGTCCGGCCGAACTGATCGTGCCGTTTCCCGGCAGCGGATCGCGCAGCTGCCTGGTGCGCAACATCCGGCGCCTCAGTGACGCCGAGGCGGCACCGGTCATCGGACTGAAGAGGAAACCGCGGCCCTAGCTGCTGTGCGGCTTCAGTCGTCCAGCCGGTGGACGATGTGCGTACCGATGTCGGCGATGCGCGTCGTGCCGGTCAGCGCCATCGCGACCGTCATTTCCGCGCGGATCAGTGACAGCATATGGTCGATCGCGGCCTCTCCGCCCGCCGCCAGCGCATAAGCCCAGGCGCGGCCGAGCAAAACGCCCTTCGCCCCCAACGCCAGCATCCTCACCACATCCAGCCCCGACCGGATGCCGCCATCGGCCAGCACGGTCAGGCGATCGCCCACCGCCGCGGCGATCGGCGGGAGGGCGCGGGCGCTCGACAGCGTGCCGTCGAGCTGACGCCCCCCGTGGTTCGACACGACGATGCCGTCCGCTCCGGCGTCGGCCGCCAGCACCGCGTCATCGGCGTCGAGGATGCCCTTGATAACGATCTTGCCGGCCCATTGCGAACGGATCCAGGCGATGTCGTCCCAGTTGACGCGCGGTTCGAAATTGTCGCGCATCCAGGCGAAGAAATCCTCGAGCCCCGTGTTCGGCCCGAGCACCGGCGCGACGTTGCCCAGCGCATGCGGGCGACCGTGGACGCCGACGTCCCACGCCCAGCGCGGGCGCATCACCGCCTGCGCCGTGCGCCGCAGCGATCCGCGCCAGCCCGGCGCCCCGGCCAGCCCCGAACGATAGTCGCGGTAGCGTGATCCCGGCACCGGCATGTCGACGGTGAACATCAACGTCGGGCAACCGATTGCCGATGCCTTCGCCAGCAGATCGCGCATGAAGTCGCGGTCGCGGACCATGTAGAGCTGGAACCAGAAGGGGCGGGCGGCGGCGCGGGCGACCTCGTCGAGATCGCAGGCCGAGACGGTCGAGAGCGTAAAGGGAATGCCGGCCCTATCCGCCGAGCGCACCGCCTGGCACTCGCCACGACGCGCGTTCATGCCGGCGAGGCCGATCGGGGCGAGGGCAACCGGCATCGCCATGTCCTGGCCGAACAGGTTGGTGGTCAGGTCGATCTTCGACACGTCGCGCAGCACGCGCTGACGCAGCGCCACCGCCTCGAGATCCGCGATGTTCCGGCGCAGCGTCACCTCGGCATAGGAGCCGCCGTCGATGTATTCGAACAGGAACTTGGGCAGGCGGGCGCGGGCGCGCTCGCGATAGTCGATGACGGATGCGGCCTTCATGCTCGGTCCCCATGGGCTTTTGCCCGAGCCGTCGCGCTCGCCTGCCGCGCTGTCAAGCTGTTACGCTATACGAGACACGTTCCCATATTTCGATATTGTCACGCGCTGGCGCGCAGGATAGTCGTGCGGGCATAATCGGGAGAGGATGAGGATGCGGTGGATCATGGCCATTCTGGCGATTGCGACGCTGACCGATCCCGCGGCGGCGCAGGTGCGGCGCTTCAATTTCGAGGGCGCGAAGGCCGACGGCGCGACGCCGGTGGCGGCGGGGCGCGCGTATGACGGCGACTTCGGCTTCGAGGCGCGGGCGCCGGGGCTGTTCTCGGTCCGCGCGGCGCCGGGCAATTACCGGGTGACGGTGACGCTCGGTCTGCCGCGCGTCGCCACGGACACGACCGTCAAGGCGGAGGCGCGGCGGCTGATGCTCGATGCGGTCAAGGTGCCGGCGGGGCGCAGCGTCACCCGCAGCTTCATCGTCAACATCCGAGACGCCGCCATCGCGCCGCCCGCCGCCAATGCGCCGGGTGCCTCGCTGGTCGAGCTGAAGCCGCGGGAACGCGACAGCTTTACGTGGGACGACCGGCTGACGCTGGAGTTCGTCGGCCCGCGGCCCGGCGTGACCGCAGTCGCGATCGAGCCGGTCACCGTGCCGACTGTCTTCCTGCTCGGCGACTCCACGGTGACCGACCAGCAAGCCGAGCCGGCCGCAAGCTGGGGCCAGATGCTCACCGCGTTCATGAAGGACGATGTCGCGGTCGCCAACCACGCCGAGTCGGGTGAGACGATGAAGTCCTTCATCGCCGAGAAGCGCTTCGCCAAGGTGTTGGAAAGCGTAAAGCCGGGCGATGTCGCGCTGATCCAGTTCGGGCACAACGACCAGAAGGCCAACTGGCCGCAAACCTATGTCGCCGCGGACAGCACCTATCGCAGCTATCTGCGCGTGTTCATCGACGAATTCCGGCGGCGCGGCGTGACGCCGATCCTGGTGACCTCGCCCGAACGCCGCAACTGGACGGCGGAAGGCCGCATCCGACCGACGCTGGCGGACTATGCCGCCGCCGTCCGCGCCGTGGGCACGGAGACGGGCGTGCCGGTGATCGACCTGAACGCCGCGACGATCCGCATCTACGAAGCGCTGGGCAAGGACCGCGCGCCGCTGGCGTTCAACGACGGCGGCAAGGATGCGACGCATCACAATAACTATGGCGCATGGGTGCTGGCGCGCGCGATCGCGCAGGGTATCGCCGACGCGCGCCTGCCGCTGGCCGCGCATCTGAAGAGCGATCTCGGCCGGTTCGACCCCGCCTCCCCACCCGATCCGGCGCGCTTCATACTCGCGCCGAGCGGGATCAGCAGTGAAAGGCGCCCCGATGGCAATTGATCGCAGGACGATGCTGGCCGCATCAATGAGCGCGGCTCTGGCGGGCAGGGCGGCGGCGCAGGTGGCGACGAGCGCGGCGCCTGCATCGGAGCGGTTTCCGATCTGGCCCGGCCGTCCGCCGGGCGAGCCGGGTAAGGCGATCGCCGACGTGGTGATCCAGCGATCCGCGACACCGGGCGATACGGCGTGGACCAGTGTCGGCACGCCGATGCTGACCATCGCGCGACCGGCGAAATCGAACGGCGCCGCGGTGCTGCTGATCCCCGGTGGAGGCTACAAACGGATCGCGACGCGGCGGGAGCCGGGCGACATATCGCGGCAGATCGCGGCGCGCGGCTTCACGGTGTTCGAATTGTTGTATCGTCTGCCGCACGACGGCTGGGCGGCGGGGCCTGACGCGCCGTTGCAGGATGCGCAGCGCGCGATGCGGATTATTCGGGCCGGTGCGGGTAAGCGCTGGCCGATCGATCCGGCGAAGGTCGCCGCGATCGGTTTTTCGGCGGGCGGGCATCTCGCCGCGCGGCTGGCAACGCGGTCGGCGCTGAAGACCTATGACCCGGTCGACGCCATCGACGGCCAGCCGGCGCGACCGCTCGTTGCCGGGCTGTTCTTCCCGGTCATCACCATGCTGAACGAAAGCGTGCACTCGCCGTCGCGCACGGAGTTGCTGGGCAAGGCGGTTGCCGATCCGGTCGCGCAGCGACGCTGGTCGGCGCAGCTCGACCTGCCGGCCGACACGCCGCCGACGTTCGTCGCGACCAACGCCGATGACGGCAGCGTGCCGCCCGCCAACGCGCTGCTGATCCACGGTGCGCTGATCGCCGCGAAGGTGCCGACCGAGTTGCACATGTTCGAACGTGGCGGCCATGGCCTGCCCGCACCGCGGCGGGACGGGACGCCGGTGCCGTGGCTCGACCTGTTCCTGGGCTTCGCGGGCGACCACGGGATGCCGGACCGCCAAGCTTGACCGGCGCGGCCACGCGGCCCTAATCGCGGCATCCGAACGACGAGAGGACGCGCGCGATGAAGAAGCTCTATCCGGATGCCGCGGCCGCGCTCGACGGGCTGTTGCACGACGGGATGACGATCTGCGCGGGCGGCTTCGGTCTGTGCGGCATCCCCGAACGACTGATCGACGCGATCCGCGATGCCGGTGTCACCGGGCTGACGATCGCCAGCAACAATGCCGGCATCGACAACGAGGGGCTGGGCAAGCTGCTGCGCACGCATCAGGTCAAGAAGATGATCTCCAGCTACGTCGGCGAGAACAAGGAGTTCGAGCGCCAGTATCTGAGCGGAGAGTTGGAGGTCGAATTCTGTCCGCAGGGGACGCTCGCCGAGCGGTGCCGGGCGGGCGGGGCGGGCATCCCCGGCTTCTATACGAAGACCGGCGTCGGCACGAAGGTGGCCGAGGGCAAGGAAGTGAAGAGTTTCGACGGAGAGGACTATATCCTCGAACGCGGCATCCGCGCCGACCTGTCGATCATCAAGGGGTGGAAGGCGGACGAGGCCGGCAACCTGATCTTCCGCAAGACCGCGCGCAACTTCAACCAGCCTATGGCGACGGCGGGTAAGGTCTGCGTCGCCGAGGTGGAGGAGGTGGTGCCGGTCGGCAGCCTGGACCCGGACGCGATCCATCTGCCCGGCATCTATGTGAAGCGGATGATCGTCGGCGCGCCGTACGACAAGAAGATCGAGTTCCTGACGACCCGCCCGCGGGTGGCCGGGTGATCTGGCTGGTCGCGGCGGCGGCGCTGGCTGCGCAGGCGAGCGGCGAGGCCGCCGCGCAACCGCGCTCGACGCTCGTCCACGGCGCGTCCGGCGTCCCGCATCTGCATGCCAATGGGCAGCAGCCTTCGCTACCGCCGCTCAGGACCGAGGCGAGCGACGAAGCCGCAATCGACGCGCTGATCGGCAGGGTCTATGCCGTGATCTCAGGCCCAGCCGGTCCGCGCGACTGGAACGCGCTCAAGGCGCTGTTTGTGCCCGAGGCGCGGCTGGTGCCGGTGGGTGGAAAGGGGGCGCTGGTGCTCGACATCCAGGGCTATATCGACCGCGCCGGGCCGATGATGGCGAAAGAGGGCTTCTACGAAAGCGAGGTCGCGCGCCGGGTCGAGCGCTACGGCAATATCGCGCATGTCTTCTCGACCTATGAGAGCCGCCATGCGCCGGGCGAGAAGCCGTTCGCGCGCGGGATCAATTCGATCCAGCTGGTCTTCACGCCGAACGGCTGGCGCGTGCTGCACATCGTCTGGCAGGGTGAGACGCCGACGCTGCCAATCCCGGGCCGCTATCTGCCCGCACCGGGCAGGAAATGAAGGTCGTACGGGTCTTGCGCGCCGCAACCGTCCTCTCGCTGCCCGTCGTGCTGAGCGGGTGCATCGCCGCGGCGGTCATCCCGATCGCGGCGTCGTCGTCGGCCATCGTCAAGAGCCGGATGGACGCGCAACGCGCGACGCGCAAGGCGAAGCAGGCCGAGGATGCACCCCCACCGCCGCTCCGGACCGAGGCGGGGCGTGAGGCCGCGCGCCGGATGGAGGGTGCGACGATCGTCACCGGGGCGACCGCGCTGCCGCCGCCGTCTGGGGGCGCACCGGCGTCCGCCTCGTCCGTCGCGCCGCTGGCGACCGTGCCGGAGGGGATGCAGTATCTCTACGGCTCGGGCGAGGCGGCGGCGTCGTCGGTCCAGGCGTATCGTGGCCTGTCGCGCTACGTCGCCGATGTGGTGGCCTTCGGAAAGAAGACCGGCCGGCGGCAGGCGGTGCTGAGCGATGGCGCCACGCTCGACGCGCCGCAGTTCGAGCCGTGCGGACCCAAGCCGCTGGCGATCGTGCTCGACGTGGACGAGACCGCGCTGCTAAACCTGGGCTATGAGGGCGATGCCGCACGGCGCGGCAGCGGCTATGACGCCGCGCGCTGGGGCCGATGGGAAGCGACCGGCGCGGACAAGGTCGTCGCGGTGCCGGGCGCGAAGATGGCGCTGGACGCCGCCCGAACGCTCGGCATCACCGTCATCTTCAATTCCAACCGGTCAGCCGATACCGCGACGCAGACCGCCGCCGCGCTCGACCACGCCGGCCTCGGTCCCGCCGTCCATCGCCAGACCTTGTGGCTGAAGGGCGACGACGGCGGCGGATCGGGCAAGGACACGCGCCGCTGGGCGATCGCATCGGGCTATTGCGTGATCGCGATGGTCGGCGACCAGCTCGGCGACTTCTCCGACCTGTTCAACGCGCCGGCGCTGACGCCCTCCACCCGCCGGTCGATCGCCGGATCGCCCGCGGTGGCGGCGCTGTGGGGCGACGGCTGGTTCATGCTGCCCAACCCCGTCTACGGCACCGCGCTGAAGGGCGGGATCGACGATATCTTCCCCTACGACACCCGCTGGACCGATCCCGGCAGCGCCGCGCCCATGCCCGCGCCGACGCCCATTCAGGAGAACAAATGATGCCCTGGGACCGCAATCAGATGGCCGCCCGCGCCGCCAAGGAGCTGCGCGACGGCTTCTACGTCAACCTTGGCATCGGTATCCCGACCCTGGTCGCGAACAACATCCCCGATGGCATGACCGTGACGCTGCAGAGCGAGAACGGCATGCTGGGCATCGGCCCGTTTCCCTATGAGGGGGAGGCGGACGCCGACCTGATCAACGCGGGCAAGCAGACGATCAGCGAGCTGCCCTCCTCGGTCTATTTCAGCAGCGCAGACAGCTTCGCGATGATCCGCGGCGGACATATCGACCTGACCGTATTGGGCGCGATGGAAGTGGCCGAGAACGGCGACATCGCCAACTGGATGATCCCCGGCAAGATGATCAAGGGCATGGGCGGGGCGATGGATCTGGTCGCCGGCGTCAAGAAGATCATCGTCGTGATGGAGCATACCTCCAAGAACGGCGACCCGAAGTTCATCCCCGAATGCACGCTGCCGCTGACCGGCAAGAACGTCGTCGACATGATCGTGACCGATCTCGCCGTGTTCCAGCGCCCCGACCATGCCTCGCCGTTCCGCCTGGTCGAGCTGGCACCGGGCGTCACTGCGGACGAGGTCGCCGCGAAGACGACGGCTAATTATGCGCCGATGGGGTGAGGCGGGGCGGGCGCGCCGTCGCGCTCGCGCGTCTCGGGCATCTTCCAGGCATAGAGCGCAAGGCCGATCGCGGCGATCCCGGCCAGTGTGATGAAGGCGGTGTCGTAGCTGCCCCAGACGATCAGCGCGCCCGCGATCGTCGGGCTGAGTGCACCGCCTGCCCCCTGTATCGTCGCGACCGCGCCCTGCGCGACGTTGAAGCGCCCGGTGCCGCGGGTGATCGATGCGACGATGACGGGGAACAGCGCCCCGAAGATACCCGCGCCGATGCCGTCCAGCGCCTGCACGGTCAGCAGCCAGAACGGCGCATCGGAGACTGTGTAGAGCACGCCGCGCAGCGCCAGCACCGCGAACCCTGCCAGCATGATCGGCCGATGCCCCCAGTCATTGGCCTTGCGCCCGACGACGATCGCGACCGGCACCATGACGAGTTGTGCCGCGACGATGCAGGCCGCCATCAGCGACGTCGCTTGTCCGGCGCCGACCTCTCGCCCCAGCAGCTGACCGACCGACGGCAGCATCGCCGCATTGGCGAGGTGGAAGACGAAGGCGGTGGCGGCGAAGATGCCGAGCGCGGGCGTGTGGGTCAGAACGTTCAGAATCGAGGGCGGCGCTTGGGTGTCTTCCGCCTCCTCGTCCGGGCAACCCCGCGCGACGCCGTGATCGATCGCGCGCGGATCGATGCGCAGGATCGCGGCGATGCTAAGCACCGACAGCGCCGCCATCAGATAGAACACCGCGACCGGGCCGAACCGCCACGCGGTCAGCCCGGCGATCGTCGCGGCGACGGCGTTGCCGGCGTGGTTGAATGCCTCGTTCCGGCCGATCCGGCGCGCGAACGCCTTAGGCCCAACGATGCCGAGCGAAATCGCGGCGAGACCCGGCGCGAAGACGGCGCCGGCTACTGCGGCGGCCGACTGGCCGATCGTCACCAGCGTGAAGCCGCCGACGAACGGCAGCGACAGCGAACCCAGCGTCACCGCGATCGCCGCGACGACAAGCACCGCCCGCTTCGCGTGGATGCGATCGATCAGCGCACCGGCCGGCGTCGTCGCCAGCAGCCCGGCGACCCCGGCGATCGTCAGCACCAATCCGACCGTCGCCTCGTTCCACCCCCGCTCGGGCCCCCGCACCGCGAGCAGATAGATGGCGAGATAGGGGCCCAACCCGTCGCGCACGTCCGCTAGGAACAGGTTGGCGGCGTCGAGCGCGCGTTCGCTGCGATGGCGAACCGGTGCGGCATGGGTATGCGGATCGGTCGGCAGCATCGGCGTCCCCTCGCGACGGCCAAGCGCCGGCCCGCGTGGAAACGGTGTGACGTAAGTTTGTTTCCTCAAGGAAACGATACGCAAGAAAGAATTCGGAAGGGCGCCGACGACAGGAAGTTGCGCCCAGACTTGCGTCTGCACATCTTTCGTCTAACCAGCCGGCATCATGGCCAGTCGACCCCTCACGCTATACGAGAAGATCTGGGCAGATCACGTCGTCGAACGCCGCGACGACGGGACGTGCCTGATCTACATCGATCGTCACCTCGTCCACGAAGTCACCAGCCCGCAGGCCTTCGCCGGGCTGCGCGCCGCCGGTCGAGCCGTGCGGCGCCCCGACCTGACGCTGGCAGTGCCGGACCATAACCTGCCGACGACGCCGCGCGTCGATGCGGCGGGCAACGCGCTGCCCATCGCGGACCCGGAAAGCGCGAACCAGCTGTCGACACTACGCGCCAACGTCGCCGAGTTCGGCGTGCCTTATATCGACGCGCTGTCGGCCGAGCAGGGCATCGTCCACGTCGTCGGACCGGAGCAGGGCTTCACTCTGCCGGGCACGACTCTGGTCTGCGGCGACAGCCATACCTCGGCGCATGGCGCGCTCGGCGCACTCGCGTTCGGGATCGGCACGTCGGAGGTCGAGCATGTGCTGGCGACGCAGACGCTGTTGCTCCAGCAGTCGAAGACGATGGAGATCCGCGTCGATGGCTCGCTCGGCTTCGGTGTCAGCGCCAAGGACGTCGTGCTTGCGATCATCGGCCGCATCGGTGCGGCGGGCGGGACCGGCTATGTCGTCGAGTATACCGGCGAGGTCATCCGTGCGCTGTCGGTCGAGGGGCGCCTGACCGTCAGCAACATGTCGATCGAGGGCGGTGCGCGCGCCGGGCTGATCGCGCCGGACGAGACGACGTTCGCCTATATCAAGGGTCGGCCGATGGCGCCGTCCGGGCAGGACTGGGACCGTGCGGTCGAGACATGGCGGCGGCTGCCGTCCGATGCCGGTGCGCAATATGACGCGGTGGTGCGGATCGACGGCAGCGACATCGCGCCTTCGCTCACCTGGGGCACCAGCCCGGAGGATGTCGTGTCGATCACCGGCAGCGTGCCGGATCCCGACAGCTTCGCCGACCCCGCCAAGCGCGTCGCCGCGCGCAAGTCGCTCGACTACATGGGGCTGGAGCCCGGCACGCGAATGCAGGATGTGGCGGTGCAGAACGTCTTCATCGGCAGTTGCACCAACAGCCGCATCGAGGATCTGCGCGCCGCCGCCGCGGTGGCGGAGGGGCGCCACGTCGCCGATGGCGTCCGCGCGCTCGTCGTTCCCGGGTCCGGGCTGGTGAAGCGGCAGGCGGAGGCCGAAGGGCTCGACCGCGTGTTCACGAGCGCGGGCTTCGAGTGGCGCGAGCCCGGCTGTTCGATGTGCCTGGCGATGAACCCCGACAAGGTGCCGCCGGGCGAGCGTTGCGCCTCGACCAGCAACCGCAACTTCGTCGGCCGGCAGGGTCCAGGCGCGCGCACGCACCTGTTGTCGCCAGCGATGGCGGCGGCGGCGGCGGTGACGGGGCGGCTGGCCGATGTGCGCGACCTGATGGGAGGGCGGTGAGATGGAGGCGGTTACACAGGTATCCGGCACCGCCTATCCGTGGGGCGCCAAGAACATCGACACCGACGTTATCATCCCCGCGCACTGGCTGAAGACCACCACCCGCGAGGGGCTGGGGCGGGGGGCGTTCGAGACGGTGCGTGCGACGGAAGGCAACGTCTTCGACGACCCGCGCTATGCCGGATCACCGGTGCTGATTGCCGGCGACAATTTCGGATGTGGCTCCAGCCGCGAACATGCCGCATGGGCGCTCGCCGACCTGGGCATTCGAGCGGTGATCGCGCCGAGCTTCTCCGACATCTTTTCCGGTAACGCGTTCAAGAACGGCATCGTACCCGTCGTGCTGCCGCAGGCGGCGGTCGATCGGCTGGTGGAGGCGGCGAAGGACGGCGAGGTGACCGTCGATCTCGAGACGATGACGGTTACCACCAGCTATCAGGATCGCTTTCCGTTCGAACTCGATGCGTTCCGCCGCGACTGCCTGATGGGGGGGCTGGACGAGATCGGGCTGACACTGGCACAAGATACCGCGATTTCGAAATTCGAATCCGCGGATCGGGCTTACCGGCCGTGGATCGCCGGGAGAGGCCATCATGCTGGGGTTGTTGTCTGAAGCGCCGGGCGGACCGGAAACACTGAAAATTGCCGACTTGCCCGATCCGGTGGCGGGTGCGGGGCAGGTCGTCGTCGCGGTACGCGCCTGCGCGATCAACTATCCCGACGTGCTCATCATCGAGGATCGCTATCAGTTTCGACCGCAGCGGCCGTTCGCGCCGGGCGGCGAGATCGCCGGCCTGATCGAGAGCGTCGGCGAGGGCGTGACGGGATGGGCGATTGGCGACCGCGTCGTCGCAGTGATCGGCCATGGCGGTCTCGTCGAGAAGGTCGCGGTGCCGGCGGCGGCGTTGTACCGCTTGCCCGAGGGGCGGGACTTCGCAGAGGGTGCGGCGCTGCTGCTCACCTATGCCACCACGATTCATGCGTTGCTCGATCGCGGACGGTTACAGGCTGGGCAGAATCTGCTGGTGCTGGGTGCTGCGGGTGGCGTCGGTCTGGCGGCGATCGAGCTGGGCAAGGCTTACGGCGCGCGCGTCGTCGCGGCGGTGTCGTCGGACGAGAAGGCGGCGGCAGCGCGGGCGGCCGGCGCGGACGACACGATCGTCTATGGCCGCGCACCATTCGACAAGGATGCGTCGAAGGCGCTGGCCGAGCAGTTCAAGGCGGCGGGCGGCAAGGGTGGCTTCGACGTGATCTACGATCCGGTCGGCGGTGATTATGCCGAGCCGGCGCTGCGATCGATCGGGTGGGAGGGGCGCTATCTGGTCGTCGGTTTCCCGGCGGGCATCCCGAAGCTGCCGCTGAACCTGACGCTCCTCAAAAGCTGCGACGTCTGCGGCGTCTTCTGGGGCGCCTTCGCCGCGCGCGATCCGCAGGCGAATGCGGCACATGTCGCGACGCTGTTCGCGCTGTGGCGCGAAGGAAAGATCAGCCCGCGCGTCACCGAACGCTTCGCGCTGGCCGATGGTGGCGCGGCGATCGCGAAGATGGCGGGGCGCGGCGCGATCGGGAAGCTGGTGGTGCAGATCTGAGGTCCCGCGCGGGCGTTCAGGCGCCCGCGCGGGTCGGGACCGTTACTTGGCCGGCGGCGTGGCGGGCGTCGTCGGCGTAGCGGCGGGCGTACGCGACTGGCGGATGCCATTCGCGATGCCGGTGCGCGCCTGGGCGAAGCTGGCATCGACCTGCTGGCGCGCGGTGGCCTGTGACTCAGCGGGGACGGCGGCGAGCTGCACGTCGATCGCCGCGCGCAGCGCAGTCTCGTCGGCCTTGCAGGTCGCCAGCACCTGATCGGCACCAGCCTCCGGCGTCACCGTCGCCGGCACCTTGGCGATGTTGCTGCGGATGCAGGTGGAGAAGGCGGTCGACTTCGCGCCGATGTCCGCACCCGGGTTCGGCGCGGGGGTGGCCGGTGCGGCGGTCTGCATCGCGATCGTCAGGGCCAGCGTAGTCAGGAACATAAGAAACATCCTCTCGACAGATTCGGACGTGCAGATAGCAGAGCCGCGCGCCGGCGCCAGCCGATGTCGCCGTCGGCAGCCGTTGCGCGTCCGGCGCACCCGCCCTATCTCCGTCCCTGAAACGACAGGGGCATCCGAATGACGACCTTCGACGACCGCGAGCGCGCTTTCGAAACCAAGTTCGCGCGCGACGAGGAAATGGCGTTCCGCGTCATCGCCCGCCGCAACCGGCTGGTCGGTCAGTGGGCCGCCGAGAAGATGGGGCTGACGCCCGAAGAGACGGACGCCTATGCCAAGGCGGTCGTGCAGGCGGATTTCGAGGAAGTCGGCGACGACGACGTGCTGCGCAAGCTGCTGGGCGACCTGACCGCCGCGTCGGTCGAGGTCGACGAGGCCACGGTGCGTCGCGCGCTGGAAGAGGCGACGGTAGATGCCCGCCGCCAGCTGATGGACGCGCAGTAACCGCCATGCCGATGGCCGCCGACGACATCGCCGACCTGATCCGCACCGGCATCCCCGATGCTGAAGTCCAGATCACGGATTTGGCTGGCGATGGTGATCATTATGCCGCGCGCGTCGTCAGTGCATCCTTCCGCGGCATGCCGCGCGTGCGCCAGCATCAGGCCGTCTATGCGGCGCTGGGCGGGCGGATGGGGGGCGTGCTTCACGCGCTGCAACTGACGACCGCCGTTCCACAGGAGTAGTTATGACCGACCCCGTACAGGCCCGCATCGGCGAGATCGTCGCGAAATCCGACGTTCTGCTGTTCATGAAGGGCAGCCCGCTGTTCCCGCAGTGCGGTTTCTCCAGCCGCGCGATCGCCATCCTCCAGCATCTCGGCGTCGAGTTCGACTCGGTCGACGTGCT
Source organism: Sphingomonas sp. RS2018 (assembly GCF_054489605.1). Taxonomy (NCBI): domain Bacteria; kingdom Pseudomonadati; phylum Pseudomonadota; class Alphaproteobacteria; order Sphingomonadales; family Sphingomonadaceae; genus Sphingomonas; species Sphingomonas sp. RS2018. Next base: position 459,938 of record NZ_JBTMWL010000003.1, read on the forward strand.
GCAGGACCAGGAAGTCCGCCAAGGCATCAAGGCGTTCAGCGACTGGCCGACCATCCCGCAGCTCTATGTGAAGGGCGAGTTCGTCGGCGGATCGGACATCATGATGGAGATGTACGAGAGCGGCGAACTGAAGGCGCTGCTGGACGAGCAGGGTGTGTCGGCGGCGAGCTGAATAGCTGCTGCCTAACTTCGCGGCTATGCCTCGCCGTGCTCCCGCAAAGGTCGGAGCCTAGAGCCGCAAGTGGCAGCTCTCGTTAACTTTAGGCTCCCGCCTGCGCGGTAGCAGCAGTGTGGCTGGTAAGTACTTGTTACGGCTGATTTCGTAGAGCCGGGTGCGGGCGGGTCGCTTTTACGGAAACCGGGAGCGGCGACCCGCCCTGCTGAAGCGCCATGACGCTCGGCTGCCAAAATCATCGCACATCATGTGCCATCCCGCAGTATCGGCAGTTTTCCGCGGCACTGAGCGGTTAACGTTCCTTGCCTGACGACGCTGCCTGTAAAACTTCCCGACACGTTGGCGACAGGGCCGTTCATCGTCGATTCAGGCTTGCGACTACATCCGTAATCATGTAGACCACAGATGTAGTCGGGAGGGTTGAACGATGACCGAGCGGATCAGCGATGCGGAGCATGCGGTGATGGAGGTGCTGTGGGATGCAGCGCCGCTCACCGCGCAGGACGTCGCCGAGCGCGTGGCGCCGGCACGGGGATGGACCACCAACACCGTCAAGACGTTGCTCGGGCGATTGCTTGCCAAGGAGGTCGTCGGGCATGAGGAGGACGGTCGCCGTTACCTCTATCGCCCGCTGGTCGAGCGGGGGGATTATGTCTCGGGTGAATCGCGCCGCCTGATGGACCGGCTGTTCGGCGGCAAGCTGACGCCGCTGGTCGCGCATATGGCCGAGCGCGACGAGCTGACCGCCGAGGACATCGCCGAGATCGAGGCGCTGTTGCAGGAGCTGCGGTCGTGATCGCCTGGGCCGTCGAGACGGTCATCGCGACGACGCTGCTGATGGTCGTCGTGCTGATCCTGCGTCGCCCGGTGCGGCGCGCGTTTGGACCCGCGGTCGCCTATTCGCTGTGGGCGATCCCCGCCGCGCGGATGATCCTGCCGCCGCTGCCAGCCGCCTGGCAGGGGGCGGCGATGCCCACCCTGCCCGTGCCGGAGGATGTTACCATCTATCTGGGCGTGCCGATCACCACCTTCGCCGCGGAGCCAGCGAGCGGGATCGGCTGGCCGGCGGTGATGCTCGCGCTGTGGCTGGTCGGCACCATCGGGTTCGTCGCCTATCACATCGTGTCGCACGCCCGCTTCTGCGCGCGGTTGCGCCGCGATGCCGACCGGGTGATCCCGTTGGCGTCGGGCAATGTGCGGATGATCGAGTCCGCGGCGGCGACGGGTCCGCTGGCGTTCGGCGTGCTGCGCAAATACGTCGCCTTCCCGCGCGATTTCGCCGAGCGGTACGAACCGCTGGAACGCGACCTGGCGCTGGCACACGAGCTCGGCCACCATGCCCGCGGCGACCTGATTGCCAACTGGGCGGCGCTGGTGATGCTGGGCATCCACTGGTTCAATCCGGTCGCGTGGCGCGCCTATCGCGCCTTCCGCGCCGATCAGGAGATGGCGTGCGACGCGCTGGTCCTGTCCGGCCGCGCCCGCGACCTGCGCATCGCTTACGGCCGCGCCATCGTAAAATCGGCGCACGGCGGGGCCGTATCCGCCGCCTGCCACCTGCACACTATCAACGAGATCAAGGGGAGACTGAAAATGCTCGGAAAGCATGAGAAGACCAGCCGCGCACGCCTGTTCGGCGGAGCGGGTGCCCTGGCCGCACTGGCCGCCGCCGGCTTGGCCGTCACCGCATCGGGGACGCAGGCGTCGGAGCGGGTCCGTTCGTCGGTCGAGACCGCGACCGGCGTCGATTTGGCCAGCGTAGAGCTGCCGGCGCTCCCGGCGCTGATGCAGGCCGCTCGGGTGGCTCCGCCGGCACCGCCCGCACCCGTGGCGGCAGCGCCCGGCACCTCGGTCGATCGCAGCGACACGGTTACCACCGTCGACGGCAAGTCGAAGCGTCACATCCGCGTCATCGTGCGCGACAAGGACGGCAAGGTCACCGAGACGACCAGCGACGACCCCGCTTTCCGCGTCGCGCTGCCCGAAGGCGTTGGCCTGTCGCGCATGCTCGTAATCAGGGACAAGGACGGCAAACCGGCGACGTTCAAGGGCGGCGGCATGCCCCCGGAGGCGCTCGCCGCATTGCGCGACATGCCCGAGATGTCGTCGCGCGACTGCAAGGACAGCGAGGGCAAGCCGAACGAAAACGTCATCAACCGCACCGACGGCAAGAAGAAGCTCATCATCATTTGCACCAACCGCATCCGGCGTACGGCCACGCTGGCGATGGCGGACGCGAAGATGGCTCAGGGCCGGGCCATCTTCATCCAGCGCGATGCCGAAGCCTCCGCGCTCGCCGGCCTGCGCATGGCTCGCCGCAGCATCGAGGCCAATCGCGACATGGACGCCGCCGCTCGCACCAACGCGCTGAACGGCATCGACACCGCGATGCGCGAACTTGAGAGCAAGAAGGACTGACGGACCCGTTCGATCGATCCGGTCCCGCGCATGTTACCCTGCGTGCGCGGACTAGTTCCGGACGGTCCTGCGGGGCGGCGTCGGACGAGTTCCCTCGGGAGGGGGGAGCGTCTGGCGCCGCTTCGCCTTGTGTTGCCTCCCCGCCTTGTGCCGGCGGCGTCGGCGGGCCATCTGACCGGAAATGACGGACACACCCGCCACGCTCGATCCCCGGATCGCCCGCTTGACCGCCAACAATCCGTCGCCGTTCACCGAGCGGGGTACGCAGAGCTATATCGTCGGCACGCGCGACGTGGCGGTGATTGATCCCGGTCCGGCGGGGGACGAGGCGCATTTGGCGGCGCTGCTGGCGGCGATCGACGGGCGTCCGGTCGTCGCGATCGTCTGCACCCACACGCACCGAGACCATAGCCCGCTTTCCCGCGCCCTGAAGGCCGCGACGGGCGCGCCGATCATCGGCTGCGCACCGCTGTCGCCCGATGACGAGGGCGTGCGGGCCGACGCCGCGTTCGACCGCGACTATGCGCCCGACCGCGTGCTGGCGGACGGGGATAGCGTAGGTGGCGAGGGCTGGACGCTGACCGCGCTGGCGACGCCGGGGCACACCTCCAACCATCTGTGCTTCGCGCTGCCGGAGATTGCGGCGCTGTTCAGCGGCGATCATGTCATGGGCTGGTCGACCAGCATCGTGTCGCCGCCCGATGGCGACATGGGCGACTATATGGAGAGCCTGGAAAAGCTACTCGGGCGCGAGGAGAGTGTCTACTATCCCGGCCACGGTGCTCCGGTCGAGAACCCGCAACGGCTGGTGCGCGGCATGCTGGGGCACCGGAAGCAGCGCGAGGGGCAGATCCTGCGCCTGCTGCGCGGCGGGGCGCAGGGGATCGGGGCGATGGTGGCGGCGATGTATCCCGACGCCCGCCTGCACCGCGCGGCGGAACGATCGGTGCTGGCACATCTTCTGGATCTTCGGCGGCGCGGACTGGTCGCAGGACAGGAAGGACAATCATGGTCGATCGCCGCCTGAACCCCGGACAGTTGATCGGCGCCGCGATCGCTATCGCCCTTGTCATCGTCGCGGTGTTCGTCGGGCGCGGGCTCTACGATCGCTTCGCCGACAGTTACGTGGTCGAGAAGCGCGAGGATGGACAGGCGGTAACGCAGGTCGTCCGCGCGACCTTCTCCCGCGCCGCGGCGCTGAAGGTCGGATCGCTGGCCGGCAGTGTGCAGGCGACCGCGAGCGACCGGCGGCTGGGCGGCATGCTGACCGCGGACCGGGTGATAAAGGCGCCGTTCGCGGTCGATTACTTCATCGACGTGTCGAAGCTGGGAGCGGGCGACTATCGCTACGATCCCGGTACGCGGACGTTGGTCATCGACGCGCCCGACGTGACGGTCGGCGCGGCCAATGTGGACGAGGCGCGGCGGACGCTGAGCGAGACGCGCGGCCTGTTCGTGACGCGCGCGGCGTTCGAGGCGATGTCGCAGCGTGTATCGGCAGCGGCGCAACGCGCGGCATCGAGCGAGGCACAGAAACCCGAGCGGCTGGCGCAGGCGCGCGACAATGCCCGGAGGGCGCTGCGCGACCTGCTCGTCCCGCCGCTGGAGGCCGCGGGTGCGCAGGATGTGCGCGTGCTCGTAACCTTCCCTTACGAACGCTCCGGTCCGCGCGAGCGGTGGGACCAGTCCCGCTCGGTCGATCAGGTGCTGACCAACAGCTATTGATCGAAACCGCGGTGCGGGCCACATGCGCGCTCTGACGAGAGGACCTGCCGATGAACGTGACGACCAGCCTGACGGGCATCGACCTGCGCGAAGAGATCAACCGGCTGCGCAAGGAAAAGAACGCGGTCATCCTCGCGCATTATTACCAGAAGCCGGAATTGCAGGACATCGCCGACTTCGTCGGTGACAGCCTGGACCTGTCGAAGAAGGCGGCGGAGACGGATGCCGACGTCATCGCCTTCTGCGGCGTGCGCTTCATGGCGGAGGTCGCCAAGATCCTGTCGCCGAACAAGATCGTCGTGCTGCCCGACATGGACGCCGGGTGCAGCCTGGAGGACAGCTGCCCGCCCGACCAGTTCGCCGCGTTTCGCAGCGCTCATCCCGATCACATCGCGCTGACCTACATCAACTCGTCGATCGAGGTGAAGGCGCTCAGCGACATCATCGTGACCTCCTCGTCGGTCGAGAAGATCCTGAGCCAGATCCCGAAGGACCAGAAGATTATCTTCGGACCGGACAAGCATCTGGGCGGCTATTTCTCGCGAAAGACCGGGCGCGACATGGTGTTGTGGCCGGGTGTGTGCATCGTGCATGAGGCGTTCAGCGAAACCGAGCTGCTGAAGCTGAGGGCGCAGCATCCGACCGCGCCGGTCGCCGCGCATCCCGAATGCCCGCCGCACGTGCTGGACCACGCCGACTATGTCGGTTCGACCAGTGGCATCCTGGCGTTCGCGAAGGATTTTCCGGGCGACACGCTGATCGTCGCGACCGAGCCGCACATCATCCACCAGATGGAAAAGGCCGTCCCGGAGAAGCACTTCATCGGCGCACCGGGCGCGGACGGCAACTGCAACTGCAACATCTGCCCGTACATGGCGCTGAACACGATGGAGAAGCTCTACATCGCGCTGCGCGACCTGCAGCCACGGATCGAGATCGATGACGATCTGCGCCTGCGGGCCAAGAAGAGTCTGGATGCGATGCTGTCGATGGCGTCGGCGACGGTGGGAATGGGCGATCTGGGGCCGGCGAAGGTAACGGGGGACTGAGACCCGTCCGTTTCCGCTGAGCCTGTCGAAGCACTGCCCTTCCTCCCTGTTTATCGCTCTTGGCACGAAGAAGGTCAGCCCTTCGACAGGCCAGGGAGAACGGGGAGGGGGTGGCGTCAATCCACCCGCGTCAGCCCGGCCGCATACTCCCGCGCCTTCGCGACATAGACCTGAGCCGATCCGCGCAGCATCGCCTTCGCCGCGTCGTCCAGCTGGTGGATGGCCCGCGCGGGACTGCCGACGATCAGGCTGCCGGGCGGGAAGCTCTTGCCCTCCGTCACCAGAGCTCCGGCGCCGACGATGCAATCCTCGCCGATGATCGCGCGGTTGAGCACGATCGCACCCATGCCGATCAAGGACCGCGCGCCGACGGTGCAGCCATGCAGGATCGCGTGATGGCCGATCGTCACGTCCTCGTCGATCGTCAGCGGGGCGCCGGGATCGCTGTGCAGCGCCGCGCCCTCCTGCACGTTGCTGCGTGCGCCGATCAGGATCGGGGTGTTGTCGCCGCGGATGACCGCGGCGAACCAGACGCTGGCCTCTGCACCCAATTGTACATCGCCGATGACGTCGGCGCTCGGCGCGACCCAGGCGTGCTCGCCGAGCATCGGCTGTTTGCCCGCGATCGCGTAGAGCGGCACGTCAGGAGAGGCCCGGGATGAGCCCGCCGAGCAGATAGCCCGCTGCAGACATCGCCGCCGCCGCGGGAATGGTGACGAACCACGCAAAGACGATGTTCGATGCCACTGCCCAGCGCACCGCCGTGAGCCGCCGCGCTGCGCCGACGCCGACGATTGCGCCGGTGATGGTGTGGGTGGTCGACACCGGAATGCCCATGTGGGTGGCGGCGAACAAGGTGATCGCGCCGCCGGTTTCGGCCGCGAAGCCCTGCGCCGGGGTCAGCCGGGTGATCTTCGATCCCATCGTATGGACGATCCGCCAGCCGCCCGACATCGTGCCGAGCGCGATGGCGACATAGCAGCTGATCGCCACCCAGAAGGGCACTGCGAACTGGCCGTCGATCAACCCCTGTGAATAAAGCAGCGCGGTGATGATCCCCATCGTCTTCTGCGCATCGTTGCCGCCGTGACCGAGCGAATAGAGCGCGGCGGAAACGAGCTGCAACTTGCGGAAGCGCTTGTCGACGCCGAGCGGGGTCAGCTTCAGGCTGGTCCAGGCGACGACGAGGACGAGCAGCAGCGCGAGCGCGAGACCGATCGCGGGCGAGATGAAGATCGCGGCGACGGTCTTGATGACGCCGGGCCAGACGATCGGGTCGATCCCCGCCTTGGTGATCGTGGCGCCCAGCAGGCCGCCGACCAGCGCGTGGCTGGACGACGATGGAATGCCCTTCACCCAGGTGATGACATTCCACGCGATCGCGCCGCACAGCGCGCCGAAGATGACGCGCGGATCGACGATGTTGGCGTCGACGATGCCCGCGCCGACCGTCTTCGCAACCGCCGTGCCGAACACGAAATACGCGGTGAAGTTGAAGAACGCCGCCCACACCACCGCCACCACTGGCGACAGCACCCGCGTCGCGACCACCGTCGCGATCGAATTCGCCGCATCGTGAAGGCCGTTCAGGAAATCGAACAGCAGCGCGACGCCGATCAGGAAGACCAGCAGGGTGAAGGTGATGGTCATCGGATCACGCGTGATCGATCACGAGGCCCTGGATCTCGTTCGCGACATCCTCGAACCGGTCGCAGACGCGCTCCAGATGGTTGTAGATCTCGCGCCCGACGATGAACGCCATCGGGTCCGATTTGGTGGCGGCATAGAGCGCGCGAAGGCCCGCGTCGTGCATGTCGTCGGCCTTGCCCTCGATGCGGACGAGGCGTTCGGTCAGTTCATGCAACAGTGCCGCGTTGGGGGCGAGCTTGCGCAGCAGGGGGATCGCCTCCGCCGTTACCTTGGCGGCTTCGACGATCGCCTCGCTCATCGCGCGCATCTGCGGTTCGAAGGCGGCGACCTCGTAGTTCGAGATCGTCGTCGCGGTCTGGTTCATCTGATCGATCGCGTCGTCCATCACACCGATCAGGTCGGTGATGGCGCTGCGGTCGAACGGCGTCACGAAGACGCGGCGGACGTCCATCAGCACTTCGCGCGTGACGTCGTCGGCTTCATGCTCGCGACGGACGATCTCGGCGACATGGTCGCTGATCCGCCCTTCGGCGTTCATCAGGCGCGACAGCGCCTCCGCGCCGGCGACGAGGATGGCGGCATGCGCCTCGAATTGATCGAAGAAGCGCCCCTGACTGGGCATCAGCTTCTGGAACCAGCCCAGCATGGGCATTTCTCCTGGGACGAGTGAGTCGGGCGGCGGTTACAATGGTTACGGGGCGGCGACAATCGGCGTGAGGCCGAGCGCGGCGCGGATGTCTGCCCAAGAGACGTATTTGAAGTTCTGCCGGTCGGGCGCGTTGTCGCCGTCCTGTGCCACCATCAGCCCGGCGGGGAAGGCGGGACCGAAGTCGCCGACCGCCAGGTCTATGCCGTCGGTTTCGCTGGTGCCGTCGACGGTCCCGTTCGCAACGATACGAAACCGGCCGACATAGGACACGTCGGGCAGGCGATAGACGACATAGGCGTTGTCCCCCTGGCTGGAGGCGATCAGGTAACCGCCGTCACGCCCCTCGGGCGCGAGTGCAAGCCCCTCGGCATCAGCGACCAGCCGGCGGCCGTCGACCACGCCGATGCCGGTTGCGGTGCCGGGTGCGGCCGGATCGGCGGCGAAGCGCCACAGACCGATGTCCTCCTCCGCAACGTAGAGCTGACCCGTGCGATCGTCGACGACGCAACCTTCGGACTGCGAGCCGAGCTTCATCGAGCGGACGGTGCGGACGGCGGGCGTGATGCCGGTCGTATCGATCGCGACCTGGTCGATGCGGCCGTCCTTCATCACGACGAAGCCGAACAGCGCCTTGTCCGCCGCACGGGTCCACAGGCACATGCCGTACGCTTCGCCGGTACCGACCGGATAGCGACCAAGCAGTACGAGTCGGGCGGCGGCGGCGTCGAGCGCGAACAGCGAGACGTGCGCGTTGGCGACATCGGCGCGGTCGCTGGCCGCCACGATCACACGCCCGCCGACTTCGCGCAGGTCGACGTTGTTGAGGCGTGGGGCCGGGGTGAAGCTCAGCCGCTTGCCCGACAGGTCGTGGACGTGGATGCCCGCCTGCTTGTCGGTGCCGATGACCAGGCTCTTCGCCGGATCGGCGGCGTTACGCCAGATCGCGGGGTCGTCGGCGGCGTCGGCGGCGGTCTCGACCGGATCGGTCTCGGCCGCCGCACGCACGTCGCGGGTCTCCGCAATGCTGACGACGGTCTTCGGCGTCGTGGTGCAGCCCGCGAGGGCGAGTGTCGCGATCAGCGTCAGCCTCACAGCTTCACCCGCACGCCGCCGAACAGCGAGTAGCCGAACTTCTCATATTCGTACACGCGCTGCCGCTCGCCGAAGTAGCGGACACCGGCCGAATTGGTCAGGTTCTTGCCCTCGAAGAAGACGTTGACGCCCTTCAGCACCTGGACGCTCGCCGTGGCGTCGAGCTGGCCGCGGCCTTCCCAGTAGAGGTCGAGCGCGGGGACGTCGGCATTGATCTCGTCGAGATAGTCGCTGCGCTTCGTGTACGACACGCGCAGGTTCACCGGGCCGCGCTCATAGAACAGGGCGGCGTTGTACAGGTGCTTCGACTGGCCCTGCAGCGGGTAGACCGAACGGCCGGCGTACGCCGCGCCGAGCTTCGCATCCGCCTCGGTATAGGTGTAGTTCGCCGCCACCCCGAACCCGCCGAGCAGGCCGGGGAGGAAGGTGAACTGCTGCTGCCAGTTGACTTCGACACCGTAGAGCTTTCCGTCCGGCGCATTCTCCGACCGCGTCAGCAGGGCGGCGGCGCCCAGATAGGTGCCGGCGCGGGTGACGGTGTAGCGATAGTCGTTCAGATCCTTGTAGAAGGCGTTGACCGATAAGACGCCCAGCGGACGCAGATAATATTCGATGCCGGCATCGACATTGTTCGACAGCAGCGGCTTCAGGTCCGGGTTGCCCAGTTCGACGCGGACGACATTGGCTTCGGTCGCATCCAGCACGCGCGGGACGATCGACGGGAAGTTCGGCCGGTTGATGCCGCGCCACAGCGCGAAGCGACCGATCAGCGTCGGCGTGAAGGCCTGACGCAGCGTCAGGTTCGGGAAGAACTCGGTATAGCCCTGCTTCGCCGGCGCGGCGAGCGTCGGGGTGGTCGCGCGGAAGTCGGTCGTCTCCACGCGGACGCCGGCGATGACGGTCGTCCCGCCGAATTCGCCCCGCGCCTGGCCGAACATCCCCATGATCTTTTCGTTCGCGCGGTAGTCTGCCGACAGCGACTGCGGCAGGCGGCGTTCCGATGTCGGCTTGGTCCGGTCGAAATAGGCGTCGGCGAGCGCACCGTCGATCGTCTGGCCGAGGTTGTAGTCGAAGTTGGCCGACGGATCGCCGCTCAGGAGCTGCGTCAGAGTCTGGGTCGGTGCGGCGGCGGCGCGGCGATCGCGGAAGCGCTCCTCGTCGGCGATGATGTTGCGTTCGCGATACTTGCCGCCGACGCTCAATGTGATGTCCTGCACACCGAGCGACAGCGGCGCGTCGAAGCGGGCGTTGGCCGACGTCTCGTCGTTCAGCGTCGAATTGCTGCGATACGTATTCTCGCGGAAGGCGAAGGTATCGGTCCGCAGATGCTCGCCGGTCGTGAACAGCGTGTAGCGCGGCAGGTCGGCGTCGCCCGAGAAGTCGTAGCCCTGCGTCGGCCGCAGCGTCGAGCGGAACAGCAGTTCGTCGCGGCGCGGATAGGTCTGGTCCGACTTGCTGTAGGCGCCGCCGATCGTCAGCTTGCCGCCGCCGACCTCATGCTCCAGCCCGCCCGACACGGTCCAGATCTCATTGACCTGCACCCGGTGGCGCACCTGCTTTTCGATACGGGTGTTGGTGTAGGTGCCGCTGGTGTTGGTGGCGCCGGCCTGCAGCGTGCCCTCCGTCCAGAGGATGCCGAGACGGTCGCGGAACTCATTGTCCTCGAACCGTGCATAGCTGCCGCGCACGAACACGCGGGTCGCGTCGGTCGGGCGCCATTCGAACGCGCCGGAACCGGCGATGCGCTCGCGCTTCGTGTCGTAATCCTTGAACAGCGTCTCCGTCACGCCGAAGACGCGGTTGGCGGCGGGGCCGACCAGCGCCCAGGTGTTCTCGACATTCTCGGGCTGGCGGTGGGTGAAGGAATAGCTGCCCGACAGCAGCACGCCGACGGTACGGTTCGCGAAGACGTTGCTGACCGTGCCCGACGCGCGATAGTCGCTGGTGTCGCCGAACTGGTTGTAGCTGCCGCCGGCCATGGCCGACACGGCGAAGCCGCGGCGATCGAAGGGCGAGCGCGTCGAGATGTTGATCGCGCCCGACACCGAATCGGCGTCCTGATAGGGCAGCAGCGACTTCGACACTTCGAGGTTCGAGACGATGTCGGAGGGCAGGGTATCAAGATCGACCGCGCGGGTGGTCGGATCGACCGACGACACCGATACGCCGTCGACCGTTACTGCGCTGAATTCCGCCGGCGCGCCGCGGACGTTGACGTAGCGGCCTTCGCCCTGGTCGCGTTCGATGCCGACGCCGGGCGCGCGTTGCAACGCCTCGGCGATGTTCGGATCGGGGAAGCGGCCGATCGCGTCGGCGGACAGGACCGTGCTGGTGTTGTCGGCCTGACGCTGTTGGTTGAGCGCGCGTGCGGTCGTGTCGGCCAGCGAGCCGACCACGACGATGTCGGTGCCCGAGCCGGCGGCCAGCGTCACGTCGATCGTCGTCGCGCGGTCGGCGAGGGCGATGGTGCGGCGATCGTTCGGACGACCGAGGTAATCGAACAGCAACGTCACGGCGCCATCGACCGGCACGGCTATGGTGAAGGTACCGTCCAGCGCGGTGGTCGCGGTGGTGCCCGTGCCTTCGACGACGACGCGGACGCCCGGCAGCGCGGCGCCGCTCGCGTCATAGACGTGACCGGTCAGCGTCGGGCCGGCGGCAGGTTCGGCGGTGGCGGTCGGAATCGGATCGGCGGCGCGCGCTGGCTGGGACACCAGCCCGGCGAGGCCGAGCGCGATGAACGATGCGCCCGCGACGAACCGCGTGCGTGCTGAAAGGTTGGTCACCTGTAGTCCCCCGATATGGCTGATCGAAGCGGCGGGATCGTCTGGCGCGATCCGCGTCCGCTCTCGAGGACGCCGATGGCGGGGAATTGTTACGCGCATGTTCCGCAGCGATGACGACGGTGGGTCGCTTCGATGACAGCTATGTTACGGTGCGCGCCCGCGCTAACGTCGCGGCAAGTAAGGGCGGGGAACACAGAGACATGGCAATGCAGTTCGCCGCGCTCGATTGGGCGGTGGTGGCGCTTTACGTGCTGGTGATGGTGGGGGGCGGCTGGGCGTTTTCTCGGGTGAAGACCCGAGACACGCGCGACTATTTTCTGGCGGGCGGCAGCGTGCCGGCGTGGCTGGCAGCGGTGTCGGTGCTGTCGGCGACCCAGTCCGCCGCGACCTATCTGGGCGGGCCGGACTTCGGCTACCGCGCCGACTATGCCTATCTGGGGGCGGTCGTCAGCCCGATCCTCGCGGCGATCTTCGTCGCCTATTTCCTCATCCCGCGCTTCTACGCGATGCGCGCGACGACGGTCTACGAACTGCTCGGCTACCGCTACGGCGTGCGGGCGATGCGCTGGGCGGGCGGCATGTTTCTGGTCGGACGGGTGCTGGCGGGCGGGTCGCGGGTCTATCTGGCGGCGATCGCACTCGCGATGGTGACGACCGGCGGGGTAAGCGCGTCGGGCGTGATCGCGGCGGCGGGCGTGGTGATGGTGGCGGCGTTCCTCTTCACCTTCGTTGGCGGGTTGAAGTCGGTGATATGGAACGACCTGATCCAGTTCGCGATCTACGTCGGTTCGGCGATCGCGGTGCTGGTCTATCTGCGCCTGTCGATTCCGGCGACGACTGCCGAGATCATCGCCGGCATTTCGCCAACGCCGGCGGGGGTCGACAAGCTGGCGTTGTTCGACTTCACCACCGACCTGTCAAAGCCGTTCGGCATCATCGCGGTCTTCACCGGTCTGTTCCTGCTCAACGTCGGCAACAGCGGGCTGGATCAGGATACCACGCAGCGCCTGCTGGCGTGTCCCGATGCGAAGACGGGCGCGCGCGGGCTGATCCTGTCGCAGTTGGCAAGCGTGCCGCTGATCGCGATGTTCCTGACGATCGGCGTGCTGCTGCACGTCTTCTACGATCGCCCCGACCTGATGGGCGGCGCGACCAGCGCGGCGGCGACCACGTTCGCAGGCGAGAAGATCGCGATCTTCGTCCACTATATCCTGACCGAGATCCCGGCGGGACTGCGCGGGCTCGTGACGATCGGGGTAATGGCGGCGGCGGTGGCGACGACCAATTCGGCGCTGAACGCGATGTCGTCGGTGATGGTCGGCGACTTCTACCGTCCGTATCGCGAGGCGCGCGGTGGGGCGAGCGAGCAGCATTTCGTCCGTGCGGGCCGCGCCGGTATGGCGGTCGTCGGGGTGGCGATGTTCGGCATGGCGGCGCTCAGCTATTACTGGCAGCGCTATTCGGACACGCCGCTGCTGGAATTCGCATTGTCGGTAATGGTGTTCGCCTATGCCGGGTTGCTGGGCGTGTATTTCGTCGCGGTGTTCACGACGCGGGGATCGACGAATTCGGTGATCGCGGCGCTGATCGCGGGGTTCGCGACGGTGTTGCTGATGCAGCCGTTCGTCGCGGGGCCGCTCGGTTTGCCGATGCCGGGGGGCGTAGCCTTCCCTTATCAGCTGTGCGTCGGCGCGCTGGTGGCGGCGCTGGTGTGCGCGGTGCCGCGCGGGCCGGGCGTCAGCTGATCGGCCGCTTCTCGAGCTTCCGCGCCAGCGTGCGGCGGTGCATGCCGAGACGCCGCGCGGTCTCCGAAATGTTGAAGCCGGTTTCGGCCAGCGTCTCGTTAATCCGCTCCCACTCCAGCGTCTTGATCGACGTCGTGCGCGTCGCGACCGGCACCGCGACGTCGCCGCCCGCGCGGCTGAACGCGGCCTCGATATCGTCGGTGTTCGACGGCTTGGCGAGATAGTGGCACGCGCCGAGCTTGATCGCCTCGACCGCGGTGGCGATGCTGGCGAAACCGGTCAGCACGACGATCAGCATCGCCGGATCATGCGCGTGCAGCCGCTCGACGCAGGGCAGGCCAGAGGCGTTGCCGAGCTTCAGGTCGACCACCGCATAGCCCGGCCGCGCCTCCGCCAGTACCGTGTCGATCTCCTCCGGCCCGCGCGCTAGCCAGACGCGGTAGCCGCGCCGCTCGAACGATCGCCGCAGCGTGCCGGCGAAGGTCTCGTCGTCCTCGACGATCAGCAGGCGGCGGTCCTCGCCGATCATTGCAGCACCCGCCCGGCGAGCGGCAGGATCAGGCGCACCTGTGCGCCGCCGTTCGCGCTGTTCGCTGCCTCCAGCCGACCGCCAAGCCGTCGCGCCACCGTGGCGGCGAGGAACAGGCCCATGCCGTGGCCGGCGCCCTTGGTCGACTGATAGGGGCGGCCGATGGTGGCGAGCTGCGTCTCGGCGAAGCCCGGCCCCTGATCGGTGACGGTGATGGCCAGCATCTCGCCCTCGCGTGACGCTATCAGCGCAACGCCGGCGGGGGAGGCTTCGGCGGCGTTGTCGAGCAGGTTCCACACCGCCTGACGGAGCGAGGCGGCGGCGACGACGCGGGCGCCGTCCAGGCCCGATCGGGCGTGGTCGAGGGGGAGGTGGGGGTGGGTGGGGCGCCATTCGGCGACGACCTCATCAAAGAACATCTGAGCATCGATGTTCTCCATCGGCTCGCCCCGCGGTTCGCCAGCGGAGTGCAGAATGTCGGTGACGATTACCTTGCAGCGCTCGACCTCGGCGCGCATCACCGCCAGATCGCCCGACAGGTCGGCGTCGCCGGTCAGCCGCGGCATCCGCTGCCAGTCGGCGATGATGACCGACAGCGACGCCAGCGGCGTACCCAGCTCATGCGCCGCCCCGCTGGCGAACAGGCCCATGCGGACGATGCCGTCCTCCTCCGCCGCATGTTCGCGCAGGTCCGCCAGATAGCGGTCGCGCGCGCGCAGGTTGCGGGTGATGCGGGTGATGAACATGCCGAGAAGAACGCCGGTCAGCACGAAGCTGATCCAGGCGCCGAGCGTATAGAGGTCGGCGACCTCCGGGATCAGGCCGGGGGGATAGACCAAGGGCACGTGCCGCAGGCTGAGCCCGGCGTAACAGAGGCTGGCGACGCCGACGAGCACCCAGGCCGACCACATCTCCAGCAGGATCGCACCCAGCACGACCTGCAACAGGTAGAAGGAAATGAACGGATTGCCGGTGCCGCCGCTGAGGTAAAGCTGGGCGGTCAGCGCGATCATGTCGAGCAGCAGGGCGAGAAGGATTTCGACATTGGTGATGCGGTGCCGGGGTAGCAGCACGCCCGCGATCACGTTCGCGACCGCCAGGAGCGCGACGACAACAAGCATCGGTGCGAGCGGCAGGGGTACGCGCAGGCCGAGACTGACCGTCAGGATCGTGACGAGCTGTCCCACCACCGCGACCCAGCGCAACTGGATCAGCTGGCGCATGTTGTCGCGCTCGGGCGCGTCGGTCGGGGTCATCGCACACCGCCGCGACGGAGCAGCAACCACGCGCCGAAACCGGACATGGCGGCGAGCGCAAACCAGGTCAGCGCATAGATCAGGTGCGTGTTGCGGAAGGCGACGACGGTCAGCCCGCCGACCGGATAGCCGCCGGGATTGGGGGTGGCATCGGCATCGATGAAATAGGGCGCGACGCCCGACAGGCCGCGCGATGATGCGATGGCGGCGACGTCGCGCGAATACCAGCGGCCGGCGGCGGGGTCGTTGCCGCGCAGGAAACCGCCGCCGGGCTCGGTCGCGCGGGCGAGGCCGGTCACCGTTACCGTGCCGGTGGCAGGCGGGCGTGCGGAGGGCGCGCGATACTCGGCCGGCACGAAGCCCCGGTTGACGAGGAGGATGCCGCGCCCGGTGTCGAGCGGGGTCATGACCCACCAGCCGGCACCGCGCTCGGTCAATGCCTGCACCAGCGTCTCGCGGTCATGCCGGAACCGCCCGGCGACCCGCACGCGGGTATAGGCCATGTCGTCGCGCCACCGCACGGGCGGCGGCACCGGGGCGGCATGGAGGCGGCGTTCGACCCGCGCGATCAGGTCGAGCTTCCACGCCCGCCGCTCGACCTGCCAGACGCCCAGCGCCGCGAACGCAAGCGTCAGGGCGATGCACAGCGCGGCGAACAGCCGCCGTTTCACGGCGCGTCCGCCATCCCTCCGCCGGGCATCGGCATCATGTTCGTGTTCAGGTGGAACATGATCCACAGCGACCCGCAGATGACGATCGCGACGATGACCAATGTGAACAGCAGCGCGAGCAGCGTCCAGCCACCCTCCGACCGGGCGCTGACGTGGAGGAAGAAGATGGTGTGGACGACGATCTGCGCCACCGCTAGCGCGACGACGGCGATGCCGGTGGCGCGCGGATCGCCCAGCACCCCGCTCATCACCAGCCAGAACGGGATGGCGGTGAGTAGCACCGACAGGCCGAAGCCGATGAGGTAGCTGCGGCGGCTGCCGTGATCCTCGGTCGCCTCATGTCCCTGATGATCGACCGGCCCATGATGATCGGTCGGCTCATGATGATCGGTTGGGGCCTGATGGACAGGTGCGCTCATCGCAGGACTCCCAGCAGGTAGACGAAGGTGAAGACGCCGATCCAGACGACGTCGAGCAGGTGCCAGAACATGCCGAGGCACATCA
The DNA here is from genome assembly GCF_054489605.1 of Sphingomonas sp. RS2018. Taxonomy (NCBI): domain Bacteria; kingdom Pseudomonadati; phylum Pseudomonadota; class Alphaproteobacteria; order Sphingomonadales; family Sphingomonadaceae; genus Sphingomonas; species Sphingomonas sp. RS2018. The sequence goes on from NZ_JBTMWL010000003.1 coordinate 476,187, forward strand.
GCCGGCGGCGGTTGGCGGGGTTCAGGCCGTGCTGCGACAGCTGCACCACCATCACCGCGATCCAGATCAGCCCGCACATCACGTGCAGGCCGTGGGTGCCGACCAATGTGAAGAAGGCGGAGAGGAAACCGCTGGTCTGCGGGGTCGCGCCTTCGCCGATCAGCTTGGAGAATTCATACAGTTCGACGCCGACGAACGACAGGCCGAAAAGCGCGGTGATGCCGAGCCAGACCTGCGTCGCGCGCAGCCGCCCCGCCGCCGCGTCGATCGCCGCCATGCCGAAGGTGATCGACGACAGCAGCAGCAGCGCGGTGTTGAGCGCGACCAGCGGCAGTTCGAATATCTCGCCCGGCGTCGGCCCGCCGGCATAGCTGGTGCCGAGCACGCCATAGGTGGCGAACAGCGTCGCAAAGATGAGCGCGTCGCTCATCAGGTATATCCAGAAACCGAGCGCGGTGGCGTTGCCGCCATGCTCCTCTTCGAGGACGTAGAAGTCCGGTGGCGTATTGGGGTCGGAAACGGTCTGGCTGGTCATGTCAGGCCTCCGCCGTCGCGGGGTTGGCGCGGGCGACACTCGCGACCTCCTCGGCCGGGATGTAATAGTCGCGGTCGTAGTTGAAGCTGTGGCCGATCGCGACGCCGATCATGCCGACGAAGGCGACCGCCGCCAGCCACCAGATGTACCACACCATTGCGAAGCCGAGCGCGAGGGCGAGGCCGGAGATGATGACGCCCGCGCCCGTGTTGCGCGGCATGTGAATCGGTCGCCAGCCGTCCGCCGGCACCTCGTGCCCGCGATCCTTCATATCGTGCCACGCGTCGAGCTGATGCACGCGCGGCGTGAACGCGAAGTTGTAGGCGGGCGGGGGAGACGACGTCGCCCATTCCAGCGTGCGGCCGTCCCACGGATCGCCGGTGGTGTCGCGCAGCGCCTCGCGGTTGCGGATGCTGACCGCGATCTGGATCAGGAACGCGCCGATGCCGACCGCGATGATGGCGACGCCGATCGCGGCGATGATGAAATAGATCTGCAGCGACGGATCCTCGAAGTGGCGGACGCGCCGCGTCGTGCCCATCAGTCCGACGATGTAGATCGGCGTCCACGCGACCCAGTAGCCGATCACCCAGCCCCAGAAGCTGACCTTCCCCCAGAACGGGTCGAGCCGGAAGCCGAACGCCTTGGGGAACCAGTAGGTCATGCCGGCGAACAGCCCGAACACGACACCGCCGATGATGACGTTGTGGAAGTGCGCGACGAGGAACAGCGAGTTGTGCAGCACGAAGTCGGCGGGCGGCACCGCCAGCAGCACGCCGGTCATCCCGCCGACCGTGAAGGTCAGCAGGAACGCGACCACCCACATCATCGGCAGTTCGTAGCGGATCTGTCCCCGGTACATCGTGAACAGCCAGTTGAAGATCTTCGCCCCGGTCGGGATCGAGATGACCATCGTCGCGATGCCGAAGAAGCTGTTGACGCTGGCGCCCGACCCCATTGTGAAGAAGTGGTGCAGCCAGACGAGGTAGCTGAGGATCGTGATGACGACCGTCGCATAGACCATCGACGAATAGCCGAAGAGCCGCTTGCCGGAGAAGGTCGACGTGATTTCGGAGAAGATGCCGAAGACGGGCAGGACGAGGACGTAGACCTCCGGGTGGCCCCAGATCCACACCAGGTTCCAGTACATCATCGGGTTGCCCCCGAGATCGTTGGTGAAGAAGTTGGTGCCGACGTAGCGGTCGAGCATCAGCATCGCGAAGGCGCCGGTCAGGACCGGGAAGATCGCGGTGGCCAGCACGTTGCTGCAGAGCGCCGTCCAGCAGAACACCGGCATCTTCATCATCGTCATGCCCGGCGCGCGCATCTTGATGATCGTCGTCACCATGTTGATCGAGCTGAGCGTCGTGCCGACGCCGGCGATCTGCAGCGCCCAGAGGTAATAGTCCGGCCCGGTATCGGGGCTGTTGGCGAGGTTCGATACCGGCACATAGTTCAGCCAGCCCGCGCGGCTGAATTCGCCGACGAACAGCGATACCATCACCAGCAGCGCGCCCGCCGCCGTCAGCCAGAAGCTGAGGTTGTTGAGATAGGGAAAGGCGACGTCGCGCGCGCCGATCTGCAGCGGCATGACATAGTTGATGAGGCCGACCACCAGCGGGATCGCCACGAAGAAGATCATGATCGTCCCGTGCGCGGTGAAGACCTGATCGTAGTGATGGGCGTTCAGATACCCCTCGTTCCCGCCGAAGGCCATCGCCTGCTGCAATCGCATCATGATCGCGTCGGCGAACCCGCGCAGCAGCATGATGATGCCGAGGATCATGTACATGATCCCGATCTTCTTGTGATCGACCGACGTGAACCATTCGCTCCACAGCCAGCCCCACAGCCGGTACTTGGTGACCGCCCCGACGATGCCGAAGCCGAGCAGCACGACGACCGCGAAGGTGCCGAGCAGGATCGGTTCGTGGATCGGGAAGGATTCGAAGGTCAGCCGACCGAAGATCGTCTTGACGAGGGTGTCGGACATCAGGCGGCTCCGCCGGTATCGGCTGAATGGTGGGGGGCTGGACGGGGCGGGCGGGCGGACATCTCGCGGTTCTTTGCGGCGCCCGGCTTCGCATTGCCCGGCGGCGCCTTGTCGACCGGCGCGGTGCGATGGGGCACGGGATCGATCTCGCGCTCGTCCTTGAACAGTGCGCCGTCCGGTTGCCCGCCGCGCGGCTGCGACTGGCGGCCCGGCGGCATCGCGCCGCCGTCGTGCTGCATCATGTCGCTCATGCAGCGGGTGCCAGGCGCCACGCAGCGTTCGACGACGCGGTCGAAGAGCCCGGCCTGCACCGCGGCGAAGTGGATCGGCTTCACCTTCTCGCTGGGCTTTTCGAGCTTCAGATAATTGGCGGTCGTCAGCGCGAAGCGCGACCCGCGCGCGGCATCGGCCCAGCGCGCGAAGCCCGCCGCATCGGTGCCGACCAGGCGGAACTTCATGTCCGAGAAGCCCGCGCCGCTATAGTTGGCCGACATGCCGGTCGTTGCGCCGGGGCGGTTAAGCACGGCGTGCAGCGTGCTGCGCATGCCCGGCATCGCATAGACCATGCCAGCCATCGTCGGCGCGTAGAAGCTGTTCATCATGTTGCTGGACGTGATGTCGAACCGCACCTGCCGGTCGACGGGCAGGACGAGTTCGTTGACGCTCGCGATGCCGAACTCGGGGTAGATGAACAGCCATTTCCAGTCGAGCGCGACCACCTGCACCAGCATCGGCGGCTGTTTCTTGTCGATCGGCTTCGTCGCCGAGATGCGACCGAGCGGGCGGAACGGGTCGAGCAGATGCGTGCTCGACCACGTCAGCGCGCCCAGCGCGATGATGATGGCGAGCGGCGCGGACCAGATGATGAGTTCGAGCGACGTCGAATGATCGAATTTCGGATCATAGGTCGCGTCCGTGTTGCCGCGGCGATAGCGCCACGCGAACACGACGATCAGCGTCATGACCGGCACGATGATGAGCAGCATCAGCCCGGTCGAGGCGTAGATCAGGTTGCGCTGCTGCAATGCCACGTCGCCGCCCGGATCGAGCACGGTGCCGCTGCATCCGGCGAGCAGGGCAAGCGCCGCGAGGGCTGGGATCGACCGGAGGAGTGGCGGTTCGCGCATGATGATCGCCTAGGCCGAAGGGCTGGTGCCGCGACAGTGGACATTTTGTCCAATGCCCGGACGCCCGCATATTTTGCACAAGGGGCGTTGCTGGTCCAATACACGGTCGGCGCGTTTGCGAATACGGCGATGTGCCGCGGGAGCCTGGGTGAGCATGACGGCAACGACGATCGAGCCAGAAACCGGCGCGCCGGACGCGAGCGCACCCGATTCCACGTCGCTGGAGCGCGATGCCCAGCTCGTCACCGCGGAGGGCAAGCCGATCGCACCCGGCGAAATCGCGATCGGCGTGATCGTGGGGCGGGCGAGCGAGTTCTTCGACTTCTTCGTCTATGCGCTCGCCTCGGTGCTGGTGTTCCCGGCGCTGGTGTTCCCCTACGTCGATGCGCTGACCGGCACGCTCTATTCCTTCGCGCTGTTCTCGCTGGCGTTCATCGCCCGGCCGTTCGGCACGTTGATCTTCATGTGGATCGACCGAAACCACGGGCGCGGCGTGAAGCTGACGATCGCGCTGTTCCTGCTCGGCGGATCGACGATGGCGATCGCGCTGCTGCCGAGTTACGGCCAGGTCGGGACGCTGTCGGCGGTGCTGCTGGGCGCGTTCCGCATCGGGCAGGGCGTGGCGCTGGGGGGCGCGTGGGACGGGCTGCCGTCGCTGCTGTCGCTGAACGCGCCGAAGGACCGCAAGGGCTGGTACGCGATGATCCCGCAGCTGGGCGCGCCGATCGGCCTGTTCGTGGCGGCGGCGCTGTTCGCCTATTTCCTCGCCCTGCTGTCGCGTGAGGATTTCCTCAGTTGGGGCTGGCGCTATCCGTTCTTCGTCGCGCTGGCGATCAACGTCGTCGCGCTGTTCGCGCGGCTGCGCCTCGTCGCGACGCCCGAATTCCTGCACCTGTTCGAAAGCCGCGAGTTGCAGCCGTCCCCCGCGTTCGCGACGCTGTTCCGGCAATGGCGAACGATCGTGCTCGGCGCCTTCGCCCCGCTCGCCAGCTTCGCGCTGTTCCACCTCGTCACCGTCTTTCCGCTGTCGTGGGTGACGCTGTTCGCCGACGAGGACCCGGTCCGCTTCCTCTTGATCGAGGCGGGCGGCACGGTCGTCTTCATCCTCGCCATGCTGGCGTCGGGCTTGATCGCGGACCGGGTCGGACGACGCGCGGTGCTGGGCGTGTCGGCGGCGCTGATCGCCGCCTATAGCGGGTTCGCGCCGCAGCTGCTGAACGTCGGCGGAGTGGGGGAGACGGTGTACATGCTCACCGGCTTCGCACTGCTCGGCCTCGCTTTCGGCCAGTCGTCGGGCGTGGTGAACGACAAGTTCGCGCCCAACGACCGCTATACCGGCGCGGCGATCGTCGCCAATTCGGCCTGGGCGATCGGCGCGGGCTTCGCGCCACTGGTCGCGCTGTTCCTCGCCAGCCGGTTCGGTCTGTGGTCGGTCGGCCTGTACCTGCTGTCCGGCGCGATCTGCACGCTGGCGGCGCTCGCCATTAACAAGGAATGGGCGCGCGAGGCCGACCGCGTCTGAGGCCCAATACTTCGGTGATGCCGACCATGAACATGACCGCAGACGCGCGTTCTATGCGGTTTGAGAGACAGTCGGTTGCTCCACCGGCATGTCTGACCAAGTGATCAAAATACTACAACGCGTCAAAGCAATGATGGTTAACCTCCCGCATAATAACGCGCCTTTCGACTTTAGTCTAACGGATCGGCCGTCGACTTGCGGGGTATTCGTGTAGCTTGCTAGCCGAAGCCCCTCTTTGAAAGGTGGCGATGCTAGAGGGGCTATCGGTGTTTCCTGAGACGGAAGAGTGGGAAGAAACTCGGGATCAACGGCTCGAGTTCGGTTCAGCCGAAGTCTATCCCTGGTGGATGATCGCGTTCACCGCCGTGCAGATCATTCTCGTAGCGGGCCATTACGAAAAAATCTGGTGGGCTGTACCTGGATCAGGAAGTTCCTCCTGTGCCCCGCGTGATGGTGACTGCCATGATGAGGTTCAATGCGAAGAAGATCAGCGGACCGGCCACCGACTGACAAACGTTCGCTTCACGCCCGACTGCAACTGAGTCGGTTCTGAGAAGTCGCCAGCCGAGTTGTGGGGGTATGTTCCGACATCAGTCGTGTGAACAGGTTAGATCGCCGACCAAGCTCTATGGATCTGCCGACAACAAGCGTCGGCGGGACCACGCTAATGGTGTCACAACTGCTGGTCGGGACGCCTCGAATGGGCACACCGATCCCGTCGAAAATTGGCTAATTCTCAACGAGATGGATGGTGGACGCACTTGGGCTCGAACCAAGGACCCGCTGATTAAGAGTCAGCTGCTCTACCAACTGAGCTATGCGTCCGTCCGTCGTCGGGGCAGTGGCTTGCGACCGCCGCCCGCGTTCGGGAGGGCGCTCACTACCATCGGGCGGTGGGTTTGCAAGCCCTTTTCGCGAGAAAAAGCGCGTTACCAGCCGCCGGGGCGGCGGCGGTTGTCGCGGTCGATGGACATTAATATTCCGAGGCACAGCAGGATCGTCATCTGCGCCGATCCGCCGAAGCTGATGAGGGGGAGGGGGATGCCGACCACCGGTGCCAGGCCCATCACCATCATCAAGTTGATGGCAACATAGAAGAAAATCGTGGTGGCGAGGCCGGCAGCGGTGAGGCGTTCGAAGCGGCCCTTGGCGCGGACGCCGACCATCACGCCCCAGCGGATCAGTAACATGTAGGCGCCGATGATGAAGAATCCGCCCATCAGCCCCCACTCTTCCGCCATGGTAGCGAAAGCGAAGTCGGTGTGGCCTTCGGGCAGATAGTCGAGGTGGCTCTGGCTGCCCTGCAGGAAGCCCTTGCCGTCGAGCCCGCCCGATCCGATCGCGATCTTCGACTGGCTGATGTGATAGCCGGTGCCGAGCGGGTCGCTTTCGGGATCCATGAAGATCAGGATGCGGTTCCGCTGATAATCGTGGAGGCCATAGGCGAAGACCAGCGGCCCGGTGACGGCGAGCAGCGCCGCCCCGCCGATGAACAGCCGCAGCGGTACGCCGGCGAGGAACATCACGGTGACGCCGCCGAACGCGATCATCAGCCCGGTGCCGAGATCGGGCTGGGTCATGACGAGCACGAACGGCACGCCGAGCAGGACGCCGGCGGGCACCAGCGAGCGGAACTTGCGCGTCTCGGCGGGGGGCAGCAGCTCGTAGAGCCGTGCCATCGCCAGCACGATCGCGGGCTTCATCAACTCAGAGGGCTGCAAATTCATGAAGCCGATGTTGAGCCAGCGCTGGCTGCCGCCGCGCACCGCACCCAGCAGCTCGACCAGCACCAGCAGGACCAGCAGAACGCCGTAGGTCGGGAGCGACGCGGTGCGCCAGATCGACACGGGCACGCGCGACATGGCGACGGCGAGGCCGAGGAAGGCGGCGAACTTGATCGCCTGTTGCAGCGCCCAGGGCCGGATGCTGCCCCCCGCCGCCGAATAGAGCACGACGAGCCCGAAGCCGCCGATCGCCAGCACGAGGAAGATGATCCGCCACGGCAGCTGTGCGAGCGGGGCGGGCACGAAGCCGGTGACGGGCGCCTTTATCACCGCGACGGCGCCGGCGAGGGTGAGGCTTCGGGGGCCGGTGCCTCGACCGGCAGCTCTTCGGTCCGGCCCTCCGCCACGCCGGTCGTCGGCGTGGCGGCGTTGGCGGCCTCGACCGCGGCGTCGACGACGGTGCTGGCCGCGGCCTCGGCATCCTCGGGTGGTGCGGCGGCGGTGGCGGGGTTCTGACGCGCGGCGTACTCAGCGCTCTGCTGCGCCATGCGCGTGCGGATGTCGCCGCCCCAGGTCGGCTCGACCTCGGCCAAACTCTTCAGCGCACGCTCGCGGTCGAAGAGATAGGTCATGATGTCGCGGCCGGTGAGGGGGGTGTCGAGGTTGCGAACCGTATGGCCGTTATGTTCGAGCACGATCGCGGCGGCATAGCGGGGGTTCTCGGCGGGCGCGAAGCAGATGAAATGGGCGTGATCGCGCAGCTTGAAGGGCAGCTGGCCGTTCGAGAGCACGCCCGAGCGGCGCTCCGCCATCGTGATGCGGCGGACCTGCGCGGTGCCGGTCTTGGCCGCCATCGTGATGCCGGGCACCTGCAGGCGCGACGCACCGCCGGTGCCGCCGCCGTTGACCACCGCGCCCATCGCCTCGCGCACGATCGCGAGGTTCTGCGCGCTGAAGGGCAGGGCGCCGGGGTTGCGATCGACCTTCGCCGACAGCAGGCCGGGCAGCAGCATCCGCCCCGACGCGATCCGCGCCGCCATCACCGCCATCTGCAAAGGATTGGCGAGGACGTAGCCCTGACCGATCGAAGCGTTGAGCGAATCGGCGACGGTCCAGTTCGTCTTGTACTTGCGCTGTTTCCACGCGCTATCGGGGACGGTGCCGTAGCGCTGGCTGGTGAAGGGCAGGTCGAACTTCTGCCCGAGTCCGACCGCGCGGGCGACCGGGGCGATACGGTCGTAGCCGAGCCGCCGGACCATTTCGTAGAAATAGATGTCGCAGCTCTGTGCGATGGCGCCGCGCAGGTCGAGCGGACCATGACCACGCCGCTTGTGGCAATGGAAAACACCGTTACCGACCCGGATCGCGCCCGAGCAGAACACGCGCTCGTTGGGGCTCACGCCGGCTTCGAGCAAGGCGAGGCCGTTCATCGGCTTGACGGTGGAGCCGGGCGGATAGAGGCCCTGCAGCACCTTGTTCATCAGGGGGACGTGATCGTCCTCCGACAACATCTTCCATTCGTTCTGACTAATGCCGTCGGAAAAGCTGTTGGGGTCGTAGGCGGGCATCGACACCATCGCCAGAATCTCGCCGGTCTGGCAGTCGAACACGACCGCGCTGCCCGAGTTGGTGCCCAGACGCCGCGCGGCATATTCCTGAAGGCCCGCGTCGATCGTCAGGCGGACGGTGCGACCGGGCACATCGGGGCGCGTCTCGAGCTCGCGCACCAGCTTGCCGCGCGCGGTGACCTCGATCCGCTTGGCGCCGGGCTTGCCGCGCAGCAGCGGCTCCAGCGTCTTCTCCAGCCCGTCCTTGCCGAATTTGAAGCCCGGCGTGATGAACAACGGGTCGCGCGTCGCCTTATATTGCTCAGCGGTCGCGGCGCCGACATAGCCGGTCACATGCGCGACCGCGGCGCCGGCCGGATAGTTGCGCGAGAAGCCGCGCGTCGGCGACACGCCCGCCAGTTCGGGCAGGCGCACGCTGACCGCGGCGAAGCGGTCCCAGTCCAGATTCTCGGCGACCTGCACGGGTCGGAAGCCGGCGGAGCGATCGAGCTCGGCGTTGACGCGGCCAAGCTCGTCGGGTGGTAGCGCGAGGATCTGGGTCAGCACCGCCATGACGCGACCCTTGTCCTCGATCCGTTCGGGGATCAGATCGACGCGGAAATCGGTGCGGTTGTTGGCGATCGGCGCGCCGTGGCGATCGACGATCCAGCCGCGGCGGGGGGGAACCAGCGTCAGGTTGACGCGGTTGCTCTCGCTCAGCAGCGAATAGCGCTCGTTCTCATAGACGGCGAGCCACGTCATGCGGGTGGCGAGCAGCGCGCCCACGCCGATCTGCAGCCCCGACACCACCATCGCGCGGCGCGTGAAGCTGAACGCCTGGGTCGCCTCGCTGACGATGCGGCCGCCGCCGATCATGCCGCCACGTGCCAGCGCGCGTCGAGACGAGCGACGAGCCGCGCGGCGAGGGGGTAGAGCGCCACCGCGGTCATTACCTGGATCAGGACGAGCAGGTCGACATGCGCGCTCAATCTAACCGTGACGATGCGCGAGAGCAAAAGGCACAATGTCGAAGCAGCCGCCGCGATCGCCCAATCCTGCCGGAAGGTGCGCCAGACGAGCCGCTGGTCGATCAGGTCGACGCCGATCGACGCCGCCGTCCACAGCGCCATGGCGAGCCCGAACGGCTGGCCGCTGACGAGATCGTCGAACAGGCCGAGCGGCAGGGCCGCCCAGATCGGAAACACCTCCCGATCACGCAGGCGCCAGGCGAGCAGCATCAGCAGGCCGCAGGGCGGCAGCCACGGCACGTTGGCGACGATCGGCAGCAGGACGGCGAGCGATCCCGCCACGATCGATCCGGCCGCGACCGTGCGACGGACGCGATTGGATGGCGGGGTGTAGAAGGGGGAGGCCGGCCGCGGCGATAGCATCACTGGACCCGCGGCGCCGGGGGCGGCGGCAGCGCGGGCAGGAACGGCGCGTTGACGGTCGCGAAATCGAGCGAGTCGGGATTGGCGAGCATCCGCGCGGGCGCCGTGTCGCGCGAATTCGTCGTGACCTTCGCCACCGGCACGCCGGGCGCGTAGAGGCCGCCGGTGCCCGAGGTGACGAACAGGTCGCCGACCCGGAACGGCGCATCGGCCGAGCCGGCGGCGCGCACCTCCAGCTGTCCGTCGCCACGGCCCGAGATGATCGCGGCGAGATTGTCGCGCGTGCGGCGTACCGGCACGATGCTTTCCGCATCCGTCAGCAGCAGCACGCGCGCGGTGTTCGGCCCGGTTTCGAGCACGCGGCCGATCAGTCCTTCGGGTCCGCGCACCGGCTGGCCGGGCAGTACGCCCTGGAAGCGGCCGGCGTTGAGCGTGGCGAAGCGGCGCGTGCTGGAACCGGTGGAGTTCACCAACCGCGCGACGACGACCGTGCCCGGCAACGCATCGCGCACGCGCAGCAGCGCGCGCAGACGGAAGTTTTCCTGAACGATCGTGCGGGCACGCAGCACGATCGCCTGCTCACGCTCGCGCTGCGCCCTGAGCGCCCGGATCTTGTCGGCGCCGCCGAAATAGTCGGTGAGGCCGTTGGGCGCTGTGGCGGCGCGGCGCAGCCCGGCGAGGCCCGACGACACCGGCGTCGTCAGCTCGGCGATGCCGGAGCGGAAGGCGGCGAAGGCGGGCGGGTTGAAGGTCGAGAGGAGGACGAGCACCAGCCCGACGATGACGCCGGACGCAGCCGCGACGTACCCGATGAAGACGCCATATTGCGCCCGCCGCGAAAACCCGGTTCGCCGTGCTGCTGGCGGTGCCATGACCCGCCGCCTCCCTTATCGGCTGAAGATCAGACGGCGAGCAGGACGCCGCGGAACTGCGGATCCTCCAGCGCGCGACCGGTGCCGAGCGCGACGCAGGTCAGCGGATCCTCCGCGACCGTGACCGGCAGGCCGGTCTCGTCGCGCAGCACCTCGTCCAGTCCCTGCAGCAGCGCGCCGCCGCCGGTCAGCACGATGCCCTGGTCGACGATGTCGGCCGCAAGCTCGGGCGCAGTGTTCTCCAGCGCGATGCGGACACCCTCGACGATCGCCGACACCGGTTCGGACAGCGCCTCGGCGATCTGGCCCTGGTTGATCTGGATTTCCTTGGGCACGCCGTTGACCAGATCGCGGCCCTTGATGTGCAAAGTCAGGCCGATGCCGTCGGCGGGCGGCTTGGCGATGCCGACGTCCTGCTTGATGCGCTCGGCGGTCGCCTCGCCGATCAGCAGATTGTGGTTGCGGCGGACGTAGCTGACGATCGCCTCGTCCATCTTGTCGCCGCCGATGCGCACGCTGGTCGAATAGGCGAGGCCGCGCAGCGAGAGCACCGCGACCTCGGTCGTGCCGCCGCCGATGTCGACGACCATGCTGCCGATCGGTTCGGTGACCGGCATGTCGGCGCCGATCGCGGCCGCCATCGGCTCCTCGATCAGCCACACCTGCGATGCGCCGGCGTTGGACGCGGCGTCGCGGATCGCGCGGCGTTCGACGCTGGTCGAGCCCGACGGTACGCAGATGACGATCTGCGGGAAGCGCCAGGGACGCGACTTGCCGCCGTGCACCTTGCGGATGAAGTGCTTTATCATCTCCTCGGCGACGTCGATGTCGGCGATGACGCCGTCGCGAAGCGGGCGAATCGCCTCGATCGAACCCGGTGTCTTGCCCATCATCAGCTTCGCATCGTCACCGACGGCGCGCACCTTCTTGACGCCGTTGATCGTCTCGATCGCGACGACCGAGGGTTCGTTCAGGACGACGCCGCGCCCGCGGACGTAGACGACCGTGTTGGCGGTGCCGAGATCGATCGCCATGTCATGGGACATGAATTTGAAAAAGCGGGAAAACATTGCGATTGAGACTTCCGTTCCCTCTGGAACCGCACGGCGTTGCGCCGGCGGCAGTTCGCACGATCTGGACGCCCCCCGCAGCCGGAAATCCAGCTCCGTCGAGGGAGGTCGGATACGGGTCGCGGGATGCCGTCGCTTGGGCTAGAGCCTGCCCCATGTCAATACGACGCCTGCCAGAGCATCTCGTCAACCGGATCGCGGCCGGTGAAGTGGTGGAGCGCCCCGCTTCTGCGGTGAAGGAACTGGTCGAGAACGCGATCGACGCGGGCGCGACCCGTATCGCGGTGCGGCTGGCGGCGGGCGGCATCGACCTGATCGAGGTGATCGACGACGGTTGCGGCATGACGCCCGCCGACATGGCGCTGGCGCTGGAACGGCATGCGACGTCGAAGCTGCCCGACGAGGCGATCGAGGCGGTCACTACCATGGGGTTCCGCGGCGAGGCGTTGCCGTCGATCGCCAGCGTCGCGCGGCTGTCGCTCGAAAGCCGGGTGGCGGGGGCGGACGGCTGGGCGCGGATCGTCGACAATGGCGATGTGGTGGCCGACGGCCCCGCCGCGCTGCCGCCCGGCACGCGGGTGCGGGTCGAGCAACTGTTCGCGCGGGTGCCGGCGCGACGCAAGTTCCTGCGATCGCCACGCGCCGAGTATGCCGCGGCGCTCGACGTGGTGCGGCGCCTGGCGATGGCGCGCGCCGACATCGCGTTCAGCGTCGAGCATGACGGGCGGCGGACGCTCTCCGTTCAGGGCGGGGAGGACCGGCCGGCGCGCGTCGCGGCGCTGACCGACCGCGCGCTCGTCGAGAACAGCGTCGGCATCGATGCCGAGCGCGAGGGGCTGCGGCTGGGCGGGGTGGCCGGACTGCCGACCTTCCACCGCGGCATCGCCGACCACCAGTATCTGTTCGTCAACGGGCGCCCGGTGAAGGACCGGCTGCTGATCGGCGCGATCCGCGGTGCCTATGCCGAGATGATGCCGCGCGACCGGCATGCGGTGGTGGCGCTGTTCCTCGACGTGCCGTCGGACGCCGTCGATGTGAACGTGCATCCGGCGAAGACCGAGGTGCGCTTCCGCGATCCGGCGATGGTGCGCGGGCTGATCGTCGGCGGCCTGCGCCGCGCACTCGACGAGGCGGGGCACCGCGTCGTGCAGCGCCCGAGCGAGGCGGCGCTGGGCGCCTGGCAGAGCGAGCCCGTCGCGCCCGCCTTTCCGGGCGAGACGATCGAGACGCCGTGGGGCGGGGTGGACCTGCTCCAGCGGCCGGTGTCGTCGCTCGGCGAACGACGACCGGGCTTCATTGCCGCCCCGCCGCTGGCGCGCGCCGAAGTCGCCGCCGCGCCGGTGCCCGAGGTGGGCGACCACCCGCTGGGCGTCGCGCGCGGGCAGGTGGCGAAGACCTATATCGTCGCCGAGGCGTCGGACGGGCTGGTGATCGTCGATCAGCATGCCGCGCACGAGCGGCTGGTGCTGGAACGCATGCGGCGCGCGATGGCGGGCGGGCGGGTGGCATCGCAGGCGCTGCTGCTGCCCGAGGTGGTCGAGCTGGAGGAGACGGCGTGCGACCGGCTGGAGGCGCGGGCCGGCGAGCTGGCGGAGTTCGGGCTGGAGCTGGAGCGCTTCGGCCCGCGTGCGATGCTGGTGCGCGCGACCCCGGCGCTGCTGGGCGCGGGCGAGGCGGCGGGGCTCGTCGCCGACCTGGCGGACGAACTCGCTGCCTTCGACGAGGCGCTGTCCTTGCGCGAGCGGCTCGACCATGTCGCGGCGACGATGGCGTGCCACGGATCGGTGCGGGCCGGGCGGGTGCTGTCGGTCGCCGAGATGAACGCGCTGCTCCGCGAAATGGAGGTCACGCCGCATTCGGGCCAGTGCAATCATGGGCGGCCGACGTGGGTGAAGCTGGCGCACGGAGACATCGAGAAGCTTTTTGGCCGTAAGTGAATGGTCTAGGTCCTGCCTGACATGAAACCTCGGTATGCCCTGAATTGCATGGACGTTTTCGGCTTGCTGTCCGTAGGAGTGACTGCGTTTCTGTTTCTGGGAGCGGCGCTGAATGCCGCCGACCTTTATATGAGCGTCAAGCCGATGTCCGCCGGTGACTTGATGATAGGCTCCTTGGGCTGGATCATCGCGACCTTCGGCCCAATTTTCTTGGCCATCGTATTCTGGCGTTTAGCGAAGAGGCTGCAAACGGCTTGGGTGCTTCACCTTCTCATGTTGCCCTCAGCTTTGACGATGCTTGGAGCGGGCCGCGCTCTGATGCTCTCGGTGACAGACACTCCTGACTTCGATGACACGATCGGTGGCCCTGTCATTCAAGCGACTGCCCTGCTGCTATCGGCGGTGATGGGCTACTATCTGGCTGTCGTATACACCGGGCTTAAGCGACGCTCTGCTACGGCCAATGGCAGTTGATCAACGCAATCGGACGGTCGCGGGCTAGATCGACGGTTTTTCCTTACCTCACGTGCCTGCATTCGGGTGAAGCGGATGTTCGGACGGACGCGACGCATGTCGTGACGATAAAGACGAAACTCGGATCAGGGGACCGCTGGGAACTCGATCCGTCGCCGCGCTTCGTCCGGGTCGGGCGCCCTGCAGCCGGTCAGATCGAAGAACGCGCGGGGTAGCGTGTCTCGCGGCTCGTCGGTGGTCGCGTGCCATGCCAGATTGGTGAGGTCCGGCAGCAGCATGTGCGTAGGCGCCGAGCCGCGCGCATTCGGAACCTCGGCCTGCAGGTTGTACGACGGGTCGGTCGTCAGAATTTCGATGTCCCGGCGCGGCCCTATTAGAATGGTCGTGCTGCTTTCCTGCACCCAAGCCAGGTTCGTCCTGTGATCGGTTCCGCCCTGCCACGGGAGGAACCAGTAGGATCGGCCGGACGCGGCGACATGGACCCGGAGCGCTAGCCCGCTCGGCCAATCGGGCGTGGGCGATACTGTGAAGAAGCGGGCGGTGACCTGCGGCGCGCCGCGAAGGGTATAGCGCGCGCTTTCGATCGGGCATGATGCGATCGCGGCGGCAAGGCTGATGGCGAGGAGCATGGCCGAATTTATTCGATCCAGCCGCCCTCGGCCACAGGTGGCGTCCGGCGCGATGGGGGTCATGCTGTCGTGAGGGGCGGTCGATTGGTTCAGCGGGATGGCGGTTGCCTAGTGCGCCGGGCTGTCCCGATATGGGCCGGTGGCCAGCGCGTCGTTCATGTGCCCGCAACTTTTCGGTCGCGCGCGCTTTATCGCATCAAACCAGATGAGTGCGCCGCCATGAAACAGATTTTCCCCGTCATCCTGTCGCTTATACCGCTGGCCGCCGTGATCGGCGCCTGCGTGACCTGTCCATGACGTGGTAAAGCCGCTCTCATCCCGAAAGGGTGACGGCAAGAAGAAAGGGCGCCGACCGCATATGCGATCGGCGCCCTTTTTTTGTTCTGAGGCGACGCCCCGCGACGTGGATCAGCCCTGCTGACCCTCGTCGTCGTTGCCGACTTCGGCGGTCGCGCCCGGCTCGGCGTTGGGATCGTAATCCTCGATGAAGCCGGCCTCGTCCTTCTCGAACATTGCCGTCATCACGTCGACGCCCGATGCCTGCATCTCGGCCTCTTCCGGCGAGCGGGCGACGTTGACCTTGACGGTCACCGACACTTCCGGATGCAGCGCGACGTTGACGTCGTAGACGCCGATCGACTTGATCGGACGGTTCAGCACGATCGCCGACTTGGCGACCTTGTGACCGTCGGCGATCAGCGCCTCGACCAGATCGCGGACCGCGACCGAGCCGTAGAGCTGGCCGGTGTTCGATGCCTGGCGGATCAGCGTGACGGTCGCGTCCTTGAAGGTCGCGGCTTCCTTCTCGGCGTCGCCGCGGCGGTTCGCGTTGTCGCTTTCGATGCGAGCGCGGTTGGCCTCGAAGACCTTCCGGTTCGCTTCGTTGGCGCGCATCGCCTTCTTGTTCGGCAGCAGGAAGTTGCGGGCGAACCCGTCCTTCACCTTTACCACGTCGCCGATGCCGCCGAGTTTCTCGACGCGCTCAAGCAGAATGACATCCATTGCTGCTACTCCTTACTTAACGATGTAGGGCAGCAGGCCCAGATGACGCGCACGCTTGATCGCCTGGGCGAGCTCGCGCTGCTTCTTGGCGCTCACGCTGGTGATGCGCGACGGCACGATCTTGCCACGCTCGGACACGAAGCCCTGCAGCAGGCGGACGTCCTTATAGTCGATCCGCGGCGCATCCTTGGCGCTGAACGGGCACGACTTGCGGCGGCGGAAGAATGCACGAGCCATTATGCGGCCTCCTCTTCGCGGTCACGACGGGGGCCACGGTCACCACGGTCCGGGCGATCGCCACGGCCCTCACGGTCGCCACGACGCTCACGGTCGCGCTCCTGCTTGCGCATCATCACGGTCGGGCCCTGCTCGAGCTCGTCGACCTTCACGGTCATGTACCGGATGACGTCTTCGTTGATCTGGGTCTGGCGCTCCAGCTCGGCGACGACGTCGCCGGGAGCGTCGATCTCGAGCATCACGTAATGCGCCTTGCGGTTCTTGGCGATGCGATACGCCAGGCTGCGCAGGCCCCAGGTCTCGGTCTTGACGACCTTGCCGTTGTGATCCTCGACGATCTTGGTGGCGGCTTCCGCCAGTGCGTCCACCTGCGCCTGTGCCAGATCCTGGCGCGCAAGGAAGACGTGCTCGTATAGAGCCATGCTTTCTTCTCACTGTTGGCCGATCGCTGACATGGCCCCGTGCCATGCCCCTCCGGCTGTCGTTTCAATTCGCCGGCGGTGATGCCGCACAGGCGAGCGCGAGCCCCTGCGTCAGGGGGGCGGAAAACTCAAGCGATTTCTGACGCGACGGTGGCGACATCGCCGGGCAGGCGGGCGCGGATGTCGCCGGAGCCGGTGGGCACGCCGGCGCCGAGCGCGAGCAGGCGGCGCGCCTCGAACGGGCCGGGCAGGCGCCATGCGCCCGTGCGCTCGGCGGTGAAGCCGAAGAAACGGTCGTAATATCCCGGATCGCCCACCAGCATCATCGCATCGGCGCCGGGCACGTCGGCCTGTTGCGCCACCTCCAGCATATGGTTCATCAGCTTCCGTCCGATGCCGCCGCGCTGGATCGCCGGTTCGATCGCAACCGGGCCGACCATCACCAACGGCACGATGCGCCCGTCGTCGCCGGCGAAGGTGACCGGCCAGCACTGGATCGTGCCCGCCAGCGCGCCATCGTGGTCGAGCGCGGCGAAGCTGAGCGTGGGGATCGGCGCGGTGCCGGCGCGGATGCGGTAGGCGGTGCGCGTCTGCCGGTCGGGACCGAAGGCACGATCGAGCAGCGCCTCCAGTGCGGCGACGGGCAGGTTGGCCAGCGGAACGATCGTCATGGTCGCAGGCTCAAGGCGCGGCGTCGGCATCGAAATTCAACCACTTCGTTGAGCATGAATGTTGAGACGAAAACACATGTGTCTTGTCTCGTGAAACGGCCTTGAAGCTCAACCGATCGGTTGAGCGTTGCGGAGCCTGTTTTCGGGGTAGCGAGCGGGCGGCGTGTAGGACAGGGCGCAGAGCGCGGGCGCTTTACGGTGAAATCGCCCGAGCGCAAGGCTTTCGCAGCGGCCGCGATCTGCTATCCGCCGCGCTCGATCGACAGAGTGAAAGCGAGTGGCGTGCGGGACAGTCTGACATTGCAGGTCCACGACCTCGAGACGATGGTGCTGACCGGCATCTATTCGGAAGAGACGCACTTGCCGCAGCCGCTGCGCATCTCGCTGGATGTCGAGCTCGATTGTCCCGAGTCCTTCGCGCCGGATACACCGCTGGCGGCGTCGAAAAGCTATATCGACCTGCGCCACGCCGCGACCGACGCGCTGCCGCAGGGCGTGCACTTCACGCTGATCGAGGCGGTGGCGGACCATATCGCCGAGACGTTGTTCCTGCAGGATGCGCGCGTGTCGCGGGTGGCGGTGAAGATCGTGAAGCTGGCGATCGCGCAGGAGCGCGAGTCGATCGGTATCACCCTCGTCCGGCATCGGCGCTGAGCGTGGGCGCCCTCGCGCTCGTCACCGGCAGCTGCCGTCGGCTGGGCGCGCACATCGCCGCGCGGCTGGCGGGGGAGGGCTATGATATCGCGCTCCATCGCGGTCATCCGGGCGAGCCCGAAGACTGGCTGGTGGAAGCGCTGGCCGGGCGGACGTGGTGCGTGTTCGATGCCGATCTGGCCGATGCGGCGGCGGTCGCGGCGCTGGTGCCGGCGGTGGCGGCGCAGTTAGGGCGGCCGGTGGATCTGCTCGTCAACAGCGCATCGCGATTCGCCGCGGCCGACGAAGGGCGGGCGAGCTATGCCGAGATCGTCGACCATGCCGCGGTGAACGTCGCGGCGCCGATGGCGCTGGCGCAGGCCATGGCGCGCGGGCTGGGCGGGGGAGAGGGGGCGGTGGTCAACATCCTCGACCAGCGCATCGCCAATCCGCCGCGCGACCAGCTCGCCTATACGGTATCGAAACAGGCGCTGGCCGAGGCGACGCGGACGCTGGCCGTCACGCTGGCGCCGCGGGTTAGGGTCAACGCGGTCGCGCCGGGGCTGGTGATCCCGACCGAGGATTACGCGCCTGGGCAGGTCGAGCGGCTGGCGCGACTGATGCCGCTCGACCGGCTGGCGACGCCGGAGGAGATCGCCGATGCCGTCGCGTGGCTGGCGGGTGCGCGGTCGGTGACGGGGCAGACGATCTTCGTCGACGGCGGCGCACACCTGCGATCGTTCGACCGCGACTTCGTCCACCTCGCGCGGGAAGGCTTACCGACAGGGGCCGAGTGAGCGCCGGACGAACTGGTAATCCTCCTGCGCACGCGCGCCGTCTTCGGGCGGCATTGTCGCGATCGCCGCATCCGGCAGGGCGGGCGGCAGTCCGCAAGCAAGGCGATACCACAGCAAGGTATCACGGCGCGGCGCCGCGGCGGCGTCATCGACGATCTCGCTGAGCGCCACCGCCCAGCGCGTCGTCTCTCCGGGCCGACGCAGGATCGACAATGACACCGGGCGCGCATCCGCCGTCGTCAGGAAGATCTGCGTCTCGCTCTCGCCGGGGAGCGTACCGGGAACGTGGAAGGCATTGCCAACGCCGGTGATGGCGGGCGGCGCGTCCGGCGCCACCATGTCGCGCGCGATGGCGCGGACCATGGCGTCGAGCGCGGGCGTCCACGGCAGTTGGCCATCGGGGGCGGTCAGCTGGACGTCGCCCGCCATTCCCGCGACCGGCCGGGCGAACAGCAGCACGCGCGCCTTCTTGAGTCGCGGCGGCTTGCCGCGGGCGTCGAGCGGCACGTCAGCGAGGTAGAAGATGCGCTGCGCCAGACCGTCGGCTCCGCGAATCAGTGCGCTCACATCGGCGGTGACGAGATAGCGCACGCGGCCCGGCGCGACGCCGGGGGCCTCGGCCGGCTTCAGCCGTCGCGCATCGCGGACGACGGCGTCGACGATCGCGGGTGCGCCGAGGCTGCGCGTGGCAATGTCGGCGTAGGAGGGGGTCGCGAACGCCGTCTGCTGCCGCGATTCGGCCATGATTTGCGATGTTTCGGCCGGATATGTGGCACCGGCATTGACGAACAGGGCGATGCCGAGGGCGGCGGTACGGACTGCGAACATGGTAAACGTCAATAGGCGATCGGCCCGATTTGTTACAGAAATAATTGGGATGACTAGCGATTGTTCGTTTGTTGCGCCCGACAAAGCGTTTGCGTCATCGTAGCCACGTGATAGAGACACAGTCGGCCTGCCTATGGGACGTGTAAGATCTAAGGCAGAGGGTGAGCGGCAACCGGTGACAACCGGGTGCTGCACCCCAGTCAGTCATGAGGGAGTTTGGTTGCTGGATGGCCTACGCTGACAGGAGTACGGGTGGTAGCCGAGTGGTGGCGCTTGTCATCGTCGCGTTGTTGAACGCGGTGCTCGGCTATGCATTCGTGACGGGCCTCGCCTATCAATATATCAAGAAGGCGCAGGAAAATCTGAAGACGTTCGAGGTCGAGGAGCCACCGCCCCCGCCCGAGGAAGTGCCGCCGCCGCCGCCGCCGCCGGACCAGCCGTCCGTGCCGCCGCCGCCGGTGCTCGTCACCCCGCCGCCGATCGTGCAGACGCAGGCGCCGCCGGTGACGATGCAGGCAGTGACGACGCCGCCGCCGGCTTATAACACGCCGCCCCCCGCACCGCCGGCACCACCGGCGCCGCCAGCGCCTCCCGGTCCGGCCGTGGTCAGCAAGGCGGCCGGTCCTCGGGGCAACCCGGCGGACTGGATCACGCAGGACGATTATCCGCAAGCGTCGATCCGCGCGGAAGAGGAAGGTACGACCGGTATCTCGTGGACGATCAACACGGCCGGACGCGTGGAGAATTGCCGCGTGACGTCGTCGTCAGGCTCGTCGGCGCTCGATCGCGCTGCATGTCAGGCGATTACGCGCCGCGGGCGCTATTCGCCAGCGCTCGATGCGGGGGGGGCTCCGATCGCCGTCACCCAGTCGCGGCGCGTGGTGTGGACGCTGCCCCAATAAGGGCGTTGGCGACCATTCGACGATTTCAGACTATGTACGAAAATCAGCTAGTTTTAGAGGGATAACCGAGCATGTTGACCACCATCCTCGCCGCGGGCGCCGCGCCGGCCGCCGAGAACCCCTACGGCCTTTGGGAAGCACTCGAGCAGGGCGGTGTCATCGCCTGGTCGGTGTTCATCATCCTGGTCGCCTTCCTGTTCTTCTCGCTCTTCATCCTGTTCGTGAAGCTGTTCGAGCAGCAGAAGATCATCGGCCAGGCCAAGCGCGTGCGCGAGGGCTTCTGGCAGTCGAGCAACCTGCGCGAAGGCGCCGCGAAGCTCGAGAAGAACTCGGCCTATCGCCAGATCGTCGACGACGGCCTGGCCGCGCAGGAGCAGCACAAGCTGCTGACCGACCCGGTCGAGGCGCATGACTGGCTGCACGGTTCGCTGGCGCGTTCGGAAGCGTCGATCAACTCGTCGCTGAACGGTGGTCTGGCCTTCCTCGCGACTGTCGGTTCGACCGCGCCGTTCATCGGCCTGTTCGGTACCGTCATCGGCATCTACCGCGCGCTCATCAAGATCGGCGCTGCCGGTCAGGCATCGATCGACGCCGTCGCCGGCCCGGTCGGCGAGGCGCTCATCATGACCGCGCTCGGCCTGGTCGTCGCCGTTCCGGCGGTGCTCGCCTACAACTGGCTGCAGCGTCGCAACAAGGCGATCGCCGAGGAGCTGTCGGCGTTCTCGAACGACGTGCTGGGCTACCTCGCTTCGAACGGCGCGGTGAAGCCGGTCGTGTCGAAGGCCGCTCCGGTGAAGCCGGGCGTCGCGACGGCACCGGTCACCAAGCCGGCGGCGACGACCGCCCCGGCCGGCGGCATCCCGACGCGCTCGTAAAAGTATCGGCCCGGGGCCGCCGCGGTGGCGGCCCCGGCCTTACCCGCCCGACATGGGGCGGGGACATGTGGATAGGATAGTCTCGCAATGGCGATGAGCGTGGGCGGAGGTTCCGCCGAAGACAAACCGATCACGGACATCAACACGACGCCGCTCGTCGACGTCATGCTGGTGCTCCTGATCATCTTCCTGATCGCGGTGCCGGTCGTGATCCAGTCGATCCCGCTCGAGCTGCCGAAGGTGAAGTACGAGGTCACGACGACCAAGCCGGAAAACGTGCTGCTTTCGATCCGTGGCGAAGGCAACAACTGCGAAGTGACCTGGGGCATGACCCGCGTCAGCCATCAGGAGCTGCTCGACCGTGGCGTCGCAAAGCTGAAGGGCGTGGTCGATCGCCTGGGTTCGAACATCAAGCCCGACGACATCCCCGAGGTGCACATCCGCGGCGACATCAGCACGCCGTACCGCTGCATCGGCGGCGCGGTGTACACGATGCAGCAGGCGGGCTTCATCAAGGTCGGCTTCATTTCCGAGCCGCCGGCCGGACAGTCAGCACCCGTCGATCGTTGATCGGCGCGGTAGCTAGGAGAGTATAGTCATGGCAATGAGTGCTGGCTCCGATGATGGCGAGCCCATGATGGAGATGAACACGACGCCGTTGATCGACGTCATGCTCGTTCTTCTCATCATGTTCATCATCACTATCCCGGTGCAGACGCACGCGGTGAAGGTCGACCTGCCGCAGAACACGCCGCAGGACCGAAACGTCATCGAAGCGGACAAGAACAAGGTCACGATCGACCCGGCGGGCACGCTGTACTGGAACGGCGCGCCGGTGAACGAGGTGCTGCTGCGCCAGTATCTCGACCGCACCGTCGTGATGAACCCGGAACCGGAACTGCACTTCGCGCCGGATCCGCAGGCTCGTTACGAAAAGGTCGACGAGGTGCTCGCGATCATCAAGCGCGCGAACGTGACCAAGCTCGGCTTCGTCGGCAACGAGCAGTATCGCAACGACTTCTGATCGTTCGATCTCGTAAGCGTTCGACGCTGGAAGAGGGGTGGCCGAAAGGCCGCCCCTTTTTGCGTTCGGGCGTGGCCGTATGGATGAGGTCTACAGCACAGCGAGGCATCAAGGACGGATCGACATTGAGCACGGAGAAGCCGGACCGGCACGCAGATGACCGTGATCCTGGACTCGATCCGCCGCGCAGAGTTTAAAACGGCGGCGTTCGTGGCGCTGGATCCCGGCTCACGTCCAAGATGACGGATTAGCAAAACGCGGCTGAGCCCGATTGTCGATCAGCTAGGATACCGGCATTTATAGCGGCTTCCGACCAGCTTGAACCACCGTCATCGCCCACGGGCGACCGCTGGCGCGGCGGGGCGCGTTCGATCCGGGCGGAGTTGCTCGTCGGTCACGATGCTTCGGCACCGCTCCCTTCTCTCGCCTTGCCCCGAACCGAAGTCACCTCCGTGTCGGTGATCCAACCTGATCGAAAGCCGCTCTAGGGAATTCTGGCGTGATGCAAGGCGCGAGGAGGCGGCGATGCTGAGGCATGGCGAGCGGTAGCAGCGCTAGATCAGATCGAAAGATCTGCGCCGTAGCCACGGCGCGAAGGCGCTGATGTTGGTTCGACATGTTTTCAATCAAGCCACGGTGATCGTCCCGCCGTCGAACGACCGAGATCACGCCCGGCGAACGCATGCAGAAATCGCACTTGTCGACATGAAGCAAAAGAGTCACTCTCACGTCATAAAAGCGTAACAAAGCGGAGAGTGATGATGATGTCGAAGTTCGGTGGCGTTGGGATCGCGCTTGCACTCGCAGTGGCTGGCGGATCGGCACAGGCCGCCGATCCGATCGCGTTTTCGCGGTCGGCGATCCTCTCCGGGAACCTCGCCTCGGCGGAGCAGACGCTCGATGCGGAGCGTCGGATCTATCCCGAGCGGCAGGAGGTGCTGCTGAACCTCGCTGCGGTGTACGCCAACTCGGGCCGGCCGCAGGCGGCGGCGGCGCTCTACCAGCATGTGCTCGCGCGGCGAGACGTTATGATGGATGTGGATGGCGAGCGTACCCGCAGCGCCCACGCGATCGCGCGGAGCGGGCTCGCCCGGACGGCATCGTTCCAGACGGCTTCGCGCTGATATCGGCGAGGGGGTCGGGTTGCGGGGCTCCGCTCCCGACCGGCTTGCGGCGATCAGCGAGAATGGAGCGTTGCACCGCGGGGCGGGACTCCGACTTCGTTCGGCACGAATGAGTGCTGGTTTGATCGCGACCCGCCGGGACCGGCAATAATGTGTTGAGAGCCGGCGTGCGCGAATGCCATCCGCGCGTTTGGTGCAGAACTGAAGTCACCACAAGACGGATAGGCGCTAACGTAGCCGCGCCGCGGTGCGCAGCCGACAGCCTGCCGGCTTGTCTTGAGAATGTGGTCGATCGACATTCAACTGAGGCGTTCGTCTCGGATGACGAACTCTGGCGGATGGGCATGCTGCGGGCATGGTCGGGGTCGTCTTGGGGCGAGCCGGCCTGCTCATCGTATCGAACGATTCTCGCCACTAATACCTCTCGACACCCCGTCTCGACAAGTTCGACGGCTGCTCGATGCGAACGGAAGATGTACGTTGCGCCGTCAGATATGATTATCGAGCAGTCACAGCCCTACAGCTTCGGCAATGTCACGCCGCGCTGCCCCATATATTTGCCCGCACGGTCGGCATAGCTCGTCTCGCAGGGGCGGTCGCCCTTCAGGAACAGGAACTGGCAGGCGCCTTCGTTTGCGTAGATCTTGGCCGGCAGCGGCGTGGTGTTCGAGAATTCCAGCGTCACATGCCCCTCCCATTCGGGTTCGAGCGGGGTGACGTTCACGATGATGCCGCAGCGCGCATAGGTCGATTTGCCGAGGCAGATGACCAGCACGTCGCGCGGCACGCGGAAATATTCGACCGTCCGGGCGAGCGCGAAGCTGTTGGGCGGGATGACGCAGACGTCGGTCTTGCGATCGACGAAGCTGTTCGCATCGAAATTCTTCGGGTCGACCACCGCCGAGTCGACGTTGGTGAAGATCTTGAATTCGTCCGCCACGCGCGCGTCATAGCCGTAGGACGACAGGCCGTAGCTGATGCAATTCTCGCGCCGCTGACCCTCCACGAAAGGCTCGATCATGTTGCGGGTCGTCGCCTGCTCGCGAATCCAGTGGTCGGAAAGGATCATGACGCCGTCATCGCGGGAGCGGGCGCGACGCGCAAGGCTTTGCCGAAAACACTTGCAAGGGTTCGCAAATCGCGCAGCATTGTCCCTATTGAAGACTCGGGGGAGTGGATCATGCGATCGTCGATCTTTGCCATCATCGCCGTGCTGGCGGCGCCCGCCAGTGCGCAGACCGCGCCGCAACGACCGGCCGCGCCGCCGGCCAAGCCGGTCGTCGAAACCTATTTCGGCACCAACGTCACCGATCCCTATCGTTACATGGAGGCGAAGGACGATCCCGTCGCGGTGCCGTGGATGCGCGCGGAGGGGAAGTATACGCGCACGCTGTTCGATTCGGTGGCGAACCGCGCCGCGGTGGTCGACAAGATCAGGGCGACGACCGGCGCCTTCACCGCTGCGCGCGACTATCGCCAGATGGGCTCGCGCGAATTCTGGCTGCAGCGGGCCCCCGGATCGGACAATTTCGACCTGATGGTGCGCGAGGGAGGGGCGATCCGCAAGCTGATCGACGTCGCCGCGCTGCGTGCCGCGCGGGGCGGCGTGCCGATGGCGATCAATTATTTCATGCCGTCGCCGGACGGTACGCGGGTCGCGGTCGGCGTGTCCGAGGGCGGGTCGGAGAATGCTCTGCTGAGCATCTACGACGTTGCCGGTGGAGCGGTGATCGCCGGCCCGATCGAGCGGGTGCAGTTCGGTCCGCCGACCTGGGCGCCGGACGGGAGGGCGCTCTACATCAACCAGCTCGCCGCGCTGGCGCCGGGAGCCTCGCCGACGCAGCGCTATCTCAACAGCACCGCGCTGGTGTGGGATCTGAAGGCGGCGCCGGTGCCGGTCTTCGGCGGCGGCGTCTCGGACAGCGTCATCAAGCCGCGGCCGGAGCAGTTCAACGTCGTCAACGCGGTGCCGGGCGCGTCGCATGTCCAGGCGCTGGTCATCAACGGCGTGCAGAACGAGGCGGAGGTCTGGCTGGCGCCCGCTACCGCTGCGCTGAACGCGAAGACGCCGTGGACGAAGGCGTTCAGCTATGATGCGGAGATCACCGCGCTCGATCAGCGCGGACGCACGATCTACCTGCTGTCGCACAAGAATGCGCCGACGTTCCAGGTGCTGACGATGCAGGCGGGCCAGCCGCTGTCGTCCGCGCGCGTGCTGGTGCCGATGGACAAGGCGCGGCTGATCGAGGGCATTCGCGCGGCGTCGGACGGGCTGTACGTCATCGCGCGCGAGGGCCTGTTCTCGAAGCTGTTCCGCGTCGGCGACGATGGCAATATGGAGGCGATCCCGCTGCCGCAGAAGGGGTCGTTCGACGCGGTATCGGCCTTTGCCGATCCGACGAAGCCGGGCATCACCATCGGTTTCGACAACTGGACGACGCCACCGCAGTGGCTGCGCTACGATCCCGCGAAGCGGACGTTGGCCGACATCGGCGTCGGCGCGACCCCGCCGGGCTTCGATCGTAGTGCCTATGTTGCGACCGAGCTCACCGCGACCGCCAAGGACGGGACGCGCGTGCCGCTGAGCGTCGTTCGGGTGAAAGGCCATAATCGTCCGGGGCCGCTGCTCATCAATGCCTACGGCTCGTACGGCGTGTCGAACTTCCCCTATTTCACGCCGCGCACGGCAGCGCTGATCGATCAGGGCATCGACTTCGCGATGTGCCATGTCCGCGGCGGCGGCGAGTTCGGCGAGGCGTGGCGGCTGGGCGGCAAGGATGCGCAGAAGCCCAATACTTGGCGCGACCTGATCGCCTGCGCCGAGGCGGCGATCGCGGCGGGGGTGACGACGCCGCAGCAGTTGTTCATCACCGGCGGATCGGCGGGCGGCATCCCGATGGGGATGGCGCCGATGGAGCGGCCCGAGCTGTTCGCCGGCGTCATCGACCAGGTGCCGATGGCGAGCGCGCTGCGCGCCGAGTATCAGACCAACGGTCCGGCCAACATCGTCGAATTCGGGACGGTCAAGGATGCGCAGGGCTTCCGCAACCTGCTGGCCATGGACGGCTATCAGCATGTGAAGGACGGAGCCGCTTATCCGCCGTACCTTATCACCACCGGGCTGAACGATCCGCGTGTCGATAGCTGGCAGCCGGGCAAGCTGGCGGCGCGGATGCGGGCGGCGAACCCGAAGAACGTGGTGCTGCTGCGCGTCGATGAGGACGGCGGGCATGGCGTTGGATCGACCAAGGCGCAGGCGGATGCGATGTATGCCGACATGGTGACGTTCATGAACTGGCGGTTGGGCAAGCCGGGGTGGGCTTTGCCGTACTGAGGAAGCAGAAGACGCTAGTCGTTCAGCGAAGGCGCGAAGGCACGAAGGAGAGGGTTGAGCCGCGATCGGGGCACTGCTGCTTGCGGTACCGCTGATGCGGGCGTGGCCGGCCAGACCTTCTCTTCGGGCTTTCTAAGCAACCCTTCTTCTTTCCACTCTTAGACGGGTGCTTCGACGTCGCTCAACACGAACGGGCGCAGTGCTACGCCACAATCCCCAGATCCGCCGGCCCGAACGCGTCGGGCAGCAGATCCGACAGGCGGTAGCGTTTTACCGCGTCGCCGTCCGCCGCGCCGCACAGGACGGGGAGGTCGGTGCGGCTCATCTGGGCGGCTTCGTTGATGACCTGACGACAGCGGCCGCAGGGGCTTACCGGGCCGGTGCCGGTCGGGCGGCCGTCCGCGTCCATCGCGCCGCCGATGACGGCGAGTGCGGCGACGTCGCGCAAGCGGCCCGAGGCGCTGACGCTCGCCAGCGCGACCGTCTCCGCGCACAGCGACAGGCCGTAGCTGGCGTTCTCGAAATTGGCGCCGGTGACCACCGATCCGTCGGTCAGCAGCACCGCCGCGCCGACCGCGAAGCGCGAATAGGGGGCATGAGCGTTCAGCGCCGCCGTACGGGCGGCGGCGATCAGCGCGGTTTCGTCGAAGTGCATCGTTATCCCTTGATATGCAGCACGCAGATCAGCGTGAAGAGCCGGCGCGCAGTGTCGAAATCGATCGCGATCTTGCCGTCCAGCCGTTCGACGAGCAGCTCGGCCGCCTGGTTGTGGATGCCGCGCCGGGCCATGTCGACGGTTTCGATCTGTGCCGGGGTCGACTGGCGGACGGCCTGATAATAGCTGTCGCAGATCGCGAAATAGTCGCGGATCGGCCGGCGGAAGCGCCCGAGCGCCAGCACCAAAGTCTCCAGATGGCTGTCGTCGGCACGGTGGATGGCGAGTGCCAGCCGCCCTTCCTCGACCGACAGCTTGATGCGGTACGGCCCGGCATAGCCGTCGGCATGCTCGCGCTGCGGCGCAAAGCTGTTCTCCTCCAGCAGGTCGAAGATCGCGATGCGGCGTTCCTGCTCGACGTCGGCCGAGCGCCACAGGATGGTGCGCTCGTCCAGTTGCACGTCGATGATCCGCGGATCGGCCATCGCACAGCCTTGCGGCTTTTGCCGGGGCGAATCAACGGGCCGCGCTTGCCGTGGCGGCGGCGGGGGTGGAAAGGGGAGGGATGGCCACCATGATCCGTCCCGCCGATTCCCCCGAGCCGCAGCAGCTGCCGCAGAACGTCGAGGCGGAGGCCGCGCTGCTGGGCGCGATGATGATCGACAACCGGCTGGCCGACGACATCCTCGATAGGCTGGACGACGATCATTTCTTCGAGCCACTGCACGGCCGCATCTATGGCGCGATCCGCGCGCTCCGGCAGAACGACATGCTGGCGACGCCGGTCACGCTGCGGCCGATGTTCGACGGGGACGAGGGGATGCGCGCGCTGGGCGGTCCGGCGTATCTCGCGCAGCTGACCGGCAGCGGCGCCGGCCTGATCGGCGCCAAGCAGTTCGCGCAGCAGATCTACGACCTCGCCATGCTGCGCGCGCTGGTGACGGTGGGACGGACGCTCGTCGAGAAGGCGATGGACACGCGCGAGGAGGTCAACCCCCGCGCGCAGATCGAGGCAGCGGAAGAGCTGCTGTTCAACGTCGCGGCGGATGGCGGCAACGCCAACACCGTCAAGACCTTCGCGCAGGCGACGACGGAGGCCGTGCGGCTCGCCGAGAAGGCGCTGAACGCGGGCGGCGGGCTTTCGGGCGTCACGACCGGCCTCGATTCGATCAACGGCAAGGTCGGCGGTCTCCACCACAGCGATCTCATCATCCTCGCCGGGCGACCGGGCATGGGCAAGACCTCGCTCGCCACCAACATCGCCTTCAACGCCGCCAAGCGCTGGATGGACGACATGCGGCTGGGCATCGAGCCCAAGAAGTCGGTGGGCGCGAAGGTCGCGTTCTTCAGTCTCGAAATGTCGGCCGACCAGCTGGCGACGCGTATCCTGTCCGAACAGGCGCGGATCAGTTCCGAATCGCTGCGCATGGGCAAGATCAGCAAGGCCGAGTTCGCGCAGTTGGCGGCGGCGGCGGCGGACCTCGAAAATCTGCCGCTGTTCATCGACGATACCGCGGGCCTGAGCATCGGAGGCCTGCACACCCGCGTGCGACGCTTGCAGCGGCGGCAGCAGAACCAGATCGGGCTGGTGGTGGTCGATTACCTCCAGCTGCTGTCGGGATCGGCCAAGGCGTCGGGCGACGGGCGCGTGCAGGAAATCTCCGAGATCAGCCGCGGCCTCAAGACGCTGGCCAAGGACCTGAACGTTCCCGTCATCGCGCTGTCGCAGCTGAGCCGTGCGGTCGAGCAGCGCGAGGACAAACGGCCGATGCTGTCGGACCTGCGCGAATCGGGGTCGATCGAGCAGGACGCCGACATGGTGTGGTTCGTGTTCCGCGAGGACTATTACCTCGCCGCGCGCGAGCCGAAGATCCCGAAGGACGGCGACGATGCGCGGGTGTTCGACGACCATTCGGTCTGGGCGCAATCGATGGATCGGGTGCACGGCCTCGCCGAACTCATCATCGCCAAGCAGCGCCATGGTGCGACCGGCAAGGTGACGATGAAGTTCGAGCCGAACATCACCCGGTTCAGCGATTATGTCGGCGATCAGACGTTTGCGAGCAGCTACGAATAGGGCGTTGCGCGCTACGGCGAATGTTGAGACGAAAACGATGCTTTCGTCAGGCGCGAACGCGGGGCGGGCCGGGTCGTCAAGGTGTTGATACACCGCCCTTTTCGTCGATCGGCTATCGAGGTTTGGTTCGGTTTTGCGGCGGCGAGGGGTCGTGATGCTCAACCGATCGGTTGAGCTTCGCAGGTCGTCGAATGTTGAGAGAAAAACGTGTTTTTCGGCGCGGTCGTCGGCCGGTCGCGTTGGGTCGGCAACATACTGATAAATAGAGATATTGTCGCTGCGTCTGCCGGCGAATGCAGGCGATTTCGCCTTGCTGGGCGTCCGGACGCTTAACCGATCGGTTGAGCTTCGTTGGGCGGCGCGTCTGGCCGGACGATGAGCGGGGCGAAGCGTCGTCGTTCTGTCGAAGGTCACGTACCCGCAAGAGCATGATAGCGGCAGGTAGGACAGCGCACATTGCCGCCAAAGCGCTTGGTGCTCCGACGCAGGCGGGGCCTAGCATAGCAGGCGTTACGCTTCGTAACCCTGGGCTCCCGCCTGCGCGGGAGCACGGCGGTGGCGAAGAACTGGCGTGACCACTTCGCGGCGCCAAGTCCGATGCTTCGACAAGCTCAGCACGAACGGTGACGGTTGGTCGCGCTCAGCGCGATTGGTGCCCACATACGAAAAGGGCGCCTTCCTCGCGGAAAGCGCCCCTTCGTTAGACACCGCGGCCCGAAGGCCGGCGGACCGTCTGCCTTAGTTCGGCAGGTCGGTCTCGTTGTCGGCGTTCTCTTCGACGTTGTCTGCCTTGGCGTGCAGGTTGTCGGCAGCGTTCTCGAGAGCGGCTTCCGAAGTCTCGGTCGTGGCGTTGTCGGCCATCGCTTCGAGGTTGTCGGCCTGTGCCTCGATGTTGTCGGCCAGCGCTTCGGCGTTCGACTCGTTCTGCTCAGCCTGCGGCGAGTTGCACGCTGCGAGCGACATCAGGCCGGCGGCGGCAGCGACAATGAGAACCTTCTTCATTAATTGCTCCCAAGCAAATAACATCGCGAACCCGGCCCGATTGCCGACGCGAAGTTGCCGCAATAGCGCCATCGAACAGGCCGTCAACGTCATAAATGCCCAGCTCGTCGCATCCGCGGGCCTCGCTCAGCGCGCCGGCGTGGTGCGACCGATGGCTTCGGGCGCGTTGGCGACGACGGCCAGCATCGCCGTCCACGCCGCCACGTTCTGCCGCAATTTGGCCGGATCGACCTTGTCCAGCGTGTCGTCGGGCGTGTGGTGCAGGTTGAAATAGTCGAGGCCGGACTGGTTCAGATCGATCGCCGCCACGCCCTTCGCCATGATCGGGCCGACGTCGGCGCCATCGCCCGCCTTGCCGGGACCACGACCGATGCCGAGCGGGAAGAGCGCGGTGGCGAGGCGGTCGCCGACGGCCTTCGCGCCCTCCGGCAGGTTGGTCTCGAACCGCCAGATGCGGTCGGCGCCGAAGTCGCTCTCCGCCGCCGCGACATGATTGTCGTTGCCGTGCGCCTGCGCATAGGCGCGGCCGCCGAACACGCCAACTTCCTCCGCGCCGAACCAGACGACGCGGATCGTGCGGCGCGGCTGGCCGGCGTCCATGATCCGCTTGGCGGCGGCGGTGGTGATGGCGACGCCGGTCGCGTCGTCGATCGCGCCGGTGCCCAGATCCCAGCTGTCGAGGTGGCCGCCGATAAGGACGATGCCGGCGGCGGGATCGCTGCCCGGCACTTCGGCGATGACGTTGCCGGACTGCTTCATGCCGGTCTGACGCGGGGTCAGCACAAGCTTCAGCCGCACCGGTGCCCCACGCCTCAGGATGCGCTCCAGCTGTTCGGCGTCGGGCAGCGAGAGCGCGGCGGCGGGGATCGGCTTCACGCCGTCGGGGAAGTTGGTGCCGCCGGCGTGCGGATTACGGTGATAGTCGGTGCCGACCGAGCGGATGACGATCGCCGCCGCGCCCTTGCGCGATGCGACCGCGGGACCGCTGCGGCGGACGGCGCCGAAATAGCCGTAGCTCGACCCATCCATCGTCTTTTGCATCGCGTGGCTGACGAAGGCGATCTTGCCCTTCAGACTCCCGTCGGGTGCGGCCTGCAGGTCGGCGAGCGAGGGGAAGTAGACGATCTCCGCGGTCAGCCCGGCGGCGGGCGTGGCGCCCGAATTGCCGAGCGCGGTCAGGTGCAGCTTCTGCGGAAAGGGCGAGACGACTTCTCCCGTCTCGATCCCGCGCACCCACACCGGCATGGTGAAGGGCTCGACGCGGACGTTGCTGAAGCCCAGGCCTTTCAGCTTCTTGACCGCCCAGTCGCGGGCACGCGCTTCGTCATCGGTGCCGGCGAGGCGCGGGCCGATCTCGGTCGTCAGCCCCTCGGTGATGTTCCATGCCACGTCATCCTGCATCGCGGCGTCGCGGAGCGCCGCGACGTCCTGACCTTGCGCGGCTGCGGTGGCGGGGAGGGCGAGGGCGGCGGCGGCCGCGAGCAGGATGCGCTTCATGACGGGAGTGGTAGCCCCAGGCCGACGCGTTGCCAATCGTCCGCGCTGCGACTACATCGCCGGGCGACTTTCCCTGCCTCAGATCGATCGAACGGAGACCCCCGTGGCCGCCCAGTATGCCTATGTCATGAAGGACATGACCAAGACCTTCCCCGGCGCCCCCAAGCCGGTGCTGTCGAACATCAACCTGCAATTCTATCAGGGCGCCAAGATCGGCATCGTCGGCCCGAACGGCGCCGGCAAGTCGACGCTGATGAAGATCATGGCCGGCGTCGACAAGGACTTCACTGGCGAGGCGTGGCCGGGCGAGTATATCACCGTCGGCTATCTGGAGCAGGAACCCGAGCTCGACCCGACGAAGACGGTGCTGGAGAACGTCAAGCAGGGCGCGCGCGAGACGGCGGACCTGGTCGATCGCTTCAACGCGATCTCCGCCGAGATGGGCGATCCGAAGGACGACACCGACTTCGACGCGCTGATGGAGGAGATGGGGACGCTCCAGGAAAAGATCGACGCGGTCGACGGGTGGACGCTCGACAACCAGCTGGAGGTCGCGATGGAGGCGCTGCGCTGTCCGCCGTCGGACTGGCCGGTCGCGAACCTGTCGGGCGGCGAGAAGCGTCGCGTGGCGCTGACCCGGCTGCTGATCCAGAAGCCGTCGATCCTGCTGCTCGACGAGCCGACCAACCATCTGGATGCCGAGAGCGTCCGCTGGCTGGAGAATCATCTGAAGGAATATGCCGGCGCGGTCCTGATGATTACCCATGACCGCTATTTCCTCGACAACGTCGTCGGCTGGATCCTCGAAATCGATCGCGGCAAGTACTTCCCGTACGAAGGCAATTACTCGACGTACCTCGAGAAGAAGTCGAAGCGGCTGGAGCAGGAGGAGCGCGAGGAATCGGGCCGCCAGACCGCGATCCGCAACGAGCTGGAATGGATCCGGCAGGGTGCCAAGGCCCGCCAGACCAAGTCGAAAGCGCGTATCGCCAAGTTCGAGCAGCTGGTCGAGGCGCAGAAGAACCGCACCCCCGGCAAGGCGCAGATCGTCATCCAGGTGCCCGAGCGGCTGGGCGGCAAGGTGATCGAGGTCGAGAACGTCAGCAAGGCTTACGGCGACAAGCTGCTGTTCGAGAACCTGTCCTTCACGTTGCCGGCGGGCGGCATCGTCGGCGTCATCGGGCCGAACGGCGCGGGCAAGTCGACGCTGTTCAAGCTCATCACCGGCCAGGAACAGCCCGACGAGGGCAAGATCGACATGGGGTCGACCGTGCGGCTGGGTTACGTCGACCAGAGCCGCGATCACCTCGACCCGAAGAAGAACGTCTGGGAGGAAATCTCCGACGGGCTCGACTACATGAAGGTCAACGGCCACGACCAGTCGACGCGCGCTTACGTGGGCGCGTTCAACTTCAAGGGGCAAGACCAGCAGAAGAACGTCGGCAAGCTGTCGGGCGGTGAGCGCAACCGCGTCAACATCGCCAAGATGCTGAAGCGTGGTGGCAACGTGCTGCTGCTCGACGAGCCGACCAACGATCTCGACGTGGAAACGCTGGGTGCGCTGGAGGAGGCGATCGAGAATTTCGCCGGCTGCGCCGTGGTCATCAGCCATGACCGCTTCTTCCTCGATCGCCTCGCGACGCACATCCTCGCGTTCGAGGGCGACAGCCATGTCGAGTGGTTCGAGGGGAACTTCGACGCCTATGAGGAGGACAAGCGCCGTCGTCTGGGCGATGCGGCGGATCGGCCGACGGCGCTCGCTTACAAGAAGCTGACGCGGTAGTTTGGGGCGCCTTAAAAAAACTACCGTCACTCCCGCGGAGGCGGGAATTCATTGAGACTGTCGTTGCGGTTAAGCGGCGAGGGGAGCGTCAAGGAATTCCCGACTTCGCGGGGGTGACGCTGGGGCGGGGGTGCGACCGACCCCCTAAACCCCGATCGGCCTAAGGCCGTCGTGGTCCTCGCGCGTTTCCTCCAGCATCGCCACTGCGTCGCATAAACCCATGTAATGTTCCGCCAGCGCGATGTGCGCGGCGACCGCTTCCTGTGATCCGGCGCGGGTGGCGAGGTCCATCTGCACGGTGGCGCGGTGGTAGAAATAGGCCCGGTCTTCCTCCGGGTGACGACGATCGGCCCTGCGGCCGGCGGCTACGCTGATCACGGCTGCTCCATTGGCGATGGCCGGACAGGGATACTGGACCATCTGGAGAACAAACGCGCATCGCAGCAAGCGGATGCATCGCGTGCGACGAAATCCGGCCGTGATGCGTCAGGCGGTGAAGCGCTTCGTGAAACCCTTCACCGCGCGGTCGTCGGTCGGCACGGTGACGACATCGTCGACCCGCGCCATCGCCGGCCCCTCGCGCGTCGCGGCCAGGAATGCCTCGATCGCGGCGTCGTCGCCGTCGGCCAGCATCTCGACCCGCCCGTCGGTGAGGTTGCGGACCCAGCCGCGGACGCCCAAAGCCTGCGCCTTGCGAACCATATAGTCGCGGTAGCCGACCTGTTGCACGCGGCCGCTCACCAGGATGCGTTGCATCGCCCCCATCACCCAATTCCGTTTCGTCGAACATGTCGCCGACAGCCCCGCGCTGCCGGTCGCGTCTCCCTTGCACCCGACAAGCCCCGAGCGGCGAGCTAATAGCGACACAGCCTGCCGCAACCTCGCCGCCGCCGGCCGTGAAGCGTGCAATTACAGCGACATGCCGAACACGGTTCATGTGTAACATTTGGTTAAGAGGCGTAGCGCTATCCTTGCGGCAAGGGGAGGGCGACTCGCGTCTTATCCCCGCTCATCCGCCGCACGGGGTTGGATCATGACGGCACGGCCGACAAGCTGGATGGAACTGGGCGCGGATCTGGCGAAGGCGCGTGTCGCCGCCGGGCTGTCGGTCGGATCGGTCGCGGAGCGCACCAAGATCGGATGCCACCAGATCGAGGCGATCGAGCGCGGCGAGCTGGAGCGCATGGCGGCACCACTCTACGCGGTCAGCTTCGCGCGCGCGTTCGCCGCCGCGGTCGGCCACGCCGGGTTCGGTGTGCGCGACAGCGTGATGCGCGGATACAGCGACCTGCGCGCCTAACGCAGCCGCTTCACCCACAGCCGGCCGTCGTCGCGGCGCTCGGTCTGGAAATTCGGCACCGCCTCGATCAGGTCGGACAGCCGCTTGAACCCGTAATTGCGCGCGTCGAAGCTCGAGCGGTTCTCGGCCAGCTTGCCCATCGCGGACAGGCTGACGAAGCCACGCTCGTCACGACGCACGCTGTCGTAGCTGTCGATCAGCAGTTTCAGCAGTTCGGGATCGACTCCCTTGGCGGCGGTCGCCTGCGGCACGGCCGGCTTTGGGCGGCCGGAGGCGGGGGGCAGCGATTCCGCCAGAGGTACATCGACCGGGGCCGGCGTGGCCGCCACCTGCAACGCGCCGGTGTCGATGAAGCGGGTGCACGCCTGCTGGAACGGCGCAGGGGTCTTCGCCGTGCCGAAGCCGTAGACCGGAAGCCCCTCCTGCCGGATGCGGGTGGCGAGCGGCATGAAATCGCTGTCCGACGACATGATGCCGAAGCCCTGGACGTTGCCGCGATAGAGCAGGTCCATCGCGTCGATCGTCATCTTCATGTCGGTGGCGTTCTTGCCTTTCGTCAGGTCGAACTGCTGCTGCGGCTCGATGCCGTGCTTCAGCGACATCTCGACCCAGCCCTTCAGCGCGGTCTTCGACCAGTTGCCGTAGACGCGCCGCACGCTGACCGTGCCGAGCTCGGCAAGCACGGTGATGACGGGATCGAAGGTCGCCGCGGACGCATTGTCGGCGTCGATCAGCAGGGCGATGTTGCGGTTGGGAGTTTCGTCCATGTGGGCGTCGTACCGCCGATCCCGCCTCAGGGATAGCGTATCGCGATCAACTCATATTCGCGCTCGCCCGCCGGCAGGGTGACGCGTCGGACATCGCCGACCGCGGCACCGCGCAGCGCGCGCGCGAACGGGCTGTTCCAGCCGACGCGGCCGGCGCCGGCGTCCGCTTCGTCGTCGCCGACCAGGGTGAGCTCGCGTTCGTTGTCGTCCATGTCGGCGACGGTGACGCTGGCGCCGAACCAGACGCGGCTGCGATCCTCCTGCGCGGCGGGATCGACGACCTTCGCCGCCTTCATCCGCTTCGACAGCCAGCCCAGCCGCCGATCGATCTCGCGCAGCCGCTTGCGGCCATAGATATAGTCGCCGTTCTCCGACCGGTCGCCGTTGCCCGCCGCCCAGGCGATGGTTTCGACCAGCTTCGGGCGTTCGCCGGCGAACAGCGCTTCGTATTCGGCGCGGAGGGCGGCGTAGCCGGTAGGGGTGATGTAGTTGGGACGGTCCATGGGGTGGGTTTAGCGCGCTGGGGAGCAACCACCACCTCCGTTCGCCCGGAGCCTGTCGAAGGGCTGTCCCTCTTCGTGCCGAGAGCGCGTCTCGAAGAAGAAGGGCAGTGCTTCGACAAGCTCAGCACGAACGGGGAAGGGGAAGGTGCTTCGACTTCGCTCAGCACGAACGGTTTTGGCGGGGCGGGTTGACGTTAGCCCGGCGTGTTCTTCCCCAGATACCAGCTGATGTTCGCCGGCCCACGCGAGCGGGCCTTTTCGGGGTGCATCAGGTCGTAGACCACGGCGTTCTCCAGCACGCGCTGGACGTAGTTGCGCGTCTCGAAGATCGGGATCTTCTCGACCCACTGGATCATGTCGACGCCGGGCGTGCGCGGGTCGCCGTTGGCGCGCAGCCATTTGTTCACGTTGCCGGGACCGGCGTTGTAGGCGGCGACGGCGAGCGGATAGCTGCCGTAGAGCTTGTACATCTTCTCGAAGTAATGCGAGCCGAGCTGGATGTTGTAGCCGGTGTCGACCGTCAGGTTGGATGGATCATAGCCGAGGCCGAGCTTGCCCGCGACCTCGCGCGCAGTGCCGGGCATCAGCTGCATCAGCCCGCGCGCGCCGGCGTGGCTGACGGCGGCGCGGTCGAACTGGCTTTCCTGACGCGCTATGGCGTGGATAATCGTCCAGCTGTCGTTGGCGGACGCCGGCACGACGACGCTGGGATAGCCGGCGGCGGTATAGTCGCTGAGGCCGTTCTGCAGCGCGCTCTTGCCGACCAGCACGCCGAGATCGGGGCGGTTGATCGTGCGCGACAATTCGGTCGCCAGCGCGTGGTCGGTGTCAGTGGTGGCGTCCAATGCGATCTGGCGGACGAACAGCCCCTGTTCCTGCCGGCGGTCCATCTGCCCGAGCAGCCGCGCGGCGCGGACCACCTCGCGGTTGGCGAAGGCGGTGCGGGCGGCGGGATCGATCGACGCCATCGAAACGGGCGCGGGGCGCTTCAATGGCAGCCGCATGCGCTCGGCGGCGAGCTGTCCGTAATAGAGATCGCCGTAGCCGGCGGCGCGCAGATAGTAGCTTTGCGAGAGGTTCGCGTCGCCCGCGGCTTCGGCGGCGCGGCCCGCCCAGTACAGCCCCTTCGACTGGGTGGTCGGGGTGCGCGATCCGCGGGCATAGCGATCGAACATGCCCACCGCGTCGCGCGGGCGGCCGAGGTCGTTCATCGCGGTGGTGCCGGCCAGCCAGACGAGGCTGGTGTAGTCGTCGCGTTCGCCCAGAGGGCGCGTGGCGACGTCGGTGCCGGCGGGATAGGCGTCGTCCACCTGCCGGGCGATGTCGTAGGCGAGGGTGTACTGCCGGTCGGACGCCGCCGCGCGGGCGTTGGTCAGCAGCGCCTCGAACCACTTTTCCGCCGAGGCGGGCGGCACTGCGATCCGGTGGGGGCGGGCGAGCAGCGCGCGGGCGGAGCCGCTGTCGCCGCTGCCGCGCAGCCACATCGCACGGTCGGCGAGGAAGCCAGCGTCACCGGCAGCGAAAATCTCCGCCGCATATCCACGCGTCGCCGCGTCGGGCGCGTTGGTGCGATAGGCGAGCCGCGCGTCGAAGGCGGCACGGCGCGACGGGCTGGTATAGGCGAGCTGGCGCGCGGCGGCGGTGGTTGCGCCCTGCCAGAGCAGCATGTCCATCCGCGCGTCGTGATCGTCGACGCCGGCGGCGGTCGGGAAGGTGGCGAGCAGCCGCGCCTCGTCGGCGGGGCGCAGCACGCCCATCCGCCACGCGCGTCGCGCCTGGTCGTTGGCACGCGCCGGGTCGCCGGTCGCCAGCAGCGCCTCGGCATAGCGGATGCGGCCCGCCGCGGTGACGGGGGGGAAGCGCGCGAAGAAGCGGGTGGCGAGCGTGGGCGAGGCGCCGGCATCCGCCGCCGTCTCCGCCGCTGCGCGCCGGCTGGTCTCGCCCGGCCAGCCCGGATGCGCGAGCAGGAACGACGCGTAGGTCGAGAAGGAGAGATTGTCCGACTGCTGCAGGCGGCGCCATTCGTCGATGACGGTGACGAAGGGATCGCTCACCACTGCTGGCGTCGGCTGTACGGTCTGCGTGCTGTAGGGGGTCTGCGGCGTGTAGGGCGCGGGACGGGGCAGTTGCATGCCCGGCGGCAGGATCGACTGGCTGACCTGCGCGCCGATCGCAGTCACGCGCGCGGCGAGCGGCGGATGCGCCATCGCCGCGGCCATCGCCACCAGCGAGATGCCGGCGACGCCTGCGCCGCCCTCGATCAACCGTCGTACCGCCCGTCTTGCCACTGTCTGTCCTGCCATGCTGGACATGATACGCTCTCCCGACCTATCCGCCACTGCTCAAATCGCTCCTGCAAGGCCTTTCGTCGCATGTTCACCGGATCGATCCCGGCCCTCGTCACGCCGTTCGCCGACGGCGCCTTCGACGAGCCTTCCTATCGCGCGCTGGTTGAATGGCAGATTGCCGAAGGGTCGGCGGCGCTCGTGCCATGCGGGACGACGGGCGAAAGCGCGACGCTGACGTTCGAGGAGCATTTCCGCGTCGTGCGTACCTGCGTCGATCAGGCGCGGGGCCGTGTGCCGGTGATCGCTGGCGCGGGTTCGAACGATACGCGCGTGGCGATCGAGAACATCCGCGCCGCCAAGGACGCGGGCGCCGATGCCGCGCTGATGGTGCCGCCCTACTACAACCGGCCCAATCAGGACGGCATCTTCGCGCATTTCGCCGCGGTAGTCGCGGCGTGCGACCTGCCCGTGGTGCTTTACAACGTGCCGGGCCGCACCGTGACGGACATCAAGCCGGAGACGGTGGTGCGACTTGCGAACGCGTTCGAGAGCATCGTCGCGATCAAGGACGCGAGCGGCGACCTGCCGCGCGTGTCCGCGCACCGGGCGGGCGCGGGGGCGGGGTTCGTCCAGCTGTCGGGCAACGACGACATGGCGCTGGCGTTCAATGCGGCGGGCGGGACGGGCTGCATCTCGGTGACGGCCAACGTCGCACCGCGGCTGTGCGCGGAGTTCCAGGCGGCGACGGCGGCAGGCGACTATGCTGCGGCGCTGGCGATCAACGACCGACTGTATCCGCTGCACACCGCGATGTTCCTCGATGCCTCACCGGGGCCGGTGAAATATGCGCTGTCGCGGGTGCGAGAGGGCTTTCCGACCGAGCTGCGCCTGCCGATGACGCCGCCGTCCGATACGGCGAAGGCCGCGGTCGATGCGGCGCTGGCGCATGCGGGGTTGGTGTAGGGCCGGTTTGGGCTTTGCGCGGGTAGGCGCTTCCCAAGCCACGCATCGCTCCCTACATCCCGCCTCCCATGGCGCGCCCCAAACCCGTTCAGTTCGAGAAGACCAAGATCGTGGCGGAGAACCGTCGCGCAAGGTTCGAGTATTTCATCGAGACGGTGTTCGAGGCGGGAATCGCGCTGACGGGGACCGAAGTGAAGAGCCTGCGCGGCGGCGAGGGGTCGATCGCGGAGAGCTATGCCGAGGTGAAGGGGGAGCAGGTGTTCCTGGTCAACGCCAACATCCCCGAATTCAGCCACGGCAACCGGTTCAACCACGAACCCAAGCGGCCCCGTAAATTGCTGCTTCATGAGCGCGAGATACACAAGATGCACGGTGCGGTGGCGCGCGAGGGGATGACCCTCGTGCCGCTGAGCGTGTATTTCAACTCGAAGGGGCGGGCGAAGGTCGAACTCGCGCTCGCCAAGGGCAAGAAGGCGCATGACAAGCGCGACACCATCAAGGAACGCGACTGGAAGCGGGAGCAGGGCCGACTGCTGCGCGACCGCGGCTGAGCCGGTGAGGAGCGAGACGCCGACGGTGT
Organism: Sphingomonas sp. RS2018; assembly: GCF_054489605.1. Lineage (NCBI taxonomy): Bacteria > Pseudomonadati > Pseudomonadota > Alphaproteobacteria > Sphingomonadales > Sphingomonadaceae > Sphingomonas > Sphingomonas sp. RS2018. The sequence goes on from NZ_JBTMWL010000003.1 coordinate 516,272, forward strand.
GGAGCCGGCTGCGCGCGTGGGCGCATCGCAATTTCCCGACGCGCGAGAGCATGGAGCAGAGCCGCATCCTCCGGCCTGTCGCGCACCGCGTGCTGGCCCCGGCACTCTGGCGCTTTACCCGGCGCAGCGTGCCGCGCGGTGTGGCGCTGGGCATGGTCACCGGCATATTGATCCCGATGGGGCAGATCCCGGCGTCGGCCGTGCTGGCGCTTCCCCTGCGCGCCAACATCCCGGCGGCGGCGCTGACGACGTTCATCACCAACCCCTTCACCACGCCGTTCCTGTGGGCCGGCGCATATTGGGTCGGGCGCAAGATCCTGCGGTTCGACACGATCGTCGCCGGGTCGCCGATCCGCAACGCGGCCGAGAACATGGGCTGGATGCAGTGGCTATATGCCGAGGCCGGGCCAGCGCTGATCGTCGGCCTGCTGGTGCTGACCGCGATCGGCGCGGTGCTGGGCTATGCGCTGAGCGCGCTCGGCTGGCGGTTGTGGATCGCGCGCAAGTGGCGTTCGCGACACGTGAAGGGCAACTGATCGGCGGGCGATTGCCGCGCGGTTGCAGGCGTTTACCACAGATCCTTTCGAGCGCCGGGATTTCGCCCGCGCGGTCACCCCGTCGAAAGGATCATTCGCGCATGCGCGCTTCGCATCTCATCACGCTGCTCGCCGCCGGTACGGCCGGCATCGCGTTCGCCCAGAGCGCTCAGCCCGGCAAGCCAGAGCTCGGCACCTATGGCTTCGATACCAAGGGCATGGACACGTCGGCGACACCCGGCGACGATTTCTACGACTATGCCAACGGCGGCTGGGAAGCGGCGACGACGATTCCCGCCGATCGCGCCTCCTATGGCATGTTCCACGTCCTCCAGGATCGCTCGCAGGAGCAGACCCGCGCGATCCTGGACGCCGCGGCGAAGACGCCCGGCAGCAAGATCGGCGATTTCTATACGAGCTTCATGGATGAGGGCGCGGTGCAGGCGAAGGGCGTGACCCCGGTCAAGCCGATGCTGGCGGCGCTGGCGGGTGCCGCAGACAAGACCGCGCTGGCGCGCGAGGCGGGGCGGTTGCAGACGATGATGGTCGGCGGCGTGTTCGGCGCGGGCGTGACGCAGGACAGCAAGGCGCCCGACATCTACATCGTCTCAGTTGGTCAGTCCGGTCTGTCGCTGCCCGACCGCGACTATTATTTGAAGGACGATGCGAAGCTCGCCACCGTCCGCACCGCCTATATCGCGTATCTGACGCAGCTGATGACGCTGGCGGACGAGGCGAACCCGGGCGCGCGCGCGCAGGCGGTGTTCGAGTTCGAAAAGCAGCTCGCCACCGCGCACTGGACGCGGGTCGAAAGCCGCGATGCCGACAGGACCTACAATAAATGGACCTTCGCCGATTTCGAGGCGAAGGCGCCGGGTTATCCCTGGGCTGCCTGGTTCGAAGGGCAGGGGATGCCGCGCCGCGACGCCTATATCGTGCGCCAGCCGAGCGCGGTGACGGGCGAGGCGCAGGCGTTCGCCGCCGCGCCGATTGCGGTGCTGAAGGACTATTATGCGCTGCGCGTGCTGAAGGCCTATGCCCCCTATCTGTCGAAGCCGTTCGAACAGGCCGACTTCGCCTTCACCGGCACCGTGCTGTCGGGCACGCCGCAGCAGCAGCCGCGCTGGAAGCGCGGCGTCGCGCTGGTCGGCAGTGGCCTGGGCGACGATGTCGGGCGGCAGTATGTCGCGCGCTATTTCCCGCCGGCATCGAAGGCGGCGATCGACGCGCTGGTGACGAACGTCCGCGCGGCGATGGGTGAGCGGCTGAAGACGCTGGAGTGGATGGCGCCCGAAACCAAGCAGAAGGCGCTGGCGAAGCTCGCGGCCTTCACGCCCAAGATCGGCTATCCGACCAAGTGGAAGGATTATGGCACGCTGACGATCGCGCGCGGCGATCTGGTCGGCAACGTCGGGCGCGCAGCGCAGTATGAGTTCCGCCGCGGTGTCGCGAAGCTGGGCAAACCGATCGACCGGACCGAATGGTTCATGACGCCGATGACGATCAACGCCTATGCCAACCCGCCGATGAACGAGATCGTGTTCCCGGCCGCCATCCTGCAGGCACCGTTCTTCGATTCGAAGGCGGATGCTGCGATCAATTACGGCGGCATCGGCGCGGTGATCGGTCACGAGCTGAGCCATCACTTCGACGATCAGGGCCGCAAGTTCGATCCGAGCGGCAAGCTGGCCGAATGGTGGACGCCGCAGGACGTCGCGCGGTTCAAGGGCTTCACCGACCGACTGGTCGCGCAGTACAATGGTTACGAGCCGCTGCCCGGGCAGAAGGTGAACGGCGCGCTGACGCTGGGCGAGAACATCGCCGACCTGGCCGGGCTTACCGTGGCGTATGAGGCGTACAAGAAGTCGCTGAACGGCCGCCCCGCGCCGGTGATCGACGGGCTGACCGGCGACCAGCGCTTCTACCTCGGTTGGGCGCAGGTCTGGCGGACCAAGTATCGCGAGCCGGCGCTGCGCCAGCAGTTGCTGAGCGATCCGCATTCGCCGGGGCCGCAGCGCGTCGAGACGGTGCGCAACCTCGATCCGTTCTATTCCGCCTATAAGGTCGCACCGGGCGCGAAGATGTACCTCGCCCCCGCCGACCGCGTCCGTATCTGGTAAGGGAGACGTTTCATGCGCATCCGTAACATCACACTATTGTCCGCCGCCGCTATCGCCCTGACCGCGACCGGCATCGCCGCCCAGCAGGCCGGCCCGGCCGCCAAGCCCACCTATGGCGCCTTTGGTTTCGACGAGGCCGGGATGGACCGGACGGCGGCGCCGGGCGACGACTTCAACGAATTCGCCAATGGCACCTGGCTGGAGCGGACGCCGATTCCCGCCGACAAGGCGAGCTATGGCATGTTCAACGTGCTGTCGGACCAGTCCGACCTCCAGACCCGCGCCATCATCGAGGCGGAGCGGGCAAAGCCGGGGTCGAAGATCGGCAACGCCTATGCCGCATATCTCGACGCGGCGGCGATCGAGGCAAAGGGGCTGGCACCGGTCAAGCCGTGGCTCGACAAGATCAAGGCGGTGCGCGACCAGCCGTCCTATATCGCGCTGCTGGCGGAAGCCGATCGCAACGGCGTGTCGGTGCCGTTCGGATCGGGCGTCGGCCCGGATGCGAAGGACCCGAACAACTATACCGTCAGCATGAGCCAAGGCGGCCTGGGCATGCCCGACCGCGACTATTATTTGAGCGCCGACCCGAAGCTCGCAGCGGTGAAGGCGGCGTATCAGGCGCATATCGCGCGCGTGTTCGCACTGGCGGGCGAGCCGAACGGCGAGGCGCGGGCGAAGGCGCTGGTCGATTTCGAGACGCAGATCGCCAACGTTCACTGGACCCGCATCCAGAGCCGCGATGCCGACAAGGGCTATAACAAGATGGCGGTCGCCGATCTGGCGCGCGCCGCGCCCGGCTTCGACTTCGCGACCTATCTGCGCCTGTCGAAGCTGCCGACGCAGACCGTCATCGTGCGCCAGCCGAGCGCCATCACCGGCATGGCGCAACTGATCGGCGCGGCGCCCATCGGGGTGCTGAAGGATCAGCTGATGATCCGTTCGCTCGACGGCTATGCCGCGGTGCTGCCCAAGGCGTTCGACGACGAGCGTTTCGCCTTCTTCGGGACCACCATCTCGGGCACGCCGCAGCAGCAGGAGCGGTGGAAGCGCGCGGTCGGCTTCACGCAGGGTGCGCTGACCGACGATCTGTCGAAGCTGTACGTTGCGAGGCACTTCCCGCCCGCGACCAAGGCGGCGGCGGATGCGCTGGTGAAGAACGTCATCGTCGCGATGAAGGCGCGGGTCGCCAAGCTCGACTGGATGACGCCCGAAACGCGGACGAAGGCGGTGGCGAAGCTCGACGCCTTCACCCCGCGCATCGGCTATCCCGACCAGTGGCGCGACTATTCGTCGCTCGACATCCGCGCGGGCGACGCGTTCGGCAACGCGGTGCGCGCGGCGCAGTGGGCGAACGACTATAACCGGGCGAAGCTCGGCAAGCCGGTCTATCGCTGGGAATGGGGCATGACCCCGATGACGGTGAACGCGCAGGCCAACCCGACCCTGGTCGCGATCACCTTCCCCGCCGCGATCCTCCAGCCGCCGTTCTTCGATCCCAAGGCCGATCCAGCGGTCAACTATGGCGGCATCGGCGCGGTCATCGGGCATGAGATCAGCCATCACTTCGATGACCAGGGTTCGAAGTACGACATCACCGGCAAGCTGACCCAGTGGTGGACGCCCGCCGATGTCGCCGCGTTCAAGCAGCGCACCGATGCGCTGGTGGCGCAGTATGACGCGTACGAGCCGCTGCCCGGCTTCCATGTGAAGGGCGGGCTGACGCTGGGCGAGAATACCGCCGACCTTGCCGGGCTCGCCGCGGCATACGACGCCTATCGCCTGTCGCTGAACGGCCGACCGGCGCCGGTGATCGACGGCTTCACCGGCGACCAGCGCTTCTATCTCGGCTGGGCGCAGGTGTGGCGTCGCAACTACCGCGAGGCGGCGCTGCGCAACCAGCTGCTGACCGACCCGCACTCCCCGTCGCAGCAGCGCGTCTGGGTCGTCCGCAACATCGACGCCTGGTACGCGGCGTTCAAGCCGACGGCAGGGCAGAAGCTGTTCCTGACGCCGGCGGAGCGGGTGAAGATCTGGTGAGGTAGGTGCTCCGGTCGCGTTTAACACCCTCACCCTTCCGGCGCTTCGCGCCTCCCTCCCTCTCCCAATGGGAGAGGGAAGGGGCCCGCTCGGCGCAGCCGGGTGGGAAGGGTGAGGGTGCAATGGGCAAGGGGGCTGGCCCCGCGCCCGCATTCCGCTAGTCTCGCGCGTCTATCTGAAAAGCGGGACGGCGATGGCGATTTTGGCGGACGAGACGGGTGGCGGCTGGCTCGCGGGGGTGCGCCCCTATCTTGAGCGGGCACCGCTGACCGCGCTGTTCCTCGGCATATCGTCGGGCACGCCGTTCACGCTTCTGGCCGCGACGCTGACCAACCGGCTGGCCGAGGCGGGGATCGAGAAGAAGTCGGTGTCGGCCTTCGCGCTGGCGCTGCTCATCTACAGTTTCAAATGGCTGTGGGCGCCGCTGATCGACCGGCTGCGCATCCCGTTGCTGTCGAATGCCATCGGGCAGCGGCGGTCGTGGCTCTGGCTGGCGGCGACGCTGTCCGCCGCCGCGATCGTCGTGATGGGGGGTGCCGATCCGGCACGCAGCCTGCAATCGGTGGTGATCGGCGCGCTGCTGCTCGGCTTCGCGGGCGCGACGTTCGATATCGTCATCGACGCCTATCGCATCGAGACGCTGGAGCCCCGGCAGTTGGGCGTCGGCTCGGGTATGTCGCAATATGGCTGGCGACTGGGCGCCTTCTTCACCGCATCGACCGCGCTGGCTGTCGCCAATGTCTCGGGCTGGAGTTGGGGCTATTGGGCCTGCATCCCGTTCGCCTTCGCCGCGCCGATCGCGTCGATGTTCATGGGGGAGCCCGAGCGCCATCACGAGCCGGCGCCGATCCGCGGGCCGGCGGCGTTGCTCGACGCGTTCTGGCGGCCGCTCGCCGATTTCTTCCGTCGGGAAGGGGCGGCGATCGTCCTGCTGTTCGTGCTGGTGCACAAGATCGGCGATACGCTGGCCAACCTCATGATCCGGGACCTGCTCGTCGAACTCGGTTTCACGAAGCCCGAGATCCTGCAGGGCGACGTCTGGGTCGGTTTCCTCGCACTGATGGCGGGCATCTTCGTCGGCGGCGTCATCTATGCGCGCATGGGCCTGAAGCGGGCGGTGATGGTCGGGCTGGTGCTGATGGCGGTGTCGAACCTGAGCTTCGCCGGGCTCGCCGCGATCGGGCATTCGATGCCGATGCTGGCGTGGACGATCGGGTTCGAGAATTTCGCCAGCGGTGTCGGCGGCGTGTCGATCGTCGCCTATCTCTCCGCGCTGTGCAATCTGCGCTTCACCGCGACGCAGTTCGCCCTGCTGTCTGCCGCCGCGGCGATCGCCGGTCGCTTCCTGACCGGCACATCGGCCGGGACGATCATCGAAGCGGTCGGCTATGTCGACTTCTACCTTATCACCACCGCGCTCGCGCTGCCGGGGATCGCCATTTACTGGCTGATGCTGCGATCGGGGCTCGTCGATCGGACGATTGGTTCGGCCGGGATCGAGGGGGAGGGCGACGCACGGGCGGAGGCGACCGCGTGATTGTCCGTGCGCTACAAGCCTAGCTACCCCTCGATCGGCATGCCGAGGTCGGCGAAGGCGGCGGCGAGCGCGGTGGCGGTTGCCAGCGCGGGCGTGGCGTCGCGGACCGACAGCATGTCGGCGAGCAGCAGCCCGGCGGCGGGCGGGTTCGCTAGCGCGCGCGACAGCACGGCCACCATCGCGCCCTCCGACGCGGTCATGCGGCAGCAGCACCAGGGCGCGATCTGCATCGGCCGGCCCGCCGCACGCGACAGGTCGAGCATCAGCGTGCGCAGCAGGATCAGCGGGCGGCGGAAATTCTTGCCGAACGCGGTGACGAAGGCGTGCGCCACGGAGGCATCGTCGACGCCGTTCGCGCCCATCTGGCGAAAGCCGAACAGGAACAGCTGCACCGCCGCATCATCGGGCCGCGACAGGGGCAGGGTGTGGGTGAGGGATCGAGTATCGGTCATGCCAGCGGCCTCGTCGTCAAGTGTCGGGGCATCATGGCAGGACGCTATTGATAGTCAATCGCAATAATCATGGGTTTGGTCTTGGGTTGGAAACCGGTGGACGAGGGCTTGGAAGGTTCGCTCGGCATGTCGGCAAGATTCTCGGCGCGGTTGCCCCACCGCCATCGTTTCCGCGCAGGCGAGAAACGATCGACGCTACCCGTGCAGCTCTATTGCTGACGCTGCGTGTATCGCCCCCCGCCTTCGCGGGGTGACGGTAAGGAGGCGCTACTCTGGCAACTCGTCGTTCCGCGCGAGCACGTCGCCGGCGAGATACAGCGAGCCAATGATGGCGACCGCGCGTGTGTCTTCGGGCAGGACGGCGAGTGCGGTGGGTATATCCCCGGCGATGCGCGCGGGTATGCCGAGCGACTCGGCGATCGCAGCGAGAGCATCGGGCGCGTGGTGATCGTGGCCGGGGATCGGTACGGCGCTCAGGCCGTCCGCGAGTGCGGCGAAGGGGGCGAGGAAGCCGGCGGCGTCCTTGTTCGCGAGCATGCCGACGATCAGCTGCGCCCGGCCCGCGACCTGCGCCAGCGTGCCCGCGACGGCATCGGCGGCGGCGGGATTGTGGCCGCCGTCCAGCCATAGCGTGGCGCCGGGCGGGAGCTGTGCGGTGAGTGGGCCCGCGGACAGGCGCTGCATCCGCGCGGGCCAGCGTGTCGCGGTGGCGGCGGTCCGGATCGCGGCGTCGGTAACGGTCAGCCGGTCCTGATGCCGCAGCATCGCCGCTGCGAGCGCGAGGTTGCTGCCCTGATGTGCGCCGGCCAGTGCGGGCAGCGGCAGATCCAGTACGCCGCTCGCGTCTGCGTAGCGCACCGTCGCTGCGGTGGCGGCGGTCCAGTCGCGGCCCTCGATTGCCAGCACCGCGCCCGCCGCACGCGCGACATCCGCGACGGCTTCGGCAACCGGCGGGTCGTATGGGAGCGTGACGAGCGGGCGGCCCGGCTTGGCGATGCCGGCCTTTTCCCGCGCGATCGCGACGGCGGTGTCGCCCAGGAACCCCTGATGGTCGATTCCAAGCTGCGCGATGCCGCACACCGCCGGATCGACAATCACGTTGGTCGCGTCGAGCCGCCCGCCCAAGCCCACCTCGATCACGCAGGCGTCGGCCGGCGTCTCGGCGAAAGCGACGAATGCGGCGGCTGTGGTGATCTCGAAGAAGCTGGCGTCCAGTCCGTCCGCGACGTCGAGGACGCGCGACAGCAGCGTGGCAAGCGCGTCGTCGGCGATCAGCGTGCCGGCGACGCGGATGCGTTCGTTGAAGCGGACGAGGTGGGGGGAGGTGTAGGCGTGGACGCGGTACCCTTCCGCCTCCAGCGCCGTGCGGAGGAAGGCGCAGGTCGATCCCTTGCCGTTGGTGCCCGCGACATGGAACACCGGGGGGAGGCGCAGGTGGGGGTCGCCGAGCCGCCCGAGCAGCGCGGCGATCCGCGACAGGCCGAGGACGTCGGCGCCGGGCGACAGCAGGGTGAGGCGGTCGAGCTGGGCCTGGACGGCGGGGGAGGTGGAGGTGGCGAAATCTGGCATTTGATCTGGGCGCGCGGGACGAGGGGTTCTGTCTCGGTGAGACACTGCCCCTCTCCCAACCCTCTCCCCGAGGGGGAGAGGGCTTGTTATGCCGCCACCTTCTCCGGTGTCAGATACCCGACCAGCCGCCCCAGCGTCGCCTTCAGGTCGCGGCGGTGGGTGACCATGTCGATCAGGCCGTGGTCGCGGTAATATTCGCTCGTCTGGAAATCGTCCGGCAGCTTCTCGCGGATCGTGCTCTCGATCACGCGGCGGCCGGTGAAGGCGAGCGTCGCGTTGGGCTCGGCGATCTGCACGTCGCCCAGCATGGCGTAGGCGGCCATGACGCCGCCCGATGTCGGATCGGTCAGCACGACCAGATAGGGCAGGCCGGCGTCGTGCAGCATCTCGATCGCAACGGTGCTGCGCGGCATCTGCATCAGGCTCAATATGCCCTCCTGCATGCGCGCGCCGCCCGATGCGGTAAAGACGATATAGGGCGCGCGCTCGCGGATCGCGGCTTCGCAGCCGGCGACGAACGCTTCGCCCACCGCCTGCCCCATCGAGCCGCCCATGAAGGCGAAGTCCTGCACGCCGATGACCGCCCGGCGACCCTCGATCGTGCCGACCGCGTTCAGAAACGCATCCTGTTCGCCGGTGTCGGCGCGCGCGGTCTTAAGCCGATCGGCATAGCGCTTCGAATCGCGGAACTTGAGCGGGTCCTCGGCGACCCGCGGGCTGGGCAGCACGGTGTAGCTGCCCTCGTCGAAATGATAGTCGAAGCGCAGCCGTGCGCCGATGCGGTCGTGATGGTCGCACTTCGGGCAGACGTGCTGGTTGTCCTCCAGCTCCTTGACGAACACCATCTGCCCGCACCCCTTGCACTTGTGCCAGAGATTTTCGGACGTCTCGCGCTTGGCGACGAAGGGGATCGCGTTACGGACGCGGTCGAGCCAACTCATGCTGCCTGCTTCCTTGCGTGCCGGCATGCATCCGCCAGCGATTGGACATAGGCGCGCACCGGCTCCGCGGCGAGCGTGCCGTGCTGCGCCACGAGATCGACGATCGCCGAGCCGACGACGACGCCGTCGGCGACCTGCGCTACCGCCGCGGCCTGTTCGGGCGTGCGGATGCCGAAGCCGACCGCGACCGGAACGTCGGTCGCCGCCTTCAGCCGGGCGACCGCGTCGGCGATCGACGACTGCGCCGCCTGCTGCAAGCCGGTGATGCCGGCGACGGAGACGTAGTAGAGGAACCCGCTGGCGCCATCGATCACGGCGGGCAGGCGCGCCGTGTCGGTGGTGGGGGTGGCGAGCCGGATCGGTGCGATGCCCTTCGCCCGAAGCGCCGGGCCGAGCGCGTCGTCTTCCTCGGGCGGGATATCGACGCAGATCACGCCGTCGACGCCGGCATCGGCGCAGGCCTCAGCGAACCATTCCGGCCCGCGGCGGATCATCGGATTGGCATAGCCCATCAGCACCAGCGGCACGTGCGGATGCCGCGCGCGAAAGTCCTTGGCGATGGCGAGGATGTCGGCGGTGGTGGTGCCGATGCCGAGACTGCGCAGGTTGGCGGCCTGAATGGCGGGGCCGTCCGCCATCGGATCGGTGAACGGCATGCCCAGCTCGATCACGTCCGCCCCGCCAGCGACCAGCGCGTCGAGGATGGCTGGCGTGGCGGCGGGCGTCGGATCACCCGCGGTCACGAAGGTGACGAGTGCGGGGTAATCCTGGGCGAAGGCAGCGGCGAGGCGGGTCATCGCCGGCCTCCCGTGCCACCGACCAGTTGCGAGATCGCGCCGACGATCGCGCCGATGATGATGAGGCGGCCGATGGCGGCATCGCGCACAGACCAGCGCTGGATATCAAGGCCGTGTTCGAACAGCTGGTGGACCAGCAGCGCGACGACCACGCCGACGCCGATGCCGGTCAGTATCTGGCGCACCGCGTTCACATCGATACTCCCAGCGCCTCGGCCACCGTGAAGATGTCCTTGTCGCCGCGGCCGCACAGGTTCGCGAGGATCACGCTATCGCGCGGCATCTCGCGCGCGCGTTTGGCGACGGCGGCGATGGCGTGGGCGGGTTCGAGGGCGGGAATGATGCCTTCCGTCCGGCATAGCAGCTGGAAGGCGTCGAGCGCCTCGGTATCGGTCACCGACGTGTATTCGACGCGGCCGATGTCCTTCAGCCACGCATGTTCCGGACCGATGCCGGGATAGTCGAGGCCCGCCGAGATCGAATGCGCTTCTGCGATCTGGCCGTCGTCGTCCTGCAGCAGATAGGTCTTGTTGCCATGGAGAACGCCGGGGAAGCCGCCGGCGAGGCTCGCGGCATGGCGCGCCTCCAGCCCTTCGCCCGCCGCCTCGACGCCCAGCATCTTCACGTCGGCGTCGTCAAGGAACGGGTGGAACAGGCCGATCGCGTTGCTGCCCCCGCCGATCGCGGCGACGAGCAGGTCGGGCAGGCGGCCGGTGCGCGACAGCATCTGTTCGCGTGCCTCTCGCCCGATCACGCTCTGGAAGTCGCGGACGAGTTCAGGATAGGGGTGTGGCCCCGCTGCGGTGCCGATGATGTAGAAGGTGTCGTGAACGTTGGCGACCCAGTCGCGCAGCGCCTCGTTCATCGCATCCTTCAGCGTGCGCGCGCCCGACGTCACCGGACGGACCTCGGCACCGAGCAGCTTCATGCGGAAGACGTTGGGCGCCTGACGCTCGACGTCCTTTGCGCCCATGAAGATGGTGCAGGGCAGGCCGAAGCGCGCCGCGACGGTGGCGGTGGCGACGCCGTGCTGGCCGGCGCCCGTTTCCGCGATGATGCGCGTCTTGCCCATGCGAATGGCGAGCAGGATCTGGCCGACGCAATTGTTGATCTTGTGCGCGCCGGTGTGATTCAGCTCGTCGCGCTTGAACCAGACTTCGGCACCCTTGCCCTCGGGCGCGCTCTCGCGCAGCGCGTCGGTCAGGCGCTCGGCGTAATAGAGCGGGCTGGGGCGCCCGACATAATGTTCGAGCAGGTCGTCGAACTGGGCCTGGAACGCGGGATCGGCCTTCGCCGCGCGATATTCGCGGTCGAGATCGAGGATCAGCGGCATCAGCGTCTCGGCGACGTAGCGGCCGCCGTAGTCGCCGAAATGGCCCCGCTCGTCAGGCTGGGCGCGGAAGGAATTGGGTGCGTTCATGATCGAGCGACCGATTGGAGGAAGCGCGCGACCTTGTCCACATCCTTGAGGCCGGGCGCGCGCTCGACGCCGGAGGATACGTCGACCAATGTCGCGCGAGTGATGCGGATCGCCTCCGCGACATTATCGGCATTCAGCCCGCCCGACAGCGCCCAGGGTAGCGGGTGATCGAAGCCTGCGAGCAACGTCCAGTCGAAGCGCACGCCCATCCCGCCGGGCAGGGCCGACCCCTCCGGCGTCTTGGCGTCGTAGAGAATGCGGTCGGCCCCGCCGAGGAACCCGCGTGCCTCGGCCAGGTCGGCGCGGGCGCGGACGGCGACGGCGGCCCAGGTCTCGACGCCGGGGCGGCGCAGGCGCGCGGCCTTGGCAGGTGCGGTGCGGTGGAGCTGGATCGCGGTGAGGCCGGCGGCGGCGATCGCGCGGTCGATCAGTTCTTCATCGGGGTCGACGAACACGCCGACGCGGCCGACGTGTGGCGGGACGGCGGCGGCGAGCATCGCGGCGCGGTCCATCGATACGTCGCGTGGGCTGGCGGGGAAGAATACGAAGCCCACGTGGCTCGCGCCGCCCTTCAGCGCCGCGGCGAGGGTTTCGGGCGTGGACAGGCCGCAGATCTTGGCAGTGACGGGCATAGGGCGCGACATGGCGTGCGTGTCACTGCTCGGCAAGCGTCAGAGCGGCTTTTCGAGCACCGTCATGAAGAGTGGCGGATCGACCGCGATGGGGAAGTCGCGCCTTTCACCGGTCGTAAGGTAACCGCGGCGAATGTACCAGGCGATCAGTTCCGTGCGCTGCTCGATCACCGTCATCTCCATTCGCGTCGCGCCGAAGACGTCGCGCGCGGTCGCCTCAGCGGCGGCGATTAGCGTGCGGCCACGGCCACCGGCCTGCTGTGCGGGCTCGATGCAGAGCAGGCCGAGATAGGCGAGGGCGTTGCCCAGGTCGGCGACGACGACGGAGCCGATGACCACGCCCGCCTCCCGCGCAACCAGCAGGCGTTGCTTCGGGTCGGCGACGATCGCGGCCAGTGTAGCGGTGTCGGTGCGCTTTCCGCTCAGCAGGTCGGCTTCGTGCGACCAACCGAGCCGTGCTGCGTCGCCGCGATAGGCCCGCTCGATGACGGGGTGGAGCGCGGGCAGGTCGGTGGAGTCGGCGGGCCGGATGTCGATTGGGGGCACGTGGCTACAGCCCCTCGCCGCCGACCCAATAGGCGTTCGACAGGCGCCGGGCGAGCGTCCACGTCTGCACGCGGATATCGGGCACCGCGACAATTTCCCAGAACGCGCCGCGCGTCATCGGGCCGAGCGCGTAAAGCCAGTCGGAGGTGCGGCCTTCAGCGTCGATCGTTGCCGCGTCGGCATCGACGTCGATGCCGAGATGCGCGGCATCGGGGCGGATCGCGCCACGATCGTAGAGGGTGCGCAGCAAGGGTTCGCGCGTGCGGGTCAGGTCGCCCTGCGGTCCGATCGCGTTGACGATGCGGCTGCCCGTCATCGTTTCGACGCTGTCCTGCCCGCGCGGGCGCCAGCGCAGCGCGATGCCGCCTTCGGTCGGTTCGAAGCCGATCGACTTGCCCGCAACGACGCTCAGCCGGCCGTCGTCGAGCATCGCGGTCAGCCGTGCATGCACCTGTGGCGCGAGGCGGTGGCGATGCACGTCCCACCACGGGCGCAGGTGGCGCAGGAAGCGCGCGCGCTCTTCCTCGCCTGCGTTCGCCCACATGTCCTGCGTGAATGGTCGCAGTTCATCGACCGCGTTGCGCCAGCCGAGCGCGTCGCCGCGATCCCGCACCGCTCTCACCAATCCAGCGGGCGTCAGTTTCGGTCGCTCGTCGATCCGCTTCCACGGGTCGCCATGGCCGGCATGGGGGCGCGGCAGCAGACCGCGTCGCGACAGCGCGACAATGCGCCCGCGGAATCCGCGTGCGTCGAGCATCAGCGCGACATCGACCATCGTCAGCCCGGTGCCGATGATAAGCACGGTGTCGTCGTCGGACAGGCCATCGGCGACGCCGGGCATCCACGGGTCGCCGAAGTAGCGGTCGGCGGGCAGGCTGTCCGGCACTAACCCGGGCGGGGTGTGGGGGGGCAGGTTGCCGACCGCCAGCACCGCGGCGTCGGCAGCGATGGTGCGCCCGTCCGCCATGGTCGCGACCGCTCCCGGCCCGCCGGTCAGGTCGGTGACGTCGCCCGTCACGATCTCCAGCCGGTGCGGCGCGGCGGCGCGGGCCGCCTGTACCTGTTCGCGCAGATATTCGCCGTAGGTCAGGCGGGGGATGAAGGCACCGGCGGCGTCGCCATGCCCGCGCGACTTAAGCCAGCGGACGAAATGGCCGGGATCGTCGGGCAGCGCGCTCATGTTGGCGGCGCGGACGTTCAGCAGATGGTCGGGGTGGGCGGCGCCATAGGCCAGCCCCTTGCCGGCAACCGGCCCGCGCTCGATCAGGGTCGCCCGGGGGCCGTCGTGGCGCAACAGGTTGATGGCCTGGAGCGAGCCCGAAAAGCCCGCGCCGACGATGACGACATGTTCGATCACCTGGACGTAAGCCCGATCAGATCTCGTATTCCGGCCGCCACTGCGCGTCTTCATAGGCGGGGCGGGTGCCGCCGGGCTGGCGCGCGACCATTTCCGAATAGAGCTGCTTTACCGCGCGGCTGGCGGTGCGCGTGCACAGCGACGGGACGATACCGTGGACCAGTGCGGCAATGCCGCCGCCGATCATCGTCAGGCCGAACCGGCTCGCGACGCCGAAATGCTCGACATAGCTTTCGTTCACGCTGGCGGGGTGATCGAGGAACCAGCGGCGGAGGGGGCTTTTCGACATCGCCCGAGCATAGCGCGTGGGCGCCGAATCTCAACCGTACCGCCGTTCGCGCTCCAGCGAATCGAGGATGCGCGCACCTGCCATGAACACCGCGACGGTGCAGGCGGCGAACATCATCCAGCCGGCATAGCCCGGATATTGAACAAGATAATCCTGCCCACGCCCCACCGCGCCCACGCCCAAAGCGTAGATGATGAGGAAGGCCTCGAACTTCGTCTTGATGACGAACAGGTTCCTGATTTTACGCCACATGCCAAGATGTTAAGCAAGCAGCAGGCCAGTCGCGGAAATCCGCCATTCCCGACTTAACGAACATCCCTAACTGTCAATTAATTCGACGATTCCGAGGGTGTTGAGCAGGGCTTCGCGCGCTGTCTCGATCTGCGCGACCAGTGCGGGATCGGCGATGTCGTCGGGTGCGGTACTTTCCGGCCAATGGCGTTCGATGACCGCAGCGATGCGGTCGAGTGCATCCTCGTCGACCAGGAAACGTGGGTCGATCGTCGCAGGGTCGGCGACGACGCGCAGCCGAAGGCACGCCGGGCCGCCGCCATTCGCCATCGATTCGCGGACGTCCACCACCTCGACGCGGCGGATCGGGCCATTGCCGGCGACGTGTGCGTCGAGCCAGGCGGAAACGGCGGCGTTGGCGCGTGCCTCGCCCGGCACGATGAGCGTCATGCCCGCCGGGGCCGTCACCAGCTGCGCGTTGAAGAGGTAGGAGGCGATGGCGTCCTGCAGGCTGACGGCGGAGGCCGGCACCTCGACGATCTCGACCTCGGGCAGGCGGGCGCGCAGCGCGGCGTAGAAGCCATCGCGGTCCGCGAACGCCTGTTCGTGCGCGAACAGCACGGTTTCGTTGGCGACCGCGACGACATCGTTGTGGAAGGCGCCGGCGGCGATGGCGTCGGGCGATTGCTGGACGAACAGCGCATCGACGCCGTGCGCGCGGGCGATCGCTTCGCTCGCCTCGCGGTGCTGGCGGGCCGGGAAGGGAGCGCCGGCCTCGCCATAGACGAACACCTCGACGCCGCGCTCGCCATGCGCGGGGGTCAGGCGCATGTGGTTGGCCGCACCCTCGTCGCCGAACGGGGCGGGGACGGGGCTATGCACGACGAAGGCCGGGTCGGCGAAGGCGAGGCGCAACTGCGCCAGCGTCGCGGGCCATTCGTGGCTGCGATGCGGCATCGTCGTCAGGTTGGCGACCGTCAGGTGACAGCGCCCGTCGGCGGTGTCGGCGGCGGGCGACACGGTCGCGGCGTTCGCCGCCCACATCGCCGAGGCGGACAGCGCCTGCGCCTGAAGGTGGGGCGGGGCGTCGGCGTAGGTGGTGGCGAGCCGCGCCAGCCAGGCATGGTCGGGGCGGGGGTGGGGCAGCAGGATGCCCTGCGTCAGCCCAAGCGAGCGGTTGGCGCGCATCTTTGCGATACCCTGCAGCGCCGCCGCGCGCGGATGCGCGACCTTGCCGGCGTTGCGCGTGGCGGCGAGGTTACCGTGGCTGAGGCCGGCGTAATTGTGGCTTGGGCCGATGATGCCGTCGAAGTTGATCTCGCGCACGCTCATCGTGCGACATGGGTGACGGTGTCGCCCTCTCCGACCTGCAACGCGGCGGAGGTCGCGGCATCCACGCTGCCGTCGCCGACATCGCCGAGCGTCGCGCGGAAGCCCGAGAGGCGGCCGGTGGCGAGCAGCGACGGCTCGCCGCCAAGGGCGACGCGCGCGATGCTCATGTCGCGCGCCTCCATGATCGTACGCACCCGGTCGGTCCGCGCCGTCATCGTCGGCCCGCCGTCGAAGATGTCGACGTAGTTTTCGTAGGAGAAGCCCTCGTTCTCCAGCATCCGCATCGCCGCACGGCCGCTGGGGTGGGGCAGACCGATGACGGCGCGCGCGCTCTCGGTCAGCATCGCGGTGTAGATCGGGTGCTTGGGCATCAGATCGGCGATGAACTGGTTGCCGTGGATGCCGTTGAAGGCGTCGGCGTCCTGGAAATTCATCCCGAAGAAACGCCCGGCGACGCCGTCCCAGAACGGCGATCCGCCGGCTTCGTCGATGATGCCGCGCAACTCCGCCAGCACGCGATCGGCGAAGCGCGCGCGGTGGGCGCGGATGAAGAGGTAGCGGCTGCGCGCGAGCAGCAGGCCGAGGCCACCGGCGCGCTCGGCGGGATGCAGGAACAGTCCGCCGACCTCGCTCGAGCCTTCCAGATCGCTGACGAGGTTCAGCGTTTCGGCGCGGAAGGTGCGGGCGAGTTCGGTGCTGTGCTTGGTCAGCGTGCCGAGGCGGTAGCTGTAGAAGGGCCAGTGCTGCCCCACCTGGGTAAAGATCTGGCAGGTGCCGCGCACCTCTCCGGTCGCGACGTTCTCGAGCACCAGCACGAACAGCTCGTCGATCGGCGCGTCATCCTCGCGCGCGAAGGCGGCGGCGCTGCGTTCCAGCTTGGTGCGCAGCGCTCTGCGGTCGGGCGGGAGGTTGGTGAAGCCCCCGCCGGTCAGCTTCGCCATTTCGTACAGGGGTTGCAGATCGCGGTCGGTCGCCGCGCGGATGACGAAGCTCACAGGCCGCCTTTCTCGATGATGCGCAGGATGGTGATCGCCGACAGCGCGGCGCGTTCGTTGAGACTGTCGGGGATCAGGAATTCGTCCGCCGAATGGATCGCGCCGCCCCGCACCCCCATCGTATCGACGACGGGAACACCGGCCGCGGCGACGAGGTTGCCGTCACACACCCCGCCGGTCGGGTGCCAGTCGAGCCGCAAATCCATCGTCTCTCCGACTTCGCGAACGAGGTCGAACAGGCGGGCGGCGCCGGCGTCGATCGGCTTGGGCGGGCGGTTGAAGCTGCCGTGGGTCTCCATCTGCACACCGTGGTCTGCGGCGACCTGCGCGACCGTCGCATCGATCAGCGCGCGGGCGCGGTCGATGTCGGCGAGCGTGGCGGGGCGGAAGTTGACGCGCAACACCGCGAGATCGGGAACGACGTTGTTCGGCCCGCCGCCGTCGATCCGCGCCGGATTGACCGACAGGCCGGCGCCATGCGCCGCCTTCAATCGCACCGCGAGGTCGGCCGCCGCGACAATGGCGTTGCGGCCGTCGTCGGGGTTGCGCCCGGCATGGGCCGAGAGCCCGCGGACGAGAATGGAGAAATTGCCGGTGCCGCCACGCGCGCCCGCCAGACTGCCGTCGGGCAGCGCGGGTTCGTAGATCAGCGCCGCCGTCTTGCCGCGCGCCGCCCGGCCGATCAGCGCGGCGGAGGAGAAGGAGCCGGTTTCCTCGTCGGAATTGATGACGACTTCATAACCCAGGCGCGCCGCATCCGGCGACGCCTCGACCGCGGTCAGCGCGGCCAGCATCACCGATAGGCCGCCCTTCATGTCCGCGACACCCGGGCCGTTGATGCGCCCGTCCGCCAGCGTGGCGACGCTCTGGAAAGGATGGTCGGCGGGGTAGACGGTGTCCATGTGCCCGGCGAACAGCATCTGCACCGGCGCCTCCGGTCGGACGCGCAGATGGAGGTGCTGCCCGTTGGCGATTGCCTCCACCCGACCGTCGGCTGTGACCCGCTCGGCCGCATCGGGCGCCACCAGCGCGATCTCGCCCGGCAGCGTGGCGAACGCGTCGCCGAGCAGTGTCGCCATCGTCGCCAGCCCGGCAATATTCCCCGTTCCGCTGTTGACCGCCGCCCAGCGCAGCGTCCGCTCCAGCATCGGCTCTGCACGCACAGCCTCGACGGCGGCGGCTTCGGTCGCGGACAATCCTCTCATCCGCGATCTGGTAGCGCGCTCAGAAGGCGTAGACCAGCGACGCCCGGCTGGTGGTGTCGGTATTCACTCGCCGCGCGACCGGGCGGCTCTCATAATTCACGGCGTAGGAGATCTGCGCCGACAGCGGCCCGATCAGCTTCGCGGCGACCGCGGTCTTGCCCTGCACGGTCGAGTTCATGTTCTGGAGATACGCCGAGGCATCCTGCGAGAAGGTGATGCCGTTGCTCAGCCGCCAGTCGAAATCCAGCTTGCCGCGCGCGCCGAACTCGCGCGTGTCGGTCTGATTGACGAAGGCGGTACGGCGGTAGGACGGGCCGACCTCCAGATCGAGCTTCATCGCCGGGGTGCGCAGCGCGGTGTAGCCGGCGCCCGCCGATGCCGAATAGCGCTCGTCGTAGCCCAGGAACCGGTCCGCCTCGAACTGCGCGGCGCCATAGACGTACAGTCGATCGTCGACCTTGAAGTTGGGCTCATAGGCGGCGAGGTAATGCTCGCGGCTCGCGATGCCGTTGTTCTCCTGATACTCGGCGAGCAGCTTCAATTTGTGCCGCCACTGCACGCCCTCGCGCGTCAGGTCGGCGACGGCGGTGACGCCGGTGACGTTGGTGTTGCCGCTGCTGCTGAACCCGCCGAGTTCGAAACGCCCGCGCATCAGGTCGAAGAACCCCGCCTCCTTGATCGTGCGATCGGCGGCGGCGCGACGCGCTTCGCGCCATTCCTGTGCGAGTTGCTTGATCTCGGCGGCGGCATCGGGGGCGGCGCCCGCGGCGTATTTGGCGACCGTGGTCACCTCCGCCTCGCTGCCCGACGTCATGGCGGCATCCAGCATCGACTTCAACGTCGGCGGAATCGAGGAGGACTGCGGCACGCCATTGGCCAGGGCGGGCAGCGCGAGCAGGATAAGGGCGCGACGCATGGCCTTCCTATAGCCCAAAGTCGCTCGTTACGTCCGCGATTTGTCTTGCAAATGGAGCGGTTCGTCGAACGCCGCTAAGACTGCCTTATAGAGCGCGCGCTTGAACGGCACGATCATCGCCGGCAGGTCGGCCGGGTCCGCCCATTTCCATGCGCGGAATTCCGGGTGGGCGGTGGCGATGTCGACGTCGCTGTCCTCGCCGTCGAAGGCGAAGAGGAACCAGCGCTGGCGCTGGCCGCGCCATTTGCCCTTCCACAATTTGCCGACCAACTCGGCGGGCAGGTCGTAGCGCAACTCCTCGGGCGCTGCGGCGAGCAGCGTCAGCCGTTCGGGCGCGATCCCGGTTTCCTCGCCGACCTCGCGGATCGCCGCCGCCAGCGCATCCTCGCCATCGTCGATCCCGCCCTGCGGCATCTGCCAAGCCTCCAGCGTCGAATCGAGCCGCTGGCCGACGAAGACCTTGCCTTCGCGGTTGAGGATCATCGCGCCCGCGCAGGGGCGATAGGGCAGGTCGCTCATGCCGGGGTCTCCGTCGCCGGCGCGGCCTGCGCCATGACGCGGTTGGCCTCGGCCTCCTGAATCACGTCCTTCGCCGCGATCAGGAAGCCGGCGACGTCGCCGATGCTGGAGGGCAAAGCGCGACGCATCGTGACGAAGCCGTGGATGTTGCCAACCGCCTCACGGAAGACGACCGGCACGCCCGCCTCGATCAGCCGCGCGGCATAGGCGCGGCCCTGATCGCGGATCGGGTCGAGCCCGGCGGTCAGCACGACGGCCGGCGGCATGCCGGTGAGGTCGCCGGTCAGCGGCGAGCAGCGGACATGCTCGGCTTCGGGCGCATAGGCCTTGATGAACCACGCCATCAGCTCGCGGGTCAGCATGCGGCCGTCGCTGTGCTCGTCGTACGAGGGGTATTCGCGGGTATAGTCGGTGGCGGGATAGATCGGCAGTTGCGCGATCACCGGCACCGCGGCGGGCGCATCGCGGAGCGCGGCGGCGACGACGATCGCGAGATTGCCGCCGGCACTGTCGCCGCAGACGACGAGCCCGGTCACGGCGCGGTCCAGCTCGGCCGGCGCCCCCGCGAGCCAGCGCGCCGC
Organism: Sphingomonas sp. RS2018; assembly: GCF_054489605.1. NCBI lineage: Bacteria > Pseudomonadati > Pseudomonadota > Alphaproteobacteria > Sphingomonadales > Sphingomonadaceae > Sphingomonas > Sphingomonas sp. RS2018. The sequence continues at coordinate 536,287 of NZ_JBTMWL010000003.1, forward strand.
CGCCTCCGCATCGTCGGTCGCGGCGGGGAAGGGGTGCTCGGGTGCCATGCGATAGTCGACGGACACCACCGGCAGGTCGAGCATACGCGCGATCTCGGCGCAGATGCCGGCATGCGTGTCGAGGTCACCGATTACGAAGCCGCCGCCGTGATAGAACACCAGCACCGGCCCGGGCTCGCGCCGCTCGCGCGCATCGAACAGGCGGGCGGGGATGGTGCCAGCCGGCCCCGGAATGGCGATGTCGCGCACGGTCGCCAGATCGCCCGGCGGCAGGTCGGTGAGCTGCCCCGCCTGCCGAAACAACGCCCGCGCCGCATCCGCCGACCCTTCATGCATCCGCGGCCCCGGCATGGCGTTGGCATAGGCCAGGAAGGCGGCGACGTCGGGACGGATATGGGGTTCGGTCATTGGGAGGGTTTAGCGGGGTTGGGCGGGGTGGGGATAGCGGGAATTTGTCGGGGTGTGATCGGCATACGCCGAACGTCATGTCCGCCGCAGTGTGCGGCCCGATGAGGTGCAGTGCCGCCCAACTTCGTCACCCCCCCCGAAGGCGGGGATCAATACGCACCGACCGGAGTAACATGCGGCATGGGTCAGCGAAAATATGTTCTCGCGTTGGCTGGAATGACCGGGGGGCTGGGCAATGTGAAATAGCACGCTGATCGGTCGAGCGATGCCGATGCGAAGGCTTCGACGTGCGCCAACATCTGCTTCTGATGGCAACCTGTCGGCGGGCGTGCGACGTATGCGGGCACAATCCCGCGCCGTTGCGACGCCATCTCGACCCCCGAGCAATTTGGGTTGCCTCAGATGGCCAAGTTCGATCCGGGGCGCAGCTGATCGATTTGGTTTCGCGGGATGCGCGGCGTGCCACCGCACGACTCGAATATGCCAGGGTTCGCTTCTTCAGCAACGTAGCGATCGTGACTTGGCGCGAAACCTGGACCGCACCCGACGCGACGGTGAAAGCGGGCGAACTCACTGGTGTAGACGCCTGGGTCAAAACGGATCAGCGCTGGCGCCTTGTCTCCACGGCGGAGGTACGTCCGCCACACTGATACCCTCGAACGTCCGCACCTGAGCGTTGCTCGCCGTCCAGATTTCGGGTGCCTCCGAAATCCATCCCCTTGTCCCGATTGGAAATTCCACCACCCACGCTCTACATCGCGAGCGTGATCCACATCGTCCACCACCCCGATTACGTCGCACCGGCACCCCCGCGCAGCAGTTATCAGTGGAACAAGAACGGTCTCGTCCGCGACCTCCTCATTGCCGAGGGCGACGCGGTGACGTGGCATGTGCCAGACGCCATGCCGCGCACGTGGATCGAGGCGGTGCATGACCCCGATTATGTCGCCGAAGTCGCCGAAGCCCGTGTTCCGGCGGTGAAGGAACGTCGTATCGGCTTCCAGATCACCGCGCCGATCGCGCAGCGGGCGTTCGTCGTGCCGGGTGGCACCTACATGGCAGCGCTGCTGGCGGTCGAGCATGGTTTTGCCGCCAACACCGCCGGGGGCAGCCACCATGCGCTCGCCGACACCGGTGCGGGGTTCTGCATCTTCAACGACCTCGCCATTGCCGCCGTCCGGCTGGCGGCGGAGGGGCGGCGGGTGCTGATCGTCGATTGCGACGTGCATCAGGGCGACGGCACCGCCGCGCTGACGGCGGGGCGCACCGATATCGCCACCTACTCCATCCATGCGGACAAGAATTTCCCCGTCCGCAAGGCGCGCTCTACGCTGGACGTGGCGCTGCCCGACGGCGTGGACGACGACGGCTATATGGCGGCGCTTATCGGATCGCTGCCGGGGCTGGTCGACGATTTCGCGCCGGATCTGATGCTCTATCAGGCGGGCGTCGATCCGTGGGAGGGCGATCGGCTGGGGCGGCTGGCGCTCAGCCGCGACGGACTGGTGACGCGCGACCGCTGGATCGGTCAGATGGCGAAGGCGCGTGGCCTGCCGATCGCCAGCGCGCTGGGCGGTGGCTATGGCACCGACGGACTGGAAGTCGCTCAGCGCCACGTCGCCGCGATCATGGCGCTGGGCGGTGTGTTCGCGCCGGAACCGCGCAAGGCCTGACGAGTAGAGCGCGGATGACCGAACCCGTCATCCTCTGGCTGCGCCAGGATCTCCGCCTCCACGATCAGCCCGCCCTCGCCGCCGCCGCGCACGACGGGCCGGTGATCCCGGTCTACATTCTCGACGACGATGCGCCCGGCAAATGGGCGATGGGCGGGGCGCAACGCTGGTGGCTGCATCATGCGCTGGAGGCGTATGGCGCGGCGTTGCAGGACAAGGGGTCGCGGCTGATTTTGCGGCGTGGGGACGCGGTATCCGAACTTCGCAAATTGTGCGAGGAAACCGGCGCAAGTCGTATCCATGCCATCCGACATTACGAACCCTGGTGGCGCAAAGCCGAGGACCAGCTCGGCGACCGCCTGTGCCTGCATGACGGCAACCACCTCGCGCTGATCGAGGAGGTGACGACCGTGTCCGGCGGACGGTTCAAGGTCTATTCCGCCTTTTGGAAAGCGCTGTCGCAGCGGATGCCGCCCGACGAGCCGCTGGCCGCGCCGCGCTTGATTCCCGCGCCATCGACGTGGCCGGCGTCTGAGACGCTGACCGCTTGGGATCTTCTGCCAACGAAGCCCGACTGGTCGAAGGGCTTCGACGTCTGGACACCGGGCGAGGACGCCGCGCGCAAGCAGGCGGAGCATTTCGCCGAGCAGGTCGTCGCCTACGACGCCGATCGCAACCTGCCGTCGATCGACGGCAGCTCGCGCCTGTCGCCGCACCTGCACATGGGGGAGATTTCGCCGCGCTCAGTCTGGCATATCGTCGGCGGCGGCGCGGCGGCGACGACGTTCCGCAAGGAACTGGCGTGGCGCGATTTCACCAGCGGCGTGATCCTCGACCGGCCCGACTATGGCGACACCAACGGTCGCGATGCCTTCGATCAAATGGACTGGCGTACGTCGCGAGCGGACCTGACGGCATGGCAGCAGGGGCGCACCGGCTATCCGATCGTCGATGCCGGGATGCGGCAGCTCTGGGCGACCGGGTGGATGCACAATCGCGTGCGGATGATTACCGCCTCGTTCCTAATCAAGCATCTGCTGATCGACTGGCGAGCGGGTGAGCGCTGGTTCTGGGATACGTTGGTCGATGCCGATTTCGGGAACAACGCCGTGAATTGGCAGTGGGTGGCCGGGACCGGCATCGATTCGAACATGTGGGGGCGGATCATGGCGCCGCTCGGCCAGTCGGAGAAGTTCGATGCGGCGGGCTATATCCGCGAATGGGTGCCGGAACTGGCGAAGCTGGGCGATGCTGTGATCCACGATCCCGACGAGCATGGCTGTCGCCCTCGCGACTATCCGCCCAAGCGGATCGGTCACCGCGAGGCGCGCGAGCGGGCGCTGGCGGCGGGGCGGGCGCTGCGCTGATCGCGGCTTGCCAGCCGCTCCCCGTGGTGCTTTTGGGCGACGATGGACGTGCAGGTGCGGAACACGGGGCGGATGCGGAACACGGGGCGGATGCGGAACAGGGGGCGGCGGCCCGGCAGCTTCGCGCGCGCCGAGCAGCGCGGCGGGTGGCTCGATCTGGTCGCGCCGCTGTTCCACCGCATGCTCGACCGCATCGACCGGGGGCTGAGCGTCGGGGCGATCGAGGCGACGCTGCCCGATGGCACGCAGCGGCTGATCGGCGGGCACGCGGACGGGCCGGTCGCCATCGTCGACCTGCGCCGCTGGCGTGCGCTGGTGAAGCTGGCGACGGGCGGCTCGGCCGGCTGGTACGAGGCCTGGGCGGCGGGCGACTGGTCCAGCCCCGATCCGGTGCCGCTGTTCGATCTGTTCATGCGCAATCGCCACACACTGGGTGACGCAGCCCGGTCGTCGCCGATGTCCGCCTTGACGGTCAAGCTGCGACACTGGATGCGGCGAAATACGCCGAGCCGCGCTGCCAAGAACATCGCCTACCACTATGATCTGGGCAATGATTTCTACCGGTTGTGGCTGGATGAAAGCATGACCTATTCCAGTGGCTTGTTCGCCGATGTTGGCGTGAGCTTGGAGGAAGCTCAGACCGCCAAGCTCGATGCTATCCTCGCCCGCACCGCCACCACGCCGGGCGATAGTATCCTCGAAATCGGTTGCGGCTGGGGTTCGTTCGCCAAGACCGCCCACGCCGCCGGTCGTCAGGTCCACGGCATCACTTTGTCGACCGAGCAGCGCGATTTCGCGGCGGCCCGGCTGCCGGATGCGCGGTTCACGATCACCGATTATCGTGCGGTTACCGATACCTACGACGCTGTCGTGAGTATCGAAATGGCAGAGGCGGTCGGGCGGGACTATTGGCCCGACTATGCTCGCACCATTGCGCGCGCGCTGAAGCCCGGCGGGCGGGCGGCGTTGCAGATCATCACGATCGACGATGCGATCTTCGACTCCTACGCGGCCGGCGTCGATTTCATTCAGGCCTATGTGTTTCCGGGCGGCATGCTGCTGTCGGAGCGCGAGTTTCGCCGGATCGCGGCGGCGGAGGGACTGTCTTGGCAGGACGAGCATCGCTTCGGCCTCGACTATGCCGAGACGCTGCGGCTGTGGCGTGAGCGGTTCGACGCGGCGGTGGCGGCGGGGCAGCTGCCAGCGGATTTCGGTCGCGATTTCATCGATTTATGGCGCTATTATCTGATGTATTGCGAAGGTGGGTTCCGCGGCGGCGGGATCGACGTGTTGCAGGTGACGCTGGTGAAGGACGGAGCATGAGATACTGGTTGGCGGCGGCGTTGCTGCTTACGGGGTGTTCGACGCAGGGGCCGCGTACCGGGCCGGTGACGCTGGGCGACGGCAATGTCACGAAGCTGCGCCAGATCGGGTCGGAAGTGCTGTTCTGGTCGCAGGCGCAGCGCGATGCCAACTTCCCCCATATGGAGGCGCTGTTTCCGGGCCATGTCGTGAAGGCGGGGCGGCGGGCGAGTGCTTTGCCGGTCGGCGCGCCGCTGGCGCTGCCGGCGGCGGACATCGATGCCTTCATGGCGGCGCAGAATGTGGCGGGGCTGATCGTGCTGAAGGACGGCAAGGTGCGGCTGGAGCGATATGCGCGTGGGCTGACGCGCGAGGGGCGGTGGACCAGCTTCTCGGTCGCCAAGTCGTTTACCTCCACGTTGGTCGGAGCGGCGATCCGCGACGGGCATATCAAATCGGTCGACGATCCCGTCACCCGCTACATCCCCGAGCTTGTCGGGAGCGCCTATGACGGCGTCAGCGTGGCGCAGTTGCTGACGATGACATCGGGCGTGAAGTGGAACGAGGACTATACCGATCCCGCTTCCGACGTCGCCCGCATGTATTCCGCCGCGGTGCCGGCGGGGATGGACCCGACCGTCGCCTATATGCGCACCCTGCCGCGCGAGAGCGCAAAGGGCGCGAAGTGGGTGTATAAGACCGGCGAGACGAACCTGATCGGCGTACTGGTGTCTAAGGCGGTAGGACAGCCGCTGGCGACCTATCTCGGCGAGAAATTGTGGCGGCCGGTTGGGATGGAGCGCGATGCGTTCTGGATGATCGATCCGTCGGGGCAGGAGGTCGGCGGGTGCTGCCTGTCGATCTCGCTGCGGGACTATGCCCGGATGGGGCAGCTGGCGCTCGACGGCGGGCGGGGCGTGGTGCCGGCGGGGTGGTTCAAGGAGGCCACGTCGGCGAAGGCTGCGATCGGTCGGCCGGGCTATGGCTATGGCTATCAGTGGTGGACGTATCCGGAGGAGCGGTTCGGGGCGCAGGGCATCTTCGGGCAGAGCATCCTCGTCGATCCGACACGCAAGATCGTCATCGTGATGGTCAGCGCCTGGCCCAAGGCGACCGACGCGCAGTTCTCGCGGGACCGGGCGGCGTTTCAGGCGAAGCTGGTGGCAGCGGCGGAGTGATGCTCAGTCGACGCGCACTTTCATTCCCGTGTCGAAGTCGTCGGCTAACAGCTTGAGAATGCGGGCGGCGACCTGCTCGGGCGGCTTGACGCTGGCGGGATCTTCGCCGGGGTAGGCGCGGGCGCGCATCTTCGTGCGGGTGGCGCCGGGGTCGAGAACCGCGACGCGGACCTTGCTGAGTGTCTGGACCTCGGCGGCGTAGCTGAGCAGCAGGTTTTCGAACGCCGACTTCGACGCGCCGTACATGCCCCAATAGGCGCGCGGAGTCGCGGCGACGCTGGAGGTGAGGCCGATCACGCGCGCGCCGGTCGATGCGCGCAGCATCGCGTCGAACGAGCCGATCAGCGCCGCCTGCGCGCTGACGTTGAGGGTCATCACCTTCGACAGTTCCTTCGGGTCGAAGGCGCCGACCGGGCTGAGCGAGCCGAGCATCGCGGCGTTGAGGACGAGGATGTCGAGCGCCTTCCACCGTTCGGCGATCGCGGCGGAGAGGCGCGGAATGCCGTCGCCGTCGGTCAGGTCGAGCGGAGCGATCGTCGCCGAGCCGCCGGCGGCGTGGATCGCCTCCTCCACCTCCTCGAGACCGCCGGGGGTGCGGGCGGTGATGACGACGTGGGCTCCGGCAGCGCCGAGCGCGATGGCGGTCGCGGCGCCGATGCCGCGGCTAGCGCCGGTGACGAGCGCGGTGCGGCCGGCGAGGGGAGTGTCGGTCATGTGTTTTCCGTGGGTTATGTTATTTTGTTGAGATGAGTGGAGAGATTGTCACCCTCACCCTTCCGGCGCTTCGCGCCTCCCTCCCTCTCCCACAGGGAGAGGGGAAGGTCAGCCCACCCGCTCTTCGAGTAGCGCGAACTGATCGATGACGGTTTCATCCTGGTCGGTCAGCGTCGTCGGATAGTCGCCGGTGAAGCAGGCGTCGCAGAAACCGGGCTTCACGCGCGGGCGATTGTCTTGGCCCAGCGCCTTGTACAGTCCGTCGATCGAGATGAAGGCGAGGCTGTCGGCCTGGATGTAGGTCCGCATCTCTTCCATGTCATGGGTCGCTGCGAGCAGCTTCGACCGCTCGGGCGTGTCGACGCCGTAGAAGCAGCTGTGGCGCGTCGGCGGCGACGCGATGCGCATATGGACTTCGGTCGCGCCGGCCTCGCGCATCATCTGCACGATCTTCAGGCTGGTGGTGCCGCGGACGATCGAATCGTCGACCAGGATGACGCGCTTGCCCTTGATGAGCGCGCGGTTGGCGTTGTGCTTCAGCTTGACGCCGAGATGCCGGACCTTGTCGCCCGGCTGGATGAAAGTGCGGCCGACATAGTGCGAACGGATGATGCCGAGTTCGAACGGCTGGCCGGAAGCTTGCGAAAAGCCGATCGCGGCGGGGACGCCTGAATCGGGGACGGGAATGACGAGATCGGCATCGACCCCGGCCTCCAGCGCCAGCTGCGCGCCGATAGCCTTGCGCACCGAATAGACCGATTGCTCGCCCGAGATGGAATCCGGGCGCGAGAAATAGACATATTCGAAGATGCACGGCCGCGCCGCGATCGGGGCAAAGGGGCGGTGCGAGGTGATCTCGCTGCCCTTCACGATCACCAGTTCGCCGGGCGCGACATCGCGGACGTATTCCGCCCCGACGACGTCGAGTGCGACGGTTTCGGAGGCGAAGATGATGCTGTCGCCGAGCTTGCCCATGACCAGCGGGCGAATGCCGAGCGGATCGCGGCAGGCGATCATCCCCTCCGGCGTCATGCAGATCAGCGAATAGGCGCCCTCCAGCTGCTTCAGCGCATCGATGAACTTGTCGATGAGGGTGCGATAGCTGCTGGTGGCGACCAGGTGGATGATCGTCTCGGTGTCGCTGGTCGACTGGAAGATCGAACCCGAGCGGACGAGATCGCGCCGGATGCGCATCGCGTTCGAGATGTTGCCGTTGTGTGCGACCGCGAACCCGCCCGACGCCAGCTCGGCATAGAGCGGCTGGACGTTGCGGAGCGACGTTTCGCCGGTCGTCGAGTAGCGGACGTGGCCGCAGGCGACGGTGCCGGTCAGAGCGCGGATGATCTCGTCACGGTCGAAGTTGCCCGCGACATGACCCATTGCGCGGTGGGTGTGGAAGTCGCGGCCGTCGAAGCTGGTGATCCCCGCCGCTTCCTGCCCGCGGTGCTGCAAGGCGTGGAGGCCCAGCGCGACGAGCGCGGCGGCGCCCTCCGCCCCGGATACGCCGAAGATGCCGCACTCTTCGCGCAGCTTGTCGTCATCATATGGATTGGTCGTCAGCATAGGGCCTTCGCAAGCGGCTTCGCGTCCGGTCGGGCATATAGGCATGGGCGGCGGCTTTGTCGCCTGTTTGTCATGCATCCCGCGGCGCCATGCCAACGTTGACGGTTTTCACGAGTGGAGACGAACGATGGCGAAGGATCATGGACCGTCGGTGAAGGACGACAAGCTGTACGAGGACCTGCGCCGCGACGGCGCGTCGAAGGAAAAGGCGGCCCGGATCGCCAATGCGAAGGCGGCGGGGACGCTGGACCATGAGAGCACGCGACTGGAGGATCGGACCAAGGCCGATCTGTACGAGGAGGCCAAAAAGATCGGCGTCGAGGGTCGGTCGTCGATGAGCAAGGCGCAGCTGGCGAAGGCGATCCGCAAGGGGTGACATCGGCTCTTTGGACGGCGAAGGTTCCGGGAAACGTGCCCATCCCGGAACCTTCGCGTCATCTCAGGTAGCGTGACATGGGTTCGCCGTAGCAGGCCGCGAACAGCAGGCGGTTGTCGATGCGCAGGCGATAGCCCTTCAAGCGCCCGGCGTAGGTGACGGGCACGCGCTGGCCCTCCCGGGCGGCGCGCAGGGCTTCGTCGAACGCTTTCAGGCGGCCGTTTTCTCGGGCTGCGTCCCATGCTTTTCCGAAGTCGGTCGCATCGGGACGGCGGCGGAGGCGGTTGGCGGACTGCGGCGTCATCCCCACCGATCGCGCCGCATCGGCGACTCCGCCATGTTCCGACAGCGCGGCGATGAAGGCGCGCTGGCGATCGGACGTCCAGCCGTCGTGGCGGGTGCTGGCCGTGGCGACGGGGGCGAAGGCGATCGGGTCGGGCGAATCAGTCATCGGGCAGTCTGTGACGGTTTGCAGTGATGTAGGACAGGGGGCGGTGAAGAAGGGAAGGGGTTCGCTCGGAGGCGCAGAGGCGCGGAGGTGTTGCGGGCTGGGCGGGCGTGGTGTGTAGCCGCGATGGTGTGGAGATGTGAGCCGCTGCGCGGCGGGATTGCTCGGCCGGTGAATGCAATGCCCTTCGACTTCGCTCAGGGCGAACGGGTTGGGGTGGGAGGCGCCTACCCAAGCGATGCTCCCGCGCAGGCGGGAGCCCAGGGTTACGGGGGCGACGCTTTTGGCTCCGGGCTCCCGCCTGCGCGGGAGCACGGTGCGTACAGGCCACCTGTCGCGGTCCGGAAAACGCCGCTATCCCTTTTGCCATGATCGACCCGCGCGAAACCGGCACCGTCCTGTCCCCGAAATTCGATGCCGCGGGCCTCGTCACCGCGGTCGTCACCGACGTCGCGAGCGGCGAAGTGTTGATGGTCGCGCACATGAATGCCGAGGCGCTGGCGGCGACGCTGGCGAGCGGGGAGGCGACCTTCTGGTCGCGCAGTCGCGGACGGTTGTGGAAGAAGGGCGAGACGTCGGGCAACGTGCTGCGCGTCGTCGAGGCGCGGGTGGATTGCGACCAGGATGCGGTGTGGCTGCGCGTCGCCGCGGCCGGCCCCGCCTGTCACACCGGCGCACGTAGCTGTTTCTACCGGCGGATCGAGGACGGCGCGCTGGTGCGCGACGCATGATCGGGCGGATCGCGGCGCTGGCGGTGCTGCTGTCGCTGGCGAGTTGTCCGCGTGTCGCGGAACGCAGCGCCAGTCTGGCGGCGCCCGACCTGGAGACGGCGGCGATTGCGCGCGGTCTGGTGCGCGACCCGGGCGATCGCGACATTGCGGGTCTGTATGCGCGCGATACCGACCGTATCTGTATCGTGCGCGCCGGACAGGGACACCGCATCGGCGCGTTCGTCGATTACGGCGACGGCATCGCGTGCAGCGGGGCTGGGCGGGTAACGCGGACTGGCGAGACGCTGGCGATCTCGCTCGGCAAGGGGTGCGAGCTCACCGCGCGGTTCGACGGGGATCGCATCGTCTTTCCAGCGCTCGCGCCCGACGCGTGCCGCGCGCTGTGCAGCGGGCGTGCGCGCTTCGATGCGGTCGAGGTCGAGCGGCTGAGCGACAGCGAGGCGGAGGCGCGGACGATGCGCGCCGCGCGTAACCGTTTGCCGTGCGCGACCGACGCGGGGAGTTGACGTTCACGTAAAGGGAATGTAATTTCGCGGTCGATGCCAGCAACCGCTTCCGCCGCCGCCATCCCGTCCGCGCACGCCTCGGTCGCGCAGCGTGACGATCGCGAGAGCTTCACCATCTCCGACCTGTCGAGCGAGTTCGGCGTGACCGCGCGTGCGCTGCGCTTCTACGAGGACGAAGGGCTGATCGCGCCCGAGCGGCGGGGGATGCAGCGCATCTATTCGCATCGCGACCGGGCGCGGCTGGCGTGGATCCTGCGCGGCAAGCGCGTCGGATTTTCGCTGGGCGACATCCGCGAGATGATCGACCTCTATGATATCGGCGACGGTCGCCGCGCGCAGCGGCAGGTGACGCTGGAGCGGTGCCGCGAGCGCATCGCGCTGCTGGAGCGGCAGAAGACCGATATCGACGCCGCCATCGCCGAACTCCGCGACTTCGTGACGCTGGTCGACAGCGCCGCCCATAATAAAATGTGAGGATGCCATGCCGAATTACACGCCCCCCGTTCGCGACACGCGCTTCATCCTTAACTCGGTGCTGGGACTGGAGCGCTATGCGAACCTGCCCGGCTTCGCGAACGCCACCCCCGATACGGTCGATGCCGTGCTGGAAGAGGGTGGTCGCTTCGTCGCGGAGGTGCTGTTCCCGCTGAACCAGAGCGGCGACCAGCAGGGTTGCACCCGCCACGACGACGGGTCGGTGACGACGCCCGAAGGCTTCAAGGATGCCTATAAGCAGTTCGTCGAGAGCGGCTGGGGCACGCTGAGCGCGCCCGAGGCGTTCGGCGGGCAGGGGATGCCGCACGTCGTGTCGACGGCGTTCCAGGAATATATGATCTCGGCCAACATGGCGTTCGCGATGTATCCGGGCCTCGCCCACGGCGCGGTCGCCGCGCTGCTGGTCAAGGGCTCGCCCGAGCAGCAGCAGAAATATCTGCCCAAGATGATCTCGGGCGAATGGGGCGGCACGATGAACCTGACGGAGCCGCAGTGCGGCACCGACCTGGGCCTGATCCGCACTCGCGCGGAGCCGAACGGCGACGGCAGCTACAGCATCACCGGCACGAAGATCTTCATCTCGGCGGGCGAGCACGACCTGACCGACAATATCATCCACCTTGTGCTCGCGAAGACGCCGGGCGCGCCGGAGAGCAGCAAGGGCATCAGCCTGTTCGTGGTGCCGAAATTCAAGGTCGAGGACGACGGGTCCATCGGCGCGCGTAACGGCGTGTCGTGCGGATCGATCGAGCACAAGATGGGCATCCACGGCAACTCGACCTGCGTCATGAACTATGACGGGGCGACCGGCTGGCTGGTCGGTGAGGAGATGAAGGGGCTGGCCGCGATGTTCATCATGATGAACGCGGCGCGGCTGGGTGTCGGCCTGCAGGGGCTGGGCGTCGCCGAGACGGCGTACCAGAATGCGGTGATCTATGCCGGAGACCGGCGTCAGGGCCGCGCGCTGACCGGGGCGGCGGAGCCGGGCGAGAAGGCCGACACGCTGTTCGTCCATCCCGACGTGCGACGTATGCTGATGGAGGGCAAGGCGTGGACCGAAGGGCTGCGCGCGCTGTGCCTGTGGGGGGCGTTGCAGGTCGATCTGGAACATGGCGCGGCGACCGAGGAAGAGCGGCAGTTCGCCGGCGACCTCGTCGGGCTGCTGACCCCGGTTATCAAGGGCGTGGGCACCGATCAGGGCTATGCCGTCGCGACCAACGCGCAGCAGGTCTATGGCGGGCACGGCTACATCGCCGAATGGGGCATGGAGCAGTACGTCCGCGATGCCCGGATCGCGATGATCTATGAGGGCACCAACGGCGTGCAGGCGATGGATCTGGTCGGCCGCAAGCTGGCGCAGAACGGTGGCCGTGCGGTGCAGACCTTCTTCCGCGCGGTGACCGAGGAATGCGCGGCGGCGGAAAGCAACGAGAAGATCGCCGATCTCGCCAAGGCGCTGAAGAAGGCGCTGGGCGAGATGCAGGCCGCGACGATGTGGTTCATGGCGAACGGGATGCAGAACCCGAACGCGGTGGGCGCGGGCGCGTACAGCTACATGAACCTGACCGGGCTGGTCGCGACGGGGCTGATGTGGGTGCGCATGGCCGAGGCGGCGGTGCGCGATCTGGCTTCGGGTACAGGTGATGCCAAGTATCTGGAGGCCAAGCTGGTGACGGCGCGCTTCTTCGCCGAGCGTATCCTGCCGGATGCCGGCGCGCTGCGTCGCAAGATCGAGGGCGGGGCGGATACGATCATGGCGCTGGACCCGGAGATGTTCCGGGCGGCTTGATGCGCCTACCCGTCACCCCGGAACAGGTCCGGGGTGACGGGTTATCTTGCAGCGGGCGTTGCGGTCGCCGCCGGCTTCGGGAGGGTCGGTACGACGGGCGGTGCGGCGGCATCGCTCTTGCGCCGCACGCCGGCCAGCGGCTCGGGCGTGGCGACCGGCGTCGGCACCGCGGCCGGAGCGGCGATGGAGAGCGACATCTGCGCCTTCATGCACTGGCCCGGCTGGGCGCGCTTGTGCTCGGCGCAGTTCCATAGCGACTTCTCGAACGCGGCGGTGCGGTCGCGCAGGTAGCTGTAGGTCATCGCCGCCTGCTGCACGGGCGTGATCGGCAGCGCGGCGGGGGTGGCGGCGCGGTTGGTCCACCCCATGAACTTGCAATAGGGCCGGTCGCCGCAGGCTCTGAGCGCCAGCGCCGGGTAGAGTTCGGGCGCGAGCTTCGGGTCGAGCGTCGCGAGGAAGGTGTTGGTGTCCTGCGGCGCTGTCGGGTCGGTCGCGGTCTCCCCGCCAAGCATCGCCGGGTCCAGCATCGCGGTCGGGAGGCCAGCCGCGGCGGGATCGCGGTGAGCGGGCGACAGCAGCGCGAGTTGCGGAATGACCGGCTCAGCGCCGGCATAGCCGTTCGCAAACGCGCGCGGCGTGCCCCACCAGCCGGACCAGCGGAAGAACAGATGCGTGTGAATCTCGACGATCTTGTCGAGGCTGCTGCTCCAGTAGGGCACCACCCAGTTGGTGTGGTAATGGGTGGCGTGGCCGACGCGGGCATCGACGCTGCCGCCCAGTGCTGCGGTCGCCATCGCGCGCGCGCGCTCCCACGCCGGCGGCAGCACCGCGCGCATCATCGCGCCGTCGCAGGTGAAGGTGAACTGGCACCCGGTGCGCCGCTCCGATCCCTGGAACACGACGCCGCAGACGCTATGCGGAAAGGCCGGGTGGCGGACGCGGTTCAGCACGACCTGCGCGACCGCGCGCTGTCCGACGGGATCGTCGCCCGCTTCGTACAGCACCGCCGCCGCAAGACAGTCGACGGCGCGGGCGCGGCTTTCCGGCGTGCCGCTCAGGCGGAACGGACGCGCGGCGGGGTTCGGATCGGTCGAGAAGGGGATGGAGGCATTGTAGGCCACCGCGTCCTCGGGCGAGATCGCCTGGAACGCGGTTGGATCGACCGCGGGCAGCTCCGCCTTCGGCACGACCCGGGCCGGACGGGCGAGGCGGCGGGCGGCGGGCGGCACGTCGTCAGCCGTGCGCACGATCGCCAGCGGCGCGGCGATGGCGGCGATGGCGAGCAGCGCGAGGACGACGACGATCCAGCGGGGGAGGGGTGGCTGAGACATGCGCGGCGGGTTTAGGCGAGGTCGCGGGGAAAACGAAATGCGTATGGCACCGCAGCGCCGTCTCGGGGTGTCGGCATCGCGAAGACGCCGAGAGTGTCCTGTCTCAACCCCCGACCTGCTCTCCCGATTTGCCGTCTCGATCAGGCGTTTCGAGAAAAGGCGATCGGGACAGGTTTTGGGAATGCGGAGCTCGCAAGCGACCGTCAACCTGACCCAGCGTGGCTGGCGTCTCGTCACCAGTTTCCAATCGGGAAAGGCGTTTCAGACGCTGATTTGACCTTGCATGACCGATACGCACGAGCCGCGCAGCGTGGCGACAATTCCTTCACGGGTACGAGCTGCATTGACGTGCAGCAGGCTGGGACGGCCCATCTCCACGCCTTGATGGATCGGAAAGCTGGCCCGCTCCGCGTTTGGGTCTAGCGACAACAGGAAGCACGCGAGAGGGGCATTGGCGCTGCCCGTGGCGGGGTCCTCCCATGTTCCGGAGAGAGGCGCGAACATGCGCGCGCATATGGACCCACCGTCCTTGGAATAGACGTGAACCGGGAAGCGTGTTCCGAATTGAGGATGGCTCCCAAGGGCGTCTTTGAAAGCGGGCAGCGAGGGCGCGCATCGCGACAGCCCTTCGGGGGTCAGTTCGGCGATGATGTAGAACGTGCCGTTCGAGGCGACGGTCGGAGGGTGGTTGGCCGTGATTACATCTGCCGGGTCTAGCTGGAGCGTTCTGGCGATCACCTCCGGCGCGACGGTTTCCCCAATACTTAAGGGTTGAGGTGCCGCGATGCTGGCCGCGACCGGGCTGCCAGCCGCGTCGCGATGAATCTCTATTGCCACGATGCCTGCCGGAATCTCGAACGTTGCAGCGTTCAGATCGGGCCGTTGACCCGCCAGGACATATGCGGTGCCGACCATCGGATGACCGGCAAAGGCCATTTCCGCCGTCCTGTTGAATATGCGGACACGGGCCGTGTTGCTGGCGTCCGTTGGAGGAAGGAGAAAGGTCGTCTCGCTCAAATTGAACTCGGCAGCGATTGCCTGCATCGTCTCACTCGCGAGCGTCTCACCCCCGGTGACGACGGCGAGCGGATTTCCGCCAAAGCGCACGTCAGTGAACACATCAACGGTCGAGAACGGTAGTACGGACACGATGTAGCCCCGGTTCTTTTACAACAGCGACGCGGTTATGGGCGAAGATCGTTCGCCTGTCTCCCGCCAGCGCCAGTCGTCACTTTCCCGAAACTCGATCTATATCGAGATAGGGCCAGCTCTATCTAAAGAAACCGAGCCGGCCCAAGCGTGCGAACCTCAGCTCTCTGGCAGGAAGTCCGGCACCGACAGATAGCGCTCGCCGGTGTCGTAGTTAAAGCCGAGCACGCGGACGCCCTCCGACAGGTCGGCGAGCTTCTGCCTGATCGCGGCGAGGGTCGCGCCGGACGAGATACCGACCAGCATGCCCTCTTCGCTCGCCGAGCGGCGGGCCATGTCCTTGGCGTCGTTCGCATCGACCTGGATCGCGCCGTCGATCGCCTGGGTGTGGAGGTTCTTCGGCACGAAGCCGGCGCCGATGCCCTGGATCGGGTGCGGACCCGGCTGGCCGCCGGAGATCACGGGGGAGAGGGTGGGCTCGACCGCGAAGACCTTGAGCGCAGGCCATTCCTTCTTCAGCGTCTCGGCGACGCCGGTGATGTGGCCGCCGGTGCCGACGCCGGTGATAAGCACGTCGATCGGTGCGTCGCGGAAGTCCTCGAGGATCTCCTGCGAGGTGGTGCGGACATGGATGTCGATATTGGCGGGGTTTTCGAACTGCTGCGGCATCCATGCGCCCGGCGTCTGCTCGACGATCTCGAGTGCACGCTCAATCGCACCCTTCATGCCCTTTTCGCGCGGGGTGAGGTCGAAGGTCGCGCCGTAGGCGAGCATCAGCCGGCGGCGCTCGATCGACATGCTCTCGGGCATGACTAGGATCAGCTTGTAGCCCTTTACCGCGGCGACCATCGCAAGGCCAACGCCGGTGTTGCCGCTGGTCGGCTCGACGATCGTGCCGCCGGGCTGCAGGTCGCCGGACGCTTCCGCCGCCTCGATCATGGCGAGGGCGATACGGTCCTTGATCGAGCCGCCGGGATTGGAGCGCTCGGACTTGATCCAGACTTCGGCATCCGGGAACAGCCGGGCGACGCGGACGTGCGGGGTGCGGCCGATCGTCTCGAGGATCGAGGTGGCTTTCATGGCGTGGCTACTCCGTGCTGTTGCTCGACAGGGGGGATTTCGGGCGGGTCGAAGGTCTTTGCAAGCCTGAGCTCGGGGAACAGCCGCGACCAGAGCAGGGTGATGACGATCGCGCCGACCCCGCCGAAGACGACCGCGCCGACCGGCCCGAGCAGCGAGGCGAGGAAGCCGCTCTCCGCCTCGCCCAGCTCGTTCGAGGCGCTGATCGTCAGCTGCGACACCGCGCTGACCCGGCCGCGCATGTGATCGGGCGTGTGCAGCTGGATCAGCGAGGAGCGGACGTAGACCGACACCATGTCGGCCGCGCCCGCGACGACGAGCGCGGCGAGGCTGAGCAGGAAGTTGGTCGACAGGCCGAAGGTGAGGATGGCCGCGGCGAAGACGATGACGGCGGCGAGCATCTTCACACCGACGTTGTCGCGCATCGGCCGGAACGAATACCAGATCGCGGTGGTCGCGGCACCGACGCCCATGCCGGCGGCGAGGAAGCCCAAGCCGGTCGCGCCGACGTGCAAGATGTCGCGCGCATAGATGGGGAGCAGCGCTGTCGCGCCGGCCAGCAGGACGACGAACAGGTCGAGCGTGATCGCCGCCAGCACCAGCCGGTTCTGGCGGACATAGGCAAACCCCTCGACGATGCGGACGAGGGGGCGGCGGTCCTTCTGCACCTGCGGCTGCGGCACGGGGCCGATCATGAAGATGGCGATGAGCGCGACCGAGAGCAGCGCGACGACGCTGGCGTAGGCGACGTCGGGGTGGATCGCGAACAAAAGCCCGCCGAGGCTCGGGCCGGCGATCGCGCCGACCTGCCATGCGATCGAGCTGACCGCGATGGCGGTGGGCAGGCTTTCACGCGGCACGAGATTGGGGGCGAGCGCCGAATAGGCCGGGCCGGAGAAAGCGCGCGCGATACCGATGCAGATCGCGGCGGCGAACAGCACGGGCAGGCTGAGGTCGTTGGCCCAGGTCAACACGCCCAGCGTCCCGACGACGACGATCAGGAGTGCGGTGGTCGCGCGGACGATCCAGCGGCGATCGACGCTGTCGGCGACCAGGCCGACCACCGGGGTCAGCAGGAACAGCGGCACGAACTGCGCAGCTCCGATCATGCCGAGCAGGAACGCCGCCTCGCGGATGTCCATGGTCTGGCGGGCGATGCCATAGACCTGCCATCCCAGCACGATCGCCATCGCGGTCATCGCGATCGTGCCCGACAGGCGCGATAGCCAATAGGCGCGGAAATTGGGGATCGTGAAAGGATGGGGCGTCGCAACCATGTGCGACGCCCCTAGAGTATCGTTGCGGACACGCGCAACGGCAGGCTTTCTATCGACCGAGGAAGGTCAGCAGATCCTGCGTCAGGCGGTCGCCATGGGTGACGTTCAGGCCGTGCGGCGCGCCGTCATATTCGACCAGTTGAGCACCCGCGATCCCCTTCGCCGCGGCGCGGGCGGTGGGATCGATCGGCACGGTCTTGTCCGCGGTGCCATGGACGATCAGCGTGGGTACGTTGAAGTGCGCAAGGTCGCCTCGGAAGTCAGTATGGCCGAACGCCTCGGCCGCCGCCAGCGTCGGCTTCAGACCGGCGGTGAGCGCGGTGGCGGTGGTCATGTCGAGCACTTCGTTGCTGACGGGGCTCGAAATCCAGCCCTCGCCGAAGAATTGCGGGAAGAAGGTCTGGCGGAAGAAGTGTGCGCGGTCTTTCTTGATGCCGTCGCCGATGCCGTGGAGTGTGTCCTGCGGCACGCCGTCGGGATTGTCGTCGGTCTTGAGCAGATAGGGGACGACCGACGAGATCAGCGCCGCCGCCGCGACGCCCTTGCCGCCATGGCGCGACATATAGCGCGCGACCTCGCCGCCGCCCATCGAGAAGCCGACCAGCGTGACATCCTGCGTAGCGCCGGTCGCTTCCATGACGTCAGCCAGATCGTCGGCGAAGGTATCGTAGTCGTAGCCGTTCCACGGCTGACCCGACCGACCGAAGCCGCGGCGGTCGTAGGCAATAGCGCGCAGGCCTGCATCGGCGATCGCCATCGCCTGCGCATCCCACATGTCGGCATTCAGCGGCCAGCCGTGCAGCAGGATCACCGGGCGGCCGCTGCCCCAGTCCTTTACGTACAGGTCGGTGCCGTCGCGCGTCTTGATATAGGGCATTAGTTGTCTCCGGTTTGCGGCCGAATAACGGCCCGTCCATTTCGGCGTTCCCTGCGTTACCGTACACTGGCAGAGAGGCCGTCATGACGACTCGATCGGGGGGCAGGATGCGCCGGATAGTGATGATGGCCGCGGGCGTAGCGGCATTGGCGCTGGGCTCCTGTTCGGGGGCGACCGGGGGCGGGTCGCCCGCGACTGTGAACGGGCAGGACTGGACGAGCTTCGTCAAGGCGAGCGTCGAGCGCAATTTCCAGATCGACCCAAGCTTCGCGGTCTATCAGGGCCGGCACGATTTCGACGGCAAGCTGCCCGACTGGAGCGCGGCCGGCCTGAAGGTGCAGGAGGCGTTCTACCGCGGGGTCATCGCCGATGCCGCGAAGTTCGAGCGGCTGACGCCCGAGCAGATGTTTGAGCGCGATTACCTGGTGCAGGTGATGCGCGGCAAGCTCTTCTGGCTGGTGACGGCGGACCAGCCGCACACCAACCCCGCCTTCTATGTGGGCGGCGGGCTGGACCCCAATGTCTACATCAGCCGCGAATATGCCGATGCGCCGACGCGGATGCGCGCGATGATCGCGTTCCTGAAGAACGTGCCACAGGCCGCGGCGAACATTCGCGCGAACCTGAAGATGCCGATGCCGGCGAGCTTCATCTATTATGGCAGCAAGGGGTTCGGCGGGTTCGCCGACTATTATGGCGGGGATGCCAAGGCCGCGTTTGCAAGCGTGCAAGACCCTTCGCTGCAGACCGAATTCGCCACCGCCGCCGCCGCCGCATCGAACGCGATGCGCGAGCTCGCCAAATGGATCGACGCCAACGCCGCCACCGCGACGCAGGATTATGCGTTGGGTGCGGAGCGGTTCGCGCAGATGGTGCGCGATACCGAGGGCGTCGATGTGCCGCTCGACGAGCTGGAGCGGGTGGGTCAGGCCGATCTGAAGCGCAATCGCGACATGCTGGTCGCCGAATGCGCCAAGTATCTGCCCGGCGGCACGGTGCCCGACTGCATGGCGAAGATGAACGCCGACAAGGGCGCGGGCGGGCCGGTGGCGACGGCGACGCGGCAGATCCCCGAACTGCGCGACTTCGTCGTCAAGCACGACCTTGTCACCATTCCCGACGCCGAACAGGCGCTGGTGCGCGAGAGCCCGCCCTACAACCGGCAGAACAGCGCCTACATCGATCCGCCCGGACCGTTCGAGAAGGGCATTCCGTCGATCTACTATATCTCTCCGCCCGACCCGACATGGTCGCCGGCGGTGCAGGCGGCGTTCGTGCCGGGCGATCCGGACCTGCTGTTCACCACGGTACACGAGGTGATGCCGGGGCATTTCCTGCAATTCCGCCACGCCAACAGAGTGAAGTCGCTCGTCGGGCGGCTGTACGTCGGATA
This sequence comes from Sphingomonas sp. RS2018, assembly GCF_054489605.1. NCBI lineage: Bacteria > Pseudomonadati > Pseudomonadota > Alphaproteobacteria > Sphingomonadales > Sphingomonadaceae > Sphingomonas > Sphingomonas sp. RS2018. The sequence continues at coordinate 555,944 of NZ_JBTMWL010000003.1, forward strand.
CGCCTTCGCCGAGGGCTGGGCGCATTATGCGGAGGAGATGATGTGGGAAGCGGGCCTGCGCGGCACGCCTGAGACGCATATCGGCCAGCTGTCGAATGCGCTGTTGCGCGACTGCCGCTATCTCTCCGCGATCGGCCTGCACGCGCGCGGCATGACGCAGGCGCAGAGCCAGGCGATGTTCCAGGAGCAGTGCTTCCAGGACGAGGGGACGGCGAAGCAGCAGGCGGCGCGCGGCACCTACGACCCGGCGTATCTCAACTACACGATGGGCAAGCTGATGATCCGCAAGCTGCGCGCCGACTGGACCGCGCGCAACGGCGGTCGGGAGGCTTGGAAGGGATTCCACGACATGTTCCTGAGCTATGGCGGGCCGCCTATCCCGCTGCTGCGGGGAGCGATGATGGGGACGGAAACGCAGGCGGTGTTCTGAACGCCGCTGTGCGAAAGCGGAACGGAAGCGTTTCCGCTTTCGTTATTGCTGCACCGCACCATCAGGTTTAAGACGATCCGCGATGTCCGCTACCCAGACGACCGAGAAGACCGCCGCGCCCGCACTGGCGCTCCCGACGCTGTTCGAGGCGATCGTCAAGCAGCTGTGCGTGAAGGCGACGTACAATCGCGACTGGGTCGTGCTTGCGCCGCACGTGCTCTACACGCGGCACGGCGAGGTTTATGTCGACGCGATCACCGTCGCGCGCAACGGGATGCTGCCGCGCGAGGACAAGCTCGGGACGTTCAAGGTGTCCGGGTTGGGCGATCCGACGCTGACCGGGCGGGCGTTCGTACCGAATGCGATCTTCGAGCCCGACGCCGAGAAGTACGACGGCGTGGCGCTGCTGAAGGTGGAGCCGGCGGCGGTCGATTGACCGGTTCCTGAGCCCGTCGGGGTCTCGACGAGCTCAGGACGGACGGTGTCCGGTATTAGCGGCAGCGGATTTCCGACTGGCGCTGCTCGACCGAGCGGCCGACCACGGCGCCGAGCGCACCGCCCAGCAACGTGCCGACCGTACGCGAACGGCCACCGTCGATGACGTTGCCCAGCACGCCGCCCGCCGCGCCGCCGACGATCAGGCCGGTGGTGCCGTCACTGCGGCGGCAATAATAGCGGCCGTCGTTACCCGAATAGACGCGGTCGTCGGACGCCAGCACGCGCTCGCGATACTGGTTGCCCGAACGATAATAGCGCGCAGGGTCATAGCCGTTCTCGTCGCGCCAATCCTCGTAACTGGCATAGCCGTCGCCGCGATAGTCGGGCGCGGGGCGGTAATTGTTGTCGTTGTAGCCCGTCCGCGCACTGCTGTCGCGGAAGCGCGCGACCTCGTCGCGGTAAGTCTGGTATTCGCGGTCGAAGCGCTGCTGCGCGGCGTCGAAGCGCTGGCGGTCGGCTGCGCTCTGCGCGGAGGCGGGGACGGCGAGCGCCGCGCAGGCGCTGGCGGCGAGGACGGCGAGGGTCGTGAAGCGCGTCATGGCTCTGGTATCCTGTCAGGTCGGCCACCGTTCCGGGCCGCTGCCGTCGGATACGGGCAGCGGCCGTTATGGTTCCTGAACGCGGGAGTCAGGCGGCGGACAGGGTCTGCTTGCGGCGGGCGGGCAGGCGGCCGAACTCGCGGAGCAACATGGCCCCGGCGAGGACGAGGGCGATCAGATCGAGCGCGATCGGGCCCGCCGTCGCCGGCCGCAGGACGATCAGGTGGAGCAGCGCAGTGGCGACGACGCTGACCCAGGTCGCACGTCGCAGGCTCCGTTCGGCAATGACACGCGGCCAGACCGCCGCGACGAGCAGGCCGGCGGCGAGCGCGCCCCAGAAGGCGAGCGCCAGTGGCGCCTGCGGCCCGGCCAGCGCGCGCAGCCACAGGGCGGCGACGAGCAGCAGCGGCGTTCCCCACACGACAACCGCCCAGCAGGCGGAGAGCCGGTCGCTCGGCAACCCGCGGCGGCGGCGCTTCTGCAGCCACAGGGTCGTGCCGGTCGCGGTGACGACGCACAGCGCCAGGCCCATCAGCATATAGGCGATCTCGACCGGCAGGCCGGCATAGTTGCCGAAATGGAGATTGTAGGTCGACGCCGCGAACTGCTTGCCGAGCGCACCGTCGGCCAGGCCGTTGGCACCGTGCCAGCTGCCGTCGGCGCCGAACGCATAGCTCTCGCCGTAGATCAGGCGGCGGGGGTGTTCGGCGAGGATCTGGATATGGCTGCCGCGCGTGCCGGGATCGTGGACGATGACATAGGTCGGTACAGCGTCCGGCACCCGCGCGGCCAGCGTCCGCATGGCGGCGGCGGCATTGGGCAGCGGGGCGGCGGCGGGGTTGCCGGCGGGCTCTTCGCCGAAGACGGGGGCATAGGCCTTCTCAAGGTCGCCGCCGGTATAGGCCTTGGCGAGCACGGTGAAGCCGACACTGCCCAGCCCGATGAACGCGCCGGTGAGCGACAGTGCCAGCACGAACGGCAGTGTCCACACGCCCAGCCGGTTGTGCCAGTCGGCGCGCGCGACCTGTGAGTCATGACGGCTGCGCAGCGTGAAGGCGTCGCGCAGGATGCGCGGATGGGCGATGACGCCGGTCACCGCCAGCGCGGCGAGCATGACGCCCAGCGCGCCGACGACGATCAGCCCCCAGATCTGCGGCAGGTGGAGATATTCGTGCAGGCCGATCAGGAATTCGGTCCAGGCATGTTCCTCGCGCGCGACGGTCTTGCCGGCATCGTCGACATACCAGGCGCCATGATCGGTGGTGACGACCGCGCGGGGCATGTCGTCGGTCGGCATGCGGATGTAGAGATGGGTGGTCGCCGGCTTGCCGGGCGTGGCGGCGATCGCCGAGGCCATCGCGACCTGCGCCGCGGCAGGGGACAGCGCGCCGGTTTCCGCGACGTTCGGTTGTTCCCAGCGCTGCCACCGGTCGTGGATGACGATCAGCGTGCCGGTCAGCGCGATGATGTAAAGCAGGGCGCTCGCCAGCAGCCCGATGGCGGCGTGACCGCCGAGCGCGCGCTGAACCAGCGTGGCGGGCGGGCGAGGTCGGGTGGTCATGCGGCACTCCAGAGCAAGGTGCCGACCAGCGCGGCGACGGCGGGCGGCGCGATCATCCGGGCGGCGTTCGCGCGGGTCAACTGTGCGACGACGATGGCGCCCCACAGCACAGGCTGGAGCGCGAGTGTGAGCACGGTCGCATCGCTCTCTCCGACACCCGCATGCCGCGCGAAGGCCTGCGCGCCGAACACCAGCCACTGCGCCGCGGCGAAGGCGACGGGCACGGCCAGCACGAACACCGCCAGCCGCCGGAGGATGTCGGGCAGGCGATAGGGTATGGTGATCGCGGGCGCCTCCCGCGACGGACGGCGGACCTTCGCGGGCGATATCCAGGCGGCGTAGAGGACGAGGGCGAGCGCGGTGACGCTGCCCGCGACGATGCCGATCGCCAGTCCCCATGCGCCGTCGCGCCACATCAGCGCCAGCAGCGCGGCGGCCGCCACCGCCCAGCCGGTATGGGCCAACCGCACGCGCCCGGCCCAGCCGGCCCTGACGATCAGGACCGCAGCGCAACAGGCGATGAGGGCGAGCGCGACCATCGCCTCAGTATCGCACGCTGATCGTGCCGAGGATGCTGCGCGGTGCGCCGTAATAGCTCTGGTCGTAATTGAGCGCGGTCAGATATTTGGCGTTGGTCACGTTGCGCAGGTTGGCGCTGACCGCGACGCGCTCGGTCAACTCGTAGCGGGCGAGCAGATCGACCAACGCATAGCCGCCCTGCGTGATGCGGACCTGCTGACCGGTGGTCGTTGAGCGAACGTCGGTGGGCTCGAAATAGAAGCGGCTCTGATACTGGATCGAGGTGCCGAGCTTCAGTGCGGGCAGCGTCGGCGGGCGATAGGTGACATTCAGCCGCCCGGTGTTGCGGGGCACGAAGGTGCGGGCCGGATCGCCCTGCTGATCCTCCACGCGCATCAGCGTATAGCCGCCGGTCGCGTGCAGGCCGGGAAGCAGCTCGCCGCCGAAATCGAGCTCGACGCCCTGCGACTTCGCATCGGTGGGCGTGAAGACGGTGCGGCCGAGCGCCGGGTTGAACTGGCCGAACGCGGTGTTGTTCTGGCGCGCCTGGAACACCGCGATGCTGGCATTGAGGCGTCCGCCGTTCCATTCGCCCTTCAGCCCCGCCTCCAGATTGTCGCCCTCGATCGGCGGCAGGATGGCGTTGCTGGCGCTGAGTTCGGTCTGCGGATTGAAGATCGTCGCGAAGCTCGCATAGGCACTGACGTTCGCCGACAGGTCATAGGTCGCGCCGACGAAGGGCAGGAAGCGCGAGACGCGGAAATTCTGCGGCGTGCCATAGGACACGCCCTCGCTGGTCGAGCGGGTGTAGTTGCCGCCAACCATGACCTTCAGCGGATCGGCCAGGTTCAGGCGGACGAGGCCGTAAGCGGTCTCGCGACGCGAGTGGGTATCGAGGCTGTAATCATAGGGCGTCGGGAAGGTCGGGCGCGGGAAGCTGCCGTCGAACACCGTCGCCAGCGGCAGCGACACGCCGATCTGGGCGGTGTCGTAGCTGGAATACTGGTCGTACTGCTGTGCGCCGCGGTTGATACCGAACATCACGTCGTGGCTGCGGCCAAACGCCTGCACCTTGCCCTCGAGATAGGCGTCGATGGTCAGGTTCTTCGTTTCGCCGCGGAAGGCGCCGGGATAGCTGAAGATGCCCAGACCCGTCGCGCGATCGGGGTTGCCGTAAACGTAGAACAGTTCGTCGTCCTCGCTGACCACGCGGCGCAGCAGCGACACCTTCGCGGTCCAGCCGTCACCGAGACTGTGGGTGATGTCGCCGAAGATCTGGCGGTCGGTGACGTTCCAGCCCGACCATTCGGGGCCGGTGTTGGTCGAGCGATCGAGGTCGATCCGCGTGCCGTCGGTGTAGTAGATCGGCAGCGCCCCCCACATCGCGCCGCGGCTGCGATGGTCCTGATGGCCGTAGCCCGCGCTGACCACGGTGTTCGGGCCCAGATCGGCCTCGACGATGCCGTAGCCGGTCCAGCGGCGCAGCGAATAGCGGTCGAGATAGCTGTCGGTGTCGAGCAGCGCGCCGACGGCGCGCGCCCGCACGCTGCCGTCGCTGGTCAGCGGCACGCTGACGTCGCCGTCCAGGCGGATGTTGTCGAACGAGCCATATTGCGCGCTGGCCGAGATCTGAAACTCGCGGGTCGGCCGCTTGCGGATGAAGTTGATGACGGCCGAGGGATTGCCGGTCGACGACAGCAGGCCCGGCGCGCCACGCACCACTTCGACCCGGTCGTAGATCGCGGTGTCGATCGATCCCGTCTGGATACCGAAGGCGAAGGGCAGGCCGATGCCGTCGATCTGGAACGTCTGGATGTCGAAGCCGCGCGCCGAGTAATAGATGCGGTCGGTTTCCTGCGCCTGCACCGTCACGCCCGGCACCGTCGTCAGCAGCGAATTGACGTCGTTGAGCTGGAAATCCTGGATCTGCGCGCGGGTGACGACGCTGAGCGACTGCGGCGTCTCGCGCTGGCTGACGGCCAGGCGGGTCGCACTGGTCTGGGCCTTCACGGCATAGTCGTCGGTGCCCTCGGTCGCCTGGCCGACAACGACAATGTCCTCGGCGCGCTGCTGCAGCGGGTCGTTCGCCACGGGGGGATCGTTGGCGGGCGGCACGTCGCTCGGGACGGGGGCGGTGGCGGCGGCGATCAGGGCGAGAAGGGCAGTCATGACGAAACGGATCCTGCGGTCGGAAAACTCGCAGGCTCCTTAGCGCGCACTTCTGCTATTGCAAGTCATTCCTAATTGCGGATCGCTCAACCCGTCGTGACGAAACTGTCCATGACGCGCTTCCGGCCGGCCTGTTCGAACTCGACCTCCAGCTTGTTGCCCTCGATTTCGGCGATCGTGCCGTAGCCGAACTTCTGGTGGAACACGCGCTGGCCAAGCGAGAGGTCGTCGCGGCCCTTGTTGCCGATGCTGACGGCGATCCGGGTCGATTCCTTCACGCGGGCAGGCTCCCGGTTGAAGGTGCGGCTGGCGAAACCGCCGCCGGGGTTCTTCACGTCGACGGTCGCGCCGACCCCCGCCGCGCGTTGCCAGCCGGGTCCGCGCCCGGTGCCGCGCGCGACGTCGGCGAAGGGGTCGGCACGCTCGCTCCAGTTGGCGCGCCAGAGCGATTCGCCGCCGGCCATCGTCGTTTCCTCGTCGATGTGCTCCTTGGGGAGTTCGCCGACGAAGCGGCTGGGGATCGACGAATTCCATTGGCCGTAGATGCGGCGGTTGGCGGCGTGGATGATGACCGCGCGGCGGCGCGCGCGGGTGATGGCGACATAGGCGAGGCGGCGTTCCTCCTCGAGGCTCGCGACGCCGCCTTCGTCGAGCGAACGTTGCGAGGGGAACAGCCCTTCCTCCCAACCGACGAGGAAGACCGTGTCGTATTCCAGTCCCTTGGCGGCGTGGATGGTCATGATCGTGACCTTGGCGCCGGTGTCGCGCCCCTCGTTGTCCATCACGAGGCTGACGTGTTCGAGGAACGCGCCGAGGTCGTCATATTCCTCCATCGCGCGGACGAGTTCGGACAGGTTCTCCAGCCGACCCGCGGCCTCCGCCGAGCGATCGGCCTGCAGCATCGCGGTATAGCCGCTCTCGTCGAGTAACTGGCGGGCGAGTTCGGCGTGGGGCAGGTCGGCCGCCTTCTGCCGCCAGCTCGCGAAGTCGGCGACGAGGCGGCCGAGCGACTTCTTCGCCGCGCCCGACAGTTCGTCGGTGTCGAGGATGCGCGCGGCGGCCTCGCTCAGCGGTATCCGCATCGACCGCGACAGCTGGTGGATGCGCGCAACCGCCTTGTCGCCGAGGCCGCGCTTGGGCACGTTGACGATGCGTTCGAAGGCGAGGTCGTCCGCCGGCTGCGCGACGACGCGCAGATAGGCGAGCGCGTCGCGGATCTCGGCGCGTTCGTAGAAGCGGAAACCCCCGACGATCCGGTAGGGCAGGCCGGTCGCGATGAAGCGATCCTCGAACTCACGGGTCTGATGCTGCGCGCGGACGAGGATGGCGACGTCGTCGAGGCTCTTGCCCGCCTGCCGGCAGCCCTCGATCTCCTGCGCGACGCGGCGGGCCTCTTCGGGGCCGTCCCACACGCCGATCACCTTGACCTTTTCGCCGACATCGATTTCGGTCCACAGCGTCTTGCCGAGACGCCCGCCGTTGTTGGCGATGACGCCCGATGCCGCGCCGAGGATGTGCGGGGTCGAACGGTAATTCTGTTCGAGGCGAATGACGGCGGCGCCGGGGAAGTCGCGCTCGAACTTCAGGATGTTCTCCACCTGTGCGCCGCGCCACGAATAGATCGACTGGTCGTCGTCGCCGACGCAGGCGATGTTGCGCCGTTCCTGCGCCAGCAGCCGCAGCCAGAGGTACTGGACGCTGTTCGTATCCTGATACTCGTCCACCATGATGTAGCGGAAGCGGTTCTGATATTGCGACAAAATCTCCCGGTCCGTGCGCAGGATCGTCAGCATGTGGAGCAGCAGGTCGCCGAAGTCGCACGCGTTCAGCGCGCGCAACCGGTCCTGATAGGCGGCGTAGAGTTCCTGCCCGCGGCCGTTGGCGTAGAGTTCACTCTCGCCGGCATCGATGTCCTTGGGCGTCAGCCCCTTGTTCTTCCACCCGTCGATGATCGCGGCGAGGCTGCGCGCCGGGAAGCGCTTCTCGTCGATGCCGGCGTCCGAAATGAGCGTCTTCATCAGGCGCAGCTGGTCGTCGGTGTCGAGGATCGAGAAGTTCGATTTGAGCCCGACGACCTCGGCATGGCGGCGCAGCATCTTCGCGCCGATCGCGTGGAAGGTGCCGAGCCACGGCATCCCCTCCACCATGTCGCCGACCAGCCGGCCGACGCGCTCGCGCATTTCCTTCGCCGCCTTGTTGGTGAAGGTGACGCTCAGGATCTCCGAGGGATAGGCCTTGCGGGTGTAAAGCAGGTGCGCCAGCCGCGCGGTCAGCGCCGCGGTCTTGCCCGTGCCCGCACCCGCCAGCACCAGCACCGGACCATCGGTCGTCAGCACCGCCTCGCGCTGCGGCGCGTTGAGGCCGCGCAGATAGGGCGGATCCTGGTCGGACGGGGGCGGCAAGGTCATTCGCGAACAGTTAGGGAACGGGGCTTGGAAGGGCAACCGGGGGTGATAGGGTAGCTGCGCATGATTCTCGCCCGCCGATCGCTGCTCGCCGGCGCCGCCACCCTGGCCGCGCTTCCGCATCACGCCGTGGCGGGAGATGCGAGGGTGCTGCGCAACTCGATCGCGCTGGACGAGAACCGGGTGTGGATATCTGCCAAGATCGGCGACCACGGGCCCTATTATTTCATCGTCGATACCGGTGCGACGCTCAGCCTGCTGAAGGACGATCTCGCCCGGCAACTGAAGCTGCCAATCATCCGGCGGCGCAGCGTGATCGCCGGGGTGGGCGGCATCTCCGATCTGCCGCTCTACGACGGCGGGGTGGTGACCTTCGCCAGCGGGCTGAAGATTCCCGGCATGCCATTCAACGGCACGGCGACGATGGGGCTGGGCCGCGATGCGGTCGGCAGTTTCGGCGCGGGGCTCTTCACCACCTTCGACAGCGATCTGGATTTCGTGAAGGGCGAATGGCGCGGTTATCCGGACGGCCGACCCGATTTCGCCGGATTGCGCCAGCTGAAGTCGCGCTTCCTGGGTGACGTGGTGCGTGGCGACCGCATCTTTGCCGATGCGACCGTGGGAGGCTTCACGGGCAATTTCCTGATCGATACCGGCGCCCCGGGCGTCATCCGACTGGACGGTCGCGCCAGCAAGGCGAGCGGGCTGTGGGACGACAGCCGGCCCTATGCCCCGGCGCAGAGCCGCGGCATCGGGCGCGCGACGGTGCCGACGCGCGTGGTGCGCACCGATACACTGAAGCTCGGGCCGATGACGCTCCACCGCCCGCTGGTATCGCTGGCCGAGCCGGGTAGCCTCAGCCACGAGGGCGACGGGGTGATCGGCATCCGCGTGCTCGAACGGCTGCACCTGACGACACAGGTGAAGACCCGCACACTCTGGATCGCACCCAACGGGCGCCCCGCGCGGCCCGATGGCTATGCGATGTCGGGCCTGCGCGTCGAGCGGACCGGGGACGTCATGGCGATCGCCGATGTCGGCACGGGCAGTCCGGCGGCGGTGGCGGGTCTCAAGATCGGCGACCAGATTACGGGGATCGCGTGGGATGCCTTGCAGGTCGGCGTCTACGGCGCGCCCGGCAGCGTATTGCGCTTCATCGCCGAGCGGGCGGGGACGAAGCGCGACGTGACGCTGACACTCGCCGACTATCTCTGACACCGTCAACCGCGTCTCAACACTACACGGTTAGTTGAAGCGGCCCGGCGCAGGTCGTACAGGCGCCGCACATACGTCGAAAAGGATCCTCCGCTTGCGCATCACCATCATCGGATCGGGCTATGTCGGCCTGGTATCGGGCACCTGCTTCGCCGATTTCGGGCATGAAGTGGTGTGCGTCGACAAGGATGCGTCGAAGATCGAGCGTCTGCTGGCCGGGATCATGCCGATCTACGAGCCGGGCCTCGACGATCTGGTCGCGCGCAACGTGCGCGGCGGGCGGCTGAGCTTCACCACCGACCTGCCCGAGGCCGTGAGCGATGCCGACGCGGTGTTCATCGCGGTCGGCACCCCGGCGCGGCGTGGCGACGGTCATGCCGACCTGAGCTACGTCCATGGCGCGGCCGCGGAGATCGCGCGCGCGATGACGCGCTTCACGGTGGTGGTGAACAAGTCGACCGTGCCGGTGGGGACGGGCGACGAGGTCGAGCGGATCATCCGCAACGCCAATCCGGATGCCGACTTCGCGGTCGTCTCCAACCCCGAATTCCTGCGCGAGGGCGCGGCGATCGACGATTTCAAGCGGCCCGACCGCATCGTCATCGGCAGCGACGACCCGCGCGGTCTGGCCGTCATGCGGCAGGTCTACCGCCCGCTGTACCTCAACAAGTCGCCGATCGTGGAGATGAGCCGCCGCGCCGCGGAGCTGACGAAATACGCCGGCAACGCGTTCCTGGCGACCAAGATCACTTTCATCAACGAGATCGCCGACCTTTGCGAGCGCGTCGGCGCGAACGTGCAGGACGTGGCGCGCGGCATCGGCTTGGACGGCCGCATCGGCGACAAGTTCCTGCATGCCGGTCCCGGCTATGGCGGGTCGTGCTTCCCGAAGGACACGCTCGCGCTGCTGAAGACCGCGCAGGATCATGAGGCGCCGCAGCGCATCGTGGAGGCGGTGGTCGCGGTGAACGACAACCGCAAGCGCGCAATGGGCCGCAAGGTGATCGCGGCGATGGGCGGCGACGTGCGCGGCAAGACGGTCGCGGTGCTGGGCCTGACGTTCAAGCCGAACACCGACGACATGCGCGATTCGCCGGCGATCGCCGTCATCCAGACGCTGCAGGACGGCGGCGCCACCGTGCGCGCGTTCGATCCCGAGGGGCATGAGCAGGCGAAGAAGGTGCTGGACGACGTCGTCTATTGCACCGGGCCGTACGATGCGATGCAGGGTGCCGACGCGCTGGTGCTGCTGACGGAATGGGATGCGTTCCGCTCGCTCGATTTCCGGCGGGTGAAGTCGCTGCTGACGCAGCCGATCTTCGTCGACCTGCGCAATGTCTATCCGCGCGATCTCGTCGAGGCGGAAGGCTTCGAATACACCGCCGTCGGGCGGTGAGGAACGGCCCCGCGCTCCCCTTGGGCGCGCGGGCGGCTTCAGGCGACCGGTGCGTAGCGCGGCTGAAGCTCGCGCTCCGCCATCTCGCGCTCCCGGCGCTGCCGCCAGGCCCCCAGCGGCTTTTCGACGAAGCGCCACATCAACATCGCATAGCCGACCGCGAGCAGCACCGCCGCCGCCGTCGCGAGGCTTGGGCGCGCATCCAGGCTGCCCGTCATCGCGACGATCAGCCCGCGGTGGACGAGATACAACGTGTACGACCAGCGCGCGATCAGCCGGGTCGCGATATTGTCGAGCAGCCGCGCTATCATCCCCCGATCGCGGATCGCGGTGTTGAACAACACCAACAGGCCGATGCCCTGCAGCGTCTAGCGCAGGGTCTGGCGGAAGACCTCGTCCCGGATCGCGAAGCTGGGCAGCAGCAACAGGGCGGCAAGCACATAGCCCCGGGTGCCGATCGGCAAGATATTCTCGCGGTCCGACACCGGGTTGTTCCACAGCGCCAGGATCGCGCCGAACAGGATCGAATCGACGCGCGTGTGCGTCCACACCGCGATCTCGCGCAGGTTCGCGGCATCCTGCGCCTGCCAGACGCGCACCACCAGCACGACGCCGCACAGGCCGAGGCACACCGCGGCGCATCGGCGGAAGCTCATGCGCCGCGCCAGTGCCGCCAGCAGCAGCGGGAAGGCGAGGTAGAAATGCTCCTCGACCGCCAGCGACCACAGGCCGATCGGCATGCCGCTGCGCGAGACATGGTTGCTGAGGAACGCGATATCGAAGGGCAGGCCGGCGAGGCGGATCGGCCACAGCAGCCCGAGCGCCGACAGCGCGAGGAAGAACAGGATCGTCAGATACATCGGCGGCAGGATGCGTACCGTGCGGCGCAGGTAGAAGCGGCGCAGGCTGACACGGCCGGTGCGGTCGATCTCGCGCCGCAGCAGCGTAGTGATGAGATAGCCGCTCAGGAAGAAGAACAGCGTCACCCCGAACTGGCCCGGCACGACGTGCTTCAGGCCGACGTGCGAACACAGGACGACGATGATCGCGATCGTGCGAAAGCCGTCCAGCGCGGGAATGGTGACGTGCGGGTGATTACCCGTCGGCGAAGCAGCGGTCATGACGTCCGATGGCTACCCGAACAAGGTTAACGTCCTGTCGCCACCGTAACGAACGGCGGCGACAGGCGTCGATGACAGACTTACTTGGCAGCCGGCGCGCCCTTGGGCGCGGCAGGCGGTGCGTAGCCCGGCTGATACTCGATCTTCGCTTCGGCGCGCGCGGTCTTCAGGCGCTGCTGCAGCTGCTCGCCGAGCATCGTGTTGCGCGTGGCGTTGGCGGCGGCCTGGTTCGCCTGCTCGCCCGAGAAGGGGGCGGGCTTCGAACCGGTGATGAGGCTGACCGTGACGAGGTTGCCGAGCGGAATGACGAACGGCTCGCCCGCGGGCACCTTGCGGATCTGGTCCAGCGTCGGCTTCGGGATCTGCGCGGTGTCGATGTCGGTCGAACCGCGGGCATACTTCACGCCCAGCTTGTCCAGCGCGGCGACGACTTCGGTCATCGTCTTGGCCGCACCCAGCTCCTTCAGATACGCGTCGCCCTTGGGCGTCGGGAAACGGATCTGGTCGACAGTCAGGATGGCGCGCTCGGCGAACATGCCGGGGTTCGACGCTTCGAACTTGGCGATGTCGGCCGCGGCGGGCGTCTTCATCGAGCGGGCCAGCTTCTGCGACATCATTTGGACGAGCAGATTGTCCTCGAGCTGGTCGCGGCGCACGATGAAGTCCGGCGTCTGGTCGATGCCGTCCTTGCGCGCGACGTCGGCGAGCAGCTTGCGCTCGACCACCTGTTCGAGCGCCTGGCGCTGGAGCAGCTTCTTGTCGGCGTTCTCGGGCACGTTCGCCTGCGAAAGCACGGCGTTGAGCTCGGTCAGCGTGACCTCCTCGCCATTGACCTTGGCGACGACCTGGCCGGTCGGCTCTGAATTACAGCCGGCCAGCAGGAGCGCGCCGCCGGCGACGGCGAGAAGCAGACCGGCGCGACGTGCGCGGGTCGGATCGGAAGAACGAAGCATGTGCGAGTGTCCCTTCATTCGCGGAAGATAGATGGATGGGCGGGGGTCAGGCCAGCGGTCCGAACAGGACGCGGCGCAGCAGCGGCGGCGAAACCGCACGCAACTGGGAAATGAACGCGATCATCTGCGGGCGGCTGGCGGCCATATCGTCGTTGGCCATCGACACGCGCGCGAGCATGCCGTCCGGATTGATCTGCTTGAGGTTCGAGCGGAGCACCGCCAGGCGCTGCTCGGCCCACGACACCGGGAAGCGATCGCCGATTCGGGTCCAGTAGAGCACTTGTTCGCTGCGCGCGTTGCTGGTCGCGGAAAAGGCGCTGGCGGGAATCGATTCGTTCGGGCCGATCTGCAGCGTCGTCGGCAGCGTCGGCGACAGGGCGTAGCCGCCCGCGGGATAGCAGATTTCCGGGCGATGGATCTGGAGAACGCCGTTCTGGAAGTTCTTGTAAGCGACCAGGAACATCATCACCTGGCCCGCCGGATTGGTGTACACGCGCGTGCCGAGATTGTCGTATAGACGATCCGACAGCGCATCCTCCGGCGGGAGGACAAGGCCGCTGGACTGCTGGAACGTCCATTCGCCCACGCGGTTCGGCAGCAGATTGGCGAACTTGTCCTTGGGGATCGGCGGCGCGACCGGCTGCGGCAGGCGCAACACGGCGGCACCGGCCGCCGCGGCGAACACGCCGCCGACGACGAAGGCGCGCCGGTCGAGCACCGGACCCGAGCGGGCGTCGTCGGACGGGAGCGGAAGAGCGTCGGTGGTCATCAGGCGGCCCCCCCGGCCGTACGCTTCGCATCCGCACGGCGGCTGCGCCAGCGGTCGATGATCGGACCCACCGCGGAGTCGATCGCGAACAGGATGAACAGCGCGGCGGCGAACATCGTCATGCCTGCGAAATTGTGCAGGAAGCCCTGCGCGGTCGCTTCGCCGGCATGATAGGTCAGCAGGATCAGGATCAGCACGCGAACGAAGTTCGCGGCCATCGCCACCGGCACGATGAACAGCGCCAGCGTCAGCATCCGCAGCCGGTCGCCGGCATGGCGGATGTAGATGTAGAAGGTCGCCAGCACCGACAGCGAGATGATCGAGTTGAGGCCCGAACAGGCGGCGGCGACAAGCAGCTGATATTGCGCGACCTGGATCCACACGCCGCTGTAGCCGATCGGATAGCCGACGAGCGCGAGCAGGCCGACCGCCGCCTTGGTGATGACGATCTTCATCGGCAGCGTGAGCGCGTAGACGACCGTTTCGGGCGGCGGGAACACGAAGATCAGATAGCCGAGCGGGAAGGCGAGGCGGCGCAGCACGCCGCTGCCGACCACCGCATAGGCGCCGGCGAGCAGCACGCCGTACATCACGAAGCCCTCGATCTCGATGATCTGCGAGATGCGGGCCAGGACGAACAGCGCGACCATCGGCAGCAGGATCGCGACGGCGCGCCACACCGGCGGCGGCGCGACGGGGCCGGCATCCTTCCACGCGCGGCTGAGCAGCCAGATGCCGGTCAGCAGGACGAGGGGCCCGTGGGCGCCCTGTTCGGTCGACCAGCTTTCGCGCGCGACCATCATCATCGTCGGGACGGCGACGCACGCCGCACCAATCACGAAGATCGCCAGCGCCAGCCACGAGAGGCGCATGTGCGGCCTCACGCCCGGCTTCGCGCGCGCAGGCTCCTGCGTCGCGACGCGCGGTGCCGGCGGCGCGGCCGGGGCGGACTCCAGCGGCACCGGCTCGTCATGATCGGGCGTGCGGTCGCCGGGATGGGTGACGATGTCGGTCATCGCTTCAACCGGACATGCTGCGGCAGAAATATCATGCGTAGGTCTTCATGCCGTAGGTGTCGCCATAGCCATAGCCATAGGGATCGGCGAAGCCGCCCTTGTAGCGGTTTAGCACGGTGCCGATGCAGGGCACGGGATCGAGCAGGCGAACCGCCTCTTCGACCTGGCTCGCGGTCGAGATGCCGTGGTCGACGACCAGCAGATAGGCGTCGAGATACTGCATGCACAGCATCGTGTCGTCGCTGGCGAAGACGGGCGGCAGATCGCAGACGATGCGCGTGTCGGGCGCCATCGCGCGCATACCTGCCATCAGCGAACCGAAGCGCGGCGACGCGATCAGCTCGCTCGACGACTTGCCGCTGGCGATGGTCGGGATGACCACCAACTGGGTGTCGTTGACGCGCAGCGCGGTGTCGAGCGGATCGTCGATCCGCTCCTCGAGATAGTCGGTCAGACCGGGCTCAGGCACGATGTGCATCATCTCGGCAATCGACCCGCGTCGCAGGTCGAGGTCGCAGAGCACGACCGTCGACTGCGCCGTCGGCGCGATCGCTGCGGCCAAATTGACCGAGGTGAAGGTCTTGCCCGCCGCCGGCGTCGCACTGGTCACGCCGATCATCCGCCAGTTGTTGCGCGCCATGATCTTGGCGATCTGCGTGCGCAGCAGGTGATAGGGGCGGGACCGCGCGTCGCGGCTGTGAAAGCCGACGATGCGCCGCTCGTCCAGCTCGCGCTTCGACATCTCCAGGCTGCGCACTGCCGTCGACGGCGTGATGAGAGGCGGGGCGGATTGGGCCATGGAAAGGTTACCGTTCGAGGCTGGCGACGCGGGGGCGGTCTGGCGAAGGGCGGCGTGGCGATCGGTCATGCGACGGCCGCCTTGCGACGACGGAACGGGTTGCGGAAGATCCGGCGCAGCAACGACGGCTTGGCACCCGCCAGCGGCTCGATGAAGGGCACCAGCGCGAGCGTCGGCGCACCCGTGATCTGCGCTACGCGGCCCGGCGTGCGGATCGGCCGCAGGAACATCTCTACCGCCAGCGCGAGCAGGAGGCCGAGGCCGAGGCCGCCGGCGATGCCTGCGCCCATGATGAGCAGGCGATCGGGGGACGCGGGCTTGTCGGGCACGACCGGCGGATCGACGACGACCAGACGTTCGCCGAGCTGTTCGTTGGCGGCGCGCGCACCGGCCTGCGCGGTCATCAGCCGCTGCGATACGGCGTCATACTGCTTGTAGAGGCCCTCGAGCTTCTGCTGGAGTTGGCCCGCTTCCTGCTGCACGACGGGCGCCCGCGATTGCGACGCGATGGCCGCGGCCGCCTGCGACTGGTCGCGGTTCTTGGCGGCGCGCAGTTCGGCGATCTGGCGATTGTTGAACGCGATCTGCTCGGCGATGTTGTCGACGGGCACCTTGCGCACGTTCTGCGCGGCGAGCTGCTTGGCCTCGGCCAGCCGCTGGCGGGCGAGCTTCACGTCGGGGTGCGATTCCGAATAGGTCGCACGCGCCGCGGCCAGCGCGGTTTCGGCATTGACGACGACCGGATCGCGCTCGTCGGCGGTGGTCAGGTTCTGGCGCTGCATCTGCAGCATCTGGTTCGACCGCGTTAGATCGGCGATCTGCACGTCGTAACCGCCGCCGCCCGACACGATCGGTGCGCCCGAGCGCGACAGGATGCCGCCGTAGCGCGCGTTCAGACCCGACACCTGGCCCTCGAGATCGTTGATGTCGCTCTTCAGCGTGTTGCCCTGTTCGGTCAGGAACTGGACGGTCTGGCTGGCCGATGCGACGTCCGACGACGAATTCAGATCGACGATCTGTTCCATCAGCGTCTGCGCGATGGCCTGCGCCTTCACCGGCTCGCCGTAGCGGAAGTTCAGCTTGAACGCGATCGTGCGATCTTCGGGCTTCGACGTGTTCAGGTCGGCATCGATCGACGTCAGCGCGATATTGTCGCGCATCGTCTCGATAATCTGCGACAGCGGCTTGTTCGCGCGCTCCTTCGCATAGAGCTGGTTGGTCTCGATCAGCGCGAGCAGCTTGGGCCGGCTGATGACCTGCTGGCGCAGCGCCTCGATGCGACGGTTGATGACGTCGCTGTCGCTGGCCGTGCCGATCACGTCGTTGGGCAGCGTGGGCGACTGGACGAGCAGGGTGGCGGTCGAGTCGTACTGGCGCGGCAGCAGGACGACCGCGACGGCGGCGGCGATCACCCCCAGGATGGCGGGGATGATGAGGAACCATTTGCGCTGCCAGATGATCGACGGCAGCTGGGCGATGAACCCGCCGCCGCTGGCCTGCGGCTGGGCCTGATCGTCGTAATAATCGTTCACTTCAATGCTCCAAGGCCCAGCTGGATGCCGACGGCGATGCCGGCGTTCGCGCGTCGCGGCTGAGTCGAACCGAAGATTTTGGAATAGTTGGCGGAGGTGAAGAAAGTCATATTCTCGGTCAGCCGCCGGTCGTAGCGCGCGAACGCGCCGGCGAAGTCGAGTGGCGGCTGAAGGTTGGCGGCGACCACGCGACCGCGCCCGGTGCGGGCATAGTTACCGCCGACGCTGATCTGGCTGCCGGGCGACAGGCGATAGGAATAATCGGCGCCGATGGTGTCCGAAATACGCACGTCGCCGTTGGCTGCCGGCTGCGGGCTGCGCTGTGCGTTCAGGCAGAAGCGCGAGAACTCGCCCTGCGAGCAGGCCTGGATATTGGTCGTCAGCGACGAGAAGCTGATATCGGGCTGGCCCACGCCCTGCTGAAGGCTGGTGCGCGCGATGCCGGCCGATGCCGAGATGGTCCAGCGGGCGGCGACGCGCGTGTCGAGCGCCAGCAGCGCGGAAACCGTTTCCGAATCGCCGATGCGGGTGCGCAGGAAGTCGCTCTTCGCGAAGCTGCCGATGACGCCGACCGAGGTACGCTCATCCAGCACGCGGTTGACGCGCGCCTGCGTGCTCAGCGAATTGAAGTCGCTGAGGAACGGCCCGCCGAAGCGCATCGTGCGGGCGCCCGCATCGATCGACACCTGCGTGCGCTGCGACAGGCGATAGTCGATCCCGGTGTTCGCGTCGAACGAGGACACGCGGGTGCGCTGGCCCAGGATCGTCACGTCGGTCGGGATGAAGGGCACGTCGGGCAGCACGAAGTCGGGCGTGTTGACCAGCGGATCGCCCGCCGACAGCGTCGGTCGGCCGAAGCCGCCGAACCCGCCCTGGTTGTAACCGTAGCCGGCGCGTGCGCGCAGCGTGGCATTCTCCGAGATGCGCGAGATGATGTCCGACGTCGCGCCGTAATTGTCCTCCAGCCCGTAGCGGCGGAGGAACTGGCGGAACTGCGCGGAGCCGGCCAGATCGATCGTCGTGCTCTCAGTCCGATAGCGCAGCCGGGGGCGAAGCTCCGCCGTCGCCGCGACCGACACGCCGGACGTGCCCGCCTCGTTGTACGGATTCGTCTCCGCGGTCACGCCGCCGGAGACCGTCATGCCCGTCTGGACGGTTTGTGCCGTCAGGATGCCGGGGGCGGCGAAGGCGAAGACGGCGCCCGCACAGCATTCGGCAAGCCGAACCATTCGACCGCGCATATTATACTCCCCCACGGCGCAGTGCTGCGCCAAAACCTATGGTACGATGACGATGTCGCCGGGCATCAGCGTGACGATGTTCGCGCGACCGATGTCGTTGCTCGACACGCCGCCGCGGAACAGCGACCCGAGCCGCGCCTGCAAGGTCACCAGCTTGTCGCCTTGGCGACGGATGATCGAGACGTTGTCGAGATTGGCGAACTCGGCGGGTCCGCCGGCCAGGCTGATCGCGTCGAGCACGTTGATGTATCGCCCGGGCGTGAACGTGCTGGGCGCGCGCACCTTGCCCATCACCGAGAACTGCAGGCCCGACGGGCTGCGCACCGAGACGGTGACGTTGGGCACGTCGCCGCGATACTGCGCCTTCAGTCGCTCGCTGATCTGGCGCTCGACCGCCTGGGGCAGCAGGCCCTGGACACGCAGCTGGCCGACCAGCGGGAAGGCGATGGTGCCGTCGGGCAGGACGCGCAGCGTGCGCTGCAACCGCTCTTCGCCCCAGACGTAGATGTCGAGTTCGTCACCGGCGTTGATGACATAGGTCGCCTGCGCCGCGGTCGCCGGGGCGCTGGCGGCGGGCGAACTGATCGTCGGAGCGTTGGTGGCGGGGGCGGGCGCGGTCTGCGCCACGGCGACCCCGCTCGTGCCGAGCGCGAGCGTGGCGAGGATCATACGACCGAAGCGTCCATTGACGGGACGACGAAACGTCAAGCATGCGTACAAAATAATGACTCCGTAGTGCTCGACTGATTTACCAGTCGCGCTATTAGCATTCCAATGCTGTATTTCCAGTTAAAACTCTGCACCATCTCTCGTCGGCTGGGCCGCGGTGCCATCGTCGCCGCCGTGATCGCCACCACGCTGACGGGATGTTCGGACAAGACTCAGAAGGCGCTGGCCGAAGCACAGACCGCGCAGAACCTGCTCGACGCCGGCAACCTGCCCGCCGCGCGCAATGCGGTGGCGCGCGCACTGGCGCTGCGCGACGACCAGCTCGACATCATCCTGCTCGACGGCCGGATTAAATATCAGATGGGCGACGCCGGCGCCGCCTTCGACGCCTACAACCTGGCGCTCGCGATCGATCCGAACAACGCGGAGGCGTTGCAGGCGGTGTCGCAGATCGGCGCCTCGATCGGCAACGAGGCGGATTCGCGCATGGCGACCGACCGCATCCTCGCGGGCAATCCCGGCAACATTCCCGCCCTGCTGGTCCGGGGCGTGCAGGCGCTGAACCGCCGCGATTTCGCCGCCGCGGAAAAGGCGGCGGACCGCATGCGCGAGTCCGATCCGAAGAGCGAGCCCGGCTTGGTGCTGAAGGCGCGGACAATGTCGCAGACCGGCCGCGCGGCCGAGGCGCTGGCCCTTTTGCGCGAGGCGGCGAAGGAGAATGGCGCGACCCGCATGATTGCCACTGCGCTGCTGGAGAATGCGCGCGATGCCGGCGACCTGACGCTGATGCGCGAGCAATATGCCCGGTTGGCCGAACTCGTGCCGAACAACATCGACCTGACGCTGGACGAGGCCAACATCGCCTACAAGACCGGCGACCGCGATGGCGCGCGCGGGCTCGGCTGGTCGCTGCTGACCAAGAACGGCACCAGCGACGAGGCGGTCACGCGGCTGATCGACCTGTGGGAGGAATATGACCCGCGCCCGCTGGACGACACGCAGGTCACCACGCTGGTGAACGACGGCCCGCCGGCGGCGCGGCTGGCGGTCGCGCGCTATTATCTGACTGCGGGCGATGCGAGAACGGCGTCTACGCTGACCGCCGACCTTCCGGGCGAGGAAGCGAACGGCCTGCGCGCGCGGATCGCGGATGCGGGTGGCGATGCCGGGGCGTTGCCCGCCGCCGAGGCCGTGCTGGCGCGCGACCAGACCAATTGCGACGCGCTGGCCGTCCGCGCCAACGGTGCGTTGCGCCGCAACCGGCCGACCGAAGCGGTCGTCGCCGCGCAACGGATGGCGAGCGAGTGCCTGGGCGGCGACGGCTATGAACTGCTCGCGCGGTCCTATGCCGCCCGCAACGACGACATCGCGGTGCGCCGCGCGTTCCTGGAGGGCATTCGCGTGCAGCCGCTGTCGACGCCGATCGTCGCGCGCTACGCCAGCTGGCTGGCCGCGAACGGCGCGGTGGGGGAGGCGGCCGACGTCGCGCGCCGCCTGACCCAGCGCGCGCCGGCCAAGGTCAGCGGCTGGCGCCTGCTGCAGGTCGCTTGCGCCCGCGCTAGTCGCGCGTCCTGCGTCGCCGAGGCCAAGGCGGGCGAGGCGACCGCGCGTCGAACCTATGCGATCGACCTGCCGCCGGGTCAGCGCCGGGCCAACCCGCTGCTCGGCAACAGCTGGCGGTGAGCGTGTCCATAGGGGAGATCGACTTCCTCGACGTCCATTTCGCCGACGTCGGGTTGGTTGAGACGCTGGCGTGGGTGCGCCGGGCGATGGCGGGGAACCGGTTCGCCTATCTCGTCACGCCCAACGTCGATCACCTCGTCCGCTTGCACGGCGAAGGAATGCGCGGCGCCTTCGCCGATGCGGTGGCGGACGCCGACCTGCGCGTGAACGACAGCCGCATCCTCGCGAAACTGGCGTCGCTGTCGGGGCTGACCCTGCCGGTGGTGCCGGGCAGCGACCTGACCCGCCTGTTGATCGAGGGCGGGCTGCCGGCGGGGACGCGCGTGCTGCTCGTCGGGGGCAGTGCTGTTGATGCGGCCTGGCTCGCGGAGCAGTTGGCGGGTGCGGAGGTGACGCATCATCAACCGCCGATGGGCGTGGCGCGCGATCCCGCCAAGCAGCGCGCGATCGTCGAACAGGTCGAAGCGAGCGACGCCGCGCTGGTCCTGTTTGCGATCGGCGCACCGCAGAGCGAGATCGTCGCGCACCAGCTGCAACGCCGCGGGCGTGCGCGCGGCGTCGGCTTGTGCATCGGCGCGTCGATCGAATTCCTGACCGGCGCCAAGCGCCGCGCGCCGATCGCGCTACAGCGGATCGGAATGGAATGGGCGTATCGCCTGGCCAGCGAACCCCGGCGGTTGTGGCGGCGCTATCTGGTCGAGGGACCGCGTATCTTCGCGATCTGGCATCGCTGGCGGAACCGCTGAGAAACACTTTGTAAGTGTTTGTCCCGTAACGAGACTGGCAGTAACGAAACGTTAACCATTTGCCCTCATGCCCCATATGGCCAAGCAACAAGACGCCAACAGGGACAAGGGGTACGACATGAAGACCTTCGCCATCGCCGCCGCGCTGAGCATGACCGTCGCCGCCATGCCGGCCACCGCCGCCGAACTCGTCACCAACGGCGGGTTCGAAACGGGCAACTTCAACGGCTGGACCCAATTCGGCAACTTCGGCGGCACCGGTGTAACCGGCACGATCAGCGGGACGGTGCCGCATGCCGGTCAGTCGCAGGCCGCCTTTGGACCGGTCACGACGACGGGCGGGATCTTCCAGACGCTCAACACCGTCGTCGGCCAGACCTACCAGATCAGCATCTGGCTGGCGAACATCGGCGGTGGCAACGGTTCCACCCTGCCGAACCAAGCGAGCATCAGCTTCGGCGGCGAGGAACTGGCCGCGCTGTATGATTTTGAGGCGTTCCCCTACACCAACATCCTCTTCGATCTGACCGCGAAGAGCGCGCAGAGCGAGCTGCGCTTCACCTTCCGCAACGATCCGGGTTATTTCCTGCTCGACGACGTGTCGGTCCGCGACACCGCGGTTGCCGGCGTGCCCGAGCCGTCGAGCTGGGCGATGCTGACGATCGGCTTCGGTGCCCTGGGCGGTGCGCTGCGCCGCCGCCGCAAGGTGTCTGTCAGCTTCGGCTGATCCCAAGCACTAGGTATCGGGAAGGGGCCGTCGTCCGACATCGGACGGCGGCCCCTTCGCACGTCAGCTGCCCGCCGCCTTGAATATGATCGCGCCGCGCGGGTGCGATCCGAAGGCGAAGTCGAACGTCGCCGCACCGCTATCGGTCCGCGTGCCGAGGCAGATGCCCTGCGCCTCGCCCTGGAAGATGCCGCGGGCCTCGTCGATGAAGGTCGTGCCGGATCGGACCGAGGCGGGCGCGACCGACGCGCCGCCATATTCGCCGAAGACCGCGACCGCGATGCCGCGGGCGGGCACGACCAGCGCGCCGGTCGCGTGCGGCGCCGACTGGTGCAGCGGTGCCGAGGCGTCGATCTGGGTCGGCACCGCGTCGGCATCGCGGACCACGCCCCAGGACAAGGTCGTCTGCGCCCGATAGCCCTCGTGGCGTACCTCGACATCGTGGATGCCGGCCGCGCTCAGCTCCGTCGTCCAGAGGTCGAGATAACCATCGGTCGATAGCGTGAACCGCCGCGTGGCCGCGACGCCGCCGATGGTGACGCTGTTGGGCGGATTGCCGCTGCCTTTGACCGCGAGCACCGCCGTCCCCGCACCGGCGAAGGCCAGAGCCGGGAACAGATGGTCGGCGGCCGCGGGCTGGACGTTGGCGATGCCGCCATGCGCGTAGCTGGCCGGCGTCACCGACGCGACGGTGCGCAGCGTGATGTGCCGCGTCTCCGATCCGATGCGCAGGTCGTAAGAAGTCAAATCGCCCGCCCCCGTTGCGGCGGTCACGCGGACGTCGACCGTATCACCATTGTAGACATGGCCGAGCGTCGTCGCCCAGGCGCCGCCATTCAGCCGCGCCTGTGCGCCGCCGCCGGTCACCGCCACGCCGCTCGCGACGCCGGCGTCGCCCAGACCCGACAGCGTCAGCCGGCGCAGGACGGAGCTGCCCGCGGCCAGATTCGTCTCGTCCTGCGGCCAGACGTCGGAATAGGGCGCGGTCGCGGTACGGCGCGCCGGATCGATCAGCGACCGCATTGCTGCGGCGAACACCGCATACAGCAGCGCCTTGCCGGTGCCGCCCGCCGACACCGGGCCGTTCGGATGGACGGTATCGCTGTAGCGCGTCGGATCAGCGAAATCGGGGTGCTCGCCCATCGGGATATAGGCGTCGGCAAACCGGCCCCAGCCCACGGGATCGCGCAGCGCGGCGATATAGGCCGCCCGCCGTTCGGTATAGATCGCGTAATTGGGGTGGCGCGGCGCTGCGTCGCGATAGGGCGTCGGCGGCGAGATCGCGATGCGGATGCCCGCCGCCCGGATCGGCGCCGCCCACGCCTCCAGCTTGGCCAGCGTGTCCTCGGCGGTGAAGGTGCCGAGGTCGTTCGCGCCGATCATCACCGTCAGCAGTTGCGCACCCGTCGCCATGTCGGCAGCGCGCGCGTCGAGCAGCGTGTTGCCGGTTGGCGAGCCGGGATCGCCGGCGCCACCGACCGTGCGGCTCGCCTGCCCGGCGACCGATACGGTGAGGGTGGCATGCGCCGCGTTCCACACATAGCCGTAGAAGTCGACGTGGTTGTCCGCCTGATTCGGCGTGGTCGACGTGATGCTGTCGCCCTCGATCACGATCCGCTCGATCGCCACCGGTGCCGCCACGCCGACCGGACCCACCGCCGCAGCCGTCGCCGGCGCGACCCCGCCCGGACCGCCGGCCGTCACGACGACGTCGATCATCGCGTCCTGATCCGCGGACACGACGACATAGGTCGCGGCGGACGCACCGGCGATGGCCACCCCGTCGCGCCGCCATGCCCGCGCCTTCACCGCGCCGTTGGCGATCGTACCGTCACCAACCGTCAGTGTCGCGCCGACCGATGGTGTCCCCGTAATGACGGGCGGGACGGACCAGCTCGGCGGTGGCGGGGGCGGGGTGGGCGGTGCGCCGGTCTGGCCGGTCACCCGCATCAGCACGGGCGAGGCCGCGTGCAGCTTCAGGCCCAGCATCAGCCCAGCGCCACGATCGTCGTCGCGGTCGTGCCACTGGCGCGGACGTGGCTGGCGCGAATCGGCAGGATCTGGCCCGCCGTCACCGGCACGGCGATATCGTTGGGGCTGTCCACCGCACGCAGGACGATCGTCCCGCTGCCGCCGATCAGCAATGCTTTGGGCAGTGAGGGCAGCGCCGCCGAATCATGCGGCACGACCGCGAACGCGCGGCGGACCGGATCGGCGGGGCCGTCGGCAAAGGTCTGGAAAATATCGAGCATCAGCTGGTCTCCCGTCACGACGTCGGGAGTCCGCATGCCTGTCGCCTGCCTCCCGAACCGGGGCGGCATGAACCAGATCAAATCATGTAGGACAGCGAAATATAACCGTTAAGGTTAGACGATCGCGGCAATGGCCCCGGCGAGCGCGGCCCATAGCATGACGCTCGACCCGATGATGATCGTCAGGCGGACCGGCATCGACCACTTGTCCATAGCGACCGACGTCTGCGCGACATATTCGCCCTGCGGAGTCGTCGGGCGTTCGAAGTGGCGAACCAGGTCGTGGTGCAGCCGGCGGGCGGGCGATGCGGCGATGGCATCGTCCCACGGTGCGAAGTCGATCTCGGTCGGGCGCGGCGTGGCGGGTGCCGCCGTCGGCTCGACCGTGACGCTCTCGTACTTGCGCTGTGCCTGCATCGTCGCATCCTCCCGCGCGGCGCGAGTGCCGGCGAAGGCTTGCCATAGCGCGGCAAGCGTTAAGGCTTGGCCATATGCATGTGGTTAACACCGCCCGGCCGCGGCGGTGCGGCCACGAGGCGCGGATCGGCGACCAGCGCATAGCCGCGCGGACGCCGCATGATCGTGCCGTCGCCCAGCGCACCGGCCGAACAGCTGAGGATGCGATCGATGCAGTTCGCCGTCCACGTCTTCAGCGTCCGATCATCCCACGCCCCATACCAGTCGGCATGGAAGGTGCTGCACGGCGGCATCTCCGGCATCCCGGCCATGCGGTCGCTGGCGAGGTACCAGTCCTGGATCCGCTCTCCCGGCATCACCGTATAGATGGCGCCGATCGTGAATTGGGGTAGCAGGATGCGGTGGGTGAACGGGCAATAGGTGCCGCCCGTAGCCTGGCTGCGCTGCTGGTGGATGATGTGGCTGCGGTGACTGTTGCTGTCCAGATGCTTGCCGTCCCAGCATTCGGGGGAACTGAGCGTCACCATCAGGCTGTTGCCCGCCGGACAATTTAGCCGGTCGAAGCGCAACTCCTGTCCGCCGCGCTCGGTGTTCTGCGGCGTGATGCACTTCCAGTGGAAGATCAGATTCTCGGGCTGCCGTTCGCCCATGCGCTGCATGTCGTACCCAAAGATATAGCGCAGGCCGCGCGGCAGTTCCGCACACAGGTCGCCGATGGGCCCGCATTCCTTCGCCGTCTTCGGTACGCGCTTGTAGTAGATCGATATCCAGTCCGGTCGCACGACCTGCCCGCGACCGTTCATCATCGCCGGCATCCAGTAGGCGGACCGGTTGAGCGGACCCATGCAGGTGCTTTCGCCGCTGGTGCGCAGGGATCGGTAGGTCGACTCCCCGTTGCCGAGCGTGTTGCCGAACCACTGATGCAGATGCGGACTGCCGCCGGTCTGGCCGGGATAGGCGATCGGATCGTCCCAGTTCAGGTGACTAGGCTGCAGATGAAGCGAAAGGCACCGATGACCTTGTCCACTGCCGGATAGGTGGGGCTCGTATCCCGTTCGATCTGCGACGTTCGCGGAAAATTGGTCGGGATATCGGCCAGGCCATCCGGCGTCGGCGCGTCCACCGGATCGCGACCGGGGTAGGGCGATACCACCTGCGCCGCGGCGGGCGTCGCCAGCATCAGTACCATCGCGAGTCTGGCGAGCAGCCCGATCATTCGCCGGCCCGCTTCGTCCGCTGCCAGACGGTCTCCGGTCCTTTCAGGAAGCGAAGGTAGATCGGCAGCTTCCACAACACATAGAGCGGCGCCCGCAACAGCGCGCCACCGCTCAGCCAGCGCCGCCCGCCGTGCAGCCAGGCGACGAAGGTCACGATCAGCGCGGCGAGCAGCATCGCGCCCAGCAGCAGCGACGGCGCACCGTCGGCACCGATCGCGAACAGCAGTGCGGTGACGCCGAGCCCCGCACCCGCCATCACCAGCAGGAGCGCCAGCGGCGGCACCAGCAGATGCAGTGCCAGCAGCACTTCGGCGCGTTTCCCGCGTCGCAGACCGGCAGCGAGCAGCGGCAGCGCCTGGCCGCGCACGGTGTCGAGAAAACCATGCTCCCACCGCGTCTTCTGCACAAGCGCCACCTCGGGCGGGGCAGGCGCGCTCGACACGGCGGCCCCCTCAATGAGACGAGGCGGATGGCCGGCGCGTGTCAATTCGATGCCGAGGCCGAGATCCTCCGCCAGCGCGCCCGATGCCAGTGCGGCGCGCTCGAACAACGCCCACGGAAAAGCCATGCCGGTGCCGGTCAGCAACGCCGCACCGCCCATCCGCTGCATGCCGCGCGAGCGGTAGAGGTTCTTCACCACCATCGCGAACCCGCCGATCTGCGTCATCGGTGGCGCGTCGAGCGCGGGGGCGATCAGGTTGACCGCCTGCGCCGGTCGTGGTGGCTGCGCCAGGCAGGCGGTGCGCAACGCGGCGATGCTGCCGGGCGCCAGACGGCAATCGGCGTCGAGCACGACGACGACGGCGGGTGGCGTCGCGGACTGCGCGAGGTGATCGCGTCCGAAAGCGAGCGCGAAGCCCTTGCCGCGGTCCACCGTGTCCTGCCGCTCGATCACATCGGCGCCGCAGGCGCGGGCGATGGTGGCGGTCGCGTCGCTGCAATTGTCGGCGACGACCAGGGTCGACACGCTGGGCCCGGCGACCGCCTGCAACGCCGCCAGCGTCTCGGCGATGCCGCCCGCCTCGTCATGCGCGGGGATCAGCACGGCGACATTGCCGCTGGTGTCCGCCGCATCGCGCCTGGCGGAGGTCTTCAGCCCCACCGCGATCTCGGTCGTGAACACCGCCAGCGGCAGCGCGAGCGCCAAAGCGACAATCCAGGCGAGGACGGTCAGCATCATGCGGCCTTACGCTTCGACAGAAGCTTGTCGATGAACGTCCGATACTTCGCCGCGATCGACGGCCAGCCGAAGTCGGCCGCGCAGCGGTCGGCGGCACCGCGCCCGGTCGCCAGCGCGCGGGCGATGGCATCGCTCGTCGCGGCGCGATCCTCGGTATCGCATAGCGTATCGCGATCGCCGACGATCCAGCGCAGGCGCGGCGTGTCATGGCCGACGATCGGCAGGCCGCTCGCCATCGCCTCGACGTAGACGTTGCCGAAGGATTCGAGCAGCGACATGTGCAAAAACGCATCCGCCGACGCATAGAGCGCGGGCATGTCCGGCGCCTTCAGCGTCAGCCGCGTGAACCGTCCGGGCAACGTCGCCGCCGCCAGCGCATCGACCTCGGCGCGCAACGGGCCATCGCCCGCTACCACCAGATGCGCGCCCGGCACGCCCGCCACCGCTTCGATCCCCGCGGCCACGCGTTTCGTCTCGATAAAGGCGCTGACCATCAGCACGATCGGAACCCCGTCGGGCAGGCCGAGCCGCGCGCGATCCGGCGCCACAGTCTCGTACCGGGCGGGGTCGATACCGTTGGGGATCAGCGCGGTCGGCCAGCGACCCGCATTCGCCGCCTCGTAATCGGGATTGGTGCAGACCAGTCCGTCGCAGCGAAACAGTCGGAACTCGCTCTTGTCGCTGCGCGCCGGCCAGTCGCCGTTCTGGGTCACGAAGATCTGCAGCGGCGATCGCCCCGCCGTCACCCGCCGCAACGCGAAATGGGTGAAGGGAAAGCTGCAGGTCACCACCGCATCGTAATCGCCCGGCCGGTAATGCGTCAGCAGCGCGGCGGAGAAGGTGGCATCCTCCCACGCCGTCTCCGACCGGAACAGCGGCAGCTTCGGAAAGCGTTCGAACCGCCGCCGGTCGACCAGCGATACCTGCTCGTAGCGATAGGGCTCGTCCGGTCGCGCCGGACCGCCGCCCATCACCGTCACGTCGTCGCCCCCGCGCGCCAGTTCGCGCGCGACGGCCAGCAGCGCGACCTCCGCGCCGCGGTCTTCGGCATGAAATCCTGGGAGTGCGAACAGCAAGCGCATGGTCGTGACGTAATCCGAGTGACGGGCCGGTGCGGGTCGGCAAAGCTCTTGGCATCGAAATCGTGACCCAAGCAATAACGCTAGGGGAAAGCGTGTCGTTTTGTAACGGCGCGATCACCCAGATTGACTTTGGCGGATGCTGCGCTAGCGGGTTGGGCGGGGCGCGTTGACGGGGGGTCGATGCCGCGATCATCGATTTATAGCCTCTGAAGGAGGGCGCACCGCGATGGAAACGATTTGGGATTGGATCACCGTCATCTGCTTCGGCGGGCTGGTCGTCCTGATGCTGCAGCGCTCGGTCGAGGAGGAAACCCGCGACAATCTGATGGAATATCTCTTCCCCGCGCTCGGCTGCGGAATCGCGAACTACATCGGCAATCATTATTCGGACGCGGGCGCGGCGGTGACGCTGCTCGTGGTCGGCGCCTATGTGTTCAAGGTGCTGAAGTTCCCCGCGATCGGTCCAAACCGGATCGACCGCGACGACCAGCGCTGATATTTCCGCGCGCCGGGTGATCGGCCGGCACGCAGCGCGATAATCCTCACGGTCGGTTTACCATTTGCCCGTATCGGTCGCCGCGATGACGTGGTCGGCCAATCTTGTTTCCGGTACTTCGCCGGCGGCGGCTGGACAGCCGGACGGGGCGGCGATAGCGCCGGCCTCCGCAACCGGGGGGATTCGGGCGTCGGCGGATCGGTCGCCGCGCTCGGATAGGGGAGGGGCATGCTTTTCAATTCGCTGACGTACGCCGTCTTCCTGCCCATCGTGTACATTCTCTACCGGGTGCTGTCCTTCCGCGGACAGAACCTGATGCTGCTTGCCGCCAGCTATCTGTTCTACGGATGGTGGGACTGGCGCTTCCTGTTCCTGATGATCGTGTCGACCGTCCTCGATTTCTGGACGGGCCTGATCCTCGATCGCGCGAAGCTGACGAAGACGCAGATCTGGGCGCCGATCAGCTTCCTCGCCATCGGCGGCATTCTGCTCGTCGGCTGCGACTTCGGTGCGCTGGTCCATGCCGCGGTCGGCGACGACGTCGGGCGCTCGATCGTCACCGCCAACATGCCCTGGGTGCTGGCGCTGGTGCCGGGCGGGCTCGTCGTCGTCGCGGCGATCTTCCGCTGGCTCGTCAGCCTGCCCGAAGACAAGCGCCGCAGATATTCGATGATCCTCAGCATGATCGTGAACCTCGCGATCCTGGGTTTCTTCAAATATTTTAACTTCTTCATCGATAGCGCCGTCGAGGCGTTTCAGAGCATCGGCATCGACGCGGCGCCGCGCCATTTCTCGATCGTGCTGCCGGTCGGCATCTCCTTCTACACCTTCCAGTCGATGAGCTACGCGATCGACATCTATCGGCGCGAGTTGAAGCCGGTGGAGCGTTTCCTCGACTTCGGCCTGTTCGTCGCCTTCTTCCCGCAGCTGGTGGCGGGGCCGATCGAGCGTGCGCATCACCTGCTGCCGCAGATCATCAACCCGCGCATCATCCGTCCGTCGGAAACGACGCGCGGCCTGTTCCTGATCGTGTTCGGCCTTTTCAAGAAGATCGCGATCGCCGACGGCGCGGGCCAGACGGTCGACCAGATCTTCAACAGTTCGGGCAGCGCCAGCTGGGCGGAAGTGGCGATCGGATCGCTGCTGTTCGCGGTGCAGATCTACGCCGATTTCTCGGGCTATTCGGATGTCGCGCGCGGCACGGCGAAGCTGTTCGGCGTCGATATCATGGTCAATTTCCGCCTGCCCTATTTCGCGCGCAGCCCGCGCGATTTTTGGGACCGGTGGCATATCAGCCTGTCGACCTGGCTGCGCGACTATCTCTACATTCCGCTGGGCGGCAGCCGGGGGAGCATGCTCTTCACCTGCCGCAACCTGATGCTGACGATGCTGCTCGGCGGCCTGTGGCACGGTGCGGCGTGGAACTACGTGCTGTGGGGAGTCTATCACGGCTCGGCGCTCAGCATCCACCGCGTGATGACGGGTGGGACCGGCCGTCCCCGCGTGCCCGACAACGTCGTGAAGGCGGTGCTGAAGACGGGCGGGTTCTTCCTCTTCACCCTCTACGGCTGGATGCTCTTCCGCGCGCATAGCTTCGCGCAGATCGCCGATTTCACCCACGTGCTGGCGACCGGCGCGGGCGGCCTGCGCTTTGCCGCCAGCGTGCCCCCGCTCTCGACCGTGATCGGCGTCGCCTTCATGATCGTGTGGGAGGTCAGCCAGTACCGCGCCGCCGGCGGCGGACGCTTCTACCAGCGGTTGCCGGCCGCCGTCCTCGGCTTCGCCATCGCGCTGATGGTCTTCCTCATCGTCATGGGTACCAGCAATGCACCCGCACAGTTCATCTACTTCCAGTTCTGACGCCGCTGGCAACGACGGTCTGCCCGGCGCTCGCAAGCGCTGGCGGCCGCTCGCCTGGGCGGTGCTGTGGCTGATCGTCCTGGACGTGGCGGTAAACCTGGTCTTCGCCTTCCCCAGCGATCCGAAGAACGTCAATCCGGGGCGGCTGCAGCTGTTCTTCGACTATGGCCGTTCGATGGAGGGTCGCCTGCGTCGGATGACGCGCACCGACCCCGCGCAGACCGCGCCGATCACGCTGGCCGGCTGGTATCGCCCGCTCGTCTCCACGCAGCGTCCCGCGAAGCCCGGTGGCGGCGTCGTCACCGTCTACGGCATGTCGCACGCGATGCGGCTGGGTGAGGCGTTGCAGCGCGTCTCCCCGACCTGGACCGTCCGCACGGTCGGCGCGCCCGGCGCCACCACCAACTGGTCGTTCGGCGCCTACCGCCGCGATTCCGGCAAATCGGGCAGCAAGGTCGCGGTGCTGGCGATCATGTCGTCGACGCTGCCCAACATCACCTCGCTGTCGCCGATGACGTGGAACGAGAGCTTCCCGCTGCCCTATACGCAGGACCGCTACGTCCTGCAGGGCGGCAAGCTGGGCGTCGTCACGCCGCCGTACGAGAGCTTCAAGGACTTCGTCGCGACGTTGAACGATCCGGCGAAGTGGCGTGCGGCGATGGCGGTGTTCGCCGCGAACGATCCGTTCTACGACGCGCGCCTGCTGCGGGCCTCGGTCCTCGATCATTCGACGCTGGTGCGCATGGCGCGCCGGGCGATCGGCAACTACCGCGACCGCGATGCCGAAGGCGATGTGCTGACCGCGCGGCGCTTCAATCCGGATAGCGAAGCGGTGCGCGTCGCCAACGCGATCATCGCCGAATTCGCGCGGATGGCGCGCAGCAACGGACAGCTGCCGGTGATCTACGTCGTCAACAACTACGGCTATGCCGACCAGCTGCGCCGCGCGTTGCAGGACACGCTGGACCGCGATCACATCCCCTATCTCAGTTCGGACAGCGTGGTCGATCCGAGCAATCCAGCCAACTATCTGCCCGATACGCACTTCACCGACGCGAACGACGAAAAGCTCGCGGCCGCGCTGGACGAGGTCATCGCCGCCAATCTGGGCACGCCCGCTACCGCCGCCGCAGCCCGCTGACCGATCCCATGTCCCCCGTATCCGGTGTGTCGAAGCCGCGAGCGTCCTGGCGACGTTCGCTGGCGGTGGCGCTCTCCATCCTGCTGGTCGTCGTGATCGCGGCGGTGCTGGGCGGCGATCGCTACCGGATCGGCGGCCCGGTCGAACGCCCCAAGCCGGTCGCCGTCACTCGCGGACCCGCCCCGACGACGGCGCCGACACCGACCGCCGAGGAAGTTGCCGTCCTGCTCGACACGACGGCGAAGGCGATCCCGCCGCAGGACGCGGTTGCGATCAACGCCGCCCGTCCGCTCGACCGACGCAGCCTGATCCCCGCGCGGCTGTTCGCGCTGCCCCAGCTGCCGGAGACGGCGACGGGCAACGCGGCGGCGCTCGATTGCATGACCAAGGCGGTCTATTACGAGGCGGCAAGCGAGAGCGATCGCGGCGAGCGCGCGGTGGCGCAGGTCGTGCTGAACCGCATGCGCAGCCCGATCTTTCCCCACACCGTCTGCGGCGTCGTTTTCCAGGGATCGGAGCGCGTCACCGGCTGCCAGTTCAGCTTCACTTGCGACGGCAGCCTGCGCCGCCGCCCGAGCGAAGCCGGCTGGCTGCGCGCACGGCGCATCGCGGCGGCGGCGCTGGCGGGCTGGGTCGAGCCGTCGGTCGGGCTGGCGACGCACTATCACGCCAATTACGTCGTGCCCTATTGGGCGGACTCGCTCGACAAGGCCGCGACCATCGGCGCGCATATCTTCTACGTGATGCGCGGGGGGCTGGGCCGTCCGGCGGGGTTCCGCGAACCCTATGCGGCGATGCTGGAGGGCGGCGTCACCACCGGGCTCGGAGACGCGGCGCTCGAGACGCTGACCGGTGACGAGGTGCTCGCCACCGCCGCGGAGACGACGGAGCCGAAAGAGCGCACCGTGGTCCGCGAGGATAATCTCGGCGCACCGACGCATGCGCCCGTGCTGGTCGATAAGCCGGCACCACGCCTGCGGGCGGACGAGGGGGCTAGTGGTTTGGTCATCGATGGAAGCAAGGGCGTTCTGCGGCCCGACAAATAGCGGCGCTGCCTGCGCTCAAGTGAAATCTCGGACGAAGTCCACGATCAGATCGGTCCAGCGCGACCGGTCATAGCGGTCTTCTGCTACGCGTCGAACCGCGTCGCTATCGACAGCGCGGTTCATGTAACGCGCGACGGCCGTACGGACGGCCTGGGCCAGGGCGGATGGATCCGATGGCTCCACGGTGATGGTGTCGGGCACCCCCGCGAGATACTCGATCGTGGCGTCGGACCGCGTGGTCACCAAGGGCAGCCCGAGCAATTGCGCGCTCGCGATCGTGATGTGGCCGCAGCATGTCTGGTCGGACACGAGCGGAACCACGACGGCGGCCGCCCGTGCAGCGATGCCCCAAGTCAGCGGCGCGGGCAGGTTGAAATGCACCGTCATGTTGGCTGGAACCGCGTCGAAGACAGAATTCGGCCGGGCGACGACGATCCATCGCACGGCAGGATCGGTGCGCGCCGCGGCGATCATGCTCGCATAATCACGCCCTTCGCCACCGATCGCCACGACATATGGCGCATCGGGA
This sequence comes from Sphingomonas sp. RS2018, assembly GCF_054489605.1. Lineage (NCBI taxonomy): Bacteria > Pseudomonadati > Pseudomonadota > Alphaproteobacteria > Sphingomonadales > Sphingomonadaceae > Sphingomonas > Sphingomonas sp. RS2018. Next base: position 589,152 of record NZ_JBTMWL010000003.1, read on the forward strand.
GCGGCCATCGAAAGATCGATCGACGGTGCCGACTGGCCCCACATGACGTGTCGAAAACGATCCGGCGGCAAATCGAAAAGACGCGGATACAGCTCCGTCTCATATTTGGAGTAGACGCAGAAACGTTCCACTCCGGCGAGCGCTTTGGTCATCCGCGCCAACGTTCGCCCTTCCGGCAGGTCGGTGAAGTTGAACGAGAACGCCAGATGTGGAAGGCGGTGGCCGCGCAGTCGGGCGAACTGCTCGACCGCCGTCGTCATGCGCGGCAGATGCGAAATCAGGATGTCGGCGCGGCCATACTCGCCCGCCGCCTGCCAAGCCGCACGGTATCGCGAGAGCCGTGGTCTGCGGACGCGCCGCTCGATCACATTCTGCGGTAGGCCCGAATGCGCGAGCCACTCGACATCGCGTCCTTCGATGGGAGGCAGGTCCACGAAAGCATCGCCCGGAGAGACGTCGGGCACGTTCGCGATTCGGATCGGGAGCAGCAGCGCCACGATGCTTACGTCCGATCCGGGAGGTCGCGCGTCGATGATTTGATCGCCGCGACACCCTCCGCCAGCGAAACGCGCGGCGTCCAGTTCAGCGCGGCGCGGGCGTGCGCATTCGGATAGCGAAGCGGACGCCACCGCACGCGCTGCCGCGGCGGATCGAGCAGCTCGGGCAGGCGCGCGCGCGCGCGGAAGAACAGGCGGCTGGCGATCTTCGCGGCCAGACCGAGCGCGCCGACCGCCAGATAGGGAATGGGCAGGGCGGGGCGGGGCGCGATACCCGCGCGGCGCGCCAGCGCGTGATAGCGCCAGTGCGACGGCTGCTCGCCATCGATCAGATTGACGGTCAGCGGCGCGTCGAGCGGGACCGTCAGCGCAGCGACGATCGCGTCCGCGCAATTGTCGACATGCACCAGTCGCATCCGCGCGCTGGGCGCGAAGACCAGGTCGAACCGCCCGGCGCCGATCGCGCGCCCGAACTCCCAGTCCTTGCCGGGACCGTAGATCGCGCCCGGCCGCACGACGACCAGATCGCAGCCGGTCCGCGCCGCATGTTCGCGCACCAGTCGCTCCTGCAGCAGTTTGGTCTGGGTATAGGCGTCGCGGCGCAGCGGCTCGCGTTCCAGCGGAGTGTTCTCGTCGAGCGTGCCCGAGAACCGCGGGGCATCAAAGTCGTACACCGACAGGCTGCTGACATGCACGATCCGCGCGGTCGCGGGGATGGCGCCGAGCAGATTTTCGGTGGCGAGCACCGTGCCGGCCAGCTGCGACGCGAGGTCACCGAAAGCCGCAGCGCAGTGGACGACCGCATCGACATCCGTGACGGCATCGCGCCACGCGCCGCGCTGCCGCAGATCGCCCGCGACTTGGCGGATGCCGCCAACAGCGCCATCGTCGCGCCCTGCCGACGCGGGCCGGACCATGGCAATCACGTCGTGCCCAGCCCGTGCCGCAGCCGCGGCGACCGCGCGGCCGAGAAAGCCGCCGGCGCCCGTCACCAACACCTTCATCGTCCATCCCCCAGCGCGACGATCCGGTCGCACAGCCGCGCGGTCGCGATCATGTCCGCGCGGGCGAACGGCTGTGGCGTTCCATCGATGACCGAGCGGTACGCGGCCTCCAGCATGCGGGGCAGGCCGTGCATCGTGCCATGCTGCATGATCTTGTTGCGCAGGTTGGCGAAGCCCGCGCCGATCATGCGCCGGCCGTTCTTCACCTGACCGAACGGCGACTTCTTGCCGACGTTGGGCGGCGCGTCGAATCGGATGTACGGATTATAGAGGTCGGTCTCCACCGCGGCCCCGGTGCCGCGCACGATTACGCGGAAGGCTTCCGGGTAGGCGTCGGTGGCGACGCGCAGGCGGCCGCGGACGGCGCCGGTGTCGACCAGCGCGTCGAGGAAGTCGTAGCCGGCGCGCGGATTAGCGCTGCGGTTCTGCAGGAAGCCGCGCACGTCCACCGCATCCGCATCGCTGCCCAGTACCTGAAAGAGATAGACGAGGTGCGGCAGGAAATCGTGCACCGCCCCGCCGGGCAGGTCGACGCCCGGCCCCGACAGGTTGCGATCCCCGAACGGCCCGCCGAGGAAATCGAGCGACAGCATGACGTCGCATTCGACAACACGGCCCAACGCGCCATCGGCGATCATCCGCTGCAACGTCAGCACCGAATCGTTGAACAGCAGGTTGCGGCTCTCGATCAGCACGCGGCCAGCCGCCGACGCGGCATCGAGCAGGGCGGTCGTCTCGCTCTCGGTCCCCGTCATCGGCTTCTCGCAGATCACGTGGACGCCCGCCGCCAGCGCTTGGCGGACGATCACGTCGTGCGTCTGCGGCGGGGTGAGAACGTGGACGATATCGGGCCGCGCGCTGTCGAACATCGCGGCGCTGTCGGTGTGGATGCTCTCGGCACCGAAGCGCTCGCCCGCCGCCGTCGCCAGAGCCGCCGACGTGTCGCAGACCGCCACCAGATGCGCGAGCGGTGATTCTTGCGTGAACGGCAAATGCTCGTACGCGATGGCGCCGCAGCCGACGACGGCGGTGCGCAGGGGCGCCCTCATGCTGCCAGCTTTCGCAGCAGATCGGCCATCGAGCGACCGTTGATATCCTGCGAATGGTTCGCCTCGACGCGCGCACGGGCGGCGAGCGCCAGCGTGGCGGCGCGGTCGGGCGACTCCACCAGAGCGCGCAACGCATCGGCAAGCGCGTCGGCGCGGGCCGGCGGCACGGTCATTGCGGTCACGCCGTTTTCGGCGAGTTCGGGGATCCCGGCGATCCAGGTCGATACGGTAGGCACGCCCGCGGCCATCGCCTCCATGATCGACACTGGCAAGCCCTCGCTGAACGACGGCAAGCAGAAGACGTCCGCAGCCTTGAGCGCGGCACGCACGCCCTCTGGCGGCAATTCGCCCGCCAGCGTCACCCGGTTGCCCAGCGACAGCCGCGCGATCGCCGCCTCGATCGTCGCGCGCTCCGGCCCGTCGCCGACGAGGGTCAGCCGTGCCTCGACGCCGACATCGCGCAGCAGTCCGATCGCCTCGATCAGGATCGTGAAGCCTTTCTCGGCGGACAGCCGCCCGATCGCAACGATGCCCGGCACGCCGTCGCGCACCGGCGGCGTGAACTGCCAGCGCGCCAGATCGATGCCGCAGCGGATGACATGCGCTTGGGGCCAGACGGCGGGGTTCGTGTTCAGGAACAGCTGCGACCGGGTGAAGTCGCTGACGCAGACGACCGCATCGGCCCGTGGCGCCTTGACGTCGAGCCGGGTTTCGGCCGGATCGGCGAAGTCGTGGAAGCCGTGGATGGTGAAGCTGAACCCTACGCGCGCACCGCCCAGCGACATCAGCGCACTGCCCAGCCACGCGATCGTCGCCGGCGCCAGACCGAAGTGGGCGTGCAGATGGTGCAGCCCAGCCTCGCGCCCGATCCGCGCGACCCGTGCCGCCTGCGCCAGATGCGCGAGCCGGCGGGCGATCCGGCGCGGGCTGCCCCCGGCGCTGCGGATCGCGTCGCGCGCGATCTTTATGGTGCCAAGCGGGTGCCGCAGTGCGAACCGCATTAGGTCGGCAACCGCGCCGAGCGGGCCGTCCTTCAGATAGCGGGTACGCGCGGCACGCTCCGTGGCACCGGCGATCGCCAGTTCGGCGGCGTCCGGGCGGTTCATCGCGAACGGCAGCACGGTGACGCCGTTACGTTCGACCGCGTCGATCTCGCCCGCGATGAACGTCTGCGCGTTGCGCGGGTAGTGCGTCATAACGTACCCGACGGGGAGGGGGGCAGGCTCGCTCATTTGTACACCAACGTCCCGCCGGTGCGCCCGCGCGACAGGCGCCAAGCATAGCGTGTCGCGCCGATCAGCACGGCATAATGCGCAATCGCCGCCAGGCCGCCATGACGCCAGCCGACGCTGCGGTTCAACCGCCACAGCTGCACCGCGATCAGGCCCGGCCAGACGAGGAGGAAGATCGGATGGATCAGCAGGGCGGCGGCGATGCTGAGCAGCGGCATGACGATCGCCCAGACGATCATGCGGGTCAGGTCGCTGGCATAAAGCGCGCCATCCGTCGCCCGCCATGCCTGCGCATAGCCGAAGCCGCCGCGCACCGCGCGCTTCCACCATTGGCCGAAATGCAGGATCGCGGCGTCGTGGATCGTCATCGGCGCATCGAGCCGCATGATCCGCCAGCCCGCCGCACGCAGGCGGCTGCACAGCTCGGGCTCCTCGCCGGCGATCATCTTCGGGTCGAACCCGCCGACCGCATCATAGGCGTCGAGCCGCATCATCGCGTCGCCACCGCACGACGCCGCTTCACCGGCGGGCGTATCCCATTCCCAGTCGGCGACGTGGTTGTAGAAGGACGCCTCCGGAAACCGTTCGCGACGGCGTCCGCAGACGGCGGCCATCGCGGGGTTTGCGGCGAGATAGGCGGTCGCGGTATCGAGCCAGCCGGCCTCCAGCTCGCAGTCGCCATCGACGAACATTACATGGCGGGTCGCCGGAAAACGCTGTTGCAGCAGGGCGACGCCTTCGGCTCGCGCCCGGGCGGCGGTAAAGGGGCGCGCAAGATCGAGCGGCAGGACGATCGCGCCCGCGGCGGTGGCTGCCGCGACGCTGCCGTCGGTCGAATCGCTGTCGACGTAGACGACCGGGATGCCGGCCGGAATCGAAGCCAGGCAGCGCTTCAGCCGCCCGCCCTCGTTGCGGCCGATCGCGACGATGCCGAGCGGATCAGCCATGCACCGCGGCCCCCAGCGCCCACCAGCCCGTCAGGGTCGGCACCAACCCGATCGCGCCCAGCACGGTCTTTAGCCCGACCGCGAAGACCCCGGTCGCCACCGTCATCGCCACATCGTCGCCGACCGACGTCAGCCGCTCGCGCAGCAACGCGATCGACAGTGCGACCCAGCGACCGAACTCGGCCGCCAGCAGGGTCAACAGGCCGGCGAGGATGCCGTAGGTCGGCACCAGCAGCGGCAGGCCGACGATCAGGATCGCGAACTTGGCGGCGTTGCCGTATGCGCTGGCCCGCGGCCGATCGAGTCCGAACAGAGTCGCCTCCCCGAACGCCGCCAGCACCGAGAACCAGACGCCGGCCAGCAGGATCGGCAGCATGAACGCGGCGGCGTGATAGCGCTGGTCGTAGAGGACGAGGATCAGCCGGTCCGAGACGGCGAGCGACACCGCCATCGCGACCGCAATCGCGATCAGCGCCAGCCGCCGCTTGCGCCGGAAACCCGCGCCGCTGTCGCCGTCGCGCTGGCGCAGCTCGACCACTTTGGGAAAGACGAGGAACGACCCGAAGCGCTGCGCGAGCGATCCCAGCATATCGGAAAACGTACGCGCGACGCCGTAGATGCCGACGACCGCGAGCGGCAGCACCGCGCTGAAGTAAATCTTGTCCGTGCTGATCGACGCGAAATAGATCGCGGTCGACAAGAACACCCATTTGCCGAAGTGGAAGATTTCGGACACGAACCGCTTTTCCCACACCAGCCGCGGCATGCGGAATGGCGTGAAGGCATAGGTCATCGCCGTCGAGAAGACCGTGCCGATCACCAGGCTCCACACCAGCGCCCAGACGTCGCGCCATAACAGCGCGAGGCCGATCGCGAAGACCATGTGGCCGATGCCGCAGGCGAGGTCGTAGATACCGCGCTGCGCCACGAGCATGTTCCGCTGCATCACGAACAGGTCGGGCGATTGCAGCCCGACCAGCAGGAACGCGGGGCTAACGACGAAGATGATCGTCGCCAGCTGCGGATCGCCATAGGCGTGTGTGAGCGGCATGGCCGACGCAAAGCCTAGCAGCATCAGCACCAGGCCGCGGATGAACTGGATGGTGAAGGCGGTGTCGAGGAAACGCCGGTCACCGGCATTGGCGCTGCGCACGATGCTCTGGCCGATGCCGACGTCGGACAACAGTTCGGTGCCGGTACGCAGCGTGTTGATCAGCACCATGATGCCGAACATTTCGGGCGCGAGCAGGCGGGCAAGCACGATACTCGTCGCCAGCCGCATGACCTGTTGTCCACCGAATGGCACGGTCAGCCACAAGGCCTGACTCGCGAGCTGACCCTGCCACAGGGCGCGCGCCTTTTGCGCGATACTGGTCGGAAACGCCGCCACCGCCGTCATATGATACCCGTTCTGCAAGAGAGGAAGCCGGTCCGATCCGTCGAACCGGCGCCCGAACCTCATTTATACGCCTTGATATAGGCGTAGGTGCTGAACACGGTCCAGTTCTTGCGCGCGGCGAGATCCGAGAAGCGCTTGTGCAGGTCGCGAAGGACGGGGATTTTCTCGTAATAGAAATGGCCGTAGAAGTTGCGAATCTCGACCCGGCTGTAGCCGATGTTCTTCAACAGACGCGTCATCTTTTCCGGATTGCCATAGCACGCCGAATAATGTGCCGGGAACTTCGGATTGATCGCGCGGCGCGGCGACAGCACTTTCAGCACATAGCTCGTAAGTCGCTCGGGCATGTACTTGTTGATGATGAACGGCACCGCATAGAGCGTCGGGATGAGGTGGAACGAGATCCCGCCGTCGCGCAGCACCTGGTGGACGTTGCGGTGCATGGCCTCGCCGTCCGGGACATGTTCGGCCAGGAAGCGCGAGAAGACGATGTCGTAGTTGTCGCGGAAGTTGCTGGCGTCGCCGCTGACGTTGAAGCACGCCTTGTCATAGCCTTCGGGCAGCAGCGCGAGCTCTTCCTCGCTGATGTCATTTACCGTGTAGGACTGGACCGTCGCCGGCATCTCCTCCAGCGTGAAGGACGGCCGGCGACCGGCGCCGAGCTCTAGGATATCGGCCTTGGGACAGCCGGCGACGATCGCCTTCAGCTCGTCCCCGTAGCGGAGCATGCCCGTTTCCCAGCTCTGTTCGACCTTCATAATGTCTATTTCCGTCCTCAATCGATTTGTCGCAGATAGCGATCAAATCCGAACAAATTATCAAACGCCTAGGCGCCGGCCATACCGCTTAAATCACCGGTCAATATGCGTTTTCATGACTGATGACCTTCACCGTGGCGAAGAGGATCGTCAGATCGCGCCAGAAACTCCAGTGCTGCACATACTCCAGGTCGCTGCGCAGGCGCGCTTCCAGGTCTTCGGGTTTTTCGGTATTGCCGCGGTAGCCGCGGACCTGCGCCAGGCCGGTGATGCCGGGCTTCGATGCATGCCGCATCCAGTAGCGTTGGGAGACTTCCCAGAACAGCTGGTCGCCCGCCGTCGATCCGCGCGCATGGGGGCGGGGGCCGACCAGGCTCATGTTGCCGATCAGGACGTTGAAGAGCTGCGGTAGTTCGTCGATGCTCGACGTGCGGATGAAGCGGCCGACGCGGGTTACGCGCTGGTCGTCGCGCTGGGCGGAGACGACGCCGTGGGCATCGGCCTGCGCGACCTTCATTGACCGAAACTTGTAGATGCGGAACGGTTTGTTGCCGCGGCCGATGCGGGACTGGGCGAACAGCACCGGCCCGCGCGAATCGATCTTAATCGCCAGCGCGACCGCGATCAGCAGCGGCGCGATCAGCACCAGCATCGGGATCGTGAGCGCCAGGTCGAAGATGCGCTTCTTGATCTGGCTCGACAGGCTGAGCGGCCCGCGCGAAAGGATCAGCGTATCCTCCTGCCCGAACCGACCTAGCCCGACCGCGCCGTGAATGTCGTCGATCGGGATGATCAGCTCTAGGCTGGTGCCGGTCGCCTTCAGCGCGGTGATCCACGCCTCGCGCCGGTCGTCCTGCGCGCTCAGGTAGATTTTGTCATAAGGCGTGACCAGCGCGCTGATCCGCGCGACGCCGTCCGGATCGGACAGGTCGGGCCGCAGCCCCAGCCGGTCCATGTGGAATATATCGCAGTCGCTCGGCGCGTCGACCGGTGCACCGTCGACGATCAGCACGCATTTGACGACCACGCCGCCGAATGCCCAGCGCACGATCGCGGCGACGCCGATGCGCCCGGCGAGGATCAGTGCGCCCGAGATCAGGATCGCATAGGCGAAGGCCAGGCGTGACAGGACCGACCCAACCTGTGCAAAGAAGGCGGCCGCGACGATGATGAACGACATCGCCCCCAGCGCCGCCATTGCGCGCCTGGTGGATTCGGAGAATTGCTGCAGGCACTCGACCGTATAGGCTTCGCACATAATGGCGAGGGCAATGAACAGCGGCACCGCACCGATGACGAGCGGAAAGCCCTCCACCGCCAGACCGCGCGCATCGCGCAGTGTACCGGCGAGCAGGAAGCCGATGATGATCGAGGCGCAGTCGAGCACCAGGCAACACCAGTAGAGGACCAGCCTCCACTGTTCCATCGACCAGCGACGGCTGGCGATCGCCGTATCGGATGTGGCCATGTCCAAAGGGTTAGCGCCTCGCTGGCATGATTGCCTGTTCCGGGCGGCGACATGCCGCAAATCTCTACACCGCGCAAACGCAATACCGGCGCGTTCACCACCCTATGCGGCGGATTCGCTAAACTTGCGTGAACGCGATCGGTGCTTGTGGACCGTGTTGCGCCGTCGCTAGCGGAAGATCGACCTCCTTAGCGTCGCATCGATGGCGGTGGTCACCGCAGCGAAGCGCGGGTCGTCGATGCTGCCGTATCGGCGCACGAAGACATCGGCCGGCAGACCTTCGTCCAGCGCCATCAGGTTACGCGGCAGCAGGTCGGACGCCGGAATGGTGGCAAGCCGCATCGCCGTCGACGCGGCCGTCGTCTCGTCCAGCGCCGCGGTCGCGATAAGGAACCCCGAACGGTCCGCCGACAGGTCGATGAAGGAGAAGCCACTCGGGTCGCCGACCGCGAACTCGGATAGCTTCGAAACGCTGTCGGCCAGTTCCTTCCACTCGCCCATCGCCTTGCTGAGCTGCGTGCCGGTGCCGACGGCAAGCGCGGCGGACAGCGCCCAGTGCATGGGCAGGTCGGCGCGACCGTTCAGATGCGCGCGGACCGCGGGGATGCGGCAGCGGGAGATGTCGGCAGACTTCACCCCCGCCAGCTCCCCCACCTTCGAATCGACCACCAGCATCGCGAGCGCCATGAAAGCCGCCCGGTTCGCACCCACTGAGCCCGCACCCTCGCGCTGCGGTTCGAAGGCGCGGTGGATATGGTCGATCAGCTTGTCGCTGGGCTTCGCTTTCTGCCGCCGCGCCAGCTCGCAGTAGGCGGCCAGCGTGGCGGGGGCGTCATTGGTCGACCGGCCGCTCAGCTGCTCCAGCACATTGCTGTCTCGCGGCACGCGCAGGCGCGCGGAGAGCGACCCGTTCGCAACCTGCGTGCTGACGAAGATATGGTCGAGCGGAGGGATGCGCGCGCCGCGCAGGTTGGCGACGAAGCGTACCACGGCAAAAGCCGCGTGGCTGAGCGCCGGGGGCAGGGTGACCCCGCCGACAGTCAGGTACGTGGGCGGGAAGCCGGTGCTGCGCCCCGTCGTCACCGCACCGGCGTTCAGCCAGCGGCCGAGCGGCAGGCGGTGACTGCCGCTGATCTCGATCCGGTCGCCGCGCGCCTCGATCAACAGGCGGTCGGGGCGAAAGCCGTTGCTGGCGAGCGCACCGATCGCGTCGAACTGCGCGCCCGAAAAGCGGATCGTGCTGACGCCCGCCGGGTCGCGCTGTCCGGCGCGCAGCTGCACAACCGCGGCACGGGCGGCGGCGACCTGCTGCGCATCGGGCGGGGGCGGGGCGTCGACCAGCGGCCGGGGATCGGTCAGCAGCAGGAACAGCGCCACGACCAGCACGACGCCGATGCTCAGCGCGACCGCCAGGCGGCGAAGCCAACGGCGGCGCGGTTTCGGCCCGCTGCGATCCGTAGAGGCGATGTTAGTGTTCGTCACGGTATGGCGGCCCTATTCGGGCGCGGCGGCATGTTCAACCGTGCCCGGCCAGGGCGCTTGCGTGGGGTCGGTCTCATGCTACACCGCGCCCCGACATTGGGGGATTACATGACAGGCAGCTTCGAACGACGCGTCCTCGTGACGGGTGGGGCAGGCTTCATCGGTTCGCACCTGTGCGATCGGCTGATCGAGCAGGGCGCGGAGGTGCTGTGCGTCGACAATTTCTACACCGGCCGGCTGCGCAACATCGCGCACCTGCAATCGCACCCGAATTTCGAGGTGCTGCGGCACGACGTCACCTTTCCGCTGTCGGTGGAGGTGGACGAGATTTACAATCTCGCCTGTCCGGCGTCACCCGTGCACTATCAGTTTGATCCGGTGCAGACGACGAAGACCAGCGTGATGGGCGCGATCAACGTGCTCGGCCTCGCCAAGCGGTTGAAGGTCCGCGTGCTCCAGGCGTCGACCAGCGAGGTCTACGGCGATCCGGCGATGCATCCGCAGCGCGAGGAATATTGGGGCAACGTTAATCCGATCGGCCCGCGCTCCTGCTACGACGAGGGCAAGCGCTGCGCGGAGACGCTGTTCTTCGACTACCACCGCCAGCACGGGACCGAGATCAAGGTCGCGCGCATCTTCAACACCTATGGTCCGCGCATGCACCCGAACGACGGGCGCGTCGTGTCGAACTTCATCGTCCAGGCGCTGAGCGGCAAGCCGATCACGTTGTACGGCGACGGCAACCAGACGCGCTCCTTCTGCTATGTCGACGACCTCGTCGCCGGGCTGATGGCGCTGATGGGGACGGGGAAGGACGTCACCGGCCCGATCAACATCGGCAACCCGGTCGAATTCACGATGCGCGAGCTGGCCGAGTTGGTGCGCGAACTGGTCGGCAACGACGTGACCTTCGAACACCGCCCCCTGCCCCAGGACGACCCCCGCCAGCGGCAGCCGAACATCAGCCTGGCGAAAGCGAGTCTGGGCTGGCAGCCGACCGTCCCGTTGCGCGACGGGCTCGGTAGAACGATCACATATTTCGACGAACTGCTGAGGGGCAAAAGTGCGACAAATGAATAGTGATTGCTTTGTCTAGGTGGACTGCAATCTGGTGCAGCGGCGTCGATGATACACATGACGTCACCGTTCCCGTCACGCGAGGCCGATATTTGTTAAGATTGACCTCTGCGCTCGGATCCCAACCCAAGGCGACCGTATCAGCGACTTGTCTAATTACGGACGAGTAGAGTGCTCAGCAGGTCGCCACCATAGGTCGATGGCCGCCGCCGCGCGACGCCCGCCGCTCTACCTGCGAGTTTTGGACCGGTTGAGACGCGGCACGGCGGCTCAGCACCGGCCGTCGCCAATCTTAGTCTGCTTCGTACGATTGCTAACTGCAGAGCGGATCGATTGTCCGTAACTGTACCAACGGGCATTTGCCAGCACCCGTCCGACAATTAGCGACAATAGACAAAAAGCTACCCTGTATAGGGGAGGCGCCGAGGGTGCCGCGACGTCTTGAACCCGTGTGCGAAGTCTGGTCAACCGTAGTTAGCCTCTAGAAAATTACGTCTCGATATGAGACGGATAAGGTTAAGCCGAATTCGCTTAGTGACATGAACGAGAAATTAACATAGGGCTCGAATCAGCCCACTCGCGGGGCTCCGAGCATCAACGAGCCCATTCCGGCCAACTCATTTTAGGGGGTTATTTTCATGAAGAAGCTAGTACTCGGCATTCTGGCAGCAGGCACGGCGCTTGCCGCTGCTGCTCCGGCGAATGCGGCAATTTTCATTGGCGTCTCGGTCAACGGCGGCGCGATCACGCAGGTTGCCTCCAGCACCTCCGGCTCGGCAAACTACAACACGACCGATGCCAATGGCATCTTCTACAACGTGAGCGCGACCGGCGCGCCGCTGCTGCCCGTTGGCACGCTGTTGACCCAGTCGGTCAACATCGCAGGAACGAACGGCACGGTTGATTTGTACATCACCCAGACCGACGTCGCTGGCATTACGGGCATCGCGAGCTCGTTCACGTCGAACACCCTCCAGGGTGTGAATGCTGTCATTCGCTCGTATTACGATGCGAACAACGGCGTGTTCACTGGTACGCTGCTGCAGTCGGCAACGTTCAGCGGCCCGGGCACCTTCATGGGCGGGAATGTGATTTCCTCGCGCATCGGTTCGGAAACGGTCCGTTACACGCTGAACTTCACCGGCGGCGCCGGCTCGAACTTCAACGGCACGGCCAACCTGACTGCGGTTCCGGAGCCGGCCACTTGGGGCTTGATGATGCTCGGCTTCGGCGCGATGGGCTTCGCCCTGCGTCGTCGTCGCAACGTCGAGACCCGTATCCGCTTCGCCTGATCTTATCAGTCGAATAGGTAGATCGAGCCGTCGGCCGAAGGGCCGGCGGCTTTTTCGTGTCGGCTAAAGCCGACCGGCCTGAGATACGAGATCTCGATACTTGCCGCTAAATCTCGCGCCTGTAACGGGCGTCGCGCACGTCACGGCAGCGCCCTCCAGCATGTGGAGCCTTTGGCGATTTCGAGTGCACCGTCGGACAATTTCGAGTAGCCGACTTCGTGGCTTCTTGGTCCGGAAGGTCATTCGTTTACACCCCGCGCGCTAGGGCGGCGCGCTACCGAACCTAGGGACCTGAAGCGAGTATACATGCGCTACCTTGCTATAGCCGCCGTATTCCTAGCGATCCCGGTGCTCAACAGTGTGTTGGGTCAGTCGAACGCGTATCGTCGGTGGGGATTTGCTGCGCTTGGCCTGCTGCTTTTTTTCGGAGATATCCTACGCATCGGCGGCGCACTGATTAGCTGGCCGATGTGGACTGGGATTTCGAAGGGCGTCGAAATCTCGATGACTGATGCCCTTGCGATCGCCTTGCTTTTGTCCCGGCCGCGTCGTGCTACCGGAACGCCCTTTTGGGGCTTTATCGCTTTCTACATGGTCGTTTTGGCGTTTTCGCTGATCACGTCAGCGGTTCCGATGGCGACGTTTTTCGTAATCTGGCAGTTTGGTCGAGCGCTGTTGATTTTCGCGGTCGTTGCTGGCGAATGTCATCAGACCGATAAACGCGACAGCCTTATGACGGGCCTTGCACTGGGATTGATACTACAACTCGGGTACGTGGTTCAGCAGAAGGCGGTCGGCGTCGTGCAGGCGACGGGAACCATGTACCATCAAAATGCCCTGGGTATGATGGTCGAGCTGGCCCTAATTGTGCTCGTGGCGGCGCTTCTGGCCGGTGACAGGCGCAAGATATCGTGGGCGGGCGTGGTTGCGGGCTTGGTGGTCGTCGCGGGCGGGGGATCGCGGGGCACGCTGGCGTTCGCCAGCGCAGGTGTAGCGATCGTGATCCTGATATCCTTGGTACGCGGTATCACTCCCGCGAAAAGCAAGGTTCTGGGCTTCGCCGTGCTGGGCGCATTAATAGCCGCGCCGATCTCCGTCGCAACGTTGAAAAGCCGGTTCGGCAAAAATTCGATGACCACGCAGGACGACCAACGTCCTGCGTTTGAGCGGGCGGCTCGGGCGATGTCGGCCGATCATCCGTTCGGTATCGGCGCAAACCTTTACGTGACGACCGCTAATACGCAAGGATATGCGGACCGCGCTGGCGTGGCTTGGAACTTCGCAAACCGATCGGCGCCTGTACATAATGCCTATCTTCTCGCGCGGGCGGAAACCGGTTGGCTGGGTGAGATTGCGCTTATCCTGCTGCTCGTGTTCCCCGTGCTGTCAGCGTTGAAGCTCGCCTTCAAAAAGCGAAAGACGGCCAGCGGCGAATTCGCTCTTGGCGCAGCGGTCGGGCTGTCGGTGAACATCGTGCATAATAATTATGAATATGCGTTCTTCATCTATCACGTCCTCTCGATCGTTTTCTTGAACATCGGAATAATTGCGGCACAGGTTTCTCTGGAAAGGATGCCCGGAAAGTCCAGGCGCGTACGGGCCGCCGTCGCGATCCGTGAGGCTATCACCGCTTAGATCATCCTCAATGATCGACGAGGCCGATCTGCGGGACGATGCGCGTTGGATGCCGACAATAGTGTCGACGCGCAACTAACGAATAGCACGCAGTCGAAAAGTCTACAATTTGTGACGGTCGGCCCTAGCCAAGTGACTTGTCAACAGCAGGAAACATGGCGTCGGTTGAGGCGAGTTTGAAGCGTAACCAGTGCATCGCAAAAGTCAGGCCCTCCGCTCCGTTTTGGAGCGAAGGGCCTGGACGAAGCGCCTTTGCCGGTGTCACGATATTCTGGCCAGCGGCCTCAAGCTTTCAGGAACCCGAGATTGATGGAAGAGGCGTCGTAGTTGCCGAGGTTCGGCAACACTGTCGTCAGTTCGCCGCCAGACAGGCCGAACCAAGACGCTAAGGTCGCTGCGTACTGGTCCACCGAAGTCGTCGGCAGCAGTCGGCCCTGACCGACATCGCTCGGCGTGTCCGTTCCGATTTCGGGCGGTGTGCCATAATGACGGCCGCCGTTCACGGCGCCGCCGAGCACGAAATGCATCGATCCCCATCCGTGATCGGATCCGTCCTCGTTCGCGGTAAGCGTGCGGCCAAAGTCCGATGCGGTGAAGGTGGTGACCTTGTCCGCCACGCCCATATCGATGGTCGTGTCGTAAAACTCCCGCATGGCGGTCGCCAACATTCCCACCAATGCCGGATGGACGCCGGGAAGGCTGTCGTGGTGGTCGAACCCGCCCATCCCAACCATGAAGACCTGGCGCTTCAGTCCAAGCTCGCGGGAGGATGCGATCATACGTGCGACCATCCGTAACTGTTCGGAAAAGCCGTTCCGCGTGAACTTCGGGAAAGATTCAGCCGGCGACTGCGCCAGAGCACCTGAAAGCTGCGAATAAGTATCGAGCGCGCGTTTGCTGATCCGCGCATGCTCGTCAGCGAAGACGTGCTGGTTCGACGAGGTTAGGAGCGCCCGGAGTGCGGAAGCGCTTTGCGACGACCCGAAAACGGCCGGGCTGTTACCGATAAGCGGCACTGGACCGTTCGACCCGATCGAATATTGCACGGCTTGGCGACCAGAAAGGAACACCGCGTTGCCGGCTAGATTGATGCACGTGAGGGCAGCACTTCCATTTCCGGACTGAACAAGATCGGCAATGCGTCCACCCCAGCCAGCTGGCGCACCTTCTGGGCTCGACGCCTGGAAGAAGCTCTGCTGATCATTATGGCTGAACAGCTTCGGCGGCAGGCGGACGGAACCGCGCTCATATTGTGCCTTCGTCGTCGGCTCGACCAGTGTGCCGACGTTCAGGATCGGTGCCAGCTTGCCGCCGTGGAACAGTGGAACCAGCGGCGCCATCGTCGGGGCCAGGGCGTATTGCCTGCCGCCGTCCAGCCCGACCGAAGCATTCAGCACCGTGGCGGCCAACGCATCGCGACGATGCGCGATTGTCGTGCGGGCGGCCTGGTACTTCGTATAGCTTGGCAGGTCGTACGGCGTCAGCGTGTTCGCGTAGTCGTTGCCGCCGTACATAAAGATGCAGACGAGCGCCTTGTAGTCGCTGGCGGTTGCCGCGGCGGCCTCACCGATAGCGGCAAGCGATCCGACCATCGGCGCCGCTGCGCCGGCCATCCCGATCATTGCGGACCGGCTGAGGAAAGCGCGGCGCGACTGGAAGTTCAAGCTGTCCATTGCAGTTACCTTGTGACCAAGAATTCGGGAGCGGCGAGCGTCAGCAGTACCGCGGTCCAGATGCGGTTGTCAGTGCCGCTGGCGCTGTCGACAGCCGACCGGATCGTCGACACGGTGGTCGCCGTCAGCTGGCCCGCACAAAGAACGAGGTTGAGTTCATCGACCAGGGCCTGAGAGTTACCGACTTTCGAGCTCAGCGAGCTGTAATCGGCCTTCACATCACCCACGCCGGTCGACACCAGACGGTGCATGAAGTTCACGTAGCTGATGATCGACTGCTCGTTGGCGATCTGAAACTCCGGCGCGACCAGACCAAGCGTGGCGATGGCGCTTCCCGGCGGCGTGTAGCCCGGCCGGAAGAAGTTGAAGACGCTGGGGGCATGGCCGATCGAATGCCCGATCCCATTCGCCGCGCTCGACGTATCGCCAATCGCCCAGGCGTTCGACGGCGAGTTGGCCTTGAAGGCTCGTGCCCAGGCGGTCAGCCGCTGGGCGGGAACCCGCAAACGCCCGAACGTGGTCGACGTCAAAGCCGTGTCGCTGCGTGCTTCCTTGTCGAGCAGGATCGCGCGTACCACGGCCCTCAGGTCACCGCGAACGCCCTTCCCGTTGTCCGCGAATACGGTCGCCACGCGTTCGACATAGCCTGGCGTGGGGTTCGACGTGACGAGGCGCTGTATCAGCTGCTTGGAAATGAACGGCGCGACGTTTGAATGGGCGAAAATATGATCGAGCGCGGCGTTTACTGCGGCCATGCCACCGCCGCTGATGGTCTTGCCGAGGAATGTGGACGATCCAGTCTCGTTCATGGATGGCTCCATGATGAGCGGGGTGCGCGCGATCGGGTATTTCCGCCAGTCCCAGTCCTTATACGCCAGCCCCGTGAAGATGCGGGCGAGCTGAGACACGTCCTTCTGGGTGTAGGTCTCCAGCTCGACGCCGCCCGACGTCTTGACGGTGCCGTCCATGTTCAACTGGTGCAGGCCGATCGAGAAGAGCTGCATGACCTCGCGGGCATAATTCTCGTCCGGCGCAGCGCCCGTGACGGGATTGGCCTTCTTGTTATGGATAGACGACAGGTAAACGGCCATTGCCGGGTTCAGCGTGACCTGCTCAAGGATCGTCCGGTAGTTCCCGAACGCGTTGTCCATCAGGATATCGAGGAAGCCCGCGCAAGAGAACTGGATCCAGTTGCTGGTAAGGCCGCCCATGCCCACGACCAGGAAGTCGAGCAGGGCGGTGCCGACCCGCTGGCGAAGCTGATCGGGGTCCTGAATCAGCGCGCGCCACACCGACGCGTCGTACCCGTCGATGCTGTTGACCTTGTCGGCCGCGCTTTCGCCGCGATTGATCACGGCGTCCCACAGTGAGCCGGTTCGGGACATAGCGAATTGCGTGTCTAGCCAGCGCTCGAAGCCCATCGTCACGACATCGGTGATGCTGTCGCGGGTCGCGCCCATGGTTGCCTGGGTGAGAAACCGGCTGGCCTGGGCTTCGGTCGGCTTCGCTCCGGTGTCGGTCGGAGCGGCTGGGGTCGGAGTACTCACGGTGACGACACCCGCTGTCGAAGTCTTGCTACCCTTGCACGCTGCAAGGGCCGCCGTCGACAACAAACCGAGGTTGCTCTTAGAGGCCCAGCGCCGCCACGCCGGTGCCGGCAGAGGCGTCGTCTGGTCCACCGGCGCATGGCTGACAGCCGGCGCTATAGCGTCGTTAACCGCGATCTCGTGCATATTAACCCCAATCGCCGTCCGCTTGCTGGGTGCGGATCGTTACGTCGGGGTGCATCGTACGGTCACGGACATTAACAGTTCGTAATCGCAGCAACGCTTAGAGACTTAAGTCGAACGGAACGCGCACGAGCCGTGCTCAGAAGTCGATGAGTTGCTTAACCATACGAAACGTCGATTTGTCCCGGGGCGGGCCGCAGGGGGCCCCTTGACAGGCAAGCCTCACCGCGATGTAGCTGCGGCCGGGCGGGGCGGCGGTCCTAACGCCGCAAACGGGGTTTCAAGACATGTGGAAGCGCAGACTCGCCGGAACACGGATCGGCAGTGCGGCGATCGAGCTTCGTGACCGTATCAATCTGGTGCGCCAGGCGGTGGGAAATTCCATCGAGCTGGGCGATATGCGTAATAATGCGCTCGCCGGATGGCTCGTCCCACGCCTGTGCCGCCCCGGACATATCTTCGTCGATGTCGGCGCCCATATCGGATCGGTGGTGGGCGAGGCGCTACGCCACGGTCCGGGCGAGGTGATCGCGTTTGAGGCCATTCCGTCTAAGGCAGACTATCTGCGCTCGCGCTATCCCCAGATAACGCTGCACAATGTGGCACTGCTGGACCGTGACGACGAAACCAGCTTCTTCGTCGACAACGTCGAAAGCGGATACAGCTCGCTTGCCAAGCATGAGGGCGATACGACCGAGATCCTCGTCCCGCTTCGCCGGATGGATTCACTGATCGACACCGACAAGATCGATGTCATCAAAATCGACGTGGAGGGCGCGGAACTGGGGGTTTTGCTTGGAGCGGAGCAGACGGTGGCGCGCAGCCGACCCGTCATCATGTTCGAAAGCGGCCCACAGGAGGAAATGGGGTACACCAAGGAAGCAATGTGGCAGTGGTTCGCCGATCGAAACTATTATCTGTATTTTCCTGACCGGATTACCCGGGCCGCCCGCCCGATGCCGTTGGAGGTTTTTATCGACAGCCATGAATATCCCCGCCGGACGATGAACTATTTCGGCATCCCGGCGGAACGGATGGCCGAAGTCAGCCTGCGCGCGCGCAGGCTGCTTCAGGACCCGCCTAACTGGAAGGATGAGCCGGACGGTTCGGTACTTCGCGCATAGGGCGGCGCTTATCGGGTTCCGTTGACATCGGCTTCGACGCGCCATGCGGAAAGAAGCTGTTTAAGCTTCTACCGT
The DNA here is from genome assembly GCF_054489605.1 of Sphingomonas sp. RS2018. Lineage (NCBI taxonomy): Bacteria > Pseudomonadati > Pseudomonadota > Alphaproteobacteria > Sphingomonadales > Sphingomonadaceae > Sphingomonas > Sphingomonas sp. RS2018. Next base: position 607,594 of record NZ_JBTMWL010000003.1, read on the forward strand.
CAAACTGGCTGGTGACCCCTACCGACATCTCGGAATTTTTACTAAGAAATTGATATGAAAAGATAAACTGTGTAGTCGTGGCCTCTGTACCATCAGAAGTACCATTATCAGACGAAGATCAAAATGAAGTTGAAGATCGAATTCTAACGGCGAGAAAGGCGGTTTACGGACGGTCAGGTTCTAGGGTCAGGACTCGTTGATCACAGCCAGAAGATGACGGTGGCAGCGAGGGCGACGGCGGAGAAGAAGGCGGTCGGGCAGCGGTCGTAGCGGGTGGCGACGCGCCGCCAATCCTTGAGACGGCCGAACATGATCTCGATGCGGCTACGGCGAAGGTAGCGGCGCTTGTCGTATCTGACCGGCTCGTTGCGCGATCGCCGGCCGAAGATGCATGGCTGGATGCCCTTTGCCTGGAGAGCGTCCCTGAACCAATTGGCGTCGTAGCCCCGGTCGCCGAGGAGCCACTGCGCTTTCGGCAGGTCGTCCAGCAACGCTGCCGCACCGGTGTAATCGCTGACCTGCCTGGCGGTCATGAAGAAGCTCAATGGGCGGCCGTTCGCGTCGGCGACGGCATGGAGCTTGGTGTTCATGCCGCCTTTGGTGCGCCCGATAAGGCGGCCGATCCCCTTTTTAACCCGCAGGCTCGAGGCCGTGCGGTGCGCCTTCAGGTAGGTCGCATTGATCATGACTGTCTGCGGCTGGGCACCGACCGCAGCCAGACCCTCCATCATGCGCGTGACCACGCCCGCCTCGCCCCAACGCGTCCAGCGGTTGTAGAGCGTCTTGTGGGGCCCATAGGCGCTGGGTGCATCGCGCCAGCGCGGCCGTTGCGGTTGACGAACACGATGCCGCTCAGCACGCGCCGGTCATCCACCCGAGGCTTGCCGTGGCTCCTGGGGAAGAACGGCCGCAGCCGCTCCATCTGCTCATCCGTCAGCCAAAACAGGTCGCTCATTCCGGTCTCCTTGCGGAGCCTGAATCAGATCGTGACGTTCACATCAATGGGTCCTGACCCTAGGGCGAAGCTCGGACGGATGCGAGCGTTCACACTACTTGCTCAGTCTGTTCCCTGCTGGTTCACCCTGTGTCAGCATCCTTATGCCCCATCCATTACCCAAGTGACTTGGGCAACGACGGATTTCGACCGCTAAGTATTTGATTTCCGCTGGTGACCCACGCACTCCGTAGCTAACCCGTCTCCCGTTTTCCCTGTTTTCAGGGAAATAACAGGGAATTTCGTAAAAATCGGGCAAAAAAACAGGCTGATCTTGATGCGAATTGGCGGGGTCCGTGTCAGATATCGGCGGATTTCCGGGCCTTTTGACGCAGGAAATGCGCTTACCTGTTAACGAGCTGAACAGGGAATTTAATCGCGCGGAACAGGGATACTAACTCGCCGTATCAGGCGGCTAGATGATGTGTAACACTCAGCCGTTGTAAAGTGCGTCTAGTCGTAGGGCGGGGCCGGGATGTGGCCGTCAGTTCAGTAAACACAACTGCCACCAGGTCCCTTTACGTTCTTTCTATGATCCGCTATGTTCCAGTCAATGGCCAGCTCTCAAGCTTTCGTTGCCGAGTCCGGCAACCGCCCTCTCGCGATCCACTATCGCGCTCCTGCAACGCTCACGCCTGACCCGCGTAATGCGAGGACACATCCGAGACGGCAGATCGATCAGATCATCTCGTCGATCAGCGCGTTCGGGTTCACCAACCCGATCCTGGTAGACGAAGCTGGCGGGCTGATTGCAGGCCACGGCCGTTTGCTCGCGGCGAAAGAACTCGGGCTCGCGGAAGTACCCACCATCGAGCTGGCGGGTCTGACGGACCCACAGAAGCGTGCGCTGCGCTTGGCAGATAACAAGATAGCGCTTGGGGCAGGGTGGGATCTCGAAGTGCTGAAGCTTGAGCTCGGCGAACTCGCGGTGATCGACATGGATATCGATCTCGCGCTGACCGGCTTTTCGACCGGCGAAATCGACGTGATGTTGAATGGCAAGGTGGATCCCGAGGAAGAGGTCATCCCGGCGGTCCGGGCATCCCCGCGCACCCGCAGCGGCGATATCTGGGTGCTTGGCGATCACCGCATCGGCTGTGGCGATGGGCGAGACCCGGCTTTCCTGCGCGCCGTCGTTGGGGATGTGGCCGTCGACACGGCGTTCCTCGACCCGCCGTACAATGTGAAGATCAACGGTCACGCCAATGCCAAAGGACGCCACCGTGAGTTCGCGATGGCGTCAGGCGAGATGAGTGAGGCGCAATTCCGCACCTTCCTCGCAGACACGCTTGGCGCTTGCGCTGCGGTATCGCGCGACGGGGCGGTACATTTCGTGTGCATGGACTGGAGACACATGGACGATGTCGCAGCGGTCGCTTCCGATATCTACGGCGAGCGGCTCAACTTGTGCGTCTGGAACAAGAGCAATGCCGGGATGGGATCGCTATATCGCTCGCGGCATGAACTGGTGTTCGTGTACCGGGTCGGCAAAGCTGCCCACTTCAATGCAGTCGAGCTCGGGCGTCACGGTCGGAACCGCACCAACGTGTGGGATTATCCGTCGGTCAACTCGTTCTCGGGCAGCAGGCGCGCCGACCTCGATTTGCATCCGACCGTCAAGCCCGTTGCGATGGTCGCCGATGCGATCTGCGACGTCACAAGACGCGGCGAACTCGTGCTCGACATCTTCCTCGGCTCGGGCACGAGCCTGATTGCGACCGACCGGGTCGGACGCCGGTTCCGCGGGATCGACATCGATCCCGCCTATATCGATGTGTCGATTGACCGCTGGGTGGCAATGACCGGCGGCACGCCCGAACTCGCTAACGGTGAGGCTCGCTGAGCATGGGGCGCGCCGTGCCGCCTAAGCAAAGCCGATTCAAGAAGGGGCAGAGCGGCAACCCAAAGGGTCGGCCGAAAAAGCAAATTGCTCCGCTATCGGTTTCGGCGTTCGACATCGTCATCGAGCGCACGCTGACCGTGATGCAGGCGGGCACGGCCCGCGAGATGACAGTCGATGAGGCGCTTGAGCAGCGCACCTACCAGTCTGCCCTGGGCGGCAACAGGATGGCGCAGCGTGAAGTTTTCAAGATGATCGCGCGTTATGAAAAGGCAAAGCGTCAGCGCCACCCGACAACGACGCGCGCGATCGAGATGTTGGTTGAGGAAAGCGATCCACGAAGTGCCGATCTGGCGCTCCAAATCATCGGTATCGCCGCCATCAACCCCGCGCGTAACGATTGGAAAAACCCGGAGGATCATCTGCTGCTGGAGCCCTGGGCTATTCAGGCTGCCCTGTCACGTCGCAGCGCTCGTCGCCTGAGGACAAACGACATCGCTGAAGCAAGGCGCTGTACAAGAGATCCCGATAGCATCGCCTGGCCGGAGCCTACCGACCAATGAACAGCGAACTGCCTGCCGACGCGATCGACAAGGCGGTGGGCTATGGCAAGCCGCCGGCTTCTAACCGTTTCGGCAAAGGGCAGAGCGGTAATCCGAAAGGCCGCCCGCGCGGTAAGCGCAGTTCACTGCCGCACGACGCTGTCCTTGGCCAGGCGGTGATTATCCGCGAGGAGGGAGTTGAACGAACAGTAACGGCTGCGGAAGCGTTCCTGTTGCAGATGTCTAAACGTGGCCTCGAAGGCGATAGCGCCGCCGCGCGCCAAGCGCTCGCAGCGATAACCGAGGCTCGCAGTCTGCGCGGTCCGATCGGCGGTGAGGGCGTGCACCGCATCGTAATACAGCCAGTCTCTGCAGGGAGCGTCGACCCGGCAATGCGCTTGCTCGGCATGGCGAGCCGCCTCGACGCGTTCCGGCCGACCGCCCGCACCGTCATCGAGCCTTGGCTGGTCCAGCTCGCGCTCGACAGGCTGGGTAAGCGCCGGTTGACGGCTGCCGAACAGCGCGAAGTCTTGATGGCGACGCAGACGCCTCGCAAGGTCATTTGGCCAAGCTGGTGGATCGAGTTGCCTTGAGAGCCCGAAGCCCCCTATCGCTGTGACTACACCTGTCTTGTTGGACGTGTACTCAACCTGCGAGACCTGCCGTAGCCTGAGACGAACGTCCGCGAACCACCGCGATCCAACGGCGCATGCGACCGAGCCGCGAATGACCGCAATCGCCCAAAAGCGGACACACGGCGTTGACGAGCAGAGTTGCATGACAACTACGCCCATAATGGTTGAAACTTTGGTGCGGCCGTAACGGCTCCCTTCAAAGTAGGCGGCGCGATGGTGCGCTCGCTAAAGCCACCGCCGAACTCATAGCAGACGTAGCGGCTGGAGCCGTCGCGTCCCGAGGAAAGCTTTTTCTGCTTTACCAACAGCTCAGCGTCCAGCGCACGATTATACGCTTGTTATTAACTTATGTGAAGATTCTCAAGATATTCCAATGACATAGGCTTAGTCGAATTTGACGTTCGCGACCAGCCGAGAAACTTCGACCGGATGCGCGATCTGGTGCTGGACGGAGATTTGCATGCAGATCAAGATCAGATTGCTCGCTGTTGTGACCGCTGCACTGGTGACATCGCTGGCGCTGGGCTTGCCCTTCTCGGTGCATGCCGTCCGGCGACCGGATACTGCGTGGCTGGGTATCTGGTGGCTGGAACTGGCCGGTCGCCTCGTCAACTTAAGCCTTCTGGCCGCCACAGCATTGCTGGCGATCACCGTCTGGCGTCGGCAGGTCTCCCAGCTTAGGTTGTCGCTCGAGGTTCTCCGCGATCTCGAGCAAACGTCCAGCGACCTGATTTGGCAGACGGATGCCGCAGGTGTCCTGACTGTCCTGAGCGATAGCAGCGATTTTGGCAGCCGCGTCTGTACTCTCAGATCGGGGTCGTCGATCGGCTCGCTGCGGGAGCGCGACCCGCTGACCCCTGCTGACAAGTGGGAAAAGAACTACGAGCAGATCAGTGCCGGGCATCCGTTCCGGGACTTCCGCTATTTTGCTCCAACGACCGCCGGCGGGCTCGCCTGTCTGTCCGTCTCCGGGGTAGCGATCAGGGATGCGCGCGGCGGGATTCTCGGCTACCGCGGCATGACGCGAGACAAGACAACGGAATGGGAGGCGATGACGGCTCTTAGCCGCCAGGCGTTCCAGGACGAGTTGACCGAGTTACCAAACCGCCGCGCGCTGAAGGACGCGCTCCAGAACGTACTTGCCAATACCGACGAGCAGGCGGTCGTACTGCTCATCGTCGATCTCGACGGTTTCAAGCACATCAATGACCTGCACGGCCACTTGATGGGCGATATGCTACTTCGGGCGGTGGCTCAGCACATTCGAGAAGCTGTTCAACCGGCCGCCTCCCAGGCGGACACCCGCGGCATGCTGATCGACACCAAGCACTCCAATTGCCTTCCGGCGCGGATCGGGGGCGATGAGTTCGCGGTGCTCTTGGCCGGCGAAAAGGCGAAGCAGGCGGAGGAGATTGCTCTGGCCATACTCGCCAGTGTCTCCGCGCCGATCGAACTCATACCTCAAGTGTGGGGCCGTGTTGGGGCCAGTATAGGGATCGCGCAGGTCGAGAGCGGAGGATGCGATGTCGACCGGCTCTTTGGTCAGGCTGACGCGGCCCTTTACGACGTGAAGAATGCCGGAGGTGGTGCGTTGCGGTTCTATTCCGAAGCGGACCCAAGCTCAGGCAGACAGTCCATCGTTGCTGAAGCGGAGCAACTCGATGATGCGCCACTTGCCGCCGCACTTGCCCAGGCTCTGGAGGCTGGCGAACTACACCTGGTGTATCAGCCGATCCGGTCTTGTGCGGACGGGCAAGTAACAAGCATCGAGGTTCTGTGCCGCTGGCATAGCAAGCATTACGGTGTTGTCCCTTCATCCACCTTCATCCCGCTCGCAGAGCGAAGCGGGCTGATCGTCAGCCTTGGTGAGTGGGTGCTCCGTCATGCTCTGGCGGAAGCGACAGCCGTCGACGGATGTTGGAGCCTGTCGATCAACCTGTCGCCGATCCAAATCGAGACGACCAACATCGTCCAGACTTTAGCCACCGCAATTTATACGAGCGGCATCGATGCCAGCCGAGTGATACTCGAAATTACGGAAGGTCTATTATTGTCTCCGACGACTAAGACGCTCCAAAAGCTTCGTCGTCTTCGCTTGCTTGGGGTGCGGCTGGCACTGGACGACTTCGGCACTGGATACGCCAACATCAAATCGCTTGACGAGATCCATTTCGACATCCTTAAGTTCGATCGCTCGATCATCCAGACCAACCCGGCGCGGCGGGAAAACCTGCTTCGGGGGCTGATGGAGATAGCGCGAGCTTTCGATCTTCCTACCGTTTTCGAGGGCATAGAAACACCCGACCAATGGCACCTCGCGTCACGGCTCGGGGCGACCAGCGGTCAAGGTTATCTGCTCGGTCGGCCGCAGCGAGATCTGCTCAGAGCAACCGGGATCTCAAACGTAATCCCGGACATTCAAAGGATTGATACTGCTGAAGAGACCGTTAGTAAGATGACCTCCAACGATTTAAACCTCGGTAACGAAGCCAGACACGTTAAGTAAACCTGCATGTCCGCTTTCCACCACTTCCGCTCATGCGGGGCTTCCGACTGGCGAACGACGGCTTAAGCCCAATTGCGGACGTTCCGTTGAACGCTACAACGGCGGCATGTCTGCATTGTCCCGGCTCAT
>NZ_JBTMWL010000004.1:0-329259 GCF_054489605.1 Sphingomonas sp. RS2018
GCTGGTTGCGGCAATAGCACTCGTCATAGTTACGATCGTCACGCGGGCCATACCGATAAGCAGTGCCGATCATAGCAACGCGGTGTTTAGTAGCTTGATCGTCATCTCCCTAGCGGTGAGTTTCGTTATATATCGAATATACCGAAAAGAACTTCTTCGAATGCACCAGCCTAGCCGAAAATTTCCATTGATTATGGCATTCATAACATCCGCGCTTCTAATTCAGCTTTCGTTGCGCGTCAGCCAGCTCTGATGCTGTAGAATGTCCGCTTCCGACCAACTGCAGGCAGACGGCATCAAGGTAGATTCTTCGGCTCGACATCGGCCTTCAGCATCACAAGCCGCTCGACGATCGCCCGGTACGACCGATGACAGCTCGTCCACGGGTGCCGCGGCTCCAGTGTGGCAGCGGTCCAATATTTTGTGAGCAGCTTCGGATCGCGGACAAACGGACGCAGCACATGGAGCGCGAGGCGAACCTCGATCGTCCCGACTGCCTTGCTGCTGGACTGATAGGCCGCCGCCTGCAGGATCTGCAGTGCGAGGTTGATCAGGGCGTGGCGGTGCGCACGCTGGCGAGCGCGCTGCTTGCCATAGGGAATGGGCAGGAGATGGATCAGCGGCGACGCACATCGCTTGGGGCATTTGAGCGCCGACCGGGCCGCGCGCCAATCCGTATTGCCGCCGTTGGCCCGCACCTCGTCGATCAGTGCCGCTAGATCCCAGACCTCGGTAGCCAGGCAGCTTCGGCAACTGACGCGGACCTGCGCTTCGATACGATGCAGGTCGTGCAGGGTCTTCGGGTCGCCAACCACATGCCGGGTTACGCGAAGACGGGGAGCGGTAGCTGCTCGCCCTGCGCTGCCAGGACAGCGCGAGCCTGTTGAGCGGCTGCAACCGCCTGCCGGTAATGCACTGTCGAGCAGCGCTCGGCTTCATCAAACCCGACCGGTGCCCATTCGTCGCTCGGATAGCAGGCGTCATAAATCGCGCGCGCAGCCGCACGCAGCCGGAGATCGTGCTCCATGCCAAGGCTCCATCGATGTCGAGACGCCGCGAATCGGCGTGCGACATGGTTAGAACAAGAGAGGAACAACGGGCAAGGGTCGAAGTCGCGACGGCCGATTTTCTAAGGTCTGATTTTCGGGCTGACATGGGACGTCGACAAGGTGGCGGCACCCGACAGCTGCCGTGCGCAAGTCACGTTACTCTGCAATCTTGGACGCCTGACCGCAGACACTGCTGACGCCCTTAACGATCTCCGCCGGAGGGACCGCAACGGCTTTACGGTAGGCGTCACGTGAGGCATTTAAAGCGACGCCTGCCGTGAGGTCACCAAGGACTGCCGCCGTCCTCAGCTAGGATGCGCTTCGGCTTCTGCGGCTGGCGGCTGATCATCGGTGCTGTCGATGGCATCGACGTAAGCGGCGGACTCGTCTGCGATGCCGGCCTCTTCGCTCTTGCGCGCGGCTTCACTTAAATCGGGCGTCTTCTGGTCGTCAGCGTTGATATCAGACATGATCTTCTCCTCTGCCTCCACAACGCGCCGCTGCCTGCTTCAGTCGCACGCGGCCTCTCGCGGTACGGGCGGAACGGACTCGGATGAAGCTCGCGCGGAAGTTTGCGACCAGCCGGCGGCGTCAACCTCGCAAGCCGGACGTTCATCGGGCTGAAGGAAAAGGCAAATGGCAACCACCCCCTCAAACGAAGAGCTTGGCTTCGAGCGTGACGAGAGCAACGTACCCGGCAAAGGGGCCAGCGTGTCCAAAGATACACTGTAGGACGCACCCGCACCGAATAGCGACGAGAACGACATGGAGAAGGCCCAGCGAGACGCAGCCGAAGAGCGTGCGGAAGAAGGCAGCTACCAGTAAGTTAATCGTCCTTCTTGTTCACGCCGAGTGAACGAACATCTTCCGATGTACGGATGGCGGGAATGTAGCTCCACGCTGTGGCCGCCGCACCGCCCGCTGCGGAATAAACGATTTGTGCGCCCTCTTTGAAACGATCCGACAGCAAGCGCGTGATGTCACTGAGGTGGCGACCGAAGCCTTGAGCCACCGACGATACGATCCGCTTGAGTTCTTCGAAATTTTCGCGCGACATCAGCGCCTGAATTAAGTCGAACGCGAAGTTGCCGATCGCCTTTAGGAATTCGATGCCCACGTCGAAGGCGGCGCCGACGGTCGAAAGCAGCGCCGTTCGATCGTCGTCATTCATAGCCTTCCAACCGTAGTGAATGGCGCCGATCGCTGCGCAGGTCATCACGATCGGGTTCCCGGTGCCGATGATCACCTTGCCAGTTAGCGGGTTGCCGAGAAGGCTTTGCCCAACTCCAATCAGGAGCATCGCTGTCTCCTGACCGACGCCGAAACCCGAGGTTGCTGCTTCAAGCACCTGACCACACCGGTTGGCTAAAACGTTATCCGCCTGCTTCAGCGTCTCGATGTGGCCGATCGCGAATTGCGCCGCATTCCCGGCGAAGCCATAGGCCTGCGCGAGCGTCGACATGCCCGGCGTTACGGTTGACACATCAACAAGATTCATTCGTTCGACCTCGACGTTTTAGCGGTGATCAACTCAGTGGTACCCGCCCGCGACATCGACAATGCACTGCTCGTCTCGGCCCGACTAGCCATCATCACTAGAAGATAAGAAAATCAAAGGTTGGTTGAGCGTCGCGTTGACCTGTCCGCGGTTCTGAGGAGCGGGCCGTCGCGCACCGGCGCGGCAACACTGATTTCTCCATCTTTGTCCCCTTGCGGCGAGCGGCACCAGATTGAGTATGTTCGAGCCACGGCGCGACATCGGCGCAGGAGCGGTCCGGTGATCGGGGTGGAGGGTGGGTCCCGGCGGGGCCGAACGGCCGTCCTGCCTTAGCCCAAACGGCTTCTGGCGCCCTTCCCGGCCAGACGGCGATCCGCCCGGTTCCGAAAAAAAATGCCGGCGACCTAGCCCCGCCCACACACCGACCGAAGTCAGCGTGCGGGCGGGTGAAGGATAGTCTCAGGCGGCAGTCCAATCGACCTGCTGCTTGGATGCCCCGGCTTCGACGGCCGCTAGCAGGGTATCGTTGGCGAGATGCGAATACCGCATCGTGCTTTTGTGATCGGCGTGACCCAGTACGCGACCGACCGCAAACAGATCGATCCCGGCGTTGATCATGAAAGACGCGGCGGAATGTCGCAGGTCATGAATACGTAGGTCACCCCAGATACGCCTCCCGCCGGGCGGTGTCCCAGGGGTGCTTGATGTCGGTGAACGGTTTACGCGTTCTGGGGTTGGGCAAAAGGTACTGACAGCCACCGAAACGTGGCAGCTGTTCGATTAAGTCTACGGCCGCTTGAGACAACGGTACGTGCCGAGGCTTGCCTGTCTTCGATGTCGGTATCAGCCATGATCGCCTCTCGATATCGACATGCTGCCATTCCGCGGTCAGCAGCTCCGACACCCGCGCCCCGGTTAGTAGCAGCAGTCCTACGATGTACTTCAGCTGTGTGTTGCGGGAGTTCGCCACCGCCTGCTGCAGACGCTTCGCTTCCGTTGCGTTCAGATAGCGGTTGCGGGCATTGTTGATCGGCGGTCGCTTGATACCGTGGGTCGGGTTTCGCGCCGCGCCGGGGACGCCCCACTCGATCGCCAACTCGAACGATCTGCCGAAGATGACGCGGATTTTCTCGACGGTCGCCGGGGCCAGCCCTTCGCCCGACTTCTCCGACAGCCATTGGGCCACATCCTGCTTAGCGATGTCGGTCAGGTGCAGCTTGCCCCAGCGCGGAACGATGTGGCGACGCATGTACATCTCGGTCGTGTCGTAAGATCGTTGGTAGGTCTTCGCATGCGCAAGATGCATCGCGGACAGGTCTGCATACGTCGGTACGGCCTTGACCGACGCCTTCGCCGCCGAAGGATCGCCGCCGAGCACGACCTCGGATCGGAGACGCTGAGCCTCCTTCCGAACCTTGTCGACGGTGAGGTCACCGTACGCACAAATCTTGTGCTGGCGCTGCCGGCCGTGCGCGTCGGAATAGCGAAGGTAGAAGGTCTTCCCGCCGGTGCAACGCACTTCCAGCACGAGACCGCGGATGTGTGTGTCCCAGAAGTCTGTCTTTTTGCGCCCCTCTTCGCAGGTCGCGAGCAGAGCGTTGGTGGAATCAAGCTTAAGCTTGGGCATATCAGATATCCTTTGAGAAGAGCCCTGTGGATCGGTTCCGTGGAAGGCCAATCGGCGTGGGCATGAAGAAGGGCACAGCTGTGCAGCGGCCTCGAGGAGGTCCGCAGATGGTGTTGGCGTCGGATGGTTGAGAGCGATGCCGGTTCGCGGACGCAGATAGATCAGCTGTGCGGACTAAAACCGGGGCCGATCGTTCAGCGCGCCCAGCATTAACGCCTTTCGCGCTGAGCTATTGTCGCATCAGTTGTGGATTCCCAGGGCACAGCGGCGCCGTGAGCGTTCGCACCCTTGCACCAGACTCGAAGAGATTGAGCAATTCGAGGCTCGGTGCAGTCGCCGGGGTGGGGCGGGTGGTGGCAGGGGGGAGAAGAAACACAAAACCCGACTGGCGGACAGACGAGCACGCCGGTCAGCTTCGTCATCTCCTACCCCCCTCCCCCCCCTCCCCCCTAGGCAGGTGATGAGGATTAAAAGTTTAGTCGAACTTGGACTTGGTCAGTGTCGGTTTGGGGACGTCGCTTTCGTCACGATGTCGTATCGGGAGGTTCCAGCGGAAGAACCCTTTAGACTTCTTCGGTGGTCCAAAGTGAGCCCTGAGAACCGAGCCAGCCTCTCGCGCCTGCGCTGTTGTCGGAGAATCGAAACCCAGTTCGATCAACAGCTCCTTAGCGGTCATCCGACGCATCATCGGCTCCTTCTCTTCAGCGTCGATGTTGACAAACTCGCTGATCGCCTCCCGAATGATGCTGGTGGTCCGATGACGATCGTTCCAAGCTTCGAGTTCAGCCTCCTGCGCTTTGTCGAACCACCACCGCTCTCCAGCGTGGAAGTCCACAGCGAGCTGCGCAAACAGCTGCTGCATGTCGATGCCGTGGTCGTAGTCGATAGCTTCGACAGCAATGACACCCCAGCGGGTTGAACCGGTCGGATCACCGATGAAGTCCGACCCGTTCACGCTGGCCATAAAAACGGTCCGGCGGGGCCATTCCGAGTCCGTGGCGCCATATGGCAACCGAACGACATCCCGATCCCGTGTCAGAATGCCCTTTACCCGCTCCTCGTCCTTACGAAAGGAGCTGGTCAGCTCGCCCAACTCGACAAGCCAATAACGTAGCGCGGTAATGATGTTGTCCTTCGCGCCGCCGTCGAAGTGATGATCGGTTTTCACCACCCCCGCCCGAAGGGCTGCGTCGGGAACCAAGCTCATGCACCACCGGGTCTTACCGATGCTCTGCGGCCCTTGAAGTGTGAGTACCAGGCGGGTCGAAAACCCAGAAGGCATGAGAGCGGCGGCAACCGCACTCAGCCCCCACCGGTACATAATCGCCTCCTTCAGCGAGACCGGATAATCCGTCACAGTGCGAAGTGTGGCATAGAAGTCGGGAAGGCGGTCGACCCCGTCCCAGGCCCTGGAAGCGATCCAGTCCGCGACGGGGTTGTAAGGCCGTTCGCTGGCGATGGCATCGACAATGGCGCGAGTATCGCCGTTGTGCATACCGTGCAGCGATAGCAAGCTTCGAATTTGGGTAAGAGTGACGCCTTCGCTGTTGTCGGCCACACCGGGTAAACCGGGAATCGATATCTCGGTTCGTTTACGAACCATGTTGTACCCGGCGACGATTCCATTCGTATCGAGCAGGTGTCTGACGTTCGCAATGGTTGTCGGTGGAGCGCCGACGCCGGGTGGCTGGTCGGGAAATGACCGGAAGTCAGCCTTGGTGGGCGTCCACTCGACGACAAAGGCCGGGGGTTCCGCGACGTCGATGTTAGCAGCCTGGTCCTCGCGGCGTTCGGGATGGGGAGACCCGCCCCCGGGCGACCGCGGCGCCCGTATTTTAGAGGTATCCAAGAACTTTTCCAAAAGATTGGGCTTCGAAAAGCACTGTTCACCGGCCTAATGAAGGTCGGCCAACGAAAAGCGCGACATGCGCAATGTGATGTTGAAAGTTGATGTCCACAGGCGTGTTGATTTACTTCGCGCCGTAACTCGGTGTGACCTTACGTTCCAGCTTGGAACGCAGCTGCGTGGAGCAAGTATCGAAATCCCAATCGCGCGATTGGAATACGCTAACGTCGATTCCACAAAGCGATATTTGCGTCCTAAGCTAGCGACCCGTCGCATCAAGACGGTAGCAGGAGATAGCGCGTCGCCCTTCTGCGAAGGACTCATTCAACGGGTTCGGCTAAGCTAAATGCCCATAACTCAAGCCGCTTAAATGAGAGGCGGCTGAAAAGACTTTACGTTAGGATCGAGGAAGGGCCGATACCGGCTGAGTCCAGAGACGGCGCCGTTCGACGCAGTCATCATTAGCGGACGCGTCGAGACGTCCACAGGTGACGACGCCACCCCTGTTGTCGTTAGATTCACGGCCATACCCTCTCGGCTACGGCTTCAATGAGCGGCGCTTCACCGGCCTGTTGCGGCATGCGGCAAGCGAACGAGGCATAACCCCGAGGCAGTCAGCAAACTGATGCGGGGAGGCATCGGCACTGGACGGATTTCGCGGCAGACAAACGGGGTTGGTGCCGACGCGCATCGGTCGGACGGGGTCCGCAAGAGATGCGGCATCGACACCTTTCGGATCACGCTGCCTCCGACACCTCGTCCACACCCAACAACGGTGCACGGCGGCCTTGCTCGTTTCGGCACCACAGATGGTACTCAGGGTTATCGCCCTCGTACGCGTCGATCAGAAATTCGATCGACTCACGATCAAATTTGGAACCACGCGCTTCGAGGTAGCGGTAGATTTCCGCCGGAGACTCAAAGCCTCGAAAGACCAGGCAGTAGATAATCGTCAACGTCATCGCTAACCCCGCTCGCGAAAGGTTGGGGCGGATATCGGGCTCATGATCGATCGCCGTCATGACAGACGTAGATTCATCAAATACACGGCGAGTTATAAACGTGTGCATTGGTGGTGTCCCAGTTGCCGGCATCAGGCCGGTCTGCAAATTGCCCGATAGCAATCTCGCACAGAGATATTCGTCGGGGGGACCCACATGTGTGCCGATTTTATCGGTCGTCAATATCATGTTATTCGTGTTTTATTGAAAGTCTAAGCTATCGATCTTTCTTAAGGGGAATTTATTTTTGCAAGGTGCAAGGCTTCCAACAAGGGCGGCGATCACACTCCCTTATGAAAGTGACATAAGCTTAGAAGAACCCTTCCCGCCCCGGTCGCTATATCTCTTGCTAAGCTTGATTAGCACGGAGTCATAGCCGTCGTGTCCGATGAGTAGCACATAGGCAAACATCGAGCCGAGGGTTATGATCGGCGTCTGACAGGGTTTGTGGTTGAGTTCCAAACCTCCAGAAGACTGGATTTTAAAAGCATTTCAGCTATAATGACGTAACCTTTACATCAATTTCCGCCCCTTAATATCAAAACGCTTGCCAAAATAATAAGTCCTGATATTTACTTAATCCGGAGGAATGACGCCCCTTCTAAGGCCGTATTTTTTTCGCATTGCTTGGACCAGCTTGCGAGTAACAAGCTCAATACCCGCACCCGTGCCAACCTTTATAACGTCCAGCTTCAAAACAGAGGCATTTTCTCTAATATAATTCCCAGCGACGTGATTGTTTCCGCTTTGAACAATATCTGACCGAAGCGTTTGAAGTCGCTTGGACAGACCGCCATTATCAAAATCAGTTCCACTACCTATTATTTTGGTTTGATTGCCCCGCCGTGCTCGATATAGCCCGACAACTCCATCCAAACTTGCATGCTCGACGGAAAATCCCCCCTCCATCTCCTCCCACTGATCGTCCCACTGATCCAGGTTTTTGCCGGCGATCTTCGCGCTGGCGCCCTTAATGCTCCCGTCGCCTGGCATTTGGCTATCTCCACACACTTTGCAGATGCCAGACTACCTATTCAGCGGGTATTTTCAATCTTTCAGCCAGCCTCCTTGGACTGGGCGGCCGCCGCAACGACGGCACATGGTCAGTAATTCCGGCAATCTCGTTTCGGCATCTTGGATCAGCAGGACGTAAGCGAAGGTCGATCCAAACGTGACGATCATCTCAAACCAGCCGTTTCGATCTTGGAGGTAATCCCAAAAAGGATGGAAGCCCGGCTCGCCGAAACGTGCGCCGTCGATGGGTTCGATCAGCGGACTGAACCCGACGTGGCGAACAATGTCAGCTTCGGTGTCGCCCGCTTCGACAACCAGATATTCCGTGTGGTCGATGAGGCTGCCGGGGAGCGCCGCGATCCGTACCGCCAACAGTTTATGAAGCCGCGGGTCAAGGTCGAGCGAAAGAGCGTGCGCGATGGTCACGCGATCGTAGAAATGCAGCATGGTCGATACCTTTCGGACATAAAAAAAGCGCCCCGGCTGGGACGCTGTGCGGATGACGATGAAGGCGGGGCGGGCCTGTCAGACGGCGCCCAGCAGTAGGTTGCGCAGATCGGCGTCGACGGTGATGCAGTCGGGTACGAAGAGCGCGACGCCGAACCCGTCGTCGGAAAGGATGATGACGGCCTCCAGCCATCGACCGTGCCGTTCGACGAACTCGAAGAGCGCCACGAATCCCGGATCGCCGAAGCGCTTTCCGTTGATCGCATTTGTCGCGAACATCACGCCCGCGGCCGCCTCGACGGTTTCGATTGTGTCGCCCGGATAGGCGACCACGATGTGTATGAGGTCGCCGAGATCGGCAGGTTCGTATTCAAGCAACTGCGATCGTCGTTGTTCTAGAAGTTGTCGCAGCGTCGGATCTAGCGGACCGTTCAGCGTTCGCGCCATGTCGGCGGAACTGCGGATGGAAATCATGTCGTTTCTCCATACGAAAAAGGCCCCCCGGATTGCTCCGGAGGGCCTGTGAGGTTGCGTTTCGGGTTCTAGGTTAGCGAAAGGTCGCCACGACCTTTACGTTGGGCTGCCCGGCGATGCGGAGCGGTATCGAGAAGTAGCGCTCGATGTTGGCGATCGCTTGCTTCTCGGCTGTGTTTTTCAATCCCGGCTGCTGAGCTTGAGCGACCATAGCCTGCCGCGCTTTGATATAGTTGAGCTTGCGCAGCGCCTCTACCGTCTCCTCTCCGTAGGTCAGGACGCCGCCGTTAATCGTGGTTGCGTTTTCGGGCTGGAAGGCGATGTCTCCCAGCGTGACCTTCGGCAGCTTTACGGTGACGATCTGCGCCGTCTCGTTGTAGCTGACGTCGGCGAGGGTAAGGTCGGACAGGTCGACGTAGTAGTTGACCGCGGCCGGGACGATCAGCTCCTGTTGGCCGTTGAACAGCCACAGCCACTTTCGGCCGGTTCGGACCTTCGAGGAGCCCTTGTAACTGAACACCAGCAGTTTGTTTTCTTGCCTGAGGCTCTCGACCGTCGTCGCCAGCACCTTCGAGGTGTCGATCTGGAAGAACCCAGTGTGTTTGACCTCTGTGTCGATCGGTCTCCTGTCTGTGTTGAGGTACACCCCGCCCGCCACGGCGAGGTGTGAGAAAATCAGCGCCGGCGCCGAAGCCCTCATTGCAGCGCGAATACGAGTTGTGGATCGGATGCGACGACGAGGCGCCACGTTTTTCGGTCGAAGGCAGCCTTGTCGATCTTCCAAGCCGCGCGCCCTTCGACGGCGATGTTCGGATTTATGTCGGCCACGAACGAGCTCTGATCGGCGACGTCGACTCCCGCCGATGCCGTCAGAAAATCATCGATTTTGTAGCTTTGCCCGCTCGGATCGACAAGGCTCAGCGGAGGACGATCCATCAATCCAAGCGGCTGGGCGGCTGTGTTCTTCAGTTTGTAGCCGACAATGACGAATACCTCGCCTTCGTTGGCCTTTGGGCCGTATTCAATGTTCGGCGGAGTGGTGACCTTCGTCACGGTGAAGTCGATGCCGTCCGCCTTGCCAGCTTGCTTCATTGCGATCGGCGCGCCGGCAGAGATGTCATTTTGATGGGGAGCGGTGGCGCTCGTTTTGCTTGCGTCGTCACACCCTGCGATGGCGAGCACGGCAGCCAGGACCATAAGTTTGCTTTTCATGACATTCTCCAAGGGAGGATTGCACGCGCCGAAGCCCTCACAGACGACGGCGCAGTCGACGAATTTTGAAAGTGCGGAAGGAGGCGCGACTGCGAGGGTCGCGACAGTCCTTCAGATGACGCAAATTATCTGGTGATCCCCGATCCGCGCGGCTTGCAGATCTGGTTAGCATAATCCCACTGCCGGCTGGTGGACCGGCATTCGGATTGAGCACTGTCGAGTCGTGCGCGGCGTTCTTTTGCCCGCTCCTCCGCGTCGGCCTTCGCCTGTATGCGAGCAACTTCTTCTGCCCGTATCCGCTCACGCGAAGTCAACTGTGCAGAAGCGACCGACGGCAAGAGGATGAACGAAATTACGACCGCGACCGCGGCCTTAAACTTGGTCATGTTTTTTCTCCTGATGATGTACGATGGACGCGCGGCATCGCGCCGGGGCTGGGTTGCGCCGACGTGGTTTCGTGATGCCGCATGGATGATGTCGCCCCCTGACGGAGCGACCTTCGGCTTGAACCCTCGTGCCGCCCCTATGTAACCTCTCGGAGCGACGGCCGAAGCCGGATGTTAGGAACCTAGCCACTAGAGCAGGCGCATGCGCCTTTACCGGCGAACCGGCTGGACATGCGCGCATGCCACCCGGCCACAGTTATCCTGTCGACCGAGTTCTAGTGGCTGGGGTTCCTACGCCCCACCCCCCGGCTTTCACGGAAGGCCCGGCGATCATGGTCAGGCTCGACGGCGCGCGCAATAGGCGTTTGCAGCGAGCGGACCGAAGGCTGACAGTACCCTCATATAAGATGGTCGGGTTTGCGCGTTCCGCAATGGCGGCTTAGCGCCCCAATTTGGTCATTTACGGCGGCTTGGCGTGTCTCCGAAAGCAGCCGTTCGTTCATGCCGCATCTTGACCGTTATTCGGCATCGAAAACGCAATCTCGATCAGAGGCACATTGGCTGTGGGCACAGCCTCGGTGCCCATCATCATGTGATAATGCTGGGTGTGTCCAGTCTCCTCGAAAATGCGCCTGAAGACGCCGAGATAGGCGTCCACCGTGGTGGCATCGCTGGAGACGTAGAGATCGTCATGCGCGCTGTGCGAGCCGTCGTTCACCCACGAAAAGAGCGAGGCGCATATCACCTTCTCGCGGCCTTCAAATTTCTCGGTGATCTTGTCCTT
This sequence comes from Sphingomonas sp. RS2018, assembly GCF_054489605.1. Lineage (NCBI taxonomy): Bacteria > Pseudomonadati > Pseudomonadota > Alphaproteobacteria > Sphingomonadales > Sphingomonadaceae > Sphingomonas > Sphingomonas sp. RS2018. The sequence goes on from NZ_JBTMWL010000004.1 coordinate 11,339, forward strand.
GTCCATGTTTCCAAGAATTTTGAAATAGTTCTCCAGAATGCGGCGCAGCGTGTTCTGGATGGTAAGGTTGGATCGGTTTTCGTTCCGCACCTCGGACCAGAGGAGTTCGTAGGATGTCCTGATCGGGTTGTGATCGAAGGATTCCAGTGTGGAGACATCGTCGATCTTCTTTACGATCCAGAATGTTTCGTGCGCGCGAAGCTCCTTTTTCCGGTCAGGGTCGAATGACACCTCCTTATGAAAATATATGTTGTGAGTCAGCACGAACACCTGCCGGATCAGGCTGCTCTGCGCGTGGCTCAGCTCAAACACGCGTTTGATCAGGCTGGAAACGATGAACAGAATATCGCTGTCTAAGCTCGAAACCGGATCGTCAAACACGATGACCCGGTTGCTTGTCATACCTGACTCGGAAACGCTGCCCCGGATGAGATGGTAGAAATACAGGAAGGTGACGAAAGTCTTCTCGCCCTCGCTCAGACTTCTGACCGCATTACTCCCATCGAGGCGGACGATCTCATACAGATTGCCTTGAGCGCCCGCCGTTGCGAGCTTGAAGCCCCGAAAGCCAAATGAGGCGAGCAGCGCATTAATTTCGGCCACGGTGGGCTGAACGCTCGTGCTGCCCTTCTCAAGATCGCGCAGCGTCTGCTGCGCTGTGGTCAGGTCGCCCCGCTTTGTCGTCAGGCCTGCCTCGATGCCACTGATCGCAGCATCCACCGCCGACTTGCTGGCATGGTAGGCATCGAGGATGCCTTGGGCCTCTTCCAGCAGGTACCTCCAGATTTCGGCCGTAAGGTTCGCCCTCTGATTGCCGATATCGTCAACGGCCTCATTGTGTTCGGCAACGGCCGCGTTAGCAGCCGTGAGGAAATCCCGCACCTCCGCGAACAGTTCGGTGTTGTCCTCCAGTGTGACGACGGCGCTCGGCTCCTTCTGCTTCCGCGCAATGTGCTGTCCGTTGAGTGTCAGCCGCGCGGTCACGCGCTCGATCAGTCCGGTCAACTGCGTCGCGTCGATATAGCGTGAACCGGTCTGCAAGATGCCGGCGAGGGCCTGAAGGTAAGCCGCCCCCGCCGCCTCGTATCCGGCAACGAGACGCGCGATACCCGCGATGTCGCGACCGTAGGCTTCGTCGAAATAATCGCCGATGCGCTTGGCGAGATCGGCTTCGACATCCTGCTGGCAGAACGGGCATTGTGGCGTGCTCTGCGCGAAGTAGCCGATGCCCTGCTTCACCCAGTCACTGTTGCCGAGCCGATCGATCAGACCGGAGATGTCGACATCGCCTTGGCCGACGACCTTCTTTGCAAGGATAGGCAACGCTTCTAGCCGCGTCAGCTCGGCATTGTCGGGCGCCCGGACCGCGCTCTCTCGCGTGAGACCTTTTTCGAAGATGACGGCCGCACGCTTTTTGAGATCATCGAGCGGATGAACCGCAGCCTGGTTGGAAGCCCGCTCGCTGAGGACTTTATCGCAGAAGTTCGCCTTCGAGCCGCGCACGCCCGTGAAGGCGGACTGGAAATTAGCATCGTGGCGATTCTTGAGTTTCCAGCATTCGTTCTCGATATTTTCGCGCAGAGCGGCACGCTCACCCAGCTTACCGGGAGCGCCATCCTTCCCGTTCAACACGATATTGCGCGCGCTGATATCACGCTCGATGTCAGCAACGTCCTTCCGCGCCTGTTCGATCTGGTCCAGTACCGCAGCGTCGTGCTCGCCCAATGTGAAGATGCCGGGGAGGCTGGATCTGAAATTCCGCCCCACGAAATCGGCGTTGTAAACTAGGCACTCAAGAGGCCGTTGGTTGGCCCAGCGGATCACGCAAGTGGGGTGATCGGTCGGAGCGGCGATCACGCGCGAGATGCTGGTCTTGCCCGAACCGTTCGCGCCGTAGATGAAGTTGATCTTTCGGAGCTCGGTAAGATTCTGGCCTTCCGCGCTGTAGCTAGCGCATCCCGCGATTTTTAGTCCTTCAATCAACGCTGCCCCCTCTTCACCGCGCGTCAATAATTTGGTTTGGTAACAGTCACGGGAATACCTTCGACATCTACCGATCGGCAAGGCTAACTAAGACCACACGAGCAATGACCATTTTGCCAGTCTTCGGTTCGATACCTGCCAGTCCGCACTCGGCCCAGGACGAGCCGTTCTATGCCTGGAAAAAGAGGTGCTTCTGGATGTCCATGAAGGCACCCCTGATCTTTGGAATCGACCCAAGCGCTCGTTTGGCATCATTGGTGCCGCCATACCTGATCTGCAGAAAATCGCTGATCCGGTGCGGGGCGAGCTCTCGGATTCCCTGCATTTCGTAAGCCTGCAGGATGTAGGTCAGGAACTCCCGCATTTCAGCCTCGTAGCCAGACAGTCCTGTAGACTTTGCACCCTCGACCCGTGTCGCGCGCGAAAGCGGACTGAGCGTAAACCGCACGTAAGCGAGCACATCAAAGATATCGCTATTGGGAGCATCGATCAGTCGGCGCATGTCGTCCATGCGATCGTCACCATAGCCCATTTCTTCGAGCCGTTGAATGAATGCAGTCCGGCGGTCGGGATCCATCCAGATCGCGCGAAGCTCGTCGGCGCTGCCAACCATGGTGCCGAGATCGCCGAACAGCTGCTCCATGAACTCCTTCGCGGTGATCTGTCGTCCGTTGAACCAATAGGTCGTCTCGGCGACATACCGGATCTTGCGTTCTTTGCCGTCGGCAAGCTTCACGACCACCCTCTCGACCGGAGGCGTGGGCTCGACCGGATGGTCACCATCATCGGGCGGTTCGGACGGTCCCGGTGGCTTCGGCCCACCTGGTCCCGTTACAGGCTCTTCGGGCTCGCCGTCCCACGCCGGGTCCTTGAAGTGCTCATAGGCCTTCACGAAGTCGTAGATGGTGAAGAAGTCCTTCCCGTCGAACGTCCGCGTGCCCCGGCCGATGATCTGCTTGAACTCGATCATCGACTTCACCGGCCGCAGCAGCACAATATTGCGCACATTGCGCGCATCCACCCCGGTCGACAGCTTCTGCGACGTGGTGAGGATGGTCGGCAGGGTCTTCTCGTTGTCCTGGAACTCGCGCAGGTGTTGTTCGCCCAGCTTGCCGTCGTCGGCCGTTACGCGTTCGCAGTAGTGCGGATCAGGGTTGGTCTTCACCTGGTTGATGAAGTTGCGGACCCGGGCGGCGTGATCCTGCGTCGCACAAAACACTAGCGTCTTCTGGCGCTGGTCGATCTGGTCCATGAACTCGTGGACGCGGCTCATCTCACGCTCGTTGATGATCAGCTTCGTGTTGAAGTCCGCTTCGGTGTATTCCTTGCCAGGGTCGATCTCCCCGCTCACCACCTCGTCCTCATCGCTAAATGTGTAGGTGTCCATCGTGCTCGCCATCTGGCGCACCTTGAACGGGGTCAGGAAGCCGTCGCCGATCCCCTCCTTAAGGGCATAGGTATAAACGGGGTCGCCGAAATAGCGGTAGGTGTCGGCGTTCACGTCCCGCTTGGGGGTGGCGGTGAGGCCCAGCTGCACGGCGGGCGCGAAATATTCGAGGATCCCGCGCCAGGTGCTTTCGTCGCGCGCGCCGCCGCGGTGGCACTCATCGATCACGATGAAGTCGAAGAAGTCTGGTTCATAGCCTTCGAAGGTCAATCCGCCTTCCACGCTCTTGCCGTCCGTCATGAAGGTCTGGAAGATCGTAAAGAACACGCTCGCATTGGTGGGCACCTTGCCCTGCTTGCGGATTTCCTCGGGGCTGATGCGGCACAGCGCGTCCGGCGGGAAGGCGTTGAAGGCGTTGTAGGCCTGATCGGCAAGGATGTTGCGATCCGCAAGGAACAGGATGCGTGGGCGGCGGGTCGGCTCGCGGGTCAGGTTCCAGCGAGACTGGAACAACTTCCAGGCGATCTGGAACGCGATCGAGGTCTTGCCGGTGCCCGTGGCGAGCGTCAGCAGGATGTGCTGCTGATCCTTGGCAATTGCCTCCAGCACGGCGGTTATGGCGTTATGCTGGTAATAGCGCGGCTGCCACTTTCCGCCGCCGGTCTCGAAAGGGACCGCGCCGAAGCGTTCGCGCCAGGCATTGCCGGTCGGGAAGCAGCGCTGCCACATCTCGTCGGGCGTCGGGAAAGGCGGGGCGATGGCCCCTTCCTTGCCCGTCTGCATGTCGACCTCATACCACTCGGCACCGTCCGAGGCGTAGGCGAGACGGGCCTTAAGCCGGGTCGAGTAGTCCTTGGCCTGACCGACACCTGCACCTGCACCCTTGCCGCGGCGCTTGGCCTCCATCGTGGCGAGCTTGTGGCCGCGGTATTCGAAGACGTAGTCGGCCGAGAGTGGCGCACCGCGCAGGCCGCCGGGCATGATGCGACCGGGGCAGATTGCCTCCCGCCTGATATGCGCGCCCTCGACCACACCCCAGCCGGCGGCATGGAGCACGGGATCGATGCGATTGGCGCGGGTATCGGCTTCGGTTTCCTGCATCGGCTCAGGTCAGCTCCCCGGCAAAGGCTTTGTTGAGGAAAGACTGGCGAAGGCTTGCGATGTCATCAAGCTTGGTCTTGATCAGACCTTCCATCTGCGCGAGCCTGTCTTGCAAGTCTTTGAGCGCTGACGCTTGCTGGTCTTGAGCGTCTCTGTCAGGAACCGGCACCAAGGTGGGCGCAAGGGACTGCCTCGTGATCTGTGGTTGTGCTGCGCCCGTTATGACCTTGCCCCAGTCCATGGCTCCTCTGAAGAATTGCTCCAGATAGCCGACTGAAATCCGATCATCTTCAGGCCGCACTACCATCGCGTTGCCCGTGATCCAACTGAATGGCTCGGAAATGTTGACGCTGCCACAGGTCGCCCCACGGCATGTCACCAGCAATTGTGGCGCCTCGTGATTGAATTTGTCGTAGCGCCCGATCGGCCCGTTCGCGCCAAACACAATGTATGCGCCATCTGGCTTCAAATCCTTGGCCGAAATAGTTTTCGGCTGATAGATTTCGCACATGTCGCCGAGCTTCAGCCAGGCGCCCCCGACACCATCAAAGACAGCCCGGCTGGCGGACGCTGAGAGGTGTTCGAGGTCGGTGAGATTGGCTTCGGCGAGGGCGCGGGCGCGGTCGAGGGCGGCGAATGCCTGATCCAGCACCGCAACAATCCGCTTCTGCTCGTCTAGGTCGGTTGCAATCCATACCCCCTCGTCGTGCACATGATTGCGATTGAGCGTAGGCACGCCTGCACCTGACGCGAACCGCCCGAGGTCGAAGAATTGCAGCAGGTAAAAGATGTAGCGCGGGTCGTTGCCGTGAAAGTCCTTCACATAAAGCGCCGTATTAAGCGGCCAAAAGCTATCTTCGACGTAGAACACGTTACCGATGCTACCGCTTCGGCCAGTTACCACACCCGGACCCCGCACACGTGCTTCACTATGGAAGTCCGTAGGGCCGCTGGATGTAACCAGCGGATAACTGCCAGGTTTTCGCTCCCTGACTGGAAGGTCAAAACCACGCTGCAACGTGCAGACCTCACCAAGGGGTCGCCATTCAACCGTCTGAGGCAACAAGCTCGTCAAAGCATCCCCCGGATCTCTTCGAGGATCAGCCGCGTCTCTTCGTCGCGGGCGAGCATGTCCGCAATGATCTGCTCGGGCGCGCGCAGCGGCGTTTGCTCCGGCGCAGTGGGGTTGCGGACCGACAGATCCCACGTCGCCTTGTCGAGATCGTCGATGCTCACCGTCCAGCTCTTTGCGCTGTCCGCCTTGTCCGGCTGGAACGCGACGAACTCGGCAAGGTCAGCATCGTTGAGCGGATTGGTCTTGCCGAGCGAGCGGGCCGGATCGAGCTGGTAATACCAGACCTGCCGGGTGGGCGCGCCCTTCTCGAAGAACAGCACCACCGTCTTCACGCCCGCGCCCTGGAACGTGCCGCCGGGGCAATCGAGCACGGTGTGGAGGTTGCAGCTGATCAGCAGTTCTTTTCGCAGTTCGACGCTGGCATTGTCGGTGTTGCTTAGGAAGGTGTTCTTGATCACTACCGCGCCGCGCCCGCCTGCCTTCAGCTTGCGGATGAAGTGCTGCATAAAGAGGTAGGCAGTCTCCCCTGACTTGATCGGGAAATTCTGCTGCACCTCCTTGCGCTCACCCCCGCCGAAGGGCGGGTTGGCCAGCACGATGTCGTGACGATCAGCCTGCTGGATGTCCATCACGTTCTCGGTGAGCGTGTTGGTGTGGCGGATCTGCGGTGCCTCGATCCCGTGGAGGATCATGTTCATGACGCCCAACACATAGGCGAGCGACTTCTTCTCCTGGCCGTAGAAGGTCTTTCGCTGAAGAATGTCCCACTCGGCAGCCGATAGGTCCGGCCGACGCAGAAATTCGAACGCCTCGCACAGGAACCCGGCCGAGCCAGCCGCACCGTCGTATATCGTCTCGCCGTTTTTCGGGTCGACCACCTTGATCATCGCGCGGATTAGCGGGCGCGGGGTGTAGTATTCGCCGCCATTGCGCCCGGCATTGCCCATGCGCTTGATGCGGGTCTCGTAAAGGTGGGACAGCTCGTGCTTGGCCTTGCTACTGCCGAAATCGAGCGTGTCGACGATGTCGATCACGTCGCGCAGCGAATAGCCGGAGCGGAAGCGGTTGATGATCTCAGTGAAGATCTCGCCAATCTTGTATTCGATGGTCTCGGCATCGTTGGCCGATTTGCTGAAGCCCTTTAGATAGGGGAACAGCTTGCCATTGACGAAATCGATCAGGTCCTGACCGGTCATAGCGATCTGATGATCGATCTCGCCATCATCCCGCTTCGGCGCGGCCCATGCATCCCATCGATATTCAGGTTCCAGGATCGATTGATACTCGCGGCCCTCGAGTTCGGCCTCATCTTCCTGCGCGGATTCTAGATCGTCGAGGTATTTCAGGAACAGAATCCAGCTAGTCTGCTCGGCATAATCGAGCTCCGACGCCAGGCCCTCGTCATTGCGCATCGCGCGATCAATGCTGTTGAATGCGTTTTCGAACATTGGCATCAGCTAGCCAGCCCTTGGGCTTGCGACAAGCTGATACCTCGCGGGCGGTTAGACGGTATGGAAGGCGGTTAGACCCCCAACCGGGCAACGCGACAATGCGTTCGTAAGGACTATTCGCCTCATCGGCCGATAGCTGTGGGGTAGTTCACAATTGCAAACCCAGACGTACCGTCGACAGTCAGCACCAACCGATCTGGTGAGTCGAGCAGCTGAAAGCTGCCAGTCCTGAACCGGCTCAAGAGTGGACGCAACTGGGCTCAAGGAATGTTAGCCGGGCTGGGCCGCACGCCCTTCGCAAGGCGCCCCACGCAGCACCCAAACGCCGACCCAGCCGAACGCGCGTCCGCAAGGAAGTTTCAGATTTGCCTATTGAGAGTGATGGTGCCGCCTACAGGACTCGAACCTGTGACCCCCGCATTACGAATGCGATGCTCTACCAGCTGAGCTAAGGCGGCCGATGCGAAGTCGGCCGGAGCCGTCGCGTGGTGGCGGCGATTAGCAGTGGTGTGGCGGTGTGGCAAGCAGGTTCGCGAGGGGCGAACGGCGCCGGCGTCTTTACCCCGTATTTACCACGCACCGGGCAATACGGCGACGACATGGACCCGGCCCGCACTGGCGCCGGCCGTCGGGGTGATGTTGGGGAACGCGCAATGGATATCGCGGGTGAGATCGACCGTGACACGGGCTTTGGCGAGGCGCGCGAGGACGGCGCGGTCGGCGACGCGCCGATCGACATCGGCGGTGACGAGCGGCGGATGCACGTCCGTGCCTACAACCATTGGGTGTCGCTGCTGCAGGGTCGCGCCTTCCCCTCGATCGAGAACCTCGATCCGAATTCGATCGCCGATTTCGGTCCGTACAGCGTGCTGCTCGACTTCACCGAGGGGCTCGAGAATCCGCGCATCCAGTTTCTGGGCGGGGCGCTCCGCGACGAATGCGGCGTGGTCAGCGGCATGGTCCGCATCGACGACGTCCCCAGCCGCTCGCTGCTGTCACGCCTGACCGCGCATTATCTGCAGATCATCGCCAACCGTGCGCCGATCGGATTCGAGGCGGAATTCGTCGGCCAGCGCGGGCACAACACGCTCTACCGCGGTATCCTGATGCCCTTCTCCTCGGACGGCGACGGCATCGACTTCATCTATGGCGTCATCAACTGGAAGGAACTGGTCGAGGTCGACCTGCAGGCGCAGTTGACCGACGATCTGGCCGCGGCGCGGCGGGCGCCGGTGGTGCCGGCATCGGTCTGGGCGGATGGCCCCGGTGCCGGTTTCGACGACGGTGACGACACCGATGCGGCCCCTACTCTTGCCGACGATGCGAGCATCCACGACCGCCTCGACGCCGCACGCCGCAGTGCCGATGCCTTCGCCGCGAGCGAGGGCCGCAGCCGCAGCGCGCTCTACGCCGCGCTCGGCCTGGCCCATGGGCTGGCGATCGCGGCCAGGGACGATGCGGAAGGCTTTGCCGAGATGCTGGCCGATGCCGGCGTCACCGCGCAGGCCCGCGCGCCGATGACGCCGGTGGTGAAGCTGGTCTTCGGCGCCGGCCACGACAAGACGCGCCTGGCCGAATATGCCAGCGTGCTCAATCATGCTGCCCGGCACGAGGTCGGCGCGAACGGCCTCACCGCCTATCTTGAAAGCTTTCCCGGCGGGGTGAAGGGTGTTGTCGGCGCCGAACGCGCGCTCAAGCGTCCGGCCCCGCAACCCGATCTTTACGAGCGCATCGCCGCCGAATTGCGCGAGCGCGCGCCGCTGGCGCATGTCGCGATCGATCCGGCGAGCGCCGACGGCGAATTCGTCGTGCTACTGGCGCGGCGCGATGCGACGGGCGGGCTGGATGTCGTCGCCTGCGTCGATAGCGACAAGACACTGACCGAGCGCACGGTGCGCCGCGCCGCCGCCTGAGTTCGTAACATCTGATACGACTTATGCCTTGAGCCCGTCACGCGACGGGCGCATAGACCGGGGATGGCAACGAAGACGAGGACGCTGCCGGCGGCATTGGCTGCCCGGTTGATCGAGGGCGCACTGCCGGGGGAGATCGAGGGGCTGGACGGCCGCGAGCGCGATGCCGCCGCGGCGTTCGTCGCCGAAGCCGCGGCACAGCGCCCGCCCGGCACGCCGGTCATCATACTCGACACGCTGGAGAGCGAAGGGCATCGCCGCCGCATGCGGCTGGCCGTCGTCAACGACGACATGCCGTTCCTGGTCGATTCGATCGCCTCCACCATCGCCGCGCACGACGTGCCGATCGATCGCGTGATTCACCCGGTCGTTCCGGTCCGCCGCGATGCCGACGGCACGCTGGAAGCGTTCGGCGAAGGTCCGCTCGAATCGCTCGTCTATATCGAGATGCACCGCGCCGATGCGAAGGTGCGCAACGCCATCACCGCCGAACTGGCGCGCAATCTGGCGCATGTCCGCAGCGCGGTCGGCGACTGGCCGGCGTTGCAGGCGGCGATGCGAACCGACGTCAGCCGTCTGATGACCGCCGGCAATGTTGAGGGCGGTGCGCTGCTGCAATGGTTCAACGATCGCGCGATGACGCTGCTGGGTCATGATACCTGGTATGAAGACGGCCGGTCGGAGAACACGCTGGGTATTGCCCGCCACCGGTTCCAGGTGCCGCTGCTCGCCGACGCATCGCGGGTCGCTGCGCTCGACTTCTTCCGTGGCGGCGGCGCCGCCCCGTTGCTGCTGAAGTCGAACTGCATCTCGACCGTCCACCGCCGCGTTCCGCTCGACCTGGTGCTGACCCCGGTGCGGGAGGGTGATGCGATCACCGGCCTGTCGATGCACGCCGGGCTGTGGACGTCGGGCGCGCTGCACGCGTCGCCGCGTGACGTGCCGGTGCTGCGCGAACGGCTGGCGATGATGGAGGCCAAGTTCGGCTTCGACCCCAAGGGTCATACCGGCAAGGCGCTGACCCACGCGCTGACCGCCCTGCCCCACGACCTGACGACCGCGTTCCAGCCCGACCAGCTCGAGGCACTGGCGCTAACCGCGATGTCGCTGGCCGACCGGCCGCGGCCCAAGCTCGAACTCATCCGCTCCACGCTCGGCCGGCACATCTTCGCCTTCGTCTGGCTGTTGCGCGATGATGTGACGACCGCACGACGCCTGGCGATCGGCGACATGCTGGCGAAGGCGGCGGACGCTACCGTGCTCAACTGGTCGATCGCGCTGGAGGACGGCGGCGTCGCGCTGATCCGCTACACGCTCGACGTGCGCGGCAGCGAGCGTATGCCCGATGTGGCCGCGCTGGACGACGAGCTTGAGCGGATGCTGCGCGGCTGGGTGCCCGCGATCGAGGCGGCGCTGATCGCCGCGGTCGGCGACGCCCGCGCGACTCGCCTCGCGCTGAAATACGCCAACAGCTTTCCCAACGGCTATCGCCTCCATTATTCGCCCGAGGAAGCCGCCCGCGACATCGCGCGCATCGCCGATCTGAGCGATACCGGCAGCCGCTCGGCGCGGATCGTCGACCATGCCGCCGCCGATGGCCAGCTGCGGATCAAGCTCTATCGTCAGGGCGGTGCGCTCGCGCTGTCGGATGCGGTGCCGGTGTTCGAGAATTTCGGCTTCCGCGTGATCGAGGAGGTGCCGACCGCACTGACCGACGACGGCGGCGCCTATGTCCACGACTTCCTGGTCGCCCTGCCCGGCGGTGCGTTGAAGAGCGACGCGGCGACGGTAGAGGCGGCGATCGCCTCGGTGCTGGAGGGCGTGGCGGAGAACGACGCGTTCAACCGCCTGATCGTCGAGGGCGGCATGGCGCCGCGATCCGTGACGTTGTTCCGCGCGTGGTTCCGCTATCTGCGCCAGACCGGCCTGCCTTACGGACTGACCACCGTCGTCGACGCGATCCGCCGAGCACCCGGCGTGGCGGCGGCGCTGATCGAGCGGTTTGCCGCCGCGCACGATCCCGACGCACGCGACGGCGCCGACGATCGGGTGGCGCAGGCCGATGCGGCGATCGAGGCGGGGCTGGATGCCGTGTCGGCGATCGACGACGATCGCATCCTGCGCACCATCCGCGGTGTCGTCGCCGCGACGCTGCGCACCAATTTCTACGCGCCCGCCGCTGCCGAGGCGCTGGCGTTCAAGCTCGACTCGGCGAAGGTGCCGGGCCTGCCCAAGCCGCTGCCGTGGCGCGAGATCTGGGTCTACAGCCCGCGAGTCGAGGGCATTCACCTGCGTGCCGGTCCGGTCGCGCGGGGCGGGCTGCGCTGGTCCGACCGGCGCGACGATTTCCGCACCGAGATCCTCGGCCTGATGAAGGCGCAGCGCGTCAAGAACGCCGTCATCGTGCCGACCGGCGCGAAGGGCGGCTTCTATCCGAAGATGCTGCCCCCGATCACCGATCGCGATGCGTGGCTGGCGGAGGGGACGGAGAGCTATCGCATCTTCATCCGCACGCTGTTGTCGGTCACCGACAATCTGGTCGAGAACGCCGTCGTCCATCCCGACCGCGTCGTCATCGGTGACGGCGACGATCCCTATTTCGTCGTCGCCGCCGACAAGGGCACCGCGACGTTCAGCGACGTCGCCAACGCCATCGCGCTGGAGCGCGGCTTCTGGCTGGGCGACGCCTTCGCCAGCGGCGGTTCGGTCGGTTACGATCACAAGGCGATGGGAATCACCGCCAAGGGCGCGTGGGTGTCCGTCCAGCGCCACTTCGCCGAACTGGGCGTCGACGTGCAGAGCGAGAGCATCGACGTCGTCGGCTGCGGCGACATGTCGGGCGACGTGTTCGGCAACGGCATGCTGCTGTCGAAGGCGATCCGGCTGGTCGCGGCGTTCGACCACCGCCACATCTTCCTCGATCCCGCGCCCGACCCCGCAAAAAGCTGGGACGAGCGCGCGCGCATGTTCGCGCTGCCGCGCTCCAGCTGGGCCGACTATGCCGCCTCGCTGATCTCACAGGGCGGCGGCGTGTTCGCGCGCACCGACAAGGTCGTGAAGCTGTCGGAGGAAGCCGCAGCCGTGCTGGGCATCGAGGCAGGCGAGATCGAACCCGCCGCGCTCATCTCCGCGATCCTGAAGGCGCCGGTCGGGCTGATCTGGTTCGGCGGCATCGGCACCTATGTGAAGGCCGCGGCGGAGAATAACGCCACCGTCGGCGATCCCGCCAATGACCGCCTGCGCGTCGATGCCGAGCAGCTGCGCGCACGCGCCATCGGCGAGGGCGCGAATCTGGGCGTCACCCAGGCGGCGCGCATCGCCTTTGCCAGCCAGGGCGGGCGCATCAACACCGACTTCATCGACAATTCCGCCGGCGTCGATTGCTCGGACAACGAGGTGAACATCAAGATCGCGCTGAACCGCGAGATGACCGAAAGGCGGCTCGCCGAGGCAGACCGCAACACCCTGCTTGCCAGCATGACCGACGATGTTGCCGACCTGGTGCTGGAGGACAACCGCCTCCAGACGCTGGCGCTGTCGGTGATGGAGAATGACGGGCCGATCGCGGTGCCGAGCTATTGCCGCGTGATCGAGATGCTGGAGGCCGGTGGCCGCCTCGACCGCAAGGTGGAGGGGCTCGGCACCAACGCCGAGCTGCTGCGCCGTGCCGCCGAGGGCCATGGCCTGACCCGGCCCGAACTGGCGGTACTGCTCGCGACCGCGAAGCTCGCATTGCAGGACGCGATCGAACAGCGGCGGCTGGGCGAGGACGACGCGCTGCTCCCCGATCTGCACGCCGCCTTCCCCACCGCGATGCAGGAGCGGTTCGGTGCCGCGATCGACGCGCACCGGCTGCGCAACGAGATCGTCGCGACGAAGCTCGCCAACCGCGTCATCAACCGGCTGGGCGCGCTCCACCCGTTCGAACTGGCGGAGGAGGAAGGCGCGGCGATGGGCGACATCGCCGCGATGCTGGTGGTCGCCGAACGCATCTTCGACCTGCCGCAGCTGTGGGACGAGATCGAGACCGCCGCCATCCCCGAGCCCGCCCGCATCGCGCTGCTCGACGAGGTCGCGGTCGGCGTCCGAGCGCAGATGGCCGACCTGCTGCGCGCGGCGCGTCCCGGCGAAGGTCCGGGCACGGTCGTCGAGCGGCTGAAGCCCGGCATCGACGCGCTCGACCGCCAGACCACCGACCTGCTGCGTGAGGAGGCGCGCGCCGGCAGCGACCGCATCGCCACGCGGCTGGAGGCGGCGGGGGCGCCCCCCGAACTCGCCCGCCGTATCGTCCGCCTGTTCGAACTGGACGGCGCGGTCGGCCTCGCCGATCTGGCGCAGCGACGCGGCGGCGACGAAACGCGGCTCACCCGCGCCTTCACCCATCTCGGGCAGGCGCTCGGCCTCGACTGGGCGCAGGGTAATGCTGCGCGCATCACCAGCGGCGACCCGTGGGAACGCCTGCTGATCGCCGGCCTCGCCCGCGATTTCCAGCAGCTGCGGCTCGAATTCCTCGCCCGCAGCGAGGGCGACGATCCCGAGGGCGCAGTCGAGCGCTGGTTGAAGGCGAATGCCGCGCGCGTTTCGCAATTCGCCGACCTGATCCGCCGCGCCCGCGCCGCACAGACGCCGAACGCGGCGATGCTGGCGCAGATTGCAGGACAGGCACGGGTGCTGCTGGGGCGGTAGGGCGTCAGCTCAAACTCCGTTCGTGCTGAGCGAAGTCGAAGCACTTGGGCGAGTGCTCCCTTCGACTTCGCTCAGGGCGAATGGGGCTTAATGGAGGGTGTGGCGCCGCGGCGAAGCCGCGTCGTCGGTCGGGGCTGTGCCCCGCCGGCCGGCGATCGCGCCGAGCCGGCGAATAGCCTCGCTATTCGCCTTCGCGATCGCTTGCTCTTGCGAATAATTCTCGTTATCGGCTCTTCGACACTGGGGTGGACGCAAGGTTCGATGAGCGCACGGGCAAAGCCGGGCCGCAAGGCGTTCTGGCTGAAACAATTGCATAGCTGGCACTGGATCAGCTCGGCGATCAGCCTGATCGGCCTGCTGCTGTTCACTGTCACGGGCTTTACGCTCAACCACGCGGGAGAGATCGGCGGCACGCCGGTCACCAGCACCGCGCCCGCGCAGCTCCCCCCCGCCCTCGCCCGCAGCATCGCACCGGACGGCGCCGCCGACGCGAAGAAGCCCCTCCCCGATCCGGTCGCCGCCTACATCCGCGACCGCTACCCGACCGAGGCGCGCGGCGAGGCGGAATGGTCCACCGACGAGATCTACCTGCCGCTGCCCCGCCCCGGCGGCGACGGCTGGATCGCGATCGACCGAGCGAGCGGAGCGGTCACCAGCGAGGTCACCGACCGCGGCTGGATCGCGTACCTCAACGACCTGCACAAGGGGCGCAATTCCGGACCTGTGTGGAAGTGGTTCATCGACGTCTTCGCCGCCGCATGCCTCGTCTTCTCGCTGACGGGCCTCGTCCTGCTGTGGCTGCACTCGCGGCGGCGGCCATCGACGTGGCCGCTCGTCATCTCCGGCCTCGCCATTCCGGTGGTGCTCGCCATCGTCTTCATCCACGTCTGACTATCACCCAAGGGAAACCACCCATGTCGATCACGTATCGCATCATCCTGACAGGCCTGCCGCTCGCCGCCGCGGCGACGTCTCCCGCCGCCGCGCAGACGCTCGACCTCACGCTCGCCATCCCGCGCATGAGCGTTGCCGAATATCACGCCCCCTATGTCGCCGCCTGGTTGGAGGCGTCCGGCGCCCCGGCGCGCACCGTCGCGGTCTGGTACGATCTCGACAATCGCGAGAACGGCGGCAAGAAGTGGCTGACCGATCTGCGCACGTGGTGGCGCGCCTCGGGCCGCGCGCTGACGCTGCCGGCCAACGGAGTCTCGGGCGCGACCCGCCCGCCGGGCACCCACAAGCTGGTCGTCCCCGCCGGCAAGCTCACGCCCGGTCAGTACACGCTGGTGATCGAGGCCGCGCGCGAGGTCGGTGGGCGCGAGGTCATCCGCCTGCCCTTCGCCTGGGCCGGCAAGCCCGTCCGCGCCACCGCCGCCGGCAAGACCGAGCTCGGCGCCGCAACTCTCATCGTCCGCTAAGGAGCCCCCCGATATGCGCATCCGTCCGATCATCCTCGCCGCCGCCGCGCTGGGCGCGCTCGCCATCCCCGCCGGCGTGTCCGCCCACCGCCTGTGGATGCTGCCGTCCACCACCGTCGTCTCCGGCGCCGACAGCTGGGTCACCTTCGACGCAGCTGCGTCCAACGACCTGTTCTACCCCGATCACCAGCCGCTGCGCGCCGAGCCTCAGGTCGTCGCGCCCGACGGCACGACGGGCAAGGTCCAGAACTTCGCGATCGGCAAGTATCGCTCGACCTTCGACGTGCAGGTCGACAAGCCCGGCACGTGGAAGCTGGCACTGGTCAACAGCGGCGTGATGGGCAGCTATATGCTGAACGGCAAGCAGGAGCGCCTGCCCCGCGGCACCACCGCCGCGCAGCTGGCGACCGCCGTCCCCGCCGGCGCGACCGAGGTGAAGCTGGGCGAGAACAGCAGCCGCAACGAAGTGTTCGTGACCTCCGGCGCACCGACGACGACCGTGCTGAAGCCGACCGGTCAGGGCCTGGAATTCGCCCCCGTCACCCACCCCAACGACCTGAGCGCAGGCGAAGCCGCAACCTTCGGCTTCCTGATCGACGGCAAGCCCGCCGCCGGCCTGACCGTCACCGTCGTCCCCGGCGGATCGCGCTATCGCGAGCAGGTCGGCGAGATGACGCTTAAAACCGATGCCAAGGGTCAGGTGACGGTGAAGTGGCCGGGCGCCGGGATGTACTGGCTGAACACGACCGCCACCGGCAAGAGCTCGACCATCCCGAACGGCGAGAAGCGCATGAGCTACACCACCACGCTCGAGGTGCTCGGCTGACGACGCACACGACGGCGGCGGGCGCGCGGATCGCGCTCCCGCCCGTCGACGAAGCCGCGTTCCACCGGCGCGCGGCCGGCGCGCGCGTGCGCCGGTTCGACGGCGCGACGATGGGGACGAACTGGTCGGCGCAGGTCGTCGCCCCGCACCCCGACCTGGAAGCAGCGCTGCTGGCGACGCTGTCGGAGGCGATCGCGGCGCTCAGCCACTGGGCACCGGACTCCGCGCTTTCCCGCTTCAACCGATCGCCGCTCTCCGCATGGCAGCAGCTGCCGCCGATGCTAGCCGAAACGCTGGAAGCGGCGGATGCGGTGCATCGCGCTAGCGGAGGCGCCTTCGATGCGGCCGGCGGTGCGCTCGCCGACATCTGGGGCTTCGGTCCCTCGGGTCCGGTGGCGATCCCGCCCGACATCGTCGCGATCGGGGGCGCGCTTGCCCGCAGCGGCTGGGACGCGATCGAGCGTGACGACGACCGCGCCCGCCGTACGCGCGATGTGACACTCGACCTGTCGGGCATCGGCAAGGGGCGCGCCGTCGACGCGCTCGCTGTCACCTGCCGCGGCCACGGCGTCCACGACTTCCTGGTCGAGATCGGCGGCGAGATCGTCGGCGCCGGCATCCAGCCCGACGGTCAGCCATGGTGGGTCGATCTGGAGGCGCCGCCCGGCCTTCCCCTCCCCCCGCTACGCATCGCCGCACACGAAGTCGCCATCGCGACCTCCGGCGACTATCGCCGCTATCTGACGGTCGACGGCCGCCGTCTCGGCCACACCATCGACCCACGAACCGGACGGCCGGTCGACAGCGACGTCGTGTCCGTCAGCGTCGTGGCGGGCGACTGCATGGCCGCCGACGCCTGGGCGACCGCGCTGACCGTGCTGGGCGTGGGCGAAGGACTGGCACTGGCGGAACGCGAGGGACTGGCGGCGCGGTTCGTGACCGGGGACGGCGTGGAGACGCTGTCGCCGGTGTTGGCGGGGATGCTGGAGTAGGCGCGGGAGATCGGGCCATTCGCATTCCCCTCCCTGGAAGGGAGGGGTCAGGAGTGGGTGGCCCTCGAGGAAACGGCACACGCGCCACATACCGACCCACCTAAGCCCCTCCCTTCGAGGGAGGGATGAAGGGCCTAGGGCGTATCGACATTCAGTTCAGGCGGAGCCGAAAAGGATGGTTCTGCCAGCATCGGAGCGCAGCGTACTTCAGGTACGTGAGCACCGACGCGCAGCAGAACCGCGCTTTGCAGGCCCGTCTGGGCTAAAGGTCGATACGCCCTCAAGCCTCCGCCCACCGCCGTAGCAGGTTATGATACACCCCGGTCAGCTCCACCGCCGCCCGGCTGCCCTGCCCCAGCTCGCTCCCAACCCGCTGCACCGCGCGGTCGAGGTCGAACAAGATCGCACGGTCCTCCGTCGATCGCACCATCGATTGCAGCCAGAAGAAGCACCCGATGCGCACGCCGCGCGTCACCGGCTCCACCCGGTGGACGCTGGAGGCCGGGTAAAGGATCGCGCTTCCCGCCGACAGCTTAATGCGCTGCTCGCCCGCCGGCGCCTCGATCACCAGTTCACCGCCGTCGTAGCTGTCGGGGTCGGTCAGGAAGATCGTGCACGACAGGTCAGACCTGATGCGGAAATCGGTGCCGCGCTGCATGCGGATGGCGTTGTCGACATGCGCACCGAACGCTTCCCCGCCCTCGTAGCGGTTGAAGAGCGGCGGATACACCTTGAGCGGCAGCGCGGCGGCGACGAACAGCGGCGTACGACCGAGCGCATCGAGCACCACGCCCCCCGCCGCGCGGGCAGCCTCGCTGGCTTCAGGCAACTGCCGGTTGCGCTTAGCGAGCGCCGACTGCGCCCCCGACGTGGCATTGCCATCGACCCAGTCGGCCGCGTCGATTAGCGCGCGGACCCGCGCCAGCGTCGCGGCATCCAGCACGTCGGTTATGGGCAGCATCATCGCGCCACCCTATGCCGGACGCGCCGAGTTACAAGGCGGATGGACCTTACGAATACGCACAGATCCATCCGCCCGCCCCTTTGGCTCAGAAGCTGTAGAACAGGTTTGCCACCACCGAGCGCGCCTCGCCCGGCACCGCCCAGCCATTGTTGCGGATGCCGGTATAGTATTTCTCGTTGGTGAAGTTCTGCACGTTGACCTGCGCGGTCAGGCCGTTGCCGATCTCGTACGACACGAACGCGCGGTGCGTGGTGTAGCTGAGCGATTCCGCCACCGTCGTCAGGATCGCGGACGGCACCAGCGGGGTCGCCAGCGCCGCGTTGTTCAGCGCGAACTTGCCCTGATGGGTCAGGCCGTAGCCGAACTGCAGACCGAACGGCAGCGTATAGCTGGTGAACAGGCTGCCCGAATGCTTGGGCGTGTTCGTCAGCTTCTGACCAGCCAACGGATCGGGGTTCGCCGCCGAATTGCCGCATGGGTTCGTCGCGGCGCTGCCGGTGCCGCGCGGTCCCGGATTGGCGAGGCAATAGTCCGACACGCCCTGGCGGATCGTGCTGTCGAGATAGGTGTAGTTGGCAAAGATCGACCACGCCCGCGTGATGTTGCCGGTCGCGCCCAATGCGATGCCGTCGACGCGGCTGCGCCCGTCGAGCACCGGCAGCGTCGTGACGATCGGGTCGTTGGTGGCGACGCGGAAATTGGTGCGCTCGTTGCGGAACGCCGCCGCGGTCAGCTGCAGACGGCCGCCGATCAGATCGGCCTTGGCACCCACCTCCCAGTTGCGACCCTTTTCCGGCGGCACGTTGCACGGGTCGAGCGACCCGCCCGGTGCCACGATAAGCGTGCCGCACCCGGCGCGCACCGTGGCCGACCCCGGCGTCGCGGTGGTTGCGTGCGCGATATAGAGGCTGGTCGCCTTGGTCGGTTTGAACACCGCACCGACGCGGTAGGAGAACAACTTCTCGTCACTGTCCTGTACGGGGCCGCGCGCATAGACGCCGCCGGTCGCCGGAGTGGTGAAGGTATCGGCGCGGAATCGGGTGCGGACGCGCTCGTAGCGGACGCCGCCCGACAGTTCGAAGTGCGCGCCCAATTCCAGCGTGTCGAACGCATAGGCCGCCAGATTGTCGGTATCGCCGTACGACTTGCCCACCAGCACGTAGTTGATCGGACCCGTATAGACGGTGTTCGGATTGCTGAGCGAGATCGGCGGCAGCACCGGATTGGGCAGCGCGCCGCCCGGATTACGCAGCAGCTGGCCGGTGGCGAGCTCATAATCCTCGAGCGCGCCGAACACACCCACGGCCAGCGTATTGCGGATACCGCCCTTCTCGCCCGACACGACGCGCAGGTCGGTCTGATTGGTCAGCAGGTCGTTCATCTGGTCGCGCACGTACCCACGCGGGCCACTCGGATAGAAGGTGCCGGGCGTGTTCGATCCGGTCGGACAGGCGACGCCCAGCGGCGTCTGGCCGCTCGCGAGGCAGATCGTGCCCTGCGGCGCGCTGGTGTGCGAATCCTGGATCACGCGCTGCCAGCGGGTGAGGTTGCGCAGCGATACGCCCCCGCCGAAATCATGATGGAACGTCGCGGTCAGCCGGTCGACGGTCGATTCCTGCCGGTCGAGGTTCTCGATGCCGAAATAGTCGCGGGTATCGATCCCCTGCGGCACGCCGCCGGCGACCGCATAATAGGGGATGCCGTACGCCGGAATATTATCGTCCCGCTGGTGCAGATAGCTGAACGTCAGGCTGGTGGGGCCGTCGATCCCGATCGTGACGGACGGCGCGACGCCCCAGCGCTTGAACTTCTCGACATCGCGGCCCGGCACGTCGTTGCGGTGGTACATCGCATTCAGCCGCACCGCGACCAGGTCGCTGACCCGTTTGTTCGCGTCGATCGTCGCGCGGTAGTAATTGTCGGTGCCGATGCCGGCCTGCAGCACGGTCAGGTCGCGCGGCTGCGGCACCTTCGACACCAGGTTGATCGTCCCGCCCAGCGACCCCGCACCATTCTGCACGGAGTTGGCGCCGTTGTAGACCTCGATCTGCTGCAGGTTGAACGGATCCGTGCGGCTGTACTGCGCACTGTCGCGCAGGCCGTCGACGGTGATGTCGTTGTTGGCCGAATAGCCGCGCAGGTTGATCGAGTCGCCATAGCCGCCGCCGCCTTCGCCCGCGCCGAAGGTGATACCGGGAATGGTCTGCAACGCGTCGCGAAGCGTCAGCAGGTTCTGCTTGCGCAACGTCTGGTCGCTGATGACGGTGATCGTCTGCGGCGTGTCGAGCAGCGGTGCGGTCGCCTTGGGCGATTCCAGTTCCGCGTCGCGCTCGCCGGTCACGATGATGTCGCGGCGGTCATGCTCCTGCGCCTGCGTCTGCGGGTCGGCGACCACGGCGACAGCGGCCGGCTTGACCTTGGACCCGTCGGCGGCCGCAGCCGGCGCGGTCGCGATGAACCCGACGCACGACAGCGCGATGAACGACGATGTGGACGAAACGATGGAACGGCTCATGACTTCCCCCTTGCTTGGGGGTGCTGCTATTGAGAGTCGCTCGCACCGTCAAGGCTATTGCGAGTAATTATCATCTCTGCCGTCGATCTGTATCGCCGCAATCATCAGCCAGCTGCGGATCGCACTCGCGAGGTTGGGCGGGTCTTCGGCGTCGATCCGCACCGCATCGATGCGCGCAACGAGCGCGCTTAACGGGATTGTCCGATCGCGGGCATGCCTCTCCAGCGCCGTCCAGAACACCGGCTCTAGGCTGATCGAGGTCTGGTGCCCGGCGATCGTGATCGATCGCTTCACCGGCCCGACGAAGCCGCCGGGCGGCGCCGCGATCATCCGCGCCGGCCCGCGGGCGGATCGTCGAACAGCCCGGCGAGCTGCTCGATCATCGTGCCGGCCAGCTGGTCGACATCCATGATCGTGACGGCGCGCTGGTAGTAGCGGGTCACGTCGTGACCGATGCCGATCGCGACCAGCTCGACCGGGGATCGCGTCTCGATCCACCCGATCACCTGGCGGAGGTGCCGCTCCAGATAGCTGCCGCTGTTCACGCTCAGCGTCGAATCATCGACCGGCGCACCGTCGGAAATCACCATCAGGATGCGGCGATCCTCCGCGCGCGCGATCAGCCGGCCGTGCGCCCACAGCAGCGCCTCACCGTCGATATTCTCCTTCAGCAACCCCTCGCGCATCATCAGCCCGAGCGCGCGTTTCGCCCGACGCCACGGCTCGTCGGCCTGTTTGTAGACGATGTGCCGGATGTCGTTCAGCCGCCCGGGCTGCGGCGGGCGGCCCGCGACCAGCCACGTCTCGCGCGCCTGCCCGCCCTTCCACGCGCGTGTGGTGAAGCCCAGCACCTCGACCTTTACGCCGACCCGCTCCAGCGTGCGCGCAAGGATATCGGCGCTGATGGCGGCGATGCCGATCGGCCGCCCGCGCATCGACCCCGAATTGTCGATCAGGATCGTGACGACCGTATCTTTGAACTCGGTATCGCGCTCGACCTTGTAGCTCAGCGACAACATCGGGTTGACGATGACGCGCGCCAGCCGCGCGGCATCGAGGATGCCCTCTTCCTGATCGAAGTCCCACGACCGCGACTGCTGCGCCATCAGCCGCCGCTGCAACCGGTTGGCCAGCTTCGTGACGACACCCTGAAGATGGACGAGCTGCTGGTCCAGATAGGCGCGCAGCCGGTCCAGCTCCTCCTCGTCGCACAGCTCGGTCGCGGCGATCACCTCGTCGAACTTGGTCGTGTAGGGCTTGTAGTCGAACTGCGGCGGCATGTCGGACAGCGGCCGGTTGGGCCGCACCGGCATCATGCCATCGTCGCCGCCCTCGTCCGGCTCGCCGTCCATGTCGTCGAGCGGGTCTTCGCCCTGATCGTTGTCCTCGCCCTCGTCGCCCTCGCTCTCGCCGCTTTCGCCGCGCGCATCGACTTGGCCGTCAGCGGCGTCGGCGCCGTCGTCGCCGTCCTCCTCCTCGCCCTCGTCCTGCTCCTGCTCGTCGTTCCCCTCGTCCTCGTCGCCGCCCTCGTCCGCCTCGTCGGGCTGCACCTCGCCCTCGACCAGTTCGAGATCCTCGAGCAGCCGCACCGTCAGCTTCTGGAACGCGCGCTGGTCGTCGATCGCAACCGCCAGCGCGTCGAGATCGGCGCCGCCCTTCTCCTCGATCCAGTCGCGCACCAGCGCCAGACCGGTCGCCGCGGTCGCCGGCGCCTGCCGCCCGCTCAGCCGCTCGCGCACCAACAGGCCGATCGCGCTCGACAGCGGCACCTCGTCGGCGGAGCGCGCCCGTGCGATCGGATCGGACTTCATGCGCAGCGCCAGCGCCTGGTCGAGGTTGCCTGCAATCCCGGCAAACCCGCGCGACCCCAGCGCCTCGATCCGCGCCGTCTCCACCGCATCGAACACCGCGCGCGCCACCGCCTCGCCCGGCGCGGCGCGGGCGTGGAGCGTCGAATCGTGATGCTTCAGGCGCAGGGCAAAACTGTCCGCGAACCCCCGCGCCTCCGCCACCTGATCCGCCGGCAGCGTACGCGCGGGCATCGGCACCTTCAGGTGGCGCCCGGCCTGGCTCGGCGCATCGGCGGTGAAAGCGAGTTCGACGTCGTCGCGCGACGACAGCACCCGCGCGGTGCCGCCGAGGACGGATTTGAAACGATCGAGCGGTGTATCCTGCGCCATGCCGTCCACCTAGGACGCGAGCGGACTGCGCACAACGGCGCGGATCAGTTCCGCACGTCCTTCGCGATCGCATCGAGCAGGCCGTTGACGAAGCCCTTCTCGCGCTTTTCGTAGAAGGCGTCGGCCACATCCAGATATTCGCTGATGACCGCGCCCGCCGGCACGTCAGGGCGGGCGATCAGCTCATAGGTGCCCGCGCGCAGGATGCCGCGCATCGGGCGGTCAATGCGATCGAGGCTCCAGCTGCCGCTCAGCTTTTCGGAGATACGCCGGTCGATCTCCTCCGCGCGCGTCGTTGCGCCGGTGACGATGTCGTCGAAGAACTCGACGTCGGCGTCGGCATATTCGACATCCTCGATCGTCGCGCCCAGCCGGTGGGTGTGAAATTCGTGCAGCAGCGTGACGACCGGCGTCCCCTCCATATCGTGCTGGTACAGCGCCTGCACCGCAGCAAGGCGGGCGGCGGCGCGCGCGGTGGATCGCGCGCGGGTGCGGGAATTGGCTTTGGCGGTCATGGTGCGCAACCCCTAACCGCGCGGCGGGGAAACGTCCATGTCGCGGCCGGCAAACCTATTCGGGTGCTCCCGCGAAGGCGGGAGCCCAGTGTTACGACATGCAGCGTTAGCGGCTCTGGGCTCCCGCCTTCGCGGGAGCACGGTACGCATATGTCGACGCCTACTGCCCCAGCCGCAGCGCCACCGACCGCGCATGTGCGGGCAGCCCCTCGGCATCCGCCAGCGCCACCGCCGCCGGCCCGATTGCCGCCAGCGCGGCCTCGTCGCAGGCGAGGAAGCTGGTGCGCTTCATGAAGTCGAGCACGGACAGTCCCGACGAGAAGCGCGCCCGCCGCCCGGTCGGCAGGACGTGGTTCGGCCCGGCGACGTAATCGCCCACCGCCTCCGGCGTATGCCGGCCGAGGAAGACCGACCCGGCATGGCGCACCCGGTCGAACAACGCCTCGGCCACATCGGCGTCGCAGGCGATTTCGAGATGCTCGGGCGCCAGCGCGTTGACCAGCGGGATGGTTTCGTCGAGGTCGCTCGTCAGGATGATCGCGCCGTTCGCGTCCCATGCCGCCCGCGCCACGTCGCGCGTCGCCAGCGTGCCGATCTGCATATCCACCGCCGCCGCCACACGATCCGCGAAAGCGGCATCGTCGGTCAGCAGGATCGACTGGCTGGTCGGGTCATGCTCGGACTGGCTCAGCAGGTCGGCGGCGATCCATTCGGGATCGTTGGTGCCGTCCGCGACCACGACGATCTCGCTCGGACCCGCGACCATGTCGATGCCGACGACGCCGTAGAGCTGACGCTTGGCCTCCGCGACCCAGGCATTGCCGGGACCGGTGACCACATCGACCGCCGCGACCCGCCCGGTGCCGTAGGCGAGCGCGGCAATCGCCTGCGCGCCGCCGATCCGCCAGATCTCGTCCACGCCGGCGACATGCGCGGCGGCGAGGACCAGCGGATTGATCCCGCCGTTGGGCGTCGGCGTCACCATCACCAGCCGGCCGACCCCGGCCGCCTTTGCGGGCAGCGCGTTCATCAGCACCGAAGAGGGATAGGCCGCGCGACCGCCCGGCACATAGACGCCCGCCGCGTCCACCGCCCGCCACCGCGCGCCCAGCCGGACGCCCGCCGCATCGGTCTCGTCGCGATCCTCGGGGATCTGCTTGGCATGATAGGCGGCGATGCGCGTCGCCGCGAGGTCCAGCGCCGCGCGCAGTTCGTCCGTCAGCGCCTGATAGGCGGCAAGGCACGCCGCCTTCTCGATCCGCCAACCGGTGTCGTTCAAGTCATGCCCATCGAACCGCTTCGTATAGGCGGCGACCGCCGCATCGCCCTCGTCGCGCACTGCGGCGACGATGGTCCGCACGTCGCGGGCGACATCGGCATCCGCCTCCCGCCGCGCACCGACCAAGGCGTCGAAGGCGGCGGCGAAGCCGGGTTCGGTCGTCGAGAGGCGGATCATGCGGCGCTCCCCTCCCTGGAAGGGAGGGGCTGGGGGTGGGTAGCTATCGGCGTAAACCCATCGACCGACCCACCCCCGACCCCTCCCTTGTCCAGGGAGGGGAGAGTTTGCTCGACCGCCCGCCGGAACGCATCGACCAGCGGCACCACCTGCGCGCGCGTCTTGAACGCCGCGCGGTTGACGATCAGGCGTGAGGTCACCTGCGTGATAACCTCCACCTCGACCAGGCCATTCTCCTTCAGCGTCCGCCCGGACGACACCAGATCGACGATGCGCGGCGCCAAGCCCAGCACGGGCGCCAGTTCCATCGCACCGTTCAGCTTGACGCATTCCGCACCGACGCCGCGCGCCTCGAAATGGGTGCGGGTGACGTGCGGATATTTGGTGGCGATGCGGACGTGGCTCCACCCGCGCGGATCGTCCTTCGCCGCCATCGCCGCGGGCTCCGCCACCGACAGGCGGCAATGGCCGATGCCGAGATCGACGGGCGCATAGAGTTCGGAATAGGCGAACTCCATCAGCACGTCCGATCCGACGATGCCGAGATGCGCGGCGCCGTGCGCGACGAAGGTCGCCACGTCGAACGCGCGCACGCGGATCAGGTCGATGTCCGTGCGATTGGTGGAGAAGCGCAGCGCGCGGCTGTCCTCGTCCATAAATGCCGCTTCCGGCTCGATCCCGACCCGCGCCAGCAGCGGCAGCGCCTCGGACAGGATGCGGCCCTTCGGCACTGCGATGATGATCGGATCGGCCATGTCGCGCCGGGCTTTACTTGCGCGCCCCTACGCGCGCAATCTCGGTGGCACATATGGCGAGCGAAGACGACAACCGGCAGGCGTTCCGCATCCAGGCGGGCTATTGTCGCGCGATGGCGGCACCGGTGACAGCGGCGATCTGCGAGGCGCTGGCCGACGCACTCGATCGCACGACCGCGACCGGGCGGGCGGTGCTCGACTGGCCGGGCGAGCCGGTCGCGGACGCGCTGGCGCTGCGGCTGGTGGGCGGGCTGCATGCGGCCTATCGCTCCCGCGCGCTCACCGACCTGTTCGACGGTGAGGTAACGGTCGCAAGGGCGCGCGCTGCGCTGGCAGCGAACGATGCGGCGCTGCTGCCATGGCTCGCCGGGCCGCCGCAGACCAACGAGGCGGGGCGATCGGCCGGACTGATGACCGGCCTGCTGCATCTGGCAGAGCGCTATGGCCCGCGTTTCGAGGTTCTGGAGGTCGGGTCGAGCGCGGGGATAAACCTGCTGATGGATCGCTACGCCTTCGATTTGGGCGGGGTGCGGGTCGGGCCGGACGATCCCGCCCTGACGATCCGTCCGGACTGGCGCGGACCGCCTCCGCCTCCGTCGCCGATCCGGATCGAATCGATCCGCGGCGTCGATGTCTCACCGGTCGACCTCACCGACCCGGCAGCGGCCGAGCGTCTCCAGGCTTATGTCTGGATCGATGCCATAGAGCGCGTCGAGCGGCTGGCGAAGGCGATCGCGATGGTGCGCGAACACGGCGTCCGCCTGGATCGCGGCGACGCCGCCGACTGGGTCGAGGCGCGACTGGCCGAGCCGCAGCCGGCCGGCGTCACCCGCGTGCTGCTCCATTCAGTCGTCTGGCAATATCTGGGGCCGGAGCGACAGGAGCGCATCCGCACCGCGATTCACACCGCCGGCGCCCGCGCCACCCCCGACCGCCCGCTCGGTTGGGTGATGATGGAGCCCAATCGCGACGCCCACCGGCATGAGGTTCGCGTGCGCGGCTGGCCAAGCGATGTGCCGATGCAGCTCGTCGCGCTGACGCATGCGCATGGCGCGTGGGTGGAGGGTCTGGCAGCGCCCTTTGCCACCACGGACTATGTGATGCGCGGCGTCGCGCCGGAGTAAAGGCCACACCCTACCACCGTTCGTGCTGAGCGAAGTCGAAGCACTTGGCGGAGAGCAGGCCTTCGACTTCGCTCAGGCCGAACGGAAAGGAGCATAGCCGCCGTGCCGTTCAAATCCCCCAAGCCCGCATAGCCTCAACCACCGCCGGCGCATTCTCCCACGGCACGAAATGCCCGGCATCGACCTTCGTCACCGTCAGGTCGGGCACCAGCGCGTCGAGCCCCTCGAGCTGGATCGGCAACAGCGCAACGTCGCGCAGGCCCCAGATCACCAGCGTCGGCTGCGTCACCGGCGGGAACGGCGCGTCGAGGAAGGCCGGGCGCTCCACCTCGTCCTCCGGTCCCGGCACCTGCACCGCGCTCGCGCGATACCAGTTCAGCATCGCGGTCAGCGCGCCGGGCTGCGACCAGTCGGCGATATAGCGCTCGCGTTCGCCCGGCTCCAGTTCCGCCACATCGGCATGGCGCGCGAACGTCGTGTCGAAGAACGCCTCCATCCCCATGGCGGAGACCTGATCCTCGATGCCGGGTGTGCGGAACGCGCGGATATACTGGCTGGCGGCGCGCTGCTGCGCATCCTCGATCAGCGATTTCTGGAAGACGAACGGATGCGGCGCGTTGACGATCACCAGCCGTTCGATGCGGGTCGGATTCTGCAGCGCCGCCATCCACGCGATCGCCCCGCCCCAATCGTGACCGACCAGCGTGAAGCGATCGATCCCGAAATGGTCCGCCAGCGCCAGCAGGTCGGCGACCGGCTTGTCGGGCGTGTAATTCTCGACCCCGTCCGGCTTCGAGGATCCCGCGAAGCCGCGCTGGTCCGGCGCCAGCACGAAATGATCGCGGGCGAGGTCGGGGATCACACCCCGCCAAGTCCGGTGCGATTCGGGAAAGCCGTGCAGCAGGATGATCGGCGGCGCGGAAGGATCGCCCGCCACCGCGACGGTCAGCGTCATGCCCGTCGCCAGCGGCACCGATTGCAGATCATAGTCGCCCATCATCGTCTCCATCACGGATAGCTCACCGTCTTCGGCACCTCGGGGATCGGGATCCATTCCTTGTCGTCGCCCGGCACCTTCGGGAATTCGCCCGCCTTCCACGCGCGTTTCGCCTCGTTGATGCGCTCGCGGCTGGACGACACGAAGTTCCACCACACGTGGCGCGGCGTCATCGCCTCGCCGCCGCACAGCATCACCCGCCCGCCCCGCTCCGATCGCAGGGTCGCGGCGATACCGGGGCGCAGGACGTAGAGGTTGGTCCGGTCGAGCGCGACACCCTCGACGCTCGCCTCGCCATCACACAGGTAGAGCGCGCGTTCGTCGGCGTCCGCGTCGATCGGGATGCTGCCGCCCGGCGCCAGCACGATGTCGGCATAGATGGTGCCGGCATAGGTCGTCGTCGGCGCGGTGCGGCCCCACAGCGACCCCATGATGATCCGGGCCTTGGCACAGCCGTCCTCGATCACCGGCAACTCGGCCCTGGTGACATGCTGGAAGGCGGGGTCGATCTCCTCCACCGCCTCGGGCAGCGCGATCCAGGTCTGGATGCCCGACAACTCCGGCCCCTTCGCGCGCTCGTCGCCTGGCGAGCGTTCGGAATGGACGATACCGTGGCCCGCGGTCATCAGGTTGACCGCCCCCGGCTCGATCCGCGCCTGCGTCCCCAGCGAATCGCGATGGTCGATCGCGCCGCCGAACAGATAGGTGACCGTCGCCAGATTGATGTGCGGGTGCGGCCGCACGTCGATGCCCGTGCCGGCATCGAGGATCGCCGGCCCCATCTGGTCGAAGAACAGGAACGGCCCCACCATCGTCCGTGCCTTCGCCGGCAGCGTGCGATGCACCTTGAACCCGCCAAGGTCATGCGTGACCGGCGTCAGTATCTGTTCGATGAGGTCGTCGTGCGTCATGCGGCGTCCAGTTCGGGATAGTGGCGAAAGATGCCATCGGTGTTGAAGGGCAGCCGGCGCTCGCTCTTCAGATAGGCGCGGATGCCGGGCAGTTCGGCGACCTGATCGCGGATGCGGATGACGCCCGGATAGTCGCGCTCGAGTCGCCCCATCCGCTGCGGGAACATGTAGCGCAGCCCCTCGACAAGCTGGAACAGCGAGGTATCGACATAGGTCCAGCGGTGATCGATCAGCCAGTCGCCCGGATTGCACGCCACCGCGGTCTCGAAATAGCCGAGAAACTTCGGCAGACGCTGCTCGCGGAACTGCGCCGCCGCGCGCGCGGCTTCCGCCTTCTGGTCGTCGTAATAGTCCATCATCGCAACGGGATGATGGACGTTGTGAACCTCGGCGACGACATCCGCGATCGTCAGCTGCAACTGGTTGAGCCAATACCGATCCGCCATGTTCGACGGCGCGAGGTCGTGCTGGCTACCGAGATAGGCGAGGATGTTGGCGACCTGCGCGATCACCAGTCCGTCGATCTCGAGATACGGCGGCGCGAACGGTGCTCGGCCACCATAGCGTTTCATATCGGCGATCAGCGCATCTTCGCCGCCACCCCGAGCGCAATCGCGATAGTCGATGCCCGCCGCCTCCAGCGCGAGCCGCACGAACTCGCCACGACCCTGAATGCTGGGCCAGTACCAGAGGTTGTAAGCCATCGACGTCAGTCTCCGGGCGATCGGGCGCGGATCGCCAGCGCATGGATGCGCGTCGCCAGCAGATCGGCGAGCGCATGGTTCACCAACCGCTGACACGCCACGCGGTTCAGTCCGGCGAAGCGCGCGCTTTCGATCTCGACCGAGAAATGCGTCTCGCCGGTGCCGTCGTCGCCCATGTGGCCGGCGTGCTGATGGCTGTCGTTGTTGACCACCAGATGCGACGGGGCGAGCGCGTCGGTCAGGCGGGCGGCAATGATCTGGTCGAGCGGAGCGGTGGCGAGGTCTGTCATCGCCCCTATATAGGCCGCTTTCACGCGAGGGTGTCGAGTGGCGCGGGGCGAACCCCAGAAGGAAAGACCGAATGCACGCTTCCACGGCCGGGTGGAGGCGGACGGACGGCCATGCGCGCATCCCGGCTGCGCCGAGCCGGGCGAGTTCCGCGCCCCCGACCCCGGCGGCACGCGCGCCAGCAGCGAGGGGCCGGGATCGTTCCGCTGGCTGTGCCTGGACCACGTCCGCGCGTTCAACGCCGGCTACAATTTCTTCTCCGGTATGAGCACGGAGGAGATCACTGCCGCCCAGCGCCCCTATGCCGGCTGGGAGCGGGAAACCCGTGCGTTCGCCGCCAACGGCGCGGACCGGCCGCCGCCCTGGTCCGACTTCGCCGATCCGCTTGACGCGATCGGCGCGCGCTTCCGCGAGAAGATGGCGGAGGCCAAGGGCCGCGCCGACGGCAAGCCGCTGACGACCAAGGATCGCCGCGCGCTGAAGCTGCTCGACCTGCCGCCCGATGCCGATCGCCGCGCGCTGCGCGTCCGCTATTCGGAACTGGTCCGCAAATTCCATCCGGACCGCAACGGCGGCGATCGGCGCCACGAAAGCGCGTTGCAGGCGGTGGTCGAGGCGTATCAGCATCTGAAGAGCGCGCCGGCCTTCGCTTGACGCGAAACAGGTCTGACAAAACCCGCGGCCCGCGATAGGCTGGTGGGATGAGATCGTTCCTGCCGCTGCTCCTCGCCGCGTTCAGCCTTCCCGCAAGCGCCGGCCAGTCGGTGGCGCCACCCGCCCGTCCGGCGGCGTTGCGACTGCCCGACATGCCGCTGCACGATCCCTTCATCGTCGCGGACCGGGCGAGCGGCACCTACTGGCTGTTCACCCGCAACGAACGCCGCATGACCGGCGACGCGCGCATCGGCATCATGGCCTACATCAGCCGTGACCTGAAGACCTGGACCCGCCCGCGCGTCGTCTTCGCGCTACCGCCCGGCACATGGGCGAACGGCGGTGCGTGGGCGCCGGAGGTGCATCGCTGGCGGGGCCGCTGGTATCTCTTCGCGACCTTCCACAACGAAAAGGCGGCGCTGCCCGCCACGCACGGTCGCCCGTCCTATCGCCGCGCCACCGTGCTGGCGGTCGCGGATCGGCTGAACGGGCCGTTCACGCTGGTACGGCAGGGGGCACCGGTCGCCGAGGCCGACCGCATGACGCTTGACGGCACGCTGTATGTCGATCCCGCCGGCAAGCCGTGGCTGGTCTATGCGCACGAGTGGCTTCAGGTCGGCGCCGGCACGATGGAAGCACGGCCGCTCGACAACGCCCTGAAAGCGAGCGGCCCCTCGCGCACCTTGTTCCGCGCGACCGATGCGCCGTGGGCGAGCGGATCGCCGCAGCCCGACGGCACGACGACCTACGTGACCGACGGTCCGCAACTCTACCGCACGCGCACCGGCACGTTGGTGATGCTGTGGTCCAGCTACGATCGGAACGGCTATGTGCAGGGCATCGCCCGGTCACGGTCTGGCGGACTTGCCGGGCCGTGGGAACATCTGCCGCCACTGGTCCGCGCCGACAGCGGCCATGGCATGCTCTTCCGCCGCTTCGACGGGCAGTTGATGATGATGCTCCATCGCCCGTTCAAGAATGCACGCGGCAAGCTCTACGAGATGCGCGACGACGGCGACACGGTGACGGTGGTGCGCGAGGCGACCGAGCTCGACGGCGAGGCGCGCGACGTGCGGTAAGGCCCGCCCCCTCCCGTTCGGGAAGGGGCGGAATTTAATTCAGGCAGTGGCCTTTTCGGCCTTCGCATTGACCTTGGACGTGGCGAGCACGGTCAGCTTGCCATCCGTCGCAATCTCTTCGTCCAGCGTCAGCTGCAGGATCGCGGCGGCCTCACCACGGCCCAGCTGGTCGGCCCACGCGATCAGCGTGCCGTAGCGTGTGATCTCGTAATGCTCGACCGCCTGCGCGCTGGCGATCAGCGCGGCGTCGAGCACTGCCTTGTCGGCGATCTCTCCGGCGACCTCATTGGCTTCCTTGATGATGCCGTCGATCGCGGGGCAGGTCACCGCCTTCGGCTTTTCTCCCAGCAGGTCGAACACCTGCTCCAGCCGGCGGATCTGGCCTTCGGTTTCGGTCAGGTGCGTCTCGAACCCGGCCTTCAGTTCGGGCGAGGTGGCCTTCTCGACCATCTTCGGCAGCGCCTTGGTGATCTGGTTCTCGGCATAATAGACGTCCTGCAACTGGTGCAGGAACAGGTCGTCGAGCGTCTCGATGTCCTTGGAGAACAGGCCCATGTCGAATTCCTCTGCGTTTCGGGAGACACGCCACGTGGCGCATGTCCTTCTCCAACGCACCGGGATCGAGTTAGGCCGCCAGGAATCTCGACAACCTATGTCAATCGACCGACAGCCGACGCGCGACCGCGACCAGTTGGTCCGTCGCGGCGTTCCAGCCCGCCTCGAACCCCATCGCCTGATGCCCTTCCATCGCTTCGCGCGTCCAGTGGCGCGCGATCGCGGTGTAGCGCGTGCCGTCGCCCTCGTCAGCGAAGCTGTCGATGCGGACCATGAACGGCCCCGCCGGCACCCAGTCACCGGTGAACGCATCGGTGGAGACGATACGCTCGCCCTCGACCACGTCGAGAAACACGCCCTCGATCCGGTTCTCCTCGCCATCGGGCCCGCGCATGACGATGACCGAACGGCCACCGGGGCGCAGTTCCTGCACCAGAGTTTCCGATCTCCACGGGCGCGGGCAGAACCACTCGTCCTGATGTTGCGTCCAAGCCCGCCACACGACCTCACGCGGCGCGTCGATAACGCGGTCGATGCGCAGTTCGAACGACGCGCTCATGCCGCGTCTCCACGCCGTGCCGCCTCGATCCGCGCCACGTCGATCTTCGACATAGTCAGCATCGCGTCGAAGGCGCGCTTCGCCTCGTCGCCGCCGGCGTTCAGCGCCTCGATCAGCGTGCGTGGCGTGATCTGCCAGGAAAAGCCCCAGCGATCCTTGCACCAGCCGCATTCGCTCTCCCGCCCGCCGTTGCCGACGATCGCGTTCCAGTAGCGGTCGGTTTCCGCCTGATCCTCGGTCAGGATCTGGAAGCTGACCGACTCATTGGGCACGAAGTCCGGCCCGCCGTTCAGCCCAACGAAGCGCTGGCCGAGCACCGTGAACTCGACGGTGATCTCCTCCCCCGCCTGCGTGCCGGGATTGTCGGACGGCGCCGCTGCGCCTTGACCGACATGGCTGTCGGGAAAGGTCGCGGCATAAAATTCCGCCGCCGCACGCGCCTGCCCGCGATCGAACCACAGACAGGTCACCAGCTTGCCGTTCGTCACAATGCTGCTCCCTTGCGCGGACCGACGAGGCCTAGCTGATGGCCCTGCGCGTCGGCGATGTTGGCCGAATATTCGCCGCCTGGGATCTGCATCGGTTCCTGAAACAACGTGCCGCCGGCATCCTTCGCCGCGGCGACTGCCACGTCAATATCGGGCACGTGCACGTACCAGTTCCACCGCGCCGGTGCGTTCGTCAGGCTACTCGACATGATCGCGCCCGGCCCGGTCGCCTGCGCATCGGGACAGTCGGGCGTCGGCCCGGCCGCGCCGATGAAGGCATAATCGCCCATCGGTCCCATCGGCATCGCCCCCGCCTTCGTCCAGCCGAACAGCGCGCCGTAGAAGGCGAAGGCGCCATCGGGATCGGGCGTCGCCAGCTCGATCCACACGCCGCGTCCCTCTACCGATCCGTCCGCCGCCTGCACGAAGGCGCGGCTGTCCTCGGGGCTGTCGCCGCGCATCAGCGTGAAGATCACGCCCTGCGGGTCCGCCACCACCGCGAAACGCCCGACCTGCGGAATGTCCGCCGGCCCGAAGTGCACCGTGCCGCCCAACTCGTTAACCCGCGCCGCCGCGGCATCGACATCGTCGGCGGCGAGATAGATCGACCAGCCGGGCAAGCCGCCCGCGGTCGATCCGCCGTCCATCAGCCCGGCGACCGCGTCATGCTCGCCCGGCCCGCCCATGCGATACCCGCCATGTTCGGGCAGGGGGGAGGTGGCGAAGCGCCAGCCGACGACCCGTTCGAGGAAATTCTGCGCTGCGTCGGGTTCGGCCGTGCTCAGTTCGAACCAGATCGGCGTGCCCATCGGATCGGCCATGATCGCTCTCCTTACCGGTCGAGGATGGGCAGGAATCCGCCCCAGAACATGCGCTTGCCGTCGAACGGTTGCTCACCCTCGGGCTGCATCCGCTCGTCGGCCATCACCTTCGCCCAACCGGCGTCGCGCGTCGCGCGGTCGGGCCATTCGATCCAGGAGAAGACGACGTTCTCGTCACCTTCCGCCTGCACCGATCGCCGATAGTCGGTGACTTTTCCTTCCGGCACGTCGTCGCCCCAGCCCTCGACGATCCGCACCGCGCCATATTCGCGAAAGATCGGCGCGGCCTTCGTCGCCATCGCCAGATAGGCGTCGCGCTTCTCCGGTTTCACCGGCGCGATGAAGCCATCGATATAACCGCCCCGGTCCGATCCCTCGTCGACGATCGAATCGAACCCGCCATAGATCATGCGACTTCCGTCGAAGGGCATGTCCTTCGCCATCTCCTCCATCCGCGGATCGGCCATCATCTTCGCGTTCGCGGCATCGCGCGCGGTCTTGTCGGGATATTCGAACCAACTGAAGACGATGGTCTCGCCCTCATTCTTCTGTACGGCGCGCGCGAAGTCGGTGACCTTGCCCTCGGGAATATCGTCGCCCCAGGTCTCGACCATGCGGCGGACGCCGAATTCCTCGAACAGCGCCCGCGCGGCTTCGGCATGGGCGAGATACGCGTCCTTCTTCGCCGTCGGTACGGGCGTGATGAAGCCTTCGATATAGGTCATGCCGTCTCTCCTTCGTGCTGCTTCTGTTTGGCGAGCCAGTCGGCAAAGCCGGGCGGCGGCGATCCGGTGAAGCCCGCCATCTGCGCCTCCAGCGCCCGCCCGAACGCCGGCCGCGCGGTGCCACGCTCCACATAGGCGATAAGCGTTGGATGTTTCGCCAGCATGTCGCTGCCATCGATGATCCGCAGCACCGCGACCGTCAGCAGATCGCCCGCGGTGAAGTCGCCGCCGTCGAGCCACTCGCGCTCGCCCAGCCGCCGCGCCAGTTCGCCCAGCCGCTCGTCGATCCGCGCCGCGATGGCGGGCAGTCGCGGCTTCGACCAGGGCTTGCCTGCCTCGAAGATCGTCGCGATCGAATGATCCATGATCGGCGGCTCCAGCGTATTGAGCGCCGCGAACATCCACTCGACCGCCCGCGCCCGCGCCGCCGGATCGGCCGGCAGCAGACCGCCGAACCGCTCGGCGATGTGGAATACGATGGCACCCGATTCGAAGAGCGTCAGGTCGCCCTCCTCATAGGTCGGCACCTGACCGAACGGCTGGCGCATGCGGTGCGGATCGGCCTTTTGCGCGCCCTGCGGCAGATAGCGGACGTCATAGCGTTGCCCGACTTCCTCCAGCGCCCAGCGCACGCGCAGGTCGCGGACCTGCCCCTTCGCGAAATCGGGTACCCAGTCGAATGCGGTGATGGTGATCGTCATCACATCCTCTCCTTCAGGCGATCGGCGCGTGGCAGGCGATGGCCAGTGCCGTCACGACGAACGCGACGACTCCGAAGCCGACGCTGCGCCGCGCGCTCATCATGCGTCTGCGGGTGCGTCGGCTGCAAACGCCGTCTTCGCCGCGTCCATGTCCATGAAGAACGGACCCCAGCCGTGGCCGTCCGGATCCTCGAAAGCGCGGCTGTACATGTAGCCTTCGTCTTCCGGATCATGCGCCTCGCGCCCGCCCGCCGCGATCGCCGCATCGGTGATCGTGTCGACCTCCGCCCGGCTGTCGAAGGCGAGGGCCAGCAGCACGCCGGTTTCGCTGTGCGCGTCGATGATCCGCTTGGGCGTGAAGGTCACATAGAACGTCGTGTCGAGCAGCATCACCGCAATTCCATCGGACCAGGTCATCGCCGACGCCTGTTCGTTGGAGAACATGTCGTTCTTCTCGAATCCCAGCGCCTGATAGAAAGCGGTCGAGCGGGCCACGTCGGTGACGGGCAGATTGACGAAGATCTCTTTCGGCATGTCGGTCTCTCCTCGGCTTCAATTGCGAATCATCGTTTGCCTTGGATGCGCTCGCGAGTTATTAAAAGCAACCATGGAGTCAGAAAAGATAACTAAAGAGGGGAAGCGTTGGTACGACGATGCCTGCGGCACCGCGATGGCGCTCGAATTCGTCGGCGAACGCTGGTCGCTGCTGATCCTGCGCGAGATGATGTTCGGCGGCCGCCGCTTCGGCGAACTGCGCGCCAACCTGCCCGGTATCAGCGCGAACATCCTGACGCAGCGGCTGGAGGGGCTCGAGGCGAACGGGAT
This sequence comes from Sphingomonas sp. RS2018, assembly GCF_054489605.1. NCBI lineage: Bacteria > Pseudomonadati > Pseudomonadota > Alphaproteobacteria > Sphingomonadales > Sphingomonadaceae > Sphingomonas > Sphingomonas sp. RS2018. Next base: position 46,987 of record NZ_JBTMWL010000004.1, read on the forward strand.
GGTGACGAAGCGGCGCCTGCCCTCCCCCGTCAACGCGCAGGTCTACGAGCTCACACCCTGGGGCTACGAGATCGAACCGATGCTGCAGACGATGGGCCGCTGGGCGACGCGGTCGCGCCGGCACGATCCGACGCTGTTCTTCTCGCCCGCCTCGGCGATGCTCTCGCTGCGGACGATGCTGCCGCACGACCGCGACGTCCCCGACATGCGGATCGCCTTCCGCTTTCCGGATGATGCGTTCGCCGCCTCGCTGACCCCGGCCGGACTCGACGTCGTGCGCGGGGAATTGGACGACGCCGACATGACCTTCACCTGCGCGCCCTCGACGCTCGCTGCGATCGTCTACGTCAAATGGCCGCTCGGGGAGGCGGAGGCGGCAGGCGCGCTGACGTTCAGCGGCGACCGCACGCTGGCGCAGCGCTTCATCGACCTTTTCGCGCTGCCCGAGCAGATCGCCGATTGAACCGGCGCGGGCGGTTCCTCTAAAGCGACCGCATGACCGATACCGCGATCCAGCCAGACAGCCGCGACACGACCATCCTCGACGCACCCGACCAGACGAAGTCGGTGCGCGACGTGTTCGGCATCGACATCGATATGGAGGTGCCGTCGTTCAGCGTCGCCGACGAACGCGTGCCGGACCTCGATCCCGCCTATGTGTTCGACGCCGACACGACGCTCGCGATCCTGGCTGGCTTCGCGTTCAACCGCCGCGTGATGGTGCAGGGCTATCACGGCACCGGCAAGTCGACGCACATCGAACAGGTCGCCGCCCGCCTCAACTGGCCATGCATCCGCATCAACCTCGACGCGCACATCAGCCGCATCGATCTGATCGGCCGCGACGCGATCGTGCTGAAGGACGGTCAGCAGATCACCGAATTCCGCGAGGGCCTGCTCCCCTGGGCGCTCCAGACGCCGACCGCGCTCGTTTTCGACGAATATGACGCCGGCCGCCCGGACGTGATGTTCGTGATCCAGCGCGTGCTGGAAACGGAGGGCAAGCTGACATTGCTCGACCAGAACCGCGTGATCCGGCCGAACCCGTTCTTCCGCCTGTTCGCCACCGCCAACACCGTCGGTCTGGGCGACACCTCCGGCCTGTATCACGGCACGCAGCAGATCAACCAGGGTCAGATGGACCGCTGGAACATCGTCGTTACGCTCAACTACCTGCCCGCCGCGACCGAGGCGCGGATCGTGCTCGCCAAGTCGGGCGACTACGACAAGCCCGGCGGCAAGGATCTGGTCGAGAACATGGTGCGCGTCGCCGAACTGACCCGGCGCGGGTTCATCAACGGTGACATCTCGACCGTGATGAGCCCGCGCACCGTTATCACCTGGGCGCAGAATGCCGAGATCTTCAAGGACGTCGGCTTTGCCTTCCGCCTGTCGTTCCTGAACAAGTGCGACGAAGCGGAGCGTGCGCTTGTTGCCGAGTACTACCAGCGTGTGTTCGGCAAGGATCTGCCCGAGAGCGTGGTGGCGAAGGCATGACCTTTTTTCCCCTCCCTGGACAAGGGAGGAGTGTCAGGTCGGTCAAGCCCCCGGCTTGACCTAAACAGCGCGGGGCGCTGTTTACCTGACACTGGGGGTGGGTCGGCCCGAGGGTGGGCGAAGCGTTCGCTTCATACCCACCCACCCCCGACCCCTCCCTTCACAAGGGAGGAGAGAAGATCGCATGACCGAAGCCGACTTCATCGCCCGCCTGCGCATCCTCCCGCTGCACCCCGGCGCGCTCGACCTGCGCGACGATGCGGCGCGGCTCGGCGAGCTCGTCCTCACTACCGACATGATCGTCGAGGGCATCCACTTCCTCGCCACCGATCCTGCCGCCGATGTCGCGTGGAAACTGGTCGCCACCAACCTGTCCGATTTGGCGGCGAAGGGCGCAGTGCCGGAGGGGGTGCTGCTCGGCTATCCGCTCCGCGACGATGCGTGGGATGCCGCCTTCCTCGATGGTCTGGGCGAAGTTCTGCGCGCCTTCGACTGCCCGCTGCTCGGCGGCGACACCGTCTCGGGCGGGCGCAGCTTCGCGCTGACCGCGATCGGACGCGCCGCCGTCTCACCGACCCGCAGCGGCGCCCGGGCCGGCGAAGCGCTGTGGGTGACCGGCACGATCGGCGACGCCGGTGCCGGGCTGGCCATCGCGCAAGGGGCCAAGGGACCGGGCAAACTGCTCGCGCGCTATCGCCGACCGACGCCCCGGCTGGCGGAAGGCGTCGCGCTCGCCCCCCATGTCACCGCGATGATGGACGTGTCGGACGGCCTGCTGATCGACGCACAGCGGCTGGCGGCCGCCAGCGGATGCGGGGTCATGATCGCGCTCGACGCGGTGCCGTTGTCCGACGCCTATCGCGGATGGGGCGGCGACGCGCTGGCCGCCGCGACCGCCGGCGACGATTACGAACTGCTCTTCACCCTCCCCGCCCATGACATTCCGCCCGTTCCGGCGACGCGTATCGGCGAAATGCAATCCGGTGCCGACCTCTCGCTCACCGACCACCGCCGCCCTCTCCCCCTCCCCGCCTCACTCGGCTGGCAGCACGACTGATTGCCACGCCGCTTGCGTTTTCGCAGGGGTTCCATAGGCTCGCCATGTTCCGCGGACCCGACCGGCAGCGTCGGGCCGCCTCGCAAGACAGACATTGCTCGGGGAGAGGCAGGACATGACCATCATTTATCTGGCCATCGCGTGCGGCATCGTGGCCGTACTCTATGGTGCGCTGACGAGTATGCAGGTGTTGCGCGCGCCCGCCGGCGACGCGAAGATGCAGGATATCGCCGCCGCGATCCAGGAGGGGGCGAAGGCCTATCTGGGCCGCCAGTACACCACCATCGCGGTCGTCGGCGTCGTCGTCGCGTTCATCCTCTACTTCGCGCTCGGCACGGTCTCACTGGTCGGCTTCCTCATCGGGGCCGTGCTGTCGGGCGTGGCCGGTTATGTCGGCATGAACATCTCGGTCCGCGCCAACGTCCGTACCGCCGAGGCGGCACGCACCTCCCTGCAAGGCGGCCTGACCCTCGCCTTCCGCTCCGGCGCCATCACCGGCATGCTGGTCGCTGGGCTCGGCCTGCTCTCGATCGCCGGCATCTTCGGCTATCTTGTCGGTCCCGCTGGCCTTGCCCCCAACGATCGCGAGATCGTCGAGGCGCTGACGGCGCTGGCGTTCGGCGCATCGCTCATCTCGATCTTCGCGCGACTGGGCGGCGGCATCTTCACCAAGGCGGCCGACGTCGGCGCCGATCTGGTCGGCAAGGTCGAGGCCGGGATTCCGGAGGACGATCCCCGCAACCCCGCGGTCATCGCCGACAATGTGGGCGACAATGTCGGTGACTGCGCCGGCATGGCCGCAGACTTGTTCGAGACATATGTCGTCACCATCGGCCTGACGATGGTATCGATCGCCCTGCTGGTAAAAGCATCCTCCGCCGACCTCCTCGCGCTGATGAGCCTGCCGCTGCTCGTCGGCGGCGCGTGCATCATCACCTCGATCATCGGCACCTATTTCGTGCGGCTGGGATCGAAGGGTTCGATCATGGGCGCGCTGTACAAAGGATTCTGGGTCACTGTCGCGCTGTCCGCGATCGCGATCTATTTCGTCAGCGGCTATGTGCTGGGCGACCTCAACGCCACGATCGGCGGCGCGGGCTTCCTCGAAAGCGCGACCGACACGCTGACGACCGAAGCCGTGCTGGGCGCTGAAGCCGTGCCGGGACAGAGCTTCACCGGCATGGACCTCGTCTGGTGCATGATGATCGGGCTGGTCGTCACCGGCTTGCTGGTGTGGATCACCGAATATTACACCGGCACAAGCTATCGACCGGTGAAGTCGATCGCCAAGGCGTCGGAAACCGGCCACGGCACCAACGTCATTCAGGGGCTGGCGATCAGCCTGGAATCGACCGCACTGCCGACGCTCGTCATCGTCGTCGCGGTGATCGCGACCTATCAGCTCGCCGGGATCATCGGCGTCGCCTTCGCGGCGACATCGCTGCTGGCGCTGGCCGGGATGGTCGTGGCGCTCGACGCCTATGGCCCCGTCACCGACAATGCCGGCGGCATCGCCGAGATGGCGGGATTGCCCGACGAGGTACGGCATCGCACCGACGCGCTCGACGCGGTCGGCAATACGACGAAGGCGGTGACGAAGGGCTATGCGATCGGCTCCGCGGCGCTCGCGGCGCTGGTGCTGTTCGGGGCGTATACGACCGACCTGAAGGAGTTCTTCCCGACCGTCACCGTGGATTTCTCGCTCAGCAATCCTTACGTCATCGTCGGGCTGCTGCTCGGCGCGCTGCTGCCCTATCTGTTCGGCGCGTTCGGCATGACCGCGGTCGGCCGCGCCGCGGGCAGCGTGGTGCAGGACGTGCGCGACCAGTTCCGCGACGATCCGGGCATTATGGCCGGCACCAGCCGTCCCAACTACGCTCGCACCGTCGACATCGTGACGCGCGCGGCGATCAAGGAGATGATAATCCCGTCGCTGCTCCCGGTGGTGTCGCCGATCGCGGTCTACTTCATCGTCACCGCGGTCGCCGGCCAGGGTCAGGGCTTCGCATCGCTTGGTGCGATGCTGCTCGGCGTGATCGTCTCCGGCCTGTTCGTCGCCATCTCGATGACCAGCGGCGGCGGCGCGTGGGACAATGCCAAGAAGTACATCGAGGACGGTAACCACGGCGGCAAGGGCAGCGAGGCGCACAAGGCCGCGGTGACCGGCGACACCGTGGGCGATCCGTACAAGGACACGGCGGGCCCGGCCGTGAACCCGATGATAAAGATCACCAACATCGTCGCGCTGCTACTGCTGGCAGCACTCGCGGGCGGGGCTGGATGATCCCGACCAGCCGGCCGGCGCTTGATGCCGGCCGGCTGGTCCTCATTCCCCGATGCAAAGCGGCGACCGGTTCGCCATGATACACGGTCGGCTGAAACGTCATACCAATCCCGTTGATCGTCAGCGGTCGCCGACCTAGCATCTCTTCAGATCGTGCAAGGGGGATGCACAGTGGATCGCATGAAGCTTTTGGTTCTCGCCATCGTCGGTCTCTCGGCCGCCGCGGCAACCACCGCACAGACGCCTGCGCCGGTTCAGCCGGCCTCGGGCCGTCCGATCGAGCAATTCGCCGAATTGCCGGCGCTGGTCGGTCCCAAACTCTCGCCCGACGGCAAGCGCTTTGCGGCTCAGGTCGCCGTGAAAGGCAAGCTCTACCTCGCGATCCTGTCGGTCGACGGCGCTGCGCCCCCGCGACTGATCGCGACTGGAAACAACGACCTCAATTGGTGGCGTTGGGTCAACGACGACTGGCTGGTCGCCGGAACGGGCGGCAAAGTGCCGGTACCGACCGCGGGCGAATGGTATATCCGTCGCGCGGTCGGCGTAGGCGTGCAGGACGGCAAGATCGTGCCCCTCGTCACCCGCAACGCCGCACAGGGCGCGGACGACGTGATTTGGACCGCGCGCGACGGTTCGTCGCGCATCCTGCTTGCCTATCAGACCTCGATCTTCACCGAGGACGCCGGCTTCTGGCCGCAAGTGGACGAGGTCGATGTCGCGACGGGCAAGTCCAAGCGTGTGGTGAACCCGGAACAAGGCGTGATGAGCTGGATCGCCGATGGCAAGGGCGTCGTCCGCATGGGCATCGGACGGTCGCTCGACGGCCGCCAGACGCGCGTCCTCTATCGCAACGCCGCCAACGCGGACTTCAAGACAATCGTGAAGGCCCGGACCAACCGCGACAGTTACACCGTCCCGGCGATGTTCCTGGCCGAACCCGGCAAGGCGCTGGCGATGGCCGACGATGCCGACGGCTTCAGCGGCCTCTACGAATACGACCTCACCAAGCTGGAGCTCGGCAAGCGTCTCTACGGCAGCAAGGGGTTCGACCTCGGCGGCTACGTCGAGAACGATGCCGGCGATGCGCTGGCGGGCGTCGTCTATCGTGACGACAGCGCACGCACCGAATGGATCGATCCCGATCTGATCGCCATGCAGGCCGAGGTGCAAGGCTTTGTGAAGAACGGGCAGGTCGCCATCCTCAACTTCAGCCGCGACCACGGCCGAGCGATCGTCGACATCGGGGCGGCCAATTCGCCGGGCGCTTATTTCCTCTACGATCGCGCCAGCAAGGACATGCGGTTGCTCGCCTATGCCAACAGCGCGATCCGCAGCGCGCGGCTGAACCCGGTCAGGACGATCCGCTACAAGGCGCGCGACGGGCTGGAGATCGCCGCGGTGCTGACCCTGCCGCGCGGCAAGTCGACGAGCCTGCCGCTGATCGTCATGCCCCACGGTGGCCCCTTTGCGCGTGACAGCGAGGATTGGGACTGGTGGACCCAGTATCTCGCCGAGCGCGGCTATGCCGTCGTGCAGCCGAATTATCGCGGGTCGTCCGGCTACGGCACCAACTTCACGTTGAAGGGTCAGGGCCAATGGGGTCTCGCGATGCAGGACGACCTGAACGACGCGATCGCACAGCTGGCAAAGGACGGGATCGTCGATCCCAAGCGAGTCTGCATCATCGGCGCCTCCTATGGCGGATATGCCGCGATGCGCGCGGCACAGCGCGATCCGACCGTCTATCGGTGTGCAGTGTCCTATGCCGGCGTGTCCGATCTCGCACGGCTGAGGCGTTATGACTCGCAGTTCCTGAATTCCGGCGCGCGCAGCGACTGGCTGAAAATGCAGGCAACCGATTTCCGCGCGGTGTCTCCGATCGCCACGCCCGAGAAGTCGGCAATTCCGCTGCTGCTGGTCCACGGCAAGGCGGACACCGTCGTGCCGATCGCCCAGTCGCGCGAAATGGCCGAACGGCTGCGCGAAACGCGGCGCGACGTCACCTATATCGAACAGCCGCTGGGCGACCATCATTTCACGCGCAGCGAGGACCGGCTGGAGTTTCTGCGCGCGCTGCAGACGTTCCTCGACAAGCATAATCCAGCCTGAGGCGGCCGCCCTTCCCTTTTCCGCGCTTGCGGAGTAAGGGCGCGGCCTGCTTTTATTCCAGAATTCACAAGAGGTTTTTGTTTGGCCAAGGAAGAACTGCTCGAAATGCGCGGCCAGGTGGTCGAGCTTCTGCCCAACGCGATGTTCCGCGTGCGGCTGGAGAACGATCACGAGATTCTCGGCCACACCGCAGGCAAGATGCGCAAGAACCGCATCCGCGTCCTCGTCGGCGACGAGGTGCTGGTCGAGCTGACTCCGTACGACCTGACCAAGGGCCGCATCACCTATCGCTTCATGCCGGGCCGCGGCGGCCCGGGGCCGCAATAAGCGCGCCTGATACCGGCGAGTCTGCGATCTCCGCGCCGTCGCTCGTCCTCGCATCGACGTCACCGCGCCGGCTGGAACTGCTCGCGCGGATCGGCGTCGTGCCGGCGCGCATCGCTGCGCCCGATGTCGACGAGACCCCGCTGAAGGGCGAGCCACCCGTCGACTATGTCGTCCGACTCGCCGAGGTGAAGGCGCGGGCGGTGCCGCGCGGGCCGCAGGAGATCGTGCTGGCCGGCGATACCACCGTCGCGGTCGGCCGCCGCATCCTGGAGAAGCCGATCGACGAGGGCGATCTGCGCCGCATGCTCGCGCTGCTGTCCGGGCGGCGGCACCGCTGCATCTCGGGCGTCTGCGTGATCGACCGCGAGGGGCGTGTGCGGCTGCGCTCGGCGACCACTATCGTTGCATTCAAGCGGCTGAGCGATGCCGAGATCGACGGCTATGTCGCCAGCGGCGAGGGGATGGGCAAGGCCGGCGGCTATGCCATCCAGGGTCGGGCCGAGGCCTTCGTCCGCTTCCTGTCGGGCAGCCATTCGGCCGTCGTCGGCCTGCCGCTGTTCGAAACCCGCGCGCTGCTGGCGGCCAGTGGGGTTGCGCTTGACTGATCGCTGGGTCGTCGAGGCGGGGCTCGGTGAGACCCGCGCCGCGCTGATCGAAGATGGCCGCGTCGTCGAAGCGCGCATCCTGCCGGACGGTGAGCTGGTTGCCGGGACGCGGCTCGAAGCCCGCCTGATCGCCCGCATGCCCGAACGCAATCAAGGGATCGCCGCTTGGGCCGATGGCGAAGCGCTGGTCTCTCTCCTGCCCGCCGGCGTCACGCAGGGAGCGACGTTCGCGCTGGAAATCGTCCGCCCGGCGCTGCCCGAAGTCGGCAAGCCCAAGCGGGCGCTGGCCCGCCCCGCCCGCGCCGACGCACCGCTGCCCGATGCGCTGCCCGCCGGCCGCGTGTTGCGCGCGACCGACGCGGATGTGTTGGAGGCAGCGGGCTGGTCCGAACTGCTGGAGGAAGCGGCGAGCCGGACCGTCGCCTTCAGCGGCGGGGCATTGTCGTTCCACGCTACCCCGGCCATGACGTTGATCGACGTCGATGGCTGGGCGAACGCCGACACGCTGGCCGTCGAGGGCGCGCGTGCCGCCGCGCAGGCGATTCGGCGGCTCGATATCGGCGGATCGATCGGCATCGACCTGCCGACCGCGGCCGGCAAGGTGGCCCGGCAGGCGGCGGCTGCCGCCATCGACGATGTCCTGCCCCAGCCGTTCGAGCGGACCGCCGTCAACGGCTTCGGCTTCGTCCAGATCGTGCGCCCGCGCCGCCGCCGGTCGGTGGTCGAGGTCTTTGCAGGTGACGGTGCGCTCGCTCATGCCCGCGCGCTGCTGCGCCGGGCGGAGCGCGACCGCGGCACCGGCGAGCGGACGCTGACCGCGCACCCGGCCGTCCTAGCCGCGATCGATCCGGCCTGGATCGCGGCGCTGTCGACGACGCTCGGTGCGCCGGTCGCCTTGCGGGGCGACCCCGCGCTCGCCATATCCGGCGGCCATGTCCAGGCCCGCTTCGCGTAATCTCTGCCCGCTCTGCAAGGCGCCGGCATCCCCCGCTCACCACCCGTTCTGCGGCCAGGGCTGTCGCGATCGCGACCTGCTGCAATGGCTGGGCGAAGGTTATCGCGTTCCCGGCCCGCCGGTCGACCCGCAGGGGCTGGACAGCCTCGAAACCCACGACTAAAGGCAGCGCTCTTTCGCGGCCATGTCGCTGCGGATGCCCGGGTAGCTCAGTTGGTAGAGCATGCGACTGAAAATCGCAGTGTCGGCGGTTCGACCCCGTCCCCGGGCACCATTTCCCCCTTTTCGATGACCGATCCCGCCCTCCCTTTCCGCGTCGTGGCGCTGTACCGTTTCACGCCGCTGGACGTCGTCGCCGTGCGCCCGCCGCTGCTGGCGCTGTGCGAGGCGGAGGGCGTCTGCGGCACGCTGCTGCTGGCGCCGGAGGGAATCAATGGCACCATCGCCGGTGACGACGGCGCGATCGACGCAGTGCTGGCGCACATCTGCGCGCTGCCGGGGTGCGACGATCTGGAGGTCCGCGAATCGCGCTGCGCGGAGCGGCCGTTCCACCGGATGAAGGTGCGGCCGAAGCGTGAGATCGTGACGATGGGCGAGCCGACCATCGATCCGACCGCGACCGGTGCCTATGTCCTGCCTGCCGACTGGAACGCGCTGATCACCGATCCGGCGACGGTCGTCGTCGATACGCGCAACGATTATGAGGTCGCGATCGGCAGCTTCGACGGGGCGATCGACCCGGCGACGCCAAGCTTCCGCGACTTCCCGGCCTGGTTCCGCGCCAACCGGGAGCAGCTGGAGGGGAAGACGGTCGCGATGTTCTGCACCGGCGGCATCCGTTGCGAGAAGGCGACCGCGCTGCTGAAGGCGGAAGGAATCGCCGACGTCCGCCACCTGAAGGGCGGCATCCTCGGCTATCTGGAGAGCGTGCCGCCGGCGGAGAGCCTGTGGCACGGCGAATGCTTCGTGTTCGACGAGCGCGTCGCGGTCGGCCACGGCCTGACGCAGGGCAGCCACAGCCTGTGTCACGGGTGCCGCATGCCGGTCAGCCCGGAGCAGCGCGCCTCGCCGCACTATGTCGAAGGCGTCAGCTGCCCCGCCTGCCACAACGCGCGCGATGCGGAAACGCAGGCGCGCTATGCCGAACGCGCGCGGCAGGTGAAGCTGGCCGAAGCGCGCGGCGAGCGGCATGTCGGCGCGCGCTATCCGAACGATTGAGCGGCGGGTTCAAGGAGCGGCGTGGCTTCAAGCACGCGCCGTCGATGTAGGACAGCCCGCGGACACCGCGTCAGACGGTGAAGCTTTCCCCGCAGCCGCACGCACCCTTCGCGTTCGGATTGGCGAAGACGAAGCCGGCGGTGAAATCGTCCTCCACCCAGTCCATCGTCGATCCGATGAGGTAGAGCACCGATGCGCCGTCGACGTAGAACATGCCGCCGGGCGTCGCGATCGCCTCGTCGAACGGTGCGGCTTCGCTGACATAGTCGACCGAGTAGGCGAGGCCCGAACAGCCGCGGCGCGGGGTCGAGAGTTTGACGCCGACAGTCCCTTCCGGCGCCTTCGCCATCAGGTCGGCGATGCGCCGTTCGGCACCCTCGGTCAGCGTCAGCGCTGCGGGACGTGTGCGAAGTGTCGTTGCCATCACCAAATTCCCAAACTCGATCGAAGTACCACTTCGATCGAAACCGTCATAGCATGCCCAGTTCGAGCTTCGCTTCGTCCGACATCTTGGACGGATCCCACGGCGGATCCCAGACGAGATTGACGTCCACCGTGCCGACGCCGGGCACCGCGCCGACGCGCAGTTCGACCTCGGCGGGCATCGATTCGGCGACCGGGCAGTGCGGCGTGGTCAGCGTCATCATGACCACCGCATGGCCGTCATCGCCGACCTCCACGCCGTAGATCAGGCCGAGTTCGTAGATGTTGACCGGGATCTCGGGGTCGAAGATGTCCTTCAGCGCCGCGATGATGCCTTCATACACCTCGCCGCCCGGCTCGCCCGGCGCCAGCCCCTGCGGCTTCTGCGCGAGGAAGCCCGACAGATAGTCGCGCTCGCGCGGTGCCTCGACCGCGTCCTCGACGCGGGCCTTCGGCGGTGCCGTCACCGCGTCCACTTCCTGGGTGGCGAACCGATCGCTCATCCGAAAATCCTCGTTACCCGCTCGATCCCCTTCGCCAGCGCGGCGACGTCGTCGAGACTGTTGTACACGCCGAAGCTGGCGCGCGCGGTCGCCGGCACGCCCAGCCGGTCCATCAGCGGCTGCGCGCAATGGTGACCGGCGCGAATCGCCACCCGGCTTTCGTCCAAGATGGTGCCGATGTCGTGTGGATGCACCCCCTCCACCGCGAAACTGACGATGCCGGCGCTGTCGTCGGGGCCATAGAGGGTGACCGAGTTGATCTGCGACAGCGCATCGCGTGCGGCGGTCACCAGCGCGGTTTCATGCGCATGGATCGCGTCGAGCCCCAGCCCATCCACGTAATCGATCGCGGCATGGAGGCCGACGACGCCGACGATATGCGGCGTCCCCGCCTCGAACCGCGTCGGTATGGGCGCGTAGGTCGTCTTCTCGAAGGTCACGCGGTCGATCATCGACCCGCCGCCCTGCCACGGCGGCATCGCGTCGAGCAGCGCGTGACGCGCCCACAGCACGCCGATGCCGGTCGGGCCGTAGAGCTTGTGCCCCGAGAAGACGTAGAAGTCGCAACCCGACGCCGCCACATCGACCGGCAGCCGCGCCACCGCCTGGCAGCCGTCGACCAGCAGCTTCGCACCGACCGCGTGAGCGAGGGTCGCGGCGCGGCGGATATCGAGGACAGAGCCGAGCACGTTCGAGACGTGCGACAGCGCGACCAGCTTGTGCGCCGGGGTCAGCATCGCCTCCACCGCATCGAGATCGATACGGTGATCGTCGGTCAGCGGGGCAACGTCGATGTGCGCGCCGACCCGCTCCGCCACCATCTGCCACGGCACGATGTTCGAATGATGCTCGAGCGCGGAGAGCAGGATGCGGTCGCCGGCCCGAAGCTGACTGCCGGCCCAGCTCTGCGCGACGAGGTTGATCCCCTCGGTCGCGCCACGGACGAAGACGACCTCCTCCTCGCGCCCGCCGATGAAGGCGGCGACGCGGCGGCGGGCGGCCTCGTACGCCAGCGTCATGTCGGCCGAACGTTGATAGACGCCGCGATGCACCGTCGCATAATCCTGCCCATAGGCGCGGGTGATCGCGTCGATCACGGCTTGCGGCTTCTGCGCGGTGGCGGCGGTGTCGAGATACGCCCAGCCGGCGGGAATCGCCGGGAAGTCGGCCAGCGTGTCGAGCGGGCGGGCGTCGGCGCGACTCATGCGCGGCCTCCGAAGGTGGCGAAGGTTCCGGGAAAACGACGCATCTCGGAACCTTCGGAGGGGTTAGTGGCGCATGCTGCGGGGGATACTGCGGAGCGCGATGCGTGGCATGGCGTGCGGTGTGGCAGATGGGGGGCGTGTAGGACAGCGCCCTTATCCTCCCCGGCACGGGGAGGGGGACCGCCGAAGGCGGTGGAGGGGGCGGGCCACGGGCGATGCGCTCGCGGCGCCCCCCCTCCACCACCGGCTGCGCCGACGGTCCCCCTCCCCGTGCCGGGGAGGATTGGTGCCGCATGCATCACAACGCGCGCTCCAGCCACGCATCGGCATCCGCCGCGAATGCCTCGCGCACCGCCTCGTCGCCGATCCGGTCGAGCGAGTCCGCGACGAACGCCTTCGTCATCAGCGCACGCGCGCGCGGCGGGGTGATGCCGCGGCTTTCCATGTAGAACAGCGCCTTGCGGTCGAGTTCGCCGACCGTGGCGCCGTGCGCGCATTTCACGTCGTCGGCGAAGATCTCCAGCTCGGGCTTCAGGTTCACCGTCGCGGTGCGGTTCAGCAGCAGGCCGCGCAGCGACTGTTCGCCGTCGGTCTTCTGCGCATCGCGCGCGACCTCGACCGCGGCGGCGAGGCTGACGGTCGACACGTCGGTGGCGACCGCGCGCCACGTCTGGTGGCTGGAGCCGCCGACCGAGGCGTGACGGACGCGCACGGCGCATTCCTGGCGCTGGCGCTCGCGGGTCAGCAGCGCGCCGCCCATCTCGGCATAGCCGGCATCGCCCGTCACCGTGATCGCACCGTCGATGCGCGTGCCCATGCCGCCCGCACCGAGCAAGGTGGTGACGAGACTCGCGCCCTCGCCCACCTGCGCCTCGTCCCGCAACGACACGAAGCCGCCGTCGTGCAGGATGCGCACCGCGCGTTGCAGCCGCGCGGCTTTGGCGAGCTCGATCCGGGTCAGGCGGTTGGCCCAGCCGGTGCCGACATAGGTCTCGACGATGCTCGCCACCGCATCCTCGGCCAGGACGATGCTGGCGGGCAGGTGATTCTCCCCACCGGTCGAGACGTGGACGATCTGGATCAGCCCCTCCGCCTGTCCCGGGGCGAGCGTCAGCGACCAGCCGGTACCGGTCGCGCGGCTGCCGAGCGGGTGGTCGGTCGTGAGGTCGAGGGGGGCGATGGCCACGCGGCCGGGGGTGCTGGCCTGCGCGTCGAGGACGCCGTCGACAAAGACGAGGCGTGGGCCGAGGCTGTCGAGGAAAAAATAGCCCGGGTCGTCGAAGCTACCGCTGGCGGGAGTCGCGGCGGCGGCGGTCAGCGTGTCGAGATCGGACCAGCGCCACGCCTCTTCGCGACGCGTGGGGAGTGCGAGGGTGGCCATCATCACGACCCCTTTCGCCGAGCGGCGAGTTCGCCCGCCATGCGCGTGTGGATGCCGGTGAGGCATTCGGACAGTTCGGCGCCCAGCGCCGCCTGCATCACGCGGCGCGTGCCGGGCTGGATCGCGCGGTCGTTCGAGCCGGCGAGGCGCGACTGATATTGCGGCATGCACGTCTCGATCGCGGCGCAGCCGATCCGGTCGATCTCCGCGTCGCCGGTCGAGCGGCGGACGGTGCAGCTGCCGCCGTCGCGGACGACGCCGCGGAAGTTCTGAAGGCTGCGCACCATGGCGTCGGCCGGCATCGGCGTGCCCGCCGCCGCCTGCGCGAGGAGGAGGGCGAGGATCACGCGGTCTGGCCCTGCGCGATGTCGACATAGCCTTCGCGTTCCAGCTGGTGCGCGAGCTCCGCCCCGCCCGATCGCGTGATGCGGCCGTCGGCGAGGACGTGGACGAAGTCCGGCTTCACGTAATCGAGCAGCCGCTGGTAGTGGGTGATGAGCAGCACCGCCTTGTCCGCGCGCCGCATGATGCGGTTGATGCCGTCGCCGACGATGCGCAGCGCGTCGATGTCGAGGCCGGAGTCGGTTTCGTCCAGGATCGCGAACTTCGGGTCGATGATGCCCATCTGCACCATCTCGTTGCGCTTCTTCTCGCCGCCTGAGAAGCCGACGTTGACGGGGCGCTTCAGCATGTCCTGCGACAGGCCCAGGCCATCCGCCTGCGCGCGGGCGAGCTTCAGGAACTCGGCGCCCGACAGCGGCTTCTCGTCGCGCTGCGAACGCTGCGCGTTCAGCGCCTCGCGCAGGAACTGGACGTTGGAAACGCCGGGGATCTCGACCGGGTACTGGAAGCCGAGGAACACGCCCGCGGCGGCACGCTCGTGCGGTTCGAGTTCGAGCAGGTCCTGCCCGTCAAAGGTGACCGAGCCCTCGGTCACCTCATAGCCCGGCCGCCCGCCCAGCACATAGCCGAGCGTCGACTTGCCCGCGCCGTTCGGCCCCATGATCGCATGGACCTCACCCGCGTTCACGGTGAGGGACAGGCCCTTGAGGATTTCCTTGCCGTCGATCTCGGCGTGGAGGTTCTCGATTTTAAGCATCATTATCAACTCTACCAAACATACCTACGACGGGACGATGCTTGCGGCGATATTTTTCATACTCAAGCACGCCAAACGACGCCGCGAATTGCACAGGAGCGCAAATAACAAACAGCCACACCATCATCATGCTGTCATTTCGATTGAAATCGGTAGTTACCAAAACATAGATGACCATTTGAATTGGTATTGCGCAAACACATACAATATTTATAATAGCGCGCTTCTGCTTGCCGTCTCGTAACAAATTAAACATTACGTTGAGGATAATTATCTCAACGATGGCAGGGATAACGATAAAGAAAAATAGCAGACCTATCACCCCACGCTCCCCTCAAGACTGATCCCCAGCAGCTTCTGCGCCTCGACCGCGAATTCCATCGGCAGCTGTTGCAGCACTTCGCGCGCGAAGCCGTTGACGATCAGCGCGACCGCCGCCTCCGAATCCAGCCCGCGCGACATGGCGTAGAACATCTGGTCGTCGCTGATCTTGCTGGTCGTCGCCTCATGCTCGATCTGCGCGGAGGGGTTGCGGACCTCGATGTACGGCACGGTGTGGGCGCCGCACTGGTCGCCGAGCAGCAGCGAATCGCACTGGGTGAAGTTGCGCACGCCCTCCGCGCCCGGCGCGACGCGGACGAGGCCGCGGTAGGTGTTGTCGCTGCGGCCCGCGCTGATCCCCTTCGACACGATGGTCGATCGGCTGCCCTTGCCGTTGTGGATCATCTTCGTGCCGGTATCGGCCTGCTGGCGGTTGTTCGTCACCGCGACCGAATAGAATTCGCCGACACTGTCCTCGCCGTTCAACACGCAGCTCGGGTATTTCCACGTGACCGCGCTGCCGGTCTCGACCTGCGTCCACGCGACCTTCGATCGCTTGCCCTGACACAGCGCGCGCTTGGTGACGAAGTTGTAGATGCCGCCCTTGCCGTTCTCGTCACCGGGATACCAGTTCTGGACGGTCGAATATTTGATCTCGGCATCATCGAGTGCGACGAGTTCGACGACGGCGGCGTGGAGCTGATTCTCGTCGCGCATCGGGGCGGTGCAGCCCTCCAGATACGAGACGTACGACCCCTTGTCGGCAACGATCAGCGTGCGTTCGAACTGCCCGGTGTTCTCGGCATTGATGCGGAAATAGGTCGACAGCTCCATCGGGCAGCGCACGCCCTCCGGAATATAGACGAACGTCCCGTCGCTGAAGACCGCGCTGTTGAGCGTCGCGAAGTAATTGTCGTGCTGCGGCACGACCTTGCCCAGCCATTTGCGGACGAGGTCGGGATATTCGCGGATTGCCTCCGAGATCGAGCGGAAGATGACGCCCGCGGCCTCCAGCTCGGCACGGAAGGTGGTGGCGACCGACACGCTGTCGAACACCGCGTCCACCGCGACTTTCCGCGCGCCCTCGACGCCGGCGAGCATCTTCTGCTCCTCGATCGGGATGCCGAGCTTTTCGTAGACGCGCAGGATTTCGGGATCGACCTCGTCCAGCGACCCCAGCTTCGGCTTCGCCTTGGGCTCGGCATAATAATAGGCGTCCTGATAATCGATCGGATCGATGTTCAGCTTCGCCCAGTCCGGCGCGGTCATCGTCTGCCAGAGGCGGAATGCCTTCAGCCGCCAGTCGAGCATCCATTCGGGCTCGTTCTTCTTGGCGCTGATATAGCGGACCGTGTCCTCAGACAGGCCCTTGGGCGCGAACTCCTGCTCGATGTCCGAGCTGAAGCCCCATTCATAGGTCTTCGATACGGCCGCATAGGCCTCGGCGTTCTTGGTGGCCATTACACAGGCACTCCGGCGGAGAGGGTGGCGAGGCTGACGCCCGCCAGCGCGCCGCGAACGGCGCCGTTGACGTGGGACATGTGCGGACGGACGCGGCAGTTGCCCTCGACCGCGCAGTCATGGCGTTCGGTATCGACGCAGGTCGTGATCGCGATCGGCCCCTCGATCGCCTCGACGATGTCGGCGAGCGTGATCGACGCGGGCGGTCGCGACAGGCGAAAGCCGCCGCCGGTGCCGCGCGTGCTCTCGATCAGGCCGGCGGCGCTCAGCCGGCTGACCAGCTTCTGCACGGTCGGCAGCGGCAGGCCCGTCTCCTGCGCGATCAGCGTCGCGTTCAGTCGGCCGCTGACGCCACAGTGGCGCGCGGCGGCGCTGAGCATGACGACGGCATAATCGGCCTGGGCGGTGAGGCGCATATTGCGAACAATTCTCAAATCGGATGGATTCGATCCGATTGGCAAATGGGGGTTCCGCTGCACTGCGTCAACCGGCAAAGACGCGGACATGGCCTGGTATCATCCCCTGCTCTTCACCCTGGATGCCGAACGCGCGCATCGCCTGACCATCCGCGCGCTGGCGCTGGCGGGATCGCGCACCGGGCGGGTCGAGAAATCGCCGCGGCTGGCGACGCGCGTGGCGGGGCTCGACTTTGCCAATCCGGTCGGGCTGGCGGCGGGGGTCGACAAGGACGGGGAGGCGGTGGCGGGCTTCTTCGGGCTCGGCTTCGGCAGCGTCGAGGTGGGGACGCTGACCCCCCTGCCCCAGCCGGGCAATCCGAAGCCGCGACTGTTCCGGCTGGTCGAGGATCGCGCGGTCGTGAACCGGATGGGGTTCAACAACGGCGGCATCGACGGCGCGCTCGGGCGGTTGCCGCATACGCGCGCCGGTGTGCTGGGCATCAATGTCGGCGCGAACAAGGACGCGGCGGACCGTACTGCCGACTATGCGACCGGGGTGGCGAAGGCGGTGGCGGTCGCGGATTACGTGACGATCAACATCAGCTCGCCGAACACGCCGGGCCTGCGCGACCTGCAACACGGGAGCGCGCTCGCCGAACTGCTGGCGGCATCGCGCGCGGCGGCGGGGGCGACCCCGCTGTTCCTGAAGGTCGCGCCCGATCTGGACGCAGCCCAGATCGACGACATCGCCAAGGCCGCGATCGATCACCGCATCGACGCGCTGATCGTGAGCAACACGACCGTATCGCGCCCTACTCTGACGTCACGGCATGCGGGCGAGGCGGGCGGTCTGTCGGGGGCGCCGCTGGCGGTGCTGGCGCGGGCGCGATTGGCGGATTTCCGTCGCGCGGCCGGGGGGGCGGTGCCGCTGATCTCGGTCGGCGGCATCGACAGCGCGGCGGAGGCCTATGCCCGCATCCGGGGCGGGGCGAGCCTGGTGCAGCTGTATTCGGCGCTGGTCTACGAGGGGCCGGGGCTGGCGCGGCGGATCGCGAAGGGGCTGGATGGGCTGCTGGCGCGGGACGGGTTTGCGACTGTGGCGGATGCGGTGGGCTCAGACCTCTGACCTCCGTTCGTGCTGAGCTTGTCGAAGCACCGTTCTTCGATCGGCAAGGCGTGCGTTCGCGGCGCGAAGTACGGTCCTTCGACAAGCTCAGGACGAACGGTTGTTGGCGGGCGCCGTCCCCTCCCCCGTTCGCCCTGAACTTGGCGAAGCCTGTCCTGAGCGACTGCCGCAGGCAGGCAGTCGAAGGGGGCTGCCCTTCTTCGTGCCGCTGACGATACCGCCCGAAGAAGGGCAGTGCTTCGACAAGCTCACCACGAACGGGGTGCGGTGTGCACGAGCCAATTTTCGGAATCGACCTTCTGGCGGCATGCGTTAGGGTCGGCCCCATGAGAGCCATCCTCCTCGCGCTGCTGCCACTCGCCGCCGCCTGCACGCCGGGCGCCATCCGTCCCGCTCCGGTCGCGCCGCCTGCCCCGGCGGTCGCGTCGACCCCGACGACCGCCCCGTCCGGCATGGTCAGCGCCGCCGATCCGCGCGCGGTGGCGGCGGGCGTCGAAATCCTGCGCGCCGGCGGCAACGCCACCGATGCGGCGATCGCGACGATGCTGGCGCTGGGCGTGGTCGAGCCGCAGAGTTCGGGCTTGGGCGGCGGCAGTTTCTGGGTGCGGCAGGCGGCGGGCGGCGGGCTCGACACGATCGACGCGCGCGAGACCGCGCCGATGGCCGCCGGTCCGCGGCTGTTCTACACCCCCGCCGGCCAGCCGATGGATCATGGCGAGGCGGTGCCGGGCGGAAAGAGCGTCGGCGTGCCGGGCGCGCTGCGCGGCATGGCGCTGGCGCACCGGACGGGCGGCAAGTTGGCGTGGGCGCAGCTGTTCGGTCCCGCGATCCGGCTGGCGAAGGACGGATGGCAGCTTTCCCCGCGCTTCGTCGATGGACTGGCGCGCAACGGCGGGCATATCGTGCCCGAACTGCGCGCGATCTTCTCGCCGGGCGGCACACCGCTGCCCGCCGGCGCGACGGTGCGCAATCCGGCGCAGGCCGCGCTGCTGGAGCGGCTGGCGGCGCGCGGGGCGGACAGCTTCTATGTCGGGCCGGACGCGCAGGCGCTGGTTGCGACCGTGCGCACCGCACGGCGCAATCCGTCGCAGATGACCGCGGGCGACCTCGCCAGCTATCAGGCGAAGCCGCGCGATCCGGTGTGCGTGCCGTACCGCGCCTATCGCATCTGCGGGATGGGTCCGCCGTCGTCGGGTGGCCTGACCGTGCTGATGATCTTGAAGCAGCTCGAGCGCTTCGACTTGGGCGCGATGGGCAAGGACAGCGCGACAGCGTGGCACCTGTTCGCCGAATCGTCGCGCCTCGCCTATGCCGATCGCAACCTCTACATCGGCGATCCCGATTATGTCCGCGTGCCGGTGGCCGGGATGCTCGACCCGGCCTATCTCGCCAGCCGTTCCGCGCTGATCTCCCCCACCGCGACGATGGCGAGCTTCGCCGCCGGCACCCCGCCGGGCGCGCCGCAGCGCACCCGCGCCGAACCCGCCGAGACGCCCGGCACCACCAGCCTGTCGGTCGCGGACCGCGCGGGCAACGTCGTCGCCGTCACCACCACGATCGAGGGGGTGTACGGTTCAGGCCTGACCGTGAACGGCATCGTGCTGAACAACGAGTTGACCGATTTCGACACGGTGCCGGCGAAGGACGGCTATCTGGTCGCCAACCGGGTCGAGGGCGGCAAGCGGCCGCGCAGTTCGATGGCGCCGACGATCGTGTATGACGCGCAAGGGCGCGTGCGGCTGGCGGTCGGGGCGGCCGGCGGGCCGACGATCATCGCACAGATCGCCAAGGCGGTGATGGGCGTCGTCGATTTCGGCATGAGCGCGCAGGACGCGATCGCGATGGGCCTGCTCTATGCGCCGGGCATGACGGCGGCGGCCGAGGCCGGCACCGAGCGCGCGGCGATGGTCCCGGCACTCCAGGCGCTGGGCGAGCGGGTCGAGATACGCCCGCTGGGGTTGAAGGCCAATGCGGTCGAATGGGTCGGCGGGCGCTGGGCCGGCGGCGCGGACCCGCGCAGCGAGGGCGTCGCCGGGGACGAGAGCGGCGCCGTTACTACAATACGCCGCGTCGGCAAGGATCCGACCCGGCCGCCGGAGTGAACCATCTCCGTTCGTGCCGCTTAGGGACTGAGGACGAACGGAAAGCGCGGTAAAGAGTTGACGTCGATAGAGCGCCATATACGCCGCCCATCAGGAGAGATCATGACAGCCGTACGCCAGCTCGAACATTTCCCGAATCTGGTGACGATGTTCTTCACCCGCGCGCGCGAAAAGGGCGATGCCCCGTTCCTGTGGCGCAAGACGCGGGGGACGTGGGAGTCGATCAGTTGGGCGCAGGCCGCGCAGCAGGTCGCGAGTCTGGCCACCTCGTTGCGTGCGCTGGGGCTGAAGCCCGGCGACCGGGTGATGCTGGTCAGCGAGAATCGGCCGGAATGGTGCATCAGCGACCTCGCCATCATGGCCGCGGACTGCGTGACCGTGCCGACCTACGTCACCAATACCGAGCGCGACCACCAGCATATCGTCGAGAATTCGGGCGCCTGCGCGGTGATCGTCTCGACCGCGAAGCTGGCGCGGGTGCTGATGCCGGCGCTGCTCAGCGCATCGTCGGCGCGCAACGTCATCGCGATGGAGGAATTCCGCGCCGGGCAGCCGGGCGCGATCGAGGTGCATGACTGGGCGACGCTCGCCGCGCCGGACCGGGGCGATGTCGAGGCGGTGGCGAACGGCGTTTCCGCGACGCGCGCGGACCTCGCCTGCATCATCTACACCAGCGGGACCGGCGGCGCGCCGCGCGGGGTGATGCAGCATCACGGCGCGATCCTGCACAATGTCGCGGGTGCCAGTCTGATCGTGTCGGAGGATTTCGGGTGGGAGGACGAGATCTTCCTGTCGTTCCTGCCGCTCAGCCACGCCTATGAGCATACCGGCGGCCAGCACCTGCCGATCGGGCTGGGCGCGCAGATCTATTACAGCGAGGGCCTCGACAAGCTGGCGAGCAATATCGAGGAGGTGCGCCCGACGTTGATGGTGGTCGTCCCTCGCCTGTTCGAGGTACTGCGTACGCGGATCACCAAGGCGGTGGAGAAGCAGGGCAAGCTGTCGACCTTCCTGCTCGAGCGCGCGCTGTCGCTGGGCGGGCGCGATGCGGCGGGGACGGCGAGCCCGCTCGACCTGCCGATGCGCATGGTGCTCAACACGCTGTTTAAGCCGAAGATCGGCAAGCGCTTCGGCGGGCGGATGAAGGCGATGGTGTCGGGCGGCGCACCGCTCAATCCGGAGGTGGGCACCTTCTTTTCGTCGATCGGGCTGACGTTCCTGCAGGGCTATGGCCAGACCGAGGCGGCGCCGGTCATCAGCTGCAACCGCCCCGCCGCCGGCCTGAAGCACGACACCGTCGGCCCGCCGCTGCCCGACACCGAGGTGCGCATCGCCGAGGACGGCGAGATCCTGGTGCGAGGCGAACTCGTCATGCACGGATACTGGCGCAACGAGGAGGAGACGGCACGCGTCCTGAAAGACGGTTGGCTCCACACCGGCGACATCGGCATGATCGACGCGCAGGGCCGCATCAAGATAACCGATCGCAAGAAGGACATCATCGTCAACGACAAGGGCGACAACATCGCCCCCCAGAAGGTCGAGGGCATGCTGACCCTGCAGAACGAGATCGTCCAGGCGATGATCTATGGCGACCGCAAGCCGTATATGACCGCGGTGATCGTGCCCGATCCCGAATGGACGGCGGAATGGTGCGCGAAGACGAAGGCCGGCTGCGACTTCGCCCGGCTGAAGGGGGCGCACGACTATCGCACCGCGATCGGCGCGGCGGTAGAGCGGGTGAACAAGGAGCTGTCGGTCACCGAACGCATCCGCCGCTTCATCATCGCCGACGAGCCGTTCGGCATCGAGAACGAGCAGCTGACGCCGAGCCTGAAGATCCGCCGGCATGTGCTGCGGCGGGTGTATGGGGAACGGCTGGACGGGTTGTACAAGGGGTAGGACCAAACTCCGTTCGTCCTGAGTAGCCATTGAGCGAAGTCGAAATGGCGTATCGAACGACCGCCACGGGTGCTTCGATATGCGGCTTCGACTTCGCTCAGCCGCTACTCAGCACGAACGGATGGAGTGAGCACGAACGGGTAAGGGCTAGCGCGCATCAATCGACAGCCCGCACGGAACCCCCGCCGCCGCGGTCGGTTCGCGCTCGACGCATGCCACCCCGCACCTTACAGCCCGCCGCCATGACCGCGCCCTCCCCCGACCTGCCGCCGCCCGAGGTCCCGACCGCGGGCGGTGCCCCGATCGGCTTTGTCGAATTCGTCGCGCTGATCGCCGCGCTGATGGCGCTGACCGCGCTCGGCATCGATTCGATGCTGCCGGCGCTGCCCGCGATCGGCGCGGCGCTCGATGTCGCGAACGCCAATTCGCGCCAGTTCATCATCACCGCCTTCATGATCGGCTTCGCCTTCGCGATGCTGGTCTATGGCCCGCTGACCGACCGGTTCGGGCGGCGGCCGGTGCTGATCGTCGCGCTGGCGGGCTATGTGCTCACCAATCTGCTCGCCGCGATCTCGGGCAGCTTCGTGCTGCTGCTCGCCGCGCGGGTCGCGTCGGGCGCGATGGTTGCGGGCGCGCGGACGGTGACGGTGGCGCTGGTGCGCGACTGCTATTCCGGCCGCGCGATGGCGCGGGTGATGAGTCTCGCCTTCATCGTGTTCATGGCGGCACCGGTGCTGGCGCCGACGTTCGGCCAGCTGATCCTGCTGGTCGCCGACTGGCGCTGGATCTTCGGCGGCATCGCGCTGGTGACGTCGATGGTGCTCGTGTGGTTCGTGGCCCGCATGCCCGAGACGCTGGCGGTCGAGGACCGGCGGCCGCTGCGCCTCAGCCTGCTGATCGACGGCGCGCGTCGCGTCGCGTCGGATCGCTATGCGCTGGGCTACACGTTGGCCGCCACGGCACTGCAGGGCGCACTGTTCGGCTTCATCGGTTCGATCCAGCAGATCGTGTTCGACGTGTTCGGGGTGCCGCACTTGCTGGCGGTGGTGTTCGCGTCGGTTGCGGGCACGATGGCGCTCGGCTCGTTCCTCAATTCGCGCCTCGTCATGAAGCTCGGCACGCGGCTGATCTCGCACACCGCGCTGATCGGCTTCGTCACCTTCGCCATCCTGCATCTGCTCGTCTCGCTGTCGGGCACGGAGAACCTCGTCAACTTCATCATCGTGCAAGCGCTGATGATGGCGTGCTTCGGCCTCGCGACATCGAACTTCTCGGCGATGGCGATGGAGAATATGGGCGACATCGCAGGCGTTGCCGCCAGCATCCAGGGGTTCGTCGCGACGCTCGGCGCCGCGCTGGTCGGTGCCTATATCGGCCAGCAATATGACGGGTCGACGGTGCCGCTCTACATCGGCTTCACGACCATGGGGCTGACCGCGCTGATCATCGTGCTGATCGCCGAACGCGGGCGGCTGTTCCGTCCGGCGCAGGATGGCGCGGCCGGTCGCGCACCGGCGGAACGCTAACGCCCGCGCACCGTTCGAAAGACGGATGGGCCGGCACCGCGCCGCGCCCCGTTTTTCGGAGATATGCGATGGGCGGCCACCAGATTCCTGGCATGGGCACCAGCGACGACGGCTATGACGAGGACGGTTACGACGAGAGCCAGCGCGCCGAAATCCTGGAGGCGACCGGCGACGGCCCGACCGACGGCGCGATCCTGACCGACATGAACCCCGACCTGGGGCAGGAGCCGCTGGCCGACGACGGTGACGACGACGCGCTCGAAATGCTGTCGGACGAGGTCGGCGAGGAAGACGATGATGCCGACGCCGAAGAAGAGGATCTGGACGAGGACGACGCGCAGGTCGATTTCGAAGATGGAGCCGAGGACGCCGACGAGGAACTGGACGACGGCGAGGATGTCGCGCTGAAGCCGTGATGCCACCGTGACCTTGACGCGGTCGGCGTGGCGGAGGCAGCATCGCCGCCATGCCGACCGATCCCCAAGTCGATGCGTATATCGCCAAGAGTGCGCCCTTCGCGCAGCCGATATTGGCGTGGCTGCGCGAGCGGGTCCACGTGGCGGTGCCGACCGTCGCGGAAAGCATCAAATGGGGAATGCCTGCCTTCGTCCTGAACGGTCGGCCTTTCGCCAACATGGCTGCGTTCAAGGCGCACGCCACCTTCGGCTTCTGGCAGCGCGCGGCGCTGGCGACGGGACGCGAGGGCGAGGCGATGGGCCAGATGGGGCGGATCGGCTCGATCGACGACCTGCCCGACGCCGCGGCCTTCGAAGCATTGGTGCGCGACGCCGCAGCGCTGGCGGATGCGGGCGTGCGACCGGCCCGCCCGCCGCGCGCGCCGAAACCCGAACTGCCCGTCCCGCCCGAACTCGCCGATGCATTGGCGGGCGATGCGGCGGCCGCGGCGACCTTCGCGGCGTTCCCGCCCAGTTGCCGCCGCGAATACAGCGAGTGGATCGGCGAGGCGAAGCGCCCCGAAACCCGCGCGCGCCGCACGGCCGAGGCGATCGCCTGGCTGCGCGAGGGCAAACGCCGTAACTGGAAGTACGAGAGCGAACGGGAGACGACGGATGGTTGAGCCGATGATCGCGATGCTAATGCTGGTCCTGCCGACGTCGGCTCTGCCCGACATGAAGCCGGCGCGGTGCGCGGAGACGGCAACGAAGACCGCCGCCCCGTCAACCGCCAGGACGCGCAAGCTGGGCGACGAGCCGCCCGCATCGCACCTCTATGCGCTCGACCGCCGCGTTGCCGGCTGTCCCGAGCCGATCGTGCTGCGCGAGGGCATCGGCACGGGCACGCGGTCGCCGAAATCCTCGCTGCGCGCGGTGCCGAGGCTACACGACACGCGCTGATCGGGGTTGTACCAGCCCCGCCTGCGCGGGAGCACCGAGGATCTACTTCCCCTCCAGCGCCTTCACCAGATCGCGCATCGCCTTGTCGTCGATAGGCTGGCCCAGCGCATCGGTGGAGTGGGCCGCGGCGGCTGCGGCATGGCCGTCCTTGGGGGCATCGCCGAAGCCGACGAACATGACAGCGCCGGCGATGACGCAGATCGACCACCAGATCGCACGCCAGCGGCTGCGGAAGATGCGGGACGAGGGAATCGGGATCATCGCGCCCGTATAGCAACTGGTGGTGAAGGCTTCGCTCCCGCGGCTGGTTAGCCTATCGTTCACGCGATGACGCCCTTTACCCGACGCTTCACCGCTCTCCCCGAGCACATCGACGAACTCGGCCACGTCAACAATGCCGTCTGGGTTCGCTGGATCCAGGACATCGCGGTCGCGCACTGGACCGCGGTCGCGCCGAGCGAGCATGCGCAGGCCTATGTCTGGGTCGTGACCCGGCACGAAATCGACTATCGCGGCAACCTGACCGAGGGCGAGAGCGTCACTGCCGAAACCTGGGTCGGCGACGCGCCGAAGGGTGCCCGCTTCGACCGCCACGTCCGCTTCACCGGCGACGATGGCCGGGTGAAGGTGGAGGCGCGCACCACCTGGGCAATCATCGACCGCGCCAGCGGCCGGCTGATCCGCGTGCCGAAGGAGGTCGCGGCGACGTTTCTCGCCTGACGGTTGGCGACCTACCCCGAATTGCGCAGCGCCGTCGCGATCGCGTTGATCGACAGCAGGATGCCCTCGCCGATCCGCTCGTCGGTTTCGCCGGCACGATGGCGCTTGAGCAGTTCGATCTGCAAGAGGTTCAGCGGCTCGATATAGGGCAGCCGCAACCGGATCGAGGCTTCCAGCGCGGAATGCTTTTCGAGCAACCGGGCTTGCGCGGTCACGTCGAGCAGGCCGTCGTGCGTGAGCTGCCAGCCGTCCGCGATCCGGCCGAAGACGGTGTCGGCGAGGCCGCGATCCTCGACCAGCGCGGCATAGCGCGCGGCGATTCCCATATCGGATTTCGCCAGCACCTGTTCGAGGTTGGCGAGCGTCGAGGCGAACAGCGGCCAGGCGGTCGCCATTTCGCGCAGCAGCCCCTTGTCCGCGAAACTGTCGATCGCCTGTCCGACGCCATACCAACCGGGCAGCATGATGCGCGCCTGCGCCCAGCTGAACACCCAGGGGATGGCGCGCAGATCCTCGATCGCGTCGGATTTCTTGCGGCTGGCGGGGCGCGATCCGATCTTCAGCCCGGCGATCTCGGCGATCGGCGTCGCCTGGCGGAAGAAGGTGCGGAAGCCATCGGTGCCGTAGACCAGGTCGCGGTACGCGGCGAAGGCGCTGTCGCTGAGCGTATCCATCGCCGCGTGGAAGCGGGTGCGGTCGCGCTCGGGCAGGTCGGCGGGCGCGAGGCTGGCGAGCAGGGTCGCCGCGGTCATCGCCTCCAGATTGGTCGTCGCGCTGGCGCGGGTGCCGTATTTGGCGGCGATCACCTCGCCCTGTTCGGTGATGCGGATGCGGCCCTGCACGGTGCCGGGTGGCTGTGCCTGGATCGCCTGGAACGCCGAGCCGCCACCGCGCCCGACCGCGCCGCCGCGCCCGTGGAACAGCTGCATCCGCACGCCCGCCGCCTCGAACACCGGCGCGAGCGCCGCCGACCCCTTCGACAGACCCCAAGTGGAGGTGAGATAGCCGCCGTCCTTGTTGCTGTCCGAATAGCCGATCATCACCTCCTGCACGCCGCGCGCGGCGGCGATGGCGGCGACTTCGGGCAGGGCGAGCCAGTCGGCCATGATCGCCGGGGCTTCGTCGAGATCGGCGATCGTCTCGAACAGCGGGATCGCCATGATGTCGGCCTGTGGCGTTTCTCCGGGGCGGTAGAGGCCCGCTTCCTTCAGCAGCAGATGGACTTCCAGCAGATCGGACACCGACTGCGCCATCGAGACGATGTAGTTGACGATCGCCGCCCGCCCGTACTTGCGATGCGCTTCCGCCGCGGCGCGGACGATCGCGAGTTCGGACGCGGTTTCTTCGGAATAGGTGGCGTAGGCGCTGGTCAGCGGGCGCGGGCTCGCCAGTTCGCGGCGCAGCAGCGCGACGCGTGCATCCTCGTCCAGCGCTGCATAATCCGCCTCGACGCCGCCGGCCTTCAGCAGCTCCGCGACGACGCGTTCGTGCACCGCGCTGTTCTGGCGCAGGTCGAGCGTCGCGAGGTGGAAGCCGAACGTCTCGACCGCGCGAATCAGCCGGCCAAGCGCACCGCCGCTCGCCATTGGGCCGTTATCGTCGACCTCCAGCGCATGGGCGATGGCGACGAGATCGCGGCGCAGTTCGGACGGATCGGCATAGCGCTTGCCGGTCAGCGGACCGGGTCGCGGCGCGGGCTTGCCGACCAGCGACTGGTGCGTCGCGGCAAGGCGCGCATAGATGCCCGACAGCGCGCGGCGATAGGGTTCGTCGGCGCGGGTCGGCGCATCGTCGCCGCTCATGATCGCCAGCGACAGCACGCCGTCGGCCACCTTCACATGCTCGGTCGAGATCGACAGCTCGGCGCCGAGCGCATGCACCGCATCGAGATAATAGCCGAGCACCGCTTCGGCGGCGCGGCCCAGCGCCAGCGCCAGGCTGTCGGCGGTGACGAAGGGATTGCCGTCGCGATCCCCACCGATCCACGTGCCCGGCCGCAGGAACGACGGCACGCGCTCGCCCAGCAACCGGTCCCAGCGCGCGTAGAGCGCGGGGAGCGCCGGCAGGAACACGTCGCGCAGATAGCTGAGCGCCGTCTCCACCTCGTCGGCAACGTACAGCCGCTCCCGGCGCAGCACGCGCGTCTGCCAGAGTAGCGCGATCTGACGCAGGATGGCGTCGTCGATGCGGTCGCCGTCCGCCGTCTCTTCCAGGCTGCGGTCGCGCAGCGCCATCAGGTCGGCGATGCGGTTGCGGTGGTCGATCATCGACTTGCGCCGCACCTCGGTCGGGTGCGCGGTCAGCACCGGCGCGATCAGCGCACCGTCGAGCAGCGCCATCACCGCGTCGCGCCCGACGCCCTCCGCATCCAGCCGCGACAGCGCATGGGCGACGTCGGCGCCATCCTCCGCCGCGACGCCCTGCCGGTCCTCGGCGAGGTTGGCGAGCATCGAGAACAGCATGAAGCCGCGCGTGAAATCGAGCGTCTCGTCCAGCGTCAGCCGGTCGAGCCCGGTGTCGATCGCCTCCGCCCCCGCGACGCCGCGCGCACGATCGACCGAGGCGGCGCGGATATATTCGATCCGCTTGAACAGCGTGTCCCCGTCATAACTGCGGATGACGTCGCCCAGCAGTTTGCCGAGAAAACGGACGTCGGGATTGTTCGCGATGGGGGGAAGGCTGGCCATGACCGAATGCTGCACCGCGGCGTACGACACGGTCAACCGCAGAAAAGATTGACGTGCCCGAAGGCGAGGATTAGCTGTATTACCAGACTAATACAGGAGATGATCCATGCGCCTGCTCGCGATAGCCCTGCCCGCCCTGCTGCTCACCGCCTGCGGTGGCGGCGACGATACCGCCGACGGCACGACGATCGCCATCAACGGCGGCAACGGCAGCAACTTTGCCGCCGGCATGGGCAAGGACGGCCGCGTCTCGATCGACACGCCGGGGTTCAAGGCGTCGATCGACCTGCCCAAGATCAAGCTGGATGCCGACGATTTCGACATCAACGGCGTCGGCCTGCCGACCGGATCGACGATCTCCTCGATGAACATCGCCGGCGACAAGGGCGAAGGCAACGACGGCCGCGTCAACGTGCGCTTCACCAGCCCGACCGGCACCGCGGGCGTGCGCGAATGGTTCCAGGGCAAGCTGGCCGCGGAAGGCTTCACGCTGAAAGCCAGCGGCGACGACCTGACCGGCACCACCGACGAGGGCAAGCCGTTCCGCCTGACGACCAAGCCCGCAGGTGACGGCAAGAGCGAAAGCGAGTTGTCGATCGGGGGGTAAGGCGTCCGACGCTCCTTGCCGCCCCTTGCATCGTCGTATAACTCGATGGCCGCACGGGGGTGCGGGGGGACATCGGATGGGCTGTTTGAAGAGCGTGATCGCGACAGCGGTCGGGGCGAGCATCGTGTGGACGGCGCCGGTGAGTGCGCAGGAGCGACACTGGGGCCTGTCTGCTGCCGACTGGCTCGTGCTGCCGGGGGACGCCTTCCGGGCGAAACTGCGCGCCGGAGAGCGGCGCGCTGAGATCGAGCGCGCGGCGAAGGCCGGCGACGTCGAGGCGATGGCCATCGCCGCGGGCGCCTTGGCGACGTCGACATGGGGGGCGCCGGATTACGCCGCCGCGCATGCCTATGCGACGGCAGCGGCGGAGGCGGGCGTACCACGCGCAATGGTCGTCCTGGGTACGTTAACGTCTGCTGGAAACGGTACCGCGAAAGACAGCGCACGGGCGTATCGGTGGTTCGCCAGAGCGGCCGAGCTGGGTCAGGTGCAAGCGATGGTATTGGCGGGTTTCCACCTGGTCAACGGGGACGGGGTCGCCAAGGACCAGGTCGCAGCGGTCGACTTGTTTGGCCGCGCCGCCACCTTCGATAACCCCGAAGGACTGTATCAACTCGCCGTGTGCCAGTTCAACGGCAACGGAACCGAAAAGAACGTATCCGCCGCCTATGCGACCATGCGCCGCGCTGCCGAATTCGGCAGCGTCGAGGGGATGTACTGGTTCGGCAAGTGGATGGCCGTGAAGGAGATTGCCGGCGACCTGCGCGATGTTCCGCAATCCACGCTCTGGATCAAGAAAGCCGCCGACGCGGGTCACTTCGATGCGACGCTCGCTTACGCCGGGCGGTTGTGGAAGGGCGTCGGGACGCCAGCCGATCCGAGCGCCGCGGCGCTGAAGCTGAACAGCCTGATCGCCGACACCGGCGCTCCGCAGGCGCGGTTCGCACTCGCCTATCCGCTCCAGAGCGACGAAAACGCGACAACGCAGTACCGGGCGATCGCGGCGACATTGTACGGCAGAGTGATCGAAGACCCACGCACGCAACCGGACATGCTGGCAGACGCCTTTTTCAATCTGGCCCTCGTTCACATGACGGACGGAAGAGCCGGATTGGCGCGAACCTATTTTCTCAAGGCGCAGTCGGCCGGCCATGCTCAGGCGGCGCAGTCGATCGCACGTCTTGATGCCCAGCAACTGGCTGCAAAGCCGGCCGTCGCGCCGGAGCGACGGTCGGTCGCGACCTTACCTCCCACTCCCATCCGGCGACCGACGCCGGTCGCCCCGCGCGCGACACCCGTCGCTGCCCGCACCGCGGCGGTCAGCGGCGCCGTGCCGTCCGCCACCGACATCCTGAAAGCCCACGCCGCCGCCAACGTGAAATATCAGGGGGGCAGCCTGACCTCGACGCCGGGGGAGCATGCCGTGCCCTCGCCTTTCGGCGGCATCGCCTATTATCGCCGCCGCTCGCTCGCGAACCTCAGTTGCACGCCGCGCGGCGGCGGCGTCGTGCGATGCTCCTACGACCTCACGGTGGTGCAGCGCCCGGCGGAGGACAGCCTGTTCGGACAATTCACGTCCGTGCTCGTCCCGGATTTCACGACCCGCTGGACCTACGACTATGTGAAGACCCGCGCCGGCTGGTTCTCGAACGGTCTCGACGAGTCGATCGCGTCGGATGCATCCGGCGTTCGCGTGGCGGCGCGCGATGGCGAGGCGAAGCGATACCGCGACGAGGAAGAATTTCGCAAACGTGAGAGCAAGCGCACCGAATGCATGTCGCGCGCGATCGAATATGGACATGCGCCGATCTGCTGACGCGGTCGAACTGGCGGCATCGCGCGGAACCGCCTATGTCGTTGCTTTGGATACGATCAGGACTCGCGTGATGCTCGACACTTCCCAGGCCCAGGTTCCGCTGCTCGACATGGGCGCGCAGGGCGACGATCTGGCGGGTTTCGCCGCCGATCTCGGCGTTTCGTTCGAGCGCTTCGGCTTCGCGATGGTGAAGAACCACGGCGTGCCGGATGCCGTCGTGGCGCGCGCCTGGGCGATGACCAAGGCGTTCTTCGATCTGCCCGAGGAGGAGAAGCGCGCCTATTTCAAGGCGGGCGGCGGTGGTGCGCGTGGCTATACCCCGTTCAAGACCGAGATCGCCAAGGGCGCGACGCATGTCGACCTGAAGGAATTCTGGCACGTCGGGCGCGAGCTGGCGCAGGGCCACCGGTTCGAGAAGGACATGGCGCCCAACGTCTGGCCCGACCGGCCCGAGGGGTTTCGCGAGACGTTCCTCGAACTGTTCGCCGCGCTCGATGCCGCGGGCCTGCGTCTGCTGTCGGCGATCGCGATCCATCTGGGTCTCGCCCCCAACTGGTTCGAACATGCCGTGGACGACGGCAATTCGGTGCTGCGCCTGCTGCACTATCCGCCCGTCCCCGCCGATGCCCCCGAAGTGCGCGCCGGCGCGCATGAGGACATCAACCTCATCACGCTGCTGCTTGGCGCCGAGGAAGCCGGGCTCGAACTGCTGGAGAAGAACGGTAGCTGGTTGCCGGTCAAGCCGCCCGAGGGCGCGATGGTGGTCAACGTCGGCGACATGCTGCAGCGGCTGACCAACCACGTGCTGCCCTCCACCACCCACCGCGTAGTCAATCCGGCGCCCGAACGCCGCGGCTTCTCGCGCTATTCGATGCCCTATTTCCTGCACCCCGCGCCCGATTTCGTGATCGAGACGCTGCCGGGCACGATCAGCGCCGACCGGCCGAACCGTTATCCGGAGCCGATCAGCAGCAACGACTATCTGCACCAGCGGCTGGTCGAGATCGGACTTATCAAGGCGTAGTTTTCGTCATCCGCCCCGTGCTTTCGCGCAGGCGGGAGCCCAGGGCCACGAGCGTCATCGTCCGTTACCCTGGGCTCCCGCCTGCGCGGGAGCACGGGGTTTTGTGAAGCACCGACTTGTCCCCACACCCCTTTCGCCGCTACGCGCTGCCGCGCTCGATTGGTGGGGACTATGACGTGGCCGAAGCTCTGAAGATCGCACTCGCTGGCCTGGGCACCGTGGGCGGCGGTGTCGTTCGCCTGCTGGATGCCAACCGCGACCTGATCGAGCGGCGCGCCGGCCGCGCGATCGAGGTCGTCGCGGTGTCGGCGCGCGACCGGGCGAAGGATCGCGGCGTCGACCTCTCGCGCTTCGACTGGATCGACGACACGACCGAGCTTGCCGGACACCCGAATGTCGACGTCGTCGTCGAACTGATCGGCGGATCGGATGGCCCCGCGCTCACCCTTGCGCGCCGCACGATCGGCGCGGGCAAGGCGTTCGTGACCGCGAACAAGGCGATGATCGCGCACCACGGGCTGGAGCTGGCGCAGGCGGCCGAGGCGCATGGCGTCGCGCTGAAGTTCGAGGCGGCGGTGGCAGGCGGCGTGCCGGTCATCAAGGGGCTGCGCGAGGGCGCGGCGGCCAATGCGATCGACCGGGTCTACGGCATCCTCAACGGCACCTGCAATTTCATCCTGTCGAAGATGGAGGCGGAAGGCCGCGACTTCGCCGAAGTGCTCGCCGAGGCGCAGGCGCTGGGCTATGCCGAGGCGGACCCCAGCTTCGACATCGACGGCGTCGATGCCGCGCACAAGCTGTCGATCCTCGCCAGCGTCGCGTTCGGCACCACGCCCGCGTTCAGCGATGTCGCGGTGACTGGCATCCGGCATGTGCTGGGCGCCGACATCGCCGAGGCGGCGTCGCTCGGCTATCGCATCCGGCTGGTCGGCGTGGCGGAGGCGGATGCGCACGGCCTGTTCCAGCGTGTCCACCCGCACCTCGTGCCCACGGACCATCCGCTCGCGACCACCACCGGATCGCTTAACGCCGTCGTCGCGGACGGCAATTTCGTCGGACGGCTGTTCTTCCAGGGGCGCGGCGCTGGCGACGGCCCGACCGCCAGCGCCGTCGTCGCCGACCTGATCGACATCGCGCGCGGCGAATATGGCCCGCCCTATGCGATGCCCGCTGCCGCCCTGACGACGCCGCCGGCCGCCGACGCGGGCGAGCGCCGTGGCCGCGCGTACCTGCGCTTCG
The DNA here is from genome assembly GCF_054489605.1 of Sphingomonas sp. RS2018. Taxonomy (NCBI): domain Bacteria; kingdom Pseudomonadati; phylum Pseudomonadota; class Alphaproteobacteria; order Sphingomonadales; family Sphingomonadaceae; genus Sphingomonas; species Sphingomonas sp. RS2018. The sequence goes on from NZ_JBTMWL010000004.1 coordinate 79,934, forward strand.
CGGTGGTGGATCGCGTGGGCGTCCTGGCCGAAATCGCCGCGGCGATGCGCGACGCCGGCGTCTCGATCGAAAGCCTGATCCAGCGCGGCGCCAACGCCGACGGTCATGTGCTGGTGGCGATCGTCACGCACGAGGGGCCGGAACGCTGCGTCGCCGCCGCGCTGGAGAAGCTGCGCGGATCGCAGAGCCTTTCGGGCGAGCCGATGTGGATGCATATTCTGGGGTGAGGCGCGAAAACGCACCGTTCGGCCTGAGCGAAGTCGAACGCCTGCTGTCCGCAAGGTGTTTCGACTTCGCTCAGCACGAACGGTCGGGTGACCGCATCCCGCTTCTCAAGTCCCGCGCCTGCGGCTAGAAACCGCCGCGATGTCCGACGCGCACCCGATCCCAGCAGCCCCCCGCGGCCCCGGCTTCGTCCGGCGTAGCTGGGGGCGGCGGTGGGTGCGGATCCTCGCCTATCTCGCCGGTATCGGCCTGCTCGGCCTCGTCGCGCTGTGGCTGGCGGTCGCCCGCGACCTGCCGTCGGTCGAGAAGCTGCGCGCGTACGAGCCACCGCTGCCGACCAACGTGCGCGCAGGCGACGGCATGCCGATGCACAGCTTCGCGCGGCTGCGGCGCGTGGAACTCAGCTATCCCGAATATCCGCCCTTGCTGGTGAAGGCGTTCCTCGCCGCCGAGGACCGCACGTTCTTCGAGCACCACGGGGTCGACTATCCCGGCATCGTCGGTGCGATCATCACCAATCTGAAGAGCGACAAGCGCCCGGTCGGCGCCTCGACGATCACGCAGCAGGTGGCGAAGAACCTGCTCGTCGGCAACGAGGTCAGCTATGTCCGCAAAGCGCGCGAGGCGCTGCTCGCCTACAAGATCGAGAATGCGCTGACGAAACCGCAGATTCTCGAACTCTATCTCAACCAGATCGAACTCGGCCGCAACGCCGCCGGGGTGGAGGCCGCCGCCCACGCCTATTTTGACAAGGAGCTGGACGAACTGTCGCTGGCGCAGCTCGCGTATCTGGCGATCCTGCCCAAGGGGCCGTCCAACTATTCGCCCGAGCGCAACTACGACCGCGCGATCGGCCGGCGCAACTGGGTGCTGGGCGAGATGCTGCGCAACGAATTCATCACCCAGGCGCAGTATCAGGGCGCGGTCGCCCAGCCGCTCGGCACCGCGCCGCGCCGCAGCACCCCGATCCAGCGCAGCGCGGGCTATTTCGTCGAAGAGGTCCGTCGCCAGCTGATCGACCGCTTCGGCGAGAAGGACGGTCCGCACAGCGTCTATTCGGGCGGGCTGTGGGTCCACACTTCGTTCGACGAGCGCCTGCAGGAATATGCGCAGGACGCGCTGCGATCGGGCCTGTTGCGCTATGCCGGCACCGGCGCATGGTCGGGCGCGATCGAGCACCGCGACATCGACGACGGCGGCTGGCAGCGTCAGCTGGTGACGGCCGGGCTCGGCGTGGATTACAAGGACTGGCGCATCGCCATCGTCGCGTCGAAGGCGTCGGATGCCGCCGAGATCGGTTTCACCGACGGCCGCACCGCCCGCCTGCCGCGCTGGGCGGCACAGATGCCGGTGCGCGGTGTCGGCGGCACCGCTTTCGCCGCGCTGAAGGCCGGCGACATCATCGCCGTCGCGCCATCGGGCGACGACTGGGCACTGCGCAGCGTGCCGAAGGTGTCGGGCGCGTTCGTGGTCGAGGAACCGGCGACCGGCCGCGTGCTCGCCATGCAGGGCGGGTTCGACAGCCGCCTCGGCAGCTTCAATCGCGCGACGCAGGCGATGCGCCAGCCGGGTTCGACCATCAAGCCGATCGTCTATTCCGCAGCACTCGGCAACGGCATGACGCCCGCGTCGATCGTCGTCGACGGCCCGTTCTGCGTGTTCCAGGGCGCGCGGCTGGGCAACAAATGCTTCCGCAATTTCGGCAACATGCGCGCCGCCGGACCGCGCACGATGCGCTGGGGCATCGAACAGTCGCGCAACCTGATGACGGTGCGCACCGCCGCCACGGTCGGCATGCCGGCGGTGGTCGATTACATCCAGCGGCTTGGGCTCTCGACGAACAAGTTCCCGCCCTATCTCTCCTATGCGCTGGGCGCGGGCGAGACGACGGTCAGCCGCATGGTCAACGCCTATGCGATGCTGGTGAACCATGGCCGGGCGATGCAGCCGACGCTGATCGACTATGTGCAGGATCGCCGCGGCAAGGTGATCTGGCCGCAGAACTGGCGTGCCTGCAACCGCTGCAACGCCGCCGACTGGAATGGCGGTGCGATGCCGCGGCCCAGCATCCGCTGGCGTCAGGCGATCGATGCGATGACCGCATATCAGATGGTGCACATCACCGAAGGCGTCATCCAGCGCGGCACCGCGACCGTGCTGCGCGATCTGAACCGCCCGATCATGGGCAAGACCGGCACGACGACGGGTCCCACCGACGTGTGGTTCGTCGGCGGCATCCCGCAGATGGTGGGCGGGGTCTACATCGGCTACGACACGCCGCGGAACCTGGGCGGCGCGGTGCAGGGCGGCACCTTCGCCGCGCCCATCTTCAAGCAGTTCGCCGAGAAGGCGTTCGCGGGCCTCCCCGTCCTGCCCTTCCGCGCGCCGCCGGGTATCCGCATGGTGCGTATCGATCGCACGAGCGGCAAGCCCGTGTTCGGCACCTTCCCGACCGACACCGATCCCAAGGCGGCGGTGATCTGGGAAGCGTTCAAGCCGCAGAGCGAGCCGCGCCGCGCCCGCCGCACCGCCGCCGACGATGCCCTGCCCAAGGCGAACGAGACCCGCGCCGCCCACGACGACCGCCCACGCGACAGCGATTTCTTGCAGCGCGAGGGCGGAATCTATTAGGGCGTCCGGATACGTCTGAAGGTATTATCTTATGCGCGCCGAAGCGCAGGCACATGTCGACACGATCAAGGATGCGCTCGCGCTGCTGCGCCGCTTCCTCAACTGGGACCAGGCGCTGCGGCGGCTGGACGAACTGAACGCGCGCGTCGAGGATCAGGCGCTGTGGAGCGATCCCAAGGCCGCGCAGGATGTGATGCGCGAACGCCGCCGGCTGGATGAGGCGATCACCGCCACCCGCGCGATCGAGAGCGAGCTTTCCGACACCGTCGAGCTGATCGAAATGGCCGAGGCGGAGGGCGATACCGAGATGGAGACCGAGGCGGTCGCCAGCCTGGGAACGCTCGCGAAACGCGCCGACAGCGACAAGATCAAGGCGCTGCTGGCGGGTGAGGCCGACGCGAACGACACCTATGTCGAGGTGAACGCGGGTGCGGGCGGCACCGAAAGCCAGGACTGGGCCGGCATGCTCAGCCGCATGTACACCCGCTGGGCCGAACGCCACGGCATGAAGGTGGAGCTGATCGACCAGCATTCCGGCGAACAGGCCGGCATCAAGTCGGCGACGCTGCTGCTGAAGGGCGAGAACGCCTATGGCTATGCGAAGACCGAGAGCGGCGTGCATCGGCTGGTGCGCATCAGCCCGTACGACAGCGCGGCGCGGCGGCACACCAGCTTCGCCAGCGTCTGGGTCTATCCGGTCATCGACGACGATATCCAGGTCGAGGTGAACGACGCCGACCTGCGCATCGACACCTATCGCGCATCGGGTGCTGGCGGACAGCACATCAATACCACCGACTCGGCGGTGCGCATCACCCATCTGCCGACCGGCATCGTCGTGCAGTGCCAGAACCAGCGATCGCAGCACAAGAACAAGGCCGAGGCCTTCAACCAGCTGCGCGCGCGCCTGTACGAGCGCGAACTGGCGGAGCGCGAGGCGATCGCCAACGCCGAGAACGCGACGAAGACCGACATCGGCTGGGGCCACCAGATCCGGTCGTACGTGCTGCAGCCGTATCAGCTGGTTAAGGACCTGCGCACCGGTGTGACCTCGACCGCACCCGGCGACGTGCTGGACGGCGATCTCGACGCGTTCATGGCGGCGGCGCTGTCGCAGCGCGTGACCGGCGAGGCGGTCGAGGTGGAGGACGTCGATTGATCGGGCGGGCGGCCATCCTGTCCGGCCTGTTGCTCGCCGCCTGTTCGGGCGAGCCGGTGCGGCTGGGCAACAAGCATGACGAAGGGTCGCGCTTTCCCGCCGCCGACCGGCCGGTCGCGAAGATCGTGTCGGCGCGCTGGTCGACGGAAGAAGCGCGCGACCGGCTGAACGAGGCTGAGGCGGTGATGAACCGCGCGCGCATTGCCCCCGGCATGACGATCGCCGATATCGGCGCGGGCGAAGGCTATTACACCATCCGCCTCGCCAGCCGGGTCGGACCGAAGGGCCGTGTGCTCGCCGAGGACATCGTGCCCGACGTCCGCGACGCGCTCGCCAGCCGCGTCGCGCGCGAGCAGTTGAAGAACGTCAGCGTCCGGCTGGGCGAGGCCGACGATCCGAAGCTGCCGGCGAACAGCTTCGATCGTGTGCTGATGGTCCACATGTATCACGAGATCGCGGAACCCTACGAGTTCCTGTGGCACCTGCGCCCGTCGCTCCGGCCCGACGGGCTGGTCGTCGTGGTGGATGCCAACCGCAGCACGCAGAACCACGGCACGCCGCCCGCGCTGCTGGCCTGCGAATTCGCCGCGGTCGGATACGAGCGCGTCGCGCAGGAGGCGATGCCGTCCGCCGGCGGCTATATCGCGCTGTTCCGGCCGAAGGGGGAGCGCCCCGCCCCCGAAGCGATCATCCCCTGCCGCACCGCGCCCGCGCCGGTCGCTACGGCGACGGGCGCGCATTCGGGCAGTTAGGTCTATCGGGCCCGTGCTCCCGCGAAGGCGGGAGCCCAGGGTTACGAAGGGGGACGCGTGAGACTCTGGGCTCCCGCCTGCGCGGGAGCACGATGGTCAGAAGAACGGGCGTCGCCGCCCTATACCGCCCGCATCGCCTCCGCGGTCAGCGTCAGGCTGCGCTTGCGTGCCGCGAAGTCGTAGATCGAACTCGTCAGGATGATCTCGTCCGCCCCCGTCCGCGCGATGAAGGCGGCGATGCCGCGCGCGACGGTGTCCGGCGTGCCGACCGCAGTGCATTCGAGCACGCCGTCGAGCATCGCCGCGGCGTTGGGGGGCAACGTCTCGCGATAGCCCGGCTTGGGTGGCGGCAGGCGGATGCCGGTGCCGGTGGTGCGGATCGCGACGAATGCCTGCTGCTGCGACGTGGCGAGCAGCTGCGCTTCCTCGTCCGTGTCCGCCGCAATGACGTTGTAGGCGGGCATGAAGTGTGGCTTGTCGAGCACCGCCGAGGGGCGGAAGTCGCGCCGGTAGATCGCGGCAGCGGCATCGAGCGACGCCGGCGCGAAGTGCGACGCGAACGCGTAGGGCAGGCCGAGCATCGCCGCGAGCTGCGCGCCATAGGTGCTCGACCCCAGCACCCACAGCGCGACGTTCGCGCCGCCGCCCGGCGTCGCGTGGATGCCGGTGCGCCCGTCGTCGGCGAACAGGCTCTGCAACTCGACGACGTCCTGCGGGAAGGCGTCGGGTGAAGTCTCCAGCGAGCGCCGCATCGCATGCGCGACGCGCTGGTCGGACCCCGGCGCGCGGCCGAGACCCAGGTCGATCCGCCCGGGGTGAAGCGCGTCGAGCGTGCCGAACTGTTCGGCGATCACCAGCGGAGCGTGGTTGGGCAGCATAATGCCGCCCGCCCCGACCCGCATCGTCGAGGTCGCGGCGGCGATATGGCCGATGACGAGCGCCGTCGCCGCGCTGGCAATACCGGGCATGCCGTGATGTTCGGCGACCCAATAGCGGGTGAAGCCGAGCGCCTCGGCATGCGCGGCCAGCGCCGCGGCATTGGTGAGCGCATCGCCGACGGTGCCGCCTTCGAGGACGGGGACGAGGTCGAGGAACGAATATGGGGTCATGCAACGGGATGTAGGAAGGCGCGCCGAGCCTGCCAGAAAAGAAAAGCTTGGGTGGTCGGCAGCCTGCCCGACCCCAAACGTCACCCCGGACTTGTTCCGGGGTCCACCGCGCGGCGAGCGGTGACGGTGATAATCGCGCACGACGCGGACGGCATGGTGGACCCCGGAACAGGTCCGGGTTGACGGTTGCTTTGAACGCCCGCGAGAACCTTCCCTTCTGCCGCACCCTCCCCTAAGCGCACCCGCGATGCGCACCGATCTCGCCCATATCGACGCCTGGATCTTCGATCTGGACAACACGCTCTATCCGGCCAGCTCGAACCTGTTCGTCGAGGTCGAGCAGCGGATGACCACCTATATCGAGACGCTGACCGGCCTGTCGCGCGCGGAGGCCGGGGTGTTGCGCGAACGCTGGTTCCATGAACACGGGACGACCGTCGCCGGGCTGGTCGCGAACCACGACGTCGATGCTCGCGCCTTCCTTGAGCATGTCCACGACGTCGAGATGGACGTGCTGGAGCACAATGCCCCGCTCGCCGCGCTGGTTGCGCGGTTACCGGGGCGCAAGCTGGTCTTCACCAACGGCGACCTGCCCTATGCGCAGCGCGTGCTCGGCCGGCTGGGGCTGGGCGACAGTTTCGAGGGCATTCACGACATCCACGCGATGCACATGCTGCCCAAACCCGCGCCGTCCGCCTATGCCGGGCTGTGCGCGGCGCACGACATCGCGCCCGCGCGCGCCTTCTTCGCCGACGACATGATCCGCAACCTCGCGCCGGCGAAGGCGATCGGCATGACGACATTGTGGATCGATGGCGGCACCGCCCAGGGAGGACATGAGCGCGGCGGGCATGGTGCCGGCGATTTCATCGACTATACGACCGCCGACCTGACCGGCTGGCTGGCCGATTTGCTTGGAGACGCACCGTGACCGACCTGCAGACCATCATCGACGCCGCGTGGGACGATCGCGCCAGCCTGTCGACCGCGACCACCGGCGCGGTGCGCGACGCGGTGGACGCGGCGCTTGCGCTGCTGGATGCAGGCGAGGCGCGCGTGGCGGAGCCGGACGGCGAGACGTGGCGCGTCAATCAGTGGCTGAAGAAGGCGGTGCTGCTGTCGTTCCGACTGAACGACAATGCGGTGATGCCCGGCGGCTATTTCGACAAGGTTCCGCTGAAGTTCGCCGACTGGGACGATGCGGCCTTCCGCACCGCCGGCTTCCGCGCGGTGCCGGGCGCGGTGGTGCGCCGCGGCGCCTTCATCGGCCGGAACTGCGTGCTGATGCCGAGCTTCGTCAACATCGGCGCCCATGTCGGTGAGGGCACGATGGTCGACACCTGGGCGACGGTCGGCAGTTGCGCGCAGATCGGGCGCAATGTCCATCTCTCGGGCGGCGCGGGCATCGGCGGCGTGCTGGAGCCGTTGCAGGCCGATCCGGTCATCGTCGGCGACGGCGCCTTCATCGGCGCGCGCGCCGAGGTCGCGGAGGGCGTCCGCGTCGGCGAGGGCGCGGTGCTGTCGATGGGCGTTTACCTCGGCGCCTCGACCCGCATCATCGACCGCGCGAGCGGCAAGGAATATCGCGGCGAGGTGCCGCCCTATGCCGTGGTCGTACCGGGCAGCGCACCCTCGGCCAGCGGCACCGGCCCCAACCTCTATTGCGCGGTGATCGTGAAGACGGTGGACGCGCAGACGCGATCGAAGACGGGCATCAACGAACTGCTGCGGGATTGAGCGAGAGCGAAGGGCTTCGGTAACGATCGGTCGCTAGAAACCTTGGCATGATCGGCGCGATCGTCCTTGCCCTGCTGCTGCTCAATGCCGTGACCTTTGCCTGTTTCGGTGCGGACAAGCGGCGGGCGGAGTCGGGCATGCGCCGCATCGCGGAGGCGGACCTGCTGAAGCTGGCGTTCTTGGGTGGGACGCCGGCCGCCTATCTCGCGCGTCGCCATTTCCGGCACAAGACGCGCAAACAGCCATTCTCGACGCATCTCGCCCTGATCGCGATGGTGCAGGCGGGCGTCGGCGGCGGGCTGGCGTGGAGCGCGCTCGCCTACGCCTGAGACGGCGCGATCTTCGCGATACCCAACCGCGGGATCTCGATCGCCGGGCAGCGATCCATCACCACCTTCAGCCCCGCCGCTTCCGCGCGCGCCGCGGCGGCGTCGTTCACCACGCCGAGCTGCATCCACACCGCCTTCGCCCCGATCGCGATCGCCTCGTCGACCACATCGCCCGCTGCATCGCTGCGGCGAAAGATGTCGACGATGTCGATCGGGTCGCCCAGCTGCGACAGCTCACGGAACACGAATTCGCCGTGGACATGTTCGCCGGTGATCTGCGGATTGACCGGTATCGTGCGATAGCCGTGGTCCTGCATCATCTGCATCACGCCGTAGCTCGGGCGGTTCGGCCGGTCCGACGCGCCGACGACGGCGATCGTCCGGGCGTTCTCGAGCAGGTCGCGGATATCCTCGTCGCTGGTCAGCGGCATCCTATCCTCCGTTGGCGACGAGCCAGTCCGCGACCCGTTCCGCCACCGCATCGAACGCCGCGGCATCCGCACCGTTCCCCGCCGCCGGCGGCGTGCCGTCGTCGGAGGCGCGGCGCACCGCGATGCTCAAGGGGATGCGGCCGAGGAAGGGGATGCCCAGCCCCGCCGCCGCGCTCTCCGCCCCGCCCGATCCGAACGGGTCGGACGTCTCGCCGCAGTGCGGGCAGGCGTAACCGGCCATGTTCTCGATCAGGCCGATGATCGGCACCCCCGCCTTCACGAACAGGTCGATCGCGCGGGTCGCGTCGATCAGCGCCAGATCCTGCGGGGTCGAGACGATGACGGCCCCGGCCGGGCGGTGCTTCTGGATCATCGTCAGTTGCACGTCGCCGGTGCCGGGCGGCAGGTCGAGGATCAGCGGATCGGCCGCTCCCCAATGCGCATCCAACTGCTGCCCCAGCGCGTTCGCCAGCATCGGCCCGCGCCACGCGATCGCCTGACCCGGCGGCACCAGCATGCCGATCGAGGTAATCGGCACGCCCTCGGGCGTCGCCACCGGGATCATGCGATTGTCGCGCGCTTCGGGCCGCACGCCCTCCACCCCGAACAGCCGCGGCTGCGACGGGCCGGCGATGTCGGCGTCGACCAGCCCGACCGCCCGCCCCTTCCGGTGCAACGCGACCGCGAGATTGGCCGAGACGGTCGACTTGCCCACGCCGCCCTTGCCGCTCGCCACCGCGATCAGGCGGCGCTGCGTGCGCGACGCCGTACGCGCGACCCGGACCTCGGTCGCACCCACTGCCAGCGCCGCCGCCCGCGCCTCGGCCTCGCGCGCATCGGCATCGGCGGGGGACAGGCCGGTCACGTCGAGGATGATGCTGGCGCGGCCATCGGCGAGGCGCGCGGTCGCGCCGGCAGGAAGGCCCGGTATCGTCGGTTCTGGGGTCATCGACGCGATTTAGGACGCATCCGCGACACCGCCACTGTTTTTCCTCGGGGGAGGCACCTATACACACCGATATGAGATGGATGGACGGATGGCGCTCCCCGGCGGGCGTTCTGCGGAACGAGCCCCCGAAGAGCCCGTGGGGCGGCAAGCCCAGCGGCGGCGGGGATTCGGGTAACGGCGGCGGCGACGGCGGCCCGCGCAACCCCTGGGCCTTCCCGCCCGAGGGCGGCAAGCCTGCGCGCGGTACGTCCAGCACGCTCGACGAACTGCTGAAGCGCGCCAAATCCGGCGGTGGCGGCGGCAAGGGCGGCGGCTTCGGCGGCCTGCCCGGCAATTTCGGCGGCGGCAAATTGTGGGCGATCGGTGCGGCGCTGATTGCGGCGCTCTGGATCGTCTTCACCAGCTTCCACGCGGTCAGCCCGCAGGAACGCGGCGTCGTCACTTTCTTCGGCAAATATGCCGGCACGCTGGAGCCGGGCATCCGCATGACGCTGCCCGCGCCGTTCAACTCGGTGGTGACCGAGGATGTGCAGAACATCCGGTCGGAGGCCTTCCCGGCCAGCGGCAACGGCGAGAATCTGATGCTGACCAGCGACCAGAACATCGTCGATCTCGCCTACGCCGTCCGCTGGAACATCGCGAACCTGCAGGATTACGTCTTCCAGATCCGCGATCCCAAGGAGACCGTCCGCGCGGCGTCCGAAAGCGCGATGCGCGAAGTCGTGTCGTCGGTGACGCTCGATCAGGCACTCGGCGCCGGGCGCACCGTGATCGAGGCGCGCGTGCAGGAGCGTACGCAGCAGCTGCTCGACGACTATAATTCGGGCGTCCGCATTCAGGGCGTGGCGATCAGCAAGGCCGATCCGCCCGCGCAGGTGAACGACGACTTCAAGGCGGTCAGCGCGTCCCAGCAGGAAGCGCAGGCCAATCTGAACAACGCCCGCGCCTATGCGCAGCAGGTGCTCGCCCGCGCGCAGGGCGAGGCCGCGCAGTTCGACAAGATGTACGAACAGTACAGGCTCGCACCGGAAGTGACCCGCCGCCGCATGTATTACGAGACGATGGAGCAGGTGCTCGCCAAGTCGAACAAGACGATCATCGAGGCGCCGGGCGTGACCCCGTACCTGCCGCTGGGCGAGGTGCGCAAACCGCTGACCGAACCGCAGGCGACGACGACCACGCCACCCGCCGTCCAGCAGGCACCGACGCAGGGGGGCGGCCAATGACCTGGCTGCGCAACCCGATGGCGGCGGGCATCGTCGCGCTCGCCGTGCTGATCCTGCTCGCCAGCACCTTCGCGATCGTGCCGGAGACGAAGCAGGCGGTGATCCTGCGGTTCGAACAGCCGGTCGGCCGGCCGATCAACAACTACGTCGCCGGCCAGGACTTCGGCCGCACGGGCGCGGGCATCATCGCCCGCATCCCGTTCATCGACAAGATCGTGTGGGTGGACAAGCGCGTGCTGGACGTCGATCTCGACAACCAGCAGGTGCTCTCGACCGACCAGCTGCGCCTGTCGGTCGACGCCTATGCCCGCTTCCGCATCGTCGATCCGCTGAAGATGGTCATCACCGCGCGGACGGAGGAGGGCGTCACCAACGCGCTCCAGCCGCTGTTCTCGTCGTCGCTGCGCGCCGAACTCGGCAAGCGCGACTTCGCGGTGCTGCTCTCGCCCGAACGCGGCGAGGTGATGGACAATATCCAGACCCGGCTGCAGCGTCTCGCCAGCCAGTACGGCGTCCAGATCGTCGACGTGCGCATCAAACATGCCGACCTGCCCGACGGCACGCCGCTGGAATCGGCGCTGAACCGCATGCGCACCGCCCGCCAGCAACAGGCGCTGACGATCCGCGCGCAGGGCCAGCGCAACGCGCAGATCGTCCGCGCCGAAGCCGATGCCGGCGCGTCGAAGATCTATGCCGACAGCTTCGGCAAGGATCCGTCCTTCTACGACTTCTATCGCGCGATGCAGTCGTACCGGTACACCTTCGGCGCCGACGGCGCTGCCGATCAGGGCCGCGGCGGTACGTCGATCATCCTCAGCCCGCAGAACGGGTATCTGAAGGAATTCCAGGGACGCTAGCAGCACGCGCCCTCCCTTCCCGCGGGGGGAGGGCGTTGTGCTTCTTTGCGGTCATTCCTACCTTTCGACGTATCTGCAGAACCATTCATCTTCAGTGAGCGTTCAGCAAAACGGCCCTACCCCGGCCATGCTCATCGACAGAGCTTGAGAGGACAGAACCGACCGTGCGTTACGCCTACGCCCTTACCGCAGCCCTCCTCCTCGGCGGCACCGCCGCGACCGTGGCCCTGCAGCCGCCCGCCGGCGCGCAGGTCGCCCAGAACGAACCCGGCATGATTACCGCCGCTGCGCCACGCGCCGGTGCGCCGATGAGCTTTGCCGACATGGTCGCCAAACTGCAGCCCGCGGTCGTCAACATCTCGACCAAGCAGACCATCGTCCAGCAGCAGCAGACCAATCCCTTCGCGGGCACGCCGTTCGGCGACCTGTTCGGCGGCGGTCAGGGTGCGGCGCCCGGCGCCCCGCCCGTGAAGCGCGAGGGCGCGTCGCTCGGTTCGGGCTTCATCATCTCGGCGGACGGCTATGTCGTCACCAACGCGCACGTCATCCGCCCCGGCGCGCGCGGCGCGACGGTCGATTCGATCACGGTAACCCTGCCCGACCGCAAGGAATATACGGCCAAGGTGATCGGCAGCGATACGCAGTCCGATCTCGCTCTGCTGAAGATCGAGGGCGCCAACCTGCCGTTCGTGAAGTTCGGCGACTCCAGCAAGACCCGCGTCGGCGACTGGGTCGTCGCGATCGGCAATCCGTTCGGCCTCGGCGGCACGGTCACCGCCGGCATCGTCTCCGCCACGCACCGCGTGACCGGTCAGGGCGGCGCCTATGACCGCTTCATCCAGACCGATGCCTCGATCAACCAGGGCAATTCGGGTGGCCCGATGTTCGACCTGAACGGCAACGTCATCGGCATCAATTCGCAGATCTTCTCGCAGACCGGCGGCAACATCGGCATCGGCTTCGCCATCCCCGCCGAGGAAGCGCGCCCGATCATCGAGACCTTCATGAAGGGCGGCACGCTCAGCCGCGGCTATATCGGCGTGCAGCTGCCGCCGGGTGGCGGCTCGATCGACGACGACGCGGCGGCGGCGCTCGGCCTGCCGAAGGGTCAGGGCGAGCTGATCTCCGGCGTCACGCCGGGTGGTCCGGCGGCGAAGGCCGGCCTGCGCGCCGGCGACGTCGTGGTGCGTATCAACAATCAGGCGGTGACGCCCGACCAGACGCTGTCGTACCTCGTCGCGAACGTGAAGCCCGGCTCGGCGGCTCGCTTCGACATCGTGCGCGAAGGTCGTCCGCAGACAGTGAACGTCACGCCGGTCCCGCGTCCCAGCGAGGAACAGCTGGCCGCGACGATCGGTGGCGGCGACGACAGCGGCGGCTTCGGCGGCGACGACGACAGCGCGACGCCGTCGGCACCGGCTGCTGCCGGCAGCGCGCTCGGCATGACGGTGCAGCCGCTGACGCCGGGTATCGCCCGCGCGGTCGGCGCCGATCCAGCAACGCAGGGCGTGGTCATCGCCACGGTGGAATCGTCCAGCGATGCGTCTGGCAAGCTGCGTCGCGGCGACATCATCAGCGCGGTGAACGGCACGCCCGTCCGCACTGCGCAGGAGTTCAGCACGGCGGTCGCCCGCGCCAAGGCCGCGAGCCGGCCGCAGGTGCTGCTGCTGGTCCAGCGGGGCCGCGGCCCCGCCGGTTTCATCGGCGTCCGCATCAAATAACACCGACCCTATCGGGGCCATCGTGTTTCGCGCTATCCCTCCCGTCGCAATGCGACGGGAGGGATTTTGCGTCATGGCCGACTCGATCTTCATCGGTGCCAGCGCCGCGGGGGTGCGACAGGAGCTGCACCTGCGCCGCGCCAATCGTCACGGCCTGATCGCGGGCGCGACCGGCACCGGCAAGACCGTGACGTTGCAGGGTATCGTCGAGGGCTTCTCGCGCGAGGGCGTCGCCTGTTTCGTGGCGGACGTGAAGGGCGATCTGTTCGGCCTCGCCATGTCGGGATCGCCGCAGTCGAAGACCCACGCCATCTTCGCCGCCCGCGCCGCCGAGATCGGGCTGACCGACTGGACCTATGCCGAGACACCGGTGCAGTTCTGGGATCTGTTCGGCGAACAGGGCCATCCCATCCGCACCACCGTGTCGGAAATGGGTCCGCTGCTGATCGCGCGCCTGCTCGATCTCAACGAGGTGCAGGAGGGGGTGCTCAACATCGCCTTCCACGTCGCCGATCAGGACGGGCTGCTGCTCCTCGACCTCGATGATCTGCAGGCGATGCTCGCCGAATGCGCGAACCGCGCGGACGAACTCACCGTCACCTACGGCAATGTGTCGAAGGCGAGCGTGGGCACGATCCAGCGCGCACTGCTCCAGCTGCGCGCCCAGGGCGGCGAGCATTTCTTCGGCGAACCCGCGCTCGACCTCAGGGACATGATCGGCACCGACGACCGCGGCCGCGGCATCGTCAACATCCTCGCCGCCGACAAGCTGATGGCGAATGGCAAGTTGTATTCGACGTTTTTGCTCTGGATGCTTTCCGAGTTGTTCGAAACGCTCCCGGAGATTGGCGATCCCGACAAACCGGTTTTGGCCTTCTTTTTCGACGAAGCGCATCTACTTTTTTCCAGTGCGCCGAGAGCGCTTCTGGAAAAAGTCGAACAGGTCGTCCGCCTGATCCGGTCGAAGGGCGTCGGCGTCTATTTCATCACGCAGAACCCGATCGACATCCCCGACACCGTCGCCGCGCAGCTCAACAACCGCATCCAGCACAAGCTGAACGCCTTCACCCCGCGCGACCAGCAGGCCGTTCGCTCGGCGGCCGAGACGTTCCGCGCCAACCCCGGCGTCGACGTCGCCACCGCGATCACCGAGCTGAAGGTCGGCGAGGCGCTGGTCTCCCTGCTCCAGCCCGACGGCGCCCCCGCCCCGGTCGAGCGCACGCTGATCCGCCCGCCCTCCTCCCGCGTCGGCCCGGTGACCCCGGTCGAGCGCGGCGTGCTGATCCAGACCGACGCGATCGGCGCGAAATACGACACGCTGGTCGACCGCGAGAGCGCCGAGGAGTTGCTGGCGGCGAAATCGAACGAAGCCGCTGCCGCCGCCGCCGCCGCCAAGGCTGCGACCGAGGCCGACAAGCAGGCGGCGCAGCAGGCGAAGGCCGATGCGCAGGCGGCGAAACAGGCCGAGCGCGATCGCTTGGCTGCCGAAAAGGCCGCCGACCGCGAAGCCCGCGCGCAGGCCCAGGCTGCCCGCGCCGCCGAGCGCGAGGCGGCCAGTTCCCCGTGGAACAAGGCGGTCACGTCTGCCACCCGCTCCGCCAGCTCCACCGTCGGCCGCGTGATCGCAAACGAGGTGACCGCCGCGGTGCTGGGGAAGAAGACCCGCGGGCGATCGTCGGCGGGCGGGGGTCTGCTGGGCGGGCTGGTGCGCGGGGTGCTGGGGGGGTTGTTCCGGGGGTGATCGGCCAGCCCTCTCCCACCTGCGGGAGAGGGTTGGGTGAAGGCCTGTTCTACGGTACGCTGTCGGCATGCCACTGATCGGCGCCACCAATCCTTATGCTCGCCGCCTTCGTCGCGATGCAACTGAATGCGAAGCCCGCATCTGGCTGGCTGTCCGTAATAGACGTCTGGCCGGTCACAAGTTTCGGCGACAGGCGACGATCGGTCCCTACGTCGCCGATTTCCTGTGCGTGGAGCAGCGCCTGGTCGTCGAGATCGACGGCGGTCAGCACGGCGACGAGCGCGATGCCGCGCGAACCGCGTGGCTGGAAGCGCGCGGTTTCCGCGTCCTGCGCTTCTGGAACACCGACGTGATCGACAACATCAACGGCGTGCTCGCGACGATCGTCGCGACGCTTCACACCCCCTCACCCAACCCTTTCCCGCAGGCGGGAGAGGGCTATTCAGCGAGTGTCGCCCCATGAACGCCCCCACCACCGACTGGACCGCCGCCGGCGAAGCGCAACTTGCCGATGTCGTCGTGCTGCGCCGCGCGATCCACCGCGAGCCGGAGGTCGGGCTGCACTGCCCGCTGACCACGGCGAAACTGCGCGCCGCGCTCGAGGGCCTGCCGCTCGAGATTCACGAATCGACCTCGACGACCGGCTTCATCGCCATCTTGCGCGGTGGCGCGGGTGGGCGTGGGGACAACCAGCGCACGGTGCTGCTGCGCGGCGACATGGACGCGCTGCCGCTGACCGAGGAGACCGGCCTCGATTTCGCCTCCACCATTCCGGGGCGGATGCACGCATGCGGGCACGACAGCCATTCGGCGATGCTGGTCGGTGCGGCAAAGGCGCTGTGCGCACGTGCCGACACGCTGCCGGGCACGGTCGTCTTCATGTTTCAGCCGGGCGAGGAGGGCTATCACGGCGCGCGCTTCATGATCGGCGACGGGCTGCTCGATATCGCCCGGCCCGATGCCGCGTTCGCGCTGCATATCTCGCCCAACATCCCCGCCGGGGTAGTCGTCAGCCGCAACGGGCCGCTGCTCGCCTCGACCGATGCGCTCAACATCACCGTGCGCGGGCGCGGCGGCCATGCGGCGATGCCGCACGAGAATGTCGATCCGATCCCCGTCGCGTGCGAAATCGTGACCGCGCTCAACGCCTTCATCGCGCGGCGCATACCGGTCGCCGACCCCGCGGTCCTGTCGATCACGAAGATCGAGGCGGGATCGGCCTACAACATCGTGCCCGATACGGTAACGATGCTCGGCACGCTAAGAACCTTGTCGCCGGAAACGCGCGTGCTGGCGCAGACCGGGCTGACGCGCGTCGTCGAGCATGTCGCGCTGGCGCATGATTGCGTGGGCGAAGTGCGGATCGACCAGGGCTATCCGGTCACGATGAACGACCCGCGCGCGATCGCGCTGGTGCGCGACATCGCCGAGGACATGGGCGGGGCGGACGGCTGGCGCACCATGCCCGCGCCGATGATGGGCGGCGAGGATTTCAGCTATGTCCTGCGCGAGGTGCCAGGCGCGATGGCGTTCATCGGCGTCGCGGCGGACGGCACCGATCCGGATACGAACCCGCCGCTGCACAACACGCGCATGACGATCGACGAAGCGGTGATGGCGAAGGGCGTCGCGCTCCACTGCGCGTTCGCCGCGCGGGTGCTCGACGGTGGATTGCCGGAACAGCCATGATTCGGTTGATTTTCGCGCGCGCCTCCCGCTAGGCGCTGCGGATGGCACAGGTCGGCATCATCATGGGCTCCACCTCCGATTGGGAGACGATGCGCCATGCCGCCGAGATCCTCGACACACTGGGCGTCGCACATGAGACGCGGGTCGTGTCCGCGCATCGCACGCCACAGCGGCTGTACGACTATGCCGGCGGCGCGGCGGCGCGCGGGCTGAAGGTCGTGATCGCGGGCGCGGGCGGCGCGGCCCACCTTCCCGGCATGGCTGCGGCGATGACGCATCTGCCGGTACTGGGCGTGCCGGTCGAATCGAAAGCGCTGAAGGGCATGGACAGCCTGCTCTCCATCGCGCAGATGCCCGGCGGCATTCCGGTGGGCACGCTGGCGATCGGCAAGGCGGGCGCGATCAACGCGGGGCTGCTCGCCGCCGCGATCCTCGCCGGTTCCGATCCCGGACTGGAAGCGCGGCTGATCGCATGGCGGACCGCGCAGACCGACGGGGTGGCGGAGACGCCGGAGTAATTCGCCCGCCTTTTCCCGTTCGCCCTGAGCCTGTCGAAGGGCCGTTCTTCGATCCGCGAGCGATGATCCTGAGGCACGAAGAACGGTGCTTCGACAAGCTCAGCACGAACGGAGTGTAGTTGATGACCACCGCCCCCCTCCCCCCCGGATCGACCATCGGCATCCTCGGATCGGGCCAGCTCGGGCGGATGCTGGCGATGGCGGCGGCGCAGCTCGGCTATCGCACGCACATCTATGCGCCGGAGACGGGACCGGCCAACGACGTATCCCCGCTGATGACGCGCGCGCGCTACGACGATGCCGCCGCGCTGTCGGCGTTCGCGCGCAGCGTCGATGTCGTCACTTACGAATTCGAGAACGTCGCCTTCGCCCCGATCGCCGCGCTGGCGCCGCTTGCTCCGGTGCGCCCGTCGGCCATCAGCCTCGCGACCGCGCAGGACCGGGTGAGCGAGAAGCGCTTCGTCGAGGGGCTGGGCGGCCGCGCGGCGCCGTGGCGCGAGGTGACGAGCTTCGCCGAATTAGAGGCCGCGATCGCC
The DNA here is from genome assembly GCF_054489605.1 of Sphingomonas sp. RS2018. NCBI lineage: Bacteria > Pseudomonadati > Pseudomonadota > Alphaproteobacteria > Sphingomonadales > Sphingomonadaceae > Sphingomonas > Sphingomonas sp. RS2018. Next base: position 97,544 of record NZ_JBTMWL010000004.1, read on the forward strand.
GACATCGGCTGCCCCGCCATCCTGAAGACCTCGCGCTTCGGCTACGACGGGCGCGGTCAGGCGCGGCTGGCGGACGCGGACGATGCGCGCGCGGCCTGGGATGCGATCGGCGCGGCGCCGGCGATCCTCGAAGGCTTCGTCGATTTCGACCATGAATTCTCGATCGTGCTCGCGCGCGGCATCGACGGCAGCATCGCCAGCTATCCGCCGCCGTTGAACGTCCATGTCGACGGCATCCTGTCGACCTCCACCGTCCCCGCCCCGCCACAGGTCGCCGCACAGTGGACCGAGGCCGCCACGCTCGCCGGCCGCGTCGCTGCCACGCTCGACCATGTCGGCATCCTGACGCTGGAATTCTTCGTCGGCGCCGAGGGACCGGTGTTCAACGAAATGGCGCCGCGCGTGCACAATTCCGGCCACTGGACGATCGAGGGCGCCGTCACCTCGCAGTTCGAGAACCACATTCGTGCCATTTGCGGCCTGCCGCTGGGATCGACCGACGTGACCGGCACGGGGGTCGAGATGACGAACCTGATCGGCGACGACGCCGCGGGCTGGGCCACGTTTCTAAACGAGCCCGAGACGCACCTTCATCTCTATGGCAAGCACGAGGTCCGCGCCGGGCGGAAAATGGGGCACGTTACCCGCGTCGTCCGCTGAGCCGCCGATCGCACCCGAAATTCTCGTGACCCGATCGGCGCAGCGAACGACCCGATCGGCACAACCACCAGACCTTTCTGATAGGTCACAAGTCTGGCACAACCTTTCTGACAGGTGAGCGACGACTCGCCGAAATCAGAGAGGATGTCTGCCATGCGCCTTCGCACCCTGTTCGCCGCTTCGACCGCACTGGCGCTGGCCCTGCCGCTCGCTGCGCAGGCGCAGACGGCATCCGCTGTCGCGCCAGTGCCGCAGGACGGATCGAGGCCCACGACCGGTGCCGATGCGCAGGACGAAAATGTCGGCGAGATCATCGTCACCGCGACGAAGCGCAACGAACGGCTGCAGGACGTACCCGCGTCGGTATCGGTCGTCTCCGGCGCCGATCTGCTGGAACAGGGTGCCGTTCGCTTCACCGACTATGCCTCGCAGGTGCCGGGCCTCAGCCTCACCAGCGCACGCCAGGGCGTGACCCAGGTCGTGGTGCGCGGCATCACTACCGGTGCGGCTCAGCCGGGTTCGACCACCGCCTTCTATATCGATGAGGCGCCGGTCGGTTCGGTCAATGCCTACACCGGCGGCAATGCCATCACGCCTGACCTCGACCCGTCCGACCTCGCCCAGGTCGAGGTGCTCAAGGGGCCGCAGGGGACGTTGTATGGCGCCGGCGCGGTCGGCGGCCTGCTGAAATTCACGACCGTCAACCCGGACCTCAACGACCTGACGGTCCGCGCATCGGCGGGTCTGACCGGCGTCAGCGGAGGCGGGAAGCTCGGTTACGCCGGCCGCGCGATGATCAACATTCCGCTGGCGACCGACCAGCTCACGTTCCGCGCATCAGGCTTCTACCGCAACGATCCCGGCTACGTCGACAATGTGAACCCGCGGATCGGCCGCAACGACGTCAACGAAGCGACGGTGCGCGGCGGCCGTGCGGTGCTGTCGATGCGGTTCAGCCCGGACGTCTCGCTCGATCTGTCGGCCCTGCTGCAGGATACCTCGACCCAGGGCAGCAACGCCGTCGACGTCGATGCGGCGACGCTGCGTCCGATTTACGGCGACCTGAAGCAGGATCGTTCGGCGGTCGAATACGGCCTGACCAAGCTGCGCCTCTATAACGCGACGCTGCGCGCGACCTTGGGCGGCCTCGACATCGTGTCGTCGACCACCTTCCAGAAGATCCTGAACCGCGACAACGTGGACTCACGCCGCAACTTCGTGCCGCTCTATCGGCTGGTCGGCTCGCTGCTGGGCCCGGCGCTCGGCTTCACGATTCCCGCCGACGTCGGCCTGCTCTCGCGCTTCGTGAAATCAACCGATCGCTGGTCGCAGGAGTTGCGCGCCGGCGCGACCGATATCGGCGGCGTGCTCGACCTTCAGGTCGGCGGCTACTGGACCTACGAGGATGACAAGAACCTGCTGGGTATCGACTCGTACTCGCAGACCACCGGCAACGCCTATGTGCTGCCTGCGTTCGCCAACGCATCGATCCTGTCGAGTTACAAGGAATGGTCGGGCTTCGGCAACGCGCGGGTCAAGCTGGCCGAGACGTTCGACGTCCTCGGCGGCATCCGCGTCGCGCATGACGAGCAGCGGTATTCGCAGAACTACAGCGGGCTGCTGATCCTCGCCAGCGCGGGCCAGCCGGCGCTGATCGCCAACGGCCGCGAAAGCGCCACGGTCACCACCTGGATGGTATCGCCGCGGTTCCGGCCGAGCGACAATGTCACGCTCTATGGTCGGGTCGCGACCGGCTATCGCCCCGGCGGCCCGAACCCGGCGCCGCCTACCGGGAACATTCCCAACACCTTCGCGCCCGACCGGCTGATCCAGTATGAGCTGGGATTCAAGGGGCAGACCGCGGACCGTTCGCTGTCGGCCGATGCGGCGCTGTTCTACACCGACTGGGACAAGATCCAGATCCAGACCAGTGCGGGCGGTTTCAACTTCATCGTCAACAGCCCCGCCAGCGCGCGCAGCCAGGGCGCGGAACTGACGCTGCGGTATAATCCGGTGCGGGCGCTGAGCATGACGCTGAACGCTGCGTACACCGATGCCACGTTGCGGGGCAACGCGCCCGCCGCCGGCGGACTGAGCGGCGATCGGCTCCCCTATGTGCCGCGCTGGTCGGGTTCGCTCGTCGCCGACTATGCGGTGCCGCTCAGCGGCGACAACGCGCTGACGATCGGTGCGACGGCGAGCTACGTCGGCGATCGGACCAGCGACTATAGCAATCGCTTTCCCAAGCGTCTCGACGACTACGCCACCTTCGACCTGCGAGCGGGCCTGACCGCCGGCAACCTGTCGGTGAACGCATTCGTCCGCAACGTGACGGACGAACGGCAGATCGTGGTGGCATCGCCGCAGGCGACGGCACCGAGCGCGACAGCGGGCGCCTTCTATTCGGGCGCCATCATCCAGCCCCGGACTGTGGGCGCCGAGGCGGCGATCCGCTTCTAACGGCGCGGATCAGGAGGCACGACGATGGACCTTTCCAGCACCCCCAAGCGCGAGCCGCTCGATCCCGCGTTCGTCGAGCGCCTGTCGGATCGGTTCGCCTTCAACCTTCACCTGAGCGAAGGCATTCGCGCTCAGCACGGCACCAGCGAGTCGCACTTCGCCACCACCCTGCCCGATGCGGTGGTGTTCGCCCGGTCGACCGAGGATGTCGTCGATCTGGTCAACCTCTGCGTCGCGGCGAACGTGCCGATCGTGCCGTTCGGTGCGGGCACTTCGATCGAGGGCAATGCTCTGCCGATCCGCGGCGGCGTCAGCGTCAACCTGTCGCAGATGGACGCGGTGATCGCGGTCAATGCCGAGGACTTCGACTGCACGGTGCAGGCGGGGTGCCGGCGCGAGGAGCTGAACCTGCATTTGCGCGACCAAGGGCTGTTCTTCCCGATCGATCCCGGCGCCAATGCGACGATCGGCGGCATGGCCTCGACGCGCGCGAGCGGCACCAACGCCGTGCGCTACGGCACGATGCGCGAGGCGGTGCTGAACCTGACCGTCGTCACCCCCGACGGCCGCGTGATCCGCACCGCGCGGCGTGCGCGCAAGTCGGCGGCGGGCTATGACCTTACTCGGCTGTACGTCGGCAGCGAAGGGACGCTGGGCATCATCACCGAGGTGACGCTGCGCCTGCATCCGATCCCGGAGACGATCAGTTCGGCAGTCTGCGGCTTCGACAGCATCCAGGGTGCGGTCGATACGGTGGTGCAGTCGATCCAGCTCGGCGTACCGCTGGCGCGCGTAGAATTCCTCGACGCGATGCAGATCCGCGCGGTCAACGCCTGGTCGAAGCTCGCCCTGCCCGAGGTGACCACGCTGTTCTTCGAATTCCACGGATCGCCCGCCGGCGTCGCCGAACAGATCGAGACCGTATCGATGCTGGCGGGCACCAACGGCGGCGGCGAATTCGCCTGGTCGAACCTGCCCGAGGAACGCGCGAAATTGTGGAAGGCGCGGCACGAGGCCTATTATGCCGCGGTCAACCTGCGGCCCGGCGCGATCGGCTGGAGCACCGATGTCTGCGTGCCGATCAGCCGCCTGCCCGACTGCATCCTCGAAACGCGCGCGGACCTGGACAAGGCCAGCCTGCCCGCGACGATCCTGGGCCATGTCGGCGACGGCAATTTCCACGTGATCTTCTCGATCGACCCGAACCGGCCCGAGGAACTGCTGGAGGTCGACGCGATCAACGCGCGGCTGGTCCGCCGCGCGCTGGCGATGGACGGCACCTGCACCGGCGAACACGGCATCGGCCTCGGCAAGCAGGACTGGCTGGTCGAGGAGCTGGGCGAGGCTGTGGACATCATGCGCACGTTGAAGCGCGCGCTCGACCCCCGCGACCTGTTCAATCCGGGCAAGATCTTCACCCTCTGACGCTGGAGCGCCGACATGGCCACCATCCCTGCCCCCGGCCAGTCCGTCGGCCCCGCCGCCACCCGCCCGCTGGTCGCGTTGTTCGCGCTGGCGCTGACGATGGCGGTCGGCTTCACCACGATGACGTCGTTCGGCACGGTGCAGGAGGCCGCGAAGGCCGAACTGTCGCTGACCGACTACAACCTCAGCCTGATCCAGGGGCTGTCGGCGGCGATTCCGCTGGCGCTGTTCTCGATTCCGATCGGCATCCTGGTCGATCGCACCAACCGCGTCCGGCTGATGCTGATCCTCGCCGGGCTGTGGACGGCGGGCACGCTGCTGACCGGGTTTGCCGGGTCGGGGCCGATCCTGTTCGTCGCGCGCATGCTGGCGGGAATCGGCGCCACCGGCGCGCTCACCGCGGCGCTGTCGCTCGCGGCGGACTTCTGCCGGCCCGAACAGCGCGGCCGCGCCCTGCTGATCGTCAGCGTGGGCAAGATGCTGGGCACCGCCGCCGCCTTCGCGGTGACGGGTGCGCTCTACGGCCTGTTCGTGCAGGGCGCGATCGATCCGATCGGCACGCTCAGCGCGTGGCGCGCGACCCACGTCGTCCTGGCGGTGATCGCGCTGCTGCTGGTCATGCCGGTCGGCCTGCTGCGCGAGCCGCAGCGGCGCGAGGTCGTATCGAGCACCCACGCCCCGGCGCGCCAGATCGTCGCCGAACTGTGGCAACGCCGCGTGTTCCTGATCCCGCTGTTCATCGGTCAGGTCAGCGTGGTGATGGCCGATGCCGCCGCGAACATCTGGGCGGCCCCTGTGCTGTCGCGCAGCTATGGCCTGAAACCCGAGCAATTCTCGGGCTGGATGGGCGCGGTGCTGCTGGGCGCCGGAATCGGCGGCGCCGTCCTCGGTGGATTGGCGGCCGATCTGGGTCAGAAGAGCGGGCGACGGGGCGGATTGCTGTACGGTGCGATCCTGGCGGCGGCGCTCGGCGTGCCGGCGGCGGCCTTTCCGGTGATGCCCGACGTCACCGGCTTCGCCATCGCCTTCGGCCTGCTGATGCTGTGCGGGACGGTGACCGGCCTCATCACCTCCGTGTCGCTGACCGTGCTGATCCCCAACGAATTGCGCGGGCTGTGTATCGGTGCCTTCATCGCTTTTGCCGGCATCATCGGCTTCGGCATCGCGCCGACCCTGGTCGCCGCGCTCAGCGATGTGCTGGGTGGAGAAGCCAAGATCGGGGAGGCGCTGTCGATCGTTGGTATCGGCGTCAGCATCGCGTCGGTCGTCGCCTTCGCAGTCGCCGCGCGGCACGCGCCGACCTCAGCGACCGCGCAACCTATCTGAAAGCTATTGGCGATAGCTATCCGATAGGTTACACCGGTCGGAACGGAGGGTCGCATGAAGACGAGAATCGAGGTTTCACCGGAGATGGTCGCCTTCGTCGGCATGGATGCAGTGTCGCCGTTCGACTGGCCTCTCAATGCCTATGCGATGGCCTATGATCTGGCCGCCGGCACGGTCGCGATCGATCCCGCCCCGTCCAGTTGCGACGCGTTGGCCGACGCCGATGTCGTGCTGGTCGTCGCGGCGTCGGCGTGTCGCCGGATCTTCGACCTGTCGCTGGATGTCGCGGGAACCTGGCACCTGCCGAGCGCGGTGCGGTCGATCGCATTGGCGATCCGCGACTGCGCGATGCCGGCCGCGGCCTGCGAAACGCTGCGCCTCGCCAAGAGCATCGAACTGTTCTGCGCGACCTTCGCCGGCCTTGACGAAGGGGCGCTGGTGCCGGTCGGCGGCACGCGCGCGCTGTCGGCGAGCGACGCCAGCCGGATCGTCGCGGCGCAGCGGATGATCGACGAACGCTGGCACGAGAAACTGACGCTGGAAGCGATCGCGCGCGCCTGCGGCATCAACCGCGGCAAGCTGACCCGCGGCTTCCGCGCGATGTTCGACCGCAGCATCGCCGACGCGATCGCCGATCGGCGATTGGGCGGCGCGCGCGTCATGCTGTTGTCGACCAACCTGCCGGTCGCGTCGGTCGGCTATGCCTGCGGCTATCTCAACAACGCCAGCTTCACCCGCGCCTTCTCGCGCCGCTTCGGCGTCGCCCCCACCCGGCTGCGGGCGGCGGCATGAACGCGGTGACGGCCATCGATGGCGGGTCGCTGGTCGATCAGGCGATCCGTGCGGTGCGCGACCATATCCGACGCAGCGACCTGAAGGTCGGCGACACGCTACCTGGCGAAGGCGCCTTCGCCAGCCAGCTGGGGGTCAGCCGCGCGGTGATGCGTGAGGCGTTCGGGGCGCTTGCGGCGCTGCGGCTGATCGACGTCGGCAACGGGCGCAAGGCGCGGGTCGGCGCGATCGACGGATCGGTGATGGCGACGTCGATCGACCACGCCGTCACGACCGCGCAGATCTCGACCGGCGAGGTGTGGGACGTGCGCCGCACGCTCGAACTGCGCACCGCCGCGCTCGCCGCCGTCAACCGCAGCGACGACGACGCCCGCGCGCTTGCCGGCCATGTTCACGAGATGCGTAGGTCCGCGCACGACCTGACCACGCTGATCCGCCACGACATCGCCTTCCACCAGGCGATCGCGCGCGCCAGCGGCAACGCGCTGTTCACGCAGATCATCCGGTCGTTCGAACCGCTGATGCGCACCGCCGTCCCCGCCGCCTGGGACACGCGCCGCACCGACGAACAGCGCGACGCGATCCTGATGCTGCACGACGAGATCGCCCGTACTATCGCCGACCGCGACGCCGATGCCGCGCAGACGATGATGGACCGACATTTCGACGCCAGCATCGCGGACATGTTCGATGCCGCCGATCGACCTTCGAGAATCTGACCGACTGCTCGGCATTGCCGGGCCCGGCGGCGGATGCGATGACCGCGGCATGACTCCAGCCCCCGACGCCATGCTCTCCGCCACCGATGCCTGCCCCTTGTGGAACGACGGTCCGCGGGACGGCGCGTTCGATCTCGATCGGCCGGACGGCACGCTGGAAACCGCCGTGGTCACGGCGGTGCGCCGGCCGTGGCTGTTCGGCTTCACACCCGAACAGCCGAACGGCCAGGCGATGCTCGTGCTGGGCGGCGGGGGCTACACGCAGCTGATGGTCGGGCGCGAGGGGGTGGCGGTCGCGCGGTGGCTGAACGGGCTCGGCTTTCACGCCTATGTGCTGGTCCATCGCTTTCCTACGGTCGAGGACGATGCGCTGGTCGCGCTGGACGACGCGCGGCAGGCGATGCGGATCATCGCGGGTCGCGGACACGACGCGACGGGCGTGGTCGGCCTGTCGTCGGGCGGGCATCTCGCCGCCGCCTTGCTCACGAACGATCCTGCTCGGGAACCAGCGCCCAGGCCCGAGGTCGCGGTGATCGGCTATGCGCCGATCTCCACCAATGCCGCGGGGCGGACGATCGTCGCCGACAAGCCGCCGCTCGCTCCCCCGGCCAAGCAGCGCTTCTACGATCTGGTGCAGCCCGATGCGCAACTGGCGCCGTCGCCACCGCCCGCGTTCGTCGTCTATGCCGGCAACGATCCGGTCGTGCCCGTCGCCAACGCCTGGCGGCTGACCGAGGCGCTGCAGGCCAAGGGCGGTGCGGTCGAGCTGCACGTGTTCGCCGACGCGCCCCACGGTTTCGCGCTCGACACGGTCGACCTGCCGGTCGCGCAGTGGCCGGCGCTATGTGCAGGGTGGCTGCGGCAGGCGGGATTTCTGACTGACGCGACGTAAATCCCGTTTGTCGTCATACGCATGTCGCATGGGGCGGAAACCGGCTATGACGCGCGTCCAGACACTGGTTTTCTAGAAGCTGAACTTCATGCCCGATCCCGACCTGCCGCCGACAGGCGATCGAACCGGCGCCGCCCCCGGCCCGGCTGCATCGCGGCTGGGTGATGCGCATTATCGCTCCATCGTCGACAGCGCGACCGACTTCGCGATCCTGACGACCGACCTCGACGGGCTGGTGACGAGTTGGAATCCCGGCGCGCAGAAGCTGTTCGGCTGGGCCGAGGCGGAGGCGCTCGGGCAGGACGCGTGCATGATCTTCACGCAGGAGGATCAGGACCGCGACGTCTGCGCGCGCGAGATGCGCACGGCGGCCGAACGGGGTCGCGCCGAGGACGAACGGTGGCACCGGCGCAAAGATGACACCCGCTTCTGGGCGTCGGGCCTGATGATGCGGTTCGAGGACGACGCGACCGGCGCGCATCTGGGCTATCTGAAGATAGTCCGCGACCGCACCGCGCAGCACGAGGCCGAACGGCAGCGGCACGAGAGCGAGGCGCTGGCGCACACGCTGTTCGAAAGCAGCGCCGATTGCGTGAAGATGCTCGACCTCGACGGTCGGCTGCAAGCGATGAACCTGCCCGGCCAGTGCATCATGGAGATCGACGATTTCGCGACCGTGACCGGGCGGGAATGGGCGACACTTTGGCCGGAGGAGATGCACGGATTGATCCGCACCGCGCTGGACGATGCGCGGCACGGGCGGACGGGGCGGTTCTACGGTTTTTGCCCGACCGCCAAAGGCACGCCCAAATGGTGGGACGTGCAGGTGTCGCCGGTGCTGGGGGCGGACGGCGCGCCACGCATGCTCCTGTCGGTATCGCGCGACATGACCGAGCGCGCGCTGAGCCAGAATGCCCTGAGCGAAAGCGAGGCGCGGTTCCGCAATCTGGCGGACCACGCGCCGCTCATCATGTGGGTGACCGAGCCGGACGGCTATTGCAGTTACCTCAACCGGCGCTGGTACGAATTCACCGGTCAGACCGAGCAAGACGCGCTGGGGCTGGGCTGGACGAAGGCGACGCATCCCGACGATCAGACGACGGTCGAGCAGGCCTTCCTGGCCGCCGTCGCGGATCAGGCGCCGTTCCGCGTCGAATATCGGCTGCGGCGTGCCGACGGCACCTATCGCTGGGCGATCGACGCCGCCGCACCGCGCTTCGGCGAGGACGGCCGGTTCCTCGGTCATGTCGGCTCGGTCATCGATATCGACGACCGCCGCGAGGCCGAAGACGCCGTCCGCCGCTCAAGCGAGCTGCTGGCCGCGGTGATGGAGGCGGTGCCGGGCGTCGTCTATGCCAAGGATCTGGACGGCCGGATGCTGGCGGCGAACCGTGGTACCGCGGAACTGGTCGGCAAGCCGGTGTCGCAGATCGTCGGGCGGACCGACCGCGAATTCCTCGACGACCCGGTGCAGGCAGACGGCGTGATGGCGAACGACCGCCGGATCATGACCGAGAACCGCGCCGAGGTGCTGGAGGAGGATGTCGACTTCCCCGACGGCACGCGGGCGACGTGGCTGTCCACCAAGTCCCCATTCATAGATGCTGACGGCGCGGTGGTCGGGCTGGTGGGATCGTCGGTCGATATCACCGAGCGCAAGCGCGCCGAGGAACGGCTGCGCGAGTTGAACGACACGCTGGAGCAGCGGGTCGCCGCGGCGCTGGCCGAACGAAAGATATTCTCCGACGTCGTCGAGAATTCGAGCGCCGGAATCCTCGTCGTCGATCTCGATTATCGCATCCTCGCCATCAACCGCACGAACGCGGACGGCATCATGCGCGCGTTCGGCTTCATCGCGGGCGTCGGCGACAATCTCATCGACCTGCTCGCCCATGTCCCGAAGCATCAGGCGGAGATGCGCGCCGGCTTCGGCCGCGCGATGAAGGGGGAGGAATACACCATCGTCGCCGAATTCGGCGACGAACGGTTCTGGCGGAGCACCTACGAAGTCCGCTTCGGCGTGTTGCGCGATCGCGACGGCGCTATCATGGGCGTGTCGCAGACGGCCTACGACGTGTCCGACCGGGTGCGCGCCCAGGCCGAGCTGGAGCATGCGCAGGAGGCGCTGCGCCAGAGCCAGAAGATGGAGGCGGTCGGCCAGTTGACCGGCGGCATCGCGCACGACTTCAACAACCTGCTGACCGGCGTGATCGGCTCGCTCGACATGATGCAGCGGCGCATGGCGAAGGGCGACACCGAGAAGGTCGAGCGCTACGCCACCGCCGCGATGACCTCGGCCAATCGCGCCGCGGCACTGACCCACCGCCTGCTGGCCTTCTCCCGCCGCCAGCCGCTCGATCCCAAGCCGGTCAACGCCAACCGGCTGGTCACGGGCATGGAGGAACTGCTGCGCCGTACGATCGGCGAGCGGGTCCGGCTGGAAATCGTGACGGCGGGCGGGCTGTGGCAGACGCTGTGCGATCCGCATCAGCTCGAAAGCGCGATCCTGAACCTTGCGATCAATGCGCGTGATGCGATGCCTGAGGGCGGCGCGCTGACGATCGAGACCTGCAACGCGCATCTCGACACCGCCTATGCCGCGCAGAGCCGGGAGGTCCGGGCGGGGCAATATGTCTGCATCTGCGTCACCGATTCGGGCGTCGGCATGACCTCGGACGTGATCGCGAAGGCGTTCGAACCGTTCTTCACGACCAAGCCGATCGGACAGGGCACGGGCCTGGGCCTCAGCATGATCTACGGCTTCGCGCGCCAGTCGGAGGGCTATGCCAAGATCTATTCGGAGGTTGGCAAGGGCACGACGATGAAGCTCTACCTGCCGCGCTATTACGGCGAGGGCGAGGATGCGGACGAGGCAATACTCGCGCCGACCGAAGATCACCGCGCCGAGAACGGCGAGATCGTGCTGGTCGTCGAGGACGAGACCGCGGTCCGCGATCTGGTCATCGATGTGTTGCAGGAGCTGGGCTATCGCGCGCTGGAGGCCCCGGACGGCCCCTCGGGACTGAAGATTCTGCAAAGCGATGCGCGGATCGACCTGCTCGTCACCGACATCGGCCTGCCGGGACTGAACGGTCGGCAGCTGGCCGATGCCGCCCGGGTGTCGCGACCAGACCTCGGCGTGTTGTTCATGACGGGCTATGCCGAGAACGCCACGATGGCGAACGGATTTCTCGACCCCGGAATGCAGATGATAACGAAGCCGTTCGCGGTCGAGGCACTGGCGACGCGCATCCGCGACATGGTGGAGGGCGCATAGTCGCGGTCGCCCCTCCCCCGCAGGGGAGGGGCGTGCCGGATCACGCCAGCGTGCGGACGCCGGGTTCGCGGGCGTAGAAGCGACGCTTGGCTGCCGCGACGAACGCGTCGCCCAGACCGGTGACGCCCTCGTCCGCCTCGACGCCGGCCTTGTCGAGCAGCGGCTTGGCCTCATCGCTGGCACCGATCGCCTTGAGGTGGCCGAAGGCGTCCATCGCGAACTGCACCGCGGCGCCTTCCTTCAGCAGCGACGCGCAGCCCTCCTTCGACAGGATGATCGCGACCGCGTCGAACAGCTGCGACGGCGTGCCCGCCAGCTGTCCGTCCGCCTTGCGCACGCTGCCGTCCGACAGCTTCGCGCCGCCGACCTTGGGCGCGATCAAGACCGCCTTCGCCTCCGCCGCCTCGACCGCGGCGATCACCGTATCGAGCGCGCCCGCGTCGGTGCCGTCCGCGATCAGGATACCGACCGCGCGGCCCTTCAGTGTGTCCTTCATGTTCTTGTGAATCGACAACGCATCGGACGGCGTCATCTCCACCGGCTCACGCGCCGCCGCCGCCTTCTCGGGCAGGTCCAGCCCAAGACCATCGGCGACCCGCTGCGCCAGGTCCTCGTCGACGTTGCGCAGATTGGCCAGCATCCGCGGCGGCACCTGATCCAGCAAGCCGACCTTTGACAGCTCGAACACGAACGACGAGGCGATGTGCGACTGCTCGTTCTCGGTCTGCGAACGGTAGAACAGCCGCGCCTGGCTGTAGTGGTCGGCGAACAACTCGGCACGCACGCGCAGCTTGTCGCCGCTCTCGTCCGGACCAGTCGCGGCGTTCACCGTCGCAAAGCCGCGCTCGACACTTTCACGTGGGCCACCGTCCTCGCCGTGCGCGGCGAGGCTGTTGGGCTCGTAGTTGGCGCGACCCTTGGGCACATGCGTCTGCATCTTGCCGTCGCGCTGGAAATTTCCGAACGGGCAGCGTGGCGCATTGATCGGGATCTGGTGGAAATTGGTCGTCCCCAGCCGCGAATTCTGCGTGTCGAGATAGCTGAACAGCCGCCCCTGCAGCAGCGGATCGTTCGAGAAATCGATTCCGGGCACGATGTTGGTCGGCAGGAACGCGACCTGCTCCGTCTCCGCAAAGAAATTGTCGACGTTGCGGTTCAGCGTCAGCGTGCCGATGATCCGCACGGGGACGTCGTCCTCCGGGATCAGCTTCGTCGAGTCGAGCACGTCATAGGGCTGCGCGCGCGCGAAGTCCTCGTCGAACACCTGGATGCCGAGATCCCACTCAGGGAACGCACCGGTGTCGATCGCTTCCCACAGGTCGCGGCGCTGATAGTCGTTGTCAGCGGCCTGCAGCTTCAGCGCCTCGTCCCAGATCGTCGATTGCAGGCCGAGCTTCGGCTTCCAGTGGAACTTGACGAAGCTGGCCTTGCCCTCGGCGTTCACCAGCTTGAAGGTGTGGACGCCGAAACCCTCCATCGTGCGGAACGACCGCGGCAGGGTGCGGTCCGACATCGCCCACATCAGCATGTGGGTCGTCTCCGGCATCAGCGACGCCCAGTCCCAGAAGGTGTCGTGCGCGCTGCCGGCTTGCGGATAGGCGCGGTCGGCCTCCATCTTCACCGAATGGACAAGATCGGGGAACTTGATCGCGTCCTGAATGAAGAAAACCGGGATGTTGTTGCCGACAAGATCCCAGTTGCCCTCCTTCGTGTAGAATTTCACCGCGAACCCGCGCACGTCGCGCGGCGTATCGACCGAACCCGCGCCGCCCGCGACGGTCGAAAAGCGCACGAAGACCTCGGTCTTCTCGCCCTTCTGGAACACGGCGGCCTTCGACAGGTCGCTGATGTCGTCGGTCGCCTCGAACACGCCGTGCGCGCCGCTGCCGCGGGCGTGGACGATCCGCTCCGGAATACGCTCGTGATCGAAGTGGAAGATCTTCTCGCGCAGCACGAAATCCTCGAGCAGCGTCGGGCCGCGCGCACCGGATTTCAGGCTGTTCTGGTTGTCGCTGATCGGCACACCGTGGTTGGTGGTCAGCACGGGCGTATCGCCCTCCGCGCGCTGATGCGTTTCACCACCGCTGCCGATTTCGGTCTTCACGTCGCTCATTGTCAAATGCCCTGCTGGAATCCTGTGCGGACTGAACGAGCGGCAGGGCGGATCGGCCCCGCGCGCCTGAGAAATACAAGGCGCTTTCGGTGAACATGCGGGCGATCCGGGGGTTGGAGCGCGAGAGCTTTAACGAGGATCAACTTATGACCGTCAGCACGGCCGACGATTCACCTCCGCGACCCCTGTCGCCGCTGGCCGCCGGCACGATCGCAGTCGGCGTGCTGGGGCTGAGCGCATTGGTCGGGCGGCGCAATGCACCCGATCGGACGCATCCCGGCATCCGTCGCTGGTATCGCCGGCTCGACAAGCCCGGCTTCACCCCGCCTGACGCGGTGTTCGGCGCGGCGTGGCCGGTGCTGGAGACGCTGGCGGCGGTCGGCGGCTACCGGCTGCTGCGGGCTCCCGCCTCACCGCGGCGGAGCGCAGCAATCGGCCTGTGGCTGGCGAACAGCGCGATGATCGGCGGGTGGACCGAACTGTTCTTCCGCCGCCGCGAGACGGGTTCGAGCGCGCTCGCGGCAGGCGCGATGGCGGTCGGCACCGGCGCGCTGGTCGTCACCGCTGCGAAGGTCGATCGCGGCGCGGCCGCCAGCGTGGTGCCGCTCGCCGCCTGGCTGGGCTTCGCGCCCGTGCTGGCGAGCGAAGTCTGGCGACGCAACGCCGCGTCAGACGATAAAACTCAGGGCAGGAATGGCGCGCAGGGCATCGGCGCCTCATAGGCCGCGACGCCCTCTGCCAGCCGGTACACCTGCCGCGTCTCGCGGTCGTACTCCGCCCACGGCAGCGATCCGTCGCGCGCGAAATCGACCCAGATGCGGTGGACCCGGTCGGCCAGATCCTGGGGCGGCGCTTCTCCACACAGCCCCTCGGGCCCGGTCACGGTCGCCAGCGAATCGAAGACGAAGCCCAGCTCCATCCCGTGCGCCGCGCCGAGAGCGCCGTCGTAGCGCGGCGACCGCCAGTCGAACTCGTAGACATGGGTCCGCCCGCGATGCTCCTCGGCGAAGCGCCGTGCCGGCCAGCGAAAAACGAGGTCACTCATGGCGTCGGTCAGGACGTGACCAGGCTTGCGCGTGCCCAGACCGTAAGCCTTCAGCGTCCGCCACGCCCGCGGATGCGACCGATGCAGCACGAAGATCGACAGCAGTTTTCCGATCCTGTCGCGCACGCCGCTGGTGACGAGATACAGGTTCATCTCCTCGGCATTGCTGCCGATCAGCAGGTCGACGTCGGCACCCGCTCCGGTCCTCAGTGCGTCGAGCGCCTTCACCGGTAGAACGTCGTCGCCGTGGACGGGCACGAAGCGGCTGATTCCGAACACCGGGTCGCGCCCCTCGCCATCGCGCAGATCGATGCGCGTCGTCGGCAGCGAGATCGTCTCCAGCGCATCGAGCGCGGCTGCGGTGGGCACTGCGGCGAACCCGGCGCGGTCGGGGCTCACGCCGAGCAGCTTGGCGACCTTGCGCACCAGCCGCTGCGCCACGCCGATGTCGCGCGTCATCGCGCCATGCCCGCTCTGGACGATCGCACGCCGGAACAGCCCCTTGGCGAGCGGCGAGGTGACGAGATCGCAGATCGCCATCGCCCCCGCCGATTCACCGAAGACCGTGACGTTGCCGGGATCGCCCCCGAATGCCGCGATCTCGTCGCGAACCCACGACAGGCCGGCGATCATGTCGCGCAGGCCGAGGTTGGTAGGCACGCCCGGGATCGGCAGGAAACCGTCGATCCCCAGGCGATAGTTGATCGCGACATAGACGACCCCGTCGCGCGCGAAGGTCGAACCGTCCTGGACGCCCGCATCCTTGCTGCCGACGACGAACCCGCCGCCGTGGATGAACACCATCACCGGCAGGCCCTGCGCATCGCCCGTGGGCCGCAGGACGTCGAGCGTCAGATACGCGTCGCCTTCGATCCAACCCGTCCCGATCAGCGGCACGGCATCCAGCCCCGGTACCGACCGCACCCGCTGCGGCGCAGTGGCGCCCCGCGCGGCGGCGTGGAGGACACCGTCCCACGCCGGTGCCGGCCGTGGTGGCTCGAACCGGGCATTGCCGACCGGCGCGGCGGCGTAGGGAATGTCACGATAGCGAACGACGCCACCTGCCCGCTCGCCTGCGACGAGGCCGCCGCGCAGTTGCAGGGTCAGGGCATCGGCGGTGCTCGACATGTCAGGGCTCATCACCGCACGATAGACCGGCCCCACCCGCTCCGCCACATCGCAGGATGTGCCGATCGGCCGGTTCTGTTGCCCGGCGCGTTAGGTTAAGTACGAAGACTGGCGTATAGCGGGTCACCGTCGCATCCTGCCCCAGCGCAGCGAGGGCTGAGAGACATACGTGCTCCCGCTTGACGGAGATCAGCTCATGGACACGTTTTCCTATCACGGCGCGCGCACGCGGTGCGAGAACCGGATGGCGGCCGACGCCGACAGTGCAGTGGCGCGGATCGCGCATCGCAAGCTGGCGGTCCTGCATGCGGCGCTCGCCGATCCGGAGCGTGCGGGTCCGATGCTACCGGTCGCCTCATGACCACCCCCGACATCGCCTCGGTCGGCCGCCGGATCGCCTTCATCGGTGCCGGCCATGTCGGCGCGACCGCCGCCTATGCCACGATGCTCCGCGCGCTGTTTCAGGAGATCGTGCTGATCGACAGCGATGCCGATCTGGCCAGCGCCGAAGCCGCGGACCTGTCCGATGCAAACGCCCTGGCCCGCCCGGCGCGGATCTGGGCGGGGTGCTATGCCGACGCGGCCAGCGCCGGGATCGCCGTCCTTACCGCCGGCGCGGCGTCGCACGGGAACGAAACCCGCCTGTCGCTCGCCGCGCGCAGTGCGGTCATCGTCGCGGAATGCGTGACGAGCCTCGCCACCGCGGGCTTCGGCGGCATCCTGATCGTCGCCTCCAACCCCGTCGATCTGATGACGCTGGTGGCGATCCGCCACGCCGGCCTGCCGCAGGCCAGGGTGATCGGCACCGGCACGCTGCTCGACACCAGCCGGCTGCGCGCGGCGCTGTCCCGGTCGCTCGACATCGCCGCGAGGGCGATCGACGGCTATGTGCTGGGCGAGCACGGCGACAGCGAGGTCGCCGCCTTCTCGACCGTGCGGATCGGTGGACAACCCATCGACGCGTTCGCCGACGAAACGACCCTGTCCGCTGTCGCGATCGACGTCCGCGACGCCGCCTATCGCATCGTCGGCGGAAAGGGCTTCACCTCCTTCGGCATCGCGACCGCCATCGTCCGCATCTGCGAGGCGGTGGTCCGCAACGAACACGCCGTCCTGCCGGTCAGCGCCTGGATCGGCCGGCACTACGGATCGACCGACCTGTGCCTGAGCCTGCCCTGCGTCATCGGCGCCGAGGGGATCGAGCGGGTGCTGTTTCCCGTGCTCGACTACCGCGAGGATGCCGCGCTGCGGATGTCCGCCGACACGCTCACCGAAGCGCTGGAAGGAATGGACCGGCCGGCCTGAGCCGCGTCTGCCGCACATGGTCCGTGGTCAGCGGCACGTCAGCACGACCCATCGCCCCGTCCGCCGAACCGTGCGAACCTGCCAGGGCCCCGCCGCTTGGAGAAAGCGGCGTTGCAGATGCGCCGCGTGCTGGGCAAAATCTGGGAAATCGATGCGGTGATGCGCGAGGACGAGCGTGCCGCCGGGACGCAGCACCTTCGCCACGTCGCGCGCGGCGCGTCGCATCGCGCGAGCGTCGAGATAGTAGAGCACTTCCGCCACCACGACGATGTCGTAGCGATCGCGCGGCAGGCGCCCCGGCACGGTGAGCTGGATCGCGCGGGCGCGGGGCGCGCTGCCGCGGATCGCCTTCGCCACCAGCGCAGTGCCGCTCGCGGTCGCTTCGGTCGCATCCAGACGCAGCGCGCGCGGGGCGATCGCGGCGCTGTTCGATCCGTTGCCCGCCGCGATCTCCAGCACGCGGCCCCACGGCCCCGGCCCCATCGCGTGCAGGATGGCGGTGCGCTTCAGCGCCTCGTCGGCATCGGCAAACGTCCGCCACGGGTCGGCGTCGGTCGCGAACTTGGCGTCGAAGCCGGCAAGGTCGATCGGCCTCATCACCACATCTCCACGAACGTCTCGACCGAGCGGCTGAACGCGGCGATCTGCGCTCGCGTCATCGCAAAACCGCTCGGATCGTCGACGATCCAGCCGGCCTGGGTGCGATAGCGCCGGATCGCGCACCGCTTCGCCAGCCGCTCCTGTGCGGTGATCGCCAGCGACCGCGCGCCGCGCAGCCGCTGACCGGCGGGCCACACCGGATAGGCCAGACTGCGCGTGCCGCGGATCGGCGACGCCACTGCGGCGGCGACCGCGCGGTGATCGGGATGGTCGTCGGTGGGCGCGGGCGCAAGCACGACCAGCGGCTTCGGTGCCCGGCGGATCGCCGCCGCGACCGAGCGAGCGGCCGCCCCCATCACCGCGGACAGCGCACCATCCGGCCAGCGCAGGAACGCGATGTCGCCAGCCGTAATGCCGATCCGCCGCATCACTGCCCGCGTCTCCCGCTCGCGTTCGCGTACCAGACGACGCCGCGGCCAGCGCGGGCTGTTCGGATGCGACGCGGCGCCATCGGTCACCACCAGCACGCGCACCGCGACGCCGCGGCGACGCAGGCGGTGCATCAGCGAGTGCGCGGCGATTGTCTCGTCATCGGGATGCGGCGCGATGACCAGCACGCACGCCGGATTGCCGATCCGCAGCCTCACAGGCGCGGCGACAGCACGCCGGCGGCGACCGCTGCGCCGACCGCCATACGCTGCGCATCGGGACCGGGCTGGCGGAGGTACATCGCCAGGTCGGTGATCCGCGCGGCCAGCGGGTGCCCGACGAACAGCGCCTGCGCACCCACCGCCTCCTGCGTCAGGGCAAGCGCCCGCCCGCCCGCGTCATAGACTGCCGCACGCGCCGCCGCGACCAGCGCCAGCCGCGCGTCAGCGTCATCGAACCAGCCCTCCCCCGCCCGCCGCACCGCGCCGGCCGCCGCGTCGGCCAGGGCATAGAGCGCCGCGAGGCGTCCGGCCTGATGCGGGTCCGCCGCACGGCTCGTCGCGACGAGGTGGTCGCGCACGCCATCGACCAGCGCGGCGATGCCGCCCGCCTGCACCGCGGCGAAGCGCAGCGCCCCGCCGCTGAACCACGGTTCGCGAACATAGTCGCCCGGCTGCCCGATCAGATCGTCTTCGCCGATCGTCGCGTCCTGCCAGCGCACGACATGCGTCTCGGATCGCTGCATGCCGACCACCGCCCAGAAGCTGCGATCGATGTCGGGCAAGGTGCGCGACAGGTCGAGCAGGATCAGCTGGCGACCAGCCGCCGCATCGACCGTTACCAGCGCGTGCGACAGGATGCCGGCACCGGACGCGAAGCTCTTGCCACCCGACAGGCTGTGGCCGGACAGCTGCAGCGGCTCGCCCGACAGCTCGGCATTCCACACGCCCAGCGTCGCGCCACGCTCGACGCTGGCCGCCAGCGCCGCCCGCTGTTGCTCGCTGCCGTAACGCGAGACGATCTGCATCGCATCGACATGCCCCTCGAACAGCCGGCCGAGCGGCAGATCCTCGCGACCCACCGCGTAGAGCGTCCGCAGCAGCGCCAGCAGCGCGTCGCCGTCGGCAGGATCGGCCAGCGACGCGAGCGCCCCGGTCCGGGCGACGATGCGGTCACGCAGCTCGCTCATGCCGCCACCCGCGCGTCGGTCAGCCGGGCCAGTTCCGCCTCGGCCTCCGGCAGCGAAAGTTCGCGGAAACACGCGGCGGGAGCGGGGACGATGCGCATCGCGAACGCTTCGGCGTTCGGACAGTCGCGCGCAACCCCCAGCACATGGTCGCTAGTCAGGCCGATCGCATCGCCGACCGACCGCCAGTCGCGATTGGCGAACATGGCGCGGGCCAGTGCGTGCAGTCGATATTGCCACGCCGCCCCGGCCGGGTCCGAAACGAAGGTGGAGGCGGCATCCCCCTCGTCGCACCGCTGCAGCGCGAGCGCCAGCCCGCCGGCGGCGCGTCCATGTCGGCGATCCGACGTCGTGACGACGCACGCCGCATCCCGCCGCACCCGCCAGCCCGAACGCGCGGCGTCGTCGACCATCTGCGCATCCTCGCCCGACGCCATCGGCCGGAACCCGCCGAGCGCGCGATACGCATCGGCACGAAGCCCCATGTTCGCGCCGCCGGTGTAGTGGTGGGTCGCGGACGCCTCCCACGGCACCGGATCCAGCCGGCGACGCAGCGCGAACAGCGTGTCGTAATAGGCCTCGATACGATCGAGTAGCACGCTGGCGCCGACATGATTGGAGCGGACGATGCGCCCGGCGACGACATCGGCCGCCTGCAGCGCAACCGTCATGTGCTGAAGCCAATCGGGCGCAGGACAGCTGTCGGCGTCGGTCGTCAGCAGCACACCGGGCGCCTCGCCCGGCGCAGCGATGCCCATCGCCATCGCCTGCGCGCGGGCGGTCCCGGCGTTTCCGACCGGCCCCGCCGCCGTTTCGATCATCACCCGATGCGACGATGTCCGGCGATAGTCTTCCGCAATCGCCGCGCTGTCGTCGGTGCATCGATCCAGCAACAAGCAGACGACGACCGTCACGTCCTGCGCGACCAGCCGCTCCAGCGCTGCGAACAGGCTCGGCAGTCGGGCGGCCTCGTTGCGGACCGGAATGCAAATCGGGACGATGGTCAGCGGCGGGCACCTTCTTCGATCACCGTAGAATGCCCGAACGGTCGGCGACCGGCATTCAACTCGATCTAGTGGCGCGATGAAATCAAGGCGCGCCGGTCGATGCCGACCCATAGGATGCTAGCGACAATCGGACGGGATGGAAACCCGACGACGTCCGGCCATCGAACCGCGATCAGTTGGCGCCGGCGGAGTCCGGCAGGGCATACACCACCAGCGCGTCGCCTGCCTTCGTCTTCAGCTGTTTGTGCCCCGTCGCACCGATCGCGACATATTGCCGGCCACGATGCATGTAGGTCATCGCCGAAGCCTGTCCGCCGGCCGGCAGCCGGCCGGTCCACAGCAGCCGCCCGGTCGCGGTCTCGAACGCGCGAAGGTAGTCGTCCTGCGCCGCGGCGATGAAAGTCAGGCCGCTCGCCGTCGTCACCGCACCGCCGAGGTTCGGCGTGCCGAGCGGGATGCGCAGCCGCATCGGGATGTCGAGCGGTCCCGCGTCGAACCCGGTGCCGAGCGGTCGGCTCCACGCCAGCTTGCCGGTCGCGAGGTCGGTGGCGGCGATGAAGCCCCACGGCGGGGTGTTGCACGGCACGCCGAGGATCGACAGCCAGATCGGGCGATCGACACCCCACGGCGCGCCCTTCTGCGGCGCCACCGCTTGATCGGGGCGGCGCCCACCATCGCCGATCGCGGGATCGTCGACCTTGGCGCGCGGGATCAGCCGCACCTGGTTGGCGAGCCGGCTGTTGTTGGTCACGACCAGCCCGCGCGCGGGATCGATCGCGAGCCCGCCCCAGTTCAGCCCGCCGATCGTCCCCGGATACAACAAGGTGCCGAGCCCCTTGTCGGTCGGCGGCGTGTAGATGCCGTCGTAGCGCATGCGGTGGAACTGGATGCGGCACAGCGCGGCGTCGATCGGCGTCAGGCCGAACGCGTGGCGCGCGTCGATCCGTTCCGGGTCGCGTCCGGGCAGGCCGGCGAAATTGGGATAGAACACCGACTGCGGTTGCGTCGGCGACAGCGTCTCGCCCTGCACGCCGCCCTGCGGCACGGCGACGCGCGCGACCGGACGGACCGGACGGCCGGTCGCGGCGTCGAGCACGAACAGCGAGCCCGTCTTCGTTCCCTGGATCACCACGCGACGCACGCTGCCGCCGATTGCCAGATCGGTCACCACCGGCTGCGCGCCGAGATCGTAATCGAAGCGGTCGCGCTCGACCGTGCGGAACACCCAGCGCGTCGCACCGCTGGCCAGATCGACCGCGACCACCGCGGAAGAGAAGCGATCGTCTGCCGCCTCGCGGTTGCCGCCGAAATGGTCGTTGCCGGCATTGCCGGTCGCCAGGAAGACGAGGCCCATACGCTCATCGGCGGAGATCACGTTCCACACATTCGGCGTGCCGACCGGCCAAATTTCGCCCGGCGCCAGCGGCGTACCCGGACGGTCGATCCGCTTGGCATCCCAGGCCCGGCGGAGTTCACCGCTGGTCGCGTCATAGGCGCGCACGACGCCGGACGGCGCATCGCGACGCTGGTTGTCGCTGACCTGCTGCCCGACGAGCACGAGGTCGCCGACCACCGCCGGTCCCGAATTGCTCGAGGCATGGCCGGGCTCGCGCAGCCCCATGCCCGCGGTCAGGTCCACCGTGCCGCCCTGCCCGAACCCGCCGCACACCGTGCCGCGCACGGCATCCAGTGCGATCAGGCGACCATCGGCGGCGGCGACGAACACGCGCGCCGCGCACACCGCTCCGCCATCGCCCGGCTGCGCATGATAGCCGACCGCGCGACAGGCGGCGATGAACATCGATTCCATCGCACGCGGCGCAACCTTGGGATCGTACCGCCAGCGCTCGGCCCCGGTCGCCGGATCGAGCGCGAATACCATGTTGCCCGGCGAGCACAGGAACAGGCTGTCGCCGACCTTTAGCGGCGTGTTCTGCGCGGCGTAGGACACGCGATCGTTGGGCGCGGCATCGCCAGTTTCGAAACGCCACGCCTCTCGCAGCTGCCGCACGTTGCCCGGCGTGATCTGCGCGGCGGGCGAGAAACGCTGTCCGGCATTGTCGCCGCCGAACGCGGTCCAATCGGTGTCGGCGGGCGACGCGATCACGCTGCCCGAACCGGGCGGCGCCACCGGCCGCTCCCACGCCAGCGCGACGCCAGCGACGCCCACGATCACCAGTCCGCCCACGACCGCCCACACCGGGCGCCGGCGCGCCGCGCCACCCGGCCGCCCCAACAGCCACGCCAACAGCGCGACCGCGAACAGCCCGGCGATCACACCGATCCGCGCAGCCAGATCGATCGCCCAGACCGGCTGCCAGCCCTTGCCAGCGATTTCCCACAGCGCCCAGACGACGCTGAGCAGCACCGCGCCGCCCAGCAGCGACAGCCCCAGTCGCTGCCGCCCGCGCCACGACGATATCGCGCCAACCGTCAGCAGCGCGCCGCATAGCGCGTAATAGATATTGCCGCCAACCACGATCAGCCACAGCCCGAGCGCGACCATCGCCAGCCCGAGCAACCCCGCGATCGCTTGCGTAACCAGCAGCACCACGCCCCACACCCCGGCACGCAGTGTCTCGCGCACGCTCATGCCGCCACCGCCTCGGGCAGGTCGGCGAGCGTCGAATCCTGAGCGAAGGCGTGCGCGTGGTCGATCAGCCAGGCATCGGCGGTGGCGCGGCCAAGGTCACGCAACCCCTCGATCTGCGACCAGCGCGTGTCGAGCTTGCCCGCCGCGCCGCGCGTCGCCAGTTCGGGCGCGGCGCGCATCAGGTGCAGGTTGGTCTTCGCCAGGGTCCGCAGCTTGGGCGAAGCGGAGCGCGTCTCGCGCGCGATCGCCTGTACCTCGGTCAGCGCCTTCAGGTCGCGCAACAGGCAGGCGTTGAAGCCGATATCGCTCATCCGCCCGATCACGCCGGGCAGCGACGTCGGGACATCCTCGTTGGAAAACGGCGTGATCTGCACGATCAGCACGTCGGTCGCGCCGCGGTCGTCGAAGATCAGCGGCTCCAGCGCGGGATTGGCCGAAAATCCCCCGTCCCAATAATGCTCGCCGTCGATCTCCACCGCCGCGAACAGGTCGGGCAGGCAGGCCGAGGCCATCAGCGCGTCGAGCGTGATCTCCGCACCGGTGAACAGCCGCGCCGCACCGTTGGCGACTTTCGTTGCGGCGATATACAGCGGCACCGCGTCGGGGCGGGTCAGCGCGTCGAGGTCGACGCTCCCCTGCACGATGTGGCGCAGCGCGCGCATGTCGCGAACGTGCGGCGTGAACGGCGCGACATAGCGGCCGAACAGCTTGCTGACCTCCAGCGAGCGGCGCAGCCACGGCTCGAACACCGGTCCGCCCCACCCCGCCATGTCGAACGCCCGCAGCGGCGAGCCCTGCGACACCGCACGCCACAGGCGTTCCAACGCGTCGCACGCGCCCGGCGTGCCACCTTCGGCCAGGCCGGCGACCAGCGCGGCGCCGTTGAGCGCGCCTGCGCTCGCGCCGCTGACCGCGACGATCTCGACATCCTCTTCCAGCAAACGGTCGAGGACGCCCCAGCCATAGGCGCCGTGCGCACCACCGCCCTGCAGGGCCAAAGCGATTTTCGGGCGGGGCTTGCGCGGTGTCGTCATGATCGGTCGTCCCCCTGTGTGATGCGACATCCCGGCCCGCGACATCGATCGTCGATACGCGACCGTTACCGCCCGAACGGGTCCGGCCGCCTTTGGCTGCGTCGCAACACTAAATTACAGGCACGCCGGGATGGTGACGATCGGCAGGCCGGTGATGGCGGTCGCGGCCAGCCCGACCAGCGCGATGCGCCACGCCGTACGCTCAATCAGCGCCGCACCGTCGCGCCCCGATCGCGTCGCCAGCACCACCGCCCCGCCCGCCGCCAGACACGCGAGCCAGGCCGCGACCAGCGCCGCCCGGTGCAGGCCGACCCCCGCGATCCGCATCGTCGCCCAGCCGGCACCGCAGCCGATCCCGTGCAGGGCATAGAGCACGCAGAACGCGACCGCCCAGACGATCAGCCCGCCACTCATCCGCAGCAGCGCGGTCATGCCAGCCATCCGGGCAGCACGAGCACCAGCATGACGACCGCGGCCGAGCCGGCGGCGTGATCGCTCCACAGTCGTACGATCCGCCGTTCGCCCTGTCGCGCGCCGCCGACATGGCCCGACGCGATCCGGCTGCGCAAGAAGGCCAGCATGATCGTCGCCAGCGCGGCGTGGAACAGGCCGTAGCCCGCCACCGCCGCCCCGGTCGCGGCATAGGCATGGCCGGTCGGCGACGGCAGCGCCATCGCGACCGTGCCGATCAGCGCGAGGACGATCGCCACCTGCCCGCCGATCGCCGCACCGACCGCGCCGCGCCGGATCGCCAGCGCTGATACGCCCGCCCCGGCCAGGGCCAGCACCGGCTGCCACAGCATCGGCGCGATCAGCGCGGGCGGCGGCCAGTTCGGCGCGACCGTCCACAGGAACGCATAGCCGAACAGCAGGGAGGCGAAGAGAGTCGTGCTGGCGGCCAGCGCGAAGACGCTGCCCCACCAACCGGTCGTGCCATCCGCCTCCGCCGCGACGGGCAGGGTCGTGTCGGGGCCCGCGGCCAGCCTGCCGACATCCGCGCGCAGCCCGTTGCTCGCCGCCCAGCGCCAGCCCAGCACCGTCACGCCGATCAGGAACAGCGGCGCGATCCAGTAGAGCGATGCCAGCATTGCCAGAAAGAACCCGCCGAGCATGCCGGCGGTGGCGATCGGCAGCGAGCTGTTGCCCGGCAGGATCACGATATGCTCCGGCGCACCGGTCACCATGTCGACCGCCAGCGTCTCGCGCCAATTGTTGCGCGCGGCACCCAGCCATCCCTCGCCCCGCGCCAGTTCGACGCCGAGATCGGGCCGCTCGTCCAGCGGATCGCGGCTCGTCACCGCGGGCAGGCTGGCGAAGTTGTAGGCGGGCGCGGGCGTCGCCATCGCCCATTCCAGCGTCCCGGCGCCCCAGGGATTGCGCTTGCCGCGCCGTCCCAGCCAGATCTGCAGCCCGACGTCGATCGCGAACAGCGCGAAGCCGAACGCCATCACGAAGCTGCCGACCGACGACAGCAGGTTCAGCGCGGTCCAGCCCATCCCGTCCGGATAGGTATCGATCCGTCGCGGCATGCCGAGCAGCCCAGTCAGGTGCATCATGAAGAAGGTGAGGTTGAACCCGACGAAGATCAGCCAGAACGCCGCCTCGCCCAGCCGCATCACCCGCCCCCGCCCGGTGAAGTGCGGCAACCAGTAATAGGCCGCAGCGAGCATGGGGAACACGAACCCGCCGACCAGCACGTAGTGGAGGTGCGCGGTCACGAACGCGGTGTCGTGCGCCTGCTGGTCGAACGGCACCACCGCCAGCATCACGCCGGTCAGCCCGCCCAGCACGAAGACGACGAAGAACCCGATCAGGTACAGCATCGGCAGCTTCATCTGCGGTCGCCCGCTCCACAGGGTGCCGAGCCAAGCGAACAACTGCACCGCGGTCGGCACCGCGACCAGCGTCGACGCGGCGGAGAAGAAGCCGAGCGCCATATGCGGAATGCCGGTCGCGAACATGTGGTGGACCCACAGCCCGAAGCTAAGGAATGCCAGCGCCAGCACCGCCGCGACCAATCCGCCGTAACCGAGGATCTTAGTGCGCGCCATGACCGGCAGGATCGTCGACACCGCGCCCGCCGCCGGCAGGAAGATGATGTAGACTTCCGGATGGCCGAACAGCCAGAACAGATGCTGCCACAGCAACGGCGATCCACCCAATGCCGGTGTGTAGAACGGCCAGCCGAACGCACGCTCCACCTCCAGCAGGATCGATCCCAGGATCAGCGGCGGAAAGCCGAACAGCATCATCCCCGCCGTCGCCAGCATGTACCAGGCGAACAGCGGCATCCGGTCCAGCCGCATGCCGGGGGCGCGCAGCTTCAGGATGGACACCGCGATCTCGATCGCCGCGCACATCGCCGACACCTCGACAAAGGTGATGCCGAGCAGCCAGACATCGCTGTTGATCCCCGGCGTCCATTGCTTGCCCGACAGCGGCGGATACAGGAACCAGCCCGCATCGGGCGCGACGCCCGCCAGCATCGCGACGATCAGGATCGTGCCGCCGAACAGATAGCACCACCACCCCAGCGCCGAGAGCCGCGGGAACGCCATGTCGCGCGCGCCCAGCATCTTGGGCAGCAGGTACATCGCCAGCCCCTCGAACATCGGGATGGCGAACAGGAACATCATGATGCTGCCGTGCATCGTGAACAGCTGGTTGTAGACCTCCGGCCCCACGAACGCGCTGTGCGGCGTGGCGAGTTGCGCGCGGATCAGCATCGCCAGCACGCCGCCGATCGCGAAGAACACGAACGCCGCGACGATGAAGCGCTTGCCGATGTCAGAGTGATTGACCGATCGCGTCGTCCCGCGCCAGCCCGGCTCGGTCCGCCAGATCGCGGTCAGTTCGCGGTGCAGTCTCAGCGCCTTCATCGCCCGCCTCCGACGAATGCGGCCCAGCCGGCCCCGTCATGCGCCACCACGGTGAAACCATGCTCCCTGTGCCCGACGCCGCAATATTCGGCGCACTCGCCGCGATAGGTGCCGGGCCGCGCGGCGACGATGCGCAGCGTGTTGGTGTGGCCGGGGATCGCGTCCATCTTGCCGGCCAGGCGCGGCACCCAGACGCTGTGGATCACGTCGGTCGCGGTGATCGACAGGTCGACCGGGCGCCCCGCCGGAATGTGCAGCACGTTCTCGGTGGAGGCGCGTCCGGGATAGGTGAAGGCCCAGGCATAGCGCCGCGCCTCCACCCCGATCGTCACCGTATCCGGCGCCGCCGTCGGCAGCATCCGCCCGCCGAGCAGCAGCGCATAGACCAGCAGCGCCGCCAGCACCGCGCACGGCATCGCCAGACCGAGCCAGCCGAGCCACAGTCCCTCGCGCGCCACCCCGCGCCCACGCCGCCGGAACGCCGCGGCGAGCAGGACGAACACCAGCAGCGCGAGCAACGTTGCCCCCGCCAGCATGATCCACCACAGTCTCGCGACGGAGGCGGCATGCGGTCCGGCGGGATCGATCGTCGACAACGGCCCCGCGCAACCCGACAGCGCAAGGGCCGTTATCGCCGCGCACGACAGGATGACGGGGGCCCGACGATGACCGATACCGAGACGAGACTGCGCGATCCGATCGCCGAGAACCCGGCGCTGGATCGCAGCGCGTCGAAGGTCGCGGTCGCCGGCCATCCGATCCATGCGATGCTGGTCGCCTTCCCGATCGCGCTGACCAGTTCCACGCTCGGTGCCGACCTGTTCTACTGGTGGACCGGCGACATCTTCTGGGCGCGCGCGGCGCTGTGGGCGTCGGGCGCGGGCTTCCTGCTCGGCGTGCTGGCCGGGATCGCCGGCACGGTCGAGCTGCTGTGGGTGCCCGGCATCCGCGCGCGCGCCGCGAGCTGGACGCATTTCATCATCGCGGTGATGCTGCTGTCCGTGCTCGGCGCGAACTGGGGCTACCGGCTCGGCGGGTTCGAACAGGCGGTGCTGCCCTACGGCATCCTGCTGTCGCTGTTCGCGGTCGCCTTTACCGGTTTCACCGGCTGGCACGGCGGCAAGTTGGTGTTCGAATATCAAGTCGGGGTCGCTTCCAACGGCAATTGACGGCCCTGCGGCGCCTCGAGCCACGCCGGGATCAGATCGGGCATCGCCGGCTTGGCCAGCACCAGTACCAGCACCGCCGTCATCGTCGCCAGCATCGCGCCGACCAGCGGCACCGACGTCGGCGGCTCATACTCGCCGCGTCGCTCGCTCATCAGCACGACGGTATGCCCAACCAGCGCGTGCAGCGCGACGAGCACGCCCACCGCCACCAGCTTCGCGAACATCCACGGCACGAACGCACCGCGCACGAAGATCAGCGCCGTGCCCGCCGCGATCGCCACGACCGCCGCGGGCGTCACGATCCAGGTATAGCCGTAATGCGTGATGCGGCGCAGCCGCGCGTAATCCGCCTGCGTCTCGTCGGTGTCGTGCTTGCCCAGCACCAGCGGCAGCGCGACGAGACCCGCGCACCACAGGATCAGCGCGGCGATATGCACCGCCTTGACCAACGTCAGCATCATGCCGCGACATCCGTCATCGCGCGCCAGCGCCACGCCGCGAGCCAGCCGAGCGCCACCGCATAGGGCAGCATCCCCGGCACCCACATGATGAGCCCGGCATAATGCTGGTCGGCGAGCGGGCCGATCCCGAACGGCACCGTCGTCGCCAGATGCGACGCATAGAGCGGCCGCCCCGCGAAGGTCAGCAGCGCGCCGAGGAAGCCCATCTGGATCGCCCCGCCGATCAGCGCCATCGCCGCCTCGGCCGGGGCCGCGTGGCGCACCGCGTTCCAGAACGCCCAGCCACCGCCGAGCAGCGCGATCTGCATCGCCCAGTAAATCCCGACATGACCGAGGGCCGCATCGTACAGCGTCGGCACATGCCACATCCACAGTGCGACCGTGGACACGATCAGCCCCGCGACGGCACCCGGCGCCTTGCGCATCGGCAGCGCGACCGCCAGCAGCGGCGCGACCACCGTCACCAGCAGCACATGATGCACCGCCCGCGCGGAGAACAGCGCGGTTGTCAGGCCGCACAACGGCGACACGAACGCCAGCGCAAGGACTCCGATCGCGGCGAACCCCGCCGTCCGCCGCTCGCCGGGCAACCGCAGGCACGACACCACCGCGACCGCCAGAGCGATCAGCAGCACCGGATCGGCATTCCACTGCGTCGCCCACGTCGCCGGGCTGGGCGCGGGTCCACAATAGCTGTGACGCCAGTCGATCATGTCCGCGCAATCCCCCGCCGGGATCGCCCGGCTAATTTTGCCAAACGTGCAAACCGCCGTCTGGCCGCATCGCCAGAGGATTTTTTAGCTGCGACGGACCCGTCGGTGCGACGATCGGTTTGCCAGCGATACGAATTTTAGGGGAACTGCCGATGCCGACACCGGAACCCGTGAAGATCGACGACCGCGGCGCGATCGGCGCCTTCGCGACACGCGTCCTCGTCGCCATCGCGCTCGTCGCGGGCGCGGTTCTGGTCTGGCGGATGCACGACGTGCTGCTGCTGGTGTTCGCCGCGATCCTCGTCGCGGTGATCCTGCACGCCGCCGCGGACGGGCTGTGCCGGTTCCTGCCGCTGGCGAAGGGGTTCGCGCTTGCGCTGGCCGGATTGCTGATCGTCGCGCTGCTCGGCGGGGTCGGCACGTTGTTCGGACGGGAGCTCGGCGGGCAATTGTCCGAACTGTCGGCCGCGCTGCCCGACGCGTGGCAGCGCTTCGCCGAATGGGTGGGCGAGGATCGCGTGCAGAGCGTCGTCGACAGCATCTCGCCCGATGGATCGACCGTCGCGTCGGTCGCGCAATCGGCGTTCGGAATGGTCGCCACGACGCTGTCCGGGCTGATGCTGGCGATCCTCGGCGGTATCTATCTCGCGATCAGTCCGGGCATGTACCAGCGTGGCGCGCTGCGCCTGCTGCCGCCCCGCGCCCGCACGCCCGTCGGCGAAGCGACGGCCGAGGCCGCGCAGGGACTGCGCAACTGGCTGTTCGGGCAATTGATCTCGATGGCGGCGACCGGCATTGCGGTGTTCACCGGACTGACGCTGATCGGCGTGCCGTCGGCACTCGCGCTGGCGATCGTCGCCGGGCTGCTCGAATTCATCCCACTCATCGGCCCCTTCCTGGGGGCGGTGCCCGCGGTGCTGATCGCGCTGACCGTCGGCGTCGATACCTTCGCCTGGACGGTCGGCTTCTTCGTCGTGTGGCAGCAGATCGAGGGCAATGCGATGGCCCCGCTCGTCATGCGTTACGCCGTGTCGATCCCACCCGCGGTGACGCTGTTCGCGCTGTTCCTGTTCGGCGGCCTGTTCGGGCCGATCGGCGTCCTGCTCGGCGGGCCGCTGACGGTGGCGACGTGGATTCTGGTGACGAAGCTGTGGGTAGAGCGGATGCCAGAACGCGAAGCCTGACGCGGCGCGCTATCGCTCAGGGTTTCGGCTCGACCGCGGCGAACGCCGCGCGGATCGCGGCGATGCCCGGCACGGCGATCCGCGGCATCCCGATGTCGCGTCGCCGCGCACCGGGTCCGCGCGATCCGCGCT
The DNA here is from genome assembly GCF_054489605.1 of Sphingomonas sp. RS2018. Taxonomy (NCBI): domain Bacteria; kingdom Pseudomonadati; phylum Pseudomonadota; class Alphaproteobacteria; order Sphingomonadales; family Sphingomonadaceae; genus Sphingomonas; species Sphingomonas sp. RS2018. The sequence goes on from NZ_JBTMWL010000004.1 coordinate 128,073, forward strand.
CGGCAAACCGCGCGTCCTGCGGGCGGAACACCGCGGTCTTGGTGCCGTCGCGCGCGGTGCCGTTCATCGACGTCCAGCCATCGGGATGGATGTGCGCGTCCATCGTGCAGTCGATGAACAGCGCGTGCCCGACCGCCTTCGGATCGGCATAGCGCCCGTCAGCGAACGTCGTCGTTGGGTGCCAGGGCCGGGCCAGGGCGATCGATCCGTCCGCGACCCCCGCCTCGCGCGTCAACCGCGACCGATAGACGACGATGCCGATGGGCTGCGACAACGGCGTCGACGGCGCGGCGATGAAGGAGGCGAACTCGCCGGGAGCGGTCGGCGCGCTACGGCGGCGGGTGCGCAGCTCGCTGTCCTCGATCAGCAGCATGCCGTTGCCGAAGATGAAATCGACGTTGCCCGCGATCACGCTGTTGCGGATCACCGCCCGCCTGCCGCGCGTGAAGAGCGTGTCCTGATACCCCAGCAGCGCGACGGAATCGAAAACGACGCGATCGCTGTCGGTATCGATCGTGACGGCGACGCCCTGGCTGTTGCCGATCCGGCGCGCGTCGCCGGCGGGCAGCGCGTCGTTCGACAGATAGTCGTAATCGTTCGCGATCGTCATGCCGGATACCGCCACATCGCTCGCGGCGATCGTCAGCGTCGCCGACCCCGCCGTGCCCCAGCCGGCGCGGTCGTAGCGGCCCGCCGTCTCCGCCACCGCATCGAAATGCAGGCGCGTCCGCTCAGGCCCCTGCCCCGTCAATCGCGTCCGCCGTCGCCGCACCGTCAGCTTCTCGCGATAGTCGCCCGCGCCGACATCGATCGTCACCCAGCCCGCGGCGTTTCTCTCCGCCGCGCTCAGCGCCGCGCCGATCGTCGCGAAGCAGCGCGGTTGCGCGCCGCAGTCGGCGCGGACGCGATAGCGTTCGTCGGCGGCCTGCGCCGTGGTGGCCGCGGTCGACGACAGGGCGAGCGCAAGGGCTGTCAGGCGAAGAATCATGGGCGGTTCCGAAGAAAGCGGTCGATCTGATCGACGACACGCGGGAGGTAGGGCTCATACAGCCAGAAGGTGTGCGGCGCACGATCGAAGGCGACGAAGCGATTGCGGATATGGTGACGGTCGAGCGTCGCCATCACGCTCTGGCGCCCGGCGGTGAAACGCGGCGATCCGCTGCCAAGGATCAATGTCGGGGGCGACTGCGGACCGACGTGCGATGCGGCGCTCGCCTCCCGCCAGCGCGGTCCCGCCGTTTCGAACGCGCCGCCGATCCAGCGCGCGAACGGCGACGACGCGCCTGCCGCATTCTCGAATGTCAGCGCCAGCGGGTCGGTCATGTCCAGCACCCCGTCGAGATCGATCAGCGCGGAGACGCGTGTGCTCGCGCTGTAGGCGAGCAGTGCTGCCATCTGGCCACCCGACGAATCCCCGCCGATCGCGATCCTGTCGGGCGAGACGCCGAACTCGGTCGCCCGCCCCTTCGCCCACGCTATCGCATCGGTCACGTCGGCCAGGCCGGCGGGGTAAGGCGCTTCGGGCGCCAGCCGGAACTCGGGCATGAACACCGCATAGCCGCGCTGCGCGAGCAGGTTGGCGAGCGGGTAGGAATGCGACTTGTTGCCTGACCGCCACGCCCCGCCGTGGACCAGCAGCAGCCCCTGCCCGTTCGACGTACCCTTGGGCGGCAGGAACACGTCGATATGCAGATCGCGCTCGTCGATCTGCTTGTAGCGCAGATCGAACAGCATGCGCTGGCCCGCCACCGTCTCGACGGTCGGCAACCGGATTTCGGGATGCTCAACCCGATCGGCGGCGAAGCGCCGCGCGACGTTGAAGCTGTCGTCGATCGACAAAAGGCTCTGCGCCGTCGCGGGCGATGCCGGGGCGACGGCGCAGAGCAGGACCGGGGAGAGGGCCGCGGTCAAGCCGAGCGGATCAGAAACGGAAACGCGCACCGACGAACCATTGTGCTCCGGTGTGGGTATATTCGCGGGTCAGATCCTGCGTGCCGTCGCCGGTGCCGTAGATGCGCTCCACCTCGTCGGTGATGTTGATGCCCTCGACGCTGAGCGTCAGGCGCGACGTGACGTTGTAGAACGCGGAGAAATCGACGTGTGTCGGCCCGTACTTCCGCTCCTGCACGTTGCCGCTGTTACCCGGCTGGATCAGCAGATAATCGTCGCGCTTGTTCGCCGAGATACGCGCGCCGATCTTCTTCGAGTCGTAATAAAGCGTCGCATTGTACGAATTGCGCGACAGCCCCGTTGAATCCCGCGCCGACACCAGCGTGTAGTTCGTCGCCACGCCGAAGTTGCTGAGCGCCCCCGGCAGGAAGGTGAACGGCTGGTTGTAGGTCAGCTCGATCCCCTTCACGCTGTTGCCGCCCTCGGCGTTGACGGGGATGGTGAAGGTGTACGGCACCTTCGCCGGATCGGCATTGTACGACGGGTCGTACTGCGGGTCGGCATAGATCGCCGGCCAGAACGCCGGATCGATCATCCGCGTGACCACCTGCGTCGTCAGCGACGTCGTGATGTCCTTGTTGAACAGGTTGACGGCCAGCAGCCCGCCTCGACCGAAATACCATTCGACGCCGGCATCTATGTCGTTGGACTGATACGGCTTCAGGTCCGGATTGCCGAGGTTGCCGACCGTGCGCGTGGTGTAGCCGAACACGGGTCCGGCGATGTTCAGCGTGCTCAGCCCCGGCCGCGTCATGCTGCGCGAATAGGCCAGCCGGGCGATCAGCTTGTCGGTGATGTCCAGCGCCAGGTTCATCGACGGCAGGTAATTCTCATAACTGCGCGTGACCTCCACCGGCTTGCCGCTGATCGACGCCTGCGACGTCAAATTGGTCTTAACATACCGCACGCCGGTGTTGGCCCGCAACTGCATGCCGCCCAGATCGAAGCTGCCGTTCAGCTCGACATAGCCGCCCAGCGTTTCCTCGCCAACGGTCCAGCCGGCGGAGGGGTTGGGGGTATAGCCGCTCGGGATCACGTTGCCGCGCGCGATCGCGTCGAAATCCACCACCGCGAACGTCCGCAGCCCGACGTCGCCGAAGCCCTTGCCGAAGTCGGCATAAGGGAACGCCTCCATATATTGCGACGGGTTGAAGGTTACGTTGGCCCCCGCCCCTTCCGCATAGCGGACCTTGCGGTTGTTGTAGGCGAAGCCGGTCCTCGCCAAGAAACCGGTGTCATCTGAGTAGGTGACGTTGAACTTGCCGGTATAATTCTCTTTCAGCACCGTGTTGATGCGGTTCGCCGCGGTCAGGGCATTGGTATAGTTCGCCGCGTTGCCCGGATCATAGCTGCCGAACCCCACCACCGGCACATAGGGATGCCCGGTATAGTCGTAGGAATAGGGGTGCGGGATCGACCGCGCGTAGAAGCGCAGCTCGGTGCGGTCCGCGTCATCGCTCGCCTTGCCCAGCAGCGCGTCGAGCTTGACCCGGTCCGACACGTCGTACGTGCCCGACAGAACATATTGGTTGAACTGGGACGTCGATTTCTGATGCCGGCTTTCGTACCAGGAGGTCACGTCGTTGAAGCTCGCGGCGATCAGCTGCTTGCCGTCCGGCGCCACGGTGAACGACAACGGCGTCTGACCGACGAAGTTGCCGGCCGGCCCGTGCGTCAGCAACCACTCCATCGAATTATAGCTGAACCGGTCGTTCTTCAGTTCCGAATGCAGCGCGTCGAGGGTGATGACCATTCCGTCGACCGGCTTGAACTGCAGCGATCCGGTGATGCCGAAGCGCTTCTGGTTGTTGCCGAAGAAGTCGGCACGCGGCAGGCGCGGCGCCCACAGGCAGTCGAGCGGATCGGTCGCGCCGCACCCGCCCTTCGGCGTGCCGGTGACGCGCGGATTGGTGTCGGCCCAGCTGTCCCCGGTCAGGAACGGCGTGGTCCACAGGACGCTCGAATAGCCTTCCTGATGCACGGTGCGTTCCGAATACGCTGCCGACACCAGCACGCCGATGCGATCGTCGGCGAAGGTGTCGCTGACGACCGCGGCCAGCCGCGGATCGACCGTGCGCGACACCGAATTATACCCGCCCTGCGCCGACACGAAGAGGTTGAAGCCCGAATGGTCGAACGGCTTCGACGAATAGAGATCGACTGTGCCGGCGATGCCGCCTTCCTCGATTGACGCGGTCTGCGTCTTCTGGATGTCGATCCGGTTGAACAGCTCGGAGGCGAACACGTGGAAGTCGAACGCGCGCCCCGCATTCACGGTGAAGCCGCCGGAATCCAGTCCGTCGCTGCTGGCGGGCACTTCCATCCCGTTCAGCGTCGTGCGGGTGAAGTCGGGCGCGAAGCCGCGCAGCGTGATGTTGCGCCCCTCCCCACCCTCGCGCGAGATGGCGACGCCGGGCAGGCGCTGGATCGATTCCGCCAGGTTGAGATCGGGCAGCTTGGCGATGTCCTCCGCCATGATGCTCTCGATCGTGTTGACCGCGCGGCGCTTGTTCTCCTGCGCGCTTTGCAGCGACTGGCGGAAACCGGTGACGACGATGTCCTCGCCCTGCGCCGCTTCCTCGCTCTGCGCGGCGGGAGATGCATCGCTCGCCTGCACCGGCGTTGCCCCGGCAGCGGCGGACGGCGGGGGCGCCGTTACCGCGGCGAACTGCTGATAGGGGCGGTCCGGTGCCTGCGCGACCGTGGCGCGACGGCGAACGGCAAGCGCGCCGCCGACCTTCTCCACCACCAGATCGGTGCCCGCTAGCAGTCGGTCGAGCGCGACCGGGACGGTCATCGTCCCCTTCACGGGGTTCAGCGTGACGCCGTCGGTCGCGGCCTGCGGCGCGAGGATCTGGATACCCGCCTGATGCGCGAACTGCGGCAGGCCGGTGCGCGCCGCCTGCGCCGGCACGTCGAAGCGGCGCACCTGCGCGGCGGCGGTGGCCGGAGTCGTAACGATGGCCGCAACGGCGACGGTGCCGAACAGGATATGATCGATGTGGCGCATTTTCAGCCCCTCCCCTTTGTCCGGACGCGCCTTCATCGGCGCGTTCCTTATGACGTAAGAGAGGCGAAGACCGCCGTTTCCGTCATGACACCGGTGTTTTTTTTCGTGTCAGGCGGATTTCGGCCGGGGTGACGGTGGCGGATACCTCCAGCGTCGCCTCCAGCGTGCCGGCAAAACCGGTCGGATTGTTGATCTGGAACAGGCCGACCAGCCGCTCGTGCGCCAGCGCCGGATCGTCCAGCACCAGCTGCTGGCGGTTGTAGCGGTTGAACGCCGCGATCGCGACCTCCAGCGTCTCGCCCTCCAGCGCGATCTCCCCGTCGCGCCACGCCAGCGACCGTTCGATCGCGCCCGGCGCGCTGCCGGTGCGCGGGGTCAGGTCGTTCTTGCTGAAGGTGGCGAACTGCCCCGCCTCCAGGATGCTGACCGCACCGCTGGCATCGGTCGCCCACACCGCCACCCGCCCCTCGGTCACCGCGATGCGAACGTCGTCGCCGGCGCGCTGGACGGAGAAGGCAGTGCCGACCGCCTGCACCTGCGCCACGCCGGCATCGACGATGAACGGCCGATGCTTGTCCTTCGCCACCTGGAACCACGCCTGCCCGCGCGTCAGTGCGATGCGGCGCGCGTCCTTGGCCAGCGCGATGCGCATCTCGCTGTCGGTATCGATCGCGGCAATCGAGCCGTCCGAAAGCGGTAGCCGCCGGATCTCGCCGCGGGCGGTCGTGACGCGCTCTCCGCCGGCAAACGGCCACCACACCACCCCTGCCACCGCGGCGGCCGCGGCAGCGCCACCGAAGCCGGCGAGCACCCAGCGACGATCGCGGCCTGCGGATCGATCCCGCCCCGCCGATGAGGGCACGTCGTGATGCGGCGCGACCGCGCGATCGATGCTGCACAGTGCCGCCTGGGCGCGCAGCAGCGCGCCGGCATGGCGCGGATGTTCGGCGAGCCACGCCTCGAGCGCGATCCGCTCCGCATCGCTCTCCGGCTCGCGCAGGGCCCAGCGCGCCGCGGCGTCCTCCTTGCCCTCAACCACGCGCCGCACTCCGCTGGCGCGGGCTGGCCCGGACCGCTTCGTCGGGATCTGTCAGCAGCCGCATCACTGTACGCAGGCTGCGGCTGGCATCATTCTCGACGACCGCCTCCGACACGCCCATCGCGCGCGCGATATCCTTTTGCGACAGCCCTTCGATCCGGCGCATCACGAATATCGCCCGCGCGCGCTCGGTCAGCGTGGACAGCGCCGCCTGGACGCGCCCCAGTTCGCTGCGCGCCACGACAATATCCTCGGGCGACGGCTCATCGCTCTGCCAGTCCGTGTCCAAGTCCGTGATCGCCTCGATCCGCACCACGCGTGCGGCCTTCACCTGTTGCTGGAGGAGGTTGCGTGCCACCGCGAAGAAATAGGCGCGCGGCTGTGTGATGTGCGACACGTCGTCCAGCCGGGCGAGACGGCAGTAGCAGTCCTGCACGATGTCCTCGACATCGCCGGCATGCGCGACGCGACGCCGCAGCCACGAACGCACTTCGCGCTCGTGCGGCAGTATCTCGCGGCTGACCCACGCGGCTAGGTCGTGGCGTGTCGTGGCACGTCTCCTTCGAGAGGGTAGAGTATGCCGGGCAGCATTTCCGTCACAACCCGCTTCAATAATCCGACCCGACCACCGCGAGCACCGATGCTGCGCTCAGTTCGGCAGCGCAGGCTCCCCGGCCTCGGACTTCGTCCTCGCCGCCGCCCGCGCCAGCACGCGCGCCAGTTCGGTCAGCGAATAGGGCTTCTTCAATATCTCGAAGTCGTGCCGGTCCTGCTCGGCCAGCACGCTGCTATACCCGCTGGTCAGCACGACCGGCAGGCCGGGGTGACGGCTTCGGATCTCGCGCTCCAGCTCGATTCCCGACATGCCCGGCATGACGACATCCGAGAAGACGAGATCGAAGCCAGCGTCCTTTCGCCCGAGCTCGACCAGCGCGCTGGCCGCGTCGGCGGCCAGGATGGTGCGATGGCCCAGCTCGCCCAGCGCCTGCAGCGCGAAGGAGCCGACCTCGTCATTGTCCTCCACCACCAGGATGCGGGCGCCGGGCGCCAGCGGAACGAAGTCGGTGTCGGACGACGATCCGTCCGCCGGACCCGCTTCGGTCGCCCTGGGCAGATACAGGGTGAAGCTCGAGCCCTGCCCCGGCACGCTGTCGACCAGCACGTCGCCGCTCGACTGTTTGGCGAAGCCGAAGACCTGGCTGAGGCCCAGACCCGTGCCGTGTCCCACCCCCTTGGTCGTGTAGAACGGCTCGAAGATGCGATCGACCTGATCGGCGGGGATGCCCGATCCAGTGTCGGTGATCGCGACGGCGACGAAGCTGCCGGGTACGAACGGATGGGAGCGCACCGCCGGAATGCCGTCCACTTCCGCGATCCCGATGGTCAGCACGCCCTCGCCGTTCATCGCGTCACGCGCGTTGACCGCCATGTTGACGAGCGCGGTGTCGAACTGGCTGCGATCCGCCCGCACCGGAAAGGCCCCGTGCGGCGTCTCGACCGCGATCCGGATGCGCGAGCCGGTCAGCGTCCCCAGCATCTCGCGGATGTTGCCGATGCTGTCGGCCACGTCGAACACCTCGGCGTTCAACGCCTGCCGCCGTGCGAATGCCAGCAGCTGGCTGGTCAGCTTGGTCGCCCGGTCAGCGGTATCGGAGATCGCCGCGATATATTTCGCGCGCCGTTCCTCGGTGATGTTGGGACGCTGCAGCAGGTCGACCGACCCGCGAATGACGGTCAGCAGATTGTTGAAATCATGCGCGACGCCGCCGGTCAGCTGGCCCACCGCCTCGATCTTCTGCGATTGGCGCAGCTGCTCCTCGGCCGCCATCAGCTCGGCGGTGCGGTCCAGCACCCGCTGTTCCAGCGTGTCGCTCAGCGCGCGCAGCGCCGCGGTCGCGCGATCGCGCTCCTCCTCCACCGACCGGCGTTCCTCGACGTCCAGCAGGACACCCGGAAAACTCAGCGGCGTGCCGTCCGGACCGTGATCGACCCGCCCGTTCGCCTCGATCCAGTAATAGCGGCCATCCGCGCGGCGCACGCGATACTGGTGCGCATAGGCGCCGCCACGCAGGATCACCTCATCGATCGCGGCCGCCAGCCCCGCCTGATCGTCGGGATGCACCGTCGCGACCACCTGGGCGAGACTCAGCCCGTCGCGACCGAGCGCGGGATCGATGCCGAACGCCCGCGCGAACCCCTCGTCGACCGTGAAGCGATCGGTCGGCAGATCCCAATGCCACGTTCCGACGATCGCACCCGCCGCCAGCGCCAGCTGGACGCGCTGGATATTCTCGCGCGCCAGCGCCTCGCTCGCGCGCAACGCCGTCTCCGCCAGCTTGCGCGCATTCACGTCGCGAAACAGCACCGACACCTGTCGACGGCTCGGCGGCTCAACCCGGCTTGCCGACACTTCGATAAAGCGCCCCGCCGTCTCGAAAAACCGCTCGAACCGCAGCGTCTCCCCCGTCCGCAGCACCTGCCCGTACAGCTCGACCCACCCGTCCGCCTCGGCGGGAGCGAGTTGGCGCACCGTCTGCCCGACGATGTCGGCGATCCCGGTATGCCGTTCATAGCCTGGATTGGCCTCGACATGGACATAGTCGCTCGACGGCCCGTGCGGCCCGTCGAAGAATTCGATGATGCAGAAACCGTCGTCGATCGCCTCGAACAGCGCGCGGAAGCGGGCTTCGCTCTCGACCAGCTCGCCGCGGGTCTGCGCCAGTTCGTCGGCCTGACGGCGCTGATCGGTTTCGTTGCGCGCGATCTTCAGGAAGCCGCGCGAGGCGGCCGGTTCGCTCGTCAGCATCGGATGCGTGCTGCCGTTCATGAACACCCGCGTCCCGTCGCCGCGCACGTGCCATCGCACGTCGGGCGCGCAGCCTTCGGCGATCGCGCGACGGATCTCCGCCGCCGGAACGCCCGCGGCGCGATCTTCGGGCATGAACAGCTCGTCGAACGAACAGCCCACCGCATCGGCCTCGGACCGCCCGAACGCGGCTTCGGCGCCCGCGGACCAGCTGGTGATCCGATGCCCCTCGTCGATCGTCAGGATGGCATAGTCGCGCGCGCTGTCGACGATCAGGCGAAGGCGCTCCTCGCTCGCCCGTGCCGCCTCGATCTCCCGGTCGCGCGCCACCAGCGCGCGCCGCAGCTCCAGCTGCGCCATCGCCTGATGCGCGAGGACGCGGATCGTCTCCTGCTGGACATCGCTCAGCACGCGCGGCCGATGATCGAGGACGCAGAGCGTCCCGATCGGCAGGCCATTGTCGGTCTTCAGCACCGCGCCGGCATAGAAGCGCATCCCCGCCTCGCCGGTGACGAGCGGGTTGCACGCAAAGCGCGGATCCTGCGTCGCGTCGGGGATGAGCAGGAACTCTTCCTCCAAAATCGCCTTGGCGCAGAACGAGCTTTCGAGCGGCGTCTCGCGGACGCCCAGCCCGACCTCGGCCTTGAAGAACTGCCGTCCATCGCCGATCAGGTTCACGACGCCGATCGGCGCATCGCACAGCCGCGCGGCGAGCGCGGCGATCTCGTCGAACGACGCCTCGCGCGGCGTGTCCATCACCCCGTAATCCGCCAGCGCTTCCAGCCGCCTGGCTTCGTAGTCGTTGATCTCGCCCATAACGGTCTTTGACGGCCATTCGCGGCCGAACGCAATGCGCCAGGCCGATATCTTGCGATGCCGACGAAAAGGACTCGGCATTCGACTTGCGGCGAGAATGGCGCCTTTCCGTGTGCGTGCTAACGGTTCGTTCAGGCGCGTGCGCTACACCTGATCCGAGCATGTAGTGGCGTCGAGGGTGGCCGGTGTATCACGTAACCATCGAACCCGAGCATCGGCTGATGCGGATCGAGGTACACGGCTTCTGGCCCACCGATGCGATCCCATCCTATCTCGCCGAGCTGCGTCGCCAGACCGACGCCCTGCAGGTCGCGTGCGGCGGGTGCCGCCGGATCCTCGTCGACATGTCCGACTATCCGATCCAGTCGCAGGCCGTGGCCGAAGCGCACGCCAACATCATCGCGCACGGCAAGACGGCGATGAAGGCGTTCACCGCAGTGGTGATGACCAGCGCGCTGTCCCGGCTGCAGGCGAAGCGGATGGCCCAACTGGCCGGGCATGAGTTGTTCGACGACGAAGCCAGCGCCCGGGCGTGGCTGCTCGCCCAGCCGCTCGACTGAAGGCGGGACGGCGCGCCCGCGTCAGCGCGCCCCCGCCCGCAACGGCCCGTGGAAATCCGCCTCGACGATCGCGAGGCGCCAGCCCGGCGGGACCGTATCGGCGCCGGTGTCGCCCGACTGGCGCGCCGTCGCCAGTTCGACGATCTTGCCGAACGCATCCTTGTCGGCGACCGGCCCGGTCTGCTCGATGCGCAGTATGCGGCCCGTCGCGACCGGGAAGGCGACATTGGCATAGCCCAGCTGCCGCTCGGTCTCGCCGCGCCATATCTCCCGCCCGTCGAGCACGAAGCGCAACGGATAGCTGCGCGAGCGCCAGCCGACGAGCTTGAGTTCGATCTCGTTCAACGTCACCGGTCGGTCGAAGCGATATTCGATCCACGCGGTCTCGCGTTTCCCGTCGCTCGACCAGCGCGACAGTTCGTTGTCGTCGATGGACTTGACGGCTTCAGCCGCGTTCGAGCCTGCGATGACCGAGACGGGGACGACGGTGCTGCGGGTCGGTACGTCGGAACGACCGGCCGGCGTGGCTCCACGCGTTAGCAGGCCGGGCTGCGCGTTCTCGGCGAAATCGGTGCCGAGACCGCCGGTCAGCGGCTTCGCGGCGCCCACCGGCAGGGTGATGGTCGCGGATTTCAGCCCTGACGCGGTCGCGGTCAGGCGGACGGTGCCGCCGGTCGTGCCGGCGCGCAGCAGCACGCGGTTGACGCCGTTCTCGACCGGCAGGCGCTTCGACAGGATCATATTGTCCTCGTTCCGCGCGGTGCCGGCGGTCGGCGTGGTGCCGGGAATGACCTCGCCCTGCACCGCCTCTGCCGCACGCGGCTTGCCCGAAGTGTCGCCCTGCGCGATCCCGCCGCGCCACTCGGCGGGACCATCGAGTGTGAAGCTGACCATGTCGTTGGCGACGGGCACGCGGCGCCCCTTCGCATCGACGACCTCGACATCGACCAGCGCGATGTCGGCACCGTCGCCGACGAAGCCGCGCGGGCCGGTGCGGGGCGTGAGGCGCAGCACGGCGGGGGCGCCGACCGTCTCGACGCTATACTGTGAGGTTCGTCCGCCGGCATGGGTGGCCACGGCGCGCAGCGTGCCGGCCTGCCATGCCACGCCCGGCCATGTGTAGAGGAAGCCGAGCGTGCGCTTGCCGAGCCCAAGCGACCGACCGTTCAGAAACAGCTCCACCGCCTGGCCGTTCGACACGACGTGAACGTCCTTCACAGTGCCGGCCGCGTAGTTCCAATGGCCGATGATGTGGCTGGCGGGCGTCTCCGGCACGACCCAGCCGTTCCACATTACCTTGTGCGCGAAATAACCCTCCTTGGGCAGGCGCACCGCGTCGACCTCACCCGACCGGCGATAATTGTTGTCGCCGCGATAGTGGGTATTCGAATCCGACCAGATGATGTTGACCCCGCCCGAACTGACCCTCCGGCCGGTGCCGGGGCGGACGCGGTAATAGTCCCACCAGGTCGCGACATCCTGGATCGCGGCGCTGTCCTGGTTGCGGTTGTAGGCGGGGGAATCCTTGTGGAACGGCGCGGTGAAGTCGTCCTGATAGGCGCGCGCGCCTTCGTCGCGGTTATACTCCATCGCCCACATCGGGTGCTTCGCGCTCTTGTTGATGTAGAGCATCTCGCCGCCATACTCGGCCGTCGTGCTGTCGAGCATCTCGCGCGATCCGATCGCGCGGCCGCCGTGCGGATCGAAGCGATCGCGGATCGCCTTCAGCTCGGCCATGTGCGATTCGCTGATGCTTTCGTTGCCGCCTTCGTAGAACAGGATCGACGGGTTGTTGCGGTTGTAGACGATCGCGTCGCGCATCAGCTCCTTGCGCTGGTCCCAGCGGCGACCTTCGACGTCATGCTCGGCGTCGCCGGCCGGCATCGCCTGCGGCAGGCCGACGCGGTCGGCGCTCTCGACGTCCTGCTTCGACGGGGTGATGTGCATCCAGCGGACCAGGTTGCCGCCACTCTCCACCATCATCGCGTTGGAGAAATCGCTGATCCACGGCGGGATCGACACGCCGACCGCCGGCCATTCGTTCGACATGCGCTGCGCATAGCCATGCACCTGCATCACCCGACCGTTCAGGCGGATGACGCCGTCGCCGAACGCGGTCTGGCGGAAGCCGGTGAGCGTGTCGACGGCGTCCACCGCGCGGCCGCCGTCCGACAGGATCGTCGTCACGCGGTAGAGATAGCCGTAACCCCAGCTCCAGAAATTGAGGCCGGCCACGCGCCCCTGCGCCGACAATACGCGCGTCTCGCCCGGCGCCAGCGTCGCGCGGCCGCCCTCCAGCGTCGCGACCAGTTTGCCCGCGCGGTCACGGACTTCGGCGCGATAGGCGAGGGTGCGCGGCGCCGTGCCGTCGTTGCGAACCTCGCTCTGCGCATGCACCGTCGCGGTACGTCGCGCGATGTCGAAGCCGTCCGCCCAGACATATTGGCCGGTCGTGCCGAGGTTCGAATAGAGCGGCAGCGTCTGGTAGGCGGTGCCGCCCGTCAGATGCAGGCGGACGTTCTTCGTGATGCCACCGTAGTTCACGTTGAAATTGCGGTCGTTCCACTGGAAGCTGCTGCCGGTCGCGCGCTCCTTGTAGCGCCAGTCGCTGTCGACGCGCACCGCGACGATATTCTCGCCGCTACGCAACGCCGCGGTGATATCCGCGCCGAACGCCATCGCGCCATGCTCCGACAGTGCGACGGAGCGGCCGTTGACCCACACTTCGGCGGCCTGGCGTACGCCCTCGAACTCCAGCAACGCCTTGCCGGTCGCGCCGGCGGGCAGGGTGAAGCGCTTGCGATACCAGGTGATGCCGGTCGACAGATCCTTGATGTCGCGCGCGAACGCCTCGCGCTCGTTGAAGGCGTTGGGCAGCGTCACCTTGATCCAGCCGGCGTCGGCGAAGCCGGGCTGCTCGGCGCCGGGCTGGTCGCCCGTCTTCGACACCCAGTCACGGTTGAGGTCGAACGTGCGGCGATCGGATCGCACCACGTTCGACGCGTCGTGCGCCGTCGCCGGGACGACGGGTGCGAGCGTCGCCACCGCACAGGTCGCCAGAAGGAAATGCCGCATGTCAGATCGTCTCCGGTGTCGGGGTAATGGCGCGCGCATGCGCGATGCCGCGTTCGAGGCCGCGCAACTCCGCGAGCCCGCGCATCCGGCCGAGCAGCGCATAGCCGGGGTTGGTACGACGGGTCAGGTCGTCGAGGATCGCATGGCCGTGATCGGGCCGCATCGGGATCGAGCGTCCTTCCCGCAACGACAGCGTGTGGACGGCATCGACCAGCGTCGCCATGCCGGCATCGCCCTCCAGATGCGCCGCCTCGTGGAAGGTGCGATAGCCCTCATGCTCGACCGAGCGCAGGTGGAGGAAGCCGATACGGCTGCCGAAGCGCTCGACGATGCCGGGCAGGTCGTTGTCGGGCGATGCGCCGAGCGAGCCCGAGCAGAAACACAGGCCGTTGGCGGGCGTCGGCACCGCGTCGAACAGCGCGGCCAGATCGGCCTCGGTCCCGACCACGCGGGGCAGGCCGAACAGCGCGAAGGGCGGATCGTCGGGATGCACGACCAGCCGGATGCCGACTTCGTCCGCGGTCGGGCACACCGCCTCCAGAAACCTGACATGATTCGCGCGCAGCCGGTCGGCATCAATGCCGTCGTAGGTGGCGAGCGCTTCGGCGAACTGTCGACACGTGAAGCTTTCCTCGCTCCCCGGCAGGCCGGCGATGATCGTGCGCTCCAGACGCTGATGCTCCTTTTCCGACATGGCGGCGAAGCGGTGCGCGGCGGCGTCGCGCACTTCTGGCGTATAGTCGTCTTCGGCCCCCGCGCGGCGCAGGATGTGCAGGTCGAACACCGCGACCGCCTCCCATTCGAAGCGCAGCGCGCGCGCATCGTCGGGCAGGCGCCAGTCGAGATCGGTGCGCGTCCAGTCGAGCAGCGGCATGAAATTATAGGTGACGGTGGCGACGCCGTTCGCCGCCAGATTGCGCAGACTCTCGCGATACGCGTCGAACAGCGCGGGCGCCTCCGCCCCGCCGGTCTTGATCTCTTCATGCACCGGCAGGCTTTCGACCACCGTCCAGCCGAGGCCCGCCGCGGCGACCGTCGCCTTGCGCGCCGCGATCGCGTCGTGCGTCCAGATCGCGCCGTTCGGCACCTCGTGCAGCGCGGTGACGACCTCGCTCGCCCCCGACTGGCGGATATCGGACAGCGTGACCGGATCGGCCGGGCCGAACCACCGCATAGTCTGGGTCATCATCGCGGCGGCAGTCGTCGAATTCATTGGCGTTCCAGATCGTAAGGCTAACTGGCCTGTCCAGATAGCGTCATTGCAGGATGCTGGAAAGCGACTTGTCAGGCCAGCTCCTCACACGCTGGCTTGCCGGTCGACCAGCACTGGCCGATAAGACACCATGAGCGTCGAACCCCGCAAACTCTATCAGCGCATCGCCGAGACGCTGGCCAGCCGCATCGCCGACGGTCGCTATCCCATCGGCACGCGCTTGCCGGGCGAACGCGATCTGGCGAGCGAGTTCGCGGTCAGCCGCCCGACGATCCGCGAGGCGATGATCGCGCTGGAGATGCGTGGGCTGGTAGAGGCGCGGCAGAAATCGGGCATCTATGTGCTCGACGCCGGCGCGGGCACCACGATCGGCGACATGGACGTCGGCGCGTTCGAACTGATCGAAGCACGTACCGCTATTGAGGGCGAAGCCGCCGCGCTGGCCGCGGTGGCGATCGACGGGGACGCACTGGCGCAGCTCCGCGGGCTGCTCGACGACATGGCGGCCCGGCGGGAACAGCCGAGCAAGGTCGATATCGACCGGGCGTTCCACCTGCTGATCGCGACCGCGACCGGCAACAGTCTGATCCACGCGATGGTGCGCTCGCTCTGGGACATTCGCGAGACGTCGCCGATGTGCCGGCACATGTTCGCGCAGGCGCGCCGCACCGGCGTCGCCCCGCGCGTCGACGAACATCGCGCGATCGTCGATGCGCTGGCGGCACGCGACAGCCAGGGCGCACGCGCCGCGATGCGCACGCACCTCAATCGCGTGACCGACGACCTGCTGGAGGCAACCCGCCTCGAATTGATCCAGCAGGCCGAGGCCGACTTCGACATCCAGCGCAGCCAGGTCGTCGCGCGCTCGCGCAGCTAGACGGCGGCGGCCCGTCAGCATCTGGCCTGTCCAAACTATACCCAACCGACGTAAGCCGATATCCATGCCGTCCGCGTTCGGATAAGGCCGCGCGCGACATCAACCGGGGGATATCATGAGCGACACCGCGACGGCATGGGATGCCGATCTGGTCTGCCGGTGGCTGGAAAGCCGGGTTAAGGCGGCAAGGTTCGAACAGGCGGCGGCGGATCGGCGCGGCTATGAGGCGCAGGACGATTTCGACAAGGCCGCCGCCGAAGAATGGGTCTGTCGGACATTGCTCGCCACCGGACGCACCGATGACCAGGCAGCCTTCGCCGGTCAGCTCAAGGCATTGCTCGCGCAAGACGAATATCAGATCACCGGCATTTACGGCGACCAGCGCTTCGAACGGAACGTCCGCGCCACCCTCAGGAAAATCGCCAGGATGACCAAGACGAACGAGGGGTTCGCGAACAGACTGCGATACCAGGGCTAATGCGCCGCCACGTCGGACGGCGGTCGTCCACCGTTGCACTGGCCGCCGATAGCTGCTGAAAACGCCCTGCGAACGTCTGCTGAAGGGGCGATTTCGTTCGCAAGAAAGGGGGTCTGAAATGCGCTGTCGTGCACCGCTCGTCGCCATCCTGCTCGGCCTGGCGCCCGCCATCGCGACCGCACAGACGGCGCCGCCCGCTGCCGCGCCGCTGACGCTGACGCTGGAGCGCATCTTCGGCAAGGACGCGATCCGCGCCGAACAGGTGAAGGGCGGCGAGTGGACGCGCGACGGCGCGGCCTATCTGGCGATCGAGGATGCGAAGGGCGATGGCGGGACCGATCTGGTCCGCTACGACATCGCCACCAACGCGCGCACCATCGTCGTGCCGGCGACCCTGCTGAAGCCCAAGGGCGCCGACAAGCCGATCGCCATCGAAAGCTACGCTTTCTCGCCCGATCAACGGAAGCTGCTGATCCTCACCAACGGCCAGCCGTTCCGCCGTACGCACGCGCTCGGCGACTATTGGCTGCTCGATCTCGATCGCAAGACGCTGCGCAAGGTCGGCGGCGATGCGCCGCCCGCGAGCCTGATGTACGCCGCCTTCTCGCCGGACGGTTCGCGCATCGCCTATGTCCGCGGCAACAACCTCTATGTCGAGGCGACCGAGGGTGGCCAGCCGCGCCAGATGACGACCGACGGCAATGCGCTGATCGTCAACGGGCTGGGCGACTGGGTGTACGAAGAGGAATTCTACCTCACCAAGGCGTGGAGCTGGAGCCCGGACTCGCGCCGCGTCGCCTTCTGGCGATTTGACACGTCGAGCGTCGGCACCTTCAACCTTATCACCAACACCGATGGCCAGTACTCTCGCGTCATCCCGCTTCAATATCCGAAGGTCGGCACCGCCAATTCGGCGGTGAAGGTCGGCACGATCGACGTCGCGACCGGCGCCACGACCTGGGTGAAGGTCGAGGGCGATCCGCGGCAAAGCTACATCCCGCAGATGAGTTGGGCGCCGGACTCACGCACGCTGCTTTTTCAGCATAGCAACCGCCTCCAGAATACGTATCGCGTCATGTCGGCGAACGTCGCCGACGGCACCACGACGACGCTCTTTGCCGAACGCGACGCCGCCTGGGTGGAGGCGAACCCGGACCCGACGTGGCTCGATGCCGGACGGCGCTTCACCTGGATCAGCGAGCGCGACGGCTGGCGGCACCTCTATGTCGCGACCGCCGATGGCCGCCATCTCGATCTGCGCACCCCCGGCAATTTCGACGTGGTGGACATATTGCAGGTCGATGCGAAGAGCGGCTGGGTCTGGTTCACCGCCGCGCCCGACGATCCCACCCACCGCTATCTCTACCGCGCCACGCTGACCGGCGCGCGCAAGGTGGAACGCGTGACGCCGGCGGGGCAATCGGGCACGCACAACTACGACATCGCGCCGGGGGGCCGCTTCGCCCGGCACACCGTCTCCACCTTCGATACCGCGCCGATGACAGAGATGATCGATCTCACCAGCCAGCGGTCATTGCGCGTGCTCGCGCGCAACGAAGCCATGAACGCGGCGCTGCGCCAGCAGGGGCTGAGCCCCACCGAGTTCCTGCGGCTCGACATCGGGGGCGGCACCGTCCTCGACGCGCGGCTGACCAAACCAAAGGGCTTCGACCCGACCAAGCGCTATCCGATCCTGTTCGAGGTCTATGGCGAGCCGTGGGGCCAGACCGTCGCCGACCGCTTCGGCGGCCGCAACACGTTGTGGCATCGCATGCTCGCCGAGCGTGGCTATCTGATCGCCAGCATCGATCCGCGCGGCACCGCGTCGCCGCGCGGGCGCGCCTGGCGCAAGAGCATCTACGGCAAGGTCGGCATCCTCGCCTCCGCCGATCTCGCCGCGGGCGTGCGCCGGATGCTGGCCGACCGGCCCTATATCGACGCCGATCGCGTCGGCATTTGGGGCTGGAGCGGCGGCGGATCGATGACGCTCAACGCGCTGTTCCGCTATCCCGATCTCTACAAGACCGGGATCGCCGTCGCCGCCGTGTCCGACCAAAAGCTCTACGACACCATCTATCAGGAACGATACATGGGCCTGCCCGACGGCAACGCCGCCGGATACCGCGACGGCTCGCCGATCAATTTCGCGCAGAACCTGAAGGGCAATCTGCTCATCGTCCACGGCACCGGCGACGACAACGTCCACTACCAGAACCTCGAACAACTGATCGACAAACTGGTCGCCGAGAACAAGCCGTTCCAGATGATGGCCTATCCCGATCGCTCGCACGGCATCTACGAAAAGCCAGGCACCAGCCTGCACCTCTTCTCGCTGATGACGCGCTATCTGGAGGAGAAGCTGCCGGGCGGGGGGCGGTAGCCGAGCCACCGTTTCGCGCCAGGCCGACCAGCCGCAACAGGAAGCGGCGATTGGCAATGATGGTCCGCCACACACGAGAGCGCCTCCACATCCGCGCCGATCTCGCGCTGCCCGGTCTTCCCGCCCGCGACCTTCGGTCGACAGAGGGGTTGGCTCGCTATGCGTAATCATTCTACACTCTGAACAAACGTCCCGCTTGATGGGACGAAGGGGAGAAGATGATGCTCGGCTTGAGAACGAGGGTGGCCATGACGGTCGCCGCAGCGACGATCGCCGTGGCGATGACACCGGTAATTGCGCGGGTCGTGGCGATGAATCAGCCGGCGCTGGCGGTAACCGCCGAGCGGATCGCGGCGCTGCCCGCGAAGGACCGCGCGGTGTGGACCGCCTATCTCGCCCGCTCGCAGGCGCAGATGCGGGCCGACAAAGCGGCGCTCGCCGCCGAACGCACGCCCGGCCTGCCCATTCCACCACAACCCGCCACCGGGAACGGCGAACTTACGATGCCGCTGACCCGCGAACCGGCCTGGTATGCCGGCGCCGAGGCGCGCCATGTCGCGGACGTCATCCTGAGTTTCCAGACCCCCGCCGGCGGCTGGGGCAAGAACCAGCCGCGCGACGGCGCGGTGCGTCAACCGGGTCAGCTCTACATCTCGAACAACTCGAACATGGCCGCCAGGCCCGGCGACTTCGACGCGCCGGGGGCATGGCACTATGTCGGGACGATCGACAATGATGCGACGATCACCGAGATCCGGTTCCTCGCCCGCGTCGCTGCATCGGCGCCCGGTGTGGCGGGCGAGCGCTATCGCGCCGGCGCGGTCCGCGGGCTGCGCTATCTGCTCGCGGCGCAATATCCCAATGGCGGCTGGCCGCAGGTCTGGCCGCTCGAGGGCGGCTATCACGACGCGATCACGCTGAACGATAATGCGATGGCGCAGGTGCTCGGGCTGATGACCGATGCCGGCGCCGGCCGCGGCGATTTCGCCGCCCTGCCCGCCGACGTGCGGCGCGCGGCATCCGCCGCCGCGGCGCGCGGGATCGACTGCATCCTGCGCATGCAGATCACCGCCGGCGGACGCCTGACGGGATGGGGACAGCAGCACGATCCGCTGACGTTGCGCATAACCTCGGCGCGCAACTACGAACCCGCCGCGCTAGCGGCTCCGGAAAGCGCGGCAGTGCTGCGTTACCTGATGGGTCTGCCGCACCGCACGCCAGCGATCGCACGCGCGGTCGATGCGGGCATCGCCTGGCTAACGGCAAGTGCGATCCACAACACGGCGTGGCGCGATGCCGGTGACGGACTGGGCCGGCGCTTGATCCCCGATTCGGCGGCGCCGTTGCTGTGGGCGCGCTTCTACACGGTCGACACCAACACACCGGTTTTCGGCGACCGCGACAAGACGATCCATGACGACGTCATGGAGCTGAGCACCGGGCGGCGGCGCGGCTATGCCTGGTTCGGCACCGGACCGCAGGCGGCGCTGACCGATTTCGCGGCGTGGCGGCGGCGAAAACCGGAGTGATGCCCACATCAAGCGATAGCTTCCTATCGACAAGTTTGTGTCACTAATAAAAACCTGTTTCCATTTGATGGGATTTATCTTACGACTCGGACAGTGGGTAATCGGTGTCAGGCTTGGGAAGGCCAATCGATCCGCAACAGGGGATTCGTCCAGCGCAAGGGTTTGCGGGTGATGCCACGCGGCCGGTGAGGACCGGTTGGCCATCCGCGGATACATGAGCCGGGCGATCGAGCGAGCCGAGGAATTCGGCCGTGAGGAGGAGAGGATTTATGAACACCATTGCGGCCCGTCGTATCGCATCCCGGACCGGCGCCTCGCTGATGACGCTGGTCATCGCATCCAGCATGCCTGCCGCCTGGGCGCAGACCGGTGCCGAGACGCCCACCACCCAGTCCCAGATGCCGCAACGCCCGTCGTCGAGCAGCACGGCGCCGACCCAGACCGCTCCGGTCGCCGGCCCCGGCATCGCCAACAGCACGGTGCCGGGGAACGAGACGATCTCCGGCCCGGCGCCGCAGCGCACCGACGTATCCCCGGCGGTGGCCGAGGAAGCCGCCGCGTCGCAAGGCGACATCGTCGTCACCGGCGTCCGCAACGCCGAAGCCTCCGCAATCGCCCGCAAGCGCACCGCCCGCACCGCGCAGGACTCGATCGTCGCCGACGACGTCGGGCAGTTCCCCGACAAGAACGCCGCCGAAGCGATCTCCCGCATCGCCGGCGTCGCGCTGGACGTGTCCGACTCTGGCGAGCAGGGCGGCTTCACGATCCGGGGCCAGGCAGCCGATCTGATCCGCGTCGAGGTCGACGGCATGACGACGCTACCGACCAACAATCAGGGCGGCCGTGCAGCGCAGGTCGGCGAAATTTCGTCTGACCTCATCAAAAGCGTCGATGTCATCAAGGGCCAGACCGCCGACATGACGCCCGGCGGCGTCGGCGGCACCGTGCGGATCGAACAGCGCACCGGCCTCGACTTCGCGAAGCCGCTGTATCGCCTCAACGTACAGGGCGCTTACCAGTCGCTCAGCCAGCGCTACACGCCGCGCATCAACGGCATCGTCACGCAGAAATTTTTCGGTGGTGACGTCGGCGTGTATGTCAGCGGTACGTATGAAAACCAGATCGTGGGCACGGATTATGCGCGCGTCGCGGTCGAGCGGGCGGGCTATATCCCGCTTGGCGACTACGACAACTCGCCGCAAAAGAGCTTCACGACTCCGCTAGATCCGATCGCTGCAGCGGTAACGACGAAGGCCGGCTGCGCGGCACTGTCGACGACGGGAATCAATAGCCGGCTTAACTGCTATGCGCAGTGGGAGGACTTCGTTCCGTCATTCCCGCGTCCGGGTCGTCAAATCCGGTCGACGAAAAATATCTCTATCCAGGCTCGCGCCGACTGGCGCGTCAATAGCGACCTGACGGTCTTCGCCTCCTATAATCCCAATATCCGTCGCGTTTCGTCACAGGATTATAACTGGAGCGTCGCTACGCCGGTCGGCACGACTAACACCTCGGGCGCGCTGACTGGCAGTAATATCCGCAACGTCGTGGTGAACGAGAACCATTATGTCACCGCCTTTGATATCGCGCGCGGCACCGGCAACCAGTTCTCTACGACGCTGAACGTCACCACCCAGGTCCGCGACATTCAGCGCAAGGTCCGACAGGATTATGCGCAGACCGGTGCCGATTTTTATTCCGGCCCGTGGACGGCCAAGGCGCGTGTTCAATACAGCAAATCGACAGCGACCCGCGAAGACAATGCCTTCTCGTTTCTCGCGCCGATCGACATAGCCAATTACCGACTGCAGCCAGAGACGGGCCTGTGGAATATCGCGGTGCCGAACGTCGATCTGTTCAGCTCGCCCTCCTATTATCCGACAGTCGGAACCAACGGCGTCAGCGCGTCGTCGCAGTATGAGTATACGCCGTCCGACGACCGGAACAGCGAGTGGAACTACCAGCTCGACGTGGATCGCGTGTTCGAGAATTTCGGTCCGATCACCCGCTTGAAAGCAGGCTTTCAGCATCGCACCCGCGATCAAGCGAGTTGGCGAAGCACCTCCGGTGCGATCCTGTCGCCAGGTCTGTACCAGACACGCGCGCAATCGCTGGACCTGATCCAGTTCTGCGATCCCGCGCTCGCCCCTGCGGCCACCCCTTGTCAGTTCGGATCGGTCCCGCGCGATACCTCCGCCACTAGCACCAACCAGTTGGCCCGCATCTACACGCTGACGCGGGATCAATATCAGAACATCATCAACTCAAGCCTGATCGCACTTCCAGGCGCGAACTTCTATGCCGGGTCACGCAGCGGCGAAGGCCTTCTCTCGTCATGGGGTACCTATGATGTGGAAGCATTCCAGAGGACGCTCGCGCAATATATCGACCTGAGCTACCGCGACATCAATTGCCTGTACGAGTGCAAAGCGTCGGATGGGAAGGTCTATCCCCGGGCCTCGTTCAAGACCGCGGAAGTCACGTCCTCGGCCTATGCGATGATGGATTTCGACATGCGCCCTGCGGGGCTGCTTGTGAACGGCAACGTCGGTGTACGCTACCAGCGGATAAAGGTGGACGGGCAGCCGGCGATCGACTTCAGCCGCCGCGTGGCGACGGCGGTCACCACGCCGTTTCCTGGCTTCAACATCGAGAACCAGTTGATCCGGCGCGACGTGGCCGACATCAGCCGTACGAGCGAAGACTGGTTGCCGAGCGTCAACATTGCGGTTTGGCCGATCGAGGACAAGATGGTCCTGCGCTATTCCGGCGCGCTCCAGCGGGCGCGGCCCAGCGTGCTAGAATTGACCGGCAACGGAACCGTATCCTGCGGTCTGGTCGATCCGGCCCAGCGCGCCGCACTGGAGGCGTTCATCGCTGCCAATCCGGGCGCAGTGCAGGATGACGATCCCTCGACCGGCGATGATGCCGAGGGTGCAAGCGTCCTGGCGAACTTCGTCAATCGCTGCTCGGGTCGCATCGGCAATCCGGAACTGAAGGGATATGGTGCAACCACGCAGAACCTGTCGCTGGAATGGTATCCCAATCGCGATACGCAGCTGACCGGTGCGATATACCAGATCAGTGTCCGTTCCGGACGTCCGGAGGGCGTGAGCATCGGCGCGTACGAACTTGGCGGCGAAACCTACGAAGTGCAAAGCTATCAGGACGGTCCGAGCGGTCTGCGACAGCGTGGCTTCGAAATTGCAGGCCGCACCGCGTTCAAGTTCCTGCCGAGCTTCCTGAGATACTTTGGCGGCGGCTTCAACTACTCATTCACGAAGTCGAACGAGGAGAATACCTTTGTCGACGTCTTCTCCGGCAAAGCGCTTCCACCGCGCTCCGAGTCCAAATATTATTACAACGTCAATCTTTGGTACGACGATGGCAAGCTGAGTGCTCGTGTGGCCTATCAGAAGCGTGATATCTACTATGATCAGACGCAGGCAAATGCTGTAAGCCGTGTACCGGCGATCCCTGGCGTCACCGGCGCGACCACCACGACGTCCTATTACAAGATAGTGACGCCAGTGTTTAAAAGTGGAACCGAAACGCTCGATGCCCGCGCTGCATACGCAGTAAATAAGAACTTCCAGCTATTCGCTGAAGGCAAGAACCTTTTGAATACGCCAATCGATAAGTTCACACCAAGCGACTATCGCGACATCGGCGGTGGCACGCCGTACATGTATGACTCGGTCAACCTCGGCCGCACCTACTACGCGGGCGCCATCATCACCTTCTGACCGTATCCCCCTCCAGGGGCGCCTCGGCCCGGCTTCCCTTGCGGGACGCCGGGCCTTTTCTTTCAGTCCTGCACGGTCGCGGCGAGCAGGCCGATCACCACGTCGTTCGCCCGCGCACGGACGGTCAGCGACTTGAGCGGACGGGTCGGATCGAGCGGCAGGCCGAGCACCGTGGCCGAGCCGCCCTTCACGCGCTGTTCGTTGCCTGCGCTGCCGTCCGCCTCGCCACCGCGACGGACCCGCCCGGTGGCGAGATCGACCCGCAGCGGTCGGGGCCCCGGCGCGCGGAACTGATAGTCATCGATCAGATAGTCGCGCTCGATCGGCCACCAGGTCGTCGGGTTGTGGAGCGCCAGCCGTGCGGTGCCGCCGTCGACATAGGTGACGATCACCTCGCCATTGTCGATCCGGCTCTGCATCGCGTTGGTGCTGCCGGCCATCAGCAGGCGCAGGAAGCGACCATTGCCGGTCAGAGGAACGGTGGCTGCGGCCGGGTAATTCTGCCACTTCGACACGAATACCGCGTTGCGGCCGGTGGTAGGCGTGGCGAAGCGGCCGCCGTCGGGCAGGCGCAGTTCGCCCCCTGCCCCGCGCAGGCCGCGGTCGTCGATCTCCGCGGTCGCGTTCACATGCCCCGCCCAGGCGCCCAGCCCCTGAGACGGTAGCGCGAGCGACGCGAAGGGCGAGCGGGGATTCCGGTACTTGCCGGGCGCGAAGGTCGCGGTGACGTCGTCGTTGAAGACGCGCGACAGGTCGATCGGCCGCTGCGCCCCCGTCGGCGCGCGGTCCACTACCATGGGCACGGGTGACAGCGGCGGCGCGGCTCCGACCGGCACCCACCACGTCATCGACCCCTGCCGCTTCTGCACGAAGTCCGATCCCGCGGCGGTCGTCGCGGCGATCGGCCGTCCGGACCAGCGTAAGACGACTTCGGTCTCCGCGCCAAATGGCACATCGATCAGGATCGCCGGCGCGCCGATCGCGTCGGGATCGATCGCCAAGCGTACCGGGCGTCCACCAACCGTCACGCTGGCCGCATCGTGCGACGCGGTCAGCCGCAGCCGCAATTGGCCGAAGCGGTTGCCCGCCTGACGCACCGTCCAGCGATCGACTCCACCCGCACGGCGGAAATCGACCCCCACATCCGGATGGGTCAGCGCGGCATGATCCCACGCCGCCGGCAGTCCCGGCCGCAGCATCAGCCGGCGCGCGAGCGCATCGGGCGTTACGCCGAACAGCCCCTCGACGATCGTCCGCGCCATCACGCCCGATCCGTCGGCAAAGTCGCGCTGCGCCTCGCGCCGATAGACGTCGAGATAGTTCATCGACCCGACGTTGCCGGGGCTGATCCCCATGTACATGCTGGCGAGCAGCGCGCCCTTCGCGAGCGTGAAGGCGTCTTCACCGCGCCCCGCCCGCCACAGCGCCAGTGCGGTGTGCAAGTTCTCGCCCATGGTCACGTTGTTGACCGACCAGGTGTAGGGCATCCAGTCGGACGAGGCATAGACGCCGTACGCGCGATCGGTCGGCACGCCCGGACCGGCGACCGGCAGGCGCGGCATCTCCCGCGCCACCGCATCGGCCATCCGCCATGCCTCCTGTGGCGTCGGCACGCCCGAGTCTAGGCTGTGATAGAAGCTCCACAGCCCCGCGCTCGGGTGAACGGCCCGCTCGCCCAGCCAGTCGCGATATTCGGCGAAGTGCCCCTCGCGCGGCAGCCACAGTTCGGCGCGCATCGCCCGGCCGATCGCTGCCGCCTCACGCTCATAGGGCGCGGGATCCTTGCCGAGCGTGCGCGCGATCCGCGCCGCCTGCGTGTTGTGATAGAGGTTGTAGGCCGAGCCGTAGGCGGTGCCGCCGCCCGAATATTGAACGTCGTCGCTCGCCCAGATCTGTGCATAGGCTTCGTACAATGGTCCCCCGGCGAACGGGCGACGGAACAGGCGTCGCTCCCATGCCAGATGGCGCTCGATCACCGGCCATGCCTCCGCCGCGAACGCCCGGTCGCCGGTCCAGTCGAGATGGCGGAACAGCGCGTCGATGAAGACCGCGTTCATGTCGTAATGTGAATTCGACAAGTCGCCGCTCGAATGCAGTGCGGCCTCGCTGCGGGCGAGGTTGCTGTCGGCATCGGCCGGCGGGATCGCGGCCGGGATCGGCGAAACGTTCTGGCGAGGCAGCCATGCGCGGAAGTTGGCGCGCGCGCGATCATGCCATCCCAGTGCATCGAGCGCGTAGGGGCCGCGCCAGCCGAGCAGCTTCGTCCGCCACGCGACGGCGCCGTGCATGATCGCCGATTGCGGAGCATCCCACACCGCGTCCGCCGCAACGTTGAGCGCACCGACCGCGGCATCGAGCCATGGATCGGGCGTCGCGATCCGCACCCGTCTACGCACCGCCGCGACGTGCGCGCTTGCCGCGGCAAAGACCGCCGGCAGCTCCGTGCGCGCATAGGGCGCGGCCAGTGGCGGCAACGCGGGTGCGGCGCGGCGATCGGCGCTTACCGCGGCATAGGTCGACAGGTCGGCGTTGGCGGCGGGCGCGTAAGCGGTACGCTGGAGCAGGAGATAGGACTCGCCGGCGTCGAGCTTCAGCGATCCGGTGACGACCGGGCGCGTGGCGACGTCGCTGCCGCTCGCGAACAGCTGCTCCGCACTCTCCCATGCGTCGCCCGAACGGATGCCGTCCACCGTCCCGTTCAGCGCCGCACCGGCGATGCGGCCGGGTGGTCCGGCAAGGGAGAAGCGCGTGCTTCCCTCCCGCGTCGCGACGTTCTTGTCGGCGAAGGCGGGGCGAAAGCCGAACCATTCGCTGATCGGCACGCTCTCCGTGCCGATGTCGCCGTCGCGCTTGCCGCGCTGACCGTTGACGCCGCCGAACGCCCAATGGAGCGTCGTTCCCGCCGCGCCCCCCGTAGCGCTCGCCCGCACCGCCGCGCCTTCGGTGATGGCGAGCGCCACCAGCGTCAGGGTGATCGTGCCGCCACCCAATCGCGGGTCGCTGATCCGGTAGTCAAGCTCACCGGGCCGATAGCGCGCCGTGATCGACTTCGCATCGTGCAGCCACCACACGCTACCGTCCGCCGACCGCACCGCAAAGCGCAGGTTGCCGCCGCGTCCAGGGAGGTACAGGACGAACTCCGGCCGGTCGCCGCCATCGACGCGGAACGCGGTGTTGCCGCCATAGAGCGGGCGGTTGAAGCGCTCCGTGCCGTTTTCGATGACGAAGGCGTCGCCGTCCGGGCGGTAGCGGATGGGGCGGTCGGTCGCACCCTTGAGATTGGGCCGCACCGCCTCGGTCGCGACGAGCGTCTGCGCGGGCGCCGCCACTGCCGGCGCCAGGAGGGAGGTGGCGAGCAGCAGGTGGCGGAGGGTCATCATCGTTTCCTTGGTGATCGGTGAAGTACCCGCTCGCGGGAGGTACGTGTCAGCCCTTCACCCGCGCCTGCCATGCCGGATAGGCGGCGATCGCGCGGGCCGGCGCGTCGTTCCACCAGCTATAGCCGTTGCGACGCCCTTCGGAGATTTCGTTCACGTCGTCGTGGATCGACTTGTCCTTGTCGCCGAAAATCGGCTTGCCGGTGACGAGATCGTAGTTACGTGACCAGAGCGGCCCCGCCCCCGGCTTCGGCAGCAGCTTGCGCCCCTTCGGTGTCCGGGTGAAGACCACATCGGACACCGCGACCGATCGCAGCCAGGCGACACCCGCGTCGATCGCCGCCCGCACCACCGGGGTCGGCCGCGGCTGGCGCATCAGGAACATCAGGATGTCTGACGTCTCGCCGCTGGCGACCGAACGCGGCTCATAGTTGCGCGCGGAGATCGGCGCGAGCGTCAGCGCATCGACCTGCTGCGGCCAGCCGGTCAGCCGTCCGTCCCGGCGCACCTGCGCGCGCAGCATGACGTCGGTCACGCGGGCGACCGCCCCCTGCGCGCGACGACGCAGATCGGCCGGCACGAACCGATAGCGCGCATCCTCCGCCACATCCTCCAGCAGCATCGCGACCAGCGCGACGCCGTTGTCGTTGAAGGTGATGCCGTCGTGGAATCCTCCCTCCAGCGGATAATTCTGCGGCCAGCCGCCGTTGGGATATTGCGCGGCGAGCAGATAGCGCACGCCCTTCACGAAGCTGGCGCGATAGCGGTCGCCGTCGCGCCCCGGTAGCGTCGCAGCCATGCGGCCGAGATAGTGCATCTCGTGCGTCGTCGCGTCGTTGTCGATCGTGCCGACGAAGGTCCAGAACCGGTCGACCGGCGCGTCGAAGTTGGTGGGATCGAGCACCATCGTCTCGGCATCGTTGGCGAAGCGCTGACCGCGCAGCCGCGCCGGGCCGGCGCGGTCCTGGTTCTTGCTCCATCCGCCCGCGGGGGTCTGGAAGCTGACGATCGTGTCGCCGATCCGCTTGGCCTCGGCGGTCGCGTACCACGCCGGTTCGCGATCGGTGGACGCGCGCTTGTGCCCGCCGCCGACCGCCTGCGGCGGCGGGGGCGGCGTCTCGCCGGGGCGAAGTTCGGCGGCGAGCGCAGCGCGATCCGCCTTCATCGCGGCTTCCGACCGGATGAGATAGGCGAGCCAGACCGCGCGTTGTGCCGCTGGCAGCGTCGCGATGCGTTCGCGGGTCAGCGGCGGTGCCGGCTGGTTGGTCCCGATCACCCGCGCCGCGACCGGGGCCGACGCCAGCAACGGTATCGCCGTCATCATCCCGACCGCTACGGCAAGCCGCCGTGCCGATATCGCCGTTGCCATTCGCTCTCTCCCATTGGCGCCGCCGGAAGATTTTCCTAGCATGCGAACCTCGTTCCCACTATTTCATCTGTCAAAGTCGGTTTTACAAGAACAAACGACCGACGGCATGCCAGAGGTGAAGGAAACAGCGTAGAACCGACCCGATACGAGGGTGCGACGCTGACACCGGTGTCCAGTGCGGGACGGAGAGGAGAGACGGACGATGCCCGAGCTGCCCCGAATCGCCGGTTTCGCCGTGGCCGTGACGACAACGCTGGCCACACCGCTGGCCGCCCAGCCGATCGACCGTGCCGCCCTCGTCCGCCGCCACGCCATCACGCTGACCGCACCCGATCCGCATGCGCCGTTGATGCTGGGCAACGGCGCGCTGGGCTTCACCGCCGATATCACCGGGCTGCAGAACTTCCCCTCGCTCTATTCCGAACTCTCGCCCTTGCTGACGATGGCGCAATGGGCGTGGCACAGCTTTCCCAATCCGAAGGGCTATACCGAGGCGGACGGGCTGGTGCAGGTGCCGGTCGCCGGGCGCGGCACCCAGCCCTATGCCTGGATGCAGAGCTTCGACGCGGTACAGACCAACCCGGCGCTCGGCTGGCTGCGCGCCAATCCGCACCGCATCTCGCTGGCGCGCATCGCGATGACGATCGACGGCGTAGCACCCGACGCGAAGCTGCTGGCGCAGACCCGGCAGACGCTGGACCTGTGGACCGGCAAGCTGACCAGCCGCTTCGTCTATGCCGGCCAGTCGGTGACGGTGGTGACGCGCGTCCACCCGACGCAGGATCTGATCGAGGCGGAAATTGATTCGCCGCTCATCGCCAGCGGCCGGCTGGCGGTCAGCGTGCGCTATCCCGGCGTCAGCGAGGGCATAAATCCGGACCCGTCGAACTGGGACAAGGACGCAGGCACCACCGCTATCGTCAGCCAGACGCCCGCGCGCCTCCGCCTCTCCCGCACGATCGACGCCACCCGCTACTGGTCCACCGTCGTCGCCAGCGGCCGCGTCGCGCGTAGCGGCCCGGCGGAGGTGCGCGCGACTGGCACCGGCCAGCGGCTGACCGTCGCCGTCCGCTTCGAACGCAGCGC
This sequence comes from Sphingomonas sp. RS2018, assembly GCF_054489605.1. Taxonomy (NCBI): domain Bacteria; kingdom Pseudomonadati; phylum Pseudomonadota; class Alphaproteobacteria; order Sphingomonadales; family Sphingomonadaceae; genus Sphingomonas; species Sphingomonas sp. RS2018. The sequence continues at coordinate 157,384 of NZ_JBTMWL010000004.1, forward strand.
CGCCGCCCCCGCCATGCCGGCCCTCGGCGCGACCGCGACGGCGACGCCCGCAGCATGGCGAAGTTTCTGGAAGACAGGGGGCGCGGTCGACTTCTCGGGCAGCACCGATGCCCGCGCGCCTGAACTCGAACGCCGCGTCGTGCTGTCGCAATATCTCTCCGCCGTGAACGGCGCGGGCGAATTGCCGCCGCAAGAGGAGGGGTTGTTCTCGAACAGCTGGTTCGGGAAATTCCATCTGGAGATGCACCCGTGGCATGCCGGGTGGCAGGCGATATGGGGCCGCCCCGAACTGCTGGAGCGCAGCCTCGGCTGGTACGTCCGCCACCTGCCAAAAGCGCGGGCGGAGGCGGCGCGGCATCGCATCGCCGGGGCCTGGTGGCCGAAGATGACGGGGCCGGAGGGGCGCAACAGCCCCAGCCCCGTCTCCCCCTTCCTGATGTGGCAGCAGCCGCATCCGATCCTGCTCGCCGAGCTGGTCTGGCGCACCCGCCGCGACCGCGCGACGCTCGATCGCTATGCCGCGCTGGTCGAGGACACGGCGACGCTGCTGGCGAACTGGCCACTCGACGGACGCGACCTCGGCCCGCCACTGATCCCGGCGCAGGAGAATTACGATCCGCCGACCACGAAGAACCCGACCTTCGAGGTCGAGTATTTCCGCTGGGGCCTGACGACGGCGCAGGCGTGGCGCGAACGGCGCGGGCTGAAGCGCCGCGCCGACTGGGACCGCACGCTCGCGCGCATCGCCCCGCCGGCGACGCGTGATGGCCTGTACCTGCCGGTCGAGAGCCTGCCCGACTTCTGGCGCACCGCCGCCTCCCCCGCGTGCAAGGGCAAGGCCGAGGCGCTGCCGTGCCGCAACCGCGACCATCCGTCGTTCCTGATGGCCTATGGCTTCATTCCGGGCGCGCGGATCGATCCGGCGACGATGCGCCGCACCTTCGCCGCGACCGAGGCGAACTGGGACTTCCGCCAGACCTGGGGCTGGGATTTCCCGATGATGGCGATGACCGCGGCGCGGCTCGGCATGCCCGACAAGGCGGTCGACTGGCTGTTCGCGGACGGCAAGAACAACCAGTGGGGCTCGACCGGCATGACGCCGCGCGTCCATCTCGACGCGCATGCCGCCGACCTGGTGCCCACCAGCGGCGGCGCGGCCGGCGTCGCGATGGCGAAGAACCCCGATGGCCCCGGTTACCGCCGCGCCGCCGAGACATACTTCCCCTCCAACGGCGCGCTGCTGATGGCGGTCGGCCTGATGGCGGGCGGTTGGGAGGGATCGCACGGTGCCGCCCCCGGCTTCCCCAAGACCGGCTGGCGCGTCCGCGCCGAAGGCATCACCCCCGCGCCATGACGAGGACGAGACGATGACGAACGAGAGCCGGCGCGACATGCTGAAGGGGCTGGTGGGCGGATCGGTCGCCCTCGCCGCGACGAAGGTGGCCGCGCAGACGCCAACGCCCAAGCCATCCGGCCCGCCGCCGCGCGAGTGGGTCGATGCAAAGACCGGCCACCGCATCGTCCGCCTCAGCCCCGATGGCGGCGGCGGCAAGCTGTATTTCTACAAGAACAGCTTCACGCCGCAGGGCGACCTGATGGCGATGTCGGTGCCCGACGGGATCGCGGTCGTCGACCTGAAGACGCGCAAACTGCGCACGCTGGTGAAGAACACCCGCGCCGAACTGATGTTCACCGCGCGCACATCGCGGACGCTGTTCTATTCGGTCAGCGATCCCGGCGACGCCCAGCCGATGGACCGGCCGCGCACGATCTTCGCGGTCGATATCGACAGCGAACGGACGCGGCGGGTCGCGCGGATGCCGAACGGGCAGCTCAATTCGATGAATGCCGACGACACGCTGATCCTCGGCTTCGTCGCCTATGGCTCGCAACCGCTCCAGCCCGGCCTCGCCGATGTGCGCAACCGCAAGTTCGATCAGGCCGAATATGCCGCGACCGGCCCGGACGGAAAGCCGCTGAACTTCGCCAAGGCGAAAGGCGTGCGGATGCTACAGCGCTGGGCGGCGCGCTATCCGATGGAGATCTTCGTCCTCGACGTGAAGACCGGCGAACGCCGCGTCATCCACAAAACGAACGAATGGATCGGCCACACCCAATTCTCGCCGACCGATCCGACACGACTGATCTTCTGCCACGAAGGACCGTGGGACCGCGTCGACCGGATGTGGACGATGCGCGTCGACGGCAGCGACCTTCGCCGCACCCACGACCGCACGATGAACTTCGAGATTTTTGGCCACGAATGGTTCGGCGCGGACGGGCGCGAGGTCTATTACGACCTGCAGACGCCGCGCGGTCAGGTGTTCTGGGTCGCCTCAGTCGATCTCGCGACCGGAAAGCGCATCTACCGGTCGGTCGATCGTAACGACTGGGGGGTGCACTTCAATCGGTCGGCAGACGGCCGGCTGTTCGCCAGCGACGGCGGCGATGCGGACATGGTCGCGCACGCGCCGGACGGCAAATGGCTGTCGCTGCTCCGTCCCGAACCGCTGCCCGACGCCGAGCCCGAGAACTACCGCGACGACCTCATCACCTGCGAGGTGATGCGGCGCGAGCGACTGGTCAACATGTCCGCGCATGACTATCGGCTGGAGCCGAATTTGACCTTCACGCCCGACGGGCGGTCGCTGGTATTCGTGTCGAACATGCATGGCGCGAACCACGTCTATGCGGTCGAGGTCGCGAAGGCGTGATCGATACACCCACCCCCTCCCCGTTCGTCCTGAGCTTGTCGAAGGACCGTTCTTCGTGCCGCGAATGCATCAAGTACGGCACGAAGAACGGTGCTTCGACAGGCTCAGCACGAACGGAATTTGTTGCTTCTGATCGAGAGAACATCTGATGCGCCTTCCCCTCATCGCCCTCTCGCTAGCCCTCGCCGCCCCCACCGCTGCGCAGGTGCCGGCAGGGATCGACGCCGCATGGCTGACGCCCCTGCCTCGCCCAGCGATCCCCACCGATCGCCTGCCGACCCGCGAACAGGCGATACGGATGGCCGAGTACGTTTCCGCCGCGCAGATCGCGTCGATGGCGGGCAAGCCGTTGCCGGTGTCGACCGGCGGTGCGCTGGATCACATGGCGTCGAACTGGGTCTCGGCCGCCTATTACGTCGGCGCTGCGCGGCTGGCGCGGGTGTCGGACGATCCGCGAACGCTGCGTTTCCTGACCGCGGTCGCCGAGCACTATAATTACGGCGTCCGCGGCGCACGATCGGGCGCGACGATGCTGAACGCCGACGATCTCGCGATCGGCGACCTGTATGAGGAACTCTACAGCCGCCGCCGGCAGGACGGCACGCTGCTGCCGCTGCGCCAGCGGCTCGACTGGCAGGTGCCGCATCTGGCGCGCAGCACCGAGACGCCCGAACTGATCTGGTGGTGGTGCGACGCGCTGTTCATGGCGCCGCCGGTGCTGGCGCGCATGTCGGCGATCACCAACGATCCGAAATATCTCGCCGCCGCCGACAAGGAATGGCGCCGCACGGCGAAGCTGCTGTGGTCGCCGCAGCACCGCCTGTTCTTCCGCGACGCCCGCTTCCTCGACCGCAAGGAAGCAAATGGCCAGCCGATCTTCTGGTCGCGCGGCAACGGCTGGGTCGTCGGTGGGCTGGCGCGCTGGCTGGAGGCGATGCCGGCGGACTATGCGGGCCGTGGCTACTACACCGACCTGTTCCGCACGTTGATCGGCCGCATCGCCGAGCTGCAGCGCCCCGATGGCCTGTGGCCGGCAAGCCTGCTCGCACCCGATCTGTATCCGGAGGCCGAGACGTCCGGCTCCGCCTTCTTCGTCTACGGCATGGCGTGGGGGATCAATCACGGCCAACTCGACCGCAAGACCTATCTGCCGCGCGTATTGAAAGGCTGGGCGGCGCTCAACCGCCAGCTTACGCCCGGCGGTCAGCTGGGCGCGGCGCAAAAGACCGGCGACCAGCCCGTCCACACGCGGCCGGATGAGACCGGCCCCTATGCCAACGGCGCCTATATCCTCGCCGCGCTGGAGATCGCCGACCTGAACGGGCCTGCGCAGAGCCTGCCGCAGAGCGAGCCGTCGCCCGACACGCCCGCGCGCATCGCCGCGACCACCCCCGCCCCACCGCCTCCCGCGACCGTCGTCGGCGCGGAGGAACAGGCGCGCCGGGCTGCCGAGATGTCGGCGGTGGCGAAGCTCAGCTACGACCCCGCGACGCTCAGTCGCCCTGCCGATGTCGCGCCGCTCGCCCCGCCGCCTGTGGCCGAGCAGCGCCGACGCGCCGTCGCGCGCTTCGCGCCCGACCGGCTCGACGACCTGTTGTGGGAGAATGATCTGGTCGCGCACCGCATCTACGGCCCGGCGCTGGAGGCAAAGGAGCCGCCGTCGGGATCGGGCATCGACGCCTGGGCGAAGCGCGTGCGCTGGCCGTTCATGGACCGGCAGCTGAAGTTCCCCAGCTATCACATCGACCGTGGCGAGGGGCTGGACTTCTACGACGTCGGCCGCACCCGCGGCGTCGGGGGGCTGGGCATCTGGTATCAGAACAAGCTGTGGACCAGCCGCAACTTCTCCACCTACCGCATCCAGCAGACCGGCGGCGACGTGGCGCGCTTCTCCGTCGACTACCGCTCGTGGCCGGTCGATGTCGCGCGCAAGGTGTGGGAGACGCGCGAGTTCAGCCTGCCGCTGGGCACGCACTTCACCCGCATGAGATCGACCCTGCAGTCGGACAGCAAGGACCCGCTGATCGTCGGCATCGGCATCGGCAAGGTCGGCGCGCCCGGCACCCGCCCGACCGTTATCCGCGACAAGGCGAACGGCCGGCTGATCTTCTGGGGGCCCGACGACGCCGACCACGGCCGCATGGGGCTGGCGGTGTTGGTCGATCCGACGACGGTCGAGGGCTTTGCCGAAGACGCCGAAAACTACCTGATCCTCGTCCGCGTCCAGCCGGGCCAGCCGCTGACCTATTACGCCGGATCGGCCTGGGATCGCGGCGGCGATGTGCCGGATCTCGCGGCGTGGCAGGCGCTGGTGGCGAAGGAAAAGCCGGTGTTCTGACAGACCGAGCGCGCTCCGATGCCGCGGTCTGGAGCGACACTGTCAGTCGAACAACCACAGGTACAGCGCTGGTTCACCACGTTCGATCGATAAGCGGCACGAAAGGTTCGCAGATGATCGAACGTGAAACCACCGATAGTCACCAGCCGACAGGTCATGCCGTCGCTGCTGATCGCGCCGTCGTCGAGGATATGCTCGCGATCTTCGGCCCCGGCACGCGGGGCACGACCGCGATCGCTGTCGCGGACACATCGACGGAGGCTGCGCCGGGGCATTCGCGCGCGAAAATCCTCGCGGTCGTCTCCGTCATGCTCACCGCCACCATCGCCGCGGGCACGTTCTTGGGCGCGGATGTGATCGGCATCCAGGCACCACTGGCGGCGTCCGACAGCCACTCCAGATCGCAGCCGCCCGTGCGGTCCCAACCCGGATCGACGGCGGTTGCCGCCGCCACCGATTCTATCATGGAGTCGCCCGCCCAACCGGAACGGTCAGCGCCGCTTGCGGAACGGCCGGAGCCTGTGCGGGCACGTGCGCAAACGATCCAGCAAGCCGATCGCCGGCCAGCTCCCGTGTCGCAGCCGATCCCCCGCGTCGACATACCGCCGCCGGTTATCGTGGCACGGGTCGAAGCACCGGAAATGGTACGCCACGAGATCGTCGAACCCGATCCCTTCCCACCCGTCCAGATCGCGGAACGACGCGCTGCCCATGCGTATGAGGTCGCCGCAACGGTCGGTGTCCGCCCGCGATTGCTGCGAGACTATCGACTGGAACTGGAGCGGGCGCGCGGCGAGGCCATCGCACGGCCCGGCTATGCCGAGCGGATCTTCGGTATGATCGCCGCAGACCTGTCGCAATTGGCCGATGAGGCGGAAGATCGCCGGAGTAACCTCGCGCGATGATCGCGATCAGCCGCCAGTCCCACGCTCCCACGCAAGGCGCGCGCATCGGCGCGCGACCGCTCTATGCGATCGGCGACGTCCACGGATGCTATGACCTGCTGCAGGCGTTGCTCGCCGAGATATCGCGGGATGCGCGGGAGTCGCATCCCGATGTTACGCCGATCCTCATCCTGTGCGGCGACTATGTGGATTGCGGGCCCGCGACGGCAAAGGTGCTTGCCGCGCTGGTATGGCTCGCACGGTCCAGCGCGGTCGAGGCCCGGATGCTGGAAGGCAATCACGAAGCCATGCTCCGCCAGTTCCTGGACGACCCGGCCGAGCGCAGCGCATGGTTGAAATTCGGAGGGCGTCAGACGCTCGAATCCTATGGCGTCCCGGTCCCCGACGAGGGTCTGGAATTCGCTGCCACCGCGATCGCGATGCGTGACGCTCTGCTCGACTTGATGCCGGCGGCGCACGAGCGGCTGCTGTCCCGTCTCGAACCGTGTATCGAAGTCGGCGACTATATCTTCGTCCACGCCGGGATCAGGCCGGGCGTGCCGCTGGCCAAGCAGACGCGCAAGGACATGCTGTGGATCCGCGAAGAGTTCCTGGAGCACGCCGCACCTGCGCCGCCGGTGATCGTCCACGGGCACACGTGGATCGACGACAAGGCCGTCGTCCTGCCGCACCGCATCGGCATCGATACGGGTGCGTACGAGACCGGCGTGCTGACCGCGGTGAAGATCACCGACGAGGCGGTGGACACTATCCAGGCCCGTCGCGATGGCGAGCAGGCTTAGCGGTGATGGAGGGTGGATGGTGAGGGAAGAATCTGCATCGCGGTTCTAGGATGGATAACGCGCGACCGGCCCGGGCGATATGCCCGGACCGGTCGGCAGTGTTAGCGGAAGTAGCGCGGGCGAACCTGAACGACCCGCCCCGTACGCGTGTCGACCAGCACGACGTCGTTCCCGTACCGAACCCAGCGCTGATAGCCGTAGTTCGGGCGCGCCAGCCGGTAGCTGGCATAGTCGTTCACCCAATAGTTGCGCCCGTAATAGCTCGGGGCGAACCGATGGCCGACGGCGACCGGGCGGTAGCGATAGCCGCGCGGGCCGCGATAGGCGCCGCCGCGATAGGCGTAGCGATCGCGATCGCCAGCGCGACGATCCTGCCGATAGTCTCGGCGGTCTTCCCGCACTTCGCGCCGATCCTCGCGCAATTCCTGTCGCGCCTCGCGGATGTCGCTTCGGTCGCCGCTGGCACGGGCGCGGTCGAGCGCGCGTTGGTCCTGACGGACTTCGCGCTGGCCCTGGCGCACTTCGCCATAGCTTTGCGCGCTGGCCGCGGTGGGGACGATGACGCTGGCGGCCAAGGCCGCGATGATGAGCCTACGCATGGATTGTTCCTCTGCTTTGACCGACGGGCTGCGTCGGCATGGCTCCGGACTAGGCCACCGCCGGTGAACGCACGCGGAATGCCGGCGTCAGGCCTGCGACAGAAATGCCGTCAGTCGAACGCGTCCGGCGCCATCCGCCCGGTCGCGCGCAATAATGCCGCTTCCGCGGTCAGCAGGTCGGACTCCGCGCGCGCGACGTCGAGTTGCGCGCCGCGGTAGCTCTGGTCAGCGACCAGAATGTCGATCGTCGAGCGCAACCCGAAGCCATATTCCGCCCGCACGCCCTTCAGCGCCACGTCGGCCGCAGCCAGGCCGGCGGTGCTCGCCCGTAACCGCCCCTGTGCCGCGGCGAGCGAGGCCCAGGCGGTGTCGGCATCGCGCATGGCTTGGCGGGCGGCGGCATCGGCGGTGGCGCGCTCGGCGCGATAGGCGCTCGCGGCCTGCCGCACGCGCGAGGCGACCAGGCCGCCGGTCAGCAACGGCACGCGCAGCGCCAGCCCCGCGCGCGCCGCACCGTCGAACCCGCGCAGGTCGCCGCCGGCCAATCGCACGCCGCGCCCATAGTCGCCGGCCAGGTCCAGCGACGGCGCGCGTTCGGCCCGCGCCTGATCGATCCGCGCCGCCGACGCCTCGACCGCACGGCGACGGGCGAGCAGCAGCGGGTTGGCCTCCGCCGCGGTCCGCGCATCCGCCAGCGAGGGTGGCAGGCCGACCGGGGTCGCGACAGCGGCGCTCAGCACGCCCGCATCCTGCCCCACGACGGCGCGATAGGCCGCTGCGGCGGAGGCCGCCGCGCCTTCCGCGTCCGCCAAGCTGCCGAGGACGCTCGCGCGTTGCGCCTCCAGCTGGGCGACGTCGGTACGGGTTCCCTGCCCGAGGCCGAAGCGCGCCTGCGCCTCCGCGACCTGCGCATCAAGCCGCGCGATACCGACGCGGGCGACCTCGACCACCTGCCGGGCGTAGCGTAGGTCGGCATAGGCACCGACGACGCGTTCGAGGATCGCCGCCTCGGTGTCGCGCAGGCTCTCCGCCCCCGCCGCGACATCGCCGTTGGCGGCCCGCACGGCGGACCCCACGCGCCCGCCGGTCCAGATCGGCAGCGCCACCCCGATCGTCCCGCCCGCCGACCGGCCCTGACCGATCCGGTCGTAGCCGGTGTCGATGCCGACGGACGCGGTCGGACGGCCGGCGGCGCGCGCCTGCCGCGGCGTCTCGGCCAGCGCATCCTGCCGGGCGCGGGCGGCGGCGAGCTCCGAGTTGGTCGCCCAGGCCGCCGCCAGCGCCTCGCGCAGCGTCTGGGCATGCGCGGCGGGCGCGACGAGCAGCGCGACCGCGATCACCCCGCGCCTAATCATGGCGCAGCGCCCAGGCCGGCGCCGCCCGGCTCGCACGGAGCGACTGGCCGAGCACGGTCAGCACCGCGACCAATGTCGCGAGCAGCGTCGCGCCGAGGAAATAGAGCGGCGACAGCGCGATCCGGTCCTCGAACCCTGCCAGCCACGTCCGCATCGCGACGAAGGCGAGCGGCCAGGCGACGATGTTGGCGATCAGGACGGGCCGCAGGAACTGCCCGACCAGCAACCGGACGATGTCGGTCGCCGATGCGCCCAGCGTCTTGCGGATGCCGATCTCCTTCGTCCGCCGCGCGGTGTTGAACGAGGCTAATCCCCACAATCCGACGCAGCCGATCAGCACGGCGAGCCCCGCCCCGATACCGAACAGGCGCGTGGCGCGGTCGTCGGCTTCGTAGAATTCCGCCAGCCGCGTGTCGGCCGTTTCGCCGTTGTACGGCACGATCGGCGCCATTCGTTGCCACAGGTTGCGCACCGCCGCATTTACCTGCCGCGGATCGCCCGCGAAGCGGATCGTGGCGATCGGGCTGAGATCCGTTTCCTCCATCTTGGAATAATAGGTGTAGTAGGCCGCCTCGTGCGGGAGGCGTGGCGAGAAGAAGCGCATGTCCTCGACAACGCCGATGATCGTACGCGGACGGGCGCCGCCGACCGTCTTGCCGATCGCATCCTTGGCCGAGGCGAAGCGAAGCGTCGGCAGAGCGCGGCGATTGATGACGATGTTGCGCACCTCACCTTTCTTCAGGAACTGGGCATCGTCGCTGCGGTGTGCCGCATCGAACACGCGGCCGGCGAGGACGCGCGTACCATAGGCCGCGAAGAAGTCCGGCCCGGTGGCGATCCGGCGCATCGACGGGCCGTCTCCCGGCACGCCGGGAAGCGGAACATTATCGGCATTGTTGTTACCGCTACCGCCGGCCGAGCTGTCGGCGATGCCGACGCTCGTGACACCCGGGATGGCGCGGATCGCCTGCAGGATCGCGCGCTTGCGCGGTGCATCGACCAGCGTGTCGGCGAGGGCCGGCAGGATCAGCAGGCCATCGCGCTTGAATCCCAGATCGGCCGCGCGGACGTGACGCGTCTGCGCCACCAGCACCAGCGTGCCGATCATGAATGCGATCGCCAGACCGAACTGAAAGACGACCAGCGCTTCCCGGGTCCGCGTGCCGGTCCGCCCCCCGCCGGGGGTGCGCGCAGAGGCCAGCACCGCCGCGGCCGGAAAGCGCGACAGTAGGACCGCGGGGTAGAGGCCCGCAAGCACCCCAACCGTGACGGTCAGGACGATGAGCGCAGGGACGACGACCATATAAGGGATCGCCAGCGACAGTCCGCCAGTGGCGTTAACCAGCGGCAAACCCAGCTCCGCCAGCATCAGGCCGCCGAGTGCGGCGAGCGCCACGGTGAGGATCGCCTCGCCCAGGAACTGGCGCATCAGCACGCCGCGGCTGGCACCCAGCACCTTGCGCATCGCGACCTCGCGGGCACGAAGGCCGGCACGCGCCGTTGCCAGGTTCACATAATTCACGACCGCGATCAGCAATGTCAGAATGCCGACGATGCCCAGCGTTACGACGGTCAGCTTCTGGCTTGCGCTCGCCTTCCCTTCGGGTTCGAGATGCATACGGGCGATCGGCATGATGCCGAGGTTGAGCGACTTCGACGCGTTCTGGCCCATGTCACGCAAGCCGCGGCGATCGACGAAAGATGGCATCTTCGCTGAAAAGTTACGCGCGGCCTGCGGCGTGTCGAACCGCAGGAACGTCTGAAGCGACGAGCTGCCCCAATTATACCACCACTGCGAGGTCGATGTGCGGGGCAAGGCCAACAACGCCGAGATTTTCAGCTCGCTGTTCTTCGGCAGATCCCGGAACACGCCGGCGACACGGTATGTCTTCTGATCGTTGATCGCGACGGTCAGCGTCTGACCGATCGGATCGGTCGTGCCGAAATATTTCCTTGCCATGCTATCGCTCAGCAATACGCTCGACGGATCGGCAAGCGCTGCCCCGCTACCTTGCACCATCGGCAGCTCGAACACCTGGAAGAAGCTGGGATCGACCTGCACGAAGTCTTCGCTGGTTGCGACGCCGCCGCGGATGACGCTGCCGCCGGTCGGCTGGTAGCGTGTGCCGACCACGCCGGGAAAATCCTCGCGAATCTGTTCGAGCAGTCCGCCCATCGTCCAGTTCGATGGCCCGTTGAACGGGCTTTCCGGGATGCTCCACACCGTCTGGACGACATAGACGCCGTCATGGCGCGGCAGCCATGTCTCGAAACTTGTCTCGAACCGGACGTAGAGGCCGAGGACCAGGAACACCGCGATTCCCACCGCCAGCCCGCCGATGTTGAGCGCGGCATAGAGCTTGTGGCGGACGAGCGAGCGGTAGAGCGACAGGAGCGCGAAGCGGTTCATGGGCTTAGGGCCTTCCGTCAGATCGCGCGCATGGCGCTGGCGACGATGCGGCCGTCGAGCATGTCGATGCGGCGCTTCGCCATGTCGGCGTGGCTGGGCGAATGGGTGACCATGACGATGGTCGCACCCGCATCGTTCAGCCCGGTCAGGATGTTCATCACCTGCTCGCCATTGGCGGTGTCGAGATTGCCGGTGGGTTCGTCGGCCAGGATCAGCTTCGGATCGCCGACGATCGCGCGGGCGATGGCCGCGCGCTGCTGCTGGCCGCCCGACAGCTGGTGCGGGAAGTGGCGGGCGCGGTGGGCGATGCCGACCCGGTCCATCGCCGCCGCCACCCGCCCCTTCCGGTCGCCGGCATCGGCGCGATAGGCTAGGCCGAGCGCGACATTCTCCTCGATCGTCAGCTCGTCGATCAGGTTGAAGCTCTGGAACACGAAGCCGAGCGTCGCACCACGGAACTTCGACAGCGCCTTCTCGTCCAGCGCCGCCAGATCGCGATCGCCGAACAGATAGCGGCCCGCGGTCGGGCGATCGACGGTGCCGAGCGTATTGAGCAGCGTCGATTTGCCGCAGCCCGACGGCCCCATGATGGCCAGGAACTCGCCTTGCGCGACATGCAGGTCGATGTCGTGCAGCGCGGTCGTCTCGACCTCGTCGGAAATGTAGCGGCGCTGGATGCCTTCCATGCGGATCATGTACGTGTGGTCCCCTATCGGATGTTCAGGATGTCGCCCTTCACGGACGCGGTGTTGCTGGTGACGATGCGGTCGCCGGGCGTGAGGCCGGACAGCACCTCGACCTGTTCGGGATTGCGCCGGCCGGTCTTGATCGCGCGGCGGCGGGCGTGTGCGCCGTCGGCGTCGAGGACGAAGGCAGAGGTGCCGCCGCCCGCTTCCAGCCAGCCGCCGACCGGTGCGACCAGCGCCCGGTTCGCGGCGCCCAGCGTCACGCGGATGTCGATCGTCTGGCCGCGATTGAGCCCGGTCGGCGCACGGTCGAAGGTCAGCTCGACGCGGAAACGGCCGTCCTTCACCGCGGGCAGCACCTTCGACACGGTCAGCGCCGCGCCGTCCGCGGTCTTCGCGTGCTGGCCCACCGCGACGCGGCCGAGATAGAATTCGTCGACATCGGCCTCCAGCTTCCACGATCCTTCGCTGTCGACCTGCCCGGCCGGGTCGCCGGGCTTCAGCGTCTGGCCGGGCTGGATGACGAAGTTGGTAAGGCGCCCGCCGGCCGGCGCGCGGATCGTCAGCGCCTCCAGCCCCGCGCGCACCGCCGACAGGTTGCCGGCGAGACGGCCCTGCGTCTCTTCGAGGCGGGCGGACTGGGTGGCGGTGATCCGCGCTTCGGTCTCGCGGCCGGAGCGCAGCTGGGCCAGGCGGCGCTCTTGATATCGGGCCTCCTCCTCGAAGCTCTTCACCCCGGCGTCGGACAGGAAGCCCTTGTCGTGCAGCTGCTGGCGGATCGACAGGTCGCGCCGCGCCTTGATGAGGTCGTATTCGGCCTGCGACACCTGCGCCGCACGGTCGAGCCGGTTGCGCTCGATCCCCAGCCCCTCGCTGGCAACCCCGCCCAGCTGACTGGCGATCTGCGCCTCCCGCGTCAGCACGTCGAGACGGAGTTCCGGGTTGGCGAGCATCGCGAGCGGCTGTCCGGCGACCACCATTGCGCCGTCCTGCACCAGCAGCTTCTCGACCTGCCCGCCGGCCAGCACGCCGACCAGCGTCGTCACGCGCGGCGCAACGACCGCGCGGACCGGCAGATAATCGTCGAACGCCGCGCGGGTGATGTCGGCCGTCTCGATCGCATCGGCGGCGATGTCGGTCGACCCGGCGGCGGGCAGGAACCGCCACAGCGCGACCGCGGCGATCACGATCAGCGCCGCGATCCAGGTTGCGCGGCGGCGCCACCACGGGCGCGGGCCCCGGGCGACCTTGCGGTCCATCGCGGCACCGGGCGACGGGATTGCACCTTGGCTGGCTTCGGTCATCATGGGCATAGTGTCACCCAGGATGGTCGAAACACCTAAAGGCCTATGAAGACTGAATATTCCTCCGATGCAGCCGCCGGTGACCGTCCGGGTCCGGACGCACCGTCCACCAATGGACGGTCGGATGCCTCGTCAAGCGGTCTCAACGTCCTGCTGGTCGACGACAATCCGCGCATCGCCGAATCCCTCGGCGTCGCTCTGGAGCTGGCGGGGCATCGCCATGATGCGGCGGCGGGACCGGAGGATGCGCTGTCGCATCTCGCCGCGCGGCGCTACGACGCGATCCTGCTCGACCTCAACTACACGCCCGGCCTGACCGGCGGGGACGAAGGGCTGGCGGTGCTCGCCCGGATCCTGGCGGAGGACCCCGCCGCCTGCGTCATCGTCATCACCGCGCACAGCGGCATTCGCATCGCGGTGGCGGCGATGCAGGCCGGCGCGCGCGATTTCGTGATGAAGCCGTGGCGCAACGCCGAACTGATCGAGAAGATCGAGGGCGCGGTGGCGCGCGGGCCCGCCACCGCACCCGTCGCGCCGATCGCCACCGCCGCCGCCGAACCTGCGCGGTTGCTGGGGAACAGCGCGGCGATAGCGCGAGTGCGGGAACTGATCGCCAGGATCGGCCCAACGCCGGCCGGCGTGCTCGTGACAGGACCGGCGGGGTCGGGTCGCAGTCTGGTCGCCGCCGCCCTCCACGCCGCGTCCCGTCACGCCGCCGAACCGCTCGTCCGCATCGACCTGCGCGATGCCCCGGCGTGGGATCGGATGGCAGAGCCAGCCGGCGCGTTTCTGCTGCGCCATCCCGACCGGATCGATGCGGTCGCACAGGAACGGCTGCTCGACCGGCTGCCCACCACCATCCGGACGATCGCCATCGCTGATACGCCTGCTCTGATCGCCCCCGCGCTGGCCCGCCGCATCGCCGCGATCGCGATCGCGGTGCCGCCGCTCCACGATCGCGGCGACGACGCGCTTCTTCTGGCGAGGCACTTCGCCCGGCTGGCCGCCGATCGCTACGGCCAGCCGATGCCGCGCTTCACCACCGCGGCGGAGGAGATGATCGCCGGCACGCGCTGGCCCGACGACGTGCGCGGGCTCGAGGCCGCCGTGGAACGCGCAGTGCTGCTGGGCGACGGGGCTATCGATGCGGACCTGCTGTCGCCAGACGCCCCCGTCGCGCCGATCGCGGAACAGGCGGCGCGCTTCGACCTCGACGAGGCCGAGCGCGCGATGATCGAGGCGGCCCTGCGCGAGCACCATCATAATGTCACCCACGCGGCGACCGCGCTCGGCCTCAGTCGTGGCGCGCTGTACCGCAGGATGGCCCGCTATGGCCTTTGACCGCCCGATGCCGCCGCTCGCCACGTCCGCTCAGGGCAACGGCGCCCGATCGTCGCGACAGCGCCACGCCGTCAGCCAGATGGTGAGCGGCATCGCCCTGACAGGCGCCGGGGCCGCGATGATCGTCGCCTGGCGTGCAGGGCTGTGGGGAACGCTCGCCGGCGCGTTGCTGGTGACGGCGTGGCTGATCGGGCTCGGCTGCTGGACCGCGCTGCGCGCGCCGCTGGCCGACGATCCGGCTCCCGCGCCCGACCGGCTGCCCGACGCGGCCTTGCTCCGCGCAGTGCTCGACCAGATACCCATACCGCTGCTCCGTCGCGACGCCGGCGGGGCGCGAGCGCTGAACCGGGCGGCGCGCGCCCTGTTCGCGACCGACGATCGTATCCTGCCGGTGCCCGATGCGCTGGCCGACGACACCGCGCGACACCTGCGGCACGAGGGGCGGCGCTTTCGCATCGACCGCGTCGATGCCGCGCGCGGGCCGGCGCTGGCGGTGCTGATCGACATCGATGCCGAAGAACGCGCCGCCCAGTCGCGCGCCGACGACGAGATGATCGACATCCTGGGGCATGAATTGCTCAACGGCCTGTCGCCGGTCGTTTCGCTCGCCGACAGCGCGGTGGTCGCCGCCGAGCGGATCGACCCGAAGCTGCCCGCGATCCTCGCCACCCTCGCCCGGCGGATCGAGGGGCTGGAGCGCTTCACCCAGGCCTATCGCGCGCTCGCCCGCCTGCCGGAACCGGTGCCCGCTCCGATCGCGCTCGGCGAAATGATTGAGGATCTGGCGCGCCTGTTCGCGCATCGCTTCGGGGATCGACCGACGTTGGCGACGGCGGTGTCCGGCGCCCCGGTCGCCGCAGTCGATCGCGACCAGATGACCCAGGCGATCTGGGCACTGCTGCAGAATGCCGGCGAAGCCGCAACAACGGGCGACACGCCGCCGCAGGTGACGCTCTTGCTCACGGCGGATGGCGACGGACTGACCATCGACGTCGCCGACAGCGGCCCCGGCGTCGCCGCACCCGACCGGACCCGCATCTTCCGCCCGTTTCACACGACCAAGCCCGATGGGTCGGGCATCGGCCTGTCCCTCGCCCGCCGCATCGCCCGGGCGCATGGCGGAGACCTGACCCTGCTGTCCGAAACGCCGACGACGTTCCGGATGCGGGTGCCCGGATGACGGCTGGTCGTCTTAACATTCCGCAACTACGACGACTCCAGCATCAGCGCCCGGTAAGCAGCACCAGCGGGATGCGCAGCGCAGTGCGTAGGTCGGTGGCGTCGTCGGTCGCGCCGACCTCCACCGACCAGTTCAGGCTGGCGCGATCGGTCACGCGGTACGTCACGCCGAACAGCAGCCGCCCGATCTGCAGGTCGCGCGATCGGCTTTCGGCGGTGACGGGTCCATTGGGGCCGGGCGTGATGAGGCGCGTGCGCGTCGTGGAGCCGAAGGCCCAGCTGTGGGCGTACCCCAGGTTCAGCGTGGTCCGCTGGTTGAAGGAGATGCCGATGCCGGCGCTGCCCGAGATCGCGTCGCCGGGATCGACATAGTCGATGATGACCGGCGGGATCGTCGTGTTGACGTCCTTGGCCAGGTTGAACGTATAGCCGAGCGTGCCGAACAGCACGACCGGATCGGTCGGCAGGATCGCGGTGACGCTGGGCGAGATGCCGTAGAAGCCCGCCCCCGTCGCCGCGCGCCGCGCGCGGCCCAGCTCGTCGCGGGGAATAGCAAAAGGATCGCTGCCAGTCGGAAAGACGCCCTGCAAGTTGGCGATCAGATATGGCGTGCCGCCATGACCGTCGAGCACCTGATAGCGAGCGGTGACCTCGATATCCCCGATGCCGGTGCCGCTGGTCGAGCTGTCGATCGTCGCGGCGGGGTCGTTGTTGGTGCTGCCCGCGATCGGCGCGACCACCGAATTGTCGGCGCGGTGGACGAAGGGCACGCGCACGCCCAGTTCCAGCCGATCGGTCAGGCCGTAGCGCAGCGATCCCGATGCGGTCACGACGTCCTGTCGGCTTTCGTTGATGTCGAACACGCCGACCAGCACCGCCTCGACCAGTTCGATCCCGCGGAAGACCGCGCGATTGCGATCGGCGCGGGCATAGTCGATCTGGAACTCGCCGGTCAGCTGCCCCCTGCGCGTGACGATGCTGCCCTGGCTGTTGAGCACGGCGAGTTCGATCGGCCGCTCCTCGGCGACGGGCGCCTGGCCGACCCGCTCGAGCGGGGTCACCGCCGGCTGCAGCACACCGCCGGGATCGCCGGGCGCACCGGGAGCGGCCCCTTGCGCCGCCAGCACCGCGGGCATCGGCGCGGTCGACGACGACGCTGCGACCGCCGTCTGCGCATCCAGCCGCCGCTGCATCTCCGTCAGCCGGGCTTCCTGCGCATCCAGCCGCGCCCGCTGCGCCTCGATCAGCGCGGTGGCCGCGTCGAGCTGCTTCTGGATCGACGGGCGCGCCGCCCGCCGCTGCGCCGCAGCCGGCGTCGCGACGACCGAGAGCGCCAGCCCGGCGAGCAGCGCGGCACGCACCGTGCGCACGCCGCTCATTGCCGCCCCCGCAGCGCCGACAGCGCGACATCCTCGGCGCGCAGCATCGCCCCCGCCATCACCGTCGATCCGAGATTGCGCAATTCTATCCCCACGCTGGTTTGAGTATCGATCGCGCGGTCGTTGCCCGAATTCGCGATCGCCGAGCCGAAGGCGGTGCCGGCAAGGTGCGTGATCGACAGGTCGGCGGCGCGCAACTCTGCGGTTTGCAGGCCGCCGGTACCGCCCTGCGACACGGTACCGGCGGCGGTCGACAGGCTTGTCCCCGCCGCGACCTGTTCGAGGCCGGGCGGCAGGTCGCTCGCCGTCGTCACGCCCACCGCCACGGTACGGGCGGCGATCCCGGGCAGGATCTGCACCCCGCCGCGACCGTCGAAACTGATCGTCGGCATCGCCGGCGACCCCGTGCCGGTGGTCTGCGTCCCCTCCGACGCGACCGTCTCGCCCGCCTTGGGCGCGTAGACGGCGAGCGTCGGCGTACCCTGATCGGCGCGGAACACCGACCGCAGCACGACCATCCCATCGACCGACGTTTGCGTCTGCACGGTCAGCGCGACATCGATCCCGTTCGGCAACAGAAAGCCGCCACGCTGTCGCGCCAGCTCGGCATCGGGCACGGTCACGGCCGCCAGGGGGACATCCTGTGCCAACGTCATCAGCAGCAGCAGCGACAACATCAGAACTCTCCGTGGAAGGGATTGGTGAGCGACAGCGCCTGCTGGCTGATCGGATCGGCGAAGCGTCCGCCGATCGGTGCCCGGGTATAGGCTACCCACTGCGTTTCGCGATTGAATTGCGACTTCGCGCGCGCCTGATCCTGCGACAGCACGAAATAGATGCCGTTCCACGCCCGTTGGAAGTCGGCGCGCGGCATGACCGTCAGGCCGGAGGACGGATCGCCCAGCAGGACCTCGTCCTGCCGCACTCCCTTCACGACGACGAAATGACGATAGTTCTTCACCGCGATCAGCGCGATGCCCGGAACGCCCGTCTGGGCGATCTTGTCGAGCGAGACGCGATATCCATCGGCGGTCAGGCCGTGCGTCACCAGCCAGCGCTTCATGTCGAGCAGGGAAAAGCCGACGCGGCGGATCTGCGGCTGATCGCCCTTCGCCCACATGCCGCGAAAGGCATCATCCTCACCGACATCCAGGTCGTAGTGATAGCGCAGCAGCGTCGCGAGCGCCGCCGATCCGCAGCTGAAGTCATAGCGCTGGCGCACGACGCCGTGGAAGCGATTGTCCTGCACGCTGCGCACGGCAACGCGGTAATCGCCGACCGCGCCCATTGGCGCGACGAAGCGCGACGATCCCCCGACCTGATCGGCGCATCCCGCAAGCACGGCCGGCACGATCAGGGCGAGCGCGATCCTCACTGCTGCGGTGCGATCGAGATATTGACGTTCATCGCCGCGTTGATCGCGACGTTATTGCCGGTGTTGACGTTCAGGATCGACAGCCCGGAGAGATTTTGCAGCGCGTTGTCGGAGATACGGGCGTCGCCGGTCGTCGAGTTATCGCCGACGCTGTTGCGCGATACACCGGCGTTCAGGTTCGCCACCGACAGCTGATTGGTGTCTTCACGGCCGGCAATGGCGCCGAGCGCGTCATCGGCGACGGCTCCCTCTCCGAACGGTACCGCCGGCGATACGACCGCGGCGGGGAGCGGGGCCGCGTCGGTCCGGGTAACCTGCGCCATCGCCGATGCGTACGGCAGCGCGATCAGCGCGACCGCCAGCGCGATAGGCGCGACGTGTGTGGAAAAGGGGCGCATTCGCTTCTCCTTTCCGGGAGAACGGGGAAAAGAAACCGGCCGGTGCGACGGATGTCGACACCGGCCGGCAAACGGCGACTACGGGTTGATGTCGCCGGCCGAGACGGCGACGCTGACGTTCGCATTCTGCGACGCCCCGACCCCGGTGTTCTGGTTGAGCGCCTGCATGCCGGCGAAGTTCTGGAACGAACTGCCCGACGTGCTGATGCTGTTGTCGGTCGTCTTCCCACCGGCGCCGTTGCTGTCGCCGGAGAAGGTGACGCTCGATCCGGTCACGAAGCTCGCCAGGTTGGAACTGGCGACGATCGCGTTGTCGCCGAACACGCTGGCGGTCGACGCCGATCCGGTGCCGTTCGCCGCACCGTTCGCCGTGGCGATGCGGGTCGTGTTGTTGCTGTCGTTCACCGAGCTGTCGTTGCCGCTGTCGGCAACCGCGATCGAGTTGTCGTTGTTGCTGTTGTTGGTCGAGTTGTTTGAATTGTCCGTCGTCGAATTGTCGTTGCCACTGTCGGCGACGTTGATCGAATTGTCGTTGTTGCTGTCGTTGGTCGAGTTGTTCGAATTATCGGTCGTCGAATTATTCGAGTTGTCGGTCATCGAATTGTCGTTACCGCTATCGGCCACGCTGATCGAGTTGTCCGTCGTCGAATTGTCGTTACCGCTATCGGACGTGTTGACCGAATTGTCGGTCACCGAGCTGCCACCGTTCGCAGCGAACCGACCACCGTCAGCCGACGTCGTCGTCGAGTTGTCGTTGTTGCTGTCGTTGGTCGAGCTGTTGTTACCGCTATCGGAAACGGTGATCGAGTTGTCGGTGGTCGAGTTGTCGTTACCGCTGTCGGCCACGGCGATCGAGTTGTCGGTCGTCGAATTGTCGTTGCCGCTGTCGGCCACGGCGATCGAGTTGTCGGTCGTCGAGTTGTCGTTACCGCTGTCCGACACCGCGATCGAGTTGTCGTTGTTGCTGTCGGCGGTGTTGACCGAGTTGTTCGAGTTGTCGGTGACGCTGCTGCCGCCGTTCGCCGCGAACCGGCCGCCGTCGGCGGACGACGTCGTCGAATTGTCGTTGCCGCTGTCGGCCGTATTGGTCGAGTTGTTCGAATTATCGGTCGTCGAATTGTCATTGCCGCTGTCGGCAACGCTGATCGAATTGTCGGTCGTCGAATTATTCGAGTTGTCGGTCATCGAATTATCGTTGCCGCTATCGGCGACGCTGACCGAGTTGTCGGTCGTCGAATTGTCGTTGCCGCTGTCCGCGACCGAATTGTCGGTCGTCGAATTGTCGTTGCCGCTGTCGGCGACGTTGACCGAGTTGTCGGTGGTGGAGCTGTCGTTGCCACTGTCCGCCACGCTGACCGAATTATCGGTCGTCGAGCTGTTGTTGTTGCTGTCAGCCACCGAGTTCGTGGTCGTCGAGCTGTTGTTGTTGCTGTCGTTGGTCGACCGGTTCGAATTGTCGGTCAGGACCGCTGCCAGCGAACCGTTGTTCGCGGCTGCCTGGCCGGCACTCGCGCCGCTGGTTTCCTGAGCGGAGGCGATCGACGGAGCGACGACCAGCAGGGCGGCGGCGGAGCAGGATCGAAGGAGCGTGGATTTCATGATCTGTCTTCCTCTAACGATACGCCACGCCGGGCGCCGATCGATCCGGAATGGGACCATCTGGACTTCGGGGCGGTGCGGCGCCGGAATGGCACGTCGCAGTCATCGCGCGTTTACCGTCTATTAACCTCCCCCCGGACGGGACCGATCATGCCCCCCAACCGGGCAATGGCTCTCCCCCCGTTTGGGGGTGGTTTCACATGAGCCGTGTGGGGCACCCCGGCGCAGTCAACACTGCGCTCTTCAGCATCAGCCAGACCAGTTGCGCCTGCCGGTTCGTATCGGTCTTCAGGAACACGCTCTTCAGATAGGAGCGTGCGGTCTGTTCCTGCACGTGCATCGCCTTTGCCGCATCGCCTAGCGCCATGCCGCGGGCGAGCAGCGACGCAAGCCGCGTCTCGACCGGGGACAGCCCGTATAGCCGGCAGACCGGGGTCAACAGCGGTTCCAGATCATGATCGGGATCAAAGACGTGCACCACCGCCGCCGCGTTCCCCGACGCACCACCTGCCGTCGGCGCAGGCAGCACGGCGGCGAGCAGCGGGCGACCGCTGCGGCGGTTCAGCGCCAGCACCGGACACGGCGTCGATCCGGCGTCGGCGGCATGAATCACATGTTCGATCGACGCATGCAGCCGGATCGTATCGGCCAGGCGCGTACCGCTCAGCATGGCACCGGCGCGGCGCAGTCCGTCGTTCGATGCCAGCAGGTGTTCGGCGACGGTGTTGGCGAAGATCAGCCGCCCGGTCGAATCGACGATCAGCGTCGCGACGGCGCTGCTGTTGAGTGCGGCGGCCAGCCCCTGGTTGGCGGCAAGGGCGCGGGCGCGCGACGACCAGATGCGGAAAAACCCCTGGACCATTGGCAGCATCCGGGCCGCGACATCGCGCGCGCCGGTTCGCGCCGTGCCGCCCAGGCGCCGGAAGAAGGTCGTGAGCGTGACGACGCCTTCGCCGGCCGCCATGCGCGTCGTCAGGACCGCGACCGACCCCTCCGCCCCCGTGCCCGCCGCCATCCAGTGGACCGGATCGGCGCGACCGTCTGCCGCGACGTCGCACGCGGCGGCGATCATCTCGCGCTCGACATCGGAATGCGGCTCGCAGGCGCCGCTGGCGAAAAGGAAGGCGGGCGGCGCATCGTCGGCATGCCAGGTCACGAGGACGCCGTCGGCAGTCAACGCACGTCCCAGCTCGCGGATCATCCCGGCCATCGGCTCATAGGTATCATCCGCGCTGTCCGGGAGGCTCTCGACCGAACGGCTGCGAAATTCGGAGAGCGACACCAGGGTCGCCGAGGGCGCCGCGATGGCGACGTTGTGGGAGATCATTGCCGGCACCTCGGCGCCAAGCTCGGACATCGGGCTGTCGTGTCGCGCCGGGTCGACCAGACCCTGCAACGACGCGGGTACGCTGCCTCTCCAGATATAATCGAACGCTCCGATTTCGCCATACATCGGCTCTCCCTCCGTCGGATCGATACCACGAAACCCCCTTGGGAGCGTCCGATCGCCCGGTTCGTAACCCTTAACGCCGGATTAACGACTAAGGCTATACCCTATGTAGGTGATTACTGGCAAAATCAACGGACGCCGTCGTACGAAGATGCTCTCGAGGACTGCAGTCTTGATACCGTATAATGCAGGGCGCATACAACACGGATGTAATATATCCGTTCCGTATTGCTAACTTCCGTGCACGTTGTCGTACACAACCGACGGCTTATCTATTCTTGTGACGCTTCGATTCCTACGCGAGCGTAACGACCATTGCGGGTCGCCGCGCTCGCGAGTCGCCTAGCGGCGGCGGCAGTCGTTTCTTCGCTCGAACGGCAGGTCTTTCACTTTCTTGAGGCTAAGTGGGAAACGGACGTACATGAGTGCGACCAGCTGCATCACCTCAAGTAACGGGTTGAGGTGTTCAAAGGGCGAATTTGGCTTGCGCGCGCGGGGCATGTCCTTGTCCTGCCGTGAGCAGCTCGCACGGACACCGGTGCATCTGATTTGACGGAGCACGAGGGGCTGCTCGTTTCCGGATTAGGCATTTGAGCCACCCTCCCGACCGATCGTCAGTCATTGCAGCTGCTTTGGCATCTCCGCGCGAACCTACGGCACCAATCATAGCTTACCTTGTTGCTTCCAGAATAACCGCTGTCGCCTCGTCCGGCATGTCCCACATCGGAAAATGCCCGCTATGATCGAACCAGTGCAGTGTTGCGGACGGGAATGCTGCGATCGCGCGGGCCGCCTGACGGGGCAGGCACAGTCGGTCATGCTTGCCCCAGCCGATAACAATGCGTTTCGTCGGGTCAGCCGCAGGGCCGGCCTGTTCGGCGCCGCTGGCAAGATCACCTACGAGGTCGTCGAATGTCTCGGTGTCGGTGATGCTGGTGAGCTCGGTGCGCACCAATTCGGGCGACAGGGCGGAGGGCTTCGCCGATAATTGGGCCAACAACGCCGTACGCACCGTGGCACTGCGACTGATCGCTGGCAGGCGCGATCGCAGGACACGCAGCAACTTTGCGGACAGGCCTATTGTGACGCGGAAGAATGACCGCTCCCAACCACGCCAGAACCCACCAGGATCGAGCGCGACGACGTTGCCGACCTTTCCTCGTCTCGCCAGCTCGAGCACGATCCGGGCGCCCATCGAGCTACCGACGACATCGACACCGACCAGGTCGTTATCGACGAGATAGCGCTCAACGCTATCGACCAGCCCGGCGAAGGTTCCGCTGTCCTGCTCCGCCGGCGTCGCACCATGGCCCGGGAGATCGATGGCAAGGACCGATCGCTCTGTTGCCAGTCCATCCAGAATTGGCTGCCACGCACGCCAGCTACTACCCAAACCATGAATGAGTAGGAGCGGCTTGCCAGCGCCGCGATTTATCTGATGCATACGAAACTCCTGTTCGCGCCACTCAACGACCGCGGGGGCGAAACGGCGCCAGTAAGGATCGATGTCCTTCGATCAGCGTCTATCGCGGCGGCGCATGTCCATGCTCACGCGTCGATTTGTTCATGGCGTCGCGGGGGTGCTGTCCTGCTGCCGGCGGGTGTCGCCGGCAAACAGCGGCCCGAACCGGCTCCACCCGAGCCGCACCGTCTCATGGCGGATCTCATTACCGCGCCCGAACACCGGGTCTGTCACGTTCCACAGCGACAGCGAGAACGGACTTACATCAGCACGACCAGCCGGAACGGCCAAGCGGGGTTTCGGGCGGGGGGCATGTTCCCTGTCCTGTCCAGCATCGCTAAAAGACCGTCGCATTTCACTTTGACGGCACCGCCGGTCGGCATGCTGGCAGCTCGCTAACATATGTCGAAGGCTCCGGCACGATCGTCATACTCGTTGGTTGGCATCGCGAGGAGCCCCAATGATCCGCCATCATCACGACAGATATCGTAAGACCCGCGCAAACGCTGTCTACCGCTGCCCGGCGACCGCGGCATGATCCACCCCGACGACGCGGCCGGCGCCGGCGCGCACTCGCCCCTAGATGTTCCGAAGGCAGGCTGGCTCGCTATCCTGAAACGCACCTGGGCCGAAACCGGCGAGGACAATATCGGGCTGATCGCCGCCGGCATCGCCTTCTACATGTTCGCCGCGATCGTGCCGTCGCTGGGCGCGGTGGTGCTGAGCTATGGCCTGTTTGCCGATGCCGACACCGTGCGCCGCAACGTCGAGGCGATCTTCTCCGCGATGCCGCGCGAGGCGGCGACGATTATCACCGAACAGCTGCTGACGGTAATCGACAGTTCCAAGAACAAGCAGGGCTTCGGCCTCGTGCTCGCTCTCGGGCTGGCCTATTACGGCGCGACCAAGGGCGCCGCCGCGATCACCACCGGCCTCAATGTCGCTTACGACGTCAGCGAGACTCGCGGCTTCGTCCGCACGACGCTGCTGAGCCTCGGCATCGTCGCGGGCGGCGTGGTCCTCGTTCTGGCCGCGGTCCTGTCGACGATGTTGCTCGCGTTCCTCGAAAGCCTGATGCCGAACGCGGCGGGCTTCGTGCTGTCGCTCGTCAGGATCGGCGGCTATCTGGTGCTCGCCGCCCTCGTCGTCACCGCCGCGGCGGCGCTCTTCCGCTTCGTGCCCGATCGCCGGCAGGCGCGCTGGGTCTGGCTGTCGGCGGGCGCCCTGCTTTCGACCTTTGCGTGGCTCGCCGGTACGTCGCTGTTCGGCCTCTACGTCTCCAATTTCGGCAATTACGGCGCGACCTATGGGTCGCTCAGCGCGGTGATCGTGTTGCTGACCTGGCTCTGGCTCACCGCCTATGTCTTCCTGCTGGGTGCCGAGCTGAATGCCGAGGTTGAACGACAGGTCGATGGCCGCGCTACCGACGAGGACACCGCGACGCCATCTCTCGCGCAGCCGCAGCCTGAAGATGGCGACCCCGGCGACCGCACGACGACGACCAATATCGCACCCGTCATCGGCGTCGTCGTGAACGGCGTCGCGGCGACCGCCGGTTTCGCGCTGCTACGCCGCGGCCATGTCGCCGGCATCGCCCTGCTCGCGCTAGCCGCGGCGCGCAGCTGGCGGCGCAAGTTGCCCGTTCGCCGTTCGGACAAGGTCGAGGCGGTGCTTTTCGACATCGACGGCACGCTCATCGACAGCAACGATCTGCATGTCGAGGCGTGGCATCGGGTCTTCATCGAAGCCGGCCACTCGGTCGATCCCGGCGCGATCCGCGGACAGATCGGCAAGGGTGGCGACAATCTCCTTCCGGCGCTCTTGCCCAACCTGACCAAGCCGGCGCAGCGGACACTGGCAAAGGATGCCGGTACGCTGTTCAAGCGGGAGTTTCTCCAGCGAGCGAAGCCGTTCCCCGGCGCCCGACAGCTGATCGAGCGGGTCCATGCGGACGGCAAGAAGATCGCGCTGGCGTCCTCGGCAAGTCGGGACGAGGTGGAGCATTATATCGGGCTGCTGGGCATCGCACATCTGATCGACGCAACGACGAGCATCGACGACGTCGAACATACCAAGCCGGCGCCCGACATCTTCGCCGCCGCGCTGAAGAAGCTCGGCGTGCCGGCGCGTGCGGCAGTGGCGGTAGGCGACACACCTTATGACGTGCAATCCGCCGGCGGGGCCGGGATCGCCACCATCGCAGTGCTGTCGGGCGGCTTCTCGCGACGTGAGCTGGAAAAGCCCGGCGCCGTCGCAATCTACCCCGACGTCGCGAACCTTCACGAGAACTACGCGACCTCGCCACTGAACCGAACCTGATTTCGCTATTTTCAACTCGACCTCGAAAGGTTGCGCACACATCATCTTTGGTGCGCATTCGTACCAAGAGCGACGTCGACCTGATCGAGGTTAGGTTCTTGAAAGGTCGAGGAACTTGCTCACCGGTACGCTGTTCTGGCTCACGACAATTGTGACAGGGAACACGATGAAACTGATGTCGACAAGAGCCGCCATAATTGCATCCGCGAGCTTCGCTGCGATGATGCCTACATTTGCTGAAGCCCAGTCGATGGCCGCGACGAACGCGCCGCCGCCACCGGTCGCACGTCCGGTGCCCACCCAGCCTGCCGCGGCTGCGGCTGACATGCAGGCCGTGCTCGACGCCCATGCCGCGCTGCGTCCGCAGCCGATCGAGACGCTGACGCCGGTTAAGGCCCGCCTCCAACCGTCCGCCGCCGATGCGACGAAGGCAGTGATGCGCCAGAAGGGTATGTCCACCGCACCCGATGCGGCAGTGACCACGCGCGATCTGCCGTACGGGTCCGATCCGATGCAATACGCCCGCGTCTACAAGCCCGTCGCCGCAACATCGGGCACGCTGCCGGTCATCGTCTACTATCACGGCGGCGGGTGGGTCATCGCCGACGTCAACACCTATGACGCCGCACCACGTCTGCTTTCCAAGCAGTTGAACGCGATCGTCGTCTCGGTCGAATATCGTCACGCACCGGAGTTCAAGTTTCCGGCGCAGCACGACGATGCCGCCGCCGCCTATCGCTGGGTGCTGCAGAATGCCGCGTCCTGGGGCGGCGACACGACGAAGCTGGCAGTCGCGGGCGAGAGCGCCGGCGGCAATCTGGCGGTCGCCACCGCCATCTATGCGCGCGACAACCGCCTGACGGCGCCGCTGCATATCCTCTCCGTCTATCCGATCGCGAACAGCAGCAAGACGCTGCCGTCGCGCACCGATTCAGCGAACGCGAAGCCGCTGAATGCGGCGATGCTGGATTGGTTCGGCCATTATTACGCCCGCACGCCTGCGGACATGATGGACCCGCGCATCAACCTGGTGAAGGCGAACCTGCGCGGTCTGCCGCCGACCACGATCGTCAATGCTCAGATCGATCCGCTGCGCTCGGACGGCGAAACGCTGGCCGAGGCGATGCGCACGGCGGGCAACCGCGTTGAGCAGCGCACCTTCGCCGGCGTGACGCATGAGATGTTCGGCATGGGTGCGGTCGTCCGCGGCGCGTACGACGCCAACACCTACGCGATCGAGCGACTGCGCACGGCATTCGGCCGGCGTTGATCGCGATCGCGTCCTTCCTTCAAAGATTGGAATTCATCATGAAACGACTTGACCTCATGTTCGGCCTGCCGATGGCGGTACTCGCAATACCCGCCGCGGCGCAGGTCATGACGCCGACGGAATATGTCACCACCGCCGGCGCGAGCGACCTGTACGAGCGCCAGTCCTCGCAACTGGTGCTCGAAACCACACGCAACGCCGACCTGCGATCGTTCGCGACGATGATGATCGCGCATCACACGAAAAGCACCGCTGACGTGACCGCCGCCGCAGTGCGCTCGCGCGTGCTGCCGAAGGCGCCGGCGCTCACCCCGACGCAGGCCGAAATGATCGCCCAACTGCGCGCCGAACAGGGACCGGCCCGCGATGCCGCCTATATCGCGCAGCAGAAGGCCGCACACGGCCAAGCGCTGACGGTGCAGCAGGCCTATTCCGCGAGCGGCACGGCGCCAGCCTTGAAGGCGACCGCGGCCAAGATCGTGCCCGTCGTGCAGTCTCACATCGCGATGCTGATGAAGATGTAATTTAACTGGTCGGGCGCGCCCGCGCCCGACCTCACCCTCGTATCGAGATGCGAATTCGCAGCGGCTGAGTTCCGACAACGCATACGATGGCGGTATACATCGTCTGACAAATCTGAAGCTGGTTTGCGGGCGCGAGGCCTGTGCCCGCCCCTACCCGCCTTGTTTGCCGACCGGCGGATTTGGATTGACGAAGCCTGTCAGCTTCCCGGTTGAACATAGGGCACGCCGGCGAACAGCTCGCGCTGCCACCGTCTTGGATCGTCCGCGACGCGAGCCGCTGTATCGACGATCAGGGTCGCACGGCGGGAAAGCTCATATTTTGGCCAGCGAATAGCCCCGCGCACCGCCGGATCCCCCGATGCGGCGAAGGCGACGAAGCGGTCCTGCAAAGCCCTCGATACGAACCGCACGTCGGCGTCATTGCCGATGCCCGCGCCCGGCGCGTCCGGCGTGCCGAACACCATCGGCACGTCGATGCAATGGAATGCTCCCCGGCGTGGATCGGTGCGCGACGTGAAGTCGGTCTGGTAAAGCCATACCGGTGCTCCCGCCCGTGCGCGGGCCTCGGCGACCTCAAGTTGCCCGCGCCAGCTGCGGCCGTCCGTCGTGGCGCGGAAATAGACGTCGGCCGCGCTCGTATCGGGCAGGCGCCGGCGATATTCGGCGACGACGCGTTCGGGTGCGATATCGACCGGCAGTTCGGCGGCGATGCGATCGCCCACATTTCCCCAGTTCATCGTCCGCACGAAGTCACCGTCCGGGTCGGAAAACGCCCGCATCTCGTCGCGCGCATTGCCCGTCAGCATCGGGATACCGCGCGACTGCAGCGGCGCATCGGGCCAGAACGGGTGGCGATCGAGCACGCGCATGTCGAGCACCGGCCCGAAGTAGAGTGCACCCCCGACGAGCGGGTCTTCGGTATCGAGCGCCGCGATCAGCCGCTCGACCGGCAAGGTCGCCGCCTCGGCCGGGCTCGCTTTCAACCGCGTCAGATACGCCTGCGCGCGCCGCGTGGCATTGAGCGGTCCCGACGCCGTCACCTGCTGTCCGCTCATCGTCGCGGCGCGGTGGATCAGGCCACGTGCGGCAGGCATCGCCAACAGCGTGGTCACCTTGCCACCGCCGCCCGAGTCCCCGAACGCCGTGATCCGCGAAGGATCGCCACCGAACGCCGCGATGTTATCGCGAACCCAGCGCAGCGCGAGCGCGAGATCGAGCTGCCCGGCATTGCCGCTGTCGGGATAGTCGGGAGAGAGCCGCGCGAGATAGAGATAGCCGAGTGCGTTCAGCCGGTGATTGAGGGTCACCACCACCACACCGCGCCGCGCCAAATGCTGACCGTCCGTGATCGGATCGCCCCCGCTGCCGAACGCATAGGCGCCGCCATGGATATAGACCATCACCGGCAACTTTGCGCCCACGCGGGCGTCCGGTGTCCAGACGTTGAGGACGAGGCAATCTTCCGACTGCAGCCCCCGTTTGCTCCGCTGCGGACAGACCGGACCGAAGCCGACCGCCGATATGGGGTCGCGCGCAGGCGGCTGGGCGACCGGGGCCTTGAACCGGCCTGCACGGCCGTAGCGGATGCCGCGAAAACTCGCGACGCCGTCCGACGCCTGCCCCACGAACCGCCCCGCAGGGGAGGTCACCCGCGCCTCACAGGTCCGACCGAAAGCCGCGCCCGCCGTCGCCAGCGACAGCCCGCCCGCCAGCACCGTCCGGCGCGTCGCGCCGCTCAAGGGTGACCGACCGCGCGGGAGGCCGCGACCGCCTCTGCCAGCAGAATATTCACCAGCCGCAGCCGGATCGTGCTGCGGGACCACACGATGCCGATGCGGCGACCGATCTCAGGCGTCGGCAGTGGCAGCCGCGCGATGTTCAGCCCCTCGGGCCAGGGCGGCGACCAGTCGGGCACGATCGACACGCCCAGCCCGCGATCGACCATCACCGCGATGGCGTTCAGCGCGTTCAGCTCGAAGCGTTCGTGTGGATGGATGCCGGCCTTGCGTAGATATTCGTCGGCGTGGCGCCCGCCCCACTGGTTACGGTCGTAGCGGATCAGCGGCTCGTTGCTCAGCAGGTCGTGGACGTCGCGGTGCGCCAGTCGAGACGGCGCCAGCACGATTAGCGGCTCCTCGCGCAACACGCGCCAGTCGCTGGTCTTGGGCAACGGATAGGGCGCTTCCAGCACGAAGGCGGCGTCGAGATTACCCGCCTCGACCTGCGCGTAGAGCTGCGCCGAATTGCCCGATTCGATGTGAACGGTGATGTCGGGAAACCGCGCACTGACCCGCGCCAGTATCTCCGGCAGCATGCCCATCAGCGGGGTCGTGCAGGCGCCGAGATGGAGTTCGCCACTCAGCGCGTCGTCGTTGGCGATGCTCTTCAGGTCGGCGGCATCGCGCAGCAATTGGCGCGCGTGGGTGAGAATGCGCCCACCTTGTTCGGTCATCCGCATCGTCCGCCCGACCCGGACGATCAACGGCGCGCCCAATTCCCGCTCCAGTGCCTGCAGCTGCTGCGCGATGGCCGAGGGGCTGAGGTTCAGCGTGCGCGCGGCGGCGGCCATCGATCCCTGATCGACCACCGATACGAACGTCCGCAGGAAGTGAATGTCTATGCCAGCCGCTCCGGTTGCACGTTGGCGTTACCGCGCCGACCGCCGCCGGTGAAGACGGTCAGCCCGTCGATTTGGCCGCGGGTCGGCGGCGGGAAGAAGAAGCTGGCGATATAGCCGATCACGATCGACGCGACGATCGCGATCGCCAAGTAGAAATAGGGATGCACCAGCGCGAAAATCCAAGCGATGAGCGTCAGCACCGCGGCGCCGACAATGCCGATCGCCGTGCCCTGCCAATTGGCGCGGACGGTGAACATGCCGAGCGTGTAGGCGCCCGCGCAACTGCCACCCAGCAGGCCGAACAGCTCGATCGTCAGGTCGAGCAGCGAGCGGATCTCCAGCCGCGACAGGATGACCGCGATGCCCACGCCGACCAGCCCGACCAGCACCGTCATCCATTCGGCAAAGCGCACCGCCTGCTTCTGCGTCGGTGGCGTACGCTTCAGCTTCTCGTAGAAATCGACCGACAGCAATGTAGCAACCGAGTTGATCGTGCCGCTGAGCGTCCCCATCGCCGCCGCGAAGAGCCCGGCGATGATGATGCCGGTCACGCCGTGCGGCAGTTCGGTACCGATGAAGCTGGGGAACACCGCATCGACCGGCAGCAGCGGATCGAGTCGGTCCGGCCGCGCGCGGTAATAGGCGAACAGCGTCGTGCCGATGATATAGAACAGGATGCCCGCCGGCAGCAGGATCGCCGCAAAGAACCACACCGACCGGCTCGCCTGTTTTTCGGACGAGGTCGACAGCACGCGCTGCATCAGCACCTGATCCTTCGGGAAGGTCAGGATCGTGTCGAAGGTGTAGAGGATGATGAACCCCCAGATCGTCGGCGTCGTGAAGTCGAAGCTGACGTTGACCAGCTTCGTCTTGTCGAACTGCGCGGCGGTATCGACGATCTGACTGAAGCCGATGGCGTGGACGATGAAGCCGATCGCGAAGATCGCGCCCGACATCAGCACGATGACCTGGAACACGTCGGTCCACACCACCGCCTTCATGCCGCCGAGTGCCGTGTAGACGATCGTGCACAGCCCGATGATGAGGATGCACAGGATGACATTGGTACCGGTGATCGTCCCGATCGCGAGCGCGGGCAGAAACAGCACGATCCCCATCCGCCCGCCGACGTGCATCAGGATCGCCATGCCCGACGACAGCATGCGGATCGCGGGGTGGAAGCGGGTTTCGAGATAGCTGAACACCGACACGAGGTTCAGCCGTCGGAACAGCGGGATGACCCAGAAGGCGACGGCCATCAGCGCGAAGACCGTTACGATCTTCGACATCAGATATTGCCAGTCGGTGTCGAACGCCTTGGCCGGCACTGCCAGATAGCTGATCGAACTGGTGTTGGTCGCGAACATGCTGACGCCCGCCGCCCAGAACGGGATGGCGCGGCTGCCGAGGAAGAACTCGCTGGTCGACCCCATCCGCGACCGCTTCCAGAAATAGAAGCCGATCCCGAGCATGCCGGCGAGGTAGGTGATGATGATCGTCCAGTCGAGCCAGCCGAGCGGGCGACGCTGCAGCTCCAGCGCGGCGGCGGACACGGTGCCGTCGGCACGGACAGCGACGATGCCGTTGCCATAGGGCGCGATCGCAGCACCCTGCGCCAGTCGATATCCAAGCGGTGCCCAGGCGTCGGTGATCGTGCTGTAGCTGTACCAGCCGGCATCGGCCCCGCCGCCGACCAGATACAGCAGCGACGCCTGCCCGATCGCGCGTGACGATCCGGCGACGACCGGACCGGGTGCCGTCGTGCGAACCACCCAAGCGTCCTTCGGCGTCCAGCGCAACTGGCGGTCGCCGCTCGCGCCGCGAACGGTCAGGAACAGCGCGGTCCCCCGTGCCGCCAGCGCGACCGGCGTGCCGCCGCCGGGCCACGCGGGCAGCGCGGTCCACGCTCCCCCGGTCGATGGCAGGCGGAACAGTTGCGGTGTGCCGTCTCCCTCTGCGCCGGCAATCGCCAGCGTATCGAGCGACACGGCGGCCTGCGGGCCGGTCAGCGCGACTGGCAGCGGTGGGAGTGGTCGAAGGCGCAGCGTGTCGCCGTCGATCGCGACCTCCGCCGCCCGATCGACCCGCCCCGCGCCGCCCAGCAGCAATATGCCACGCTGACCGTCGGTGACGCCCGCCACCCCCTGTTCCAGCCCAGTTGCCGACAGCCGCTGCCAGCCGCTGTCGCTGCGCAGGATCGCGGCGACGCCGCCCCGTATGGCGACCGGCTGCCCCGCGACCGCGACCACGATCGGCGTGCCGGCGCCCGGCAGACCGACGAGCGCAGGTAGGGCGCGCGATCGGACCACGGTGACACCGCCCTCCTCCGCCGCCGTCGCCGGCGTGGCGAGGCCCGTCAGCAAGATCAGCCAGCACAGGGCCCAGCAGCGCGCGATCATCGTTCCGGTCATTCCCCCATATCCTGGCCAAGCAAGGCGCGGGCCTGCGCGATCGCCGGCCGGTCGATCATCTCGCCGTCGAGCGTGAAGGCACCGTGTCCCGTCACCGCTGCGGCGTCCGCCCCCTCGACGATCCGCCGCGCGCGCTCCAGCATCGCCGCGTCGGTGCCGAAGATCGCATTGGCCGTCGCGACCTGCCTCGGATGGATGCAGCTCTTGCCGACGTAGCCTAGGCTGCGCGCCAGTTCCGCCTCGCGTCGAAACCCGTCCATGTCGGCGATGTCGGGCCAGGCGCCATCCACCGCGAAGCATCCCGCTTCGCCAGCAGCCAGCCGGATGGTCCACAGCGCGGCATGGACATGCTCGCTGCGCCGACGCTCGATGCCGAGCGTCGCGAACAGATCGTTCAGCCCGACCTGCAATCCCGCGACCGAAGGATGCGACGCGATTTCGGCGGCGCGCGCCAGAGCGCGCGCGGTCTCGATATTGGGCAGCAATCGCGCCGCCCCGCCGATCGCAGCCGCCGCAGCCTCGACGGTCGCGGCGTCGTCGCATTTCGGTATGTTGAGCAGATCGACGCGCACGCCAGCCAGCGCAGCGACGTCGTCAGCGAAGTGCGGCGTATCGAGGCCGTTGACGCGAACGATGATCGTCTTGGCGCTGCTCTGCGCCGCATCGCTGGCGAGAAACTCGCGCAATCGCGCGCGCGCCGCCGCCTTGCCATCGGCCGGAACGGCGTCCTCCAGATCGAACGACAGCGCGTCGGCATCTCCGGCCAGCGCCTTGGCGAAGAAGTCGGGACGCGCGGCCGGGACGAACAACTTGCTACGCATTGCGACCCTCCCCTCGTCCATCCGCGAGCACGCGCCGGACCACAGGAAAGCTATCGTGTTGCGCGACTGAGGCGCAAGCGACATCGCCACACCGCGTAAAACCTGTGGTGTGAACGCAGGGCTGCCCGTTTTATTCGGACGAACGCCGCCGATACACTCGTCGCAAATAACTAAGGGAGGGGATTATGAGGAACTTCGCGCGCGCCACGGCGGCTACGCTTCTGATGTCGACGGCCTGGACTGGCGCTCACGCCCAACAGGCCGCATCGCAACCCACCACGCAGGACACGACGGCCGACGAGGACGAGCGCGACGGCCCCGACGTCATCGTCACCGGCACCCGCACGCCAAAGGCGGTCGACAAGGTTCCGGGCGCAATCACCATCGTCTCGCCGGCGGACGTCCAGCGATCGCTGGCCATCACCGAGGATCAGACTGCGGTGTTGTCGAAGAACGTGCCGAGTTATTCGGAATCGAACCAGTCCTCGAATACGTTGGGTCAGACCCTGCGCGGTCGTGTCGCGCTTTATCTGCTCGACGGCATTCCGCAATCGACTCCATTGCGCGACGGCAGCCGCAACGCGACGTTCACCGACCTGGCGGTGATCGAGCGGATCGAGGTGATCGGTGGCGCATCCGCCGCAGAAGGCATCGGCGCCGCCGGCGGGGTCATCAACTACATCTCCAAGCGCGCGACCCGCGACGGCCTGCACATCAACGCCGGCGGCCGGTTCGGCACGCAGCTGGAGGACGACAGCGAAAGCTGGAAGGTTCAGGGTGATCTCGCCTACAAATCCGGCGGCTTCGACGTGTTCGTGGCGGCACAATATCTCGATCGCGGTATGGCGTACGACGCACGTGGCCGGCGCATCGGCCTGTCGTCGTCCTTTTCGCTCGCCGACACGCGGCAGAAAAACGTCTTCGCCAAGGCCGGCTTCGATTTTGGCGAGCAACGGCTCGAACTGACGGGCAGCTATTTCCGGCTGGAGGGCAAGGGCAACTACTATTACGTCCCGGGCAGCCGCGCCTCGGGCCTTCCCGATACCGCCGAGCGCGGTCAGCAGCTCGTCAACGGGCAGAACATCCTTCGTCAGGAATTCAACGACTTCAAGCAGACCGCGCTGAACTATAGCCACAACGATCTGTTCGGCGGCAGCCTCGTCGCGACCGCCTATTACGCCAAGCAGGCGATGCGCTTCGCGGGCGAGAACGGCGTCGACCGCCAGGATCCGCTGATCGCGCCGCTCGGCACGCTGGTCGATCAGTCGGAGATCAATTCGAAGAAATACGGCGTGCGGAGTTCCTACACGCGGCCCGATTTCGTGGTCGACGGCTTCGAACTCCGCTTCGGTTTCGATGCGGTCCACGACACCACCGAGCAGCGGCTCGCTCTGACCGATCGGGTCTGGGTGCCGCCGTTGAAGTACACCAGCTACGCGCCATACCTGCAGCTGACCTACGAGGCGGGTCCGGTAACGCTGACCGGCGGCGTTCGCCATGAAGACGGCAGGATCAAGGTCGATGACTATACCACGACCTACTTCCGCAATCGGGCTTTCGTGTCGGGCGGCACGCTGAAGTACACCAACGACCTGCTCAACGCCGGCGTGGTCGTCAGGCCGGGTGCAGGCTTCTCGATCTTCGGTGCCTATACCGAGGGATTCACGCTGCCCAACATCGGTATTCCGCTGCGCAATATCAGCGTGGCAGGCCAGAGCGTTGAGGGTATCACCGACCTGCAGGCCGTCGTCTTCGAAAACAAGGAAATCGGCGCGAACTGGCGCGGGCGCTGGGGCAGCGTCGGGGCGTCCTATTATCGCTCCTTCTCGCCGCTTGGCTCGACCTTCGCAGTCGATCCGGTCACGCTCGACTTCATCCTGCAGCGGCGGCCGGTCCGGATCGAGGGCGTCGAGGCGACGGCGGAAGTGCGGCCCACGCAGCAGCTCCGCTTCAATGTGCTCTACAGCCATCTGAAGGGCTTCACGACCCGCGCCAACAACGTGGTGACGCCGGTCGATGTCGAACTCGGCATCGTCAACATCTCACCCGACAAGCTCGGCCTGACCGGAACATGGCTACCGACCCCGGACGCTTCGATCTCGCTCGGGATGGACAAGCTGATGGGTCGCGAAACCAATCAGGGCGAGCGCACCACGGGCCGTGTGCTGTTCGACCTGACCGCGAAGTATCGGGCCAAGGGCGTAGGCGAATTCTCGCTCGGCGTGGAAAACCTGTTCAACAAATATTATTTCCTCGCCTTCTCGCAGATCGACTTCTTCCAGAACTATTTCGCCGGTCGCGGGCGGGTAGTGTCGCTGAACCTGCGCAGCGATTTCTGAAGCCCCGGGCGGTCGCAGGACGAAAGGACGGTCGCGTGACCATCTCGACAGTCGGCGGACGGGTGCTGGTCGCCGGGTCCGCCAACGCCGACTATGTCGTGCGCGCCAGCCACATCCCGGCGCCGGGAGAGACGGTGATGGGTGGTGCCCTGTCCATCGTTCCGGGTGGCAAGGGCGCCAACCAGGCCGTCGCCGCCGCCCGGGCGGGCGGCGCGGACACGGCGATGCTGGTGGCGCTGGGCGACGATGCCCCGGCCGCGATGCTGGAGGCGTCGCTGACGAATGCCGGGGTGATGCTCCACATCGTTCGCAGCGATAGTGCGACGGGCGGCGCGCTCATCACCGTGTCGGACGCGGCCGAGAATGCGATCACCGTCGCGCCCGGTGCCAACGCCGCGCTGGCGCCCGATCACCTGCCCGACCTGACTGGCATCGCGTGGCTGGTCCTGCAGCTCGAAACGCCGATGGCGACGGTCACCGCCTACGCCCGCGCCGCCCGGTCGGCCGGCGTGAAGGTGTTGCTGAACGTCGCGCCGGCGCAGTCCGTGTCGGCGGAATTGCTGGCGGCGGTCGACGTACTGGTCGCCAACGAGGAAGAACTTGTCATCATCGCGGGGCGTGGCCAGTGGATCTCCGACCGGCTGGCCGCGGTGGACGTGCCCGCCGCAGTCGTCACGCTCGGCGCGCGCGGCTGCTGCGCGAGGGTCGATGGCAAACTGCTGTTCCAGCCGGCCTTCCGCGTCGAGGCGACCGATACGACGGCGGCGGGCGATACCTTCTGCGGCATGCTGGCCGCCTCGCTCGCGAGCGGTGCAACGCTGCCCGACGCCCTCCGCAGGGCAACCGCCGCAGCAGCCCTCGCGACCACCCGTCCCGGTGCGCAGTCGAGCATCCCGACGCGCGAAGACGTCGATCGGCTGCTGGCCGACACGTCGGACGATCCGCAGGCGCTGGCCGCGCTCTCGACCTATTGCGGCCAGTCCGCGCACCCTATCTGAGCGATGCGATGACCTCCCCCCACCACACCACCAGCAATGTCAAATTCAGCCACGCCCTGACCGGCCCGTATCTGCCCACCCCAGGCAAGGTGCCGGGATGGCCGTTTCAGGAGATGGGCCGCTGGACGATCGACGTCGCCGGCGCGGCCGATGAATGGCTCACGGGCCTGCGCGAATGGCGACGCGAGCATCGCTTGCGCATCGGCCTCGACGACAGCCTCTACCGCCGGGCGGACCTCGCCTGGTCGCAGCGCAATTTCGTCCACGCGCTGACGATGGTCGAGGATCTGCACTTCTACGATCCCGACACCGGCCGCTATACCGTCGACCGCTATCTCGACGATCTGGAGGCGCGGTTCGGCGGCGTCGACAGCGTGCTGCTATGGTACATCTATCCCAACATCGGCGTCGACGATCGCGGCCAGTTCGATCTGGTCCACGACCTGCCCGGCGGCCTCGACGGTCTGAAGCAGGTGGTCACGGACTTTCATGCGCGCGGGGTCAGGGTGTTCCTGCCCACGATGCCGTGGGACCATGGCACGCGCGAAGGCCACGCGCCCGACTGGGAGCGGATGGCCGACATCGTCGCGGCGGTCGGTGCCGACGGGATCAACGGCGACACCTATTCGGGCGTGCCGCGCGCGTTTCATGTCGCGTGCGAGGCGCGCGGGATGCCGGTGGTGCTCCAGCCCGAATCGACCGCGCAGGCCGGCGACCATATCCTCAGCTGGAACCTGCAGAGCTGGACGAAGCGCGTCCCCAACGAGTCGATCCCCGCCGTCCTGAAACTGAAATGGGTCGAACCGCGCCACATCGTCCAGATCGAGAACCGCTGGAGCCGCGACCGCTGGAGCGACCTGCAACACGCCTTCTTCAACGGCATCGGCTATGTCGCGTGGGAGAATGTATTCGGTTTCATCAATCGCCTGACCGACCGCGACGCGGCGACGCTGCGGCGCGTCGCGGCGATCCAGCGGCGGTTCGCGCCGTTTTTCGTGACCGACGAGTGGATCCCCTACGACCGGACGCTGCAGTCCGGCGTGTTCGCCAGTCGCTGGCCCGGCGTGGACGCAACGCTGTGGACCCTAATCAACCGCAACGAATATGCGGTGTCGGGCGATCAGATCGCGGTCGCGCATGTGGATGGGGCAAGCTACTTCGATGTCTGGAACGGACGCGAGGTGACGCCCCGGGTCGCCGATGGTCGCGCGTGGTTCGATTGCGACCTTGAAGCGCGCGGGTTCGCCGCGTTGCTGCAACTTCAGGGCGGCGCCGACCGCACCGGGCTCGACGCCTTCCTTGCCGACATGGCGACCCAGGCCGCCACCCCGCTTTCGGACTTGTCGGCGACCTGGGCTTCCGCCGAGCAGACGCTTGTGCCGATCGCTCCGACACGGACATATGAAGATGCGCCCGCCGACATGGTCGCGATCCCGGCCGCGACCTTCGACTTCGCGGTGCACGGCGTGGTGATCGAGGGATACGCAGCCGAGGGCGTCGACGTCCAATATCCGTGGGAACCCAACCCGCGTCGCTTCCACCGCCACCGCATCGCGCTCGACGCCTTCGCGATCGACCGCTTTCCGGTCACCAACGCCCAGTTCAAGGCGTTCCTCGATGCGAGCCATTACGCACCCGCCGACACGCATAATTTCCTGCGGCACTGGGTCGACGGCGCACCCGCCCCCGGCAGCGAACGACAGCCGGTTGTCTGGGTCGGGATCGAGGATGCGCGCGCCTATGCGGATTGGGCGGGCAAGCGCCTGCCGCGCGAATGGGAATGGCAATATGCGGCGCAAGGGCCCGATGGTCGCCGCTACCCCTGGGGCGACGACTGGCGCGCCGATGCGGCACCACCACCGTCGCTGGAGCGCGCGATGCCCGCGTTGGCCGACGTCGATGCCCATCCCACCGGTGCCAGCCCGTTCGGCGTGATGGCGATGACCGGACACGTCTGGCAGTGGACCGACGAATATCGCGACGCCCATGTCCGCGCCGCGGTGCTGCGCGGGGGCAGCCCGTATCAGCCGCACAGCTCGCATTGGTATTTTCCGCAAGGCTATGCGCTGGATCAGCACGGCAAGTATCTGCTGATGGCCCCGTCGAAGGATCGGTCAGGCGGTATCGGTTTCCGGTGCGCCGTTGACCTTTGATCGTTTCATGACCTTCGCCCCTCCGGGTGCAGTGGCGCTCGGCGGGCCGCTCGGCGACGCGGTCGCGGCGAACCGTGCCGGCCGGCTGGCGACGTTCGTCACCGGTCCGGACAGCCCGGCGATCGCGATCTTCGATCCCGACACCGTTGTCGCCAACGAAGGTGGCGACTGGTACGGCGAGCATGCCGGCAAGTGGCTCTACGCCGCTGCGCGCTCGCGCGATGTTGCGATGTTGCCGCGCGTCCGTGCCGTCGCCGATCACCTGCTGACGTTGCAGGATGCGGACGGCTATCTCGGGAACTATCCGCCATTGCGCCGCTTCATGGTGCCGCAGCCGCCGAAGCCGTTCAGCTGGAACGGCGAACCCAGCGTGCGGACATGGGACATATGGACCCATGCCTATCTGATCCTCGGCCTGATCGAAGCGGCGCGCGCGCTCGGCGACGATCGCTACCTGACGGCGGCGCGGCGGATCGGCGACCTCGTCTGGCGCACGCTGACGCAGGGCGACGTGCGCATCACCGATCTGGGCAACCACTTCGGCCTGTCGGCAACGGTGCTGATCGATCCGGCATGCGAGCTGTACTTCGCGACCGGCGAGGCGCGCTACCGAGATCTCGCGGTGCTGATCCTCGATCAGGCGGAGAGCGATCCGCACAGCGCGTTCGTGACCGCCGCGCTGAACGGCGACGACCCGTCCGCGATCGCGACCGGCAAGGCGTATCAGCTGCTGTGGAATCTCGTCGGCGTCGCCAAGCTCCACCGCGCCAGCGGCAATCCGCGTTATCTAACTGCGGTGCACACGCTGTGGGAGAAGGTCCGCCGCGACCACCTGACGCTGGGCGGCGGTCCGTGGGGCGGGGTCGCGCATCGCTCGCGCGAAGTGTTCAACGCGCCCGCGACGTTCAGCCCCCACGCCTATGTTGAGACCTGCTCGACGATGGCATGGATTCAGCTCAACCGCGAACTGCTGTCGATCCTGGGCGGCGCGAAATTCGCGCAGGCGATCGAGCGCAGCGCGTACAACGACCTGCTCGGTGCGCAAGGGGCGGACGGCGAGGACTGGTGCTACTACAGCTTCCCCAATGGCAGGCGGGTCCACACCACCTATTGGCGCTGCTGCAAGTCGAGCGGCGCGATCGCCATCGAGGAGCTGCCAGGCATCGCCTATGGCGTGACCACTGGCGGGGCGATCGCGGTCAACCTGCTCGGGCCGTCGCAGGCGACGTTGGACGTGCCCGGGATCGGCGCGGTGACGGTGACGCAGACGACCGCCTATCCGTTCGCCGGCGATATTACGTTCACGGTCGATGCCGGCGGCGCGACGGCGCCGCTGCTGATCCGCCTCCCGGACTGGGCCGAGGGCGCGACTCTCGGCGGTGTCGAAGGTCCGCTCGTCGCCGACAGCTATGTCCGCGTGAATACCGCCGATCGCGTTACGTTGACGCTACCGATGCCCCCTCGCCTCCAGCACGCAGCGTCGCGCAACGTGCAGGAATCGCTCGCACCCGATGGTACGCCGGTCGCGCAGGAGGTGCTTCGGCACGACTATGTCGCGCTCACCCGTGGACCTCTCGTTTACGCAACAGGGTTGGTCGATGGGTTCAAGGCGGAGGAAACCGTGCGGCTGTCGGACGAAGCGCTGACAGGCGACGGCCAAACGCTCATGCTGCACCCGCTCGACCGCGCGCCGATCGCCTTCGAACCCTATTACCGCATCGGCGGGCGCGATGACGGCGCGTGGCGGCTGACGTGGCTGCGGCTCGCGCCCGGAGACGCCGCATGACGGCGTTCCGCAGCCCCAAGCGCACCGGTCCCGACGGTCCGCTGACCGGCGTGAAGGTACTGGATCTCAGCGCCTATATCGCCGGGCCCTATGGCTGCACGATCCTCGCCGATCAGGGCGCCGACGTCATCAAGGTCGAGCCGCCGGCCGGCGACAATCTGCGCCAATACCCATCGACCCTGGAGGGCGAGAACCGCGCGTTCCTCGGCGTAAACCGGTCGAAGCGCGGCGTCGTTCTGGATCTCAAACAGGACGACGATCGCGCCATTTTGCTCGGTCTCGTGTCCGAAGCCGACGTCCTCGTCCATAATTTCCGCCCCGGCGTGCCCGAACGTCTCGGCATCGACTATCCGACTCTCTCGGCGCTGAACGACCGCCTGATCTACTGCGCGGTCACCGGCTATGGCGAGAGCGGGCCGATGGCGGGCAAGGCGGGGTACGATCAGGTGCTGCAGGCGATGACCGGCATGACCCGCCTGCAGGGTCGCGCCGGCGGAGCGCCCGAACTGATCTACGGGTCGCCGGTCGACTACTACGCCGCGGCGCTGGTCGCCGGCGGCGTCGCGTCGGCGCTCTACGAACGCGAGCGCAGCGGCAAGGGCCAGCAGGTCGGCGTGTCGCTGCTGCGCAGCGCGATGACGATGCAGTCCGCACGGATGGTCCAGGCCGAGGGCGAGCGCCACGACATCTCCCGCGACATGCGCTCGGGCGGGATCACCGGGCTGCACCCGACCAAGGATGGCTGGCTATACCTGTCCGCCAACACTGCACGATTCTGGCGTGCGCTATGCGAGCGCGTGGGGCTGGATGACCTCGCCGATGATCCCCGTTACGACAGCGTGAAGAAGCGGGCGGCGCACGCCGATGAGCTTGTGCCCCGGTTGCGCGAGAGGTTGTTGAACAAATCCGCCCAGGACTGGGAAACGCTGTTGGCGGATGCCGTGCCCTGTTCGGTCGCCCGCGCCGTCGAGGACATGTTCGACGATCCGCAGGTCGCCGCCGAAAACCTGATGGCGGAGATCGCGCATCCGACGCTCAGATCCTATCGCGGCGTCACGCGATCGATCGGATTTTCACGCACCCCAGGACCCGAGCCGTTTGCCGCACCGCTCCTGAACGAGGACGGGACGACCATTAGGCGAGCTTAGCGGGGCGGTTATCGAAGCGGTGCAGGTGCGTTACGTTCGACAGCACCGCCGTCGGTGGTCAGATGCGCACGCTCATGAGGAAGCGTTCGCGGCTCTCAGCGGATTTGCGCTTCAATTCGCTCAGGTCGCGCTCCTCGGTCACGTCGAGCATGGCCTGTTGCAGGCGATGGAAATGCTGCCGCATCGCCACTCGTGCAGCCTTCGGGTCATGCGCGCGCAGCGCCTGGACGACGCGGGCGTGCTCGTCGTGCCGGGTCGAGCTGTCTCGCTGGCAAACCGCTTCGTGCGTGGTGCGGACCTCGGGCAGTTCGTTGCGCAGCCGCCACAGTTCGCCGATCACGTGGATGATCGCGCGATTGCCCGATGCCGCGGCGATGGTCATGTGGAACTCGCGGTCGGCCGCACTCGCACGCGCGCTTTCGGGATCGGCCTCCTCGGCCATCACCGCCAGGAACCCGTCGAGCTTCGCCAGGTCGCCATCGGACATGATCGGCGCGGCGAGCGCCGCCGCCTCGCTCTCGAACAGCGCGCGCGCCTCGGTCACCTCGAACGCACTGACGCTCGGCAGGCGGGCCGTGTCCGCCAGCGCATTCTCGGCGACATAGACGCCCGACCCGGTCTTGATCCGGATGACCCCGATCGCCTGCAGGGCGATCTCAGCCTCGCGGATCGTTACCCGGCTGACGCCAAAGCGCTCGGCCAGCTCCCGCTCGCCCGGCAACCGCGATCCCGGCGCGAACTCGCCGGCGCGGATCAGGTCGGTGATCTGCTCGGCGATACTCTGGAACAGGCGATCGGACACTCAGCGCTCCCCATTGGCGACGGACGACAGTTCTAGCCCGCCTGCCGATCAAGACAAGCGGGCGTGATCGATCACAGTCGAACGCGCAGCCCCAGGAAATAGCGCGATCCGTAATAGTGGAACTGCCGGCTGCTGCCCTCGACCGGCATGTCGGTGACCTTGGGCGCGTCGAAGATGTTCACCGCCTCCACCTGCACCCGCACCGCCTTGCTGAGGTCGTAGGAGGCGCGCAGGTCGAACGTCTCGTTCCCGCGGACGTAGCGCAGCTGCGAGTTGCCGCCGACGAAGTCCTGATAATAGTTCGACCGGTAGTTGTAGACACCCTGCACGTTCAGCCCGCGCCACTGATAATAGAGTTGCGCGGAAACGACGTGCTTCGAATAGCCCGACAGGTTGGCCGGCGGGATCATCCCCGGGGTCACCACGCCGGTGGTCGGATCGAGCACGTCGCCCAGCCGGATATCCTCGTTCTCGAAATCCGAGATCGCGAAATTGTAGCTGACCTTGCCGCCGAAACCGTCGAGCGGCGCCGGCAGCCAGGAGAAGCGGTTGGCGAGCGTCACTTCCAGGCCATAGACGCTGCTCTTGTCCGGGCTGTTCTGCGTCTGCACCACCGGCACGCTGACGTCGCGGCCGCCGATCGTGAAATCCTCGTTCAGCACGACGGGGATGAAGC
This sequence comes from Sphingomonas sp. RS2018, assembly GCF_054489605.1. Lineage (NCBI taxonomy): Bacteria > Pseudomonadati > Pseudomonadota > Alphaproteobacteria > Sphingomonadales > Sphingomonadaceae > Sphingomonas > Sphingomonas sp. RS2018. The sequence goes on from NZ_JBTMWL010000004.1 coordinate 200,527, forward strand.
CGCCGGTGAACCATTTCTTGTAGATCGTCGCCGCGACGATGGAATCGCGGTTGGGATACCATTCGACCGCGGCATCGACATTCCACGACATCAGCGGGCGCAGCCGCGGCGACCCGTTGGCGGTGATGAGCGCGATCGCATCCGCCACGTCACTGAAGCCGGTGCCGTCGTCGAGCTGGATCGTCCGGCCTGCGCCCAGCGCCGACGGCGCGGGCTTCGACATGCCGCGATAGCCGGCCACGCGCAGTTGCACGTTCTGCTGCGGCTCGAACACGGCGTTGACGCTGGGCAGGAAGCGCGTCGTCGAACTTTCGATCGTCACCGTGTCAAAATTGCCCGTCGGCACCAGGCGGATCGTGCCGTCGGGGTTGTTGACGACGTTCAGGTCGCTGCGCAGGCCGTTCGACACGACATCGGTCCGCACCGCACGCACGCCGAAGTTGCCGCGCACGGGCATGCTACCCAGATCGCCGCGATACTCGCCCATGATGTAGGCGGCATAGGTATCCTCGGTGACATCGCGATTGGCGACGTTGCGCAGGTCGGCGTTGCGTGCCTTGGGGGCGGTCGGATAGCGCGCGAACTGGCATTCGAGATCGAACGTCGCCCAGCGGTTGATGACATTGCCTTCGGCCGACTTCAGATAGTCGGTCTGGGGGAAGGTGCCGTTGCGACAGGCGACGTTGACCGTGGCGTCGAGCGCGCGATCGTCCTGCGTCACTTCTACCCGGTCGTCATAGTCGCTGTACGTCAGCCGCGAATAGCGTCCGCCGACCGCGAGGCTGCTCAGGAAGCCATCGAATTTGTACGTCGCGTCGAAGCGCGTGCCGAAGATCTCGTTGCGCCGCTGCAACTCGTCGCGGCGGAAGCGGGCGTCGTCGCTGAACAACGTCGGGTCGTTCAGGTTGAACCGCGGATCGATCGTGATCGTCGGCGCGAAATTGCCGGGCTTGATCTCATAGGTATAGGGCACGCGCTGGTTGTTGATCGGCGTGCGCACGTTGAACACGTCGAAGGGATCGGTGCGCAGCCGGACCGAGCGCTCGACATCGGTGCGGATCGTCCGCGAATAGGATACGTCGGCCGTCAGCGTCAGTCGGTCTGCGGGGCGCCACTCGATATTGCCGCCGCCGCCCAGATATTCCTCGTCGCGCGCCAGGATCGTGCCGGTCGACTCCAGCGAGGTCAGCCCGGTGAAGCTCTGCACGATATGGTTCGCGTCATAGACGACGTTGCGCAGGCCATAGCGCGTCTCGGACAGGTTCAGGTCCGACCGCCGCTCGGTATAGTCGCGCTTCGAATATTGGACGTCCAGGTTGATGTCGAGGTTCGGCGACGGCTGCCACTGGACAGCGCCGAACACCGCGTCGCGCTGGTCGCTTTCGCTGATCTGACGATAGGTGATCGCATTGGGCTGAAGGTAGAAGGGCGTACCCGCTGCGGCCTGCGCGCGTGACACCTCGGTGCAGTTCGCTGCCGCCGCGACGATGTTGGGGTTGCAGGCCACCCAAGTGGACGACGCCGCGACGGTTTCTTCCGGGTTATTGGTCTTGTTGCGCTGGGCGCCGAAGGTGATGCCGATACGGCCAAGGCTGCCGGCGTCGAACTGATCGACATAGCTCAGCGTGCCGCGCCAGCCCCACGCGCTCGAACCGATGATGCGATCCTGGTACGGGCTGTAGTTGGTCTTGATCTCCGCCTGGATACGGCGGCGGTTGAAATCCAGGGGTTTGAGCGTCTCCAGCTCGATCGTGCCGGCCACGCCGCCCTCGACCAGGTTGGCCTGCTGAGACTTGTAGATCTTGATGCCGTTGATGAGCTCGGACGGGAACTGGTTGAAGTTCACCGCACGGTCGCCCGATCCGTTCGAGGCGTCGCGGCCGTTGAAGGTGGTGTTCGACAGGAACGAGCCGAGGCCGCGCAGCGCGATTTCGGACGCGCCGCCCTTTTCACGATGCGTGGTCGCGCCGGTGATCGTCTGGATCGCCTCGCCGACGGACAGCGCGGGCAGGTCGCCGATCTCGTTCGACGACAGCGTGTCGACGATCGCCGTCTCCAGTTTCTTCTGCTCGATAGAAGTCTGCAGCGTGCGCCGGATACCGGTGACGACGATATCCGCGCTGGCGTCGTCGGCGGGCGCATCCTGCGTGGTCGGGACCGTGGCATCCTGCGCGATGGCCGGGGCGGCGATCAGCAGCGGCAGGGCTGCCGATGCGAGCAACACCCTTCGCGCGATCTGGTGGCGACCTGTCATACTTCCTCTCCCTGGCGATTTCGCTCTATCTTCCTACTCACCAGTTAGCGAAGCTGTGTCAATCCAATTGGTTTATGATTCTGTCCAACCAATTACGGGGCGATCTGGCTGCGCAGGTCCGGCACCGTGACGGCTAGGCCATTGGCGACGAGACGAGCGAACACGCCTGCGCCGACATCGCCGACGTGGGTATAGTCGAACTTTCGCGTGAACTGCCCGCGCGGGCCGGTGGCGGTCGTCGGCGCGTCGGGCGCGCGCGCTTCCTCGGCGGGTCTCGGTTTGGCGGTACTTCCCGTCTTTGCGGCAGCCAGCTCCTCCGCCGTGGGCGGGACCTGCGCGAGCTGCATCGACTGCTCGGGCCCGAGTTGCTGGATCAGCGCGGCGCTGCGTGCGTTCAGATCGACCAGCGGAACCTTCAACGCGGTGGCGACCTTGCGAACCTCCGCCGACCACGGCTCCAGCGTGTTGTTCAGCTTGCCGCCCTTGAACTCGCGGCGCGTGAGAGGGGTAAGCAGCACGGGCACTGCCCCGGCCGCGCGAACCTCCTGCACCATCCGCGTCAGGTTGGGGCCGAACTCGGTCGTCATGTCGGTCCAGCGCTCGGACGCGCTCGACTGGTCGTTATGCCCGAACTGGATCAGGACGTAGGTCGCCTTGTATCCGGCGACCTTCGCCTCGGCGAGCGCGATGTCCCACGAGCCCTCCTGGCGATAGCTGCGCGTCGATCGTCCGCCGCGGCCCACGTTCAGGCACGCGACCGACGATTTCACATGGTGCGCGCAGAACATCGACGCCCATCCCGACATCGGCGCCATCGTGGAATCGCCGACCAGGATGATCTTGTACGGCTCCAGCTTCGCCGCATCGGTGCGCGCGGGTTTCTGCGCCGCTGCCTGCAGCGCGATCGCCAGCAGCACGCTCATGAGAAGCTCAGGCCGCCGTTGATGTCGACGCAGGTGCCGGTCAGGAACGATGCCGCGTCCGACGCCAGATAGGCGATCAGGTCGGCGACGTCGTCGGGATGGCCTTCCCGGCGCAGCGGCGTGTTGCCGGCGGTCGCGGCGCGCCCCTCGGGCTTCGAGAAGATGTCATGGAAGCTGGTGCCGATCAGCCCCGGGCACACCGCATTCACGCGAATCCCCTGCGGCCCCATCTCCTTCGCCCAGCTGCGCGTCAGCGTCATCAGCGCGCCCTTCGACGTCGCATAGATCGACGCGCCCGGCCCGCCGCCGTCGCGACCCGCCAGCGATGCGACGTTGACGATCGCGGAGCCCTTGCCGAGCTTCGGCAATGCCGCCTTGGTGACCAGGAACGCCGACTTCAGGTTCAGGTCCATGACCGTGTCGAAGAACGCCTCGTCCATCTCCGCCAGCGTCTTGCGCGCGACCATGCCGCCGGCCAGGTTGACGAGGATGTCGATACGCTCGCCGGCGGCCTCGACCAGTCCGGCGACCTCGTCGGCCCTGGTCACGTCGGCGCGGTGGAGCACCGCCTGCCCCCCGGCGGCGACGATGCCGTCGACGGTTGCCTGTGCGGCGGCTTCGTCGCTGCGATAGTTGACGATCACCCTGGCGCCGCCCGCGGCGAGCTTTTCGGACACCGACTTGCCGATGTCGCGTCCGCCGCCGGTGACCAGTGCGACCTTGTTTGCGAATGTCATGAGAGGCTTATCCCTGTTTCGGTTGGATGGGTGCGGTGCGGCCGCCGAGCAGCCACACGGAGAGGACGGCGACGGGGACGAGGCCCGCCGCGATGGCGAAGATCGGCGCGAAGCTGATCTTGGTGAGTTCGGGCACCAGCCAGGTGGTGATGAGCGTGCCGGCGACGGCGGCCGTGCCGCTGATTCCCGCCAACGAGCCCACCGTGCCGCCGCCGAAATAGTCGGCCGGCAGCGTCTGGATGTTGTTGATCGCGACCTGGAAGCCGAACAGCACGACCGCGATCAGCAGCACGGCATAGAGCGGGTCGGCGGCCCCCATCGTCAGCAGCAGCGCCGGCATCATGATGACGCCGCCCGCCGTAATCATCACGCGGCGTGCATTCAGCGCGCTCCACCCGCGCCCGATCAGCGCGCCCGACAGCCAGCCGCCGGACAGGCTGCCCAGCATCGCGCCGACGAACGGCACCCACGCGAAATAGCCGATCTGCTTGACGTCGAAGCCGAACGTCTCGGCGAGATAGATCGGCAGCCACGATACGAACAGCCACCAGACGGGATCGAGGAAGAAGCGGCTGACGATCACCGCCCAGCTCTGCTTATGGGTCAGCATCTCGCGGAATCCGGGAGAATAACCCGTGATCGCCGCGGTCGCGGCGATGTCGTCCGCCCCGCTGCCGCCCAGGATATGCGCGCGCTCGCTCTCGCTCAGCCACGGGTGGGTGGCGGGATCGCTGCGGTACAGCCACAGCCATGGCAGCAGCCAGAGCAGGCCGAAGCTGGCGATGACCAGGAACGTGCCCTGCCATCCGAAGCCGGCGAACAGCAGCGCGACGAACGGCGCGGAGATGATTCCGCCTAGCGACGCACCGGCATTGAAGATGCCTTGCGCGAACGCGCGCTCCTTCGCCGGAAACCACAGCGCATTGGCCTTGGCCGCGCCGGGCCAGTTGCCCGCCTCGCCGATGCCCAGCGTCACACGCAGGATCGCGAATACGCCAAGCGTCCGCGCGAACGCGTGCAGACCGATCGACAGCGACCACACGATGATCGCTAAAGCAAACCCCATCCGCGTGCCGACGACATCGAAGATCCGCCCGAAAATCGCCTGTCCGAACGCATAGGCCAGCATGAACACGGTGACGAGCAGCGCGTAGTCGGCCTTGTCGGCGCCGATGTCCTTCGACACCTCGGGCCACATGACCGCCAGCGCGTTGCGGTCGATATAGTTGATGACGGTCGCCAGCGCGATCATCGCGATGACCGCCCAGCGCAGCTTCGAGGTCTGGCGGCTGCTCGTCACTTGCCCGTCTCCCGATCGAAGCGGCCAATGTGGCCGGTCCATGCCTGCTTCCGCCCGTCGACGGTCGCCGAATGCGGCTTCGTCGCGTTGGCGTCGTCGGCGATGGCGAATGTCACGCGGCGACCATCGACCAGCGTGATCGTGACGATGTCGGCGTCAACGGAGCGCGCATGAACGACGCCCGCCACCGCGCTGGCGCTGTTCGACACCATTTCGGTCGATGGGTCGTAGCGGCCATGCGCCTCGAGCAGGCTGACGAACGTCGCGTTCGTCGCCCCCTCCAGCCGCTGGATGATCGCCGGCTCGCGCCGCAGGTTGAACTTCGGATCGTTGGCGCCGCTCTCGGCAAGGATCACCTGCACTCCCGGCGTCGCCATGCGATAGCTGTAGAAGCGGCCTTCGGTCATCCACGTCACGCGACCGTTGCTCGCGTCGGGCGTGCCGGTCGCATCGACCCACAGATGCTCATAGCCCTGCTTCGTGCCCAGCACCGGCCGCGTCGCGACGTTCGATTGCAGCGGGAAGCCGGTGTCGATCAGATGGCCGTTGTAGTGCAGCGGCAGGTCGTATTTCGCCGGCGCACGACCCGTCACCTTCAGCAGATCGACGACCAGCGGACTGCCCAGACCCTTGACCCGCAGCTGCGCCAGCGTCCGACGGAACGTGACGCCGGGATAGGCACCCGCTTCCTCCGCGGTCGACGCCTGCGTGTCGCCGGTCTCACCGAAATACAGCTGTTTCGGCGCGACGGCTTCGGCGGGCTTCAGCTTGGCGGCGAAGTGGCTCGTCTCGTTCACCACCAGCGTGTTGTGCGCGATCGTTTGCTGCGCCCAGCTGTCGTTCTCGGGCAGGTAGCGCCCGCCCGACTTGGCCTCGATGTTCAGAAACCGCGCCGCGCCGTAGTCGGTGACGATCGCCTGGCCGTGATCGTACAGCAGCCAGTTGAGCCGGTCGAAATGACCATGCCCCATCCCTTGCGCGGTGTTCTTCGCGACCAGCACCTGCGCGTCGTCGCCCGCGCCATCGCGGATCACCGCCAGCGCGCCCTGGTCGCCGGCGGGACCGTCGCGAAACAGCTTCGATGCGAAGGGGAACGGCCGGCTCTTGCCGGCCGCCACGTCGCGCGCCACCGCCAGACCGTCGTCGGTCAGCACGGTGCGACCCTGCCACTGAGCGATGCCGAGCAGCGTCGGATCGCGCGTCGCGGCATAGCCGATCGCCACCGCCTGATAGAGCTCGTCGGTCTTCAGGCTCTTGTCGGGCATCGCGTCGTTGATCGGGAAGAAATAGCCGTCGTAGGTCAGCTGGATCGCGGAGGTGATGGCTTTCAGCACGATGCCGTCGCGATACGCGAAGATCTTCTGCGCCGGATCGTTCTTCGCCACTGCGTTGGCGAACATCACGAACGGTTGCAGGGCATAGCGCTGGTAATAGGGCCCTTCGGCATAATAGCCGTCGGGCGAGAACAGCAGGTCGAGCTGCCGCAGGAAGCCCGCCTTGCCGCTGCCGTCGCTGCCCTTCAGCGCGCGCGTCACCAGCTTCGGGTCGCGCAGCACGTAGCCGGTCATCCCGACGCCCGCCGCCGCCCATGTCGCGTGGTTGTGGATGCGGTCGAAGCTGGCCGCCGTCTCGATCGACAGGAAATCGGCCATCCGGCGGAACACCTGCGCGTCGATGGTCGCGCGAACCGCCGGGGTCAGCGTGTCGCGCATCGCGTCATAGCCTTGCGCGGCGTAGACCAGCCAGACGCTATCGTTCAGGCTCTGCCAGAACAGGCGCCCGGGCACCTGGTTCGACGCAGCGGGATGCTTGCCGAGCGTCGGATAGAGCTTGGCATAGGCGAGTAGCAGGTCGCGGGCGTGGTCGGCGTACTTCCGCTCGCCGGTGATGCGATAGAGCAGCCCGCCGGCATAGATCGCCTGATAGTTTCGCCGATGCTGTTCGTGCGTCGCGCCGCCGCCCGGATCCTTGGGCACCGGCACGTTGATGCCGTCACGGATGCTCGCGTCGACTTGTGCCCGCGCGCGGGTCAGGTCGGCGGCGAGCAGCGGCAGTCGCGCCGCCTCGCGACCCATCTCGGCAAGCACCGCCGGATCGTTCAGCACCGGCCGCGCCTCCTGCGCATAGGCGGGCGCGGCGAGAACGACAGCAGTAGACGCGAGGAGGCGGATCATTGGGGAATTCCGGTGTTGTCGCGCAGCGTCACGCGTGGCGCGCCCTGCGGATAGAGGGCGGTCAGCATCGGCGCGGGCGTGCCGGTGAAGCGGTTGCCGACGATCACGGTGTCGGGTGCGCCGACGCTGTGCCGGATCGCGATGCCGCCCGCACGATCGAAACCGTTGCGTGCGATCGTCGTCGACTGGACACCCGACAGTACGACGGCCGGGGCGCCGCCACCGGTGACGCTCGATCCCGTCAGCGTGAAACCTGGCCCGAACGTACTTTCGTCGGTGCCGAGCCGCGCGACATCCGCCACGCGGTGGACATCGTTGAAACGACTGTGGGTGATCGCGATGCGTTCGACCGGATAGTGACCGAGCCGCGTCGTTTCCGATGCCGCCGCGACGACCGTGCCACGCACGCCCACGAATGTCGCGCGATCGATCGTGACATGATCGGCCAGCGTCGATGGCGTGGTGGCGATCACGTCGCCGGCGATGTCGCGGAACGTCGTGCCGACGATCTCGACGGCATAATTGGCGATCGTGGAGGTCGGCGCCGAACGCACGACCGACCCCTTGCCCGTGATCGTCAGGCCTTCGATCCGAATGCTGCCGCCCTCCGCCAACTGGAACAGAGCAGGGGACGTGAAGCGGATCTGCGCGGTGGCGGGGCCGGCGATCGTCAGCGGCTTCGCCACCGCGATCGGCGACGACACTGCATAATTGCCGGCCGACAGCCGCAGCGTGTCGCCCGCACCAGCCGCGGCGCTTGCGGACCCGAGGTCGCCGGGCCGCACGGAACGCGTTCGCCCGCTGCCGAACGCGGCGACATCGTCGACCTTCGCATACCACGACGGACCGGCCTCGGCCTTGGTGACGGGCGTCAGGTCGCGCGGCGCGCCGACATCGGTTCCGGCGGCGTAGAGCAGGCCGTTGGCGGCGCGCGTCAGTTTGATCGTGCGCTGCGTCATGCTGGTCATCGCTGGCGCGAAGTCGACGATGTTGCCCGACAGCGCGATGCCCGACACGTCGCCCTCGCCGCGGAACGGATCCTTCGCCGCCGTGACGAGATTGCTGGCGAACCGGCTGGCGATCGGCGGCGCGGTACGTTCGGCGTCGTTACCGGCGCCGAACACGATCCGGCTGGGATCGATGATCGAATTGCGCTCGATCACCGCGTCCGACACCTGCGTGTACCGGTTGATCGCCGAATTCGGTACGCCATTCATAACCGCGATCGCGGAGGTGAAGTCCGTACCGCGGCTGCCCTCGATATAATTGTCGCGCACCCGCTGACCCGCGTTGATGATCCGGATGCCCCCGGTCGAAGGCTTGCCGCCGGCCAGGATCACGTTGCGGCTGACGAGATTGCCGTTGCCGTGGCGCAGAACGATCGAGCCCTGCGACTGATAGATCGTGTTCTCGCGGATGATGTTGCCGCCCGATTTGACCGAGACGATTTCGACCTCGCCGTCGCAGCGATCGAAATAGTTGCGCTCGACCACCGTCTTGGAATCGCTCAGCGATTCCTCACTGGTGCCGATGCGGATCGTCTCGCCGCCGTTACTGCCCAGCGGCGGGCGGGGGCCGAAATAGTTGTGATCGATCCGGATGCGGTTTTCTCCCGGCTGCCCCTTGGGGCGGATCACCGCCAGCGTCACCCCGGCGTTGCCCTTGCCCGCGAACCAGCTGTGGTCGACACGATTGTCGGCGCCGTAAATCGCCACCCAGATATCCTCGGCGCGGCGATCGCCCTTGTTGAAGCGGTCGATCACGACCTGCGTCAGACGCACGTTGGATGCGACCGTATCGGAATCGCGCCGGAAGGAGATCACTTCCTTGGTCGGCGACGCGCCGTCGCGGAACACCAGTCCCGAGACGATCAGATGCGTGCCGCCGATCCGTAGCCGCGACGCGCCGGACAGGATGACACCGCCCGGCGTCTCCGCCGCGATCGTGATCGGCCGATCCGGTGTCCCGCGGCCATCGGCCACCATGTCGAAATCGCGCCACACGCCGTTGGCCAGCACGATCGTGTCGCCGGCCGTCGCGCTCTTCAATGCGGCGCGATACGCCGCCGGCGTGGCGACCTGGATCGATCGCGCCGCGCTTTCGCTCGACACGATCGTCAGGATCGCCGCCGTGGCCAGCTTCATCGTCATGCCGGTCAAAACTTCACGCTCACGCCCGCGGTCAGGCGACGGTCGGTCAGCCCCTGGAAGCACAGCAGCGCCTTGTCGTTCACGCAATATTGGTTCTGGTCGCCGCGCAGCAGGTTGATCCCCTCGACGCCGATATTGATCGCATCGGTAACATCGTAGTTGATGCTGGCGTTCAGCTGCCCCCGGGCGCCGTTGATGCGCGGCAGGCCGAAGAAGAACGGATCGTTCGACACATAGCTCGACCGCCAAGTGTAGCGCAGCCGCGCGTTGAGGCCGTATTTGTCGTAGAACAGCGTCGTGTTGTACGAATATTTGGACAGGTTCGTCAGCGTGATGAGATCCTGCGAATTGGGCTTGCCGAGCAGCGTGAACACCGTCCGCGGCCCGTCCGCCGCACGATACTCGCGTGCCGATCCGCCGGTCTTCTGGAAGGTGAAGTTGCCGATGAAGCCGAATCCGGACGCAAAGCCCAGCGTGTCCTCCCAAGCCGACAGGTTGTGCTGGAACGCGACCTCGATGCCGGTCTGCGTCGTCGTGCCCGGCACGTTGAACGTCGAACTGATCGGAACGCAAATCCCAACACCTTGCACCGGATTGTTGACGTTGCGATTGGCGATCGGGTTGTAGATGCCGCCGGATTCGCAGGGCGGCGTGATGTCGATGTTCAGATTGCCCGCGGCGTCCAGATTGGGTGCCGGATCCTGCTGGCGCGCGGCGAACAGGTTCGTCCGGCTCTTGTGGAACACGCCCAGGCTGATGAGGCTGGACGGCGCGAAATAATATTCGCCCGACAGATCGTAGGACCAGACCGCCTCGGGGACGAGATCGGGATTGCCGACCGCGACGGGCGTATTTGCGCCTGTGCTGAAGGAGAAGGATGTCGACAGCGTGTCGAAGTTGGGCCGGCGGATGTCCCGCGCGATGCCGGCGCGCACCAGCACCTTCTCGACCGGCTCGATGACGAGATTGAAGCGGGGGAGCCAGAAATCGTACGAGCTGTTCGCGACCGTCTGTCCCGTAACCGCGCCGTTGGCGATGTTGTTGCCCACCGACGACAACCGCGTCTTGAGCCAGCGCACGCCCGCATTACCGCGCAACGACACCTGACCGATATCGGCAGAAAGATTGGCCTGCACATAGGCCGCATTGGTCGTCTCGCGAATGCTGAAGAACCCGGCGAAGGATTCCGTCGGCGTTACGAGCGATGGGATGGCCGGGCCGACCGTCCGCGCCGCATTGCTCGCCGCGATCGCCGTGTTGAGCGATGCCAGGACCGCGGCGGGATCACGGAACGACAGCCCGCCGTCGATCAGCAGGAAGTCGGGGAAATACAGTCGCCGGTCGTCGGCGCTGTTGAAGTTGCTCGGCCCCGGGATCAGCACGTCGGCGAACAGATTGCCCGACGGCCGGTTGAACGCGGTGGTGGTGTTTGTGTAGCTGACGTTGTTCGCGAACTCGCTGTTGACCGCCGACGTCCGGTTCCAGCGATAGCCCGCGTCGATCGACGTGACGAACGACACCAGCCGCGATGAATCGTAGGACAGGTCGATGCGGGCGGCGCGCTCCTGGTTGTTCGTCGAATTCGCGCCCTGCGCGACCTGCTGCAGCTTGTAGTTGGCTGGGTCCAGCAGCTGCGCCGTCGTCGGGGCGAAGGCGCTCGCCTGGTCGATCCCGAATTGCAGCGTACCGTTCCGCAGATCGAACTCCAGCGGGACGCCATTGTCGATGCTGCGCCCGATGACGGGTTGCGGCCCCTTCGGATTGATGAAGTCGAGCGTCGTCGAGAAATTGGGGAATCGCGACTTCGACGTGGACAGCGATGCCTCGGCGCGCAGTTTCAGCCGATCGGTCGGCTCCCACGTCCCGCCCAGATCGAACACGCGGCTCTTTGTCACGCGCGCGCCGGTGTCGCTCGACATGCGCAGGTTGGGATCGACCACGGTCCCGGTCGAGCCGCCGATCCCGATCGTGCCGGCGACCGCGGCCTGCACCGACCCCAGATCGATCGGCCCGCGCGGACCGTCCAGCGTCCCGAAATCGACCGTCTCGAATGCGGTGTTCTTCATCGCATCGACAACGGACGGCGTCGCCGTCCCCGATACCTGGATGCGGTGGCTTTCCTGCGATCGCTGCTGGTTGTTGATCGTCGCGTCGAAATAGAATTTCAGCCGGTCGCTCGGCTTCCACTCCAGCGCCGCGGTGCCGTTATACGTCTCGTACTCATAGTTATCCAAACCCTGCTGCAGGAACTGGATGCGCAGGAACGGAAACGACTGCGCGCTCAGGCTGGAGCCGGGCAGAACCACAGCGTCGCGATCGACGCGCGGCGCGAAATTGGCGACGTCCAGCCGGGCGTAGCTGCCGCTGACGACGACGCCAACCTCGCCGATCCCCGTGCTCCAATTGTTGCCGAGCGTCGCCGACAGGCGGGGCAAGGTGGATTTCGACAGATCGCTGTTCTCGACCTGCGCACGCGCGGCAATCAGCGGGCGCTTGAGGTCGAGCGGCCGGATCGTGCGGAGATTGATGGTGCCGCCGACCGATCCTTCGATCGTCTGCGCGGTCGGCACCTTGGTCACCTCGACCGATGCGATCAGCGCCGCCGGCAGATCCTCGAAGCTGATGCCCGACCGGCCGGCGCCCGAGCCGACCGTCGAGACGCCGTTGATCTCGGTCCGATTGGCGTCGGTGCCGCGGATCTGCACCGCATTGCCGACACCGGCCTGGCGCGTGATCTGGACGCCGGTGACGTTCTCCAGCACCTCGGCCAGATTCTGATCCGGCAGCTTGCCGATGTCCTCGGCCTGGATGATTTCGACCAGATTGTCGGACGTCCGCTTCTCGTTCAGCGCGCTGGCCAGCGAGCTGCGGATTCCGGTGACAACGATATCCTGAGTTTGCTCGTCTGGCTGTGCGGGTTGCTGCTCCGCAGTCGCCGGCGCGACCTGCGCGTGGGCCATGCTGGCGAGCGACACGGCCGTCAGCAACGTGGTCACATGCAAGGCGTGACGCGTTACATGTCGGCACTCGACGATCGATCGTCTTCCCATCCTGCAATCCCTCCCACCTGCTATTTCGGATGATGTTGGAGGTAGTGCGAACTGGTGTCAACCGTATCATATACCAATATGCTTGTAATTGGTTTGTTTGGTAGGACAGGTTGGTTTGCAATATGAGGGCGAAAGCTCCCCGACAGACAGCGCTGTCAAGTGAACGCGCGGCGCTTTAAGGCGGCTTTCGCCGCCGCCATCGCCCGGTGAGCGGCGCGCGGAGTTGAAGAGTGGAAAGCGTCTCGGTCGTACTGATCCTGTTGCTCGCCGTGGTGGTCAGCGGCGCGATCAGTCGCATGCTGCCGATCGCGATCCCCACGCCGCTGGTGCAGATCGCACTCGGCGGCGTGATCGGCCTAGCCGCAGGATTGCGGGTCGAGCTCGATCCGGAGCTGTTCCTGCTGCTGTTCCTGCCACCGCTGCTCTTTCTCGATGGCTGGCGTATTCCCAAGGACGAGTTGCTGAAGGACGTGTCGACCGTGGTCGAACTGGCGCTCGGCCTCGTGCTGCTGACGGTGATCGGCCTCGGCTTCTTCATCGACTGGCTGATCCCGGCGATGCCACTGGCGGTGTGCTTCGCGCTTGCTGCGGTGGTTTCGCCGACCGACCCGATCGCAGTGTCGGCGATCGCGGCGCGTGTGCCGATCCCCAGACGCATGATGCACATCCTGGAAGGCGAGTCGCTGCTCAACGATGCGTCGGGGCTGGTCTGCCTGCGCTTTGCCATCGCTGCGGCGCTGACCGGCTCCTTTTCCGCGACGCAAGCCGGCCTCACCTTCCTGTGGCTGGCGGGTGGCGGCATCGCCGTCGGCGTTGCCGTCACGCTCTTCGTGACGCGCACCAAGGCGTGGATTTCAGCGCGCTTTGGTGAGGATACCGGGGCTCAGGTGCTGATCAGCCTCCTGATCCCGTTCGGAGCCTACATCCTGGCCGAACATCTGCACTGCTCCGGCATCCTTGCCGCCGTTGCCGCGGGTGTTACGATGAGCTTCGCCGAGATTTCGCGCCAGGCGCTCGCGGCCACGCGGATGCGGCGCAACTCGGTCTGGGATACAATACAGTTCGCGCTGAACGGGATCATCTTCGTGCTGCTCGGCGAGCAGCTTCCTGCGATCCTCGCCGCTTCCAAACAGACCGTGCTGCTGACCAACCACAGCAACCCATGGTGGCTCGGCGTGTACGTGCTGGCGATCATGGCTGCACTCGCCGCGTTGCGTTTTGCCTGGGTATGGGTGTCGCTGCGTCTGACCCTGCTGCGCAAGCGCGAGGAACTTCCATTCCGCAGTCCGGATTGGCGGCTGGTCGCGGCCATGTCGTTCGCGGGGGTGCGCGGCGCGATCACATTGGCCGGCGTCCTGACGATCCCGCTGGCGTTGAACGACGGCACGGCATTTCCGGCGCGCGATCTGGCAATCTTCCTGGCGGCGGGTGTCATCATCGTGTCGCTGATTATGGCGAGCGTCGGACTGCCGTTGCTGTTGCGAGGTCTGACGATGCCGGCCGAACCGTCGAAGCAGGCCGAGGAAAATTACGCGCGCATCGCCGCGGCCGAAGCCGCGATCCGGGCTATCGAGCGCACCCAGCATGACTTGGCCGAGGGGCGCAACGACGCGGACGTGTATGCCGCCGTCGGTACGCGCATCATGGACCTGTATCGCGAACGCATCGAAAGCCGGTCCCAGATCAACGACAATGCAGGTGCGGCTCGACAACTCGACGGAATCGAGCGAGAGCTTCGACTGGCCGCATTGAGAGCCGAGCGAAATGCGATTTTCGACGTGGTACGGGCACGCGAGATCGGCAGCGAAACCGCAAGGAAGCTCGTTCGGGAACTGGATTTTCTGGAAGTGCGCTACCGCTGCTGATCCCGCGTAGCGGTCGTCGGACGTCGGCTATTCCCGTGCGCCGATCAGCTGCAACAGCGCTTGTATTTCATACCCGAACCGCAGGGGCATGGATCGTTGCGACCAACTTTCGACTTCGTCGCCGTAGCAGCGACGATCGGCGTCGCGTCGGTCGCCCGCGCCTGTGCGGCATGGAGAAGCTGGACGGCTTGCGTCAGCTCGGTCACAGCCCGATCCTCCAGCGCGTTGACCTCCATGCTGTCGAGATCGCTCTCGTTACGGGCGACGGCGATCAACGTCGCCAGTCGCGACCATGGGGCCGCCATCCGTGGATCGTCGGCCAGCGCCTGCCAGGCTTCCGGACGCAACCCGGTCGCTTCCGCCAAGCCGTCCACCCAATATTCCCAGAGGATCTCGCCATTGCGCTCGTCGAGATCGAGGATCGGTTGAAGCCTGCCGCGGGCGAGATCGCGCGCGATCTCGTCACGTCGCGCCGCCACCGCGTTGGCGAACCATTGTACATCCTGCGGATCGTCGAAGGGCGGAATGCCGTCGGTTTCCGCTCCCCACACAACCCTCATCCATTCATCCGGCGGAATCGGTTCGGGGCAGATAATCAGTCCGGTGAGAAACCCGTCGAGCTCGGTGAGCAACATCGGCTCCTCGACGGGCAAGTCGGCGAGCGCGCCATCGAGGCGTCGGAAGCGCGAAGGATATCGGTTCACAGGCTGAGATCGCGTCGACGCATCTCGGCTCCCGCTATTTCGCGTAACGGCGTTGGATCGCCCTGCGCGAAGATGTCGGCGAGGTCGAGAAGGTCCTCGTCGCCCAGCGCAGCCACTGCGGCCTCTATGGCGTCCAGGCGTTCACGCGCGCGATCGGACTGCCCCAGCCGGCGCTTGGTTCGTAACTTGAGCATATTGCGATTTTAGCACGACGCGTCAGGATTTGCAGCGTGCCGCGTCGGTCATCGCGATAATCCAGTTCCAGACGACGGATTCTGGATGTGCGCAAGCTTGTCGCCCCCGAGATGCCGGGCGATCCCTAAGTTACGCTGGCAACACATGACCGGTCGCCACCCGCGGCGGTTCGAACTAAGGCGACACTATGCCGCGACGCACGACGCGCCTTCAACGAGCCAATAATGTCGCCGACCTGCGCCTGATGGCGCGTCGCCGGCTGCCGCAGCCGATCTTCGACTATATCGAGGGTGGTGCCGACGACGAGGTGTCGCTGCGTCGGAATGTCGCCGCGTTCACGGATTATGAGCTGGTCCCCGACGTCCTGAACGACGTGTCCGACATCCGAATAGAGACCAGGATCTTCGGCCAACCGTCGCGCTGGCCGCTGATGCTGTCGCCCACCGGCCTCACCCGGATGTTCCATGGGCATGCCGAACTCGCCGTGGCTCGCGCAGCGGCACGGCACGGGCTCCTCTACAGCCTGTCGACGATGGGCACGACGCGGCTGGAGGATCTGGCGCAAGCGTTTGCCGGACCGAAGGTCTTCCAGATCTACATCTTCAAGGATCGCGGCCTGACCGCAGAGTTCGTGGCGCGCTGTCGGGAGGCGGGCTTCCACGGGCTTGCGCTGACGGTCGACACGCCGGTCGCGGGAAACCGCGAACGCGACCGGGTCAGTGGCCTGTCGCTGCCCCCGAAGCTGACGCTCCGGTCCATGCTCAGCTTCGCCCTGCACCCCGCCTGGTCGCTGCCTGCATTGACCGGGTCCAAGTTCGATCTCGCGAACGTCAGTCACAAGATCGATGCGCTGGCATCGGGCCCGATGAGTCTGTTCGACTATATCGGTGGCCAGTTCGATCGTTCGGTCGGCTGGCGCGACGTCGAATGGCTGGCACGCGAATGGAATGGTCCGCTCGCGATCAAGGGCGTAATGACGCCGGAGGACGCGCGCCGCTCGATCGCATCGGGCGCAACCGGCGTCATGATCTCCAACCATGGCGGTCGCCAGCTCGACGGCGCCCCCGCCCCGGTCGACCAGATCGCGGCGGTGCGCGACGCTGTCGGCGACGCACCGGATGTGATCTGCGACGGCGGCATCCGGCGTGGCTCGGACGTGGTGAAGGCGCTCGCGCTGGGGGCGACCGCCTGTTCGATCGGGCGGGCCTACCTGTATGGCCTGGCAGCGGGCGGGGAGCCGGGCGTCGATCGCCTGCTGACGCTGCTGCGCGAGGAGTTCGAGCGCACCCTGACGCTCGCGGGCGTCAACGACATCGCCGCCTTGTCGTCCCGCCATATCCGCGGCCGCCGGAGCGGGCGGGATCACGCACAGTGATCGCTGCCGCTCAGGCTTGCCTGTTCCGGAAACCGCGCGTGCCGATTTCGAGGCAAGACAGCTGTTGGTGACCCGCTGACCTTGCAGTAAGGTGTGGCCGACAAGTGCATACGGCTCGACCGACCCCTCATTTCATTCGAGCATCTTGAATCTGATCTTGTCATATCTTTCAATTGATTTGACCATATGCCTCCGCGCCGCTCGACGAGCACGAACGACGTCCCCAGCCTCGATCGCGGAATAGATACTCTGATGATCGCTATTAATCATTCGAGAGTATCGCTGATGCATGGCCGGGCTGTTATCCTGGAGATACAACCGCCTGGACGGTATCATTCGAACGCCCAGGAAGTCGGTAAACCGAATATAATAATCGTTGCAGGTCGCCCGAGCGATTGCGGCATGGAAAGCGGTATCGGCGGTGACCGAGCTATCGACGTCGCAACTCGCATCCATCGCCGCGAGACTTTCGCGCATCTCGGCTAGATTCTCTTCCGTGCGGCGGCGGGCGGCAAGGTCTGCCATCTCCACTTCGAATCCAATCCGCATCTCCAATAGGCGCAGCACGTCGTCGATTTCGGTCACTTCGGCCCGCGTGACCTGAAATGCGCGGTAACGGGCATCGTCAGGAACATAGGCGCCCGATCCCCGACGCGATTCCAGCAGCCCGCGGGCCGCCAGCCGGGCGAAGGCTTCGCGGACCACCGGCCGGCTGACGCCAAAGTCCGCCGTGATCGACTTTTCCGTGGGGAAACGTGACCCCGGCGGCATGTTTCCAGCGTAGATTTCCGCTTCGAAGCGCTCGACGAGATCATTCGCCAGGGACGCCGCTTTGGTTGCGCTCATGATACCTCCGCGCTCCGTAAAGCATGCCGCCATCATCGTATCAAACAGACTGTGTTCGTGCTGGTGAAAAGCCGCAACGCATTGCCTTGAAACGCGCGCGGGCTGTCGACGGACGATAGGCCGAAGACATCCGGTGATGGACAGGCTGGTTGACTTACAACCTTGTCATGGATCAGTTGACATACAACTCCGTCGGTGAACATGCTGGTCTGACAGGGCGGCCGACCGCTTCGGAGAGGATTTCCATGAAACGCCCAGCCCTGCTTTGCGCGGTCGCGATGCTGCCGACGTCCGGTGCAGCCGGCGCCCAGGTCGCCGATCCCGCCCGGTGGCCGGCGGTAGCGGCCTCGGCACGCGATGCCGCCCTTGAGACACGAATCGATACGCTGCTCGCCGCGATGTCGCTGGAGCAGAAGGTCGGCCAGACCGTGCAGGGCGACATCGGCAGCACGACGCCCGAGGATGTCGCGCGCTACCATCTGGGGTCCGTGCTGAACGGCGGCAGCTCGTCGCCCGGCGGTGACGAATTCGGCCCGGCATCGGCCTGGGTCAGTGCAGCCGATGCCTATTACGCAGCATCGATGCGGCCCAACGGGCGGCTGCCACGCATCCCGGTGATGTGGGGATCGGACGCGGTCCACGGCCACAACAATATCGTCGGTGCGACGCTATTCCCCCACAATATCGGGCTGGGCGCAGCGCGCGATCCGGCGCTGATGAAGCGGATCGGAGAGATCACCGCGATCGAACTGCGCGTGACCGGGCTCGACTGGACGTTCGCACCGACGATCGCAGTGGCGCGCGACGATCGCTGGGGGCGGACGTACGAAAGCTTCTCGGAGGATCCGCGCATCGTCCGCGACTATGCGACCGCGCTGGTCGAGGGACTGCAGGGGAAGCGCGGCGCGGACGACTGGCTGAAGGGCGCGCATGTCGTCGCCACCGCCAAGCATTTCGTCGGCGACGGCGGTACGACCGGCGGCCGCGATCGCGGCGACACCCAGGTGACCGAGGCCGAGCTGATCCGGCTGCATGTACCCGGCTATGTCGCCGCACTGAACGCCGGGGTGCAGAGCGTGATGGCCAGCTTCTCCGGCTGGAACGGCGCGAAGATGCACGGCAACCGCAGCTTGCTCACCGGCGTTCTCAAGCAGCGCTGGGGCTTCGACGGCGTGGTCGTCGGCGATTGGGACGGGCATGCCAAGGTCACCGGCTGTACGCCGACCGACTGCCCGGCGGCCATGGCGGCGGGGCTCGACCTGTATATGGCACCGGGCAGCTGGAAGGGCATCTATGCATCGACGCTGGCCGCGGCGCGATCGGGCACGCTGCCGATGGCGCGGCTCGACGATGCGGTGCGTCGCATCCTGCGCGTAAAACTGCGCGCAGGGATGTTCGAGGCCGGGCCGCCGTCGTCGCGCCCGCTGGCCGGACGCTACGACCTCCTCGGCGCGGCCGATCACCGCGCGGTGGCGCGCCAGGCGGTGCGCGAGTCGCTGGTCCTGCTCAAGAACAACGGCGTGTTGCCGCTCAAGCCGGGCGCCCGCATCCTGGTGGCGGGCGACGGCGCCGACGACGTGGCCAAGCAGTCGGGCGGCTGGACGCTGACGTGGCAGGGAACGGGCACCCGGCCCGAACACTTCCCCGGTGCGACGTCGATCTTCGCCGGCGTGCGCGACGCGGTGACGGCGGGCGGCGGCACCGCCGAGCTGTCGGTCGAGGGGCGATACACCTCGAAGCCCGATGTCGCGATCGTCGTGTTCGGCGAAGACCCCTATGCCGAATTCCAGGGCGACCGCGCCGACCTGATGTTCGACGACGCCCGTGGCACCCTGGCCCTGCTCGGGCGCCTGAAAGCGGCAGGGGTGCCGACGGTGTCGGTATTCCTGTCGGGACGCCCCTTGTGGGTCAATCGCCACATCAACGCGTCCGACGCCTTCGTCGCGGCCTGGCTCCCGGGATCGGAGGGGGGCGGCGTTGCCGACGTGCTGTTCGGCAAGACGGACTTCCGCGGCAAGCTGTCCTTTTCCTGGCCGAACGACGCGCGCGGTCAGCCGCTGAACGTCGGCGACGTCGGCTATCGCCCACTCTATCCCTATGGTTATGGGCTGACCCTGCGGGATCGCTCGCCCGCCCGTCCGCTCGGCGAAGACCCCGGCATCGCGCCCGACGATCGTCCCACCGGCCCGATCTTCACACGCGGGCGCGCAGTGGGCGCGCGGTTGCTGCAGATCGACGGCGCCAACGACAGCCCGCAGACCATTTCCGGCGCAGCCGACAATCAAGCACTGGCCATCCGCCCGGTCGACCGCGACGCGCAGGAGGATGCCCGCGAGCTGACGTGGAGTGGCCGGTCGCGTGGCACGTTCCGGATCGCCAACCCGCGCCCGGTGAACCTCGCCGCCGCCGGACCACTCGCGCTGGAGCTGGCGGTCCGCGTGACGCGCGCACCCGCTGCCGCGGCATTCGTCGAAATGGCATGCGGGCCGGGTTGTTCTGCACGTGTCGACGTCACCCGGCCGCTGTCTGCCATCGCCGGCAAAGGGTGGCAGACGATCCATCTGTCACTTGCGTGCCTGAAGGGCATCGATCCGACGCGGATCACGGTGCCGTTCGCGCTGTCGACGACGGGAGCGGCGCAGCTGACATTGTCCTCCGTCGCCCTGCTCCCGGCGAAGGATGTGCCTTGTCCCTGAACGTCGGTCGCACCGCCTGACGCTCGGCGGAAGAGCGCCGCTCCAGAATTACTTAGCTACCTATTGACAGGCTGAAACAGAGTTGTAAGACACCTTTTGTGACACCGGTATCAGCCGGGTCCGACCCGCCGAGCCGGCAGGTCGACAAATCGGGAGGGCGATCATGCGCGCGACGTTCAAGACATCTCTGTTGGCATCCACCGCCGGGCTGATGCTCGCGCTGCCGTCCCACGCCCAGCAGACGCCGGTCGGCGCCAGCACCGCTTCGCCCAGCGTGCCGTCCAATCCGGTGAAGCCGGAAGGGTCGCCGCAGGATCCGACGCAGGTCGAACCATCCGATCCCATCGCCCAGGCCGCACAGGCCGCCGACGCGGCATCGAGCGGCGACATCGTCGTCACCGGCGCACGCGCGACCCAGCGAACGTCGATCGAGCTGAAGCGCAATTCGTCCGTCATCGTCGACGGCTTGGTCAGCGACGAGATCGGCGCGACCCCGGACAATTCGGTCGGCGACACGCTGGAGCGGATCGCCGGCGTCTCGGCCGACCGGTTCAAGGGCAACGCCAACGAACTGTCTGTCCGCGGCCTCGGCCCGACGCTCAGCTTCTCCACCTTCAACGGCCGTGAAGTATCCACCGCGGGCGGCGACCGCTCGGTCGCGTTCCAGCAGTTCCCCTCCGAGCTGGTCAATGGTGTGCTGGTCTACAAGTCGCAGCAGGCCGACTTCATCGAAGGCGGCGTCGGCGGCATCATCGAGCTGCGGTCACTGAAGCCGCTCGACTATGGCAAGCGTCGCATCCAATTCGAGATCCGGGGCGATTTCCAGCCCAAGGCCGACGACGTCTATCAGGAGGATGGCCTCGGCTATCGCGCCAACATTTCCTATACCGACAAGTTCAGGACCGGCATCGGCGATATCGGTATTAGCATCGGCTACCAGCGCCAAGACACGACGGCGCCGGAGGATTACTACAACGCCAACGCGACGTTCCAGCCGTGCAACACCTCGGCACTCAACCCTGGCCTCGTGCTCGGCACCGGCACGGCGGCGCAGCAACAGGCGCAGCTGATCGCGGCGGGCAGCGGCGTGAACTGCACCGTGGCAACGGCACCGCGCACCGCGGCTCCCGCCACCGGCGCGGCGGCGGTGACGGTCGGTGAGACGCGCGGCGACGTCTATTACGCCAACAGTTCGCGCAGCTTCCGTACCCAGCAAACGTCCGAGGTTCGCGATGCCGTGATCGGCGCGCTGCAATGGCGGCCGCATCCCGATCTCGATATCTCGGTGGATGGGCAATATTCCAACCGCGCCAGCCTGGAAAAGCGCAACGTCCTGCAGATCACGGAAGGCTTGCGCGGTATCCAGCCGCTGGTCGTCGGCAACGGCACCAACGGCTACAGCACCGGCGCGCTCATCAGCTATCGCGGCAATTCGAACATCGAGGACCAGCTCGAGCGCCGCAACCGCACCGAGGATTACATCGGCGGCGGTCTGAGCGTGAATTGGACGCCCGGCGACTGGGCGGTCAGCGCCGACGCTTCGTATTCGAAGGCGCATCGGACCGAGACGCAGAAGCAGACGCGGATGCGCTCCACGACGCGGGTCGGCTACACGCTGACCTATCTCGATGATTTCGTCGTGCCGAACGTCACCTTCGACAATTTCGACGTGACCAACCCCGCCAGCTTCCTCGCGACCGCGGCCAATGCGGTCTATGCGCGCAACCGCTTCGTCACCGATCGTAAGGACGAGATCGTCGCGGGCCGCTTCGATGTCGCGCGCAACTTCGATGGGTTCCTGACCAACCTGAAGTTCGGCGTGCGCGTGTCCGACCACCACCGTACCAACGACAATGCCCGAAACAACGATCTGAACACGTTGGTCGCGATCAACGGTCAGACGCCGGCACAGCTCATCACCGCCGCCAATCAGAACTGCCGAGCGCCGTTCACGACGCAGTCGTACATGGCGGGCCAGGGCACCAATCTGACGCGGTGGGCGACGTTCGACAACGACTGCCTGTTCCGCACCTTCACCGGCAGCGACGACGCCCTGCCCTACCCGACCGACGGCCGCGATCCGAGCGACATCGACGTCACCGAGCGGATCTATTCCGCCTACGGCATGGCCAGTTTCCGATCCGAAGGATCGCTGCCGTTCAGCGGCAACATCGGCCTGCGCTACGTCCGCACCGACGTGTCCTCGACCGGATTCCGCCAAGCCTATATCATCACGATCGATCCGGGTGCCGACACCTATACCGTCGCGGTCGATCCAACCGGTACGCTGACCCAGCAGACCGCGAAGGGGCGTTCGCAGTATCTGCTACCCAGCACCAACGTCGCGTTCGAACTGAACGATCGTTTGAAGCTCCGTCTGGCCGGCTATCGCGCGATCGCCCGGTCGGGCATCGAAAGCTTCGGCGCGGGCATCAACCTCAATCCCTCGACCGGCACCGGCACCAACAACATCATCTTCAATGCCACCACCGGCAATCCGGACCTGAAGCCGCTGCGCGCGTGGAATGCCGACGCGAGCCTGGAATTCTACGCGTCGAAGGACACGATCCTGGCGCTCGCCGCCTATTACAAATGGATCGACGGCGCGGTCGTCGGCCGGTCCGAACCGCGCCCGACCGACATCACCGTCACCACCACAACGACCGCTGCAGGCGCGCCGCGCGACACGCGGACCTTCACGATCAACCCGGTCGGCCCCGCCAACGATCTCGACACCCGCCATCTCTACGGCGTCGAGGCGACGTTCAGCCACGCCTTCACCTGGCTGCCGGCACCGTTCGACGGCTTCGGTATCAACGGATCGGCCAACCGTGCGTTCGCCGACTTCCAGTTCCCCGACACCTCGCCGCTCGCACCATATCTGTCGCCAGAGAACCTGATCGGACTGTCGAAATTCACCGCCAGCGGATCGGTCTATTATGAGAAGTGGGGGCTCTCGCTGCGTGCCAACTATCGCTACCGGTCAGACTACTACAAGCCGAACGGCGGCACCAACCGCAGCGTGCGACCCGGCAGCTATCTGAACCTGTCCGCGCAGTACAACGTCACCAAACAGGTGCAGCTGAAGGCGCAGGCGCTGAACGTCACCGGCACCAAGGACATCTTCTACAAGGGCGGGTACGACAGCATCGCCGAGGTCTCGAACAGCGGGACGCAGTATTTCTTCGGCTTCCGGGTCCGCCTGTGATGCGACTTGGCAGGATCACCTCCTTCCCGATCCTCGCCGCCACCGCCGTCGCGAGCACCAGCCTCGCGGCGGCGGACTTTTCGGTACCGAAGCTTTCGAAACCGGCGACCTGTCAGGGCGTGGAGGGCCACGCCGCCGCATTCGGCGGCCGGCGGACGTTCCTGCTCGACCCGGCCGATCTGATCGCGATCAAGGCGGTGCGCGACAGCGATCCCGCCGTCCGCAATGCCTATGCCGACCTCATCCGGCGCGCTGATGCGGCGCTGGCGCGCAAACCCGGATCGGTGATGGACAAGACCACCATCCCGCTGTCCGACGATCGCCACGACTATCTCAGCCTGGCACCGTATTGGTGGCCCGACCCCGCCGACCCGAAGGCGCCCTACATCCGCCGCGACGGGGAAGTGAATCCGCGTCGCGATACCAGGGCGTTCGACCGGACCGCTCTTGGCCGCATGGTCGGCGACAGCGAAACGCTGGCGCTCGCCTATTACTACAGCGACGATCCCCGCTATGCGGCGAAGGCGGCGCAGCTTATCCGGACATGGTTCCTCGATCCCGCGACCGCGATGAACCCGAACATGACCTATGCGCAGGCGGTTCCTGGGCGCGAGAACGGCCGCGCCGAAGGCGTGCTCGACACCAGCGGGTTCATGACCGTCATCGACGCCGCCGGCCTCATCGCGCCCGCGGGGGCACTGACCGCAGCCGAGACGAGCGGACTGGAGACGTGGTTCGCCCGATACGTCGACTGGATGCTGAAAAGCCCGAACGGCAAGGAAGAGCAGGCCGCGCGCAACAACCACGGCATCTGGTACGACGCGCAGATGACGCAGTTCGCGTTGTTCGCGCGCCGTCCCGACGTGGCGACCCGCACCGTCACTGCATTTCCGAAGACCCGCATCGCCGCACAGTTCGCTCCGACCGGCGCCTTGCCCGCCGAACTCGCCCGCACCCGCAGCTTCCACTATTCGCTTTACGCACTGGGCCCGGCCTACGACGTCGCGGCGCTGGGCACGTGCCTGGGCTACGACCTTTGGTCCTACAGCGACGACAAGGGTCGTGGCCTGCGCAAGGCGACCGACTATCTTGCCGCCTATCGCGGCCGGCAGGATCGGTGGCCGTACAAGGAGCTCAACTGGCCCGCTGGCGAGCTCGACGCGCTGCTGACCCGTGCGGCGTCCGTCTGGGGCACAGCAGGCTATGCCGTATCCGAACCGCGCGACGGGATGCTTCTGCGTTATCGCCGGCCATCATCGCCGAAAGGATCGACACCATGATCGCCCGCCCCGCCCTGCCCGCCCTCTGCATGCTGCTGGCCGGACTGGCTGCCGCACCGGTCGCCGCCGCGCAGGAGCGCCGGCCGTTCGTGGGCGGCACGATGCCGATGAACCAGGTGGTGACGCAGCACATCCAGCCGCAGACCGAGCAGCTGCTGATCGGCCTGGCCAGAGACGGGCGGGACTATAAGATCGACGGCGTTCCGGTCTTCAACGGCAGCGACAAGTTCCTGCCCGGCAAGATCGCGATCGGGCTCGCCGATTTCCTGGGCGACATCCCCGACGGCGACCCGCGACTGCCCGGCTATCTCGCCAGCTTCCGCAAGATCGCCAAGATGACCGTCGACGATCCCAACGATAGCTGGGGCATCTATTACTACATCTCGGCGATCGACCAGTTGAAGAAGCAAGGGCGGCTCGATGCGGCGATCGACCGGCTGACGCTGGCGAAGCTCCGGGTCCGGCTGGACTGGCGAAGCTTCGTCGACACCGGCAGCTACGAACTGATCGACCACCCCAACAACTATTATTGTGTCGCCTTCGCGATCGCACGGCTGCGCACCCAATTGGGCTGGGAGCCGCGCGAAGGCAGTGACAGGCTCTACGCCGCGATGGTGAAGCATTACCGCGAATATTCGGGCCAATACGGGTTCGCGGACGAGACCGATGGCGCCGGTCGCTTCGACCGTTACAGCGTGCTGCTGGCCGGCGAGATCGCGCAGCGCTTCGTCCAGACCGGCGAGAAGCCACCCGCCGAAGTACTCGGCTGGCTGCGCAAGTCGGCCGACGTGATGCTGCAGCGGGTCAACCTGTCGGGTCACGGCTTCGAATATGGCCGCAGTATCGGCCCGTATGGCGAAACCTCGATGGTCGAGGTGCTGACCGCCGCCGCCGCGACCGGCTTGCTCAACCGGGACGAGATGGACCTGGCCTATGCCTATTCATCCAGCGCCGCGCAGCATTACGTCGAATTCTGGACCGATCCACGCACTGGCTCGGTCAATCTGTGGGACGATGGTCGCCGCACCGACGCCTATCGTGGCAAGTTCCGCATTCTGGGCGAGAACCTTTCGCTCACCCATCAATACAATTACACGAACGCCGCGTGGAACGCGCTGGGCTATCGCGACCGGATGCCAACGGCGGCGTTCGCGAAGTTCGCCGCCGCACGGCCGACGCGCACGGTGACGTGGTTCGCCAAGGGCAAGTATGATCGGCTGCTCGTCACCTTGCGGGATCGCGGGCGGGTCGTCAGCTTGCCGATCATCAACGGCGGCGATTCCCAGCACGATCACAATCCCTATTTCCCGATCCCCTTCTCCCCCGGCATGCTGGAGGGCGTTGCGGACGGCGGCGCCCCTTTGATGGTGCCACGGATCGCGCTGGCGGATGGGACGGTTCTCATGCCGCTCGCTTATTTCCGCGATGCGAAAGTCGAGACGAAGGGCGCGCGAACGATCGTCACCTATCGCCAGAGCGAGGTCGATCGCATGGGCGAGAAGGCGCCGGTGCCGGACACGCGCTTCAGCGTCGCGACGCGGTACGACTTCTCGCCCGGCATGATCCGCCGAACCGACATCTTCACCCCTACCGCGCCCATCGACGTGGCGAGTATGACGCTGGCGTTTGGCACCTTCTCGGGAAAGCCCGTCACGCAAGGGCGCGCGACCCGGTTCGGCGAGGGTGCGGTGCGCAGCTTCACCACCACCGGCCTGCCGCAGTGCGTAGCGACGCCCGCAGCGCCCGATGTCGAATATCATGCGTCGACCGGCGCGATGACGACGAAGCTGGTGTGCTCGGCCGGCGCGACCAGAGTTTCGGCGCCGTTCACGATCGGCTGGGAGCTGCGCTACCGATGAGCATCACCCGGCGTATGGCTCTGGCCGGCGGCGCTGCGCTTTGGGCGGTGCCGTCCGCCGCGGTCGACATCGGGCGGGACGACCGGCGACGGCTGATCGCGCAGGCGAACACCTATCTCTCGCTCGCCCCGCGCACGACGACATCGGCCATCGCGCCGCGCAGTCCGGGTGGGCCGAGGGATTATTATTCCGAGGCCGATTACTGGTGGCCTGATCCCGCCGACCCACGTGGACCGTATATCCGTCGCGACGGCCTTTCGAACCCCGACAAGTTCGACAAGCATCGTGATGCGATGATCGAACTGAGCCTGGCGGTTCCGGCGCTGACCGCGGCGTGGAAAGCCACCGGCGACACCCGCTATGCACGCCACGCCGAACGCTTCCTCGATGCGTGGTTCGTCGATCCCGTCACGTCGATGACACCGAATCTGCAATATGCCCAGGCGATCATCGGGGTGAACACCGGCCGCGGCATCGGCGTGATCGACACGCTGCATCTGGTCGAGGTCGCACGTGCCGTCGCGGTCCTCGACGGTGCCCGCCGCGGTCGCTTTCGGCTCGCCCACGGCCGACAAATCCGCGATTGGTTCGGCGCCTATCTCGGCTGGTTGATGACGTCGAAGAACGGCGTGGAGGAGCGCGACGAGCGCAACAACCACGGTACCTGCTGGGCGCTGCAGGCCGCAGAGTTCGCGCGGCTGACCGGTAACCTCGCCGTGATCGCGTTGTGCGCGGATCGCTTTCGAACACGGCTGATCCCCGACCAGATCGCCGTCGACGGATCGCAACCGCTCGAACTCGCGCGGACCAAGCCATACGGCTACGCGCTGTTCAATCTCGATGCGCTGGCGGCGCTGGCACAGATCGCCTCGACGCCGGGTGACGACCTGTGGCGGTTCGCAACGCCCGACGGTCGCTCGCTCGCCAAGGCGCTGGCGTTCATGGTGCCATTCATTCGCGACAAGCGGACCTGGCCCTACGCCCGCGATGTCGAATATTTCGACGAATGGCCGATCCGGCACGTCAGTCTGCTCTTCGGCGCCCAGGCACTTGAGCGACCCGACTATCGTCGGCTCTGGGCTTCGCTTCCGCCGCTCCCGGCAGTGCGCGAAGTCATCCGCAACGTGCCGCTGCGCCAGCCGACCCTGTGGATGGACGGCGTGTGATCCGGGCTGCGCTACCCCTGCTGATGATCACGTTGCCGGCGCACGCAGCCGACATCGCGGTCGCCAATTTCGGGACGACGGCGAAAGGGCAGCCGGCATCGCGCATCACGATGACCAACGACCGCGGCATGCGGGTCGGTCTGATATCCTACGGCGCTACGGTGACCGAGCTCGCAGTGCCCGACCGTCACGGCCGATCGCGCAACGTCGTCCTCAGCCTGCCCGAAATGCCCGCCTATGAACGCAGCGCGCGACGCTGGGGCGGAATCGTCGGGCGGTATGCGGGCCGCATCGACGGCGCCGCGTTCCGGCTCGGCGGCATTCTTCATCGACTGGAACCCGGCCGCAACGGCGTGACCCTGCACGGCGGCAGCGACGGTTACGACAAGCGCGTGTGGCGCGTCGCCACGTCGCGCGACGCGCGATCTTTGGCCACGACCTTCACGCTCGTCAGTCCGGACGGCGACCAGGGCTTTCCGGGGCGACTAACGGTGCAGGTGACCTATCGCCTGATGCGGGCGGCAAACATCCTCCGGCTCGAATACCGCGCGACCACGACCGCGCCGACACCGTTCAACCCGACCAACCACATGTTCCTGAACCTCGCTGGCGCCGGTAACGGCACGATCGCCGCACATCGCCTGACGGTGCCGGCGGATCGCTATGCCGAAACCGACGACCGCAAGATTCCGACCGGGCGTCTGCCCTCGGTCGTCGGCACCCCGCTCGACTTCCGCACCGCTCACACAATCGCTCCGGACGCCGCGCGCCGCCATCCTCTGCTCGCCCCGTCCAGCGGCTTCGACCACAGCTATGTCGTGCGAAACCGCCCAGCCCGTCGTCCGGAGCCCGTCGCTATCCTCGATGATCCGGCCAGCGGACGGCGGCTGACGATCGCCAGCACCGAACCGGCGCTGCAGTTCAATTCCGGCAACGGCTTCGACGGCAGCGAGACTGGCAGCGAAGGCGTCGCCTATCCCGCCTATGCCGGCGTCGCGCTGGAGACGCAGCATCTGCCCGACAGCCCCAATCGCCCGGACTTTCCGACCACGATCGTGACGCCGGATCGGCCGTTCCGATCAACGACAGAGTATCGCTTTACGGTGCGACGGAAACCTAGGTTGTAAGACATCCTTGACGCGTATGCCATGTGCGCATAGCGACGAGGTCATAATTAAAATGACGCCCATGAGGCGCGACAATTGGGAGGATATGACATGAAGGCGATGTTCTTGCTCTGCGCTTCGATCGTCGCGATCGCAGGCTGCGATCCCGCATTCTCCCAGTCCACCGCGCCCTCGCGGGACGTTCCGGATCCCGCAACGGAGGGCGGCGACATCGTCGTCACCGGCATCCGCCAGTCGATCGCCCGCGCCGCGGAGAT
The DNA here is from genome assembly GCF_054489605.1 of Sphingomonas sp. RS2018. Lineage (NCBI taxonomy): Bacteria > Pseudomonadati > Pseudomonadota > Alphaproteobacteria > Sphingomonadales > Sphingomonadaceae > Sphingomonas > Sphingomonas sp. RS2018. The sequence goes on from NZ_JBTMWL010000004.1 coordinate 229,693, forward strand.
CAAGCGGGACGCCTCGCAGGTGCTCGATGTCATCACCTCCGAGGATGTCGGCAAGCTGCCCGACGCCAACGTCGCCGAGGCGCTGCAGCGCGTCACCGGCGTCCAGATCACCCGCGTCTTCGGCGAGGGGCAGGCGGTCAACATCCGCGGTCTCCAGCAGGTTCGCGTGGAAGTCGATGGCCGTACGCTGCTCGGTTTCTCCGCCCGTGTCTCACCGCCCGAAAACGACAATCTCGGTCGCTCGTCGGGCCTCGACTCGGTGCCATCGTCGCTGTTCGGTCGCCTCGAAGTGCGCAAGTCGCCGCTCGCGAGCCAAGTCGAAGGCGGCCTCGGCGGATCGGTCAATCTGGTTACGCCCAAACCGTTCGATTTCAAGAAGACGACGCTGACCGCGCAGGTTCAGGGTACTTGGTCGCAGGAGGCCGAGAAGTTCGAACCGGGCGTCACCGGCCTGTTCACGACGACCTTTGCCGACGGACGGATCGGCGTGCTGATTTCGGGCGAATATCAGAAGCGCACATCGAAGCTGCAGCTGTTCGAGCGCAACAACTTCTTCAACAGCCTGAACGGCGGCACGACGACCCTCTTCGCGCCGCGGCTGCTGCAATATGAGAATGTCGATATCGATCGATCGCGGCTGGGCATCAACGGATCGGTCCAATTCCAGGTCGCGCCGAATTTCGTGCTGACCGCCGACGGCCTGTATTCAAAGGTCGAAGCGAACCGTACCAACGAATTCATCGCGCTGAATCTGGGCACCAGCGCCACCGCGCGGATCATCAACGATGCGGTGGTCGAGAACGGCTACATCCTCGCCGGTGCCGCGCCCGGCAACATCCGCACCGGCAACCAGCACCGCGAGGATCCGGCGGCCAGCTACCTGTTCGGCCTGAACGGCAAGTACGACGACGGCACGCTAACGCTGGAGGGCGACGCCTACTACAGTAAGGGCACGCTGCGTCAGAAGATCGAGGTCGTGACGCTTCAGACGGCCAACAATGCCGTCATTGGCCGGTTCGATTTCCGCGGCAACACGATCCCCAGCCTGACGCTGACGACCGCCACCGGCGCGGCGTTCGATCCGACCGCGGTCGCCAACTATCCCGCCCGCACCGACCTGCTGACGCTGCGCGCCAACAGCCTGCCCGCGACGCTCGACGAGCGCACGGGACGCTTCGACATCGGCTATGACACCGGTGGCGGCGTGAAGCTGAAGGCGGGCGTGCGCTACGTCGACCTGCGCGCCAAGTCGGAAGCCTTCCGCAGCCGCGCCGACGCGCCGATCGCGTCGCTGCAACCCTATCTCACGACCGGCAATCCCGACTTCCTGTCGAGCATCGCCGGAAATTTCCCAAGGCAGTTTCTCAGCGGTTTTCCCGACGCCGATTTTATCATCCCCCGCGTGCTGGCGGCCGAACCCAGCCTGACGCCCGGCGATCCCGCCGGCACGCTACGTCGCAACGCCGCGCGCGACTACGACCTGCAGGAAAAGACGATCTCGGGCTATTTGATGTTCGATGCGGAGGGACAGTTGTTCGGCCGTCCTGCCCGGGTCAACGCCGGCGCGCGCATCACGCACACCGACTTCGCGGTCGACACCTTTACTCAGCGCGGGACGGCTCTGATCCCGACGACCGATCGCAACAAATACATCAACGTCCTGCCTAGTGCGAACCTGACAGTGAATGCCACCGATGCGCTGCTCGTCCGCCTCTCGGCATCGCAGACGCTCCAGCGCGCGGGTCTCGCCGAACTCGCGCCATCGACGTTCGTCGATGCCACCAACCTGACGTCGAGCGGCGGCAACGCCGCGCTGGAGCCGCCGATTTCGAGCAACCTCGACCTGTCGGTGGAATACTACACCAGCGCCACGTCGCTGATCTCGGGCGCGCTGTTCTACAAGGACGTGCAGAACTTCATCGCGACGAACACGACCGAACAGATCATTCCCGGTTTCGAAAGCCTGGGCATCATCCGCGTCGTGCGTCCCGACAATGTCGCCTCGGCCAAGGTGCAGGGATTCGAGGTCGGCATCACCCAGTTCCTCGATTTCCTCCCCGCACCGTTCGACGGCTTCGGCGTGATCGCCAACTACACCTACGCCGACAGCAAGGACAGCAACGGCTTCCCGCTCGTGGCGACATCCAAACACAGCTACAATTTGATCGGCCTGTACGAGAAGGGCCGGCTGTCGGCCCGCGTCGCCTACAACTGGCGCGACGATGCGGTGTTCGAATTCACCCAGGGCCGTCCCGACGTAATCGCCGCCCGGTCACAGCTCGATGCGCAGCTCGGCTTTGACATCTCGGACCATTTCGCGTTGTCGCTGCAGGCGCAAAACCTCACGCCCAAAGACTCGGCGACGGTCGAGATCAGTAATTTCAACCGCTCGGCGATCAACAGCTACGCCTTGTCTGAGCGACGCGTAACGTTTGGGCTCCGAGCTAAATTTTAGCACGGTGGACCGCATTACTGAGGGCGCTGTCAAAGCAAGGGCACCATGCGCATTTAGCGCGAAGTTCTTCCTCGCTTGCCTGCCCCTCGGCAGGCAAGCGGCAGCGTTATCAGAAAATAGCCGAGCGGGCTGCAGCACTGACAGCTCATCTGCATGCCGGAACGCGGTGCTGTCAGTCTAAAGCGAACCGCTCTCCACCTGATGCACGTCGGGCTTTGAGGATGGCAGCCTAGCTGGCGAGCGTCTGCCACTCCGCCAGCGCGGCGGAGCATCGTTCCCGGTAGGTTTCTCGATCGATTAGGTGGCGTTCCAAGCTGAAGTGGTTGTGGACGTTGGCGTGGACAGAGGCGAACTTCTGTAACGTCTTCATCTGCCTGAACCTGAGCATCGCCCGCTCTCGTCGTCGGAACGGCAGGTGGCTACTTTCGACCCGATTGTTAGCCCAGCGACCGACTTCATGCTTCTCCACGTTACCGAACTTATTCATCGCGGCACGATAGCTGCGTAGGCCATCGGTCGTAATCAACTCAGGTGCGCCGTGGCGCTTGAGAGCCTTCTTCCCGGTTCCACCAAAGCCGCACCGTCTCATGGCAAATGTCGATCCCGCGCTCGAACAGCAAGTCTTCCACGTTCCGCAGCGAAAGCGGGAAACGCACGTACATCAGCACCACCAGCCGGATCACCTCAGGTGACGAGTTGACGTAGCGGAACGGCGAGGCTGGCTTGCGGGGACGAGGCATGTGCGGTCCCTACCCCGCCTTGCTTACCGACCGGTGCGTTTGGTTTGACGGCGCCCCCTTCACAAGTCCGTTAGGTGTATTACACTAGTGATACTCAAGGGGGAGAATCACTGGTGCTGGAACTGGCTTCGGTCACGCATGTCTATGGCAACGGCACCCGTGCGCTCGACGATGTGAGCCTCAGCGTGCCGAAGGGCATGTTCGGCCTGCTCGGACCGAACGGCGCGGGCAAATCGACGTAGATGCGCACCGTGGCCACGCTGCAGACGCCGACGTCGGGCAGCATCCGGTTCGGCGACATCGACGTGATCGCCAATCCGGAAGCCTTGCGCGAACGGCTCGGCTATCTGCCCCAGGATTTCGGCGTCTACCCGCGCGTGTCCGCCTATGACATGCTCGACCACATGGCGGTGCTGAAGGGCATCGCATCCGCGCGCGAACGCAAGGAAACCGTTGAGACGCTGCTCAATCAGGTCAATCTGTGGACCGTCCGCAAGAAGGCGATTGCCGGCTTCTCCGGTGGCATGCGCCAACGCTTCGGCATCGCGCAGGCGCTGATCGGCAACCCCAACCTCATCATCGTCGACGAACCAACCGCGGGTCTCGACCCGGAGGAGCGCAACCGCTTTCTCAACCTGCTGGCGGAGATCGGCGAGAACGTCGTCATCATCCTGTCCACCCATATCGTCGAGGACGTCGCCGACCTCTGCCCGCGCATGGCGGTGCTGGCGGGTGGGCGCATCCAGCTCGAGGGCGCGCCGCTCGACCTGATCGCGCGGGCCCGCGGCACGGTATGGGCGCGGACGATCGACCGCGACGCGCTCGACGACTATCGCGCGCGCTACGAAGTCATCTCGACCCGGCTGTTCGCCGGCCGCACCATCGTCCACATCCTGTCGGACGGCGATCCCGGCGATGGCTTTGCCGCCGTCGATGGCGGGCTGGAGGACGTGTATTTCTCCACCCTGGCCCGTTCGCGTCGCGCCCCCGTCGCCCAAGCCGCCTGAAGGGGTCGTCCATGTTCGGCAAGATCGCGGCGTTCGAACTCCGCTACCAGTTGCGCAACCCGGTCTTCTGGGTCGTCGCCATCCTGTTCTTCCTGCTGACCTTCGGATCGGTCACCGTCGAGCAGATCCAGATTGGCAGCGGCGGCAACATCCACAAGAACGCGCCAGTCGCGATCATCCAGACGCACCAGATCCTGTCGCTCTTCTTCATGTTCGTGACCACGGCGTTCGTCGCGAACGTGATCGTGCGCGATGACGAAAGCGGCTTCGGGCCGATGGTCCGGTCGACGCGCGTCCGCAAGTTCGACTATCTGATCGCGCGCTTCCTGGGCGCCTTCGCCGCCTCCGCCATCGCCTTCCTCGCGGTGCCGTTCGCGATCTGGTTCGGGTCGCTGATGCCGTGGATCGACGCGGAGACGCTGGGCCCGACCAACTGGGGCGCCTTCGCCTATGCCTACACCGTACTGGCGCTGCCGAACCTGTTCCTGACGGCGTGCATCTTTTTCGCGGTCGCGACGATGACGCGATCGATGATGTACAGCTATCTCGGCGTCGTCGTCTTTCTGGTGGCGTATATCGTCCTCAATACCGTCATGCGCTCGAAGCCCGAACTGCGCGAGATGACCGGATATCTGGAACCGTTCGGGCTCGCGGCGGTCACCAACGTCACGCGCTACTGGACCGCCAGCGAGTCGAACACGATGGTGCCCGCGGTCACCGGTGCGCTGCTCGCGAACCGCGCGATCTGGATCGGCGTGGGCCTGTCCGCCCTCGCTCTCGCCTACGCCCGGTTCAGCTTCGCCGAGCGCGGCGCGTCGAAACGGCGCCTTCGCAAACAGGCGCGGGCGGAGGCGAAGCTTGCCGCGACGCCGCCGCTGATCGTCGATCGCCTGCCCGCACCGCGGCAGGACGCCGCCGCCTGGGCGCGCTTCTGGGTCCGCTGCCGCTTCGAGATGCGGCTGGTGTTCCGGAGCCCGGCGTTCATCGTCCTTCTGCTGGTCGGCCTGTTCAACACGGTCGGCGCGCTGATGTTCGCGAACGAGATCTACGGCACGCCGGCGCGACCGCTCACCTTCGCGTTGATCCAGACGCTGCAGGGCGCGTTCGGCCTGATCCCGATCATCATCGCGATCTATTATTCGGGCGAACTCGTCTGGCGCGATCGCGAACGGCGGATGCACGAGATCGTCGATGCGACGGCACTGCCGAACTGGGCCTATATGCTGCCCAAGGCGCTGGCGGTCACCGGCGTATTGTTCGCGACGCTGACGGTCGCGGTGCTCGCCGCGATCGCTCTCCAAATCGTGCGCGGCCACGGCGCGATCGAACTCGGCCAGTATCTCGGCTGGTATCTGCTGCCGTCCGGCGTCGACATGGCCATCCTCGCCATTCTCGCAGTGTTCATCCAGGCGCTCAGCCCCAACAAATACGTCGGCTGGGGCATCATGGTGCTCTATCTGGTCGCCACCATCACGCTCGGCAACATGGGTTTCGAGCACCCGCTATACAACTATGGCGCGACGGGCCGGCAGCGCTTCTCCGACATGAACGGCGCGCAGATCGGCGGAGCACTCGGCTGGTGGCTGCGGCTCTACTGGGCGGCGGTCGCGGTCGTGCTGGCGGTGCTGGCGCACCTGCTGTGGCGGCGGGGGACCGAGACGCGGCTGATGCCCCGGCTGCGGCGCCTGCCACGCCGGCTGGTCGGAACCCCCGGCGCGATCCTCGCGGGTGCGCTCGTCGTCGCGGTGACGACCGGCGGCTGGCTCTTCTGGAACATGAACGTCCGGAACGAATATCGCACCGCCGAGGATCGGGAAGCACAGCTCGCCGCGTTCGAAAAGAAGTATCTGAAGTACGAAAGCGTGCTTCAGCCCTCGATCAAGAACATCCGGCTCGACGTGGCGTTGTTCCCTGCGGAGCGCCGCGTAGAGACGCGCGGCGCCTACCGCTTCGTCAACGACACCGGCGCGCCGCTGTCCGACCTGCACCTGCGCCTGACCGACGCGCTTACCCGAATCGACACGATCACGGTGCCGGGCGCGCGGCTGGCCATGGACGATGCGGAGATGAAGTACCGCATCTACCGCTTCGACCGCCCGCTCGCGCCCGGCGCGGTCGGCACGATGACCTTCGCGACCACCCGCCACCAACAGGGCCTGCGTGCCAACGGCGACGATACGTCGATCATCGCCAACGGCAGCTTCCTGAACAACGCCGAAATCGCCCCGCAGATCGGGATGGACCGCTCGGCGCTGCTGACCGATCGGGTCAAACGCCGCAAATATGGCCTGCCCGCCGAACTGCGGATGGCGAAGCTGGAGGACACGTCGGCGCAGCGGCGGAACTACGTCGGCAACGCGCCGTGGGTCATGTCGGACATCACCGTCACCACCGACGCCGGGCAGACGCCGATCGCGCCGGGACGCAAGCTGTCGGACACGGTGACCAACGGTCGCCGCACCGCGCGCTTCCAATCGAGCGCGCCGATCCTCGCCTTCTTCTCGGTCCAGTCGGCGGATTATGCCGAGAAGAGCATCGATGCGGACGGCGTTCGCCTGTCGGTGTTCTACGATCCCAGGCATGGCTACAACGTCGATCGCATGCTGTCGGCGATGAAGACGTCGCTCAGCTATTACCGCCGCGCGTTCGGACCCTATCAGTTCGACTATGCGCGGATCATCGAATTCCCCGGCTACGCCACCTTCGCGCAGGCGTTCGCCGGCACTATCCCCTATTCGGAAGCGATCGGCTTCATCTCCGACACGAGCGATCCGGACGCGATCGACTATGTCTCCTACGTCACGGCGCATGAGCTGGCGCATCAATATTGGGCGCACCAGCTCATCAGCGCCGACATGCAGGGCGGAACCATGCTGGTCGAATCCATGGCGCAGTACAGCGCGCTGATGGTGATGAAGCACCGCTATGGTGAGGACAAGATTCGCCGGTTCCTCAAGTACGAACTCGACAACTACCTGCGCTCCCGGGGCAGCGCGCGGATCGAGGAACTGCCGCTCGCTCGGGTCGAGAACCAGCAGTATATCCACTATCGCAAGGGTTCGGTGGTGCTGTACCTGCTTCAGGACCGGCTGGGCGAGGACCGCGTCAACGCGATGCTTGCGCGGCTGCTCAATCGCTACCGGTTCAAGAGCGCGCCCTATGCGCGATCGACCGATCTGGTGGACGGCTATCTCTCGCTTGCACGCACGCCCGCCGAACGCGAGCTGGTGCTCGACCTGTTGTCGCGCATCACGCTCTACGACCTGAAATCGACTGCGGCGACGAGCCGCAAGCTGCCGGACGGCACCTGGGAAACCGTACTGACCGTCGCGGCCGACAAGGCCTATGCCGACGGGACCGGCAAGGAACGCCGCGTGCCCCTCGCCGACGAAATCGAGATCGGCCTGTTCGACGCTCGCCCGGGCCTCGGCGCGTTCGCGGCGAAGGACATCATCCGGATGGAACGGCGGCCAATCCGTTCCGGCACGCAGCGCATCCGCATGGTCTCGACGCGCAAGCCGGGGTTCGCGGGCGTCGATCCGTACAACAAGTACATCGACCGCAACAGCGACGACAATGTCGTTCCGGTTTCATGATCGCCTCAACATCTGCGGATGGCGCAGAAGGAGGTAAGTCGCGTTGGGAACATTTGGCGTTGACCCGGCGTCGTTCCGCCGGCCGCGCATCCGCACCTGATCGTTTGAGGTTACGATGTCCGACAGTGCTATCAAAGCAACGGCACCACGCCCACTCAGCGGGAAGTTCTTCCTGTCTTGCCTGCCCATCGGCAAGCAAGCGGCGGCGTTCTCAGACATAACCGAGCGGGTTCGCAGCACTGACAGCACCGTCTGCATACCCGAACGCCGATGAAAATATCGTAAGCCCCTGTTGCGGCGGCGTAAGTGCGTTACGTTTGACAGCACGTTGTGGACGGAGGCGAACCTTTGCAGCGTCTTCATCTGCCTGAAGCGTAGCATCGCCCGCTCCCTTCGTCGGAACGGCAGATGGCTGTTCTCCACCTGGTTGTTGGCCCAGCGACCGACCTCCTGCTTCTCGGCGTTACCGAGCTCATTCATCGCGGCACGGTAGCTGCGCAGGCCGTCGGTCGTGATCATATCGGGCAAGCCGTGACGCTTCAGCGCCTTTTTCATGAAGTTGAGAGCGGCAGCCTTATCGCGGGTTTTCGTGACGTAGCTCTCGAGCACCTCACCCTCGTGATCTACCGCTCGCCAAAGGTAAACCATCTCGCCGTTCAGCTTCACGTACATCTCGTCCAGCTGCCAACGCCAATGCGGAAGCCGCGCATGCGGCTGACCCGCGGCCGGCGGATGTCGCCTGCAAACAGCGGTCCGAGCCGGTCGACCAGAGCCGCACTGTCCCATGGCAGATGTCGATCCTGCGCTCGAAAAGCAGATCTTCCATGTTCCGCACCGAAAGCGGGACACGGACATACATCAGCACGACCGCCCGGATCACCTCCAGTGACGAACTGAAGTAGCGAAATGGCGATGCTGGCGTGCGAGTGCAGAGCATATCCCTGCCCCTCACCTGCCCGTGCTTACCGACCGGTGCATTTGGTTTGACGGAGCCTGAGAGTATCAATCAGGCGAAACGGACGCGCGAAACATGCTGCCTGCGGCGCCGTGCGGCGAAGCCGATTGCGCCAAAGCCGAGCATCATCGTAGCCCAGATGGCCGGCTCCGGGACGGCGGCGGCGTAGGTAATCGATCCATTGAAAGCGCGATCCGCGGTTGCATCGCCAAAATTGCCCGAAATGCCGTAGCCGACCAGCAACTGCGCCTGGGCGTTTGCTGCCTGGACCGACCCCGACGATGCGGCGCTGTTGCCGTAATAGATCGAAAAGGCGCCGCCATCGGTGATGTAGAAGCCGTGCAGCCCGGTGCCCAATGTCATATCGGCGATATCAAGCGTCGTCGCTGCGCCATAGCCGGACGTCGTCAGCGCCGCGAACGAGCCGAGCGGGGTCCACGCTGCCGGATCGTTCTGGAAGCCGCCGACACCACCCGCGCGGTAGAACACCTGATAATCGAAAGTCCCGAAATCGGCGTTCACGGCCAGCGATGTCAGGTCGATGGCGGACAGGGTTCGCACATCGAACATGATGCCGTCGTTGAAATTGGTGCCGTCGTAGCCGCCCGACAACACCGCTGCCTCAGCCGACACGCTCCCACACAGCATCAGCGCCGCGGCCGACAGGCCCTTGAACATCTTGATCATGATCTCTCCCTGCATGTTGTTATTGCTGGTTCGTACTCGGTTCGTCGCCGGGCAGCGTCGGCGGCGGATCGCCGCGCTGCGCCCGGATCGACGCCATCTGCGCGCCGCTCAGTTCCCCGGTCGGCGGCTGGGGCTCGGGTTTGAGGCCGCGATCCGCCGGGGCCACCGCCTCCCCGCTGCCGCCAAGACGGGGGGGCAAGTCGATGCGGACCAACGCCGCGCCTTCGCGCAGCAGGACATGGCCCGGCGCGACCGACTCCAGCACCACGCCCGGCCCCACCCTCTCGCCCGCTACGAAGGAGCGTGGCGTCGCACCGTGGGGCGCGAGCAGCGCGGTCGGACGCGCACCGCCGGGGCTGGTGCCGTGAAGCTCGTAGAGCATCCGGGCTTCGACCGGTTCCGGCGCTGCCGCCGCCGCATTCACGGGCAGCACAGGCATCGATGCCTCGACCCGGACGATACCTTCCGAGCCATTGTCATCGGACTGCCCGACGGCCATCACCAGCGCACCGGCGGCGACCGCCGTGACCACGACCGCGAGCGCGGCCTTGCCCCGGCCCCCGCCGAAGGTCGAACCGTCTCGATAACCGGGGATCGTCCGCATCGCCTTATCGCGCTCCGGTATCGACCGCGGTCGTGCCAAGGTCGAAGCTGGTGTGCGGCGGCTGGTTGTAGGCGGTGTTCTGCCACGCCACACCCTGCCGATAGACACGGTCGTGCATCAGCGTCTTGAGCTTGTAGGTGGTCGGATAGGGCGAGGTGAAGATGCGCAGCTTCGTGCTGTCCGCGCTCGCCAGGATGACTTCCTCGCGCCAGTCGCCCAGGATGTCCGCGGAGAGGGCCGGGGTGGCTTTCGTCCCGTTGGCGGAGATCGAATCGGCCGCCGTCAGGATCGTTGCCGTCGTGCGGCTGTTCCAGTCCCACTTGCGGATCGACACATTATCGAGTTGCTCGCGCAGCGTGTCGCCGTCCCACCAAATGCCGAAGTTGGTCGAGTTGGGCTTGCCTCCACCGGGGACGGGTTCGCCCTTCGCGGTCGACAGAACCGTGCGGCTCGACCAGTTTTCCTCGCCCGGATAGCGTGGATCAATGTCGGCCGACATACCGCGACCGTTGTCGGCCGTAGACGGCAGCGTCCACAGCACCTCGCCGGTGCGGGCATCGACCATCGACGCGCCGATACCGCCGTTAGCTCCGGGCGATTCATGGACGCTGAAGCGCTCCAGTCCCGGGCGCGTCGGGTCGAGATCGCCAAGATGCATCGCATCGCCGTGGCGCAGGCGCTGGCCGGCAACCTTCGCGGTCCACAACGGCTGGCCGTTGTCGTCGATCGCCATCGATCCGTAGATGATCTCGTCACGCCCGTCGCCGTCCACATCGGCGATGCTGAGGTTGTGGTTGCCCTGTTCCTCGTAATCGGTCCGGTTTGGCAGCGCCGCGCTGTCGAAAAGCCAGCGCTGCGTAAGCTGTCCGTTACGGAAATCCCAAGCGGTCAGCGTCGATCGGGTGTAATAGCCGCGCGCCATGATGATCGACGGCTTGTTCGTGCCGTCGAGGAAGGCGGTGCCCGCCAGGAACCGGTCGACTCGGTTGCCGTAATTGTCACCCCAAACGGTCTGGATCTGACTGTTCGTCGGGTTCGGTGTGTCGGGGTGGCGCCCCACCACGTAGTTGACCGTCGACAGTGCGCGGCCAGTCGTGCCCTGAAACACGGTCAGATACTCCGGCCCCGCAAGCACGAAGCCGACGCGGCTGGCGCCCGTCGTCGCGGTGCCGGTCCGGTTGCGCCAGTCGGCGTTCGCATCACCGATGACGCGACCTTCGCCATCGGTCGTGCCGTCGGCGGTCTTCATGACCACCTCCGCGCGACCGTCACCATCATAATCGAACACCTGGAACTGAGTGTAATGCGCGCCGGCGCGGATATTGGTGCCCAGGTTGATGCGCCACAGCCGCTTGCCCGCCAGCGTATAGGCGTCGATCAGCACCGGCCCGGTCAGCCCAGCCAGCGAATTGTCCTGCGAATTGGACGGATCCCACTTCAGAACGATCTCGTACTTGCCGTCGCCGTCAAGATCGCCGACGCTCGCGTCGTTGGCACTGTAGGTGTAGCTGCTGGTGCCGGTGCCGTCGGGGCTGGTGACGGTGCCGCCCGCCGGCTTGTCGAGCGCGATGACGCCGAAGCCATCGGCCCAAACGTTGGCGGTAAAGGCCTTGTCCATCTCGACGCCGCGCGTGACGACCTTCACGACATAGGTCGCCGATGTGCTGCCGGTCGCGTCGACATAGTTCGTCGCACCGGTCAGCGGGGCGTCATTCAGCTTGGTGCCGTTGCGGTAGACGTTGAACCCGGTTGTGGCGGTGTCGGTTCCGAGCAACCGCCAGGTCACGAGGACGCCGGGCTCACCCGACACGGGCAGAGCGACGACGCCGCGATCGAGCCGCTCGCCGGTCCATTGCTGCGCGAACGCCGGTGTCGCCGCGATTGCCGTCGCCAGCAACAGACCGTGCGCCAATGTCTTGGCCATGTCGGTATCCCCTCTTGTCGTTGTCGAATCCTCGGAAATATCGTGTCGTATCAAGCGGCTGCTATCGGAATGCGATCCAAGCGTACCAAGCAGCATCGCTTGCACGGAACATGGTCCGCACGTCTCCCGCCGATTGTCGCAAATCAGTCGGCACGGTTCAGGCCCGTGCCGGAGCGCTCTAAATCAAGCGCACTCCGCTCGCCATTTCGCTTCCTCTCCTGTCGCCGCTGATGCGGTCGTTTCATACAAGGTGAACAAGAGGTTTCACATTTGCAAGCGCGATTTCAAAATATGGGCGCTAAGGGCCATCGCCGTGCCGTTCTGCGATCGTTGCGAGTGGACGTTTCCCTCAGATTTTCGGATCGACAAGCCAACGGAGCTGCCGCCCAGCAGCTGCAGCTTGGTCAGCGCAGCGGGTATGCGGCGTTCAGACTTGCCCAGCCGGCCCGTCCGGCTTGGCTGAGATAGGGGGCGAGTGCCGCCCAGGGGACGATCATCGCGTTGGCGCATGGGGCGAGCACGTGCGGCATGCCGGGCGTGAAGGCGAGGCCGGTGCGGGTCAGGCCGATGTCCCAGAACTCCGCCTCGGCGACCGGATCGCGGCATTCCGCCTCCATTTGCCTGTCCTGCGCCATCGCCAGCCGACGCAGTGCGGGTTTCAGCGCGAAAGCGGACGTGCCGATATCGGGCCGGGGTTCGACGGCGGCGGCGCTCAGCCAGCCGTTCAGGTCCACTTCCGCCCCGGTCGAGCGGTCGAAGACGAGCGATGTCGTTTCGCCGTCTGGATGCGCGCCACCGCAATAATAGCTCGTCGACAGCGTGGCGGCCAACCACCGCGGCGATATGAGGGTCGGCGTAATCGACTGATCGTAGTTGCCGCCCATCCCCGGCGATGCCAGGCCCCCGGCGATACATCCCCACCACATGCTGTCGGCGGGCTTCTCGGCGAAGGGCGCGAACAGCCGGGCGTTGATCCGCGCCGTCTTACGGTCGGCGCCATCGAGTGCGAACGTCTCCAGCGCTACATCGTCCCGGAGAGCGCGACCGGCATCGAAGACGATGCGAGTATAGCCGACGCCGTCCAGCGTCGCCCGGGTCCGGGTGACCGTGAGCGGCTTCAGGCGCGGCGCATTGAAGGCGAGGCTGCCGCACGGCTCGTCAATCTCGCTCGCCAGGCGGGTGAGCCTGAAGGGCAGCTGCCGCCTGCCGTCGGTCCAGGTGCCTGTCAGGGCGTTGCGGGCGACCGTGGCGAACTGCCAGGCGGGGCGCGGTGCCTTGGCCCCGTCCGCGCCCTCCCGCCACGCCTTGCTGCCGCCCTGCTGTTCCAGCCCGATAAGCTGCAGGCGGGAGTCGTAGAAATAGAGTCCGGCGCCGGCGCCGTCGTAGCGCCGGGTGAGGCAGGCGCGTATCGGCAGCGATCCGACGGTGCCCTGCCACACGCCCGCCCACACCGGCGGCGGAGCCTCGTTCGCGTTTGCCCGGGGGCCGAACAGGATAGCGCCCGTTGCGATCGTCATCATAACGAAGCGGCGAAGGCAGGCGATCACACCGTTCGTCCAACTCCTTGGCCACCCCTACATCCGCTGGAGCGAGATCGGCAATGTGCAGCAGGGAATGCTATCCGGTAAGAGACCCGCTCGCAAATCAATGCAGGCAAGCCGTCGGTTAGGGATCCTGGAAAGCGAACCATTGCCACATCGACCGACAAGACCCACGCCCCGACATTCGCAGATTGTTAGCTGCGGCCCAGCTTCGGACATTGTTTCATGCGCCGATTGGGCGGAGTGGTGAATGGCTGGACCTGTTTCGCTATGGCATTTTGGCAGATGGTTCCTTTCGTTTACATCCGGAAGCGCACCGTACCCCCGATCGTACGTGGATCGCTCGGCGCGCCCAGGATCAGGCCCGAATTGCCCGCCTGGATCGTCAGGTTCTGAATATAATCGGCGTTCAGCAGGTTGCGGGCGAACACGATCACTTCCGTACCATCGGCGAAGCGATAGCCGATGTTGGCGTTGGTGAGGTTGTATCCGCGGATGTAGGTGAAGCGCGACAGGCCGGGGTCGCCGTTATAGCCGCTGCGCGAGGCGGTATCGACATGGACGAACACCGCGCCATCGCCCAGCGGCCGGCTGTAATCCAGTCCGGCCGTCACCGCCAATCGCGGCAGCGACGCGAGGCGGCGGCCGGTGAGGCTGCACTGCGTCGTCGCGGCGGTCTGTACCTCCAGTGGGCACGGGCCGGCAGGATAGTCGCTGTACCTGCCATCCGAGTAGGCGAAACTCGTGCGCGCGGTCAGTCCCGGAAGAAGGATCGCGGTGACGTCCGCCTCGACCCCCTTCACTGTCACTGCGGGGATGTTCGAGAGGTAGCCGCGCAGCTGCACCGTCTGCGTCAGCGAATTCTCAACCACGGTCGCCTGGAAATCGCGCACCTTGGTGTAGAACGCATCGACGTTGAAGATCAGGCGTCGATCGACGAGCGTGGTCTTGATGCCGAACTCGTAGGTCTCGTTGCGCTCGGGACGCACGACGGCGGTCGCCAGCACCGGGCGGTTGTTATTGTCGAGCGGCAGGCCCGACATGTTGATCCCACCCGATTTGAATCCGCGCGCGTAGCTCGCATAGGCCATTATGTTTTCCGTCGCGGCCCAGGCGATGTTGCCGCGACCGGACAGGCTGCCGTCGCTGTCATGCGCCTCGTAGCTTTGCGGGCGTAGTACACTCAGGCGCGCATTGACGAGCGCGGCGCTGGTCGTCGCCGGGCCGCCGGAGACGGTGGTGGTGTAATGGCCGTCCTTGTCCTCCTGCGTGTAGCGCAGGCCGACCGTGGCGGTGAGGCTGGGAACGATCCGCCAGTTGACCTCGCCGAATGCGGCGGAGCTGAGGCTGTGGACGTCGGTACGGCCGTCCTGGCCATAGCCGTCGAGCAGGTTGGCGGGCACCGCCGTCACCACCTGATTTGGCGCGGTGCCGGTGGTGACGGTAGTGCCGATCAGATAGCGCGCCGCCGCTGGGCCGTAGATGCTGATCGGCCGCCCGACCAGCTTCTGCCGGAACCCGTACAGACCCGCGACATAGGAGATCGGGCCGGTGCCGTTCGAGGCGAGGCGCAGTTCCTGGCTGTACTGATCCTGCCGCGACGGAATGTGCTGCGACAGCTGGACCGGAATGCCGGTATAGTCGCGGTCGTTCTCGGCATCCCAGTTCCAGAACCGCCACGCGCTGACCGATGTCAGCGTCGCGAAGCCGAGGTTCCAGTCGGTGATCGCGCTGACGCCGCCCTCATTGGTATCGACGCCGAGCGGGCCGTCGATGTCGGTGACGCGGTCGTAGGGGTTGAGGCTGGCGGGCGCGTAGCCGAACTGCGCGGCGAGACCGGCCGGCCCGCCGAACTGACGGTTCGCCGCGCGTAGGGACGTGCCGGTGCGCAGATAGACCTGGCCACAGCAATACGCCTGGAAATTGGTGAAGTCCGCGATCACCCGCATCCGGATCGTGTCGTCCGGCGCGAACAGCAACTGCCCGCGCACCGCCTGCGTGCCGAGCGTGTTGGTGTCTCGGCCGGTACGGATATTGTCGATCACACCGTCGCTCCGGGTCGAGACGCCGGAGATGCGATAAGCGATGCTGTCGGTGATCGGCCCCGATATCCAGCCCTTGGCCTGCACCAGATTGCGCTCGCCATAGGAAAGCTCTGCGAACCCTTCCTGTGTGAAGGTCGGGGCGCGGGTGGTGATGTTGAGCGCGCCGGCGGTGGTATTCTTGCCGAACACCGTCCCCTGCGGCCCGCGCAGTTCCTCCACCTGTTCGATATCGGCGAAGTCGAACGCCGCGGTCGCCGGGCGTGCGTGATAGACCTGATCGATATAGAAGCCGACGCCCGGTTCCAGCCCGTCGTTCGCCTGGCTGACCGCGACGACGCTCGATCCGAGGCCGCGGATCGTGAACGCGGTATTGCGCGGGTTCGCGGAGCTGTAGTTCAGGCTAGGGATCAGCGTCGTCAGCCCCTGCGTGTTGACGGTATAGCTCCGGTCGAGCAGCTCGCCACCCACTACCGACAGCGCGGCTGGCACGGTTTGCGCGTTTTCAGCGCGGCGCCGCGCGGTGACGACGACGTCCGGCAATCCCTCCGTCACCTCACCGATGTCGGGGTCGGTCAGGGTTACGTCGGGCGTCGTGGCGGTCGTTTGTGCGAACGCTGGCATCGCAACGACCGACATGGCGACCTTACACAGCAGAACGGCGATCCATTTCGACATCGATTGAACACCCCTCCGACGCGGGTGTCCGCGTTCGTTATGTTCGAACGTATATCGAGGTCATATCTGATCGTATATAGAGGACGCTCGCGTCAACGCTTGGACTGCGGCAACGGTTCGGGCCTGAGGCTCGCCCGCAAGCGCGCATAGGCTGGCCGATCGGCGATCCCGGCCGCCTCCGCTTCCATCTCGCGATACGCCTGTAGGACGGCGATACCGGTGTCGGTAACGCGGGCCCCCCGCTCCAGCCCCCCGCCCCGCAGCGTCTCCACCACCGGGGGATCGAAACACCGGTTCATCTCATCGACCAGCATCCAGGCCCGCCGATAGCTCATGCCGAGCGCGCGCCCGGCGGCCGAGATCGACCCATGCGCCTTGATCGCGGCGAGCAGATCGGCCTTGCCCGGTCCCAGAGCGAGCGCATCGCCACAGGCGATCTGTAGCTTCAGCCAGAGCGGGCCAATCTTCATCTCATTTGCCGATCATGACGTCGCTTGCCTTCACGATCACCGTCACCGTGTCACCCTTACTCAGCGAGAGGTCGGCGATCGCCTCCTCGGTGATGCTTGCGGTGACGATGTTGCCACTGCCGATATCGACCTTGATCGTGCCGTTGACCGCGCCCGGAGCGATCGCGACGATCGTACCAGAAATCTGATTACGCGCGCTCAGCTTCATCGCTCATCCTCGTTTCAGCAGCCAACCCGCTCGGGCTTCGTACGTGTACGTCGATCTCTTTTGCATCGCACGGCCTATCTGCACGAGCCGGGCGCAAGCAATCACTGCAAGCAAATCTCACATCGCCCGCGACAGCGAAGGCCGAAATGCGGTCACTCAGCCCGGTTCGGGCTATTCGGGAAGCGGACGCTTGTTCATTAGCGGAGCTAACGGCTGCAAGACGACGACTTGAGAAGTCCTACTTGCCTGCGCCCGGCCCCACGATCTTGAACTCCTTCGGCGGCGTCGCCCCCATCAGATGCTCAACGAAATAGTCCCACCGGCGCCGCATCATGTAACTGGACTGATCCCCATATCCGTGCCGCGCTCTGGGGAACAGGATGAGGTCGAAGTCCTTGTTCGCTTTCTGCAGCGCATCGACGACCAGCAGCGTCGCTGAAACCGGCACGTTATCATCCAGCATCCCGTGCGCGAGCAGGAGCTTGCCCTTCAGGTTCTTGGCGAGATCCTGATTGGCCTGCAGGTCATAGTTGGTCGTCTTGCCGTCACTCTCCAGTAGCCCGAGATATTTTTCGTAGTAATCGTCTTCATAGTTCCGGCTGTCGTGGTTGCCGCTCTCGGCGATCCCGACCTTGAAGAAATCGGGATAGCGGAACATCGCCGCCGCGGTCGCATTGCCGCCGCCCGAATGGCCCCAGATACCCACGCGATCGGTATCCAGCCAGGCATAGCGCGTGGCGAGGTCCTGAATCCCGGTAATCTGATCGGGCACCGCCTGCTTGCCCATGTCCCGATAATAATAGTCCTGGAAGGCCTTGGACCGTCGCGGCGTTCCCATCCCGTCGATTTCCACGACCGCGAAGCCCAGCTGGGCCAGCGCCCCCGCGTCAATCGCCGCCGGGGAGAACTGTCGCGACGGGATCGTGCCCATGAACGGCCCCGGATAGATATAGTCGATGACCGGGTATTTCAGCGTCGTATCCAGCCCCGCGGGCTTGAACAGCAGACCATGGCACAGCGTCTTGCCGTCGCTGCACCTGACGGCAATACTCTCCGGCGCCTGCCATCCCGCCGCGCGCAAGCGCGTCAGGTCGCCTTTCGCGAGTTCCTTCAGCACCGAGCCGTTCGCGCGCCGCAGCACGGCGGTCTGCGGCTCTTGCGGTGTCGAATAAATGTCGACGAAGTAGCGACCATCGCTCGATGGGATCGCAATATGGTCCTGTCGCTCGGGTGTCAGCAGCTTCGCTGCGCCACCCTTAAGGTCGATCGCATAGATGCTGCGATAATAGGGATCGACGCCGCGCTCCCGCCCGACACCGGCGACCAGCATTTTTCCGCTGCGCTCGTCGATGTGGACCGGGTGATCGACGTTCCATTGGCCGCGCGTCACCTGCCGCAGCAGCTTGCCGGTTGCGGCGCTGTACAGGTAATAATGGCCCCAGTCGTGACGCTGCGACCACCACAGGATCTCGCCGCGCTGCGACAGATAGCGCCAGTTGAACCCTTCGTCGTTGTACCCGCTGTCGAACCATGTCGGCACGGTTTCGGTGAACACGTCGCGCACCGCACCCGTGGTCGCATCGGCGATGCGGACGGTTTCCACCTTGTGATCGCGCGAGGTGGAAACGAAGGCGAGCGTCCTGCCGTCCTTCGCCCACTGCATGTCCTGCGGCCCGTCGCCGCACACCACGTCGTCGCACAGCGACGACCGATGCAGGTCCGCCGGCATCCGCAGGCGCGTCACCGTGCCCGCATCCGTATCGACGATGACGCGGTGGATCCGGAAAATTTCCCTGTCGCCGACGAACGGATATTTCCACGTCTCGACGACCGAATGGCCTACCTGCGTCGTCGTGGTCGAAAAATCGGCCACCGCCCGCTGATCCTGCTGGAAGGTCGCGACCTTCTTGGAATCCGGGGACCAGATCACGATCGCGCGATCCGAATGCTGCCAGCCCGCATTGTCGGTCGCGTAGCCGAAGTCCTTCACGCCGTCGGTCGTCAGCTGTCGCTCCGCCCCGCTGCTCACGTCGCGGACCCACAGGTTCCAGGCCCGCACGAACACGGCGCGCTTGCCATTGGGCGACAGCACCTCGGGCGGCTGATCTGACCGGCCAGCCTGCGCCTCGGCCAACTTGCTGCAACCATAGGGCTGGATCAGCGCGCACGAATATCGCTCCCCACGCACGCTCACGGTCGCGGTGTTCTTCGCGAAGTCCGGTTCGAAGCCACTCAACCAAAGCTTCGTGGCATCCCGCTCCCTCAGCCCGGCCGCATTCAGCGAGCCAAGGAGCAGCTTCGTATCGAACGCCGGCGCCTTCGTTCGCTTTTCCGCATCGACGAGCATGATCGTCGGCACCCCGTGATCGGTATCGACGTACCAGAACCGCCGCGCATCGACCCAATTGGCCGAGCGCACCGCATGGTCGACCAGTGGAGTTGTCCATGGACCCAATTGCCGCATGGCACGGCTATAGTCGGCGTCCGTCACCACCGGCCGCTGTTGCGCGACCGCTGGGCCGGCGATCATGGAAATCCAGAGGCAGCAGGCAAGCAAACGCATCGGAGGCTTTCTGAAAGAGAAGACAAGAAATCCGTGGCACGAACGAACGAAACGTCATCGGGATTTCGCTCGCCCACCCGAGGTCCGGTCGCGACCGGGATAAGATTGGCTCTTATGCAATCCGGTAGCGGCCGTCGCAATAGCACCGGTTCGCCGGCAGGCGACGCATCTCAGCCTGTTAGATTTTTGCGGATCAGGCGAGTTGCGGTCGGTCGATTACCGACCGCTCTACGCCTCGGTATGGCTGCAGATGACGCTTTTGCCGACTGACAGCTTCCTGGCCGGCAAGACCCAATCCCGGATATTCATCGTACCCTACAGACATACCAGCTAAAGACGTTCGTTCAGCTAGCGGATTCGTGTTCGGTCTGCCCTCGCCACCTGCCGAAGCGAGCGTAGAGCGTCGGCAGGACGAACAAGGTCAGCAGCGTCGCCGAGATGAGGCCGCCGATGACGACCGTCGCCAGCGGCTTCTGCACCTCCGCGCCCGCGCCGTGGCCGAGCGCCATCGGCACGAAGCCGAGGCTCGCCACCAGCGCCGTCATTGCCACCGGACGAAGCCGTGCGAGTGCGCCGTCATGGGCGGCCTGCACCCGGTCCATGCCGCGCGCCATCAGGTCGTGGATCGAGGACACCATGACGAGGCCGTTGAGCACTGCGATGCCCGACAACGCGATGAAGCCCACGGCGGCGGACACGGAGAACGGCATCCCCCGGAGGACCAGCGCCAGCACGCCCCCGACCAGCGC
The DNA here is from genome assembly GCF_054489605.1 of Sphingomonas sp. RS2018. Taxonomy (NCBI): domain Bacteria; kingdom Pseudomonadati; phylum Pseudomonadota; class Alphaproteobacteria; order Sphingomonadales; family Sphingomonadaceae; genus Sphingomonas; species Sphingomonas sp. RS2018. The sequence continues at coordinate 249,912 of NZ_JBTMWL010000004.1, forward strand.
CAGCGGCACGCCGGTGAAGACGATCACCGCATCGCGCACCGAGCCGAGCGCACCGTAGAGCAGCAGCATAATGACGGCGAAGCACACCGGAACGACGATCAGCAACCGGTCGCGCGCCGATGCCAGGTTCGCGAACTGCCCGCCCCATTCGACATACGTACCCGGCGGCATCTTCACCTGTGCTTCGATCGCGGCCTGCGCATCCGCCACGACGCCAGCCACGTCCCGGTCGCGGACGTTCGCCTGGACCACGACGCGGCGCTTGCCGTTCTCGCGGCTGATCTGGTTCGGCCCGTCGACGACCGCGATGTCGGCCACCGTCGACAGCGGCACGAACCCGCCCGCCGAAGTCGGCACCGGCACCTGCGCGACCTCGGTCAGGTCCGACCGCGACGCTTCGGACAGACGGATCACCACCGGGAAGCGGCGATCGCCCTCGAATATCACGCCGGCCTCGCGACCGCCGATCGCGGCGGCGACGGTGTCCTGGACGTCGCCGGCGGTGACGCCGATCCGCGACATCGCCATGCGGTCGGGGCGGATGTCGAGCATTGGCAGTCCCTCGGTCGGTGCTGTCAGTCTAAAGCGAACCGCTCTCCATTTGATGCACTTGGGTCTTTGAAGGCCGCAGCCTAGCTGGCAAGCGTCTGCCACTCCGCCAGCGCGGCGGAGCGTCGTTCCCGGTAGGTTTGTCGATCGATGAGGTGGCGTTCCAGGCTGAAGTGATTGTGGACGTTGGCGTGGACAGAGGCGAACTTCTGCAGCGTCTTCATTTGTCTAAAGCGGAGCATCGCCCGCTCTCGTCGTCGGAACGGCAGGTGGCTGTTCTCCACCCTGTTGTTCGCCCAGCGGCCGATCTCCTGCTTCTCGCTATTGCCGAGCTCGTTCATCGCCGCGCGCGGTAGCTGCGCAGGCCGTCGGTGTTGATCGCTTCCGGCGAGCCATGGCGCTTCAGCGCCTTCTTCATGAAACCGAGAGCGGCAGCTTTATCGCGCGTTTTGGTAACGTAGCTCTCGAGTACCTCACCCTCGTGATCTACCGCCCGCCAGAGGTAGACCATCTCGCCGTTGAGCTTCACGTACATCTCATCCAGATGCCAACGCCAATGCCGGAAGCCGCGCATGCGGCTCACCCGCTGCCGGCGGATGTCTCCTGCAAACAGTGGTCCGAACCGGTTCCACCACAACCGCACCGTCTCATGACAGATGTCGATCCCGCGCTCGAACAGCAGGTCTTCCACGTTCCGCAGCGACAACGGGAAACGCACGTACATCAGCACAACCAGCCGGATCACCTCAGGGGAGGAGTTGAAGTATCGGAACGGCGAGGCTGGCTTGCGGGGACGAGGCATATCACACCCCTACCCCGCCTTGCTTACCGACAGGTGCATTTGCTTTGACGGAGCCCGCGCTCCGTTTGCATCACCCTGCCCCGATTTGCCTATCGAAAAGCGTGTCTGGTTCGATCGAGTCTCTAGTCGTGCACCGGCAGATCGATATTAAATGTCGAGCCTACGGCGACGGTATCATCCAGCGCGATGGTTCCGTCATGCTGTTCGACAATACCCTTGGTGATCGCCAGTCCCAAGCCTGTTCCACCTTTCGCCGTCCCCGACCCTTCCTGAGAAAATCGCTCATACATGCGTTCCCTAAATTCCGGCGAAATGCCGGGGCCTGCGTCGGCGACGCTGATACGCAGCCCGTGCATTAGGCGACGCAAACCGATCACCACCTTGCTTCCAGACGGTGAGAACCGAACCGCGTTGGACAGCAGATTCGCCATCACCTGCAGCATCCGATCGGGATCGACTGGAGCCACGATGGCGGGGTCGTCAATGTCCAGCCGGAGCGAAACGCGGTAGCTGTGCGCGTAAGGTGCGCTCTGCGCCACCGCCTCGGTGAGCAGGTCCGCGATGTTGACGCGTTGCAGCCGAATTTCGAGTTTGTCGTTCTGCAGTTTATCGATGTCTAAAAGGTCGTTGACCAGTAGCGCCAGCCGGTTGCCATTACGGAGCGCAATGTCGAGCAATGTAGCGGCGGCGGGGGGCAAGCCCTGCCCAACGCTGTTATTTAACAATGCTATCGCGCCATTTATTGAAGTCAGGGGCGTTCGAAGTTCGTGGCTCACTGTCGAAACCAGTTCGTCCTTGAATCGGGCGATCTGGCGCTCCTCGTGAACGTCCCGAAACATCCACAGGCGGCCGAGCAGCCGATTGTCCGCGATCCATCGGCTTTCGACCGCGTAGGCACGGCCGTTTTCGATGATCTCCAGATCGAGAGACGCGGTCGGGTCCGTCGACAGTCGCGCCGCCACGCTTGCATCCGTCGACCGCAGCAGCCTCGCGAACGCCTCGACGATATCGAACTCGGTCGCAATTGCGGATTCGATACCGAGCAATCGACGTGCGCCTCCATTCAGAAAAACCTCAATCGTGCGCGAATCGACGAACACGATCGGCAGCGGAAGATTGTCGATCAGGGCAGCAATGCTCGAACTCTTGCGGGCTTGGCGGCTGCCGTCGGCCTTCGACAGAACTGGCTCGATCGCTGCGGCAAACTGACGCAACCCCTCCCGCCCCGGCTGCTTCCCGATGCCCGTCACCAGAAGGCACTCATCGCGCTCCGGGATCGGTTCAACGGCCACATAATCGGGTCGCCAGCCGCAGAGCTGCGTCCAACCGAGCGAAAGGCGCAGGGATGATACATCGATGATGCCGCCCGAATGCTCCACAACGGCGACCGGTGGCATGCGCAACGTCTTGCCCACCATCCCAGACCGGGTTGCGATTTCGACCAACAGATCATCTCCGCTTCTGAGGCCAATCATCGAGACACAGGGCGTCAAATGATCGCACAGCAGGCGCAGAAGTACGGCCGTCGGATCATGTTCTGCCGACGCGAGGGTGTCTTCAGTGGGCAAGCTGCGCCTGTATTGCAACGGCAACCTTGTCCGGATCAGTCAGGTGCGGCAGGTGCCCTATCGCGTCGATCCACGTCAGGCTGCTCTGCCGTAGGTGCCGGTGCAGATACAGCGCCACAGTTTCGGGCACGGCGATGTCGTCACGCGAGTGAATCAGCGCGGTGGGTACAGTCAGCAACGGCAGCAGTTCCCGAACATCCGATTCGAAGATCACACGCAGAATCCGAACGGCGACATCGGCCCGCATGGCGCGCAGTCCTGCGGAGAAATTGGCGATGGCGCTTGGCGTATCGCTACCAATCACCGACGTGGCAAATCCAGTCACCCATGCCTGGTAGTTCGACGTCATCGGGCCGATCAAGTCTTCCAATTCCTCGTGCGTGAAACCACCACGATACCCGCTCTCCTCGTCATCGAGATAGCGAGGCGATGCGTTCAGCAGGACCAATCGTTCGAAACGACCCGGGTTCTCTATCGCTGCGAGCACCCCGATCATGCCGGACACGGAATGGCCGACATACTGCAGCCGCTCGACATCCAATTCCTCGAGCAAGGCGAGAAGGTCGTCGGCAAACGCCGATAGCGACTGATACCGTGTGGGGTTGAAGTCGGCGGGCAGCAACGGCCCGGCGCCGGCGACATCGAAAAGCAGGATCGAATGTTCATCACCCATCCGGCTCAACACGGCCGTCCATGACGTCTGATCGGTGCCGAAACCGGGTGCAAACATCACGAGTTTGCGACCGTCTCCGCGCAATCTGACCTGATGACGCCGTGCCAGCGGGCCGTCCAAACGCACTGCGCTGTCTCCAATCGCTCGACAGATCCAAGTGAAATCACCTGATTGTTAGCGAACTTTTGTCAGCCATGTCCAGCCATGCACCGAAACCAATTATACCTCGTTATTCTTTGCCGATACTTGCAGAAACGAATAGTATTGAAATATTTTCGCCGTTGCATTTAGGTAGGGCGCATAATTAATCCAGGTTATGAAATGTTTTAATTGCGGGAAACTGGAACCTGTAAAATGAACGGCCGTTCATGACGGCCCCTGATCGGGTGTGCGTACGTAGGGGCTTTGTTGATGTTCGTGATGGCGATTGCGCTTGGTGGCTGTCTGAAGGGACCACCCGTCTCATATGGGATTACCGAGGATACCGGCGGCCACATCACCTATGCGCTGGGCGCAGGAAGCGCGATAGCCGCGCGCGCCGATGTGGATCGCGTCGAGATCGTCACCCGTTTGATCGACGATGCGACTCTCGGACCGATCTACGCCCTTCCGCTTGAACACGTTGCGGAAAAGCTTTTTGTCCGACGGATCGACAGCGGCAACACTGCCTATCTGTCGAAAGACGCTAATGCGACGGATAGACCCGCGTTCACCGCCGCGCTGATCGAGCATATCGCCGCGCTCGAGTGCCGACCGGACGTGATTCACGCGCATTTTGCCGACGCTGGAGAGGTTGCGGAAGCCATACGCGTCAGGTTCGGCATCCCGTTCGTCTACACGGCGCATTCCCTCGCGATCGAGAAGGCGGGTGCGAACCCGGCGGACCGCACCTTAACGAAACGCATCGCCGAGGAGGATCGGGCGATCGCGGCGGCCGATGCGATCGTCGCATCCTCGCGGGACGAGGCGGAGCGTCAGCTCATGCTCTATCCCTCGGCGTGCCCGTCTAGGATCCACTGCATCCAACCCGGCGCAGGGCTGAACATGCGCGCGATCGATCTCGACGACGTCGATCCTTCGGCGGGCAGAGCGCTGATCGCGCCGTTTCTGCGTCACCCCGAACGACCGATGATCCTCGCGGTCGCGCGACCGGTCGACAAGAAGAACCTGACGGGCCTGATCGACCTGTTTGGCGCAAACCCTCGCCTACGGGAGCGCGCCAATCTGGTCATACTGGCCGGTCTGCGAGACGGCCCCGACTGCGGAGAAGCGGAACAGCGCCGGGTCGTTAATGGCCTGCTGTCACGGCTCGACGCGCACGACCTCTACGGCACGCTGGCGTTGCCGAAGCGGCATACGCAGGCGGACGTGGCGTCGCTGTTCGCGCTGGCTCGCCACAGCGGCGGCGTGTTCGTCAATCCCGCGCTAACCGAACCCTATGGCCTGACGCTGACCGAGTCGGCGATGCACGGCGTGCCGGTGGTCGCCACATCTAACGGAGGTCCGGCCGACATCATCGCGCGCCTGGGACATGGCTCCGTGGCGGACCCGCGCGATCCGGTCGCCTTTGCTACTGCGATCAACGCGTTGCTCGATGACCCGATCGCCTGGGCTAAGGCTTCCGCCGCCGGGCGAATCAATGCGCGCGCACTCGACTGGCGACACTATGCGGCGAGCTTCGTCGCCGTCGTGTCCGCGTTGTGCGCACCCGTCGTCGCAAGCCCCCGCGCGCGGCGTCTCCTGCTGTGCGACATCGACAACACGCTGACGGGATGCCGCGTCGGGGCCGAGGGCATGGCCGCCTTCCTCGCCGATAATTCGACGCTGGCGTTCGGCGTAGCGACGGGACGGTCCTTGCAGGAAGCACAGCGGCTGTTGACGGAGTGGCGTCAGCCATCGCCACGCGTGTTCATCACCTCGGTCGGTGCCGAAATCTATTGGCGCGAGGGCGGACGGTTGATCGCCGACGTCGACTACGCGGACCATATCGACGCGGGGTGGGACGGTGATGCGGTCGACGCACGAGTCGCTTCGCTGTCCGGGGTCGAACGTCAGCCGGCGATCGAACAGCGCCGTCACAAGCGCAGCTACTTCGTGTCCGAGCCCGCCGTCGTGGCAGCGATCCGCGACAGCACCGCCGATCTGCCGGTGCGGGTCATCCACAGCCACGGAAACCTGCTCGATATCGTGCCCATGCGGGCGGGCAAAGGTGCCGCGATGACCTGGGTCGCCCAAGCGCTGGGCATCGCACCAGAGCATGTCTATGCAGCGGGCGACAGCGGTAATGATCTCGACATGCTCGATGCCTGTCGCAACGGCATCCTCGTCGCCAACCACAGCGCCGAGCTAACGCCGCTGATCGGACGGCCGACCATCTATCTGGCCCGCCGTCCCTACGCCGCCGGCGTGATCGAGGGGATGCGCGCCTATTCGCGGTCCGCCGCGGCATGACGCGTCCGCTCGGCTACTTCGTGCATCATCAGGGGCGCGGCCATGCCGAACGCGCGGCGGCGATCGTCAACGCCCTGCCGGACACTCGTCCCGTCGTCATGTTTAGCGCGCGCGACGACATATTCCCACCGCTAAAACCCCATGTGACGATCCGCCGAATTCCGTCGCTGTTCGAAGCGACGGGTGACGAGGTGCCGGCGCTCGCCGCGCTGCGCACGCCGGATACAATGCATTGCGCGCCGGTCGGCTGGGCGGGGATCACCCATGCCGTCGCTACGATCGCCACCTGGTTCGATACCGCCCGACCGGCGCTTTTCGTGACCGATGTCTCTGCCGAACTGGCGCAGCTCGCACGCATCGCGTCGATCCCCTGCGTCAGCGTGCTTCAGCACGGGAGCCGCGACGATCCCGGCCACCTTGCGGCCTATCAATCCGCGATCGGCATTCTCGCACCGTATGCACCCGCGCTGGAGCAACCGGGCCGACCCGGCTGGATGATCGAGAAAACGCACTATGCTCCGGGAGTCGGCGTTGAGGTCGCGGCCGCACCGTCGCGAGCAGAGGCGCGCCGCATCCTCGGCCTGCCGCAAGATACGGATGTTGTGCTGATCATCGCCGGCGGCGGGGGCGCAGGCACGCCCGCCACGCCACTTACACTGGGCGCCCGATCCGAACCTGACAGTCTCTGGCTGACGATCGGCGCGGTCGAGCATGATTGGCACGCAACCGCGCCCGCTAACCTACGGCATCTTGGCTGGGTCGATACCCCCGCCCTCCATATCGCCGCCGCCGACCGCGTCGTCTCATCCGCCGGCAACACCACCGTCCATATGATCGCCGCGATCGGGCGGCCGTGGATCGTCGTGCCGGAGTGGCGATATTTCGACGAGCAGTTGTGGAAGGCACGGATGCTCGATCGGGCGGGTGCTGCCGCGACGATCGAGCATTGGCCGTCGCATGCCGCCGCATGGTCGGACGGCTGGGCAAGAGCGGCCGCGCTCGATGTCGCTCGACAGCACGCCCTCGTATCGCCCACCGCGGCGGCAACGGCGGCCACGTGGCTCGACGATCTGGCCACGCAGTGCTGGCGGCCGCCCACGATCGAACTGGTCGAAGAACCCTTTCCCCCGCCTCCCTTCGAAAGCCGCGCATGACCGTTTCGATCTGTACGCTCGCCAAGGGGCGGGCAGAGCATCTCGCCAACCTGGTCCATGGCCTCGTCGTGCAGGCTCGCCTGCCCGACGAACTGGTCGTAGCGGTCATGCAGGACCAGCCCTATACGCTGCCCGACACGCCGTTTCCCGTTCGCCAGATCATGGTCGGCAGCGACGGCATTGCGCTGGCGGCGGCGCGTAACCGGGCTGCACAGGCAGCGACCGGCAAACAGCTGATCTTCCTCGACGTCGATTGCATTCCTGCCCCCGCTTTTGTCGCGGACTATGCGCATTATCTCGATACGATCGACGTGCTGCTGATGGGCGAGGTGCTATACCTGCCCTCCGGCGCGACCGCGGACGGGATCGACTTCGCCGCGTTCGAGCGCGTGGCGGTCCAGCATTCCGAACGGGCCGGCCCGCCCACCGAACCGCTGGGTGTGTGCACCGACTATCGCTGCTTCTGGTCGCTGAATTTCGCGATGCGCCGCACAACCTTCCTGGCGCTGGGCGGCTTCGACGAGCAATATGTCGGCTATGGCGGAGAGGATACTGACTTCGGTCGCATCGTCTCCGAAAGTGGCGTGCCGATCCGCTGGTGTCGTGGCGCGCGGGCCTATCACCAGTATCATCCGCACCATATGCCCCCGGTCCATCACGTCGACAGCGTCATCGCCAACGCCGCGCGGTTTCGCGACAAGTGGGGGCATTTCACGATGGAGCACTGGCTGCGCGCGTTCACGCTGATGGGGCTTGTCGCGCTCAGGGATGGTGAGCATGTGCGGCTGCGCGAGGTATCCGAAGCGGATCTCGCGCTGACGCGGCAGCAGCAGCACCAGCCCTATGCCAGTTCGGCGACCGTATTGGCTCTGTTGGAGCCACCTGCCACTGCCGCGGCATAGGCGTCTTCATATCCGTCGATCATGGCGTCGAGCGAGAAATATCGCTCGACGCGTGTCCGGCATTGCTTTCGCGGCAATGATAAGGCGCGACGGATCGCCTCCACCAGCGCGGCTTCGTCGCCCGCCAACGCGCCACAGTCGCCGACGACTTCAGACAGCGCACCCCGATCAAGCGCGGCGACCGGCACGCCGCAGGCCATCGCCTCCGCCGCGATTAAGCCGAACGGCTCGTCCCACATCGGCGTGGCGATCAGCACCGACGCTGCGCCGATATGATCGACCAGCACATCGCTGCCCATGTGGCCGTGATAGACGCGATCGACGTCGAGCAGCGGCGCCACGCTTTCGCTAAAATAGTCCATGCAGTCGATCGGGCCGATTACGTCCAGCGCGATCCCCGCCTCTTTCGCAGCGCGGATTGCGAGCGCGGTGCCCTTGTTCGGTGTGATCCGCCCCGCCCATACCGCGCGACCGTTGCCTTCGGCGCGAAACGTCCAGCGATCCGTATCGATGCCGTTGTGGACGATCGAGGCCGTCGATGGCGGGGTCGACCACCATCCCGCCATATGCGAGCGCGATGTCGTGGTCTGTAGAAGCCAAGGTCCGGCCTGCTCTTGAATGGCGTTACTCAGTCCGTCGAATGGTGGAACATGCAGCGAGGTTACCATCGGCTGATGATCCCGCGCGGCCCAAGCATGGATGGCTGGATGCATCGCGTTGTTGTGGACCACGTCGAACCCGCTTTCGCGGATGGCTTGCCAAGCGGTGACGAAGGCCCTGTCCTGGAACTCCGACAGCCGTTCGGTCCCGCGCCAATGCGCCCAGGGCAGAACGGCCTCGTAATGCCGGGGCATGACGGTAAAGATCGGCAGATCGGGATCGCTATCGCCACTCGCGAAGAGCGTCACGTCGTGACCACGTTCGATCAGTCCGCGGGTGAGCAGGTGACAATGCGCTTCCATGCCACCCATGAACGGTGCAGCGATTGGATGACGCAAATGCGCGATGATGCCGATTTTCAACGGACGGGTACTGAGATCAGCTTGGCCATGTCAGCGCCCAAGCGACGCGGCGACTGGATCGTTCCGCCGATTATGTAGAATCAGGTTGCCCCGGCGCTGAATTGCCAGAGCTGAAGGACACAGGGACCGCAGGCGGAGAGGTAAGGCCTCTCCGCCTGCCGACATTCAGTAGGCCGCGGCTCGCGCCTGCGACGTGCTATGGCCGCCATGGCGGTAGAGAATGTCCGTCACGGACTCCCTCATCACCCCGGCCGTTGCGGTGTCGACCGATACCAATATGCCACCGTTGTCGAGCCGCTCGCTATAATAGCCTGCATCATCTTCGCTGATGCCGTGCTTCACGAGCGTCTCGTTCAGTGTTCCTGCCGCGGCGCCGACGGCCGCACCGATTGCTGCGGCGCCTGGAACCGCCGTCGCTGCAATTGCGCCCGCCGCAACCAGCGGACCGACGCCCGGGATCGCGAGCGCTGCGATGCCGAGGCCTGCGCCTAAGGCACCACCGCCAAGGATGCCACGCAGCACGCTGCCGTGCTCCTCGCCCGCGGCCACACTATCGCCGTCACCGATTGAGGCGGCGTCGCCTTCTTGTGTGACGACGGACAGTGCGCCATCTGGAACGCCCGCGCTGCGCAGGTCCGCGACCGCCGCCTGTGCTTCGGCATGATTGTCGAAAATTGCTGATACCAACTTTGTCATGTTTTGAGCTCCTGAATTCAACGCACCGAACCGCGGCGAAAAAGGTTGATGATGGCGAGCAGTACGACCGCACCGATCAGCGAGACGAGCACCGACTGAACGCTGATGACGCCGCTGGTGATCGGCGCGCCACCTATCAGGGGCGTGACGATGAAGCTGGCCAGCAGAGCGCCAATGATACCGACAACGACGTTGAGGATGATCCCCTGCTGCCCATCGGTGCGCATGATGAGGCTGGCGACCCAGCCGATCAGACCGCCGACGACGAGTAGGACGATGAGGCCCATGATTGCTCCCTTTCGAATGTTACTGGAGATCGACCTAACCAGCGGGCGACCGCGGATGTTCAATCCAGACGGTTGGCGGCGCAGGCTTGGTATAGTGCAGAAATACCAGAACACGTGGTATCCAACTGTGGAACCGGTGGCCGCGAGGTGCGCTGGACGGTGATGAGTCCGTCCCCGCCCCGCCTCCAGCCGACGCTCCGTCATCTCGAACAGCTGATGGCGCAGTTGCTTGACGGCGTGATCCTGATCGATCCGTCGGGTGTGATACTCAGCGCCAATCCTGCCGCCCTCAGGATGCATGGCGTCACCGATCTGGCCGGGCTGGGCTCGACCGCCGAGGACTATGCCCGACGCTTCACCCTGTGGTCCGCGGATCATCTCCTGCTCAAGCAACGCGAATATCCGCTGTTCCGTCTGCTGTCCGGCGACTCCGTGCCCGACGTTACGGTGGAGGTCGCGCCGGCCGGTGAAGACGATGTGCGATGGGTTCATGAGGTTCGCGACGTCGTGTTGGACCAGGACGGCGGCGAACCGGATTGCCTAGCGCTCGTCATCAGCGACGTTTCGGACCGCGTCGATGCGGAGGCCCGCTTCGCAGCGATGTTCCGGGCAAACCCGGCGCCGGCGATCATCGTGAGGATGGGCGATCATCGCATCCTGCAGGTGAATCCGGGGTTTCTCGCGCTTACCGGCTTCCCGCCGGAACAGCTGGTCGGCAAGAACCTGTTCGCGCTCGATCTGCTACGGGGCGTCGCCGATCCGGACACGACCCGTCACAGCCTCGAAGCCGGCGATGTCGTCGCCCAGAGCGAGGCTGAATTGCGGGTCGCCGACGGAGGACGGCGCCTCGTGGTGTTCGCCGGCCAGCCGGTCGACGTGACGGACGACGATGCCCTGCTGGTGACCTTCGCCGACCTCGAACCGCGACGGCTGGCCGAAATGGCACTCGCCACAAGCGAGCGACATCTTTCCGCGGTCTTTGAGATGGCGCCCGTGGCGATGGTGATCACGAAAGGGCTCGATCATTCGATTACAGCGACCAACGCCGCGTTTCGCGCGCTGACGGGTTCCAAGTCAGATTCGGACGACGCTGCCGGAACGGCTCGTTTGAGCCTTTGGCCGGACGGCGAGCAAGGAACGGCCCTGCAGCAGGAGTTGAGTAAGCAAGGCACGCTTCGTGATCGCGGAATCCGCGTATCGAGGACGGATGGCGGGACGATCGACTGCCTGGTCTCTGCCGAAACGATCGGGACGCACTCGATCCTCTGGCTGCTACAGGACGTGACGAAGCGGCTGAACCGCGAGCGGGAACTCGCGGATGCGATCGATGCGGTGTTTAAAGACGCCAGCTGGCTGAGCAGATCGATCCTCGACAAGCTGGCCACCTTGCGCCAGCCTGCGCTGGCCGCGCCGGCCGTCGATCTCACGCCGCGTGAGCGAGAAATCCTTGAACTCATATGCGATAATTTGGACGACGGCATGATCGCAGACCGTCTCGCGCTCTCCCGCAATACCGTCCGCAATCATGTCGCGCGCGTCTACGCCAAGATCGGGGTCAATCGCCGCAGCGGCGCTGTTGTTTGGGGTCGCGAACGAGGCATAGGGTCCTCCCGCGACTGAGCCTGAAGCCCGATCGGGACGATAAGCTCGGGTCGGGTGCTGTCAAAGCAACGGCACCACGCCCATTTAACACGAAGTTCTTTTTCACTTCCCTGCCCATCGGCAGGCAATCGACAGCATTCTCGGAACATAACCGAGCGGGTTCGCAGCACTGACAGCTCCGTCTGCATGCCAGAACGCCGAAGAAAATCGTAAGCCTCGTTGCGGCGGCGTAGGTGCGTTACATTTAACAACGCCGCGACGAAGCATGTCCGGCCGCCTCCCCGCCCTGCTTACCGACCGGCGCATTTGGGTTGAAGAGGTCCAAATCTTCGATACCAAGTGGCGAAACGCCAAACGAGCGGGCACAATCAATTATGAAGGTCACGACACCTGCGAGTGCCGCAAAAAGACAGGTCGTGCGGTGCCCTTTGTAAAGCAATACGCCATAGGCAATTACTAGGTCGCGCTTGCCGTGGCCTGAAAGCTGGACGGAGACATACCCAAGTGGCGTCTAAACGTCGTGGCGAACGCGCTAGGGCTGTTATAGCCGGATGCGAACGCGACCTCGATGATCGAGGCTCCGGCGTGAAGTCGACTGGCCGCAGCATTCAGGCGCGCGTGAGCGCACCAAGTCAGGAAGCTCATACCAAGTTCACGACGGAAATTTCGCGTAAAGGTGCGGCGGCTCATTCCCGCCGCGGTTGCTGCCTCGTCGATCGTCCAGGCATAGTCGAGCTGTGTGAGGAGTTGGCGGCACAGCCGCTGCAATCGTGGGTCCTTCGGCGCCGGCAGGCGCGGCGTCGTGTCGAGGCGGCGCGACAGGAGCCAGGTCACCTCCTCCGCGATTAGTCCCATGACATGCCCGTCGCGGCTGTCCGGATCATAGTCGATCGGCAGCCCGACGGCGGTTTGCATCAGTTCGCGCAGGAGGCTGGAGGCGGGAAGCGTCCGACAGTCCGTCTCACCCGCCAACGCAGGCGTCGGCGCGATATAGGCGGTCAGCAAAGATGCGTCGCTCAACATCCGCATGTCATGGGTCAGCCCCGCCGGGATCAATAGCGCATGACCCGCTGACACGGTGTGGAGCATGTCGTTCGCGGTGACAGCGAGTGTGCCGGAGGCGACATAAACCAGCTCCGCCCGGCGGTGTTCGTGGCGTGGGATCAGCAGTCGCGACGGGCAATCGACCGCCCGCATCATCACCGCGGAGGGCGCGTTATCGCAATCGATCGGCGTGCCAACCTGCTCCATTGGGAAACGGTAACATCACGAAGGTCGAACCGGCAAGCCGCTTTCGCAGTCGCAGCAATTCTTACACCGAGGCGGTTTCGTAAGGCGCCAAATTGGCCCGATCGCGAGCGTCTATGTCCCAGTCACACGCGCATGATCGGGCAGATGCTTTCATGATAGGATCATCGAACGCATTTTTAGTGCGCCAGGGCAAACAGCTGAAGAATATAGCTGTGATTGCCATCGTTGGGAGCTGGAGGCCTGACCGGCGGAATATCGGCGTATCCGGAACGATTGCGATTGCTGCGTTGCGGAAAGGGCCGAGAACAACTGGGGGTCATAAACTTGAAAATGCATCTACTGGCAGCGGCAGGGCTGATGGCGCTGGCAACGGCGGCGCCGGCCATCGCACAGGACGGCGGTGCTTCCGTCCAGGACGAGGCGGGTGAAGCCATCGTCGTCACCGGATCGCGCGTCGCGCGCAACGGATTCGACAATCCGACCCCAACTACGGTCATCAGCGCCGATCAGATCGCGCGTACCGGCCTGAACGACATCGGCGACGTGCTGCTACAGACGCCGCAGATCAGCGTCGGACTGGGAGCCAGCAACGACACCTTCCAGCGCGACATCGGCGCTACGTTCATCAACCTGCGCGGGCTCGGCACGAACCGGACGCTGGTGCTTGTCAACGGCCGCCGCCGCGTCTCCGGGTCGCGCGAGGGCTCGCAGGTCGACGTGTCGTCAATCCCGGCGACCATGGTCGATCGAGTGGAGATCATCACCGGCGGCGCTTCCGCCGTCTACGGCGCCGACGCCGTGTCGGGTGTCGTCAACATCATCCTCAAAGACAATTACAAGGGTTTCAACGTCACGGGGCGGACGGGCATCTCCGAACGCGGCGATGGCGCGACCTACATGATCTCCACCAACGGTGGCGGGACGTTCGCCGACAGCAAGGGTTCGGCAAGCCTCGGCATCACCTATCAAAAGAACGACATCGTCCGCTACACCGACCGCGACTATACCTACGGCGCCGGCGCGCTCAGCTTCGTCACCAATCCCGCCAATACCGGACCGGCGGACGGCCGGCCCGACCGGATCGTCATCAGCAACGCGCGGACGATCGGCAACGCCTACGAACCCACCTTCGTGATCCGCGGCCAACGCTATGTGTATGACGGCGGCCTCGTCACCTACACCAACCCGAACTGCTTCGGCGGCTCCTGCGCCGGCGGCAATTACGGCTACGACAGCCGCGAGCGGAACCTGCGCAACCCGCGCGAGGCGTTCGCCGCGATCGGCGGGCTGAACTACGAGATCGCGCCTTCGGTTACCGCGTTCGTGGACATGGAATTCTCCTATTCCGACACCAACACCAACGGGCAGAGCTTCTTCGATTCGACCCTGTCGCTCAGCCGCGACAACCCGACATTACCGACAGCGGTGACCGCGTTGATGGACGCCAACAGTCTGCGAACCCTGACCGTCGGTTACGAAGGCGAGGTCATCTACGGGAACAAGCAATACACCAACAGCCGCTATACCTACACCGCCGCGGCGGGGCTGCGCGGCGACATCGCCGGGCGGATCAACTGGGAGGCGTTCTACCAGTACGGACGCCGCGATCAGAAATATCGTACCGCCAACACCCGGATTGAGAGCCGGTTCTTCGAGGCGGTGGATGCGGTCCGCGACACGACGACCGGACAGACCGTGTGCCGCAGCGCCAGCGCCCGCGCTGCCGGCTGCGTGCCGATCAGCGTCTTCGGCGGGGCGCTGACCGATGCGCAGAAAGCCTATTTCCAGTACACCTTCATGCGCGACGTCACGAACGAACAGACGCTGGCGGGCATCCAAGCCACCGGCAAACTGATCGACCTGCCCGCCGGCGCGGTCAACGTCGCCGTCGGCGGCGAGTACCGCAAGGACCGGCTCAGAACGCTTGACGACGGGCTCGGCGCGCGCGGCCTGCTGTATCGCACCGATAACGGCGGCGGCCCGGTCGACGCCAGCGCCGATGTGAAGGAAGCCTTCGCCGAGATCGTCGTACCGGTGCTGAAGGACGTGCCCTTTTTCGACTCGCTACAGGTCGAGGGTGCGGCGCGTTATTCGACCTACAGCACGATCGGCAGCACTTGGGCGTGGAAGCTGGGTGCCGAATGGGCGCCGATCGATGCGCTGCGTTTCCGGGTCACGCGCTCGCGCAGCGTTCGCGCGCCGAACATCGTGGAGCTGTTCAGCCCGGACACGCTCGGCACGCTCAACATCACCGCTGACCCCTGCGACGTCACGCAGATCAACCTGCAGCCGAACCGCGCGGCGAACTGCCGGGCGCTCGGTATCCCGGCCGGCTGGGTCGATCCCGCCGCCGCGCTCGCGCTGCCAACCGCGCTCGGCGGCAATCCGGACCTGCGGGAGGAAACGTCGAACTCGTGGACCGCCGGGGTGGTGCTGAGCCCGTTGCCCGGGCTTCGTCTGTCGGCCGATTATTGGCAGATCCGGATCGACGACGCGATCCAGACGCTCGACGGCAACACCATCGTCGATAATTGCGTCGATTCGCCGACGCTCGACAATGCCTTCTGCGCGTTGGTCCGCCGTGGCGGCCTGCCCGGCGTCAACGATCCCTATGTCGTCTCGAACATCGACCTGCGCCAGATCAACATCGGCCGGCTCGATGCGCGGGGCGTCGACGTCGCGATCAACTACACCACCGCACTCGACCGGCTGGTGTCGAGCTGGAACGGACGGCTGAGCCTGAACGCTACAGTCACCTACCTCGACAAGCTGGAGGAGTTCGTGGACATCAGCGACCCCAGCAGCCTGCTGATCGAGGACGGCGAGTTCGACGACCCGACCTGGCGCGGAACGCTGTCGGCGGCGTACAAGCAGGGCGGGCTGAACCTCGGCTGGAACCTGCGCTACGTCGGGAAATCCAGCCTGGACGTCCAGCGCAGCGACGAGTTCAACGGCTTCCTGAAGGTCAACCAGCGATTCTACAACGACGCGTTTGGCAGCTACACGACCGCAGGGGGGCTGACGCTGCAGCTTGGTATCAACAACCTGTTCGACGTGAAGCCGCCGCGCACGCCATCGACCTATACCGGCGCGTTCGATGGGTCGCTGTTCGATAACATCGGCCGCTTCTTCTACGTCGGCTTCTCGAAGAACTTCTGACCGACGGGGCCGGGGCGCGACAGGCGCTCCGGCCCCCACCCTATTGGCAATCAGGCGAGGAACAGGACATGCGGATTGGAACCAGGCTCGCGCTGTTGACGGCAGTGGCCATCGGCGGGGTGATGCCGCTGCTCGCGAGCGCGCAGGACGCCTATCGGCTGCCCCCGAAGGAGGTCGTTGATATCCTCGACCTGCCGCCTGCACCCGCTGCGAGCGACAGCCCCGACGGACGCTGGCTGGTGCTGACGTCGTTAAAGGGCATGCCGACGATCCAGGACCGCGCGGCACCGATGCAGCGGCTGGGCGGGGTGCGCGTCAACGTCGCCACCAACGGTCCCTATGATCTCGATCCCTACGACCTGCACTCGACCTACACCGGACAGGGAACCGGCTATACGCTGGTGGACCTCCAGTCGCAGCAGCAGCGCATCATGAAGGTGCCGGGCGACCGGCTCGGCCCGCCGATCTGGTCGCCCGACAGCCGCCGCTTCGCGTTCCTGCGCACCGTCGATACCGGGGTCGAGCTGTGGGTGACGGACGTCGCGACCGGCGCCATGCGGCAACTGGCAGGGGCGTCGATCAACACGGCGCGTTCGATCGACTACCTGTCGGACGCGCCGTGCAGCTGGATGGACGACGCACGGCTGCTCTGCCACTTCGTTGCGGACGGGCGTGGCCCGGCGCCCGTGATGCCCGTGCCGACCGGCCCCGCGATCCAGCAGACCGATGGCAAGAAGGCTCCGGTGTGGACCTTCACCAACCTGCTCACCAGCGCGTTCGATGAGAAGCTGTTCGACTATTACATGACGTCGCAGCCGATGGTGATCGACGTCGCAAGCGGTACGAAGACTCCGCTCGGCACGGCGGCGATCTATCAGGAGCTGACGCCTTCGCCGGACGGCAAGCACCTCCTGTCCGTACGCGTCGTCCCGCCCTATTCCTACCTCGTCCCCGCCAGCCGCTTCCCGAAGGAGGTCGAGATCCTGTCGGCGGGCGGCGCGGTGGTGCAACGGGTCGCGAGCGTGCCGACCAACAATGGCGGGCCGGAGAGCCTTGGCTGGGCGGGCGCGGGACCGCGCGGCTTTGCATGGAAACCCGGCGCGAAGCCCGCGCTTCTCTACGTCGAGCCGCTCGACGGCGGCGAGCCAAAGCGGGAGGCGAAGGACCGCGACCGCGTGATGCTGCTGAGGGCGCCCTTCACTGGCCAGGCGCAGGAGCTGCTGCGCACCACGTCGCGCATCGTGCCGGGCGGGGAGGGCTATCAATCGCGAGACCTGTTCGCCTTCACCGAAGACGCCGGCCGCGCGCTGGTCAAGCAATTCGCCTGGGGCACGCGCGAAACGAAGATGTGGCTGGTGGACCTGGATCGTCCAGGCGCGCAGCCGACCGAGCTTTGGTCGCACAACGACGACGACTGGTACAACGCGCCGGGCGTACCCGTCACCAAACATGCGGCCGACGGCACCGTGCTGCGGCAGGACGGGAGCTGGATCTATCTGGTGAGCGAAGGCGGATCGCCTGCTGGCGACCATCCGTTCCTGTCGCGGTTCAACCTGGCAACCAGAAAAACCGAGAAGCTGTTCGAGACGAAGGGCGAAAATTACGAGCAGGTTGTCGCGGTTCTCGACGACAAGGCGGATCGGATCGTCACGCGTTACGAGACGAGCCTGACCCCAGCGAACTACTTCTTCCACACGCGGGGGAACGGCACCAAAACGGCGCTGACCAGAACGCCGCGTCCGACATCCGCGCTCGCCTATTCCTCCAAGGAGCAGGTCAACTACACGCGCGCCGATGGTGTGCCGCTCAGCGGAACGCTGTACCTGCCGCCAAGGTACAAGAAGGGGCAACGGCTCCCGACGATCATCTGGGCCTATCCGCGCGAGTTCGCCGACGTGAAGGGGGCGGGCCAGGTGCGCGGCACATCCTATGGCTATTCGGGGGTGTCGCCGCGGACGCCCACCGATTACATGCTGTTCCTGACGCAGGGCTATGCCGTGCTGGCCGATGCGGCGATGCCGATTGTCGGCGGGCTGCAGGCGAACGACACCTATGTCGAGCAGCTGGTCGCCAACGCGAAGGCCGCGGTCGACATGCTGGTCGCGAAGGGCGTATCCGACCCGAAGCGGATGGGCGTCGCGGGGCTGAGCTACGGCGCATTCATGACCGCCAATCTGCTGGCCAACAGCGACCTGTTCGCTGCGGGCTATGGCCTGAACGGCGCGTACAACCGCACGCTGACGCCGTTCGGGTTCCAGCGCGAGCGGCGGACCTATTGGGAAGCGCCGGAGGTCTACACGAAAATGTCGCCCTTCATGCAAGCGCCCAGGATCAACGAACCGTACCTGATCTTTCATGGGGAGATCGACAGCAACACCGGGACCTTCCCCATCCAGTCGCAGCGCCTGTTTCACGCGATGAAAGGACTGGGCGGGACCGCGAAGCTGGAGATGCTGCCGCTTGAGGACCATATCTACGCTGCGCGGGAAACCCGTCTGCATGTCCTTGCCGAGACGTTCGACTGGTTCGACAAATATGTGAAGAGGGCGCCTCCCGCCGTGACGGGCAAGTAGTATTTAGCGCTGCCATTCTCTCTGGCTAAGCTCCCGGCGAATCACAGAAAGTCCGTTCATGTCCTTGCGTGCGCTGCTGTTCGCCACCGCCCTTGCCCTCGCGCCTGCGGGCGTCGTGGCGCAGGTGACTGCGCCCGATCGCTTCTTCAAGCAGCCGATCGGGAGCGATTATTATCTGGCGAACTATGCCGAGTACGAAGCCTATCTGAAGCGGATCGCCGGGGAGTCCGACCGGATCAAGCTGGTCGATATCGGCAAGACCGCGGAAGGGCGGACGATGTGGGTGGCGATCGTCTCGTCACCCGCGAACCTCGCGCGCCTGGAGGAGTATCGCCGCGTTGCGGAGACGCTGGCCCGCGGCCGTGTGAGCGAGGATGAGGCGCGCAAGTTGGCGGCGACCGGCAAGGCCATGGTGTGGATCGATGCCGGCCTGCACGCGACCGAAACGGTGACGTCGCAGGGGCAGATACAGGTGCTGCACAAGCTGCTGAGCCAGTCGGACGCGGAGACGTTGCGCACGCTGGACGACTGCATTCTGCTGTTCGGGCACGACAATCCCGACGGCATGGATCTGGTCAGCAACTGGTATATGCGCCACGCCGACCCGAAGAAGCGCGAGTTCGCGACGCTGCCGCGCCTGTACCAGAAGTATGTCGGTCACGATAACAACCGCGACAGCTACATGGCGCACATGCCGGAAACGGCGAACGTCAATCGCGTGCTGTTCCGCCAGTGGTATCCGCAGATCGTCTACAATCAGCACCAGACCGGGCCCGAGGGAATGGTGGTGTTCGTGCCGCCGTTTCGCGACCCGTTCAATTTCAACTATGATCCCATCGTCATGTCGCAGCTGAGCGAGGTCGGTTTCGCGATGCATTCGCGCCTGATCACCGAAGGCAAGGCTGGATCGGGCATGCGCAGCGCCGCCCGCTATTCGACGTGGCACAATGGCATGGAGCGATCGGTCGCCTATTTCCACAACAGCATCGGCCTGCTGACCGAGATCGTCGGCGGGCCGACCCCGGAAAAGATCCCGCTGGTGCCCACGACCCAGCTGCCGCGCGGCGACGAGATGCTGCCGATCGCACCGCAGGACTGGCACCTGCAGCAGACGCTCGATTACCAATGGACGCTCAACCGCGCAGTGA
The DNA here is from genome assembly GCF_054489605.1 of Sphingomonas sp. RS2018. Lineage (NCBI taxonomy): Bacteria > Pseudomonadati > Pseudomonadota > Alphaproteobacteria > Sphingomonadales > Sphingomonadaceae > Sphingomonas > Sphingomonas sp. RS2018. The sequence goes on from NZ_JBTMWL010000004.1 coordinate 269,749, forward strand.
TCGACTTCGCGTCGCGCAATCGCGAGCGGCTGTTGTTTAACATCTGGCGCATGGGCGCAAACAGCATCGCACGGGGCAGCACAGACAGCTGGACGGCCACCCCGACGAAGGTCGAGCGGCTGGAGACGGCGGCACCGATCAAGGACGCCCGTGGCGCGCGAAAGGTCGATCCGGCGCTCTACAAGACGATGATGCAGGCACCCGCCGAGCGCGATGCGCGCGCCTATGTCCTACCCGCCGACCAGCGCGACCTGCCGACCGCAATCACCTTCCTTAATGCGCTCATCAAAAACGGTGTCGAGGTGGAGCGCGCCGACCGGCCGTTCAGTGCGGGCGGGAAAAGCTATCCCGCCGGCTCCTATGTGGTGCGGACCGCGCAGGCGTATCGCCCGCACGTGCTCGACATGTTCGAGCCACAGGACCATCCGCACGACACGGAATACCCCGGCGGTCCGCCCAAGGCGCCGTACGACGTGACCGGCTACACGCTCGCCTATCAGATGGGCGTGACCTTCGACCGCGTGCTCGATCCGTTCGAAGCGCCGCTAACGCCGGTCACGGACCTGATGTCGCCGCCCGTCGGTCGCGTGGTCGGAACCGGGCAGACCGGGTGGCTGGTCGGGCACGAGACGAATAACAGCTTCATCCTGACGAACCGGCTGTTGAAGGCGGGGGTGCCGGTACGCTGGATGTCAGGTGCGGTCAGCGCCGATGGCAAGGCGTTCCAGCCCGGGGCGATCTGGGTTCCGGCCTCCGCAACGGCACGCGCGATCGTCGACAGAGGGACAGCCGAGCTCGGCATTAGTGCCCAAGCGGTCGCCTTGCAGCCCGCGGGAGCCAGTATCGCGCTCAAGCCCGTGAGAGTCGGGTTGGTCGACCGATGGGGTGGGCTGATGCCGGCCGGCTGGACGCGCTGGCTGCTCGAACGCTTCGAATTCTCGTTCGAGCAAGTGTATCCCCAGCGCCTCGACGCCGGCAATCTGGGCCGGGACTTTGATGTGCTGCTGTTCACCGACGATGCGATGCCGCCGTCGGGCGCATGGGGCAGCGACCGTCCAAGCCGTCAGCCAGAGGTCGCGGACGCGCCGCCCGAGATGCGCCATATGCTCGGCCAGGCGACCGATGCGAAGACTGCGCCTGCTGTCGCGGAGTTCGTCAGGGGCGGTGGCGCGGTCGTCGCGATCGGCAGTTCAGGACGGCTCGCCGAACTGCTTGGCACGTCGCTTAAGCCAGCGCTAACCCGCCAGGTCGATGGCGTCGCCCGCCCGCTCGAAATCAAAGACTTCTTCATCCCCGGGACCGTGCTGCGTGCGCAGGTCGATCCGACTCAGCCATTGGCCTTCGGTATGCCCAATGAGGTCGATATATTCTTCGCTTCCTCCCAGGCGTTTGCGCCCGCGCAGAACGCGACGGGGACGCGCCGTGTGTCGTGGTTCGAAGGCCGGGACGTACTACGCAGCGGCTGGGCGGTTGGGCAGGAGCGGCTCGCCGGCACGATCGCGGTCGCCGACGTCGATGTCGGCCGCGGCAAGCTGTTCCTGATGGGCCCCGAAGTCGCGCAGCGCGCGCAGAGCTACGGCACCTTTCACTTCCTCTTCAATGCACTGCTTTATGGCGCTTCGCAGCGTTAAAGATTGCAACGCCGCTGCTGGAGATGCGAACTGACCTTCGGTATAAAGGCCTCGCGTGGGTCAGGTACGTACCCGGCCAGGCAACCGGTTCGTGTCCGGATGCCGCCGCCGCGATACATAGCGCCAAGCAGTCAGACTATCCCGCCGTTAGCATAACGCCAGCTTTGCGAACGCATCCGCGTTATTTTCGGCCCGGCCGTATCGGAAACCCTGTCCCATGTCGCAACCCATCCGCTGAAGCAGCTCCTCCTGCTCGGCGGTTTCGATGCCTTCGGCGATCACGGTCATGTTCATGGTCTTGGCCAGATCCAGTATGGCCTGGACGATGCGACGGCTCTTGCCATTGGCATCCATCGCCGCGACAAACGACCGATCTATCTTGAGGGCGTCGAACGGCAGCGCCTGAAGGTAGCTGAGCGAGGAAAATCCGGTGCCGAAATCGTCGAGGCTGGTTTTCACGCCCCAGCCTCTGATCTCCTCCAGGATCAATGAGGTTCGCGCCGCATCCATGATCGCCACCCCTTCTGTCACCTCCAGCCGCACCGCCGCGGGTGTGATTCCGGTTTCCATCAGCACTGCATGAACGCGGGCGACAAATTCGGGCTGAAGAAACTGTTGCGGCGAAATGTTGATGCTGACGAACGGCAGGCGTTCGCCACCTGTCCGCCAGTGCCATGCGGCCGCTTGCCTGCATGCCTCCTGAAGGACCCAATCACCAATGAAGAGGATCAGCCCGCTGTCCTCGGCAACGTCGATGAAATCGACCGGTAACAGCAACCCGCGCGACGGATGATTCCAACGGATCAGCGCCTCGAAGCCGCAGATGCCGTCAGGATCGTGCAGAGACACGATCGGCTGATAATGGAGAACGAACTGCCGCTCCGCGATCGCTTGGCGTAGCTCCTGCTCGACCTGTGTGCGCTGTCTCACCTCCAGTCCGAGTTGTTCGGTGAATGTCACCGACCGTCCGCGGCCGTGTGATTTGGCACGGTACATCGCCAAGTCCGCGTCACGCAGCATCTGCTCGACATCGCTGTAGTCCGGATTGCTGTACGCGATACCCACCGATGCCTGGCACCGGACATGCGTACCCGCGATGACGCTCGGAGCGGCGAGACAACGGTGGATCCTGTCCGCCAGTCGAATGACGGCAGCAGGGTCATCGACCTCATCGACCAACACGTTGAATTCATCGCCGCCGACCCGGGCCAGCGTCGCCCGCCAATATTCGCCGCCCTCTCGAGCGGTTTGCTGGGCGGAGGTCACACACGTCTGCATGCGGCCAGCGATGTCGATGAGGAGGGCATCGCCCGCCTGATGGCCCAGCGAATCGTTGATTGCCTTGAAGCCATCGAGATCGACCACCATGACTGCCACGCAAGTTTGCCGCTGGGCCTTCATGCGGTCGAACGCCGTCCCAGCCTGTTCCATGAAAAAGGTTCGGTTGGGAAGCCGCGTCATCGCATCGTGAAGGGCGTCATGGATCAGCCCGCGGCGAGCCCGGTCGCGCTCGATGACGCGTCCGAGCTGAGTGCCGATCTGGCCCATGATGCCAAGCAGATCGTCATCGGGCGTGATTAGCCTCCGGGCAAAGAATTCGAGCACCCCCGCCGCCTCTTCCCCCACCATCACCGGAAAGGCGCAGGCGGCGGCCAATCCGCAGTCGGCGGCAATATTCCGCCTCGGGAAGTTCGCCTCGGATGTAACGTCGTCGATCCAGTGCGGCCGAACATCAGCGAGGATCCGACCCGGCAAGCCGACACCCGTCCTGAAGCTGGCACAGCGGGATGCCTCGACAAATGGAAACATCGCAACGGGGTCGGCAGCATGCCAGACGTCGCAACCGACGACGGTGTTGCCGTGATCCTGGACCAGTAACGCGTTGCCGAACGCCCAGTCCATATGACGGCAGATTTCCGTCACCGCGATGCGCAACGCTTCTTCGATCTCGGTCGTTCGGTTCGCGCCGTCCGTAATTCGCTGGAGCAGCAGCAGCCGTTGCTGGCTTTCGTAGAGCCGCCTCAACCCCTGTTCGGCAATCGCCTCGGCTTCCAGTCGGGCCGCACGCTCGCGAGCGACCCGCCGCTCCGCACGCGCGAGCCGGACCTCCAGATCGTTCGACCCTGGGGGTTTGAAATGCTTCAATGCCGCCATCCGACTGCAAGGCGGCATAGCGGGTCGCCGTCCAGCATGCACGCCAGGTGCTCTACCGACACTTGCTCGCCGAACTGGTCGGCGGCGCCTTCGACAAAGCCGTGTGCCAGATGACACATTTGCCGCGGCGACTGATAGCCGATGACGAGGCGGCCATCACCGTCTTCGCCAAAGTGAAAATGCGGACAGCCAGCGCCCGAGTAGAGCTTCCGCACTTCTGGATGAATAATGTCATTTACGCTCAGGATCAAACTACGCGCAGAGACATGGCCTGCGAAGAACACCTGATAGCGCTCTGCCAGCATGGGCATCGCCGCCCGCCCGAACCACCGCAGCACCTCCGCTGGTGTCAGATCGAGCCGGGTCGCCGCAGCGCCGACCAATGCTACGATCTCGCTGTCAGGATAGCTTCCAAGCGAGGTGTAGGCGCCATCCAGCCCGGCTTCCTCGAGCAGGTCGATCCAGGCATCTTCTCCGTGAGCGTCGACAACCGACTGCTCCAGGAGATTAAACACAACACCTTTCACCGCGCGATCCCCGACAGTCATTCTTTGAAACTGAGTGGCTGAGACCCGTTAAGATAGCGTGTTCGAAAGCGAAGCGTGAAGGCTGGTTGATGGTGACGCGCTGCACGCTGAACGCCCACCCGGTACGACTGCGCATAATGCTATCAGAGCAACGGCACCACGCGCCCTCAGCTCAAGGCTCTTCCCGGTGCTGTCAGTCTAAAGCGAACCGCTCTCCATTTGATGCACTCGGGTCTTTGAAGGCCGCAGCCTAGCTGGCAAGCGTCTGCCACTCCGCCAGCGCGGCGGAGCGTCTTTCCCGGTAGGTTTGTCGATCGATAAGGTGGCGCTTCAGGCTGAAGTGGTTGTGGACGTTGGCGTGAACGGAGGCGAACTTCTGTAACGTCTTCATCTGCCTGAAGCGCAGCATCGCCCGCTCCCTTCGTCGGAACGGCAGATGGCTGTTTTCCACCCGGTTGTTCGCCCAGCGGCCGATCTCCTGCTTCTCGCTATTGCCGAGCTCGTTCATCGCCGCGCGCGGTAGCTGCGCAGGCCGTCGGTGTTGATCGCTTCCGGCGAGCCATGGCGCTTCAGCGCCTTCTTCATGAAACCGAGAGCGGCAGCTTTATCGCGGGTCCGCGTGACGTAGCTCTCGAGCACCTCACCCTCGTGATCTACCGCCCGCCAGAGGTAGACCATCTCGCCGTTTAGCTTCACGTACATCTCGTCGAGGTGCCAACGCCAATGCCGGAAGCCCCGCATCCGGCTTACTCGCTGGCGACGGATATCGCCCGCAAACAGCGGTCCGAACCGGTTCCACCACAACCGCACCGTCTCGTGACAGATGTCGATCCCGCGCTCGAACAGCAGGTCCTCTACGTTCCGCAGCGACAGCGGGAAACGCACGTACATAAGCACGACCAGCCGGATCACCTCGGGTGACGAGTTGAAGTAGCGGAACGGCGAGGCTGGCTTGCGGGGGCGAGGCATGTCCGGCCCCCTACCCCGCCTTGCTTACCGACCGGTGCATTTGGTTTGACGGAGCCAGCCGTTTAGTTCCGGATTAGCCGCGCAAAACCCTTTCGGTAGCCCGCAGAATTGCCCGCCCGTACGCCGTCTTGCTGAACAGCTGACCCCGCGCGCGGGCCTCGTCGGCGGTGATGAAGCCCATTTCAAACGCGATCTCCTCCAGGCAGGCGATCTGGATGCCCTGGCGGTGCTGGAGCGTGCGGACGAACTCGCTCGCCTCCAGCAGGCTGTCGTGCGTGCCGGTGTCGAGCCAGGCGTAACCGCGGCCCATCTGTTCGACGTAGAGGTCGCCCGCCTCCATATACAAACGGTTGAGGTCGGTGATCTCGAGCTCGCCGCGCGGGGACGGCTTCAGGTCGCGGGCGAGAGCGACGACGCGGTTGTCGTAGAAATAGAGCCCCGTGACCGCGTGGTTCGATTTCGGGTCCGCGGGCTTTTCCTCCAGCGACAGCGCGCGGCCGTCCTCGGCCAGCTCGACCACGCCGTAGCGCTCGGGATCCTCGACGCGGTAGCTGAACACCGTCGCGCCCTTCGTCCGCGCGACCGCGCTCGCCAGCAGGTCGGTCAGGTGCGCGCCGAAGAAGATGTTGTCGCCCAGTACCAGCGCGACATTGTCGTCGCCGATGAAGTCCGCGCCGATCGTGAACGCCTGCGCCAGCCCCTCGGGCCGCGGCTGTTCGGCATATTGGATCGCGAGACCGAACGCCGAGCCGTCGCCGAACAGCCGGCGGTAATTGTCGATATATTCCGGCGACGAGATGATGAGGATATCGCGGATTCCCGCGAGCATCAGCACGCTCAGCGGATAATAGATCATCGGCTTATCGTAGACCGGCAGCAGCTGCTTGTTCACCGCCAGCGTCGCCGGGTGGAGCCGCGTGCCGGTGCCGCCGGCGAGAATGATGCCCTTCATTTGGGTGCTCCGATAAGTTCGTCGAGAATGTCGCCGAGCGCGTCGGCCCAGGGGCGAGGGGTGATGCCGTAGGCCGCCTGGATCGCGGCATGGCTCAGCAGCGAATTGGCCGGGCGTTGGGCCGGCGTCGGATAGTCGGCGGTGGTGATGCCCTCGACATCGGCCGAGGGGCCGCCCCTCGCGGCCGACTGGCGATAGATTTCGCGCGCGAAGCCCGCCCAGGTCGTCGCGCCGGCGTTCGAGAAATGGACGGTGCCCGACGGTGCCTGGCCATCCTCGGCAAGCCGTATCGTGATCGTCGCCAGCGCGCGCGCTAGGTCGGCGGCGCTGGTCGGCGATCCGTGCTGGTCATCGACCACCCGCATCGTGTCGCGCTCGGCGCCGAAGTGCAGCATTGTCTTCACGAAATTGTTGCCGTGCGCCGACACCACCCACGCGGTGCGCACGATGGCGTGGCGCGCGCCGCTGGTCCGCACCGCCAGTTCGCCGCCGAGCTTCGATGCGCCATAGACGCTCAGCGGGTTCACCGCGTCGCCCGGCTCCCACGCACCATCGCGGTCGCCGGGGAAGACATAGTCGGTCGAAACCTGCACGATCGGGATGCCGGCCTTCGCACAGGCTTCACCAAAGGCGGCGGGGGCGAGCGCGTTGACCGCCCAGGCCGTCGTCACGTCACTCTCCGCTCTGTCGACCGCGGTATAGGCGGCGCCGTTGATGACCGCCGCCCACGGGCGCCCGTCATGGCCCGCTGCCACCTTGGCGGCAATGGCGGCGGTATCGGTCAGGTCGAGGTCGGCGAGGTCGATCGCAACGACCGCCCATCCATCCGGCCAGACGCAGCGCTGCAACTCGGTGCCGAGCTGCCCGCCGCCGCCAGTAACGAGAATGGCGCGCGTCATCGCCCTGTCACCATGTCGACAGTCCTACATGTCATCACGCCACGCCGCGCCGCTCGGCGGCCTTGGCCGCGACCAGCGGGCGCCACCAGTCCTCGTTCGCCAGATACCATTCGACCGTCTTGCGGATGCCGCTCTCAAACGTCTCCGCGGGCGTCCAGCCCAGCTCGTCGCCGATCCGGCTCGCGTCGATCGCATAGCGCTTGTCGTGGCCGGGGCGGTCGGCGACCTCGGTCATCTGCTCGGCATAGGGACGACCGTCGGTGCGCGGGCGCAGTTCGTCCAGGATCGCGCACAATGTCCGTACCACCTCGATGTTCTGCCGCTCGTTATGCCCGCCGACATTGTAGGTGCGGCCGACCGCGCCGCGCTCGAACACCGCCTGCAGCGCGCGGACGTGATCCTCGACATACAGCCAGTCGCGGACCTGATCGCCCTTGCCGTAGATGGGGAGGGGCTCGCCATCCAGCGCCTTGGCGATCATCAGCGGGATCAGCTTTTCGGGGAAGTGGTACGGCCCGTAATTGTTCGAGCAGTTGGTGACGAGCACCGGCAGCCCGAAGGTATGGCCCCAGGCGGAGACGAGGTGGTCGCTGCCCGCCTTCGACGCCGAATAGGGCGAGCGCGGGTCGTACGGCGTGTCCTCGGTGAAGAGGCCGGTATCGCCGAGCGACCCGTAGACCTCGTCGGTCGAGATGTGGTGGAAACGGAAACGCGTCTTCGCCGCCTCGTCGAGGCCGAGCCAGTACGCTCGCGCCTCAGCCAGCATCGTGTAAGTGCCGACGACATTGGTCTGGATGAACGCGCCCGGCCCGTCGATCGAACGGTCGACATGGCTCTCGGCCGCCAGATGCGTGACGACGTCGGGGCGGAAGTCGGCGATCGCGCTGCGCACCGCCTCGGCATCGCAGATATCGCCCTGCACGAAGCGATAGCGGTTCGATGCCGCGACGCCCTCGACCGTCGTCAGTGTGCCGGCATAGGTCAGCTTGTCGAAGTTGAGGACTTCATGCTCGGTGTTGGCGATCAGATGCCGGACGAGCGCCGAGCCGATGAAGCCGGCCCCGCCGGTGACGAAGATGCGCATAGGGGTGTGTCCTTCAGGCGAGGGGGGTCAGCGGACGCCCGTCATAGGGGAAGGGGCTGTCGAAATCGTTGATATGCGGTTGCCGTGCGTCCTTCGGCGACAGTTCTGGCAGCGTGCCGGGGGGCAGCGGCCAGTCGATCCCGACACTGTCCCATGCGATGCCGCCGTCGGCTTCGGGCGCATAGGTGTCGGAGCATTTGTAGACGACCTCGCAATCGGGTTCGAGCGTCACGAAACCGTGCGCGAAGCCGATCGGAATGAAGAGCTGGTGGCCGTTCTCGGCGGAGAGTTCCGCCCCGACCCATTGGCCGTATGTCGGCGAACCCTTCCGCACATCCACCGCCACATCGAAGATCCGCCCGCGGATACACCGCACCAGCTTGTCCTGCCCGCGCGGCGGCGCCTGGAAATGCAGCCCACGCAGGGTAAAGGCGGGGGCGGACAGCGAGTGATTGTCCTGGACGAAGGTGGTGGTGATGCCGAGCGCGGCAAAGGTGTCGCGGTTGTAGGTCTCGGTGAACCAGCCACGGGCGTCGCCGTGGCGGCGGGGGGGGATGAGGACGGGGTTGCTGGGCATCACAAACCGTCCAAATCGAATAGCTTGGCCAATAACACGAATCTGCTCCGAAATAACGTGGCCATGGTCAATGGTGACTGTCGCTGGGAGAACCCGAAATCACCTGGCCCCGTGGCCGGTAATCATGATCGCGATCGTCCGCAAGGCGATCAATATATCGAGCCATATCGAATAGTTTTTCACATAGTAAAAGTCGAGATGAAGCTTTTCCCTGATTTCGTCGACCGTCGTGACATGGCCCTGATTGATTTGGGCCCATCCGGTCAGGCCCGGCTTGATGATGTGCCGATAGTGATAATAGGGTATTTCACTATCGTACCACTTGCTCAGCGAAATTGCTTCCGGCCTGGGGCCGATCAGGCTCATGTCGCCTTTTAGAATGTTGTAGAGCTGTGGCAGCTCGTCGAGCCGGCTTCTGCGCAAAAACCGGCCGAAGCGCGTCACGCGGGCGTCGGAATTCTGGGTCATCGCCTGGTGACGGGCCTGCTCGTCGCTGAGAAGGGCGCTGGACACGCGCATCGTGCGAAACTTGTAAACGGTGAAGGGATGCGCGCGAAAGCCCATCCGCTCCTGTCGGAAGATGGCCGGCCCCGGCGAATCCAGCCTGATGGCGAGGCCGATGAGCATCATCACCGGGAACGCCACGACCAGCAGGATCAGTGCGATCAGGAAGTCGATGACCGACTTGGCTTTGATCAGCAGCCCGTTCGGGTTGAGCGACCCCAACGTGTTTTCGTAGATGTGCTGGATTTCCACGCGTCCGGTAATCTGTTCGATCGCGACGCGGCTGTCGTACACGGGAATGCCGGCGAGCACCCATCGCGCGATGGCATGTTCCCAGGCCGGATCATGCTCGTGATGCAGATCGACCACGATCAAGTGGGCATCGTCGATACGGGCCTCCGGGCTGTCAATCTCGTGCCAGGAAATGCCCGCGACGGGCGGCAAATTGATGGTCTTGCCGCCGGGAATATAGGCGAACCGGCGATGCCGGCGCCGCTCGACCAGCAGGTGGATCAGCAGCAGCGCGACGTTCGACAGTATGTAGCTGCTGAACAACTGCCACCGCGAATAATCGACTCGCAGCAGCACCAGCAGCGCGGTCAGGCAACTGAACGAGATCGTTGTCGCGGTGATGACGTAACCCCCGGCGGAAATACCGGGGAACACCAGAAGCTTGCGATAACCGACATAGGCCAGCAGCAGCGCGATGCTGCTGCCAATAATCGTCGCCGCCTGGACCGTGATGAAGCTCGGCAGGCTGAACACGATCTGATAGGCCAGCATCGGCATCAGCACCGCGAAGACGATCAGGAAGACGACCTGATATCTGACCCGGGCGAGCAGGGTCGCGATCAGCATGCTGGCCCTGGAATATTTCCGGGTGGTGGGACGAGGGTTGGGCATAGATTGCAACTGACTACCTGCGATCGGTCGATAGCGAGCGACGGATGGGGTTCGTGGGGCCGGGCCCTGCCGACGACGCTGCCGGGTCGCGCCGCGGGCGCCGGGCCATTGAAGCGCATCTATGTGCGGTCACTGGCAAATTTGCGATACGCGCCCCAACAGAGCAGCGCGCTGGCGATCGCAAGGATGGCCATTACGAGCGACGTGCGCGCCGGGTAATCGACGATACTCGCCAGCGCGACCAGCACGATGATCCCCGATCCGAGCCGTCCCGGCACGACCCGGTCTCCCAAGCCGGCCTGCCAGACCCGCCAGCTTGCCAGTAGCCACCACAGCGATGCCGCGGCGATCAGCACGAGGCCTAAAATCCCGCTGTCGAGCACGACTTCGAGAAAGTCGTTGTGCGCGCGGTTAAAATAGGTGGGCTTCAGCAGGCCGAAGGGTTCGTGCAGGCGGAACACGGGGTCGAAACTCCCGAGGCCCGATCCCACCGGCGCATACTCAGATAACATCCCGCGCACCGTCGGCAGCGCGCGCACCCGCATGTCCTGGCCGACATCCGCGCTCGCGATCCGTTCGATCGACACCGCACGGTCGAACTTGATCGCAGCGAAGATCATCGCGCCGATGCACGCCGATCCGATCAGCGCCCCCGCCAGGATCGTGCGCGAGCGCCGCCGCCACAGCCTGCTCAGCGGCTCACGCACGGCAAGCCCACCGAGAACGATGCCGACGCCTGTCAGCAGCAGGCCCATGCGCGATCCGCTGGCGAGCACCGTGAGAATCAGCAGCGGCAACAGGCCGATCGCCACCGGCGTCGTCCACGACGATCGCGCGCCGCCGGCAAGCGCGCAGTAAGGCAGGATCAGGCAGCCGATCGCCAACAGCAAGGCGAAATGATTGCGATTGGCGAACGTGCCCCGGACGTCGTTCGAATAGTTGATCAGCGTCTGGCTGATATGGACGCCTGAGAACTGGAGCAGTCCCACGAACGTGGATGCAAGGACCAGGCACAGGATCAGGAACGGCAGCCAGTTGCGCTCGCGCGGGCGCAGGGTCCACACCATCGCGAGCGTGGCCGCCGGTACGATCAGCGACATGGCCGCGTTCACCGTGTTGCCGGGCGACAGCGACAACGGGCGCCAGGTTTCGGCGGTCTCGGGCAGCAATTGCGCGATCGCCTCGCGCCCCGCCAGCGACCGCCACAACCCCGGCGGCAACGGGCAAAGCTGCAACAGCGGCAGGGCGACGATTGCGGCGAACAGTCCGGCGACGATCCCCGCGCCATCGAGGGGGCTGCGCTCGGAGAAGATCAGGACGGCGATCAGCCCGGCAAAGGCCGCGCCTCTTGAGATCAACTGGCCGGCGACGTCGCTACGCGATGCGCCCCCCGCGAGCCACAGCACACCGAACAGCATCCCGAGCAACACGAACGCAAGGCTCGGCTTATACTTCTGCATCCATGGGGGTACGCGCGTCATTGCGGGCGCGATACGGGATTAGCGTCATAAAGGAAAGTTCCCGCAACCGGCGGTACGCTCGCCTCCGCCGTAAGGGCGGGCGTTCGCCAGACGTCCTGTCGTGCAGCGATCTGCTTCACCAGGCATTCAGTGCGGATGCGTTGGAAGGTCCGGCTTGCCGGTAGGTTTCGGAGGTTGCCGTGTTCGATCGTTTTGCCCTCAGCCGACGGACCCTGGCGGCACTGCTTTTCGGCGCCCCCGCCGCCGCCGTTCCGGTGCGTCAGGCGCGTCCGGCCGACAGCCGGGGCGCCGCGAATCCGCGCGCCGCGGCGATATTGGTTATCGATTTCGGCGCAAGAGGGGATGGCCGGGCCGACGATACGGCCGCGATCCAGGCCGCGCTCGACCATGCGGGGCAATTGTCGATCGAGGACGCCGCGTTCGAGGGCTTCGGCTATGTGCGCAAGGGCGGCGCGACCGTCCACCTGCCCGCCGGCGACTATCGGACGACGGCCACGCTTTCGGTGCCGCAGAACGTGTCCGTCGAAGGCGATGGGCGGCACGCCTCGATCATCCGCTCGACCGCCACGGGGCATGTGCTGCGCAACGATGCCCGGTCCACGACGCAGGGCACCTACGATCGGTCTGGCATCGCGCTGCGCGACTTCGGGATCATCGGCGACCGGTCGCGGCCGCGACAGGTCGGCATCGGCCTGTTGCGAGCGGTCGGGGCCCGAATCGACAACGTCCATGTCAGTAAGTGCGGTTCGCACGGCATAGAATTGCTCCAGGTCGGATGCAGCAGCTTCATCCACGTCGAATGCGTGCGCAACGGCGGTCACGGGCTGGAGATCGGCCAAGGAAAGGACGATTGGGACAAGCCGGCCAACGCATGGCCTTCCAACGCCAACCTGTTCGAGACCTATCGCGCGGTGCAGAACGACGGTGCCGGGGTTAGGCTAGGGCGGGCGTCCAACGGCAACATGTTCCTCAACGCGATCTGCGAATATAACGGCCGCGCCGCCGCGGACGATGCCGGCTTCAACCTCGTCAGCGCCAGCGATGGCTACGTCCCGAACATCTTTCACGGCCTGTGGACGGAAGGTCCGGCCGAAAGCCATGTGCTGGTCGAGAACAACGACATCTCCACCGCGCTCGAGCTGGTGAACTGGCGGCATTTCGGGAACGGGCCATCGGGCAATGTCGGCCGCGCGCTGATCGTCCGGCGGGGCACCGTCAGGCTGCGCGGCGCGGTCGCGCCGGCCGCATCGTACCGCCGGATCGCCGGCTCGATCGCGCCGTTCCGCCTCGCCAGCCTGCGCGACGCGATCATCCACGTCACCGACGCATCGGGCGCGAAGGTCGCGGGGCTTGACTTGGTCGAGGGGCCAGACGGCAAGACGACCGGGCTGGAGAACAACCTGCGGCAGCGGGATTTCGATGTCGTCTATGGGCCGCTCCGCCATTATGCGGCCGATGGCGGCATCGCGGCCGACGAATGGTACACCGACCGTTTTCGCGGTGAACCGTATCTCCGGATCGAACCCTTCCACAAGGCGCTGGCCTTCGGCGACGGTCGAGCGGCGCCCGACGTTATGCTGAAGCGCACGGGCGCGCGTACCCTGGGACTGGACGACCGGGGAGGGGCGCAGTTCTTCGACCATGGATCGGGGTGGAACGGGGGGCATCTGAAGATGGGGAACCACCATCTATGGGTCGACGGCGCCGGGGTGCTGCGGATCAAGGAGGGGGTCCCGACCGGCGATACCGACGGGGTGGCGGTCGGCGCGCAGGGTGTCCGGCGATAGCGCCCTTCGGGCCGCTGCGTCCGTGCTTTGGCCTTCCCAACATTTTCGCGATCCACTATCGCAGAATTCGAACTAGCCGAAGTGTCAAATAAGACTCTGTTTTTGCCTCGTTTGTCTAAATTTTCGTGAATGACAGGCGCGCGGACGGCGTTTCCTTTTCGACGGTGGACTGATGCAAAAGATCCTAATTACCTTCGGCACGCGGCCGGAGGCCATTAAAATGGTCCCGGTCATCCGGGCGCTTCGGTCGCTGCCCGGGTTCGAGGTCAGGGTGTGCGTCACGGCCCAGCATCGTCAGATGCTGGATCAGGTGCTGTCGCTGTTCGACATTGTGCCGGACTTCGACCTCAACCTAATGAAGGCGGGTCAGGACCTCACCGACATCACCGCACAGGTCCTGGTCGGGATGCGCGAGATCTTCGGGGAATGGACGCCCGATCGCGTGATCGTCCACGGCGACACCACCACCGCGATGGCCGCGAGCCTGGCCGCGTTCTACCGCCAGATTCCGGTCGCGCATGTCGAGGCGGGTTTGCGGACGCGGAATATCTATTCGCCATGGCCTGAGGAGATGAACCGGCGGATCGTCGGCAGGATCGCCGATATCCATTTTGCGCCCACCGAGACGGCGCGCCGGAACCTCCTAGAGGAAGGGGTCGACGACGCGACCATCCATGTGACCGGCAACACCGTCATCGACGCGTTGCTGGAAATCGTCGACCGTATCGACCGGGGCGACGATGCGGTCGCGGATACGGCGGGCGCATTCGACTTTCTTGACGCGGACAGAAAGCTGATCCTTGTCACCGGGCACCGGCGCGAGAATTTCGGCCAGGGCTTCGAGAACATCTGCAGCGCGCTCAATGAGATTTCGCTGCGGCCGGACGTGGAGATCGTCTATCCCGTTCACCTTAACCCGAATGTCCAGGAGCCGGTTCGCCGAATCATCGGCGATCGCGACAATATCCACCTGATCGAACCGCTGGATTACTTTCCGTTCGTCTATCTGATGAGCAGGGCCTATCTGATCGTCACCGATTCGGGCGGCATCCAGGAAGAGGCGCCTTCGCTGGGCAAGCCGGTGCTCGTCATGCGCGACAATACCGAACGTCCCGAGGCGGTCGATGCCGGCACCGTGAAGCTGGTCGGCACCGATCCACAGCGGATCGTGCAGGCCGCGGCCCTCTTGCTCGACGATGCAGGCCAATATGCACGGATGGCCGAAACGACCAACCCCTATGGCGATGGCCTGGCGGCGGGGCGGATCGCCGCGGCGCTAACCGGGCGGAACGTGTGATCCCTCTCGCGCGCTTCCGGTCGTCTAACCCGCTCGTCGGCCGCCTGTTCCGGGGGGCGGTATGGGGGGTGGTCGGCGCGATCTTCACACGGCTGCTGGCTTTGCTGCTCAGCGTGGCGCTGGCAAGGATCCTGCAAACCGAGCGGTTCGGCCAGTTTCTGATCATCCAGAACACGCTCGGCATGTTCGGCGTGTTCGCGGGCCTGGGGCTCGGCGTCGTCGCGACCAAGTTCGCCGCCGAGCTCCATGCTGCAGAGCCCGAGCGCCTCGGCCGGATCCTCAGCCTAGTGCGATTGACAGCCATCGTCGGCAGCATCGTCGTGGCGATCGTGCTGGCGCTGCTGGCACCGTATATCGCTCGTGACATCTTTCGGCATCCCGAACTGACCTTCTACGTCAGGATCACCGCGGCGACGGTCGTGTTCCTGACGATCGACGGCTACAACAACGCGGCGCTCTTCGGACTGGAGCATATCAAGCAGAGCGTCCAGGGCACGTTCCTGTCCGCCATCATTGCGACGCCCGCATCGCTTCTGCTGACGTGGAAGCTGGGCCTAGCGGGCGCGGTCTACGGCGTCCTGCTCTTGTCCTTCCTGCAATGCCTGATTAGCCATGTCGTGCTCGATCGGGCGTTGCAAGAACGCGAGATTCCGTACCGCCGGCACCAGCGCACGGACTGGAGTGTCCTGCATCAATACGCTCTGCCGTCCCTGCTCGGTGGCATGATGGTGGCGCCAGTCCACTGGCTGTGCCAGGCGATGCTCGCCAACCAGTCCGGCGGCATGGTCCAGGTCGCGATCCTGGGGATCGGCTTTCAGTGGTTCCAGGCGGTCAGCTTCCTGCCGACGGCGCTGGCGCGGGTCGTCCTGCCCGTGCTGACCGATGTGACCGTCAGGCAGGGCAGGCAGCAGTCCAACACCGTGCTTAAATCGGCGATCGTGGCCAATGCCGCCGTCGCGGTGCCGATCGCGCTAGCGATCGCCCTGTTCAGCGGATGGATCATGCGGGTCTATGATGTAGAGGCGACGCATGCGGGCGCGGCGCTGAGCCTGATGGTCGCGGCATCCGCGGTGTCGGCGATGTGTACCGCCGTTGGTCAGGTAATGGTGGCCAAGGGCAGGATCTGGCAGGGCTGGATCATGAACATGGGCTGGGCGGCAATCTATGTCGGCGTGTCCTACCTGCTCATCGACTTTGGCGCCATCGGTGTCGCCACCGGGCTGCTGATCGCCTATATCGCCCATGGCGGATGGATTTCCGTCTGGACCTGGAACAGCATGCGATCGGCGGACTGACGCGCCTGCGCACCGTCGTCGTCGCCTGCCCCCCCCTTTACGAGCCGGACACGACGATGAAGAAATCCATGCTGTACCTGATGCATGTCGATTGGGGATGGGCGAAGCAACGCCCGCACTTCGTCGCAGAGGGGCTGGCGCGCTATTACGACGTCAGCGTCCGTTTCGTGCAGAGTTTCAACCGCAAGTTGGTCAGCAAGGGCGATCAGAACGATCGGGTCGACATCGGCGGAATCTTCCGATTTCCGCTGGCCCGGTTCGCGGCGGTGCGCGCGCTCAACGCGCTGACCGCCCAGCTGCAACTTCATCCACAGGTTCGGTCCTCGTCGATCGTCTGGGTCACGCATCCGAACATGTTCGACCTGGTCCGCCAATCGCTCAGGGCGGAGGCGGTGCTAATCTACGATTGCATGGACGACGTCCTGGAATTCCCCGACACGCGGCACGATCCCGCGAAGCGGGAGGCGATGGCGCGACTGGAGGGGGCGCTGGCGGCTCGGGCAGACGTCGTCTTTGCCTCGTCACGCTATCTGAAGGCCAAGCTGCGCGATCGCTACGGCATCGGGGACGACAGGCTGCACGTCGTGAACAACGGCATCAACCTGGCGCCGCGCGCCGCCGCACAGGCCACGAACGCGGCGGTGCCGCTGCGCGACCTGCTTGGGCCCGCCGCCGATGCCGTGGGCAAGCGGATGGTTTATATCGGCACGATCTCCGAATGGTTCGACTTCGACATCGTGCTGCGAACGCTCGAGGAGCGCGACGACATCAGCTATGTCATCGTCGGCCCCCGCGAGATCGACCCGCCGACGCACCCCAGGCTTTTCGTCGTCCCGCCGGTCGCGCACCACGAGGTCGCGCGGATCATGGACTGGGCGGATGCCCTGATCATGCCGTTCCGGCTCACCGAGCTCATCCGTTCGGTCAATCCGGTCAAGGTCTATGAGTATATTCGCGCGGGCAAGCCTGCCGTCGTCCTGCGCTATGGCGAGACCGAGGTGTTCGAGCCCTACGTCCATCTCTATGCGACAGCGCAGGAATATTCGCAGATCGTGGCGCAGATCGCGCAAGGGAGCCTGCCAAAACTGAGCAACCGCGCGGCGGCTAAGCGGTTCGTCGAGGGCAGCAGTTGGACGGCAAGGGTCGATGCGTTGATGACGAAGATCCCGGTGAGATGAGCGCGTGACTTGCGGCGTGCCTGCCCGAACGGGCGCGCGGTCCGACAAAAGACCTTTCTGATCGCGACACGATCATCTAATCGCCCGTCAACCGGGCGACGGTGATACGACCTGCATTTCCATGTCCCGGTCGTTTCCGTTGTATGCGAGGGGCTGGCCTCGCCTCGCCGGTTCGATCGCGCGACTGCAACTGGAACCGAGATGACCACGGTCACTGCCATCATTGTCAATTGGAACGGTGCCGCCGACACAATCGCCTGCCTCGAATCGCTCCGGCTGGTTTCGCCCCCCGGTTGCGAGCTGTCGGTCGTGGTCACCGACAATGCATCGTCGGACGGATCGTTCGCCGCGATCGGCCAGGCCCTGACGCAGCGCGGCTATCGCGCCGAGCCGCTCGCGGTGCCGTCCGACCTCGGCCGCCGGGTTTCCCGGGCGGTCTGTCATGTGCCGGGTGATGGCGGCCCCGACGTCACCCTGGTCCAGGCGCTCGACAATCTCGGTTTTGCCGGCGGCAACAATGTCGGCGTGGCGATGCGCGCCGCGGCCGGGCGGTCCGATTACTTCTGGTTCCTTAACAGCGACACGTTGGTCGATCGAGCGGCCCTGTCGGCGCTCCTCGCCAAGATGGCGGCCGAGCCGGCGGTCGGCATGTGCGGCAGCACGCTGATCCATGCGTCCGACCGCACGACGGTCCAATCCTATGGCGGGTCGTGCTACTCGCTGCGCACCGGGCGCGCATGGGCGCCGGGCGATTGCTGCCGCTACGACCCCGACGTCACCGACGAGTGGGCGGAGCGGCGCATCAACTACGTCTCGGGCGCGGCGATGTTCGTGCGCGCCGCCATCCTGGATGCGGTAGGCCCGATGTGCGAGGACTATTTCCTATACAACGAGGAAATCGACTGGGCCGTTCGCGCGCGCGGGCGCTTCCGCCTCGGCGTTGCGACGGATTCCATCGTCTATCACAAGGTCGGGGCCAGCATCGGCACGGAAGGCGCGGCCGGGTCCGCAAGCCGGCTCGCCACCTTCTACCAGACGCGCAGCAAGCTGTTGTTCGCGGCAAAGCACAGCAAGCGCTTCTATCCGACGGTGTGGTTGACGCTCCTCGCAAGGGCCGCGAAGTTCATGCGCGTGGCATCCCGGCGGGCGGAAGCGGCAGTGATCCTGCAGGTCCTTGCGGGCCGGCGTTCGGTCGATCCGCGCTGGTTCGCGGAACGGCGCCAGCAGGAACAGGCGCCGATGGCCGCGGAGGTGGTGCAGTGACCGCCGCGCTGATCATGGAGGATCTGCCTTTGGCCGGGCGGGCACCCGCCCCGGCTGTTCCGGCGACCGCGGCCCGCCCCTATCGCGTCCTGTTCCTGCTTATCGCGCTGCCGCTTTTCTTTTCGGTCGGGCGCTTCATTCCACTCACGAAATGGACGCTGGAGATCGGCATCCTAGTGGCGATCGGCGCGGCCGTGTTCGCCGATATCGGCACGCGTCCGGGACCGCGCAGCTCGTTCAACCTTTACATCATGCTGGTCGCGTTCGGGATCCCGGTGTTGGGCGCCTTCAGTGCCTACGTCGTCTTCGGCCAGCCCATGCTGTACGGCCTTGCGACGCAGCGCGGCTGCCTCCTGGCGCTATTCGCATATGCAACCGGCAAGCTGATCGGCAACGGACGGCTCACCCTGGCCGAGTTCGAGCGTGCGTTCATCATCCTCGCATGGGTGAACCTGGCGATTTGCGCACCCGTCCTGATCCTGCTCGATCCGAACAATTATTCGGAGCTGGGCGCGCTGGTCAGCGACGGCGGCGGCGTATTCAACGAATTCCATCTGCCGATGGCGTTTATTATTCTCGGCGCCATGCTGTATTTCTCCCGCTATATCCTCAGCGGGAACGTGAAATACGGCCTGGTGACCCTCCCCTTCGTCCTATATATCGTCGCAGGTAACAGCGGGCGTATTCTGAACATTTCCCTGCTGGTGTCGCTTATGACGATTGCCTGGATCGGAAGCCCGAAAAGGCGAACGAAAAATGTCATTATTGCCATCGCGTTCGGCTTTTTCGTCGTTTCCGCCGTGGCGCTCTATAATCCCGACAAGATCGCAACCATGGTCTCGAAGTACAGCGATGCTTTCGCCGCCGTGTCCGGCGCGTACGACGTCGAGGATATTTCGGCCAACGCCCGCATCATCCAGACGGAACTGGTTAGGCCTTTCATCGCCGACAGCCCGATCATCGGGACGGGCTCGGTCAGTAACGAGTGGAATGGCGGCTATCAGCAGATGTTCGGCTACTTCCATCCATCGGACCTTGGCGTCATCGGACTGGTCTTCGTTTACGGGGCGATCGGGGTTGCCTTCTTCTCGATCCAGTATCTCGTCCTGTTCAAGGTCCTTCGCCTGGTCTCGCCGCTGCGCGGTGACCATGCGCACAACGACGTGCTGCTGGCTGTCCTTGCGAATCTGATGTTCGTGATGGTTGCGTCCATGGTCACGGGCACCTTCCTGCTGGTGCCCGAGCAGACCCTGTTCTTCTTCGCCTTTATCATCGCGCAGCTACAGTTGAACGCTGTTTCGGATGCGATGAAATGATGGAGACGTCACGATCGGAAGCGCGTGCCGGCACGTCGGTGGGGGTCGTCGTCGTCGAACCAGTGGGCGGCCATGGCGGCATGGACTTCTGGGACCATTCGCTGTGCACCGCCCTGGCAGAGGCGAACTGGCGGCCGCTCCTGCTGACGTCGCAAGCACTGCCGGACCCAGCCCGGACCTATCCTGCCTGGGAGATTTTCCAGGGGGTCTTTGGACCGCGACCCAAGTGGCGTCGCGGGCTTCGGCACGTCGGCGCGACGGTCAAGGGGCTGTGGAAGGCGCGCCGCCTTGGCGCGCGGATCGCCCATTTCCACTTCTTTCACGTCGGCGCGCTGCAATATTTCGGCGTGCTCGTCGCGCGGATGTTTGGGTTGCGCGTCGTCGTCAGCGCCCATGACGTCGGCTCTTTCCGCGCCGGTGAATCGCGAGGAATCCTGAGCCGGCTCTACGAGGCCAGCGATGCGATCGTCGTGTACAGCGCACGTGGGCGGGAGATGCTCACGGCGACGTTCGGCATGCCCGCCGAAAAGGTCTTCGTCGTCCCGCACGGCAATTATGCAGGCTTTCTGCCGCCGCTGCCTGCCCGATCCGCCGCAAAGGCGGCGTTCGGCTATACGAGCGACGAGTTCGTCGTCCTGTTCTTCGGGCAGCTCAAGCGCGTGAAGCGGCTCGACCTGCTGCTCGAGGCGGCGGCGGTCGCCCGGTCGAGAAGCGGCGATCGCATCCGTTTGCTGGTCGCCGGCAGCGCCGCCGATTCCGATATGGCCGCGATCGATCGACTAATTGCCGACGAGAATCTGTCGGCGATCGTGCAGCTTCACGCCCGCTACATTCCGAACGAGGAACTGCCGCGCTATCTCGCGAGCGCAGATCTGGCCGTTCTGCCCTATGACAACATCTACCAGAGCGGCGTCGTGCTGCTGGCGATGACGAACGGCGTTCCGGTGCTGACCAGCGACATTCCCGGCATGCTGGAAGTCGTCGACCATGGCCGAACGGGCCTGACGTTCAGGGCTGGCGATGCGGACGACTTGGCGAACACCCTGCTGGCGGCGGCGCGCGAAGAGTGGAACCTCGCTGACCTGTCGGCCGAGGCGTCGCGATACGTCGCCACCCGGCATTCCTGGACGAATTGCGCTCTGGCGACTATCAAAGCCTATTGCGCCACCGGCGAGGACATCGCGCCGGTGTCGGCGCGGTACGGCGCCACCCCCCTTCGCGGAGCATCATAGTGCTGCATATCGTGGGCATCGTCGGCGTGCCCGGAAACTACGGCGGTTTCGAAACGCTGGCAGACTATCTGCTCGATTCGGTACCGATCCGCCGCGTGGGCTGCACGGTCTATTGCGAACAGCAGGTGGTCGATTGGCAGGGTGCGACCTACAAGGGTGCCCGGCTCGTGCCGCTGCGGTGGCGGGCGACGGGCTGGCAGTCGATCCTGTTCGACACCTGGGGCCTCTGGAAGGGCAGCCGGCAGGGCGGGGTCGTCCTGGTGCTGGGAACATCGGCGACGTTCTGGTTGCCGTTGTTGCGGCGACTGTTCCCGGGGGTGCGCTATGTCGTGAACATGGCGGGCCTCGAATGGGCGCGATCCAAATGGGGCGGCGCGGCCCAGCGCATCCTGAAGTACAACGAGGCTGCGGCTGCTCGCAGCGCCCATGTGTTCATCGCCGACAACCAGGGTCTGGTCGATTATGTCCGCCGGACCTACGATCGCCCGTCCGTCCTGATCGCCTATGGTGGCGACCAGTTCGAGGCAATCGCCGCCGATCATTCGGTTTTCGACGACCACGACCTGCCGGCGCGATATGATTTCGCGATGGCCCGGGCACAGGTAGACAACAATCTCGAGCTCATCCTCGATGCGTATGTCGAAAGCGGCCTGCCGCTCGTCTTCGTGTCGAACTGGGCGTCGTCGCCCTATGGTCAGGCGATCCGCGAACGATACCGGCAGCACTCGAATCTCTTGCTCATCGGTCCGATCTATGACCCCGCAAAGGTCAAGGCGCTGCACCAGCGCGTGCGCCTCTATGTTCACGGCCACAGCGCCGGGGGCACCAATCCGGTTCTCGTCGAAGCGATGTGGGCCGGGCTGCCGACACTGGCGTTCGACGTGCCGTTCAACCGCTACACGACGCACGAGCACGGCTTCTACTTCGAGACGCGCGACGAACTGGTCGCGCTGTCGCGGCATACGCCGCCGGATGCCCTCGCCAGGTCGGGTGCCGCGCTGCGCGCGACGGCCGAGCGGTGCTACAGTTGGGCAGCCATCCGGCAGGCCTATGAGGAAGTCATCTTGTCGATGGAGGTCGCGTGACGTCGCGAAAGAGCCTGCGGATCGTCGTGCTGGAACAGCTCGGCCCCGTCGTTCAGCGATGGCGCTATCGCCTGCTCCAGGCTAAGGGCTATCGCAACATCGACCGCAACGTCATCATCGAGCGCAACGTCAATCTGGACCGGGTGTTTCCCGAGTCCATCCATATCGGCGAAGGCACCCTGATCGCGAGTTCGACGACGATCCTGTGTCACGAGCACGTCTATCGCGATCCGGCGGACCCCGAATTGCCGTTGCGCAGCCCGGTCTACATCGGCAAGCGCTGCTTCATCGGGGTAGCATCAGTGATCCTGCCGGGCGTGACGATCGGCGACGATTGCCTAATTGGCGCGGGTACGATCGTTACCAAGGACATTCCCGCGGGCTCGATCGCGGTGGGCGTTCCGGCGAAAGTCATCCGGTCCGGCATCAGAATGTCCGCGAAGGCCGTCCTGCTCGACTAACGGTTCCGGTCCGCCGGCCGGCCGGCACCCTATTCATTGCGGGGAAGTGATATGACGTTATTGGTTGTCGGCGGTGGCAAGATGGGCATGTCGCATCTTGCGCTGTGCACACCCTATGTTGGAAAGCGCAACATCGCGCTGTGCGACAAGAGCTTCCTGACACGGCAGTTCTTCCGATATCTTGGCTATCAGACCTTCTCCAGCGTGGACAAGGCTGAGGCTAGACTGAAGTCCATCCGCGGCATGGTGATCGCCACGCCGACCGGTTCGCATGCCGCGCTTGGCCGCTGGGCGATTGAGCGCCGCATCCCGGTTTTCATCGAAAAGCCGCTGACGCTGAGCGTCACGGCCAGCGAGCAACTTCGACAGGCCGCGGAGGCGGGCCAGATTCCGGCGCAGGTGGGCTTCGTGATGCGCCACGTCGCCAGCTTCCAGCGCCTGCGGGCGGTGGTGCACGACCGCAGCCTCGGCGCGCTTCGCGGCTATACCGCGTCGATGCGCGGCAACGTAATGACGAAGGCGCCGCCGGAGGATAGCTGGCAGGGCAATTTCGCGCGCGGCGGCGGGTGCCTCAACGAATATGGTCCGCACATCATCGACCTGTGCAGCTTCGTCTTCGGCCCCGTCCGGAACGTCGAGGCGGCGGAGGCGGTTCGGGTCCACTGCGTCAACGCCGACGACCGGACCAGCGTGCAATGGACGCATCGCCCCCCCAGTGCGACGGACGATGTGGCGGGCGCGCTCGTCATCGACTGGGCCGACGCCAGCAAGCGGAAATCCGTGATCGAGATCGTCGCCGATTTTGACCATGCACAGCTTCGGGTCGATAATTCGGTGGTGGAGGTGAACTGGCACCCGGACAGCAGCCTGTCGGCGGTGGATCGGGCAGAAATCGACCTGTCGGTCCAACCGGCCAATGTCGCCTATTACCTGCGCGGCGAGGAATTCTCGCTCGAGCTCGAGGATTTCCTCGAAATGTGCGGCCAGTCGGGGACGCACGTCGACCCCTCGCTTCCCGATGGCGTCACCGCTACGCTGGCCGATGGATGCGAAGTCGACCGGCTCATCGATCTCATTGCTAGCAAGGCTGGACTGAAATGACCTTTGGCAGAGCTATCCTGGGCGACAATCAGTTTCTCGGCGTCAATCACGCGAACCAGGCCAAGGCGGCCGAGCTATACGAGCGCTTCAAGAATCCCGATGCGATTTTGGAAGTCATCGCGGCCGCCTATACCGCGGGCGTGCGCGATTTTATGTTCACGACCCACGAGCGCTACGACGCCGTCTTCGAGGAGATTCGCCGCTCGAACCTGTTTCCGCGCATGTATTACTCCCCTTGCCTCCCCTATGCGCACAAATACTGGAACAAGTTGTCCGAACGGGGCCTCGGATACCTGTTGATGTCGACCGTCGGCCAGATGAATCCGCTGCCGATGGTGCCGGCGGGTCTCGGTCTGCTGGCCGGTCGGACGGGCGGCATCATGCATCTGCTGACGCGGATGGAAACGCTGGCGTGCAAGGGATTGCCGCTGCGCGGCGTGTTCCTCCAGAACTTGGCGTTCGATTTCGTCATGGCGATGGAGCTGTACGGAGTGATCGAGGACTTCGCGAACGCCGTGTCGCGGCGGCTCGGGGTTATTCCGGGGTTCGTGACCATGAACCATCCCAAGGCGGTGGAAACTCTGTGCGACCGGATCGGTTTGGAACGCCCCTGGCTGTGCGCCAATTACAATATCGCCGGCTTTCGCATGAACCCCTCTGCGGCGGCGTGCGAGGCGTCGTTTGCAGCGCACCGGACCCATAACATCGCCATGTCGATCCTGGCCTCCGGGCGCGCGTCCCCATCGGAAGCGGTGCGGTATGTCCGCTCGAAGGTCGATGATGGCGGGGTCGATGCGATCCTATTCGGTTCGTCGAGCGAAGCCAATATCCGGGCCAATCTGGCGGTCATCAACGGCTGAGCCGTTCCCCGCTTGCGTACGCTTCCGACCGCGCGAAAGCGTGCGGGGCATTCGCTTTACCCTTTGTCAACGACCCCCTATAGACGCCTCGTCCGTTACCCCCACCGGAAGTCCGTCCAAACGCATGCATAAGTTCTGCACAAGCCTGTTGGTGATCCTGGCCTTGTCAGGCTGCTCAAGGCGGGAGCCATTGGTTTCGACCGACCGTCTGACGGTCGTACAAGATACCGCGACCTTGCCACCGCCCAACCGCCTGGATCTGACTGCGGCGGATCGTCCCGCGCTGATCGGTCCGCTGGATACCGTCCAGATCGACGTGTTCAACGTCCCCGATCTCAGCCGCGAAATGCAGGTCGATGCAAGCGGGCGGATCGCTATGCCGCTGGTGGGTACGGTCGATGCCCGCGGCAAGACGGCGCAGGAACTGGGCGCGGCGATCGAGACCGCTTTGCGCGGCCGCTACGTCCGCAATCCTGAGGTGACGGTCAACATCAAGAGCTCGGTGAGCCAGGTCGTTACCATCGACGGTCAGGTCGTCGAACCCGGCCTGTATCCGGTGACCAATCAGATGACGCTGTTGCGCGCGATCGCCTCCGCGAAGGGGCTTTCGGAATTCGCGCGGCTCGAGGAGGTCGTCATCCTGCGCACCGTCAACGGACGCAAGATGGCCGGTCTCTATAATATCGGCGCAATCCGTCGGGGCGCGTACGACGATCCGCCGATCTATGCCAACGATGTCGTCGTCGTCGGGGATTCGCCGCAGCGTCGTCTTTTCCGTGACGTCGTGTCACTCGCTCCCATCCTCGCCGCGCCGCTAATTGCGGTCGTACAATAAGGTCGAGACGATCATGCAACTCGTGACCTCGCCCCAGTCCGGGGGCGTTTCGACCCCAGCGTCCATTCCGTTTGCCGCCGAACCGGCGGGCGTGCCGATCATCCGGCAATATCTGCGCATCGCCTTGCGCTGGCGCTATGTCATTATCGGCACCGCGATCGCGTGCGTGCTGCTAGGCCTCGTCGTGACGTTGCTGATGACGCCGAAGTACACGGCCACGTCGGTGGTCGAGATCGCGCGGGAATCGAACCAGGTCACTAGTTTTCAGGGTGTCGAACGGGAAACCAGCGCAATCGACCAAGAATTCTATCAGACGCAATACGGGTTGCTGAAGTCGCGCGCGCTGTCCGAGCGCGTGGCACTCCAGCTCCGCTTGACCGACGATCCGAAGTTCTTCGAGATGTTCGGTTTTACCAGCGACGCCCCGGCCTTCCGGCTGAGCAACGGTCGCTACCCGGTAAGCGGCCGTCAGGAGCGCCAGCGGGTCGCCGGCGAAATCCTGCGCAAGAACCTGTCCGTCAACCCGACGCGGCTGTCGCGTCTGGTCGACATCGCCTTCACCAGCCCCGACGCGCAGTTTTCGGCCAAGGTCGCGAACGCGTGGGCGGACAATTTCATCCAGACCAACCTCGAGCGCAAGCTCCAGGCGACGTCCTACGGTCGCAATCTGCTGCAGCGCCAGCTCGCGATCCAGAAGGAGCGGCTCGACAACAGCCAGCGCCAGCTCGTCGCCTATGCAACGGAGCAGGGCATCATCAACCTGCCCGCGCAAGGAGCCGCTAATGGCCAGGCGACCGCCGAGCGGTCGATCGTCGCCGACGATCTGGCGACCCTGAACAATGCGTTGGCCCAAGCGACCGCGGATCGTATCCAGGCTCAGGCGCGCGCCGAACAGAGCGGCCGCGCCGGTGCGTCGGCGGAGGCATTGCGCAACGTCGCGATCAACAATCTGCGTCAGCGTCGGGCCGAGCTCGCCGCGGAATACCAGCGGCTGATGGTCCAGTTCGAGCCCGGCTATCCGGCCGCCCGCGCGGTGCAGTCGCAAATCGACCAGCTCGATCGGTCGATCGCGCGCGAGGAGGGCCGGGTATCGGGATCGGCGCAGGCCGAGTTCAGCGAAGCGCAGCAGCGCGAGCGCACCTTGCAGGCCAAGGTCAACGAGCTGAAGGCGAGCTTCCTCGACAATCGGCGCCGCAGCATCGAATACAATATCTTCCAGCAAGAGGTCGACACCAACCGCGCGCTGTATGACGGGCTGCTGCAGCGGTTCAAGGAGATCGGGGTCGCCGGCGGCGTCGGCGTGAACAACATCTCTGTCGTCGATGCGGCCGAAGTGCCCCAGCGGCCTTCCAGCCCGCGCCTGCTGATCAATCTCGCCGTCGCGCTTCTGGCCGGCCTTGCGCTCGGTGCAGTCGCCGCGTTCGTGCTGGAGCAGATGGACGAGGCGATCGCCGACCCGGCCGAACTCGAGCGGCGCCTTGGCCTGCCGCTGCTTGGGTCCGTGCCCAAGGTGTCGGACGGCAAGTCGCCGCGCGACGAGTTGCTCAACCGCAAGTCCGAACTGGTCGACGCCTATCTGGCCGTGCAGACCAATCTGGCCTTCACCACCGAGCATGGCGTGCCGCGGTCCTTCGCGGTCACCTCGACCCGGCCGGCGGAGGGGAAGTCGACCACGGCGCTGGCGCTGGCGACGACGCTGGCGCGCGCCGGCCGCCGCGTCATTTTGGTCGATGGCGACATGCGCTCGCCTTCGGTTCATCACCTCGGCGGCGTCAGCCACGATCACGGGCTCAGCAACTTCCTGTCGGGCGAGGACAATATCCCGTTGCTGACCTTCCCGATGACCGACCTCGGCTTTACCGCGATGTCGGCCGGCCCCATCCCTCCCAATGCCGCCGAGCTGCTGACGGGTCACCGGCTGTCGGCGCTGATCGAGCGGCTGCAGCAGGACTATGACCATGTCGTCATCGATTCGCCCCCGGTCATGGGATTGGCTGACGCACCGCTGATCGCCGCGCGGGTGGAGGGCGTGATCTACGCCGTCGAGTCGCACGGGATTCGCTCCACGCTCGTCCGCACCGCGCTTGCCCGTCTGGCGAGCGCCAACTCGCGCGTCTTCGGCGGCGTGTTGACCAAGTTCGAAAGCCGCAAGTCGCATTATGGCTATGAATATGGCTATGGCTATGGACGCGGCGACGCCAAGGCGTAGGGCGCTGGCCGTGACGCGTCGCGGCGCGCTTCGCCGTCGGTCGCCTGCCGAATGGGCAGGGCGCGGCGCGCTTGCGCTGTCGGTGACCGTGCTGGGCGGCTTCAGCGTCGCCTTTTCGCTCGGCCAGCTCGTGGTCAAGTCCGATCCGGTCCGCGCGCACAGGCTCGTTCCCTACGACGGCCGGATCACCGCGGCGGCGGCAATGGCGCTCGCCGGCCCGGACTCGACCCTAGCGGATCGGCGGCGCGCGAACACGCTGGCACTGCAGGCGCTCCGCCAGGATCCGACGGCCGTAGCCGCGTTTTCGGTGCTGGGGGTGAATGCCGAGGTCGTCGGTGATGTGCGGGGCGCCCGGCGGTGGTTTCGGAACGCCCAGACGCTTTCGCGGCGCGATCTTCAGGTCCAGTTGTGGATGATCGAGGATGCCGTGCGGCGCGGCGATATTCCTGATACGCTGCGCCAGTACGACATCACGCTGCGCGTCATTCCGCGGATGTGGGAAGTCCTCTTTCCGATCCTAGCCGCGGCCAGCGACGAGCCGGGCATTCGCGTCGAGCTTGCTATGGTGCTGGCCAAGTCGCCGCCCTGGGGTCCGTTCTTCGTCGATTACGTGGCGGGCAACGCCCCCGATCCGAAGATCGCAGCGAAGCTGCTCACCGATCTGCGCGGCCGCGGCGGGACCGTTCCGGCCCAGGCACGAGCTAAGATGGTCAACGCCCTCGTCAAGAGCGGGTCGGTCGAGGATGCGTGGACCTATTATGCCGCGGCCGGGCCGACGCGCGACCGCCGTCGCTCGCGGGATCCGAACTTCGCGGCGGACCCGGCGACCGCCTCGCCGTTCGACTGGGTACCGATCGATGGCGGCGGGCTGACGGCCAATATCCAGGACGGGCTTTTCGACTTCGCGGTCCCGCCGAGCGTCGGCGGCCCGATGCTTCAGCAGATGCAGTGGCTACCCCCCGGCACCTATCGCCTGACGGGGCACAGCACCGGCATCGAGCAGGCGGCGAGCGCCCTCCCTTACTGGACGCTGCGCTGCCAGAACGGGCAGGAGCTCGGGCGGGTCGAGGTGCCCGGTTCCAGCGTCGCCAACGGCAATTTCACCGGCACGTTCAGCGTCCCGGCAGGCTGCCCGACGCAGACGTTGGTCCTGACCGCGCGGCCATCGGAAGCGATTTCCGGTCTGTCGGGGCAGTTCGACCGCGTCGAGCTGGTGCCGGCGCAATGAAGGCGGTCCCTATGCGCGTCTTGTTGTTGATCGCCGTCGGCCTCGCGGCGACTTCGCCCGCCAGCGCGCAGCTAATGTCGCGGCAAAGTACGTCCGCGACGACTGTCGTCCAGGACGAGGAGCAGCCGCCCGCGCAGCCGCAACAACGTCAGACGCCGCTCGACACCAATGCCGGCGGTCGCACTGCGAGCGCCTCGGTCGGGCAGGTCGGCCAGCGCCAGACTCGCGAAACGACGGCGCAGCAGGCGGGTATCGAGCCGATGGCCCGGATCGCGAGCCGCGTTCAGAACCGGGTGCAGAACCGGATCCGCAACCGGATCGACCGCTATTACGATCCCCGGGCCAATGCCACCGATCCGTTCATCGTTGCCGGTGACCAGGCTCGGAGGGGCGGCCGTCGTCGTTGAGGGCTTGGATCGGTGCTGTCAGACGTAATGCACCTACGTCGCCGCAAGCAGGGGCTTACGATATTTTCATCGGCGCTCGGGCATGCAGACGGAGCTGTAAGTCTGCGAACCCGCTCGGCTATGTTCTGAGCACGCCGCCGCTTGCCTGCCAATGGGCAGGCAAGTGGGCAAGAACCTCGCGCTAAATGCACGTAGTGCCGTTGCTTTGACAGCACCTTCGCGATCGATAAGGTGGCGCTCCAGACTGAAGTGGTTGTGGACGTTGGCGTGGATGGAGGCGAACTTCTGTAGCGTCTTCATCTGCCGGAACCGAAGCATCGCCCGCTCCCTTCGTCGGAACGGCAGATGGCTGTTCTCCACCCTGTTGTTGGCCCAGCGGCCGGTCTCCTGCTTCTCGCTATTGCCGAGCTCGTTCATGGCCGCGCGGTAGCTGCGCAGGCCGTCGGTCGTGATCGCTTTCGGTGAGCCGTGGCGTTTCAGCGCCCTCTTCATGAAACCGAGAGCGGCAGCCTTATCGCGGGTCCGGGTGACGTAGCTCTCGAGCACTTCGCACTCGTGATCCACCGCCCGCCACAGGTAGACCATCTCGCCGTTCAGCTTCACGTACATCTCGTCGAGGTGCCAACGCCAATGCCGGAAGCCGCGCATGCGGCACACCCGCTGCCGGCGAATATCGCCGGCGAACAGCGGCCCGAACCGGTTCCACCACAACCGCACCGTCTCATGACAAATGTCGATCCCGCGCTCGAACAGCAGGTCTTCCACGTTCCGCAGCGACAACGGGAAACGCACGTACATAAGCACGACCAGCCGGATCACCTCGGGTGACGAGTTGAAGTAGCGGAACGGCGAGGCTGGCTTGCGGGGACGAGGCATGTCCGGCCCCTACCCCGCCTTGCTTACCGATCAGTGCATTTGGTTTGACGGAGCCATGATCCAGCCTACGCTTCCAGTGTGACCCGCAGACCACATATCTGAAAATTAACGATGCCGCCCTTGCCTGTCGTCGGCAATGCGCATTGTTAGCATGCTTCGACAGTATGCGAGGATTTGTGATGAGTATCTTGGACTTGCGCGCAGGATGCGCCGCTGCCGCCCTGGTGGCCGGATGCCTGAGCGGCACGGCGTTGGCCCAGCAGGCGCCTGCTCAGACCGATTCCACGCTGCCGATCCCGTCCGAGCCATCGGCGCAGGCCGAGGCCGGCACGCAGACCCCGCCCGCCGACGGCAGCACCGGCGGTGACATCATCGTCACCGGCTCGCGCATCCGGCGACCGGATTTCGATTCCCCCAGCCCGATCATCTCGCTCGGTGCGGCGACCGTGCAGCAGGCGGGCACGACCAACCTCACCGATTTCCTGACCGGCTTCCCTGCGTTGCAGGGATCGTCGACCTCGGCCGACAATTCGGGCAGCGGCGCGGGCATCGGCGCGACCGGCCTCAACCTGCTCAACCTGCGCAACCTCGGCACCGAACGGTCGCTGACACTGGTCGACGGCCGCCGCCACGTTGCGGGCGTGCCGGGGTCGCAGGCAGTCGACGTCAACACCATCCCGATCGACCTGGTGGACCGGGTCGATGTGCTGACCGGCGGCGTCTCGGCGATCTACGGTGCCGATGCCGTGACCGGCGTGGTCAATTTCGTGCTGAAGAAGGATTTCGAGGGGCTGTCCGCGCGCGGCCAGGCGGGGATCAGTGAGTTCGGCGATGCCGGCAAGCGCTTGCTGGGCGTCACCGTCGGCAAGAATTTCGCCGACGGGCGCGGCAACGTCGCGCTGGCGTATGAATATGGCGACGAGAGCCGCCTGGAAGCACGCGACCGCGCACGCCTGCGCGGCACCAACCTCACCGGCTTCTACCGCAACCCGGCCGATCCCGAGTTCCGTCCGGGCTACACCGGTGGGGCCAGCAACGGCATTCCCGATCGTATCCCGACGCGCGACGTCCGCTATAACGACACGGCGCGCGAAGGCGGCATCGACGTCGACTTCGACGGCCTCCCCGACTTCATCGTCAATGCGGCCGGTCAGCTCGTTCCCTTCGACGCCGGCACGACCGTGCAGCCTGGCTTTTCGACGGGCGGCAACGCGACGCGGGTCGCCGATTACCAGAACGACCTGCTGCCCGACCTGAAGCGCCACGTCGTCAACGTCCTCGGTCACTTCGACGTGTCGGATGCGCTGACGGTGTTCGTCGAAGGCAAATATGCGAACGTGAAGTCGTTCACATTGGGGCAGCCGTCGTTCGACTATTATCTGCAGATCCCGGACGACAATGCCTATCTGCCGGCTGCGCTGGTCGGGAACGGCGGCGTTCTGCTCACGCGCGACAACTTCGATATCGGCCAGCGCGGCGAGAACATCGAGCGTGAGACGTTCCGCACCGTCGTCGGCGCGCGCGGCGAGGTCAGCGCGAACGCCAATTACGAAGTCTCCTATGTCTTCGGGCAGACGAACGTGACCAGCAACTACGTCAACGACGTCTTCGACGATCGTTTCCTGGCGGCGCTGGATGCGGTGCGGAACCCCGCGAACGGGCAGATCACCTGCCGCGTGAACCTGAACCCCGCCGCGCTGCCGGATCAGCCCTATACCGACCGCTACACCGGCGCCCCCGCGACGTTCCGCCCGGGCGAGTGCGTGCCGCTGAACCTGTTCGGCGACAATGTGGCGAGCCCTGCGGCGCTGGCGTTCGTGCGCGCCAACACGCAGGATCGCTCGCGCATCCGCCAGCATGTCGTCAACGCATCGCTGTCGGGCGATTTCGGACAGCTCTTCAAGCTGCCGGGCGGTCCGGTCGGCTTCGCGATCGGCGCCGAGTATCGCAAGGAGCAGAGCCGCTTCATCCCGGATCCGATCGCCGCGCAGGGTCTGACCTTCACCAATGCGCTCGGCCGCGACGAAGGCGCGTTCGACGTCAAGGAAGTGTTCGGCGAGTTGAACGCGCCGCTGCTGCGCGACGTACCGTTCTTCCATCGTCTGGAAGTCGGCGCGGCCGTCCGCGTCTCGGATTATTCGACGATCGGTAACGCGACCACGTGGAAGGCCAATGCGACCTGGTCGCCGATCCGCGACATCACCTTCAACGGCACCTATTCAAAGGCGGTGCGCGCACCGAACATCGGCGAGCTGTTCGGCGCCAATTCGCAGACCTTCTCCTTCATCACCGACCCGTGCGACCGGGCCGAACTGCAGAACGGCACGCAGTTCCGCGTCGCCAATTGTCAGGCGTTGCTGGGCAGCCTGGGGATCGCCAATCCCGCCGCCTATGAGGATGCGCGCTCGACCAACATCTCGGGCTTCGCCGGCGGCAATCGCAACCTGAGCGAGGAGGAGGCGACGACCTGGACCGCGGGCGCGGTGTTCCAGCCCCGTTTCCTCAGCGGGCTGACCGTGCGGGCCGACTGGTACGACATCAAGCTGACCAACGCGATCAACACCGTCAGCGCGACGCAGCTGGCGGAGCTGTGCGTCGATCAGCCGAGCCTGGACAATCCGTTCTGCCCGCTCATCACGCGGACCCGGACGGCCTCGACCACCGCGGACCCGGGCAACATCACCAGCTTCACGGTGGTGCCGCAGAACGTCGCCCGCTTCTCGACCGCGGGTCTCGACCTGAACGTCAACTACCGGCTGCGCACCGCGTCGTTCGGCGACTTCAACCTGCGCGTCATCGCCAACTATCTCGACAAGCTGGAATTCTTCGGCACGCCCGGTGCCGACGTCACGAACCGGCGCGGCGAGGCGTTCGCGCCGAAATACACGGTCAACACCGACCTGACGTGGCAGATCGGCAAGTTCACGCTGAACTACGGCCTGTCGTGGTTCGACAAGACGCTGCGCTACAGCAACCAGACGGTCGCGGGTAACCCCGATATCGTCGCGCCGGAATATCTGTATCTGAAGGAACTGTGGCAGCACGACATCTATGCGAGCGTCGATGTGAGCGACAAGTTCCAGTTCTTCGGCGGCGTCAACAACGTCTTCGGGCAACGTCCCGACATCGGCACCGATACCTATCCGGTGTCGTCGGTCGGTCGCTACATCTTCGCCGGCGCGCGGGTGAAGCTGCCGCGGTTGTAATGCCTCCGGGGATTCCGCCGTATGGCGGAATCCCGATCGGACGCGATCTTACAGAAGGCCCGACATGTCGACTGGTCGACATGTCGGGCCTTTTGCAGCGGTTGCCATTTCCTACTCGAAAGCACGAACTTTCGCGCTGCGACTGCCCCTTCAAAGGGGAAACCGCCCCCCCTTCGTCAAAGTTCGTGCTTTCGAGTAGGAAATACGACACGATGCCCCCCTCCCCGCATGTCCGTAAGGGCGGTTCCCAAAACGGATAGCGCGACATGTTCTAGCTCAACCGCCCGGATCTCGGAAACTTACCACTGTCACTTGCGGCGGGTACGGGAAAGAAGCCACCAACGGCTCTAACCGGTTGACAGAGACCCCGGGCCTAGGGCGTCCGAGATGGTGCTATCCGACTAACTCGAACCGCTCTCTACGCATTGCGCCTCACATTTGAGGAAGCAGCTAGCTGGCCAGCGACTGCCATTCTGCTAGCGCCGCAGAGCGTGTGCCCGACATGTTTTGAGCGTTCGGATTTTAGATTTCTGATTACGAAAAACGGTACACTCCGCTCGACTTCCACCGCCAACGAAGCGAACAGCGCTGGACCTTGAGTCGTGGGTAAGCCCCGCGCCCCGCCCCACCGATGCTGTCGGCTGGGGCTGATGCTGGTGGGAGCGGCAGCGTGCTGCTTCATCTCGATGGAGACCAGCATGACCAGGCTTACCGATACCCAGACCATTATCCTCTCGAGCGCAGCACAGCGCGACGGCGGCAGCGTGTATCCCCTGCCCGCGACCATCACCACGAGCGGCGCGCGCCTGACGAAGGCGCTGACGACCCTCATCGATCGGGGCTTCCTGGTTGAGCGCGAGACTGAACAGGCGGCCGAGACATACCGAGCCGACGGCGACGTGCGATACGGCATGTACGTGACGCAGGCGGGCCTGACGGCGATCGGTATCGACGCTGGCGATGACGGCCCCCGTGAGAGCGTGGCCCCTGCCCCTGCCGCCCCGCCCGTAGCGACCTCACGCGTCACCAAGGCCAGCACCGTGCTGCCGCTACTGCAGCGCGACGGCGGAGCGACACTCGCCGAGCTGATCGAAGCGACCGGATGGCTACCGCACACGACCCGCGCTGCGCTAACCGGCCTGCGCAAGAAGGGGCACGCGGTGGTGCGTGGCACGCGCGATGAGCAGACCTGCTACACCGTGGCGGTGGCCGCGTGACCGCGAGGTTGGAGGAGCAGCTCGGCCGGTTGGCCGGGCTGTCTTCGGCAGAGCTGCGCGTCGAGTGGCGGCGTGTGACCGCCACGCCGCTGCCGCGGATCAGCCCCAGCCTGCTGCGGCTGGCGCTTGCCTGGGAGATACAGGCGTTGGCCCTCGGTGGTTTGTCGCGCGAGACGCGGCGGACGCTGGTCGAGCTGGATACTGGCAAGGCCCGCACGCTCGGCGTGCAGCCGGGCACCCGGCTGGTGCGCGAGTGGCAGGGTCGCGTGCATATCGTCACCATCGGCGAGGACCGCGTTATCCACTGGGAGGGTCGCGCCTACAACTCGCTGTCGGAAGTCGCCCGCGCGATCACCGGTACGCGGTGGTCGGGCCCGGGGTTCTTTGGCCTCAAGCAGCGCAAGGTCGCGGCATGAAGCCGGTCCGCTGTGCGATCTACACCCGCAAGTCGAGCGACGAGGGGCTGGAGCAGGCATTCAACAGCCTCGACGGTGCTGTCAGTCTAAAGCGAACTGCTCTCCCCACGATGCACCTGGGTCTTTGAGGGCTGCAGCCTAGCTGGCGAGCGTCTGCCACTCCGCCAGCGCGGCGGAGCGTCGTTCCCGGTAGGTTTGTCGATCGATGAGGTGGCGTTCCAGGCTGAAGTGGTTGTGGACGTTGGCGTGGACAGAGGCGAACTTCTGCAGCGTCTTCATTTGTCTAAAGCGGAGCATCGCCCGCTCTCGTCGTCGGAACGGCAGGTGGCTGTTCTCCACCCTGTTGTTCGCCCAGCGGCCGATCTCCTGCTTCTCGCTATTGCCGAGCTCGTTCATGGCCGCGCGGTAGCTGCGCAGGCCGTCGGTCGTGATCGTTTCCGGTGAGCCGTGGCGTTTAAGCGCTTTCTTCATGAAGCCGAGAGCGGCAGCTTTATCGCGGGTCCGCGTGACGTAGCTCTCGAGCACCTCACCCTCGTGATCTACCGCCCGCCAGAGGTAGACCATCTCGCCGTTTAGCTTCACGTACATCTCGTCCAGGTGCCAGCGCCAATGCCGGAAGCCGCGCATCCGGCTCACCCGCTGCCGGCGGATGTCGCCGGCAAACAGCGGCCCGAACCGGTTCCACCAAAACCGCACCGTCTCATGGCAGATGTCGATACCGCGCTCGAACAGCAGGTCTTCTACGTTCCGCAGCGACAGCGGGAAACGCACGTACATCAGCACGACCAGCCGGATCACCTCAGGGGAAGAGTTGAAGTAGCGGAACGGCGAGGCTGGCTTGCGGGGACGAGGCATGTCCAGCCCCTACCCCGCCTTACTTACCGACCGGTGCATTTGGTTTGACGGCACCGGCTCACCCGCTGCCGGCGGATGTCGCCGGCAAACAGCGGCCCAAACCGGTTCCACCACAGCCGCACCGTCTCATGGCAGATGTCGATCCCCCGCTCGAACAGCAGGTCCTCCACGTTCCGCAGCGAGAGCGGGAAGCGCACGTACATCAGCACAACCAGCCGGATCACCTCAGGGGACGAGTTGAAGTAGCGGAACGGCGAGGCTGGCTTGCGGAGACGAGGCATGTCCGGCCCCTACCGTCCCTTGCTTACCGATCAGTGCATTTGGTTTGACGGAGCCTACTCAGAACTTAGCCGAGCGGGTTCGCAGCACTGACAGCTCCGTCTGCATGCCCGAGCGCCGATGAAAATATCGTTAGCCCCTGCTTGCGCCCATGTAGGTGCATTACGTCTGACAGCACCCGTTAAACTGATCTCAACCCCCACAAGCCTTGCTCGGTTCGCAGCTGAACTCCGGCGTGGCGCACGCCTAACTCCGTTTAGGTCAAGAACAGCGCCGAATAAAGCTCGATTTGATCGATCTCCTTGTGAAATTGCAAACCAACCCGATTGTTACGCGCCCAAGCAACAGTTGCTTTATGATTTTTGGCGTTGAGCCTAAGCTCAACCACGGCGCCCACCTCTGCATTCCTAAGGTGAAGTAGTGATCCGTTTGTAGATATGTCGAGTACATGGACACGGACAATCACGTTTTCGGATAAGAGTGTAGTCGGCAAAAAAGACTTCAAGCGACGCGATCGTCGTTTTTCAGTTCCATTTTGTTCAAATACATCGTTGATCGACGTGCGAAGCACTACCTACCTAAGCCTTTCTTCAACGCGTCCTCGATGGCCTTGGCCGCGTCGTCGGCCTTCTTTTGTAGCTCCTTGGCAGCCTTTTCGGCGGCCTTCGCAGCATCCTCAGCGGCTTTCGCTGCTTCCCTGGCTGCGTTTTCCTGTTGCTTCGCTAGCTCCGCTGCGGCCTTGGCGGCTTCCTGTTCTGCCTTCTTGGCAGCCTCCGCTGCCGCCTTCGCCGCTTTGTCTGCATCAGCTTTTGCAGCCTCTTCGGCGGCCTTGGCCGCTTCGCGTGCTGCCCGATCCGCCTCCTTGTCCGATGCGGCCTTAGCAGCATCACGCGCCGCCTTCTCCGCCTCCGCGCGCAGAGCGTCCTCCGCGGCCTTTGCGGCCTTCGCCGCGGCGTCGGCCGCCTCCTTTGCGGCTTTTTCGGCATCCTGCGCCGCGTCCCTCGCCGCCTTGTCAGCATTGTCGCGAGCGGCCTTTTCAGCTTCTCTCAGCGCTTGCGCAGCGGTATCCGCAGCCGCCTTTGCCGCATCCTTTGCGGCCTTGTCGGCGTCGGCATCGCTCGCCTCTCGTGCCGCCTTCGCCGCGTCCTCGGCCGCCTTCGCAGCATCTCGTGCGGCCTTATCGGCGGCAGCCTTCAGTGTCGGGTCCGCTGCAGCTTTCGCGGCTGAACTGGCAGCGTCGCGGGCGGCTGCGTCCGCCGCAGTCTGTGCCGCGGCCTGTGCCGCTGTCTTGCTGACACGCTCGCTTTCCGCGGCCGCAGCGGCATCAGCTGCACGCTTGGCTTCATCGGCAGCGGTAGCGGCAGCAATTGCCGCGGCCCTGGCCGCGTCATCGTTGGCCTTGTCCTGTGCGGCCTTGTTCGCGGCCTCTGCCACTCGAGACGCTGCCGCCGCGTCGGCGTCAGCCCGCGCTTTCGTGGCGGCTTTGGCTGCCGCCTCAGATTGAGCTCGCGCCGCGTCGGCTGCGGCATCTTCCGCCGCCTTGGCAGCCGCCTGCGCGGAAGCGGCGGCGGCGGCCGCGGCGGCATCGCTCTTGTCCTTCGCCGCTTCCGCCTGCGCCGTCGCCTCGGCCGAACGCTGCGCCGCAAGCGCTGCCTCCTGCGACGTCTTGTCTGCCGCCGCCTTGGCGTCTGCCGCCGCCGACGCAGCCTCGGTTTGCTTCGTCGCCTCGACGGCGGTCTTTTCTTGTTCCGCTGCCGCAACCATCGTGGTCGTCGCTGCCGCTACGGCTTTGGCAGCGGAGGCGGACGATTCCGTCGCGAGCCGTGTCGCGGCGGTAACCTGACCGGCATCGGTCGAAAAGCTTCCGCCGACGCTCCCGCTGACCAGTCCGTTGGTCACCTGAGCGAGTGCGACCGGTGTCTCGGACACCGTGACGGCGATGACCGGCGGGGATGGCGGCGCAGCGACCGCAACGGTGGTCGAACCGGACGCAGTCTCCGCGGCCGGCGCGCCTGTGTCGAGCGGGGTGGCGGGCGCGCTTGCCGTCTCGGTCGTCGTAGTAGCGGGCGTCGCAACATCCGGCGTCGAAGGGGCTGCCGGAGACACCAGCGTCCGGGTGACGCCATTGGCCTGGATCTGCATCGAATACAGGTCGTTCGCACCCACCAGCGCGATACCGCCGGGACGCAGCAGATCGTGTGCGCCGCCGTCAGTCGTCGCCACATCGACGGCGCCCTCCAGCACCTGCACGGATGCGCCCCTGTCGGAAACGCCGACACTGAACGTCGTGCCCTTCACCACGGCGGCGAGGTACGGCGTCTTCACCTCGAAATGCGGCGACAGCTTCTTCTTTATCATGAAGACGATGTTGCCGGCGTCCTGAACCAGCCGGGTCATACCGGTCGCCTGCTGATCGGCCGGCAGGCGCAGCTGCGAAGCGGGTGCCACCATCACATACTCGCCACCGCGCACCAGCACGGCACGGCCGTTTGCGCCGGTCGTCACCGTGTCGCCGGCCGATACGACGCCGCCACGCAGGGCGACCTTGACCACTCCACTGCGCGTCACGCGAACCGGACCGCTGGCCTCGCTGATCTTCCACACCGGCTCGTTCGCGAACGCCATCGTCGAACAGCTTGCGGCCAGGATAGCGATCAAGCGCTTTGACATCGGTGACTCCTACTCGGCAACGCGCCATATCCGGCCCCCTATGTCGCAGGGTCGTTGCGATCGACTTTCGAGGTAGGGTGAAGGCCGGTTAATCTTTTGCTCGTCACTAACCTTTTGAAAACGGCTGCCCGGTTACGCGCCGCTGATGAGATTCAGAACACCCGTCCGCCGTTTGCTGCTCACCCTGATGTGTGGCGGCGTCGCTCCCGGCGTCGCCGCTCAGGTGCGTCTGGACCGCGCCGATCCGTCAATCGTGCAACAGGCCCTGCCACAGCCTGCGCTGCCGGCCGATTCCTCGTCACCGATCGCACCGGTTCTGCCATCTGCCTCGCCGCAGTCCGGCCCCGGTCTCCGCAGGGTGGCCAGCGCGATCGTTGTCGACGGCAACCGGCAGGTCCGGACGCAGGCCTTCGCGCCTGCGCTCATCGGCTATATCGGCCGCGAGCTGTCGGGCGATGATCTCTCGCGGCTCGCCGGCGACGTCGCATCGGTGGCGCGAGCGGCCGGCTACCCCTTCGCCAGCGCCACGATCGCGCCGCAGACCATGTCCGGCGGCATCCTCCGCGTCACGCTGGATGAGGGACAGATCGCCGCCGTCCGGGTCGTCGGCGCCGTCAGCCCGCTGGCCGATGCGATCCTCAGCCGGGCACTCGTCACCGGCTCCGCCGTCCGCAGCGACGCGCTGGAAGGCGCGATCCTGCGCGTGGGCGACATTCCGGGTCTGAGCGTCAGGAACAGCAAATACGTCCGGCAGGACGGTTTCGGCATCCTGCTGGTCGACGTCGTCGAGGATCGCGCGAGTGCCTACGTCCAGGTCGACAACCGCGGCAGTGCGGAGGTCGGCCCGATCCGGTCGACGATGCTTGCCAGCCTGCGCGGAGTCGCCCAATCGGGCGACGAGCTCGGGATCGTCGTCGCGCTCACGCCCCTTCAACCGGGCGAATTCGCCTTCCTGCGCGCCCGCTATACATCGCCGGTATCGGCGGCGGGCGACGTGTTGACCTTCTCCGGCAGCTACGGGCGCGCCAATCCGGGCGCGTCGCTCGCATCGCTGAACGTCGTCGGCAACAGCCTCGATGCCGCCGTCGCCTACGCCCGACCGATCCTGCGCAGCCGGCGACGCAGCCTGTCGACCAACGTCGAATTGCGGACGCTCAGGAGCGACCAGTCCCTGCTGCGTTCCGAATTGCGGGATGACCGCCTGACGACCCTGACGGGGTCGCTGACCGCCTCGGCAACGCTCGGCGTCGGCACCCTGCGGGGCGAGGTCGCGGCGATATGGGGCCTTCCGCTCGCCGGCATGTCGCGGGCAGGGGACCGGCTGACGTCCCGCGCGGATGGTGACGCACGCTTCGGACTCGTGAATTACGTCATCGACTGGTCGATCGAACTCGGCGGTCCGCTTGCGGTGGTGCTGGCCTCGTCGGGTCAGCTCGCCTCGCGCCCGCTGCTGGCGACGATGGAGATAGGGGCGGGCGGGCCGGCGTTCGGTCGCGCCTATGATTATGCCGAACGCACGGGGGATCAGGGCGTGCTGGGCTCGGCGGAACTGCGCGCGAATCTGGGCGCGATCGCGGACGTGGTGGCGCGCACGCAATTCTATACGTTTGTGGACGGCGGCTATGTCGACAATCTGCGCGGCGGGTTCGGTGGTGGATCGTTGCTCTCGACGGGTACCGGGGTCAGGCTCGGTCGCGGCAAGCTCGACGGAATGTTCGAAGTCGCCCTTCCCTTGAACGCCGACCGGTTCGATACCGGCACCAAACGTCCCCGCGTCTCATTCCGCGTGTCGCGGGTTTTCTAGGTGCCCGCATCGTCAGCGCGCGGCTTCGGCCGGCGACCGTCGTCATGGCTGATCGTCGTCCTCGTCGTCCTGATGGGCGGCGCGATGCTTGCGACCGGATTCGGCCAGTCGATCGATCGTGCGTTGATGCCGTTGCGCTATGGCATCGTCGACCGCACGGCCAGCGGTCGGATCGCGATCGTGGAGATGGATGCCGACAGTGCTGCGGCGATCAGGCGCTGGCCGTGGTCGCGATCGAACTATGCCAGCGTCGTTGATAATCTTCGCAAGGCCGGTGCGAAATCGATCGTGTTTGACGTCGATTTCTCCTCCCGGTCCGACGATGCGGGCGACCGGGCCTTTTCGCAGGCTCTGGCACGCGCCGACGGACTGGTGGCGCTGCCGACGTTCGGACAGGTCGCTGGCAGTCAGGACCGGCGCACCATCGACGCACTCCCGCTTCCCGCCTTTCGCGATCACGCCGCCCTGGCCTCCGTCAGCATCCGCCCCGACCCCGATGGTCAGGTGCGGAACATGCCGCTTGGAACGATCACCGAGGGCACGCCCCGACCGTCCCTGGCGGCCTTCATCGCCGGACGTTCCGGCGCGGCGGACACCGAATTTCCGATCGACATGTCGATCGACCCGTCCTCCATCCCGCGTTTCAGCTTCATTGGCGTGCGTGACGGTCGCTTCGACCCCGCTGCCGTGCGCGGTCGTGATATCCTCATTGGGGCAACGGCGATCGAGATGGGTGATCGCTATGGTACGCCGCGTTGGGGGGTCATTCCCGGTGTCGTCGTTCAGGCGCTTGCCGCGGAAACCCTATTTCAGGGCATTCCGGCCCGCGGGGAACGGCTTACGATTTTGACGATGGCCATAGCAGCTATCGCCGCAATCGTGGGCATGCGGTCGGGGCCGGCAAGCGTGATCCTCGCCTGCATGTCGATCGTCATGCTCGCGGCGTTCGTGCTCGTCGCGCAGTATCGGTTCCTCGTGACGTATCCGATGGCGACGTCGATCACGATGATCGTCGCTGCGACCGTCGCCTGCATCGTGCGGCACGTCCTCGGACGTTTCCGCAGCCAGCAGCGCACGGATGAGGCGACCGGACTGCCGAACGCGCGGGCGTTGTTCGACTGGGCGAAGCCGGATGTCGAACTGACGTTGGCCGTCGTCCAGATCGATAATTACGAAGCGCTTCGCGCGGTGCTCGGCAATTTCGCGACGGCCGATGTCGTGATCCGCCTCGGCGAGCGCACCGCGCTGGTCGCCGATAACGGCACGAACTTCCGCACGGCGGAGAACCAGCTGAGCTTCGCCCTGACCGCCGGGCAAATGGCCGATGACACGCTGCAGGGGCTGCGCGCGATGTTGTTGCAGCCGGTTGAGGTCGGCGGTCGCCGGGTGGACGTCGCCGCGACCCTCGGTATCGCCACCGGTGACGGACGCGATGTCGAGCGGTTGTTGAGCGACGCATCGCTCGCCGCCGAAGCTGCGCGAACGGCGGGCGTATTCTGGCAACGGGCCGCGACCGACATGGACGGTCTCGAACGATCGATCTCGCTGATGGGCGAACTCGATGCGGCGATCGAGGCCGGACATATAGAGGTTTTCTATCAGCCCAAATATCATCTGCGCGAATGCCGGATCGTCAGCGTGGAGGCGTTGGTCAGGTGGCGCCACCCGACGCGTGGTTTCATCGGTCCCGACCTTTTCATCCCGGCGGCCGAGAAAAGTAACCGGATCGCCGCTCTGACGCTGCACGTCATCCGGCAGGTCGTTCGCGATGTCGACGACTGGCGCCGCACGACGCCGGATGTGACGGCCGCCATCAACATCTCCGCCATCCTGTTGTCCGACGTACCGTACAATAGCGCGGTCGAACGCATCCTCCTGACCGCACCCATTCCCGCCTCAAGCCTGGTTTTCGAGGTCACGGAATCCGCTGCCATGACTGATCCCGATGCCGCCGTCGCCGCCCTTTGCCGCTATCGTGACCTCGGCGTTGCGATTTCGATGGATGATTATGGTACTGGCCAATCGACGCTGACTTACCTCAAACGCCTTCCGCTCGCCGAACTAAAGATAGATCGGAGCTTCGTGCAGTTTGCGCACCGGAACGCTG
Source organism: Sphingomonas sp. RS2018 (assembly GCF_054489605.1). NCBI lineage: Bacteria > Pseudomonadati > Pseudomonadota > Alphaproteobacteria > Sphingomonadales > Sphingomonadaceae > Sphingomonas > Sphingomonas sp. RS2018. The sequence goes on from NZ_JBTMWL010000004.1 coordinate 312,414, forward strand.
CGGACGCAGTTCTTGTTCGTTCGACGATCGATCTAGCTCATCAGCTCGGGCTTAAAGTTGTTGCGGAAGGTGTGGAGGATGACGAGTGCTTACGCTTTCTGACTTCGGTTGGGTGTGATCTGGTGCAGGGTTATGTGATTAGCCGGCCAGTTCCCAGCGCGGAGCTATCAGCGATTCTCATGGCAGACGTAGAAAAGGCTCCGTCAAACCTGATGGACCGGTCGGTAAGCGGGGTGGGTTAAGAGGGCTCAGCGCGCCCACCCGCACAAGCTCGCCTTCAAAAGCTTTGATCGGGCACGATGAACAATTGTCCGCTCTCGAGAACGATCTAATGGGCCTTGAGTGACCGGGTGTCGGTCCAGCCTGCCGCGATGTCGCGCGGCAGGTAACTTGTCCACCAGAAGTGGCTGCCGGTCCTGACTTTTTTTAGCGAGTGGAGAATGTGCTCCGACGCATCCATGAATTACCTTGCCTTCGTCGCCGCTATGTATCGATTGACCTGCTCTTCGAGCACGGCGAGCGGTAGTGCGCCTTGGCTCAGCACCGCTTCGTGGAAGTCGCGGATGTCGAAATTGGGGCCTAGCTCCTGTTCCGCCCGCTTGCGCAGTTCGGCGATCTTGAGTTGCCCAACCATGTAGCTGGTCGCCTGGCCTGGCCAGTTGAAGTAACGGTCGACCTCACGGCCAATGTCCTTCTCAGATACCGAGCTGTTCGCCTTGAAATAGGCGACCGCCTGTTCACGCGTCCACCGCTTCGAATGTATGCCAGTGTCGAGCACCAGGCGGATCGCCCGCCACACTTGCAGCGACAGCATGCCGAACCGCGCATACGGGTCCTTGTACACCCCCATTTCATTTGCCAGCCGCTCCGAATACAGGCCCCAGCCTTCCACATAGGCTCCGTATCCGCCGAACTTTCGGAACTTGGGGATACCGGTCATCTCCTGCTGACGGGCAATCTGGAAATGGTGGCCCGGCGCGCCCTCATGCGCGGCGATGCCGGCGACCTGCACCTTCTGCGTCTGGTTCATATCGACGAGATTGACGTAGTAGATCCCCGGTCGCGACCCGTCGGCGGAGGGCGGGTTGTAGAAGGCGGTTGAAGCCGTGCCCTCCCGCCATTTCTCTACCGCGCGCACTTCCAGAGGCGCCTTGGGCAGGACACGGAAATAGCGCGGGGCCGCGACCATCACCGATGCGATCACCGCACGGGCGTCGCCCAGATATTGCTCGCGGCCGGCGGCGGTGTTCGGATATTTGAACTTCGGATCGGTGCGGATGCTGTCGAAGAACTGCTCCAGCGTGCCGGCGAAGCCGACTTCCCGCTTTATAGCCTCCATCTCTCCACGGATCGCAGCGACCTGACGCAGCCCAAGGTCGTGGATATGATCCGCGGTCAGATCGGTGGTCGTCGAACCCTTCAGCCGGTCCGCATAATAGGCTGCACCGTTCGGCAGGCTCCATGCCCCGAAATTGCCTTTGGACAGCGGCTCGATCGCATCCAGAGCCGCGAACAGCGTGTCGTAGCCGCGGCGGAAGGGGCCGGTCAAAGCCGCGCTGGCGTCGTTCAGCAGCTTCGCCTTCGTCGCTTCGGGCGCCCTCAGCGCGGTCACCTTCTTGCGGAAATCGGCCAGCAGGGTGGAATCGGGGCCGGTGTCGAACGGCGCGCCGCTAATGACCGCCTTGGCATCGGCGCGGGCGGGCGCGAAATTGACCTTGTTGGGGATGATCCCCGCCGCCGCCTGCTCGCGCATCGTCGCCGCGACTTCGCGCATCACGCGCTCGGTATCGCGCAGGCGGGAGATGTACGCCTGCGCGTCGGCGACCGTGTCGATCTTGTGATTGTTGATTAGCAGGACCGGGATGTCGCCCGCCGGGCTGCCGTTCGTCGACACAGGGAAGCGCAGCTTGCGGAACTGCAAGGATTCGCGGTCGCGTGCGACTTGGTATTCAAACAGGCGATAGCTGACCTGCGCGCTCTCGCCCAATTGCTCGGGCCGGAATTGCGCGTGCATCGCTTTCAGCTGTCGCTCGGCCAGCGCCTGCGATCGCACCGCAGCGGCATCGGTATAATCGTCGAGCTTGCCGTAGTCGGTCTTGAACCCGAGCTGTGTCTGACTTTCCGGGCTGAGCGCCAACTGCTCGTCATAGGCGCGGTCAAGGAATTGCAGCAGCGCGAGGTCTTGGGCCTTGCTGGGTGCGGCGGCTGGAGCAGCCTGAAGCTGCATCGGCGCACTTGCCATGACCAGCGGGGTCAGGGGCAAAATCATGAGAACGAAGGCAAGACGCATCGGATACTCCTGGGCGAACCCGGCTGTCTGATTGTTAGCCGGCGCCTTGTAAGGTGACTGTGCCGTGACAATCGTTATACGGAACACCCTTGTCCGGTCGAGATCCATGGGGATGGACCGCCTTCCTCGAAGCGTCGGCTACAAGCTCGTGTCAGCCTTCACGCACGGTCTGCTATTCTCGTGATGAACGAATGGCAGGAACAGGGAAGCGGCTCCGGCCAGCCGAACGGCCGGAGTTGGTTCGTCGCGGCATACGGCATCCTCGCCTTTTAGCTGATGCTCGATTCGCCCTTTCGCTAGGCGCCGATCCCATCGACCACGCCCACGATGTCGCGATCAGCGCTGGCTACAACAGGTACTGATCGCCAAACACGATCGCTGCCGTCACGGCGGAGAGGATCAGATATGATGCGAAATAGTCCCGCGCACGCGCGTCGAACATGCGCGATCCCGCCCAAGCCAAATAGCATAGTGCGCCAGACGTGATGATCGGAAGCGTCCAATAGCCGGCGCCGAGCACCAGGCTGACCCGTGCTTCATCGTTGGGCAGGACGACGCTGATGCCGGTCGCCACCACGCGCATGAACGCGGCCCATAACAGGAAGGCGAAAGCGATCGGATTGGCCTTGCGGCGCACGGCCAGATAGGCGAGCAGCGCCTGCGCGTAGGTAATCGCCGGCCCGGCCGCCGACAGCGCCAGCATCCGCGCTTCCGTCGCGCCGCCCCGCGGTGTGACGCCGTTGAGGCTGAAGGACACGTCCAGCCCGAGGGCACGCCCGACGATCCAGTGCGCGCCTTCGTGGATCAGGTAGGTGACTGGGCCGGCAAGGATGAGCGCGAGATAGAAGTGAGCGTCGACGCGCGGGCGGGCGTGGCGTTCAGTCATCACAGCACCTCCCGTTTCGCCAGATGCGCGATCAGGAACACGCTGGCGATCGCGCCGCCGCCCATCCCCAGCATCAGTGCGGTGTCGGGGCGCCAGGCGTCCCTCGCCATCATGTTGATCGGCATCTGCCACGGCAGGAACACGCCCTGCCATGCGCCGTTCGCCACCATCGCGAAGAAGGCACCGGCGATCCCCGTCGCCATTGCCGGTACGAAGCTGGCGAAACGGATCGCCAGCCACAGCTGGATAGCGGTCATCAGCAGCGACGAAAAATACATCTTCAGCAGCGTGGTCGCGACGACCGCGAGTCGCAGCGTGCCTGTGGGCGCGATCGCGGGCTTCACCAGCGCGGCCGCCTCGACCGCCACGACGCAGAGCACAAGCAGGATGACGCTCATAATCGCGGTGAGCACCGCCGTGCACAACAGCTTGGCGGCATAGGGCATCCACCGCGGCATCGGCAGCGCGCGCAGGTGATCCCAGCTCCTCGGAGCATGCTCCATCTGCGCCATCAGAGCGGTCAGCGCGGTGATCGACAGCGGCAGCATGAACGCCGCCCACAGACCGGTCATGTTGCCCATCCAGACGAACCACGGCACCGCCTTGCTCATCCGCACGACGTTGAAAAACATGAAGATCGCAATGATCGATGGTGCGACAACCGCGAGTAGCGCGGCGAGCGAACGACGGAGCTTGCGGATCTCAACCCCCAGCACGGTCGCGAAGGACGGAGCGTTCATGCCGGCACCTTCAGGTCGGCGGAGACGCTGGCGGTGTAGAGGTGCTCGAGCGTCGTCGATTGCTCGCCAATGCCGGTGAAGGGCAGTTCGGCCTCGATCAACAGGCGGCTGATTGCGGCGACGCGGTCGGCTATATCGGTCGCCGGCGTCACGGGCACGACGACATCGTCCGCATCCAGAATGGCGGCGAAGGTCGGTGCCAGCCGGGCGACAACCCGTGCGGATGCCGGCGTCCGGACCCGGATGCGACGGGCAGCGAGCGCGCGCAGATCGTCGAGCCGCCCCTCCCGGACCAGGCGGCCGCGGTGCATGATGCCGATGTGGCTGGCGCTGTGCTCGATCTCGCTCAGCAGATGGCTTGAGACGAGGACTGTGGCGCCACTGCGCTCGGGCAGGTCGCGCAGGAAGCTGCGCATCTGGGCGATACCGTTGGGATCGAGCCCGTTAGTCGGCTCGTCGAGGATCAGCAGGCGCGGCGATCCCAGCATCGCGCGCGCGATTCCCAGGCGCTGGCGCATGCCCAGCGAATAACCCGCAACGCGCCGGTCGCGGGCGGACGACAGGTCTACCAGTTCGAGCGTCCGATCGATCTCGCTTGACCGCAGCCCGATCAGCCGGCGGGTCAGATCAAGGTTCTCCGCCCCCGTCAGATTGACATAGAACCCCTGCGCCTCAAGCAGCGCGCCGACCTGCCGCGCAATCGTCTCGCGGTGCGTCGCCACATCCAGCCCGTCGATCAGCACCCGCCCCGCGGTGGGCGCGATCAGGCCGAGCAGCATCTTCAGCGTCGTGGTCTTGCCCGACCCGTTGGGACCGACAAAGGCGTAGACCGCCCGGGCCGGCACCGTCATCGCGACATCCTCAACCGCCAGCGTCTCCCCGAACCGCCGCGTCAGGCCTTCCGTCCGAACCATAATCATATCGACCCTCGAATCTTTAAGTCTTATCTAAATTCACAGGACTTCGTTCTTTAAGTCAAACATAAATGTGATAGGATGGCAGGCATGAGATATGCGACCGCCGCCCACTTCCGCACCGACTGCGCACGCCTCAGGCTACTGGCGATGGTGACGGCCGGGGGCATCGTCTGCGCGATCGCGCTGTCGTGGATCGTGCCGCTGCTGCGCAGCGACCTGACGCTGTCGCATCCCATCCTCGTCGCGGACATCGTGCGGCGCCTGCCCGATTTCTGCTACGTCGTGGGCATCGTCTTCATGGGGCACGCACTGGGAAGGCTGGCGAAGGGGCGCCCGTTGCAGGCGACGCTCGCGCAGGCGCTGCGGCGGATCGGCTGGACGATCGGTATCGGCAGCGTGCTCGACGTGTTCGTGGTGACTAACGTGATACGATGGATCCTCGGGACGCGCGGCGGCTACGGCATGTTCGACGTCGGCAGCATAACGCTGGCGATTCTCGGTGGCGCGCTCATTATGCTTGGGTATGTCATCGACCATGCCGTCCGCTTGCAGGGCGAGATGGACGAGATGTTCTGATGCCGGTGCGGATCATCCTGAACGACCTGATCGTCGCCCGCGGCATCAAGGCGCGCGACCTGGCGGCGGAGGTTGGCCTTAGCGAGACGCAGCTCTCGCTGTTCCGCTCGGGCAAGGTCCGCGGCATCCGTTTCAGCAGCCTCAACCGTCTATGCGCCGTGCTGGGCTGCAAGCCCGGCGACCTGCTGGACTATGACTTCGACCCCGCCGACCTTCTCGCGCCGGACGAAAGCGCGCCTTGACACCGAACGGGCGGCCCTGCCGCAACAACACATCGCATCAGCTACAAACGAATATGCAGCTCCCACAGAGGTGCTGTCGGTATTGTCAAAGCAAGGGCTCCATCTGCACTCAGGGCGTGGCTCTTCCCCGCATGCCTGCACATCGGCAGGCAAGCGGCAGCGTTCTCGGAACATAGCCGCGCGGTTTCGCAGCACTGACAGCTTCGTCTGCATGCCAGAACGCCGATAAAAATATCGTATGCCCCCGTTGCGGCGGCGGAGGTGCATTACGTTTGACAGCACCGATCGCCTCACTGCTGCATGAATTCGTCGCGAAGGTTGCTCTCGTTACGCTCTTCGAGCGTGATGCGACGGGGACACGGCACACGATGAGCAACAGCGACTTTCAGGTAAACGATTATGCCGACCGGGTGGCCGAGATCACCACCGTCTACCGCACCGAGAGCAAGGACATCGTCGAAGTGGAAGGCTTCTGGGCCGATACGGGGAACGCCTTCGATCGTCAGTTCCTTCCGTCAGCAATGCGTCTCGCAGCTGGCGAACTTGTCTACGTGATCCAGCAGGTAAAAGGCCCGCGTGGCGTTGGAACCTGGGTCGGTTTCCAATCGGCTAAGGCACCAAAGGGTGCTGTCAGTCTAAAGCGAACCGCTCTCCACATGATGCACGTCGGTCTTTGAAGGTCGCGGCCTAGCTGGCAAGCGTCTGCCACTCCGCCAGCGCGGCGGAGCGTCGTTCCCGGTAGGTCTGTCGGTCGATAAGGTGGCGCTCCAGGCTGAAGTGCTTGTGGACGTTGGCGTGGACGGAGGCGAATTTCTGCAGCGTCTTCATCTGTCGGAACCGCAGCATTGCGCGCTCTCGTCGTCGGAACGGCAGGTGGCTGTTTTCGACCCGGTTGTTGGCCCAGCGCCCGACCTCCTGCTTCTCGCGATTGCCAAGCTCGTTCATGGCCGCGCGGTAGCTGCGCAGGCCGTCGGTCGTGATCGCTTCCGGCGAGCCGTGGCGCTTGAGCGCCTTCTTCATGAAGCCGAGTGCTGCAGCCTTATCGCGGGTTCTCGTGACGTAGCTCTCGAGCACCTCGCCCTCATGATCTACCGCTCGCCACAGGTAGACCATCTCGCCGTTCAGCTTCACGTACATCTCGTCCAGGTGCCAACGCCAATGCCGGAAGCCGCGCATGCGGCTCACCCGCTGGCGGCGGATGTCCCCTGCAAATAGCGGCCCAAACCGGTTCCACCAGAGCCGCACCGTCTCGTGGCAAACGTCGATCCCGCGCTCGAACAGCAGGTCCTCCACGTTCCGCAGAGACAGCGGATAGCGAACGTACAAGAGTACGACCAGCCGGATCACCTCAGGGGACGAGTTGAAGTAGCGGAACGGCGAAGCTGGCTTGCAGGGACGAGGCATGTCCAGCCCCTACCCCGCCTTGCTTACTGATCAGTGCATTTGGTTTGACGGAGCCCATCTCACCGTTCAGCTTCACGTACATCTCGTCGAGGTGCCATCGCCAGTGCCGGAAGCCCCGCATACGGCTCACCCGCTGGCGTCGGATCTCGCCGGCGAACATCGGCCCAAACCTGTTCCACCACATGCGGACGGTCTCGTGGCAGATGTCGATGCCGCGTTCGAACAGCAGGTCTTCTACGTTCCGGAGCGACAGCGGGAAGCGCACGTACATCAACACTACCAGCCGGATCACTTCCGGCGACGAGTTGAAGTAGCGGAACGGACTGGCTGGCTTGCGCGGGCGGGGCATCTCACCAATCTAATCGGTAGCGCTTACCAGCTGGTGCATTTGCTCTGACAGCGCCCCCTGCAGCGTGTGATCACGTTTGCGGCAAAGTCCTGAAACGTGGTGGCTGAAGTTTTTGCTGTGCTTATCGCTTAGCTGAAAACTCAAATAGCAACTCGGCCAACCAGTCAGCGGAGCGGCGCATCTCCGTCGGCAAGGGACTATTCAGCAGCCGGGTGACATGCCTGGAGACGAACTGTGAGGGGCCATTATACGCGAGGCTCCAGTCCGCAAAGTATCTTGTCTCGAGCGGCTCGCGAGCGACGATAACGACCTCGTGGTGTCTCGGGTCGCGCCTGATCGACGCCATAAGCCGCTCGACGGAATCAGGCGCCCCCTCAAGGACTTGCGCGAAATGGGTCCCCGTAAACAGCAGCGCGCCTGTGATTTCGAGGGTTTGATTAACTAAGCGAGCGGCGGCAACAATGCGACGCACCTCGAGATCGGTATCGTTCGGCGCGATTGTGCTCTCGCTGATATACAATAGAGACTCTAACGCCATTCCGCGCTCCTTCCTTTGCGCTGGTTGGCAAACCTTTCCGTACCAATTGGTAAGCACCGGCTTCGTAAAATTACGGTGCGACCTATCAGATGCGAGGAAGACGATGGAGGTGCCGATGTAGGGTGCCGGGCCCGCCCCTTGGGCAATGATGATAGCCGCAGCATCCGGCTCAACCGTACGTTGCCATACCAACCAGCGACGACGTCAGGTGATGCGCGATGACGCCGATGTCCTTTCCGGTGTCCACCGTTACCAGATCGACAAGCCGCTGATCGATGAAGTCGTCCGGTCCAGAATAGGCCAGGCTCCATTTCGAGAACCGCCGTCGGTCATCGATCCCGGTATCGATGATGCGCATGTTCGCATGACGGTTATCGCACGCCAGCTTTCGTGCCATATCATCAACGAATTCGGCGGGCCCTTCAATGAACTGGACGAAATGCCGGTCGGTCCTGACCAGCGCGCCCGTGATCTCTACCCGCGCATTCCATAGCCGCGATCGCTCGACAATATCTGCGACCTGCCGGTCAAATGATATCCGGGCATCGCTGATGTACAACAGGCGACTGATCATCATCGAACGCACGCACGGCGTGCCTCGTCGCTATCCATTACCAGGATTACCCGCCGGGTGAGGGCGATATGGCGTAGAAGGTCGGCCATGAGCGATCTTGCTTGGGCTGTATAATCCAACCATTCCGGATGCTGGGGCGACTGATAGACCGCTGTGATCGCCCGCATCCGGCCCGCGAGACGCTCCCATCCGTCTCTGACAAGATGCATGTCGCTGTTGACCAATCCATTCTGATCGATCGCATGCTGACAGGCTATGAAGCATCCTGTAGCCGCGCCCGCCATTTGCAGTCGGATGGGTTTCAACGATGCGAACGTCGCGGCGTCGCCCTTCGCGATCAGTTTCTGCGCTTCATGTATTTGAGCGACCATGATGGCCAGAACGTCAGGTATCCGTCGCAAACGATATCCTTTTGCCAAGCCGCTGGAGCGTATCAACCCAGCAGCCGGGTAAGGCGTACATTGCCTGATCGACGAGAAAATAAATCTATGTGAATGCTCGCTATCAGTGCTGTGAATTTAATTTGCCGTGATAATTCCAGGTTCGCCGTAAAGCCTTTCACCTCCCAAGGGGCGCTGTCAGTCTAATGCTCATAGGTTTCTACACGTGCGGATCGCTGTTTGAGGGTAGGGAGCTAGCTTGCAGGGACACGTCCCTTTGGCAGGGCGGCACAGCGCCGTTTTCTGCGGAGCTCGCGATCGAAGAGGTGGCGTTAAAGATTAAGGGTGCTGTCAAAGCGACGGCCCCATACGAACTCAGCGCGAAGTTCTTCCCCACGGCCTGCGCATCGGCAGACAGGCGGCGGCGTTCTTAGAACATAGCCGAGCGGGTTCGCAGCACTGACAGCTTCAAGTGGCGCTGTCAAAGCAACTGCACTGGGCGCACCCGATGCGAGTTTATGCCCCGTTCGCCTGCCCTTCGGCAGGCGAACGGCTCTGTTCCCAGAACCAAGCCGAGCAAGTTCGCAGCACTGACAGCACGACCGGCATGGCGCACTACCCCTGAAGAACACGTTAGCTTGGATACTCGGAACGTTGGTGCGTTAGGTTTGACAGCACCGTCGGGAACGATGCCCAAGCGTGCCGCACCACGCGGAAAGAGCATACCGCTCGGGACAATAACGGCCGACCTGTCGCGCCTGCCGTCTCCTGCGGCGTACGAACTGATCCTGGAACTTGCCGGCACGCCGATCCGCAATCGCTGGTCGATCTGGGTCTATCCGTCGTCGCCCCTCGCCAAAGCGAACGAAGGCATCGTTGTTACGCAGGACTGGGCGATCGCGCGCACCGCGCTGGCCGAGGACAAACGTGTGCTGTTCCTGTCGGGTAATCCGCCGAAACCCAATCCGGACCTGGCAATGACGACCGTACCGATTTTCTGGAACCGGCTTATGAACCCGAGCCGGGCCTGGATGCTGGGTTTGCTGAACGACGTCGAGCACCATGCGCTCGCAGGCTTTCCGACAGAAGCCCACTGCGACTGGCAATGGGTCGATCTGATCGAGGGGACCACGGCGATGAACATTGAGGCGCTGGACCGGACCATTCGTCCGATTGTCCAGCCGATTGATGACTGGAACCGCAGCCTGCGCACAGCCCTGGCTTTCGACGTACGTGTCGGCGGCGGCCGTTTGATGGTCAGCGCTTTCGATCTGAGCGAAGACCCCAAGCAGGATCGCCCTGGGCGGGCATCGCTGCGCCGATCACTGATCGACCATATGACGTCCGAACGCTTTTCGCCGCTGGCATCACAGACGCTGGAGCAGCTCGACGACTGGGTTCTTGGCCGTCACACTGCGCCGACAAGCTCGATCGTGCCGCACCCCAGCAACGATGTCGTAGATCCAGGACAGCTTCGTCGTTGACCCCAAAGGACTTTAATCAAAACAAGGATTTAAGGGAAGCATGCACTCGCCCTTGCCTACATAGCGAACAGCGCGAGACGCTGGTCCGCGAGCGGATGTCCCCGCGCCGCGCCCTACCCTTGCCGTTGACTACGGCTGCTGCTGCAGCATGCTGCTCCGTCTCTATGTAGACCAGCATGCCAAGCTCACCGATACGCAGGCCATAGTTTTGTCGACCGTAGCGCAGCTTGACGGTGGCAGCGTGTAGCGACCGCTACATTCTGGCGCGCGCCGAGCATGCGATCGCTCAGTCTCGGCTGCGCCGCTTTGCTTATCGACCGGTGCGCCAGGTGTGAGGAAACGAACGTCAGTCGTCGCGATCCGCGAGCCAGCGTATCATGTTCGCCAGCAGCCGCCGTTGCAACGGGGCGACCATGTCGGGCATGCGATGCACGACCACGCGCATGCCGTCCTTGCGCGCGATCAGGCTCGCAGCGCCGTTGCGACGATCATGATCGCGGCTGTAGCCGGCGATGACCTCCACGGTCTCGCCATCGACCAGCAGGCCGTTCGAGGGCTGCCCTTCCACCTGATGCCAGACGCTGGTCGCGCGGTCGGCGGGGATGCCAGCGAACAGCGGATGCGCGCGCAGGTAGTTCCAATTGCCCATCCACGGCGCGCGCAAATTGCCGACCTGTCCCTCATAGCGGAACAGGCCAAGGGCGGCGAGTTGCCGCGCGACCCCGTCGGCCAGCCCGTCCTCAGGCACCAGGGCGATCAGCGGCGTGCCACTCTTCACCGCGGCAAGCACGTCCGCCGGCAGTTCGCCGAGCGCAAGCTTAGGCTTTTCGCCCGTCTTTGGCTGCGCTTCCAGCCCAGTTTGCTCGCCGATATTTCGCCGCGCGATTTCGTCCGCTTTCAAACCGGAGGCGATGATGCCGTCGTAGCGCCCGCCCTTCACAAAATCCTCGAAGATGGCATCGTTCATCGTCGTCAGTTTCAGCCGCAGCGACCGTGCGATTCCACTCAGGGCGATACGCGGTCGCCGAGGCAGGCGGGGAGCTGCCGCGACCACCCAGAACGCACGTTCGAACGGCGCATCGGGCGTGACGGAATGGACGAACCGCACACGCCATTCGCCGGCCTCGGTAAATGCTGGCAGCATCACCTTTTCTGCGATCAGATAACTGAAGACATCGCGTTCGTGCAGCGGAACCGGATAGGTGCCGACCATGCGCTGCCGCCCGTCCGGCGCGACAACCGACAGGCGCAGCGTGCCGGGGACCGCCCTGTTGGTGTCGTTGAACAGGTAAAGATCGACCTCGGCCGCCTCGCCAACGTCATAGGCCAGTCGCCGTTGCTTCGCGCACGGGCGCAGTGGCGACAGGCTGCGGCGTATGATCGCCGGGTCGGCCTTGAAGTGACGCAAATTGTCGACGATGCCTGAGTGGTTCTCGATCGCCGTCGTTTCCCATCCGCTGATCGCGGCGATGTCGACCGCATCGCCGATGCGGATGTTGTCGTGGTAATTCTCCCATGCGTCATAGCATTTGCGCCCGATCGACAGGAACAGATCTTCCAAGCTCGGAAACGCCTTGCGAAATCCCCAGCGGTCGAGGAACGCCTCCGTCCCCGCAAGGATCACACGGTGGTCGTCGATGTCGTACCCCTTGCCGCCGCGCGCGGTCAGTTCGGCAACGATTTTCGCATGGTTATCGGCGACCGCGCAGCCCTGCATCTCGCCAAATTCGACGATGAACGGCTTGCCCGTCTGGCGGTGGATGTAGCTGTCCTTCGACTGATAAAAACGGTCGTACCATTGGTCACCCGCACCCTGATGATTGACCCACCAGCCGCCGTGTGGCTCGACGTCGGAACGGCAATAATGGTCATCATAGGCTAGATACATTGCCTGTGCCGCACCCCGGCCGACGAAGCCGTCGTTCAGGATAACGGTGCGGCTGGGGTCGGTATCGTGGATCGCCTTCAGAACGCGCTGCACGTCGGGGTTGGCAAGGTTCGCGCCGATCTCGTTCTGCAGGGTATAGTGGGCGAGGCTGGGACGAGAGCGAAACGTTCGGGCCATCGCCACGCACTTTGCAACCGTGAAGTCGCGGCTGAACCGGTCCGCGTTCGAAAGCGTCTCGCCAGGTTTCAGGTCGCGGCCGATCGCGTGGCGACCGCCACCAGGCTCCATGACCCGCAGCAGCCCCATGCGGTCCTGCGCGGCGAAGACTTCCTCCTTGCCGACGTTGCGATGGAAATGCAGGGCGTTGAGGCCGAGTGCCTTGGCTGCCGTCACTTCCCGGGTCGCAAGTTCGGGGGTGGGCCACAGTCCGTTGTAGCCCCAATAGCCCCAGGAGATGGCCGAATAGAGCTTGATGCGATCCCCGTTCAGCCGAAGCATCGCATTGGTGCCGACGCCATCGACCGCGAACCAGCGGAAGCCGAATTGGGCGAGCCGGGTGTCGTCGTCCCAGCCGAAGCGGATGCGGTAGAGATTGGGATCCGCCAGCGTCCACAGCTTTGCATCGGCGGCGCGCAGTCGAAAGACGATGGTGGCGACATTGCCGTCGAGGTGCGCGCTCTCCCTCTTCACCGTTGCCGGCACGACGGTGCCGTCGGCATCGATCAACTGAACGCTCTCGCGCGTCGGCAGGCGACGAGGCGCCGTGGCGAACACCACCTCCATGTGGGCGGTCACTTCGCGCGGGTCGGGCGTGTTGAGCACCCACGCATCGCGGATGTGTGCGTCGAGCGGATGCGCCGACAGCGTCATGCCGCGATCGATGCCGCCGAAGCCGTGCGAGGCAAACAACTTCACCGCGCCCCAACCCATCGTCGTCGAATCGCGCCAGTCGTACCGTCCACCGGGATTGGTGATGCGGATTGCGAGCCGGTTGCGGCCGCCGGGCCGCATCGCCGTGGTCAGGTCGCAGTGGATCGGTAGTTCCGACATGATCGAGTAGCCGACCAGCCGTTCGTTCAGGAACACCTCCGCGCGCAGACGCGCGCCGCGAATGTGCAGCACCACGCGCTGCCCCTGTGCCGACGTCGGAATGTCGATCTCTCGCCACCACCACGATACACCGCGATAAGCGCCGTTCTGCGGCACGGCATCGTCCTCGGCGTAGCGGTATTCGTCACCGGTATAGGGCCGCGTGCCGAAGTCGCCCCAGTGATGTTCCTCGACCGTCGTCGGCAGGGTGACCGGTATGCCCGCACCGCCCCATAACGCGTTCCAGCCCCCGGTTGGCGGAGTGACGGGCAGCGTCGCCAGATCGACGTCGTCGGGCAGGAACAGGCGATCATCGGCGAACGGCGCCTCACGATCTATCCACAGGCGCCAGTCGTGGTCCGGTATATCACCCAGCAACGGTGCAGCATGGGTCGACGGGATGAAGGGAAGCGCCAGCCCCGCCGCGCCCACCGCCAGTGCCGTACGTCTGTCCATGCCCATCATGTGGTCTGTCCTTCGACATCAAGGGTAAGCGGGCGCGGCAGGCGACTGCTAAAATTCAGGCGGAGCGCTCCGGGGGCGCTTAGGACACGCGCAGATCCTCACCCGTCAGCTTAATGGCCCGGTTTGCACGCAGCATAACGGAGCGTGTTACGCCTGCGTGGCTGATCGTGCGTTTTCCGTCTATCTTGCTCGACAGCCTGGCCTCAGTCAGCCGTTTGCCACGCCACGTAATGTCGATTTCGACGCCGCCGCGTGCGCGCAGGCCGCGAACCGCGCCGTCAGGCCAGGCGTCGGGTAAGGCGGGCAACAGCAGGATCTTGTCCTCTGCTCCGCTCATCAGCATTTCGGTAATTGCCGCTGCCCCACCAAAGTTGCCGTCGATCTGGAATGGCGGATGAGCATCGAACATGTTGGGATAGGTGCGCTTGGGACCGATCAGGAACCGAAGGATGTCGTACGCGCGATTACCGTCTCGCAATCTTGCCCATAGTGCGATCCTCCAAGCCGTCGCCCAGCCCGTTGCCTCGTCACCGCGCAGGTCAAGTGACCGCTTTGCGGCATCGGCAAGACGGGGTGTGCCCTCCGTGCTGATCTGGTGACCCGGATAAACCCCGTACAGATGGCTAACGTGGCGGTGGTGCTGAGGGGCGTCGGCATCCCAATCCTCTTGCCACTCCTGCAGTTGTCCCTGCGCACCGACCTTGTACGGCGCAAGTTGCTCGCGCGTTTGGCGGAGCGTCCGTACGAAAGCTGCGTCGCGACCCAGGATGGTGGCAGCTTGTGCAGCCTGGTCGAAAAGGTCTCGGAGGATCGCCATGTCCATCGTTGGCCCTGCACACAGAGCTGACCCATGGCCATGGCTTAATTCTGGCGAGATTGACGGATTGGTGACCAGGAAGCCGCTTTTTGGATCTTTCTGCAGCACGTCGATGAAGAACAACGCCGCGCCGTGCAGTACCGGGTAAATGGACTGAAGATACGCCCGATCGCGACCATAATCGTACCGATCCCATAGATGGGTGCACAACCAAGCGCCGCCCATCGGCCACATGCCGTAGTTCGGTCCGTCGATCGGCGCTGTCGCCCGCCATAGGTCAGTATTATGATGGCAGACCCAACCACGTGCTCCGTACATCACGCGGGCGGTGCGTGCGCCAGTGATCGCGATTTCCTTGACCATCTGAACCAGTGGTTCGACGCACTCGGGCAGGCCGGTTATTTCTGCCGGCCAATAGTTCATCTCGGTATTGATGTTGATGGTGTACTTGCCGCCCCAAGGCGGACGGTTGGTGTCGTTCCAGATACCTTGGAGGTTTGCCGGCTGGCTCCCTGGGCGTGAACAAGCGATCAGCATATAGCGGGCGTAGTTGAAGTAGAGCGTGGCGAGCGCGGTATCCTGACCGGTTTCGCCAGAACGAACCCGCTGATCGGTCGGCAGGTCGGCGGCCGGGGTCCGGCCGAGGTCCAGAGAAACGCGTCGAAATAGTGCGCGATGGTCCGCCTGATGCCGCGCGACCAGTTTTGCCGCCGTGCCAACGGCGACGGCCTTTGCGATCTGCGCGATAGTCTTGGCCGCAGGGTCGCCGCTGACATCATCGAAACGCCGATAGCTGGTTGCCATCGCCACAAGCACGGTCAGTTCGTTGGCGCTCCGTACTCGCAATTGGTCGTCGACCCTCTCCACCGTGCCACCAATGGGTATCGCCCGTGCGCGGGTCTCATAGAGCAGCGCGCCTTCGGTTCCGTTTGCGGGCTCGTTGCGTCCAACGAGTAAGAGCTCGTCGTGCCTCGGTGTGCTCACCTGCGACCGCTCGGTCGGCTTGGCCAGCGAGAGATCGACGTCGATATGGCCCGGCGAGGATGCAGATAGTCTCACGACGATCACTTGGTCGGGCGCGGAGGCGAAAACCTCGCGCCTGTAGATTACGCCGTCCTTCTCCCACCGCGTCGTCGCGATTGCACCGTCCAGGTCTAGTTCGCGGCGATAACCCGGCAGTGGCGTCGCTGCCTCTAATGGTGTCACGGGGCTCGACGTACCCGTCGGCGAGCGTCCTGGCGGCACACCGCGGAAACCTGCCCGGTCGATTACCAGCGATCCCATCGTAGCATAGGGGCTCTGCCGCATCGGCGTGCCCATAAGACGTTCCTTTGTTCGCTCCGCCGCTTCAGCATAGCGGCCATCGAACACCATCTGCCGTACTTCCGGCAACGCCGCCAAAGCCGTTGGATTAGCCGGATCGTAGGGCCCTCCGGCCCACAGAGTATCTTCGTTCAGTTGGAGATATTCGCTGTCCGTCCCGCCGTGGACCATCGCACTGATCCGGCCGTTACCGACCGGTAGAGCCTCGACCCAAGTCGCAGCCGGCTGGGCGTACCACAGCATAGTATCCACTGTCGGTCGCGTTGGTTCGGCGGCGTATGCAACAGACGCCCCGCCAGTAAGGGCTGCGTTTGCCGCCAAAGCTGAAAGGCTTAACAAGGCATCTCTGCGCCTCATTTCGAGCGGAGCCGTCATCTTCTGCATTCCCTCTCCGCGGCCCGGTGATGCCGTCGAGACGACAATAAACTTACCATCGGAACATTCAATGGTGGAATTTACTTCCATTGGTGAAATGAAATGAGGACTTGCGGTTGTCTGACCCCTCTGCGCCGGGATCGATGACATTATTCAGATGACGAGAGTTATAGCAGCGATTAGCGCCCTTGCGCTGGCCTCGCGATATCCAGTCAAAGCCAGACCGTCACAGCACTGTTGGCAACGGCGCCGCACGCCTTCGGCCGAAAACGGGCTTCGTCAAACGAGATTCCCGTGTTGGTAAAGCTGGCCGAGGTACTCCCTCGACTTCGCTCGCCAACAGAGCGAACAGCGCTGGACCTTGAGTCGCGGGTAAGGCCTGCGGCGCGCCCCACCGATGCTGTCGGATGGGGCTGATGCTGGTGGGAGCAGCGGTGTGCTGCTCCATCGATGGAGACCAGCATGACGAAGCTCACCGATACGCAGACTATCTTGTTGTCGAGCGCCGG
>NZ_JBTMWL010000005.1:0-157634 GCF_054489605.1 Sphingomonas sp. RS2018
GGCAGGCCTTACACGCATCGCGCTGTGGCTGCGATCCTATCGGTCGAATTCGAACGAACCGACCGCGTCATCGCGACGGTGCCGCGAGTTCGGCGCCCAGCAATTCGCCTTCGATCCATGCCAGGCGTAGATGCTGAAGCGCGATCGACAGATCGACACGACGCTGTTCGACGATATCGAGCGTGACCTTATACGCCGCGAGATCGTCGATCTGTCGCTTGATCTCCGACGACAGCGCTTCAAGCCCCGCCACACGCTGAGCCGGGAGAAGTCGATCCCATAGCCCGGAGCGCAGCCTGAACGGGTCGAGGCCGAGACCGGCGGCGCGACGGACGTCGCAAATCCACGTGTCGAGTTTGACGACGCCGTTTCGCGTCAAGGTCAGCGTGCTGGTCCGACGCCCGGCGATCTCTGTCGCGGCCGCGATAAACCCGTGCGCGGTGAGGCGGCGGATCGCCGGATATACCGCGCCCGCGCTGCCGCTCCATTCCAGCGATGGCGATGTCTGAAACGCCCTGCGAACCTGGAACGCCGTTCCCGCACCGCGATGATGGATTTCGGACAGGATCGCGCCTTCGAGTTCGGTCAAGACACCTTCGGGTTCCTCCATTTGACTCCAACGCATAAATTAGTACTAATCGTACTATTGCAGGTGTGGGAGCACATCATGTCACATTCGCCGTGCGATGCCAGCAGGGCCGCAAGCCGACGTTCGTTTCTGACCGCGGCGGCCGGGGCTCCGGTGGTGCTCTCTTCATGGTCGGCTCATGCCCGCGAACCCGTCGCTGACGGTCACTGGGGTGTCGACCTCGACGCCATTAGCCGGACCGTCGCGCCCGGCGATGCCTTCTTCGATTACGTCAACGAGGGCTGGCTTCGTACGACTCAGCGTCCCGCCGGCTACGGGGAGTATGGCGAGATGAACGCCATGTTCCTGCGCACCGAGACTGCGGTGAGAGCCATCATCCAGCGCGACCCGACAGGAAACGGCGACCGCAAGATCGCGAACCTCTATGCCAGCTTCCTCGACACGGCTGCGATCGAACGCGGCGGCCTTACGCCGATCCGGCCGGACTTGAGCGCCATTGCGGCCATCCGGAATCATGCCGACGTGGCGCGGTTCATGGCTCGACCGATGTCTCACAGTATCGTCGGCAGCTACGTCTTCCTCGATGCCGCCGATACGCGCCGCAGCCTGCTCCATCTCGACCAGCAAGTGCTTGGCGCACGGATCGTGGGGCTTCCTACACCAGCCCATTACACCGCCGCGGACGGCGACTATCCCGCGCTGCGCGACGCCTATCGCTCGCATATCGTCAGGTTGCTCGGCATGGCGGCGATGCCGGACGGGGCGCGTCGCGCCGATCGTATCGTGGCGCTCGAAGCCCGGTTGGCAGCCGTCCAGTGGAACGGCGAGCAGTTGCGCGATCGCCGGCTGAACTATCATCCGATGCCTCGCACAGAGCTCCGGCGATACGCGCCGGGCTTCGACTGGGACGCGTTCCTGGTGGCGGTCGGTTTCGCGGCGGTGGAGACGGTCGTCCTCAACACGGACACCGCGATCCGCGACAGTGCCGCCATCTTCGCCCAGACATCGGTGCAGGACTGGCAGTCCTATCTCGCCTTCCACTGGATCCAGAACCACGCGTATCTGCTGCCGGCCGCGGTGCAGGAGGCCAGTTTCGATTTCTACGGCCGCCGGATCGCCAGGCAGGAGGCGCAACGCAGCCGGGAAAGCCGGGGCATACAGTTCGTCAGTCGCAACCTGCCCGACCTGATCGGCAAGGCCTATGTCGCCGATCATTTCTCCGCCGCGCATCGCACTGCGATCACCGGCATGGCGATCGGACTCAAGCGCGCGTTCGCCAAACGCCTGGCCGATGCCGACTGGCTCGATCCGCAGACCCGCGGCGCCGCACTCACGAAGATCGGCAAGATGAAGCTCAATCTCGGCTATCCCGACGATCTGCGCGACTATGCCGAGACCGAGATCATGCCGACCGATCCGATCGGCAATCTGCACCGCTTGCAGGCTGGCCAAGCCGCGCGCGACAACCTGCAACTGGCGCAGCCCAACCGGCCATATCCCTGGCATCTCGCTCCGCATTCGGTCGACGGGAGCTACAGTCCCCAGCTCAATTCGGTGTGCTTTCCCGCCGGCATATTGCAGGCGCCGGCTTTCAGCCTGTCCGCCGATCCTGCCGTCAATTTCGGCGCGATCGGCGCCGTGCTGGGGCATGAGATGGGCCACGGCTTCGACGACCAGGGGTCGCAATTCGACGATGCAGGCAATTTGCGCGATTGGTGGACGGCGGCGAGCCGGGCGGCTTTCGAGCGCCGGGCGGATGCCCTCGTCGCGCAATACGACCGCTACGAGCCGCTACCGGGCCTGAAGCTGAAGGGACGCCAGACGCTGGGTGAGAATTTGGCTGACCTCGTGGGCGTCACGCTCGCGCTGGATGCCTTCCGGCTGTACGCGGCCGAGCATGGGATCGACATGGCCCGGCAGATCGATGGCTTCACCGCCGAGCAACGGTTCTTTCTGGGGTGGGCGCAATTCTGGCGAACGGTCGAAACCGATGACGCGCTCCGCAACCACGTCCAGCGAAACTATCATGCGCCCGCGCGCTACCGGGTGAATGGCGTCGTCCGCAATTTGGATGCCTGGTACGACGCATTCGGTGTCACGGCCGCACACAAGCTGTACCTGCCACCGGAACAGCGGGTCAGGATATGGTAGCCGGCATCGTTCGCTCTCAAGTTCGAGCAGCAACGGGCGGGCTCCCAACCCGCCCGTCGCTTTATTTGCGACACCTACCAGCCCTTTAGAATGTCGCGCGAACGCCGAGCGCGTAGCGTGGCCCGTAGGTTTCGTAGGTGATGACGCGCTCCGGGAAGACCGAATAGCTGAAGGTCTTCTCGTTGAAGATGTTCAGCCCCTGCGCGAACACGGTGAGGTTCGGCGTGATCGCGTAGTTGATGCTCGCGTCGGCGATGCCATAGGACGCGATGTTGACTGGCTGGCCGCGGTTGCCGCGGTCGGTCAGTTCGTAGGACTGCCGGTAGTTGTAGGCGAGCCGCATCTGCAGCGGGCCCTTTTCGTAGAAGCCGACCGCGTTGTAGGTGTTGCCCTCTTCGCCGACGAAGCTGGCATTGCCTTGGATGCCGAAGCCGTCGAACGGCGCGGGCAGGCCGGAGAAGGTGTACTGCCCGCCGATCTCGATGCCGCGGATGCGGTCGTCGCCGACGTTTTCGGGGCGGGTGCGGCGGAAGTCGAGACCGAGGATCTGGATCGTGCTGGTGACCGATTCTGTCAGGTTGCGCAGGTCCTTCTGGAACGCCGCCACGCTGATGTAGCTCGACCGGTCGATGTACCACGTCAGCGCCGCGTCATAGTTCCAGCCCACCAGCGGCAGCAGCCCCGGATTGCCGTCGCTGATCGCCCGTTCGCGCGGGCGCGGATTGATGTTGCGGATGAGCAGCAGGTCGCTGAGCGTCGCGCGGGTCAGCGTGCGCGCTGCCGCCGCCTGGAAGACCACGTTCTTGACGACGTCGATCTTGAAGTTGGCGCTCGGCAGCCACTCGCTGTAGCTGCCCGTCTGGCTGATCGGCTGCGCCGGCGACAGGTTGACGACGGGGTCGAGACCCGGCCCCGGCTGCGTGATGCTCAGGATCTCCTGACCGAAGCCGGTGGAGACCACGTCGGTCTTCGTCCAGCGCACGCCGAGGTTGCCCGACCAGCTGCGCGAGCCGAAGTCGCCGCCGAGCGACGCCTGCGCGAAGGTGCTGACCGTCTTTTCGTTCGCGGTGCCGCTGTTGCTCGGCACCAGCACGACGTCGAGCGTCCCGCCATTGGCGGCGAGCGCCGCGCGCGTCGCGGCCGGATCGCGCGTCTGGTTGATGGCGGTATCGGTCAGCAGGTAGCGCGCGATGTCGCCCGCCGAATAGGCGGGGAAGCCGTTCGGAAACATGTTGATGCCGAGGAAGTCCTTCGCATCGGCGGGCTCGCCGAACAGGTTCTGCGGCACGCGGATGCCGCCGAACACGCTCTGCAGCGCATCGGGCGTCTTGGTCGACGTGCGGCCCTTCGTCCGGTCGGAATAGTTCACGCCGGCGGCGACGGCGCGCAGGATGCCGCCGTCGGTCTCGTACTTGCCCTGCGTGTTGACCTGGAAGATCTCGTCGTCGACGCTCACCCCTTCATAGGTGATGTAGCCGAGCCGCGCGTTGGACGTGTCGTTGAAATTGCCGAGATTGGAATAGACCGGCTTGTTGTTCTCGCTGAGGCTGAACGTCGCGGTGGCGGGCGAATAGCCGACACCGGACAGGTTCGATTCGAACCACGCCTGGTTGCCGCCGGTGTCGTCGGTCGCGCGCGACCACGACACGTCGACGAAGCCCGACAGGCCGTTCCCCGGCTTCCACTCCAGATTGCCGCCGACCTGATAGGTTTCGGCAAGGCGCGGGCGCACCTGATTGGTGATGAACGGGCCGGAGGCGATGCCGGTGTAGCTGGTGATGCTGTTGTTCGCGTTCACCGTCGCCGCGGTGATCTCGCCGGGGCCGCCGTAGACGAAGAACACCTTGTTGTCGTCGTTGACGTCCAGCTTCGAATAGAGCCCGTCGACGGTCAGCAGCAGCGTGTCCGACGCTTTCCACTGGAGCGTGGTCAGCCCCGACATGCGCTTGCGCGCCGTGCTGTTGACGCCGTATTCGACATAGGTCGGCAGCGACACACCGGTGAATTCGTTGCGACCGTCCTTGTTCAGGTCGAGGTTCTGGTTCGCTTCCCAGCCATCGGTGAAGATGCGCTGGCCCGCGATCTTGCGGTCGATATAGGAGAAGGCCGCCAATATGCCGAAGGTGTCGTCGGCGAAGGTGGTGCTGAACAGGCCCGATACCTGCGGGGACACCGCGCCGCGCAGATCGTCGTAGTTCGCCTGTGCGGACAGCACCGCGCGGGTCTTGCCGTAATCGAACGGCCGCGCGGTATACATGTCGACGGTGGAGGCGATGCCGCCCTCGAACTGCGCCGCGGTCGGCGTCTTCGACACATCGACGCGGTTGATGAGTTCGGCCGGCAGGATGTCGAACGAGAATTCGCGGCCCTGGTTCTCGGTCGCGAGGACGCGGCCGTTGTACAGCGCGGTGCTGAACGCCGGCCCCAGGCCGCGGACGGTGATGAACTGGCCCTCGCCGTTGTCGCGTGAGATGGTGACGCCCGGGATGCGCTGGATCGCCTCGGCGATGTTCTGGTCGGGCAGTTTGCCGATGTCGTCGGCGACGATGGAATCGACGATGTTGGGGGCGGAGCGCTTGATGTCGGTTGCGCGGCGCAGGCTTTCGCGCAGGCCGGTGACGACGATGTCGGCGCTGCTGTCTTCGGTGAGTGTGGTGCCGGCGGCGGTCTGATCGGCCGGCTGGTCCTTGATCTGGGCGTCCTGCGGTTCGGCGCGCCGCTCCTGTGCGCCGGCTCCGCTAGTACCCATGGCGACGAAAACCGTCGCCAGCCCCGTCATGCAGACGCGCGACCAACCCTTTGCCATGTCCATCCTCTCCTCATGCCTCCGTCCGTCCCGTCTTCGGCAGGTATCGGACTGGATAAGGAGTCGTGTTTAACGATCAACCTGTCGCTAGGCAATGGCTTCGCCGGCGTGATCAAACAGCAGCGCGCGCGCCGGGTCGGCGAAGAGCGACAGCGTGCCCGGCACCGTCACCTCATGATGCCCGTCGAGCTTCGCGCGAAACTCACCGGCATCCGGCAGCGTGCCGTACAGGAATGTGGAGTGGCCGAGCGCCTCGACCGCATCGACCGTCATCGTCAGCGCGATTCCGTCCGCCCCCGCCTCGCGCCGCAGATGCTCGGGACGCAGGCCGACCGTCAGCCGGTCGCCCGGCATCGCCCGTCCGGCCGGTGCGGCGAACCGAGCCCCGCCGGCCAGTTCGATCAGCCCCGTCGCCCCATCGCGCGATACGACGATGGCATCGAGCAGGTTGATCCGCGGGCTGCCGATGAACCCGGCGGTAAAGACGTTCGCCGGTCGCTCATAGACCTCCAGCGGCGTGCCGACCTGCGCGATCCGTCCGCTATCGAGTACGACCAGCCGGTCGGCCAGCGTCATCGCCTCGACCTGGTCGTGCGTCACGTAGATCATCGTCGCGCCCAGCCGCTTGTGCAGGGCGGCGAGCTCGTGCCGCATGCGCACGCGCAAATCGGCATCGAGGTTCGATAGCGGTTCGTCGAAGAGAAACAGCGACGGATCGCGCACGATCGCGCGGCCGATCGCGACGCGCTGGCGCTGCCCCCCCGACAGTTGTGCGGGCAGGCGATCGAGCAGAACATCCAGTTCCAGAACCGAAGCGGCGTTCGCGACCTGACGCGCGATCTCGTCACGCGGCACACGCATGTTGCGCAGGCCGAAGCTCAGATTCTCGCGCACCGTCATGTGCGGGTAGAGCGCGTAGGACTGGAACACCATCGCGACGCCGCGCGACGCCGCGGGTACGCGGGTGACGTCGCGGTCGCCGATCCGGATCGTGCCGGACGTCACCTCCTCCAGTCCCGCGATCATGCGCAGCACCGTCGACTTGCCGCAGCCCGAGGAGCCCACCAGCACGACGAATTCGCCGCTCGCCACCGTCAGGTCGATGCCGCGGATCGTGTCCGTGCCGTCATAGGATTTGCGCAGGTCGGTGAGGGTCAGGGTGCTCATCGGGTCTCCGCCTTCGCCGCAGCGCTGCTGTTTCCGATCACGAACTCCGCCGCGATCGCGACCTTGCCGTTGCCGCCGCTTTCGGGGCGCAGCAGAATTTCCGCCGCGCGCCGACCCTTTTCGCACGCGTTCTGCCGCACGGTGGTGAGCCGCAGCGCAGCAGGCGTCCCGCCCGGCGGGTCGATCCCGTCGAATCCGGTGACCGAGAGCTGGCCCGGCACGTCGAGGCCCAACGCCGCCGCTCCCGCGATCGCGCCATAGGCCAGCCGATCGGAGAAGCAGACCAGCGCGGTCAGTTCGGGCCGGCGGCGCATCAGCCATTCGGCGGCGCGCCGTCCGCCGTCCTCGCAGTTCGTCGTCTCGCAGACCAGTACCTCATCTCGCGCGACGCCCGCGGCGTCGACGGCGTCGCGACAACCCTCGATCCGCTCATGAACGACGTAGCTTTCGTCCGAGAAATCGTCCGCGAGCGATCGGATGTCGCCGGTGCCTTCCTGACGGGGGAAGGTCACGATCGCGATATGGCGGTGCCCCAGCTCTAGCAGATGCGCCACCACCGCCTGCATCGCCGCACGATCGTTGGTCAGCACGCTCGACAGATCGGGCGCGTCGAAATCCACCACCACGGTCGGCAACCCGCGCGCCAGCGCCTGGCGGATGGTCGGATGGCTGCGATAGGGGGCGTTGAGGATGAATCCGTCGACGATCGCGGCGAGCTGATCGCGCTGATCGGGTCGCTTGTTCTGAAGCGGGATCAGCACGATGTTCGCGCCCTCGTCCTCGCACACGCTCGATATGCCGCGCAGGAACGCGATGTCATGGGGATCGGTGAAGGCGTAGCTCAGCTGATCGTTGAACAGCACGCCGATCGCGCCGCAACGGCCGGTACGCAGCGACCGGGCGGCCGGGTTCGGCCCGTCATAGTTGACCGAGCGCGCATGCGCGATGATGCGCTCGCGCAACGCCTTCGACACCTTGGCGGGGTTGTTGTACGCGTTGGACACCGATGTGTGCGTGACGCCGAGATCGGTAGCGATCGACTTCAACGTGGCCCGTTTGATCCGCGCCATAATCCTCTCCCGCGGTTCGACCGACCTGCTGCCGCGGCCATAGCGGGCCGGGTTGACACGCACAACCGGCGATGTTTATCGTTAAACGTCCTTCGCAAAGGAGGCGGGAGAGGTGCACCTGATGGCCAGTCTGCGCCAGATCATGCGGCCCCGGATTATGCGGCCGGTATCCGCCCTGCTGTTCGTGGCCTCGGTATCGAGCGCCTGTACCGTCACGCAACAGCCACCGGTCGCGCCCCGCACTCATGTCGCGGCCGAGCGCCAGCGCGTCAATCTCGCCCATTTCGATCACCTGTTCGCCGAAGCCAAGGTCGGTGGCGAGCAGGTCGGCGTGCTGCGCATCTATAGCGAGGCGCCAGACTACAGCTTCGCGATCGAGCCGAACGAGGGCTATGCCTGCGTCGACGATGTCGCGCGCGGCATGGTGTTGCTGGCGGCGATGCCGACGCTGAACCCGGCGCGGATGCGGCAGCTCGACCTGATGACCCGCTTCGTGATTCGACTGCAGGCCGACAACGGCTATTTCCACAATTTCATCTGGGCGGGTGGCCGTATCAATCGCGAGTATCGCACGTCGCTCGCCGAACTGAACTGGTGGTCGCTGCGCGCGCTGTGGGGGCTGGAAGCGGCGGTACAGAAACTGCCGAAAGATTCCGATATCGCCCGACGTGCGCGGGCGGCGGCGGATCGGCTCGTCGTCAACCTGAAGCGCGACCTGCCGGTCGCCAACGCCGCGGTGACCACGGTCGAGGGCGTAACGGTGCCCGACTGGCTCCCGTTCGGATCTGGCGCGGACGCCGCCTCGACCGCGCTGCTGGGACTGATGCCGCACTACCGGCGCACGCAGGACGCGGGCACGCGCGCGCTGATCGCGCGGGTGGCGGAGGGGCTGGTGAGGATGCAGGCGGGCGATGCCGCGACCTTCCCGCACGGCGCGCATCTCAGCTGGCGGAACCAGTGGCATGGCTGGGGCAATGCGCAGTCCTATGCGCTGCTGCGCGCCGGTGCATTGCTCGATCGCCCGGACTTTACGCGGAGCGCGCTGGCCGGGATCGATGGCTTCTACCCGCACCTGTTGCGCACGGGCATGTTGTCCAGCTTCGCGCTGCGCCGCGACGGCGATCGGCTGATGGCGGTCGATGTGCAGCGCTTTCCCCAGATCGCGTACGGCATCAGCCCGATGGTGCTCGCCGCGAACGAGGCGTACCGTGTGACCGGTGACGCCCGCTACCGCGACCTCGCCCGACGCCTTGCGGCCTGGTTCGCCGGCGACAATGCCGCCGGACGCCCCATGTACGATCCGGCGACCGGCCGGGCCTTCGACGGCATCGTCGATGCGGCGAAGGTCAACTTGAATTCGGGCGCGGAGTCGACCGTGGAGGCATTGCTGGCGCTGACCGCGTTGCAGGGCACGCCGCTGCCGTGACCGTGCGGCGCGATCTGCTCCGTTACGGCGTGGCCGGCGCCGCCGCGCTGCTCGGCGGCTGCTCGGCGGGGAAGGCTGAACGCCGCACCGACCGCATTCGCCTGTGGGTCGGGCCGAACGCCGCGGAGGAAGGCTTCTGGAAGATTGCCGTGGCGCGGTGGAACGCGGAAAAGCGCGGCCTGCCGGTAACGTTCACGACCATCCCGACCGCCGGCAATTCGGAGGACACCGTCCTCTCGGCGCTGGTCGCGGGGACCGAGCCGGATCTGTCGACCAACATCTTCTCCGGCTTCGCGGTGCAGTTGGCCGTTCTCGGCCAGGTCGAGAATCTGGCCGCGATGCCGGGCTATGCCGAACTGGTCGAGCGCCGCCACATGG
Source organism: Sphingomonas sp. RS2018 (assembly GCF_054489605.1). NCBI lineage: Bacteria > Pseudomonadati > Pseudomonadota > Alphaproteobacteria > Sphingomonadales > Sphingomonadaceae > Sphingomonas > Sphingomonas sp. RS2018. The sequence goes on from NZ_JBTMWL010000005.1 coordinate 9,588, forward strand.
GCACGATCATGCCCGGCTGGACGGAAGGCGGGCGCGTCTCCGCCCTGCCGATCTATTCCAGCCCGACCCTGCTATGGTGGCGCGCCGATCTGCTGGAGGCGAACGGCCTGTCCGCGCCGCCGCGCACGTATGACGAGGTCTATGCCTTTTCCGAACGTTACGGGCACGGGAAGGGCAACGCACGCTACGGCATGCAGGTCATCGCGGGGCGCGCGTGGCAGGATCGCTGGTTCGACTTCATCCCCTTCTACTACGCCGCCTCGCATGGGCAGCCGTATCTCGACGACAAACGCGCCCTGTATGACAATGCGCCGGGGCTACAGGTCGCAACCTTCGTCGACAGGATGTTCCGGAAGCGTTGGACCGCGATGGACTTCGATGCCGAAGAACCTCTCGTCTCCGGCCTCGCCGCCGGCGCCGTGCGCGGGCCGTGGGATGTCGAGCGGTTCGCCAACATCTACCCCGAAACTTTGGCCCGGATCGCAGTCGGTCCGATGGTTGCCGCCACCCCGACGCACGGTCCGGCCGCAACCTTTTCCGACAGCAAGGGCGTGGTTATCTTTCGGAAAAGCCTCGTAAAACGGCAGGCGTTCGACTTCCTCGCCTGGGTGCTCGGCGACGAGGCGATGAACCTGCTCTGGCTCGAACGGACCGGGCTGTCGCCCGCACGATCCGACCTGCTGCAGAACCCGCGCTTCGCCGCCTACTACCGCTCCAGCGCCATCGGCCGCGCCTATGCCGAGCACGTCGCCAGCGCCCGCCCGCCGGCGCTGTCGGAACATACCATCGACGTACAAAAGATCATGAGCTCCCAACTAATCGAACCGCTGATGACCGGTCAGCGCGCTCCCGGCGTCGCGCTCGCCGCTGCCGCCGCGCAAACCGACCGCATGCTGGCGGCGCAGGCATGATCCGCTGGTCGAACGCACGCGGCGGCCTCTCGCGGGAAGCGATCGTCGGCCTGTCGCTGACCGGCGCGTATCTGATCTACACCGCCGTGTTCTGGGCCTATCCCTTCGTCTGGCTGGCCAGGCTGTCCGTGATCCAGTGGCGCTTCTTCGACGAACCGGTCTTCATCGGCGCGCGCAACTTCATCCGGACGGTGCAGGATCCGCAATTCCTGCTGTCGCTGTGGAACGTGGTGCGCTTCCTCGCCTTCTACCTGCCGCTCGCGTTCGGCGGCGCGCTGTTGGTTGCCTTCGGTCTGCAGCATGTCGGGCGGGGGCGGGCGTTCGTGGCGCTGTGCTTTCTCCTGTCCAACGTCTCGTCCGGCGTCGCGCTGAGCCTCGTGTTCCTGAAGATCTTCAGTTCGACGGGGCCGCTCAACAACGCGCTCGATGCCGCGATCGGGGTGCGCATTCCGTGGACCAATCACCCGACGCTGGCGATGCTCGCCATCGCGCTGGTCGTCGCGTGGAAGTTCGTCGGCTACTACGGCCTCATCATCTATTCGGGGCTGTTGACCGTGCCGAAGGAGCTGTACGACGCGGCGCGGCTCGACAACGCCGGGTGGTGGACGCGACTGGTCCGGATCACGCTGCCGATGCTCAATCCGCAGCTGATGATGGTGCTGACCTTCGCGATCCTGGTCGCTTTCGGACTGTTCACCGAACCGTTCCTGATTACCGGTGGCGGCCCCGCAGACAGCACCGTGACGCCGCAGATGATTATCTACGAAACCGCCTTCCGCCGCTTGCAGCCGAGTCACGCCGCGACGATGAGCATCGTGATCTCGCTTGCCTCCTACCTGCTGGTCCTGCTCGCACGGCGGCTGTTCGAGACGAAGGTCGCGATTGCATGACAACGCGTCTGTCCGCCTTTCTCCGGTCCAAGACGCCCGGCGGCTGGGTGGCGACGATCGGCATCTATGCGCTGGCGCTCACCTGGCTCTATCCCTTCGCCTGGATGGTCACGGCATCGCTCAAGCCGACAGCGCAGATCTACAACACCGCGCTGTTCGCCGGCGACTGGACACTCGACAACTTCCGCTTCCTGTTCGCGACCGCCGACAAGCTCGACCGGCCGTTTCTTCAGGCGCTCGGCATCTCGGCGCTGGTGACGCTGAGCGTGACGGCATCGGTGCTCGTTTCATCCGCCTTCATCGCCTTCGCCCTCGCGCGGCTGCGCTTTCCGGGGCGCAAACTGTTCGGCGACTTCCTGCTGCTCCAGATGGTCATCCCGACGGCCATGTTCATCCTGCCGTTGTTCGTGCTCGTGAAGGAACTCGGGCTGCTCAACTCGATCGCCGCGCTTATCCTGCCGTTCATGATGTCGGGCTGGGGCATCTACATGATGTCGCAGTCGTTCCGGGCGATGCCGGAGGAGTATTTCGACGCGGCCCGCCTCGACCGCGCCAGCCTGTGGCAGACGGTGACCCGGGTGGTCGTGCCGCTCAACAGCTCGATCATCGCGATCGTCGCGCTGTTTACCTTCACCGGCACGTGGGACAATTTCCTGTGGCCGCTGATCGCGATCTCGGATGCGGAGCGGATGCCGCTGTCCGTGCTGCTCGCGACCTTCAGCAAGCAATATGGCGGCTATGCGGGGCCGGTGATGGCCGGTGCGGTGCTGCAGACGCTGCCGCTCGCCCTGCTGTTCCTCCTGTTCCGCCGCCAGTTCCTTCAGGGCATGGCCCTGAGCCTGAAGTGAGTTCCATGACGAAAGACATCTCGCGCGACCTGCTGACGCGTTCGCCGGCCAACCCCCTCATCACGCCAGAACAGGTGCGGCCGAGTCGACCGGACTGGAAGGTCGATTGCACCTTCAACGCCGGCGTCGTGCAGGTCGGCGATGAGACGATCATGCTGGTGCGCGTGGCGGAAAGCGTCGCCGGTGCGGCGCCGGGCGAGCTGCGCGTCCCGCTGCTCGAGGCGGCGGGCGACACATGGCGGGTCACGGTGGAGACCCTGCGTCTCGACGATCCGGCCTACGACTTCGCCGATCCGCGCATGGTCGTGCTGCGGGCGGACCCGGCACAGGTCTATCTCACCTCGATGTCGCATCTGCGCCTCGCCCGCAGCACGAACGGGACCGACTTTGCGGTCGACGACACGCCCTTCCTGTTCCCCGCTGATCGCTACGAGCGCTTCGGATGCGAGGACGCGCGGATCACGGCCATCGAAGGGCGCTACTACATCAACTATACCGCAGTGTCGGATCTGGGCATCGCGACGGCGCTGGCGGTTAGCGATGATTTTCGCACCGTCGAGCGGCTGGGGCTCATCTTCTCGCCCGACAATCGCGACGTGTGCCTGTTTCCGCGCCGGATCGACGGCGCCTATTGGTGCCTGCATCGTCCGGCGCCGCGGCATCTCGGCACGCCCGAGATCTGGATCGCGCGCTCGCCCGACCTGATGCACTGGGGTCATCATCAACGGCTGGCCGGCGCGCTGGCCGGCGGGTGGGAATCGAGCAAGATCGGTGGCGGCGCGCCAATGCTGGAAACCGACAGGGGCTGGCTGCAGATCTACCACGGCGTCGATGCGCATCAGCGCTACAGCCTGGGTGCGCTGCTGCTCGACCTGGACGATCCGCGCATCGTACGTGCCCGGCTCGATCGCCCGCTCGCCGAACCGCGGGAGCCGTACGAAGTGACGGGCTTTTTCGACAACGTCGTGTTCGCCTGCGGCGCGGTGATCGTGGGCGACGACCTGCGCGTCTACTACGGCGCCGCCGACCGCGTCATGGCGCTGGGCGCCATGCCGCTGACCGACCTGTGGACGGCGATGGGCGTGTAACGCCCTCCCGTACGCCTCGACCTATCAGGAGACTGACTTGACCCGCGAGAACATCATTCGCGTGAAGACGCTCGCCGACACCTTCGCGGCCGATGTCGTGGGCGAATCCCCCGCCACCGGGAAACTCCGCTTCACCGGCGTCGGCGACTGCGACGTGTACAATATCTCCGCGCCGTTCCATTCGGCCGGGCGGCGCGTGATCGCCGGGCGCGTGGAGCTGCGCGACAGTGAGGACTCGACCGCCGTCTTCTTCGAGGAGTTGGACGGCGTCTGGCACCCGATCGAGGGTGCGCCGCATTTCCGGCTGCAGGACCCGTTCGTGACCCGGATCGCGGGCGAGCTCGTATTCGGCGGCGTGGAGGTCGACCTGCGCCCGGCGCAGCCGATATGGCATACCGTCTTCTACCGCGGGGCCGACATCTTCGACCTTCGCCCTTTCTTCGCCGGGCCGATCGGCATGAAGGACATCCGGCTGTGCGAGCTCGCCGACGGCCGCGTCGCGATCTTCACCCGGCCGCGCGGGACCAGAGGCGGGCGCGGCACGATAGGCTACACCGAAGTCGCGTCGCTCGATGCGCTGACCATCGATGCGATCGACGCGGCGCCCATGCTCGACGACATGTTCCATCCCCTCGATTGGGGCGGCGCGAACGAGGCGCATCTCCTGACCTCCGGCGAGATCGGTGTGATCGCGCACGCAGCGTTCTTCGAACAGGACATCCTGTACGGCACGCGGCGCTATTATGCCGTGTCCTTCGTCTTCGATCCCGCTGAACATGCCTGGCGTGACTATCGCATTATCGCATCCCGCGATCAGTTCGCACCCGGCCCCGCCAAGCGCGCGGACTTGATCGATGTCGTGTTCTCCTCGGGCATCGAGCAGGTCGATGGCCGCACGCGGCTCTACGCCGGCACGTCGGATGCCGAGGCGCAGTGGGTGGAGATCGCCTACCCCTTCGATGCGCCAGTTGCCGAAGCGATGACGTCGCAGGGCGGATCCGCTTAAACAGCGACCGTTTGGACGCGACATGCGACCAACGGGGCCACGCTTCGCTCCGCCCGCTCAGCCGTTCCAGCCGCCGCCAAGGGCTCGAAAAACATCGATCTGGCGGCGCGTGATGTCGGCATCGGCCAGGGCGAGTGTCGCTTCGGTGTCGGCGAAGGTGCGTTCGGCATCAAGTTGGGCGAGGCTGTCGATCTGTCCCTCGCGCTGCTGCGCGCGGGTGATGCGGGTGGCCACCGCCGCCTGATCGCGCGCGGCTTGCAGCGCGGTGCGCCGGTCGAGCGCGCGGGCGTAGTTGGAGAGCGCCGTCTCGGTTTCCTCCAGCGCGGTCAGCACGGTGCCGTCGAACGTCGCGAGCGCGGCCTGGCTGTCCGCTTCCGCCCCGGCGATACGCGCACGGGCCTTGGCCGGATTGACGGTCCAGTTGATGAGCGGGCCGAGCAGCCAGTTGAGCGGCCCCGCACCGAACAGGTTGCCAAGACCCGTGCCCGTCGAGCCGACCGAGCCGCCCAGGCTGATCTTCGGATAGAGATCGGCGGTCGCCACGCCGATCCGCGCGGTCGCGGCGGCGAGGCGGCGCTCCGCCGCACGGACATCCGGGCGGCGTGCGAGCAACGCGGCGCCGTCACCGACCGGGATCGGCTGGGTCAGCCGCAGTGTCGTCATGCGTGCCGCGGCGATCGGCGGCAATTCAGCGGGGGTGTGACCGGTCAGCGTCGCCAGCCGGAACAGCGCCGCCTGCCGCTCCGCGATGAGCGCCGGCACATCGGCCTCGCGCTGGTTACGCAGGGCGGCGATCCGGGCGGTATCGAGGCCGGTGGTCAGGCCGACGCGCGCGCGCCCTTGCGTCACGCGCAGCGCGCGATCGAGCAGCGCGACGATGCGGTTCGCCACCGCTATCCGTTCGGCGGCCGAGGCGGCATCGGCATAGGCCCGCGTCGTCTCTGCGACGACGGCGACGCGCAGCGCATCGGCATCCGCCTGCGCCGCGCCGATATCGCCGCGCGCCGCCTCGACGTTGCGCGCGATGCGGCCGAACAGATCGACCTCATAGGCGACATCGAGTCCCGTATCGATCGTCCAGCTCTCACGCGCGACGCCGGGTGGGCGCTGGATCGCCGAGAGGCGGCCATAGGTCGCGCCGGCGCCAGCGGTCGCCTGCGGCAGCTGGTCGCCGCGAACTTCGCGCAAGCTCGCCCGCGCGCGCGCCAGTCGTGCCGCGGCGACCCGGATGTCGGTGTTGGCGGCGAGCGCATCGGCGATCAGGGCGTCGAGGGTGGGATCGCGGTATAGCTGCCACCAGCGGTCGCTGGTGGCCTTTGACGCGACGACCGCCGGGCTGGTGGTGATGAAGGCGCCGGCCGCGGTCTGCGGCGTGGCGGGACGGCTGTAGTCGGGGCCGACGGCGCAGGCGGCAAGCGCTAGCGCAGACGCGGAGGCGAGGACGATGCGGATCATGGCAGGACTTCCTATTCGGCCGGCTGCAACTGCGTCGGCGGAGCGGCACGGCGACGCCGCAGCCGATCGCCCAGCGCGCGGCAGACGACGTAGAAGGTGGGGGTGAAGATCAGGCCGAAGCCGGTGACGCCGAGCATGCCGAAGAACACCGCGGTCCCCAGCGCCTGACGCAGTTCCGCGCCTGCCCCGCTAGCGACCAGCAGCGGCACCGCGCCGAGCACGAAGGCGAAGCTGGTCATGAGGATCGGGCGGAGGCGATCGCCCGCGGCGCGGACCGCCGCCTCGACCGGCGACAGGCCGTCCTGCGCCTCCGCCTGCCGCGCGAATTCGACCACCAGGATCGCATTCTTGGCGGCGAGCGCGATCAGCACGACGAGGCCGATCTGCGTCAGCACGTTGTTGTCCATCTCGCGCAAATTCACGCCGATCATCGCCGCGAGCAGGCACATCGGCACGATCATGATGATCGACAGCGGCAGGACGAGGCTTTCATACTGCGCCGCGAGCACCAGGAAGACGAACACGACCGCGAGCGCGAAAACGACCGCCGCCGTATTGCCGGCCAGCCGCTGCTGGAAGGCGATGTCGGTCCATTCGGTGCTGTAGCCGGCGGGCAGCGTTTCGGCGGCGAGCTTTTCCATCGTCACCAGCGACTGGCCCGAGGAGAAGCCCGGAGCGGTGTTGCCGTCGACCTCGACCGCCGGGAACATGTTGTAACGCACGACGCGGTACGGCCCGGTCCGGTCCTGGAAAGTCGCCACCGATCCGATCGGTACCATGCCGCCGGTATTCGACCGGGTCTTGAGGTTGGCGATATCGGCTTCGTTCGCGCGGAACGGCGCGTCGGCCTGCGCGGTGACGCGGTAGGTGCGCCCGAGCAGGTTGAAGTCGTTCACGAACGCCGAACCGAGATAGACGTTCAGCGCCTCGAAGACGCGTTCCGGCGGCACGCCGAGCAGATCCGCCTTCGCACGATCGATGTCGGCGAAGACGCGCGGCGTCGCGGTGTCGAAGAAGGTATAGGCGCCGGCGAGGCCGGGTGCCTGATTGGCCTTGGCGATCAGGGCATAGGCTTCCTTGCCCAGCGCCCGATAGCCCTGTCCGCTGCGGTCCTGGACCATCATGCGGAAACCGCCGGCGGCGCCGATGCCCTGGATGACGGGCGGCGGAACGATCATCAGCCGCGCTTCGGTGATGTCGGCGGTCGCCTTCTGCGCCTCGGCCATGATCTGGCTGACGTGGATGCCCTTGCGGTCCTTGAAGTCCTTGAGCGGGATGTAGGCGGCGGCCGCATTGGGGGCGAGCGTCTGCGACGGACCGTCGAACCCGGCGAGCATCACCGCGCCCTTCACGCCAGCGATCGGGAGGATACGGCTGGCGACCTTGCGCATGACCGCGTCGGTACGTTCGACCGAGGCGCCGGACGGCAACTGGATGACGGTCAGGAAATAGCCCTGGTCCTGCTGCGGAATGAAACCGGTCGGCGTCGTCCATAGCATGCCGACGGTCGCCGCGATCAGGCCGACGTAGGTCAGCATCACGCGCTTGGGCCGCGTGACGAGCGCGAGCGTGAGCCGGCCGTAGCGCTCGCTCATCGCCTCGAACCCGCGATTGAACGCGTCGCCCGCCGCGCGCACACGGCGCATCACCAGTCCTTGCCCGTCATGATCCTCGACGTGATCCTTCAACAGGATTGCCGCGAGCGCGGGCGACAGCGTGAGCGACACGACGAGCGAGATGATCGTTGCGGTCGAGATCGTCGCGGCGAACTGCTGATAGAAGGCGCCCGAGATGCCGTTCATGAAGAGCGTCGGGATGAACACCGCGCACAGCACCGCGACGATTGCCACCAATGCGCCCGCGACCTCGTCCATCGACGTGAAGGCGGCCTGCAGCGGCGTCATGCCGCGCGCCAGATTGCGCTCGACATTCTCGACGACGACGATTGCGTCGTCGACGACGATGCCGATCGCGAGCACCAGCCCGAACAGCGACAGGTTGTTGAGCGAATAGCCGACGAGCAGCAGCACCGCGAACGTACCGATCAGCGACACCGGGATCGCCACGACCGGGATGATCGCCGCGCGCCAGCGCTGAAGAAACACGATGATGACCAGCACGACCAGCACGATCGCCTCGATCAGCGTCTTCATCACCTCGTCGATCGACTGGGCGATGAAGTCGGTCGGGTTGTAGATGACCCGGTATTCGAGCCCCTTGGGAAACGTCTTCTGCAGCGTGTCCATCTCCGCCGTGATCGCTTCGGCGGCGGCAAGCGCGTTGGAACCCGGGCGCTGGAACACGCCGAGCAGCACGGTCGGCTCGCCCGACAGATAGGTGTTGGTAGAATAGTCGGCGGCGCCCAGCTCGACGCGGGCGACGTCGCGCACACGGACCTGCCGCCCGTCGGCGTCGGTGCGGATGACGATGTCGGCGAACTGCTGCGGCTCGGTCAGCCGGCCCTGCGTCTCGACGTTCAGCTGAAAGGCATTGCCCTGTGCATAAGGCGGCTGGCCGAGCGTGCCGGCGGCGACCTGCACGTTCTGCGCGCGGAGCGCCTGGACGATGTCGCCCGCGGTCAGGTCCAGCGCGGCGGCGCGACCGGGATCGATCCACACCCGCATCGCATAGTCGCGCGCGCCGAACAGCTGGACATCGCCGACGCCCTCGATCCGCGCGAGGCGATCCTTCACCTGCGTCAGCGCATAGTTCGACAGATACTGGGTATCGAGGGACCGGTCCGGCGACACGAGGTTCACGACCATCAGGAAGTCGGGCGTCGTCTTCTTCGTGACGATCCCCAGCCGCTGCACCTCCTGCGGCAAACGCGGGGTGGCGATGGCGACGCGGTTCTGGACGAGCACCTGCGCGGCGTCGAGGTCGGTGCCGGGCTTGAACGTGACAGTGATCGTCACGCGGCCGTCGCCGGTCGACTGCGACGACTGATAGAGCATGCCGTCGACGCCGTTGATTTCCTGCTCGATCGGCGCGGCGACCGTCTCAGCGACGGTCTCGGCCGCCGCGCCGGGATAGGTCGCGGCGATCGTCACCGTCGGCGGCACGATGTTGGGATATTGCGAGACCGGTAGTCCGAGATAGGCGAGGCCGCCGACGATCGTGATGACGATCGCGATGACCGCGGCGAAGATCGGCCGCGTGATGAAGAAGCGCGACAGGCGCATGAAAGGCCTCCTCGCCCAAGGGCGACGATGAGAGAAATGCAGAAACGTGGCCGCGGTGCGCCCGCGGGCGAACCGCGTTACCGGGCGAAGGTCGCCTCGCCGATCGTCGCGGCCGGGCGCGGCGCGGCGGCGATGCGCGCGGCGAAGATGCGGCCAGGCCGGATCGTCACCTTCGCACCCGGCATCGCCATCTGGATACCGCTGACGACGATGCGGTCGTCCGACCTGAGGCCGGTGCGGATGATGCGCAGCCCGTCGACGACCGGCCCCAGCGTCACCGCCTTGGCCGCAACGGTGCCGTCGCGCGCGACCGTCAGCACGGTCTTGCGCGCCTGATCGGTCTGGATCGCGGCATCGGGCACCAGCAGCGCTTTTACGACGCCGCCGTTCGCCAGGCGCATGTTGCCGAACATCCCCGGCGTCAGGAACAGGTCCGGATTGGCGAGCACCGCGCGACCGCGGACCGTGCCCGAGCGCGGATCGAGGCCATTGTCAGTGAAGTCGAGCCGACCGGTGCGCGTATAGGCCGTCTCGTCTTGCAAGCGTACCTCGACTGCGGAGCCTTCGGCATCCGCACGCTTCGATTTCAGAAACAGCCCCTCCGACGCATCGAACGCGAAGTAGACGGGGTCGAGCGCGTTGATCGTCGTCAGCAGCGTGCCGTTGGTGTCGCCGGCGGACACGAGATTGCCGGCGTCGATGCGACGATCGGAGATGCGGCCGGAGATCGGCGCGCGAACCTCGGTGAATTCGACGTCGAGCGCCCGCGCCTGCACGCGCGCTTGTGCGGCGACGAGCGCGGCCTGCGCGGCACGGACCCGCGCCGCAAGCTGGTCGAGATCGCTCTTCGACACCGCATCGTCGGCGGCGAGGCGATTGGCGCGATCGAGGTTGGCGCGGGCCAGGGCAAGATCGCTCGACGCGCCGGCGACGCTCGCCCGCGCCTCCGCCAGACTCGCGGCGTAGGGTCGCGGATCGATGGTGAACAGGCGCTGCCCCTTGTGGACGATCGCGCCGTCGGTGAAGTGCACCGCGGTGATCGCGCCCGATACGCGCGGGCGGACCTCGACGGATTTCGACGCCTCGAACCGCCCGACATAATCGTCCCATTCGGTGATCTCGCGCATCAGCGGCTGCGCCACCTCGACCGTCGGCGCGGCGATCGCGGCGGCGGCGGGGGCTTCGCGGTGCAGGACGCCCCATGCGGCCCCGAGCGCGACCACCGGCAAGGCGATCCAGCCGGCGCGTCGCCAGCGGTCCTTCGGGTGCACGGACGTCACGTCCTTACCGTCCGGTGCCGCTTCTATTTTGGTAATCATGTTCATGCGCGCGACCCCATCCGCGACCGTGCCGCGCCGATGCTGGTGAGCATCGTTTCATACTGATCGGAGGAAAAACCGGCGCGGAAGAACGCCTTCAGCTCATGAACCGGGACCGCGAAGCCGCGGTGCCAGCTGAGCACGGCCATGCGGCGCAACGCCTCCAGCTTCGGGTCGGCCAGGTGCGGGCTGCGGCGGCGCGTGCCGAAGACTTTGTCGAGCGCGATGGGCAGCCGTCCCGGCTGGTCGAGCGACGATATCCGGTCGCGCTGCGCGAGCGCCACGACCGACCATTCGAGAGCGCTCAGCCCGGTGCGGGTCGGCATGGCCGGTTCCGCAGCGCTCGCCCCGACATAGGCGGCGAGGGCGGGATCGCCCGAGAAATCGACATAGGCCATGAAAGTCCTCCCTTTCGAATATCGCGGCAGGCAGCGTTCGGACGCGACGGGGCGGCCGCCGCGACCCGTGCAGGGGCCGCGTCGCTGATGCGCAGGGCACAGAGCGTCATCGCCGGCGACGAAGGTGTCGGGCGCAAGCGGGTATGCCGATGGTTGGTAAGCGGGTTCGAGGCGCCCGAACTACGGGCCGAGCACCACGGTGAAATTAGGTTCGAGCATAGCGGCGTCCTTTGGAGACCCGAGACACCAAGGCGGCGCCCTCTTCTATACTGACTGGTATATTAACGCCGGATCGTTACGTCAACGTCTTTTGTACCGGTCGGTAGAGATTTTTTTAGCGGCCCGGCCACATCAGCAGGCTGGTCTCGACGATACGCTCGAGCTCGGCGCGGCTCACGCCCGATCCCGCCTGCACGGCCATGCCCTGCAGGATGGCGAAGAGGTACCCGGTCAGACCCGGGATATCGACATGATCGGGCAAGTCGCCGTCGCGCTTGGCCTGTTCGAACCGGGCGACGAGCGCGGCCTGCGACGAGGCGCGGCGCTGGATCACGTCCGCCTTGATAGACGCTGCCTCGGCACCGCAGGCGGTGGCGCTGATGACGCCCAAACAGCCCTTGGGATCGCAGCTGCTCATCTGCGCATCGATCGCGCCGCGCATGAAATATTCCGCGACCGCCCGCGCCGTCGGCTGCTCCAGCGCCGCGCGGGTGTAATACAGCTTCTCGGCCTCGTAGAGGTCCAGCGCCTTGTGAAACAGCGCCTCCTTGTTGCCGAACGCAGCATAGAGGCTGGGCTTGGAAATGCCCATCGCCTCGGTCAGGTCGGCCATCGACGCGCCCTCATAGCCTTTCGACCAGAAGACCCCGAGCGCGGCGGCCAGCGCCCGATCGAGACAGAACTCGCGCGGGCGGCCCTTCGCGGCGGTGGTGGCGTCAATTTCCATAACGGGTGGTATATAAATCACGTGTACCGGTGATGCAAGTCGTTGAGATCGGTGAACGTGCGTGGCGTTACGCCAGATCGACGCGGCGCGCCCAGGTCATCCAGAGCTCCGGCCAAGCGGCGACCGGTTTGCCGGCGATGTTCCACAGGCCGAAGCCGTGGCCGCCCTCGGCGAACAGATGCGTGTCCACCGAAACGCCCGCAGCCCTCAACGCGGCGCGCAGGCGCAGACTATTGTCGACGGGGACGTTGTCGTCATCCTCGGCATGGACGAGGAAGTGGGGCGGGGACGCCTTCGTGACGTTGCCATCGACCGACAATGCCGCGACTGCGGCCGGCGTGGGGTTCGGGCCGAGCAGCTTGTCGCGTGATCCGGCGTGGGCGATCGCCGGATCCATGCTGACCACCGGATAGATGGGGGCGGCGCAGTGCGGTCGGGCCGACAGCGTGTCCGCCGCGTCGATGGGGGCGTAGCAGCGCGTGGCGAAGCGACTCGCGACATCGGCGCACAGGTGGCCGCCCGCAGACAGGCCCATCACGCCGATCCGCTCCGGCGACACGCCCCAGGATTTCGCATCGCGCCGGATGATCCGCATCGCGCGCTGTGCATCGGCGAGCGGGGTATTGCCGCGATCGGCCCAGCCTTCGCCGGGGAGGCGGGAGATCAGGACGAAGGCGGTGAAGCCGTGATCGACGAGCCAGCTCGCGACCTGATAGCCGCCCTTGTCCACCGCCAGCCAACGATAGCCGCCGCCGGGCATGACCAGCACCGCGGCGCCGTTCGGCCGCTCGGGCCGGAACGCGATCATGCGCGGGCGGGCGATGCCGTAGGCGACCCGGTCCGGACGGTCGGGAATCGTGGTGCGGTCGTCAAGGACTTCGGTCGGCAGCGTGGAGGGCGATCCCGGCGGACGCCCCGGCCACAGGTCGATCGATATCCCCGAGTTGGCGAAGGCCAGCGGAGTCGTCGTCGCCGCGGCACGCGCGACCGCCGGCGCGACGAGCGCACCGGCGACCAATGTGCGGCGGCTGAGCCTCATGCGGCGGCGCTGAGCGGCTGCTGCGCTCGCTCGACCAACGCGCCGAGCATACGCAGTTCCTCGCCGTCCAGATCGGTCAAAGGCAGGCGCACCGGGCCGGCGTCGCGGCCGACGACCTTCATACCCGCCTTCACGATCGATACCGCATAGCCCGCCTTGCGGTTGCGGATGGCGATGTAGGGCAGCACGAAGTCGCCCAGCTGCGCCATCACCGTTTTCGCATCGCGCGCGCGGACGGCGGCGTAGAAGGACAGCGCCCATTCGGGCATGAAGTTGAAGATCGCCGACGAATAGGTGGTGACCCCCATCTCCAGATAGGCGGGGGCGAACGTCTCCGCGGTCGGCAGCCCGCCGATATAGGTCAGCCGGTCGCCCATCCGCGCGTAGATACGCATCATCAGCTCGACGTCGCCGACGCCGTCCTTGTACCCGATCAGGTTCGGATTGCGTTCGCACAGCCGGGCCAGCGTGTCCTCGTTCACGATCGCATTGTCACGGTTGTAGACGATGACGCCGAGCGACGTCGCCTTGCACACCGCCTCGATGTGCGCGGCCAGGCCATCCTGAGACGGCTGCACCAGATAGGGCGGCAGCAGCAGGATGCCTGCCGCGCCGGCGTTCTCGACATCGCGCGCCATTTCGGTCGCGATCGTCGTGCCATAGCCGCAGCCGGACAGCACGGGCACCTTGCCACCCGCCTCCGCCACCGCGGCGGCGACGACGCGCGGCACCTCGCGAGGGGTCAGCGAGAAGAACTCGCCGGTGCCGCCCGCCGCGAACAGGCCGGCGACGTCATACTGGCTGAGCCAGGTCAGATGCGCGCGATACGCGCTCTCGTCGAACGCCATGTCGCGGTCGAAATGCGTGACGGGGAACGACAGCAGGCCGCTCCCGATCTTGGCGGCCAGATCCTGAGGCGACATCGCTTGTGCTCCAACGTGAGATTATGTCCACCGTGGTAGCGGCGTCGCCCCTCGTAACCCACCGCTTAGACTGGATCATATGATGTGCGCGCGGCATCGATCCCGTGATACGCTGTCGCCCATGTTCGAGCTCACGCACCTGCGCTGCTTCGTCGTCCTGGCGGAAGAACTGCACTTCGGCCGCGCCGCCGAACGGCTGCACATGACCCAGTCGCCGCTCAGCCGGCAGATCCAGGTGCTTGAGCGCATCCTCGGCGTCGAGCTGTTCAACCGGGCCAGCCGACGGGTGACGCTGACGCTGGCCGGGGAGACGTTCCTGCAAGAAGCCAAGCGCATCGTCCGACTGTCCGAAAGTGCTGCGCTGGCAGCGCGACGGGTGTGGAAGGGGGAGGCGGGGCGCGTATCGATCGGCTTCACCGCCGTCTCCGGCTATGTCCTGCTGCCGCGCATCGTCAAGCAGGCGGCAGCCGCGATGCCCGATGTCGAGCTGCAACTGCACGAACTGGTGTCGGGCGACCAGTTCGAGGCGCTGCATACGGGGCTTATCGACCTCGCTCTGGTGCGTCCGCCGGTCGACCGCGTGCGCTTCGATTCCGTGCCGCTGCTGCTGGAGCGGCTGCTGGTCGCGTTGCCGGAGGCCGACCCGCGTGCGGCGCGCGACCGCTTCGTGCCGGGCGATTTCGACGGGCAGGATCTGGTGATGTATACGCAGCGCGGCGCCGGCTATTTCCACGCGCTGTTGCAGAATCTGTTCGAACGCGCGGGCGCGTCGCCCAACTATGTGCAGCATGTGACCCAGATCCATTCGCTGCTGGGGCTGGTCGGCGCGGAACTGGCGCCGGGGATCGTGCCGGAGGCGGCGGCGGGCCTCGCCCCGCGCGGCGTCGTGTTCCGTCCGCTCGATTGCGAGCCGGAGACGCCGGTCGAACTCTATCTGGCGTGGCGGCGCGAGAGCGAGAATGCCGCGCTGCCGGCGTTTCGGGAGCTGTGTCTGAAGGCGGTGGCGGGGTGAAAACGTCTCCACTCCGTTCGCCCTGAGCCTGTCGAAGGGCAGGGCTTCGACAAGCTCAGCCCGAGCCAGGAGGGTTTATATGCCCTCTGGCCAATCCAGCGTCGGCACCTGGCTATGCCGCCGCATCTCCAGCACCAGCCGCGCACCCGCCCCCGGTGCCAAGAGGATCGCAACATCGCGACTCCCCACCGCGATGCGGCGGTCGCCGATGCGCACCGCCTCGATCCGGTGCTCGCCATAGCCGCCGCCGCGCACGATCATGCGGCGCGCTTCCGCAGGGTTCAGGTTCACCAGCGACAGCGTGGTGCCGGTGTCGTCGAGCTTCTCGACCAGCGCGGCGACATCCTGCGGCAGGCCGGGGCGCCGGCGATCCGCGTCGAAATGCCGCAGCCGCGCGAACAGCAACGTGCCGCCCTGATTGGGGGAGGTGGGCGACCATGGCGGGCGGGCGATGTGGATCGCGCCCATCGTCTGGTGCATCAGCGCGGTGACCGACACCGGATTGCGCTCGATCGGGTTGTCGGCGAGCCGCGTCTGCGGCGTCGAACGATCCTCGCGCACCTTCACCATCTGCGTTCGCACCCGGTCCATGTCGGCGAGCAGCGATGTTTCCGCCCAGTCTGGCGCGGTGCCGGACAGGAAGTTCGTCCATGGCGACGGCGCCATCTGGGCGCGATCGGCCTCGCGCATCGACAGATACCAGATCTCGCCGGTGTTGGCGCGGTAGGGACCGGGCTTGAAGCCATACCAGCCGCCGTCGCCGTGCATGGTCGGCGCGGACAGCTTCCCGTCGACCATCTTCGCCTGCGCGTTGATCCGCGCGTTCTGGTCGCGCCAGACCTGCAGATAGCGGTCGTCGCCGGTGGCGAGATAGGCGTTCATGAACCCCATGATCGCGCGCGGGATGCGGTTGCGATCCTCGCGCTTGCCGGTCACCGGATTGACCGGGCTGAACCCCCAGCCATAGGTGCCGCCGTACCAGCGCCCGCCGGCCCCGCCGCCGACGACGCCATCGGGTCCGATGTTGCTCGGCAGGATGCCGCCGTTCGCCTTCGCGCGCGCGCCCCACGCCTCGACATAGTCCAGCATCCAGTCGCGGAACCGTGCATGTCCGGTCAGCATCCAGGCGTTCAGGCCCAGCGCGGTCGAATGCAGGTTCAGCGGATTGTCGCCGACCGTCTCGGTATATTCGCGGTAATGGTCGAGCGTCTGCTGATAGGTCGATTCGCCGTGTACCATTTCGAACCGGCTGGCGTCGAACGGATCGCCCGCCCAGTCGAGCGGGGTGGCGGGGCGCATCAGCGGGCCGATGCTGCCGTTGAACATCGACCGGATCAGGCGGCGCTGCGGATCGTAGTTGGGCGCCTTCGGGTCGCGCCCGGTATAGAAATCGGCGAAGCGGCGGGTGCGCTCGATCAGCTTGCGATCGTTCGGCGTAGCGAGCCCGAGTTGGTTGAAGGTCGTCAGCCCCTCGCTGATATGCTGCCAGTCCATCTGCGGCGGGAAGTCGCGGACGTACATGCCCTGACGCCCCATCGGGACATCGACGGTGCGGACGCGCGAGAACTGTCGGAAATGCGCCTCCTGCACCGCCTGGGCGAGGCCGAGCATGTCGGCGTCGCCGCCGATCAGATAGAGATAGGGCCAGTCGTTGATCGCCTCGATCGCGTCGTCCGGGCCGTCGTTGGCGCCCCAGCGCAGGAACGCCTGTATCTTGTGCCTGCGATCGAAATAGCGGGCGTGGAACGCGCGGGCGGCGTCGGTCTGCATCTCGATCAGGTGCCGTTGCAGCACGGCCCAGCGCGGCGGCGGCATCGGCGTGTCGATCGCGATTTCCGGGCGCGTCGGCTGCGCTGCGGCGGGCAGGGCGGCGGCGAGCGCGGTGGTGCCGCCGGCCACCAGCAGCGTGCGTCGGTCGAGGGTCATGCCGTCAACTCCAGCCGTTCCAGTTTCTGCACGATGACGAAATAGGCGACGATCGTCAGCAGGCAGTGCGCGCCGACGAAGACGAGCGCGGTGTCGAACGATCCCGCCCGCGCGACGAGGATGCCGACGACGATCGGCGTGACGATGCCCGCCGCATTGCCGAAGGTGTTGAACACGCCGCCCGCCAGCCCCGCCAGCTTGCGCGGCGCGACGTCGGACATCACCGCCCAGCCGAGCGAGGCGACCCCCTTGCCGAAGAAGGCGAGCGACATCAGCGCGATCACGCCGACCTGGCTGTCGACCTTCGCCGCGACCATGATGAGGCTGGCGAGCAGCATGCCGACCAGCAGCGGTGCCTTGCGCGCCAGCGTCACCGACCCGGTCCGCGCGAGGATCAGGTCCGACATCAGCCCGCCGGCGATCCCTCCGGCGAACCCGCACAATGCCGGCACCGCCGCGACGAACCCCGCCTGCAGGATGTCGAATCCGCGGTCGCGGACGAGGTAGATCGGGAACCACGTCACGAAGAAATAGGTCAGTACGTTGATGCAATATTGGCCAAGATAGATGCCGATCATCATGCGGCTGGTCAGCAGCTGTCTGACATTGGCCCAGGTGAATGTCGGATCGCCGCCCTTGCCGCGATCGGTGTCCAGCTCGACCAGCCCGCCGCCTTCGCGGATCAGATCGACCTCGGCTTTGTTGGCCCAGCGATGGCGGACCGGATCGTGGATGAACGCGGAGAACGCGACCATCGCCATCAGCCCGAGCGCACCCATCACGAAGAACACGCTGCGCCACCCCGCGACATGGACCAGCCACCCCATCAGCGGGGCGAAGGCGACCAGCGAGAAATATTGCGCGGAGTTGAAGATGGCCGATGCCGTGCCGCGCTCGCGCGCCGGAAACCACGCCGCGACGATGCGCGCGTTGCCGGGAAAGGACGGCGCCTCGCACAGCCCGACCATGAAGCGCAGCACGAACAGCTGCACGACGACGGTCGCGCCAAGGAAGAAGCCGGCGAATCCCTGTAGCGCAGTGAACACCGACCAGGTCGCGATGGCGGCGATGTAGATCGGCCGCGTGCCGAACCGGTCGAGCAGCGCGCCGCCCGGGATCTGCGCGGCGGCATAGGACCAGGCGAAGGCCGACAGGATGAAACCGGTCTGCACCGCGCTCAGCCCCAGCTCGTCCGACGCCGAGGCGCCCGCGATCGAGAAAGTCGCGCGGTCGGCGTAGTTCAGCGAGGTGATGACGAAGATCAGCGCGATGATGAGATAGCGGACGCGGGTGGGCGGCATGGCGGTGGTAGTGCTGTCGGACATGGCGCTTCTCTCCCCGCGGTGGACCAGTCGGTCTCTGTCGGCATCTTCTCTAGGCCAGCGGGGGCGGGTGCTTCCATGCCGCAAAGGAACTCGACCGATGCGGCAGGCGCATCGATCGATCCCCGATTCGCCCGCGAACGTGACCGCGGGCACGCCTATCGTCGGTGGATCACAAGACCATCGGCGGCGGCGCGCGTATCTCGCGGGTCCGACACGGCCGGGAAATCAGGGGAGATGACTATGGTTTCGTCCGCAATCGCGCTTCGCCGCAGCCTGGCCCGCAGCGCCTCCGCCACCGTTCTGGCCATCGCCTGCATCGTCCCCGCCGCGGCGCAGACCGCGCCCCCCGCCGAACCGCAGACGACCGACGTCTCGGAGCCCGAGGCCGCCGACATCGTCGTCACCGGCTTTCGCAGCTCGATCCAGGATGCGCAGAACGACAAGCGGCTGGCGACCGGATCGGTCGACGTCATCAAGTCGGAGGACATCGCCAAATTCCCCGACAACAACCTCGCCGAATCGCTGCAGCGCATCCCCGGCGTCGCCATCTCGCGTGAAGGTGGCGAGGGGCGGGCGATCGCGGTGCGCGGCCTCGGCCCTGAATACACCCGCGTGCGGATCAACGGCATGGAGGCGGTCGCGACGACCGGCGGGTCGGACGCGGGCGGCGCGGTGAACCGCGGGCGCGGGTTCGACTTCAACGTGTTCGCATCCGAACTGTTCAACTCGCTGACCGTGCGCAAGACCGCCTCGGCCTCGGTGGAGGAAGGCTCGCTCGGCGCGACCGTCGATCTTCAGGCGGCACGCCCGCTCGACTATCGCGACCGGTTCGTGATCGCCGGGTCGGCGCGCGCAGGCTACAACGACCTGTCGAAGTCCTGGGACCCGCGCCTCGCCGGCCTCGTCGGTTGGCAGAACGCGGCCGGCACGATCGGCGCACTGTTCTCCGCCGCCTATTCGACCCGCACGATCGACGAGGAGGGGCATTCGACCGTCCGCTGGAGCCCGACCGGCGCCAACGGCGGGTTCAGCGCCGCCTCCACCCTGCCGGGCGTCAGCGTCGCGCGGATCAACACCGTGCCGGCGAACGACGGGTCGAACTGGAGCAACCTGATCTATCACCCGCGCATCCCGCGCTATGACACATGGTCGAACAACATCGAGCGGCTGGGGCTGACCGGCGCGGTGCAGTTCAAGCCGACCGACCGGACCGAGATCGTGATCGAGGGGCTGTACGCGAAGTCGGACACGACGCGTGACGAGAACTACATCGAGGCGCTGTCGTTCAGCCGCGCCGGTGCCGCCGGCAAGCCGCAGACGATCATCCGCACGGGTGAGGTCAACGCCGACAACGAGTTGGTCTACGGCGTGTTCGACAACGTCGACGCACGCATCGAATCGCGCCACGACGAATTCACCACGACGTTCCAGCAGTACAACACCGTGGTCACCCAGGCGCTGTCCGACAGCGTCCGGCTGAACGGCTATGCCGGCTATTCGAAATCGAAATTCTTCAGCCCCGTGCAGACGACCGTCGTGCTGGACCGGCTGAACACCAACGGCTTCAGCTGGGATTACCGCGACAATGATCGCCAGCCGGTCATCAACTGGGGCTTCGACACCGCCAGCCCGGCGAGCTGGTCGTTCATCAACGGCACGTCGGACATCCGCATCCGCCAGAACGAAGTCACCAACGACTTCCTGTCGACGAAGCTCGGCGGAGAGTGGGACGTGGCGGAAGGGTTCAAGCTGTCGCTCGGCGGCGAATATCGCCGCTTCCGCTACGCGACGTTCGAATCGCGCCGCTTCGTCGCGGAAACCACGTCGGGCACGCTGACCGCGGCGCAGGTCGCCGCGCTGACGACGCCCTTCAACGGCGTGACCGGCGATCCGCAGCGCAGC
The DNA here is from genome assembly GCF_054489605.1 of Sphingomonas sp. RS2018. NCBI lineage: Bacteria > Pseudomonadati > Pseudomonadota > Alphaproteobacteria > Sphingomonadales > Sphingomonadaceae > Sphingomonas > Sphingomonas sp. RS2018. Next base: position 29,758 of record NZ_JBTMWL010000005.1, read on the forward strand.
AGCTATGTCATCCCGAATTTGCAGGGCTTCGTCGATACGCTTGGCATCTATTGCAACTGCGTCACGACCATCAACGGCCAGTCGGTCGACTTCCGCGTCAACGGACGGGACGTGGCGGGCACCAATCCGAACACGACCGCCGCGAGCAACACCGGCAACATCCGGGAAGCCGACAAGGCGATCTGGTTCATGGCCGATTTCTCGCGGCAGTTCGGCGACATCACCATTCGCGGCGATGCCGGCGTGCGCTATGTGAAGACCGACCAGACCTCGTTCGGCTATGGTCTGGCGAGCGGCGTCGCCAATCCGATCACGGTCGAGCGCAGCTACACCAACTGGCTGCCGTCGATGAACCTCGTCGCCGAACTGACGCCCAACTTCCAGCTGCGCTTTGGTGCGGCCGACGTCATCACCCGGCCGGGGCTGGGCGCGCTGTCGCCGGGCGGCAGCCTGACGTTGCAGGCGGCGAACCAGGTATTCAATCAGGGCAATCCGTTCCTGAACCCGACGTCGGCATTCAACCTCGACCTGTCGGCCGAATGGTATTTCGCACGCGGTTCGCTGCTCGCGGTCAGCGTGTTCCAGAAGGATATCGGCTCGCTCAGCGGCACGCAGATCTCGACGCTGATCCCGTTCAACGAACTCGGTTTCCCGCTGAACCTCGCCACCGACCAGGGGCTGTCGCCGACCATCCCCGTGACCGTGCGCCGGACGATCAACGGCGAGGGCGGCAAGCTGCGCGGGTTCGAGATCAACTACCAGCATCAGCTGAACTTCCTGCCGGGCTTCCTCCACAACCTCGGCATCCTGACGAACTACACCTATGTGAAGGCGGACCTGCGCTATCCGGGACCTGGGGGCACGGGGACGGTCATCGGGCCGCTGACCAACCTGTCGCGCCACACCGCCAACGGCACCCTGTTCTATGAGGACAAGTTGTTCAGCCTGCGCGGATCGGTGTCCTACCGCTCGAAATACGTCGAGGCGTTCGGCGGCGGCGCGCGCGAGCAGAGCAGCGAGGAGGGCGTGAACGGATCGACCAACGTCGACGCCTCGATCGGCATCAATATCACCAAGTCGATCACGCTGACGGCGGAGGGCAACAACCTGACCGACGAGCCGAAGGACCAGTATATCGATGCCCGCAACCGCGTCGTGCTGAACCACCGGTTCGGACGGCAGTTCTACTTCGGCGCGCGGTTCCGCTACTGATGGCGCGGGTTCCGTCGTTCGATCGCCGGGCGGTCCTGGCCGGCGGCATCGCGCTGGCCGGCACCGGCTCCAGCCTCTTCGCGCAGCAGCCGGTGCGGCGACCGCCGTTCCCGATCGAGGACGACGTCGGTCGCCCGGTGCCGCCGCCGCCCGCCGGCTATTACGACGTGGCGCGGCGCAGTGGCCCCGGCGAGCGCGTCACCCCCGCCACCGAGCGTGGCGGCTGGGTAACGAGCGAGGCGGCGGTCGATCGCAAGGGCGTGCGCTACAAGGGGCCGGGCAAGCCGCCCGCCAACCTGCTGCCCTGGGGCGACTCCGACTCCGGCCGCGTCGTCACGCAGGGTCTGATCCCGCCGGTGAAGCCGTTGCTGCACCTCCACCTGCGTGACACGATCGTGTGTCTGGGCGGCGACGGCAACTATTATATGACCGGGTCGACCGGCGACGACATCTGGAAGGCAAACGACGGCGTCGAACTGTGGCGCTCGCCCGACCTGAAGCGCTGGGACTATCTGGGCCTCGTCTGGAGCATCGAGCGCGACGGCGGCTGGGAAAAGCGCTGGACGGTGCGCAAGGGCGAGTATTTCCGCGCGGTGTGGGCGCCGGAAATCCACTTCATCAACGGCAACTACTATATCTGCCACTCGATCAGCCGCTCGGGCATCGCGGTGTTGCGCAGCACGACCGGCCGCGCGGAGGGGCCGTACGTCCACGCCTTCTCGCCCGACGCTCCTTTACGCAACGGTATCGACGCGACGCTGTTCGGCGACGACGACGGCTCGGTCTACCTGACCTACGGCGGCGCGTTCGAGATGGTGAAGCTGAAGAAGGACCTGTCGGGCTATGACGGCGACTGGCGGCCGGTGACGCTCGCGACGCCCGATCCCGATCCGGCGCATCACAACAAGAAATGCGTGCGCCATGGTTACAAGGACATCGGCTTCGAAGGCGCGACGATGTTCAAGCATGACGGGCGCTATTATCTGGGTGCCGTCGATCGCTTCGTGCCCAACCGCTATTCCTTCGCGCTGGCGACGTCGAACAATCCGTTCGGGCCGTACACCGACCGCTACGAAAGCGTTCCGTGCGCGGGCGGCGGCAACATCTTCCGCGACAAGCAGGGCCGGTGGTGGTGCACGATCTTCGGCAACGACGACGAAGCACCGTTCCGCGAGAAGCCCGGCATCGTGCCCGCGCGGATGGACGAGAAGGGGCACCTCGTCGCCGATTTCGCACCGCGGCGGCTGTAGCAAACGATTCCTCAGAACAGCCGCCCGCCATCCGGCACGCCATGCGTCGGTGTCACGAGCACGACGCGGCCTTCGGCGTCGGGGAAGCCGAGCGTGAGCACCTCCGACATCATCGGACCGATCTGGCGCGGCGGGAGGTTGACGACGGCGGCGACCTGACGGCCAACGAGCTCTTCCAGCGTGTAGTGTTCGGTGATCTGCGCGGAGGACTGGCGTCGACCGATGACCGGGCCGAAGTCGATGGTGAGGCGATACGCCGGCTTGCGCGCTTCCGGGAAGGGCAGGGCCACGACGATCGTCCCGACGCGAATGTCGGTGGCGAGGAAGGTCGCGAAGTCGGTCTGTGCGGCGATCGGCGCGGCGGGGTCGTGGGTCATGTGCATTCCCGCGGTTTGCCATGGCGGCGGGCGGTGGCATAGCCGGTCGCGATGACCGCTTCTGCCATCTCTCGAGACGATCCGCTCGGCCTGCCGCCGGGCTGGGCGGAGATCGTCGCTAAAGCGGTGCCATATGAGCGACGCGTGGCGCTGGCCGCCTTCGTGGTGGCGGCGGAGCGGGCCGGCGCGGTCTATCCGCCCGCTGCCGATCGGTTTCGTGCGCTGGAGCTGACACCGCCCGATGCGGTGCGCGTCGTCATCCTCGGGCAGGATCCCTATCACGGGCCGCGGCAGGCGCATGGCCTCGCCTTTTCCGTGCCGACTGGCGTGCGCCCGCCGCCGAGCCTTGCCAACATCCACAAGGAACTGGCGAGCGACATCGGTATCACACGCCCGGCGAGCGGGAGCCTCGACCATTGGGCGCGGCAGGGGGTGCTGCTGCTCAACACGGTGCTGAGCGTCGCGCACGGGCAGGCGGGATCGCATGCGCGGCAGGGCTGGGAGGCAGTGACAGACGCGATCGTCGCGCATGTCGCCGCCGGACCGCGGCCGGTCGCCTTCCTGCTGTGGGGCAGCCACGCGCAGGCCAAGGCGGACGCGATTCCCGCGCTCGCCGACCCACGCCATCTCGTGCTGCGGTCGGTGCATCCCTCGCCCCTGTCGGCGTATCGCGGTTTCTTCGGGAGCCGGCCCTTTTCGCAGGTCGACGCGTTCCTGACCGCGCACGGCGACCCGCCGATCGATTGGTGACGGAGAACGCATGGCCCTGACCGAGATCGCGCGGGTCGACCGCAACCTCGCCAACATCCTGGTCGGGCGGCTGGAGAGCGAGGGCATTCCGGGGGTCGCGTTCGATGGCGGGGCGAGCATCGTCGAGGGCAGCTGGCTGCTGATCCCGGTGCGGGTGATGGTCGACGAGGACGATGAACACGCGGCGAGGGCGATCATAGACGCTGCCTGATTTTCGGGCAGATGTTCGCAACTGCACAATTTATTACCGCATCGTTACCGGGCACGCCAATGGCAACCCGTTGAAAAGCAACGCCTGACCCGGCTGGCACGACGCTTGCGACGCTGTCCTCACGTAAAGTCGTGAAGGGGGCGCGCATGAAACTCATCATCGCCATCATCAAGCCGTTCAAGCTGGACGAAGTGCGCGAGGCGCTGACCGAGGTCGGCGTCGCGGGCATGACCGTCAGCGAAGTGAAGGGCTTCGGCCGGCAGAAGGGCCAGACCGAGATATATCGGGGGGCCGAATACAGCACCAACATGGTGCCCAAGATCAAGATCGAGGTCGTCTGCGCATCCGAGATCGCAGGTCGCGTGGTCGAGGCGATCCAGGCATCGGCCAACACCGGCGCGATCGGCGACGGCAAGATCTTCGTGCTCGATGTCGGGCAGGCGGTGCGTATCCGCACCGGCGAAACCGACCAGACCGCGCTGTGAGGGGGGAGATGATGAAGAACGCCATGAAGACTGCGGCCAAGACGGCGGCCGGACTGGGCATCGGCCTGTTCGCCGCACTGCCCGCCTGGGCGCAGACCGCCGCCACCGCGCCCGCCGCCGCGCCGTTCGTGCCGACCGCCGAGATGGTCAACAAGGGCGACGTCGCCTGGATGCTGGTCGCATCGGCCTTCGTGCTGATGATGTCGGTGCCGGCACTCGCACTGTTCTACGGCGGTCTCGTCCGCACGAAGAACATGCTGTCGGTGCTGATGCAGGTGCTGACCATCGTGTGCGTCGCCGCGCTGGTGTGGTTCGCGTGGGGCTATTCGATGGCCTTCACCTCCACCGGCACGCCCTTCCCGAAACTGTTCGGCGGTCTGGACAAGATGTTCCTGAAGGGGGTCGACCCGACGACGTTCGCGGCGACCTTCTCCAACGGCGTCTACCTGCCCGAATATGTCTTCATCATCTTCCAGATGACGTTCGCCTGCATCACGCCGGCGCTGATCGTCGGTGCGTTCGCGGAACGCGTGAAGTTCACCCCGCTCATCATCTTCGTGGTGGCATGGCTGACGCTCGCCTATTTCCCGCTGGCGCACATGGTGTGGTACTGGGCCGGCCCGGACTTCCTGCCGGCCGCTCCCAACGACAGCGGCCTGCTGTGGGGCTGGGGCGCGCTCGACTTCGCCGGCGGCACCGTCGTGCACATCAATGCGGGCATCGCCGGCCTGATCGGCTGCATCGTGATCGGTCCGCGCCGTGGCTACAAGTCCGAGCCGATGCCGCCGCACAGCCTGGTGATGACCATGATCGGCGCCAGCCTGCTGTGGATCGGCTGGTTCGGGTTCAACGCCGGCTCCGGCCTCGAAGCCAATGCCTTCGGCGCGCTCGCCTTCATCAACACCTTCACCGCCACCGCGGCGGCGGGCGTGACCTGGGCGGTGATCGAGCAGATCGTGCACAAGAAGCCGTCGCTGCTGGGTGCGGCATCGGGCGTCGTCGCCGGGCTGGTCGCGATCACCCCGGCGGCGGGCTTCGCCCACCCCGGCACCGCGATCCTGCTGGGCGCGGTCGCCAGCCTCGTCTGCTTCTTCTTCGTGACCACGGTGAAGAACAAGCTGAAGTACGACGACACGCTGGACGTGTTCGGCATCCACTGCGTCGGCGGCATCATCGGCGCGATCGGCACCGGCATCGTCGCGGCACCGTCGCTCGGCGGGCAGGGCTGGATCGACTATACCGCCCCCGTCGCCAAGGCCGGCGAATATGATCTGGTCGGCCAGGTCATCACCCAGATCTGGGCGGTCGGCACCACCGTGGTCTGGACCGGCGTCGTCTCGCTCGTCCTGTTCCTGGTGCTCAAGCACACCATCGGCCTGCGCCCGTCGGCAGAGGTCGAGACCGAGGGTCTCGACATCAACGAACACGGCGAGCGCGCCTACAACTACTGATTTCGAAGAGGTTCCTCCTGCGGACGACTGGCCGGTGTGGCGACACACCGGCCATTTTTTGTGCGCGCGCCGGGCGATGCTCAATCGGATGGTTGAGCGTGAACGTTGAGAAAGTTGAGACGTGCGGCGCGTCGCAGGCACGGAAATCCGCCGTTTTTGGCGCGCGATGCTCAACCGGTTGGTTGAGCGTCACGCTGAATGTTGAGAACGTCGCAACCTGCGGACGGGGCGCCGCCTGTACAGCGCGCAAAGGGCGACGCTGTACAGCGGGGGGCGAGATGCGCGAGTTTCGAGGCAGCGTCCGGACCATGGCTCGGCATGGCAGATCACCAGGCTTGTAGGACAGACTCCGCTGGTCAGTATCGAACCGGCCGGCGGCGCCGGCCTGCTATTCGAAGGTGACGCCGGTCGTGCGGCGGCGGTGGCGCAAGGAGCCACCGATCGCGCCGAAGCCGATCATGAGCAATGCCCGGGTTTGCGGTTTAGGCAGGCCCGACGCCGGCGCTTGACCTAGGCCAGCAGGTCGCGCTCGCCGGGATGCTTGTCGATATAGGCCGCGACGAACGCGCATTGCGGGACGACCTTCAGCCCGCGCGTGCGCACGTCCGCCAGCGCGGCGGCGATCAGGCGGGAGGCGACGCCGCGGCCGCCGATCGCCTTCGGCACGATCGTGTGGGTGAAGGTGACCGTGTCGCCCGATCGGTCGTAGGCGGCGAAGGCGGTCTCGCCGTCCTCAACCAGTTCGTAGCGCGCGCCCGTATCGCGAACCTCACACATCGAGGTTGGCGACCGTGAGCGCGTTTTCCTGAATGAATTCGCGGCGCGGCTCGACCACGTCGCCCATCAGGCGGGTGAAGATCTCGTCCGCGACATCGGCCTGATCGACCTGCACGATCAGCATCGAGCGGTTTTCCGGGTCCAGCGTGGTTTCCCACAGCTGGTCGGCGTTCATTTCGCCCAGCCCCTTGTAGCGCTGGATCGACAGGCCCTTGCGGCCGCTGGTCAGGATCGCGTCGAGCAGCTGCGACGGGCGGTAGACGAGCACCTCGCCCTTGGCGGCGGCGACGGGGGCGGCACTCTCACCGTCCTCGTCGGCTTCGGCCGGCGCTTCCTCGACCGGCTGCGCGACTTTCAGCGGCACCAGCTTGGCGAGGCCGGCGTAGCTGTCGGCGGCCTCCATCGCCAGCACGTGGAGCTTGCGCCCCTCGGCCGAGCCGGCGAACGCCCCCTCGATCACGTGATGGTCGGTGACGCCGCGCCACAGGCGTTCGAAGTGGAAGCCGCCCTCTTCGGTGACGCGCGCGGTCCAGCGGGCGCCCTCGTCGGTCTGTTCGAGGCGGCGGGTGACAGCGGCGAGGCTGGCGGTGCGGCTGTCCTGCGAGGCGTCGGGCGCGAGCGCGCCGCCCAGCGCCAGCGCCTCGACGATGCCGGCGTCGTAGCGGCGCGGCACGAAGCGCATCAGCGTGCGCATCCGCCGCGCATGTTCGACCAGCACCCGCAGATCCTCGCCCGAGCGGGCACCGCCGACGCCCTCCAGCACCGACAGGCCGACGCCGGCATCGACCAGATACTGGTCGAGCGCCGCATCGTCCTTGAGGTAGACTTCTGAGCGCGCCTTGGTCGCTTTGTAGAGCGGCGGCTGGGCGATGTAGAGGTGACCGGCCGAGATGATCTGCGGCATGTGGCGGTAGAAGAAGGTCAGCAGCAGCGTGCGGATATGCGCGCCGTCGACGTCGGCGTCGGTCATGATGACAATCTTGTGATAGCGCAGCTTCTCGAGGTTGAATTCGTCGAGGATGCCGGTGCCCATCGCCTGGATCAGCGTGCCGATCTCCCGGCTGGAGATCATCCGGTCGAAGCGAGCGCGCTCGACATTCAGGATCTTGCCGCGCAGGGGGAGGATCGCCTGATAATGGCGGTCGCGGCCCTGCTTGGCCGAGCCACCGGCGGAATCGCCCTCGACCAGGAACAGTTCGGACTTGGCGGGGTCACGCTCCTGGCAGTCGGCGAGCTTGCCGGGGAGGGAGGCGATGTCCATCGCGCCCTTGCGCCGGGTCAGCTCGCGCGCCTTCTTCGCGGCTTCGCGCGCGGCGGCAGCGTCTATCACCTTCTGGATGATCTGGCGCGCGACCTGGGGGTTTTCCTCCAGCCATTCGGCGAGCTTGTCGGCCATCAGGCTTTCGAGCGGCTGGCGGACCTCGGAACTGACCAGCTTGTCCTTGGTCTGGCTGCTGAACTTCGGATCGGGCAGCTTCACGCTGACGATCGCGGTCAGCCCCTCGCGCATGTCGTCGCCGGTGAGGGTGACCTTCTCCTTCTTCAGCATGCCCGACTTGTCGGCATAGTTGTTCAGCGTGCGCGTCAGCGCGGCGCGGAACGCGGCGATGTGGGTGCCGCCGTCGCGTTGGGGGATGTTGTTGGTAAAGGCGAGGACGTTCTCGTAATAGCTGTCGTTCCATTCCAGCGCGACGTCGATCGTCACGTCGTCGCGGGTGCCGCCGATCGCGACGGGATCGGGCATCAGCGGGGTCTTGTTGCGATCGAGATACTTCACGAACGCGGCGATGCCGCCTTCGTAATAGAGCTCGACCTCCTTCACCTCCTCATGCCGCGCATCGCGCAGGAACAGGCGCACGCCCGAGTTTAGGAAGGCCAGTTCGCGGTAGCGATGCTCGAGCTTCTCGAAGTCGTATTCGGTGATCTTGAAGGTCGACGGGCTGGCGAGGAAGGTGACCTTCGTGCCCTTGCGGCCGTTCGACGGGCCGGTGACCTTCAAGGGCGCGACCGCGTCGCCGTGGGCGAAGCGCATGTAATTCTCTTCGCCGTCGCGCCAGATCGTCAGGTCGAGCCATTCGCTCAGCGCATTGACGACCGAGACGCCGACGCCGTGCAGGCCGCCCGACACCTTGTAGGCGTTGTCGTCCGACGTGTTCTCGAACTTTCCGCCGGCGTGGAGCTGGGTCATGATGACCTCGGCCGCCGAGACGCCTTCCTCCGGATGGATGCCGGTCGGGATGCCGCGGCCGTTGTCCTCGACGCTGACCGAGCCGTCGGCATTCAGCTGGATGACGATGCGGTCGCAATGCCCGGCCAGCGCCTCGTCGATCGCATTGTCCGACACTTCGAACACCATGTGGTGGAGGCCCGAGCCGTCGTCGGTGTCGCCGATGTACATGCCCGGCCGCTTGCGCACGGCGTCGAGGCCCTTGAGCACCTTGATCGAGGAGGCGCCATAGTCGTTGGTGTTCGGCGTGTTTTCGGGTGTTTCGTCCATGCCGCGCATATAGGGATGCGCGCGATGTAACGAAAGCGAAATGGGGCGGCGTGGCCGGTCGGCCTGCCCGGCGACGGAGCGCCCCGCGGCAGCGGCGGATCGCGTGGACGGCGGGCGCATCTTTACCATTTGTTAAGGGTGCGGGAGCGATCTTTAAGTCCTTGTTAACGCGTATGACCGGGCCATTCCCATGAAGATCGCCGCCGCCCTGCCCGCCCTGTTCCTGCTGCTCGCCGCCTGCGCTGGACGTACCGGCCCGGTGCCGGGCGCAAGCGTCACGCTGGCCCCCGGCGAGCCGTGGCGGGAGGCGGCGCGGGCCGAGGATGCCGCGCGGATCGATGCGCTGGCGACGAGCTGGACGGCGGCGATGGCGCGGATGCCGGCGCGCGGAGCGAAGGCGGTTGCTGCCGCCGGGCCGCTGCTGGTGGCCGGCGCGGCGCTCGACCATCCCGAACTGCCGCCGGGGTCCTATGATTGCCGCGTGCACAGGCTGGGCGCGGCGGCGGGGGCGGCGCGGCTCCGCAGCTTTCCGGCGGGCTTCTGCTACGTGCGCGGCGAGGGCGCCGATGGGCTGAGCCTGACCAAGCAGACCGGCAGCGACCTGCCCGCCGGGCGGCTCTTTCCCGCGGGGCCGACCCGCTATGTCTTCCTCGGCGCGCGGTCGCGGCGGCCGGGCGGCGCGGCGCCGGCCTATGGCACGCAGCCCGATCGCGATGTCGCCGGCGTGGTCGAGCGGGTGGCGCCGTTCCGCTGGCGGATGGTGGTGCCGGCGACGGACGGGCGGAGCATCGATGTGTATGAGCTGACGCCGGTGCCGACGGATCGGCAGCCGGGGTAGATTTCGAACCTTCGCCGCTTAACCCCATCATCCCGGAACAAGTCCGGGGTGACAGGGAGGGTCTGACTAGACTGCAAGCCGTTCGCAACAAGGCCGATATGCTTGCATCCGCCCATGCGGCGCGCCAAGGGACGCTGCTAAAGATTCCCGAGTTAAGGACTATCCGCTTGGCAACCGCGCATACGCCGTCCCGCCCACGCGCCCCGCACCTGCAGGTGTATAAATGGGGGCCGCACATGCTGGTCTCGATCCTCCACCGGGCGACCGGTTCGGGGATGGCGACGGTGGGCACGATCCTGTTCGTCTGGTGGCTGGCCGCCGCGGCGAGCGGGGTCGAGAGCTATATGTGGTTCCTGTCGTGGTTCACCGGGCCGTGGGCGCCGCTCGGCTATGTGCTGGGCGTGGGGCTGACCTGGGCGTTCTTCCAGCATATGGCGAACGGCGTGCGCCACCTGTTCATGGACATGGGCGCGAATTTCGAGCTGCGCGCCAATCGCGCGTCGTCGATCGCGACCCTGGTGTTTTCGGTCGTCGCGACCGTCGCCTTCTGGGCCTATCTGGTGGGAGGACGCTGATGCGCGGCGGCACCGAGCTGGGTCGCGTTCGCGGTCTGGGCAGCGCCAAGGAAGGCGCGCATCACTGGTGGCACCAGCGCGTGACGGCGGGGACGAACATCCTGCTGATGCTGTGGTTCTTCCTCAGCATCGCGCGGATGCCGACGTACGAGCATGCCGACATCGTCCGCTGGCTGTCGAGCCCGTGGGGCGCGGTGCCGATGGTGCTGCTGATCCTGTCGGTGTTCTACCACTTCCGCCTCGGGCTGCAGGTGGTGATCGAGGATTATCAGAAGGACGTCAGCCGCATCGCGATGCTGCTGGCGCTGAACGTCTTTACGATCGGCCTGGGCGCCATCGCCATCTTCTCGGTGCTTCGCATCGCTCTTACCGGAACGGCAAAGTAATGGCCGACAGCTACAAGATCATCGACCACACCTATGACGCCGTCGTCGTCGGCGCGGGCGGGTCTGGCCTGCGCGCCGCGATGGGCATCGCCGAGAGCGGCCTGAAGACCGCGTGCATCACCAAGGTGTTCCCGACGCGCAGCCACACCGTCGCGGCGCAGGGCGGCATCGCCGCGTCGCTGGGCAACATGGGGCCGGACCACTGGACGTGGCACATGTACGATACCGTCAAGGGATCGGACTGGCTGGGCGATCAGGACGCGATCGAATATCTGTGCCGCGAGGCGCCACAGGCGGTGTACGAGCTGGAGCACGCCGGCGTGCCGTTCAGCCGCACCGAAGAGGGCAAGATCTATCAGCGCCCGTTCGGCGGCATGATGCAGAACATGGGCGAGGGCCCGCCTGCGCAGCGCACCTGCGCCGCCGCCGACCGCACCGGCCATGCGATGCTGCACGCGCTGTACCAGCAGAGCCTGAAGTACGACACCGACTTCTACATCGAATATTTCGCGCTCGACCTCATCATGGAGGATGGCCCGAACGGTCCCGAATGCCGCGGCGTGATCGCGCTGTGCATGGCGGACGGCAGCATCCACCGCTTCCGCAGCCATCACGTCGTGCTGGCGACGGGCGGATACGGCCGCTGCTATTTCTCGGCGACCAGCGCCCATACCTGCACCGGCGACGGCGGCGGGATGGTGCTGCGCGCCGGCCTGCCGATGCAGGATATGGAGTTCGTGCAGTTCCATCCGACCGGCATCTATGGCGCAGGCGTGCTCATCACCGAGGGCGCGCGCGGCGAGGGCGGGTATCTGACCAATTCGGAGGGCGAACGCTTCATGGAGCGCTATGCCCCGAGCGCGAAGGACCTCGCCTCGCGCGACGTCGTGTCGCGGTCGATGGCGGCGGAGATTCGCGAGGGGCGCGGCGTGGGGCCGAACAAGGACCACATCTACCTCCACCTCGACCATATCGATCCAAAGGTGCTGGCCGAGCGCCTGCCGGGTATCACCGAGACCGGCAAGATCTTCGCCGGCGTCGACCTGACGCGCCAGCCGCTGCCGGTGACGCCGACCGTGCACTACAACATGGGCGGCATTCCCTGTAACTATCACGGCGAGGTCGTGACGCTGAAGGACGGCAACCCCGATACCGTCGTGCCGGGCCTGTTCGCGGTGGGCGAGGCGGCGTGCGTTTCGGTTCATGGCGCCAATCGCCTCGGCTCCAACTCGCTGATTGATCTGGTCGTGTTCGGCCGCGCGACCGGCAAGCGCATCGCCGAGATCACCAAGCGCGACGTGGCGCACCAGCCGCTGCCCGCCGACTCGGCGGATAAGGCGCTGGCGCGGCTCGACAAGTTCCGCAACGCGAACGGCAGCACGCCGACCGCCGACATCCGCCGCGACATGCAGCACACGATGCAGAAGCATGCCGCGGTGTTCCGCGACACCGGCCTGCTCGACGAGGGCAAGGTGAAGATCGACGCGATCGCCGCGCAGATCGCCGACGTGAAGGTGACCGACCGGTCGCTGATCTGGAACACCGACCTGATCGAGACGCTGGAACTCGACAACATGCTGCCGCAGGCGCAGGTGACGATGCACGCCGCATCGAATCGCCACGAGAGCCGCGGCGCGCACATGCACGAGGATTATCCGGATCGTCACGATGACGAATGGATGAAGCACACGTTGCTGTGGATCGACGGTGCGGGCGTGAAGATCGATTATCGCCCGGTGCACGACTACACGCTGACCGACGATATCGACTATATCAAGCCGAAGAAGCGGGTGTACTAATGCTTGGACGGAGCGCGGCCATCGCCATGATGGTCGCACTCCCGTTGCTGCCTGCGCGTTCCGTCGCCGCCGATGCGCGCATGCCCGCCGTCATGGTGGTGCCGGCGCGGGCCGGGTACGCGTGGTGGGCGCGCGAGCCGGTGTTCAAGCCCGCATCGACTGCGATCGGCCCGATCACGCTGGCGCAGATCGATGCCGTCATCGCCGCCAAGTCACCCGCCGGCAGGGCGATGCGAATCTGTCAGGTCGACCTGCTCCGCGCGGGCGCCATCGCCAGCGCCGACCGCCAGACGCAGCGCGAGATCGACGCGACGCTGGCCAAGCACCCGTCCGCCTTCGCTCAGCCGTTTCGCAGCGGGCCGTTCTTCTTCGTGGTGCGGGTCGTCGTCTATCGGACGTGCGGGATCGGCCAGACCGGGACGGCATTGCTCATCACCGATCGGGACGGAGCGCTCGCCGGGTTCGAGATGCAGGATTTCGCCTTCACCTGGCTCTATCTGCGCGACGATGGCGGGCTGAACGTGCTGGCTTGTTTCGAGTGCGGCGACATCAGCGAGCTGGGCTATGATTCCGATCGCCGCCGCTTCTACCAGACGTGGATCGGGCATTGATGCGACGGAAGCAGTGGGCGCTCTCGACGCTGTTGCTCCTTTCGGCAGCGACGTCGGCGTCCGACCGCATCGGTGCGCCGCCGGCGGCGCTGCGTGTCGATCCCTTCTACACGCGGCATGTCGAGGCGCGAGGCATTCCGATCCTGTCGTCGGACAAGGTGCCGCACGCGGCATTGGCGGCTGCGCGGTCGATCGTGCTCGGCATGACCGCGCATCGGCCCGAACTGGCGCGCAATCTGGCGAAGCGGGGGTTTCGCGTCGCCATCATGGGGGTGGACGAGGCAACGACCGACCTGCCCGAGCAGCGCCACTGGACGCGGCCGACGCGCGACGATCCGCGGCTGACGCGCTGCGAGCGCAAGCATTACGACACCCGGATCGGCGCGATGACCGACCGCGCCTATTGGAACGCGAGGGCGCGGGGCATGTCGGGGCCGCTGACCAGCGGCGCAACCGAGGATGTGCTTGGGCTGCGGTCGTCGCGCTACTGGGGCGAGACGATCTTCGTCCATGAATTCTCGCACGACATATTGGTGGCGCTGGAGCAGGTCGATCCCGCTCTGCATGCGGCGGTGGGCCGTGCCTATCGATCGGCGATGGCCCGCGGGCTGTGGCGCGGCGAATATGCCTCGACCACTGTCGACGAATATTGGGCGGAAGGGTCGCAGTTCTGGTTCGAATCGAACCGGCTGGCGGTGTTCGATGGGCGGCGCATCCTGAATGCCGACGACCTGGAGGCATACGACCCGACGCTCCATGCGCTGCTGGGCCGCGTCTACGGTGCGCGGCATCGGCTGGCGGGCGATCCTTCCCATCGCTCGGCTGCGCGCGTGCCGCCGGGACCGCCGCCGACGAACACTGCCGAGGTATGCTGACGGGCGGAACCCGGGCGCGGCGTCGCCGGTTTCGCCGCGCATGATCGACACCGAGACGCAGACGCAGACGCAGCCCCGCCGCGGCAACGCCGCCGATTATCCGCTGCTCGCCCGGCCGCACGTGCAGATGCACGGGCCGATCGACGACGCGACCTACACCTCGTTTCACGACCAGCTGCGCGCCGCGCCGGCCGAGGGGACGCTGGTGTTCGCGATCACGACGCTGGGCGGCGATCCGGAAATCGCGCGGGCGATGGGGCACGACGTGCGCCTGATCCGCGAATATACCGGCCGCGAGACGCTGTTCCTTGGCAAGGTCGCCGTCTATTCGGCGGGCGCGACGTTCATGTCGTTCTTCCCGGCCGACAAGCGCTTCCTGACGCGCGGCACGCGGCTGATGATCCACGAGCGGCAGATGACGGCGCAGATCGCACTGAACGGGCCGCTGAAGATGCAGGTCGCGCCGCTGAAGGCGAAGCTGCACGAGATCGAGCACAGCATCGGAATCGAGGAGGAAGGCTTCCGCGCGCTGGTGGCGGGAAGCAGCGTTTCGTTCGACGAGGTGCGCGAGAAGGCGCCCTATAACTGGTACATCGATTGCGAAGAGGCGCGCAGCCGCGGCCTGGTGCTCGACGTGATCTGACCCGCGGACGGTTGACGCGGACGCCCGGCCCTGTTTTGGGGAAGGCAGGTATTTCAGGAACGTGACGCGATGGCCGAGTTCACCCTCCCCAAGAACAGCAGGATCACCGGCAAGGGGCAGGTGCACAAGGCGCCGGCCGATGCGAAGCGGATCAAGAACTTCAAAATCTATCGCTACGATCCCGATTCGGGCGAGAACCCGCGCTATGACCGGTTCGAGATCGATCTCGACGATTGCGGTCCGATGGTGCTCGACGCGCTCATCAAGATCAAGGCGGAGGCCGATCCGTCGCTGACGTTCCGCCGCTCGTGCCGCGAGGGCATCTGCGGATCGTGTTCGATGAACATGGACGGCAAGAACGGCCTCGCCTGCACCACCGCGATCGAGGACATCAAGGGCGAGGTGCGCATCACGCCGCTGCCCGCGATGGACGTCGTCAAGGATCTGGTGCCCGACTTCACGCACTTCTACGCGCAATACGCTTCGATCAAGCCGTGGCTCCAGACCGTCACGCCGACGCCGGCGGGCAAGGAGCGGCTGCAGTCGCCCGAGGATCGCGCGAAGCTGGATGGACTCTACGAGTGCATCCTGTGCGCGTGCTGTTCGACGTCGTGCCCCAGCTATTGGTGGAACAGCGACAAGTTCCTCGGCCCGGCGATCCTATTGCAGGCCTATCGCTGGCTGGCCGACAGCCGCGACGAGATGACCGGCGAGCGGCTCGACGAGCTGGAGGATCCGTTCCGCCTGTATCGCTGCCACACGATCATGAACTGCGCGAACGCGTGCCCGAAGGGGCTGTCGCCGGCGAAGGCGATTTCCGAGATCAAGAAGATGGAAGCCGAGCGGATCCTCTGATCCGGTTCGCGCGACGACGTCCCGGTTCGTGACCGACCTGCTCGCCCGCTACGACGCGCTCGTCGCGTCGGGCGAACTCCGCCCGGATGCGGCGCAGGCCGATGCCGCGCGCCGGCTGGCGGCGCTCGCCGATGCGCTGGAATCGCAGAAAGCGCCCGGCCGGATCGCGCGCCTGTTTGGCCGCTCTGCCGAGCCGCTGCGCGGCGTCTACCTGTGGGGCGGGGTGGGTCGCGGCAAGTCGATGCTGATGGACCTGTTCTTCGGGTGCGTCGATATTGCGCACAAGCGCCGCGTGCATTTCCACGAATTCATGGCCGAGGTGCACGACCGGCTGCGCATCGAGCGGCAGAAGGAAGCGGGCGACCCGATCGCGCCGGTCGCCGCGGCGCTGGCCGAAGAGGCGCGGCTGCTGGCGTTCGACGAGCTGGTCGTCACCAACATGGCCGACGCCGCAATCCTGTCGCGCCTGTTCACCGCGCTGTTCGATGCGGGCGTGACGATCGTGTCGACATCGAACCGCCCGCCGGCCGACCTGTACAAGAACGGGCTGAACCGCCAGCTCTTCCTGCCCTTCATCGACTTGATCGGGCAGCGGATGGACGTGGTCGCGCTGAACGGGCCAACCGATTATCGGCTCGACCGGCTGGGCGGGGGCGAGACGTGGCACGTGCCGCTCGGCGATGCGGCCACGGCGGCGGTGACGGATGCGTTCTTCCGCCTGACCGACTTCGATCCCGCCGACCGCGCCCATGTGCCCTCCGAAGAGCTGGCGGTGGCGGGCGGGCGGACGCTGCATGTGCCCAAAAGCCTGAAGGGTGTCGGCGTCTTTTCGTTCAAGCGACTGTGCGGCGAGCCGCGCGGCGTGCCCGACTATCTCGCGATCGCGCGGCATTTCCATACCGTGATCGTCGTCGGCATCCCAGCGATGGGGCCAGAGAATCGCAACGAGGCGGCTCGGTTCGTGACGCTGATCGACACGCTGTACGAGCATAAGGTGAAGTTGATCGCGACCGCAGCAGCGCAGCCCGAGGCGCTGTACGTGGCCGGCGACGGCGCTTTCGAGTTCGAGCGGACGGTCAGCCGGCTGATGGAGATGCGGTCGGCGCACTATCTGGCGTTGGGGCATGGGATGACGGAAGACGCACGATGACGCTCTAATGATATTGAGAACAGTTATCAGTTAAATCCTTGACCCTGGCGCTTTACGGGTTGCCGCGTCGGCGGGATCGGCCTATGCCGCCCCGGACTTCGCGCGTCTGGTCAAGGTTTTGGGCGCGCCCGACCTCAACGGAAACGGAGACGGACTTGGCTCGCAAGAAGATCGCGCTGATCGGCGCCGGCAACATCGGCGGCACGCTCGCGCACCTCGCCGCCCTGAAGGGGCTGGGCGACATCGTCCTGTTCGACGTGGCCGAGGGTGTGCCGCAGGGCAAGGCGCTGGACTTGTCGCAGTGCGGACCCGTCGAGGGCTTCGACGCGAGCATCACCGGTTCCAACGACTATGCTGACATCGCTGGCGCCGACGTCATCATCGTCACCGCGGGCGTGGCGCGCAAGCCGGGCATGAGCCGTGACGACCTGCTCGGCATCAACCTAAAGGTGATGAAGGCGGTCGGCGAAGGCATCGCTGCCAATGCGCCCGACGCGTTCGTGATCTGCATCACCAACCCGCTCGACGCGATGGTGTGGGCGCTGCGCGAGTTCTCCGGCCTGCCGCACCAGAAGGTCGTCGGCATGGCTGGCGTGCTCGATTCGGCGCGGTTCAGCCACTTCCTCGCCGACGAGTTCAAGGTGTCGGTGAAGGACGTGAACAGCTTCGTGCTGGGCGGCCACGGCGACACGATGGTGCCGGTGCTCGAATATTCGACCGTCAGCGGCATCCCGGTCACCGACCTGATCGAGATGGGCATGTCGACGAAGGAGCGCGTGGACGAGATCGTTAAGCGCACCCGCGGCGGCGGCGGCGAGATCGTCGCGCTGCTGAAGACGGGTTCCGCCTATTACGCCCCCGCGACCAGCGGCATCGCGATGGCCGAGGCCTATCTCTACGACAAGAAGCGCGTGCTGCCGGCGGCGGCGCACCTGACCGGCCAGTACGGCATCGACGACCTGTACGTCGGCGTGCCGGTGGTGATCGGCAAGGACGGCGTCGAGAAGGTCGTCGAGGTCAAGCTGTCGGACGAGGCGAAGGCGAATTTGCAGGTGTCGGTGAATGCGGTGAAGGAGCTGCTGGTGGCGTGCAAGGGGATCGACGGGTCGCTCTCCTAAGTCCCGCCGTGCACCCGCGCAGGCGGGTGCCCAGGGTTATTGAGCGACGTCCTTCGTAACCCTAGGCTCCCGCCTTCGCGGGAGCACGGGAGGGCGGAATGAAGGCGGGCTTTGTCTACATCGTGGCGAGCCGGCGTAACGGAACGATCTATACCGGATCGACCAGCAATCTGATCCAGCGAGTCTGGCAGCATCGCAACGGGGTCGGCGGAGAGTTCACGAGCGAGACGAGGTGCACGCTCCTCGTCTGGTACGAAGCACATGACGATCTGCAGGAAGCGCGGTTGCGCGAGCGGCGGATCAAGAAATGGAACAGGCCGTGGAAGCTACGGCTGATCGAAGAGATGAACCCGCGGTGGGATGATCTGTTCGGTTCGATAGTTGGGAACGAGACACAGGCATGAGCATCCTCGTCGACAAGAACACCCGGGTCATCACCCAGGGCATGACCGGTGAGACCGGCAGCTTCCACACGCAGGCGGCGCTGGATTACGGCACGCAGATGGTCGGTGGCGTGACGCCGGGCAAGGGCGGGACCGAGCATCTCGGCCTGCCGGTGTTCAACACGGTGCACGAGGCGGTCAGCAAGACCGGCGCGGATGCATCGGTGATCTACGTGCCGCCGCCCTTCGCCGCGGATTCGATCCTGGAGGCGATCGACGCGGAAGTGCCGCTGATCGTCTGCATCACCGAGGGCATTCCGGTGCTCGACATGGTCAAGGTAAAGCGCGCGCTGTCGGGATCGAAGTCGCGGCTGATCGGGCCGAACTGCCCGGGCGTGTTGACGCCGGGTCAGTGCAAGATCGGCATCATGCCGGGTTCGATCTTCTCGAACGGATCGGTCGGCGTCGTGTCGCGCTCGGGCACGCTGACCTATGAGGCGGTGTTCCAGACGACCAATGCGGGTCTGGGCCAGACCACCGCGGTCGGCATCGGCGGCGATCCCGTCAACGGCACCAACTTCATCGACGTGCTGGAGCTGTTCCTGGCCGACGACGCGACCCAGTCGATCATCATGATCGGCGAGATCGGCGGATCGGCCGAAGAGGAAGCTTCCCAGTTCCTGCGCGACGAGGCCAAGCGTGGCCGGTCGAAGCCGATGGCGGGCTTCATCGCCGGCCGCACGGCGCCTCCGGGGCGTCGCATGGGCCATGCCGGTGCGATCGTCTCGGGCGGCCAGGGCGGTGCGGAAGACAAGATCGCGGCGATGGAAGCCGCGGGCATCAAGGTCGCGGATTCGCCCAGCCTGCTGGGTGAGACGCTGGTCGCGGTGTTGAAGGGTTGAGAGTGGGCCTTCTCCAGAGGGAGAAGGATACTGGAGCTTGGCAGCTTGCTGTCTAGCGGAAGTTGGATGAGGAGATGCGCTCTCGATAGCGTGATCCCCTCACCCAGCTCCGACTAAGGCCTTTCAGGCCTAAGTCTGCGCAACCCTCTCCCGACGGGAGAGGGGAATGAGGTGCAAGATGGGCTACGAAGGCCAGGATTTCTCGGATATCGCCGGTGGCGTCAGCCCGGCGTTCGTCGACACACTCTACGCGAAGTTCAAGCGCGATCCGGGCGGGCTGGAGCCCGGCTGGCGTGCGTTCTTCGAGGGGTTGGAGGGGACGGCGACGGGTCCGTCCTGGGCGAAGCCGAACTGGCCGTTGTCGGAAACGGATTCGCTGACCGCGGGCCTCGACCCGACTCAGATGGAGCCGGCGCCCAAGCCCGCGAAGGGCAGCGGCAAGCCCGCGCTCGCCGCTGCACCCGCGCCGTCGCAGGACGATATCCGCAAGGCCGCTGACGCCTCGATCCGTGCGATGACGCTGATCCGCACCTACCGCGTGCGCGGGCATCTGGCGGCGCAGCTCGACCCGCTCGGGCTGATGACGCGCGACCTGCCGGACGATCTGCGTACCGAATATCACGGCTTCACCGACGACCAGATCGACACGCCGGTGTATCTGGGCGGCGTGCTGGGACTGGAAAGCGCGACGATCCGCGAACTCGTGCAGATCCTGCGCGCCAACTACTGCGGCAAGGTCGGGCTGGAGTATATGCACATCTCGGACGTGGAGGAGCGCAAGTTCCTGCAGGACCGGATGGAGGGCCAGGGCAAGGCGATCGAATTCACCACCGACGGCAAGAAGGCGATCCTGAGCAAGGTGATCGCCGCCGAAGGCTATGAGAAGTTCCTTGGCCGCAAGTACGTCGGCACCAAGCGCTTCGGCCTGGACGGCGGCGAGAGCATGATCCCGGCGCTGGAAAGCGTCATCAAATACGGCGGCCAGTACGGCGTGCGCGAGATCGTGTTCGGCATGGCGCACCGCGGCCGGCTGAACACGCTCGCGAACGTGATGGGCAAGCCGTACCGCGCGATCTTCCACGAATTTTCGGGCGGCTCGTCCAACCCCGAGGATGTCGGCGGATCGGGTGACGTGAAATATCACCTCGGCACGTCGACCGACCGCGAGTTCGACGGAATCAAGGTCCATATGTCGCTGGTCGCCAACCCCAGCCATCTGGAGGCGGCGGATCCGGTCGTGCTGGGCAAGATCCGCGCGATCCAGACGGTGGCGAACGACCTGAAGGAGCATAAGGCGTCGTTGCCGGTGCTGATCCACGGCGACGCCGCGTTCGCGGGGCAGGGCATCGTGTGGGAGTGCCTCGGCTTCTCGGGCATCCGCGGCTACAACACCGGGGGCTGCGTCCACTTCGTCATCAACAACCAGGTCGGCTTCACGACCAGTCCGCAGTTCGCGCGCTCATCGCCCTATCCGAGCGATGTGGCGAAGGGCGTGCAGGCGCCCGTGTTCCATGTGAACGGCGACGATCCCGAGGCGGTGACCTTCGCCACCAAGATGGCGATCGAGTTCCGCCAGACCTTCCACCGCGACGTTGTGATCGACATGTGGTGCTATCGCCGCTTCGGCCACAACGAGGGCGACGAGCCGTCGTTCACCCAGCCGCTGATGTATGCCGCGATCAAAACGCATCCGGGTGTTGCCGAGATCTATGCCAAGCGGCTGATCGCCGAGGGCGTGGTCGACCAGGCGTGGGTCGACGATCAGTGGAAGCAGTTCGACACGATGATGGAAGGCGAGTTCGAGGCGGGCGCTTCGTACAAGCCGAACAAGGCGGACTGGTTCGCGGGTCGCTGGTCGGGGCTGCACGCCCCCGCCGATGCCGAGAGCGCACGTCGTAACGTCGAGACGGGCATCGACCGCAAGCTGTTCGACGCGCTGGGTCGGACGCTGACCACCATCCCGGACAGCGTGAAGGTCCACAAGACGCTGGCGCGCGTGCTCGACGCCAAGGCCACCATGTTCAAGTCGGGCGAGAATTTCGACTGGGCGACCGGCGAGGCGCTGGCGTTCGGGTCGCTACTGTCGGAGGGCTACGGCGTCCGCCTGTCGGGACAGGATTCGGGTCGCGGGACGTTTTCGCAGCGGCATGCGGTGTGGGTCGATCAGACCGACGAGCACAAGTACGTGCCGTTGCAGACGGTCGAGCATGGCCGGTTCGAGGTGCTCGATTCACCGCTCAGCGAATATGGCGTACTCGGGTTCGAATATGGCTATGCGCTCGCCGATCCGAAGACGCTGGTGCTGTGGGAGGCGCAGTTCGGCGACTTCGTGAACGGCGCGCAGATCATGATCGACCAGTTCATCACGTCGGGCGAGTCCAAGTGGCTGCGTGCCAACGGTCTCGTCATGCTGTTGCCGCACGGATACGAAGGGCAGGGGCCGGAGCATTCGTCGGCGCGTCCCGAACGCTTCCTGCAGGCGTGCGCGCAGGACAATATCCAGGTCGCCAACTGCACGACGCCGGCCAACTACTTCCACCTGCTGCGCCGGCAGATGCACCGCAATTTCCGCAAGCCCTTGATCGTGATGACGCCCAAGTCGTTGCTGCGGCACAAGCTGGCGGTCAGCAAGGCGGCGGATTTCCAGACCGACAGCCACTTCATGCGCATCCTGTCCGACCCGAAGGCGCCGGCGGATACGGAGACGAAGCGGCTGGTGCTGTGCACGGGCAAGGTCGCCTACGACCTGATGGAAGCGCGCGACGCCGCCGGCGACACCGCGACGCAGATCGTCCGAATCGAGCAGCTCTATCCCTTCCCCGGCGATCCGCTGGCGAAGCGGGTGGCTCGCATGCCGAACCTGGAGGAGATCGTCTGGGCGCAGGAAGAGCCGAAGAACA
The DNA here is from genome assembly GCF_054489605.1 of Sphingomonas sp. RS2018. Taxonomy (NCBI): domain Bacteria; kingdom Pseudomonadati; phylum Pseudomonadota; class Alphaproteobacteria; order Sphingomonadales; family Sphingomonadaceae; genus Sphingomonas; species Sphingomonas sp. RS2018. Next base: position 51,803 of record NZ_JBTMWL010000005.1, read on the forward strand.
ATGGCTACTGGTTCTTCGTCGAGCCGCTGATCGAGGAGGCGCTGGCGGCCGCGGGCAGCCGCATCCCGCGCGCGCGCTACGCCGGGCGTTCGGCCTCCGCCTCGCCCGCGACCGGCCTGATGAAGCGTCACCAGCTGGAGCAGGGCGCGCTGGTCGCGGACGCGCTGGGCCACAGCGTGCGCGAGGAAGTGCGTCGGGCCCGCGTGACCGAAGACGAAAAGACGGCCGGTAAGGCCGGCGCGTAACCGTTTGAACCCGACGACTGAATTCCGTTCGCCCGAACGGCTGTGAGGACCGAATATATGTCGACCGAAATCAAAGTCCCCGTGCTGGGCGAATCGATCACCGAAGCGACGCTCGGCGAATGGCTGAAGCAGCCGGGCGACGCGGTGAAGGCCGACGAGCCGATCGCGAGTCTCGAAACCGACAAGGTGTCGATCGAGGTGCCGGCGCCGGTCGCGGGCGTGATGGGCGCGCATGGCGTGAACGTCGGCGATACCGTCGCGGTCGGCGCGACGATCGGTTCGATCGAGGCCGGCGATGGCGCCGCCACCAGCCCGGCGCCTGCCGCCGCGCCGGCTGCCGCGCCCGCGCCCGCCGAGACGCAGTCGCCCGCGCAGACCGCCGGGCAGCAGGCGCCGGCATCGGGCGACGCCCCCGCCGCGCTGAGCCCGTCGGTGCGCCGCGCCGTGCTCGAAACCGGCGTGGATCCCGCGACGATCAAGGGTACCGGGCGTGACGGCCGGCTGACCAAGGACGATGTGTTCGCTGCCAAGACCGACGCGCCGGCGGCAAAGCCGCCGTCGGACGGGGGCGCAGCCCCCGCCGTCCGTGCGGACGCTGCGCCCGCCGACGCGGCTTCGCCGCGCCGCGAGGAACGCGTCCGCATGACCCGCCTGCGCCAGACCATCGCCAAGCGGCTGAAGGACGCGCAGGACACCGCCGCGCTGCTCACCACCTTCAACGACGTCGACATGACCGCCGTCATCGAGGCGCGGACGAAGTACAAGGACTTGTTCGAGAAGAAGCATGGCGTGCGGCTGGGCTTCATGGGCTTCTTCGTGAAGGCCGCGACGATGGCGCTGAAGGATATCCCGTCCGTCAACGCATCGATCGAGGGCGACGAGATCGTCTACCACGACTATGCCGACATCTCGGTCGCGGTGTCGGCGCCCGGCGGCCTCGTCGTCCCCGTCATCCGCGATGCCGACCAGCTGACCGTCGCCGGCATCGAGAAGACGATCGGCGACTTCGGCAAGCGCGCCAAGGAGGGCACGCTGAAGATGGACGAGATGAAGGGCGGCACCTTCACCATCTCCAACGGCGGCGTGTTCGGGTCGCTGATGTCGACGCCGATCATCAACCCGCCGCAGTCGGCCGTGCTCGGCCTGCACCGCATCGAGGACCGCCCGGTCGTGCGCGACGGCCAGATCGTCATCCGCCCGATGATGTACCTGGCGCTTAGCTACGACCACCGCCTGATCGACGGGCGCGAGGCGGTGACATTCCTCGTCGCGTTGAAGAATGCTATCGAGGACCCGACGCGGATATTGATCGATTTGTGAGGCAGGCGATGAACTGGCGCGACCACATCCATTCCGATGCCGGCATCCTCGGCGGCAAGCCGGTAGTGCGGGGCACGCGGATATCGGTCGAACTGATCCTCGAATATTTCGAGGACGGCGCGTCGGTCGCGGACATTCTGGACGCTTACTCGCATATCACCGAGACGGATGTGCGGGCCGCCGTCGCGTTCGCGCGCGACCTCTTGCACGAGGAAGCGACCGCCGCGCAGCGTCGCGCGGCCTGATAGATGCGTCTGCTTGCCGACGAAAATCAGCATCCGGCTGTCGTCGCACGGTTGAGAGCAGCAGGATATGCGGTGGAGTTCGTCAGGGAAACGTCGCCGGGGACGCAGGATGTTGATATCCTCGCAGGGGCAGACATCGGCACGCTGGTTCTGATTACCTACGATCGCGATTTCGGAGACCTGATCTTCAATCGCGGTCTGCCGCCACCTGCCGCGATCCTGTATACGCGCCTCAGTCGCGCCGATCCCGAATTTGTTGCCGTGCGGCTGCTGGCATTGCTTGAAGCTGGCGTGGCCGCTGATCACATGACCACCATCACGAAGGACGGCGTGCGTCGCAGGCCGTTTCCGACCGGAGAAGACAATGGCTGAATACGACTATGACGTCCTCGTGATCGGTGCCGGCCCCGGCGGTTATGTCGCGGCGATCCGGGCGGCGCAGCTGGGGTTGCGCGTGGCGTGTGCCGAAGCCCGGGAGACGCTGGGCGGCACCTGCCTGAACGTCGGGTGCATCCCGTCGAAGGCGATGCTGCATGCGTCGGAGTATTTCGATGCGGCGGCGAACGGCGCGATGGCGAAGATGGGGATCAAGGTCACGCCCGAGCTGGACCTGGACACCATGCACGGCCAGCGGCTGGATGCGGTGAAGCAGCTGACCGGCGGCATCGAATTCCTGTTCAAGAAGAACAAGGTCACCTGGCTGAAGGGCAAGGCGCACTTCACCGACGCGCATACCGTCGTGGTCGGCGAGCAGAGCGTCACCGCCAAGGATGTCGTGATCGCCACCGGATCGTCGGTCACCCCGCTGCCGGGCGTGACGATCGACCAGAAGGTCATCGTCGATTCGACCGGCGCGCTGGAACTGGCGAAGGTGCCGGAACATATGGTCGTCATCGGCGGCGGCGTGATCGGGCTGGAGCTGGGCAGCGTGTGGCGCCGGCTGGGCGCTAAGGTGACGTGCGTCGAATTCCTCGACCAGATCCTGCCGGGCTTCGACGGCGAAATCCGCAAGGAGGCCAACCGCATCTTCAAGAAGCAGGGCATCGACTTCCTGCTGTCGACCAAGGTCGCGAAGGTCGAGAGCGACGGTACGAAGGCGACGCTGACGCTGGAACCCGCGCAGGGCGGTGAGGCAACGACGCTGGAGGCGGACGTCGTGCTGGTGTCGATCGGGCGGCGGCCGAACACCGATGGCCTGGGCCTCGAAGCGATCGGCCTGACACCGAACCAGCGCGGTCAGATCGAGACGGGTCACGACTTCCGCACGAAGGTCGACGGCGTCTGGGCGATCGGCGATGTCGTGCCCGGCCCGATGCTGGCGCACAAGGCGGAGGACGAGGGGATCGCGGTCGCCGAGAACATCGCCGGGCTGACCGGCATCGTGAACCACGATATCATCCCGAGCGTCGTCTACACTTGGCCCGAGATTTCCGGCGTCGGGCTGACCGAGGAAGCCGCGAAGGAAAAGGCCAAGGAATCGGGTGGAGACATCAAGGTCGGCAAGTTCCCGATGGCGGGCAACAGCCGCGCGAAGACCAACCACGAGGAGGGCGGCTTCGTAAAGATTATCGCGGACGCCAAGACCGATCGCGTGCTCGGCGTGTGGGCGATTGCGGTGCCCGCCGGCACGATGATCGCGCAGGCGGCGCAGGCGATGGAGTTCGGCGCCACGTCCGAGGACATCGCCTACACCTGCCACGCGCATCCGACGCACAGCGAGGCGATCAAGGAAGCGGCGATGGCGGTGCGGGGCAAGGCGATCCACGTCTGACAAACGGGGTCGGCGCGGCGGTGCGTGCGTGGTGATAGAAGCGCCACCACCGCCGTCGCCGAAGAACGGAGCCGTCGCGAGCGATGATCGCGCTTTGCTGGAGGCCCGCTGGCTGACGCTGACGCGCGAGGTTCTGCCGGGCCTTGCGGTCGCGCGCGACTTTCCGGTGCGTGCCGACCACTGCTTCCAGCGTATCCTGCTCGACCATGCCTGCGGTGGGGTGTGGTACGATGCGATTGCGGGGCGTCCTGCGTACGCCTGTGCGGATCAGGCGATCCTCGCCTGTGCGGTCGCCACAGGGGAAGCGGTGGTGCGCGGCGATGTGGATGTGGCGCTGCTCAACCGGCGCTCGCTTGCGTGGCGGCGTACGCGTAAGGGCGGCGCATGACGCCGCTGCCGACCGAACTGACCCCCGTGCTGCCGTTCCTCGACCTGTTCGGTATCGCCGTCTTCGCCGCGTCGGGGGCGCTGGCGGCGACGAAGGCTGGGCAGACGCTGGTGACGGCGACCTTCTTCGCGCTGGTGACGGGCGTGGGCGGGGGATCGGTGCGCGACCTGCTGATCGGCGCGCCGGTGTTCTGGACGCATGACGCGCATGTCGCCGGGGTCTGTCTGGCGGCGGCAGGAGTGATCTGGGTGACGCCGCAGCGATGGTGGGCGGGGCAGGCGCTCGACTGGCTGGATGCGGTGGGGCTGGCGGCGTACGCGGTGTTCGGCGCGGCGAAGGCGACCGCTTATGGCATACCGCCGGTGCCGGCGGCGCTGATGGGGGTGATGACCGCGTGCGTCGGCGGGATCATCCGCGACGTGCTGGCCGGCGAGCCGTCGATCCTGATGCGGCCAGAGCTTTACGTCACGGCGGCGGCGCTGGCGTCGGGGCTGTATGTGCTGCTGAGCCTCGCCGGATTGCCGGTCGTCGTCGCGGCGGGGGTTGCAGCTGGCGCGGGCTTTACGCTCCGGGCCGCGGCGATCCGCTGGCAGATCAGGCTACCGGCGTATCGGGGTCTGCGCTGAGCAGCCAGGCGAGCGCGGCGGTGCGACCCGGGAAGACGCCGATGTCGGCCCGCCCCTGACGCAGCCGGGCCAGCTGCAGGCGGCCAAGCGCCGATGGGCTGCAATAGGCGACGCGGCGCGCGGCCAGTCGGATCGCCTCCGGATCACGCCAGCTTTCCTGCATCGCCGTAATCGTCGCGGGCGGGGCGACGGTGATGTCGGTGGTGTCGTAGAGGGTGACGTGCTCGCCGATCCGCGGCCCCAGCGTCCGGATCGCGGTGCGGATGGCGCGCACCGCCGACAGGGCGGCTTCGGGTTCGAACAAGCCGGACAGGCGGACGTCGACGAGCGGGCAGGCGTGGCCGTGGTCGATATGAATGACGTGCGTGGTCATACGACGGATAAACGTCGCGTTGGATACGTTCGTTGCTGCGATCAGCCGCGGACGATACCCACTTCGGCGAACGGCCGGATGTCGCCGGGCGCCTCGCGCACGTCGTGCAGCTCGCACTGCCAGAAGCCGACGTCGATCCAGCGGCCCTGCTTGAACCCGATCTCGCGCAGCACGCCGGTGCGGCGGAAGCCGGCGTGCTCGTGCGCGCGGATCGACTGTTCGTTGGGCAGCGCGACCACACCGATCGCCTGGCGGAAGCCCTGCGCGCGCAAGGTCGCGACCAGCGCGGCATAGAGCAGCCGGCCGACGCCCTGTCCCTGCACGGCGCCGGCGACATAGACCGAGGTCTCGACGGTCCATTTATATGCCGGGCGATCGCGGAACTTCGTCGCATAGGCGTAGGCGAGCACACCGCCGTCCTCCTCGCCGCCGGTCGCGACCAGCCAGGGATAGAGACCGTCCGATGCGGCCATGCGCGTGCGCATCGTGCGCGTGTCGGGCGCCTCGCTTTCGAAGCTGACCGTGCCGCCGAGCACATAGGGCGCGTAGATCGCGGCGATGGCGGCGGCGTCCTCCGGCCGGGCGGGGCGGATCGCGATCACTGGAACAGCCGCGCGTAGAGGAGGTCGGCGAGCGACAGGTCGCGCAGCGATGCGGACGCCGGCGCATAGCCGACACATTCGACGCAGCGCGCCTGTACCGCCGATCCGGTCGCCAGCCGGCGGGCGTCGGCGATGGCCTGCGCGAAGAGCGTGCGGCGACCCTCGGCGATGCGGCCGATCGGATCGAGGCTCGCCTGATCGGCGGAACCGTCGTCGTCGGCGGGCGCGAGGCTGGCGGCGAGCTGCGCCTTCCAGTCGGGCGCCTTCTCCAGATAGACCGGGCGAACGCTCGCCGGATCGACGCCGGCGCGGCGGGCGGCCTCGGCGATGGCATCGGGCAGCCCGCCGAACCGGTCGACCAGCCCGAGCTGACGTGCGGTGCCGCCGTCCCAGACGCGACCCTGCGCGATTTCGTTGACGCGCGCCGGAGTCAGCTTGCGGGCGTTCGACACGAGGGTGATGAAGCGCAGGTATGCGTTCTCGACCCCCGACTGGATCACTCGATCGAATTCGGGGGCAAAGCCGCGGTAGATGTCGGGCTGTCCGCTGAGCGGCGTGGTCTGGACGCCGTCGGCGGTCACGCCAATCTTGGCGAGGCTGTTCTCGAAGCTCGGCAGGATGCCGAACACGCCGATCGATCCGGTGATGGTGTTCGGTTCGGCGAAGATCGTGTCGCCCGCGGTCGCGACCCAATAGCCGCCCGATGCGGCGATGCCGGCCATCGAGATGACGACCGGAAGCTTCTGCGCCTTCGCCTGCAACACCGCCTGCCGGATCTCCTCCGAGGCGAAGGTCGATCCGCCCGGCGAATCGACGCGCACGACCAGCGCCTTGAGCTCACGCTTGGCGAGGCCGTCGAGGATCAGGCGCGAGACGGTGGTGCCGCCGGCGGTGCCCGGCCCCGCCTTGCCGTCGACGATCTCCCCGGCGACAGTGATGATGCCGATCGCGTTGCCGCCGGTCGGGAGGGGATTGGCCTTCACCCAGTCGGCGAAGCGGATGGTGTTGAAGGTGCCGGCGGGCTTGGTCGCGTCGCGGCCGACCAGCTTAGCGACGCGCAGGCCGAACGCCGTGCGGTCGCCGAGGTAATCGACCAGCCCTAACGCCTTGTTCATTGCGGCGATGTCGCCCTTCGCGGCGAGCACCGCGGCGTCGGGGCGTGCCATCACCTCCGCGACGCGCGCCTTGGGCCGGGCGCGCGCGACGTTCTGTTGCCATTGTTCGAGGATCGCGCCGTACAGCGCCTGGTTCGCGGCGCGGGCCGGGGCGGACTGGCCGGTCAGCAGATAGGGTTCGACCGCCGATTTGAACTGGCCGACGCGATAGACGTGGACGTTGACGCCGAGCTTGTCGATCAGCCCCTTGTAATAGAGCTGCGACCCGCCCGGCCCCGAGAACAGCGCGCCGCCCATCGGGTTCACCCAGATTTCGGACGCATTGGCAGCGAGCAGATAGCCCGCGTCGGTATAGCCGGTGGCATAGGCGAGCACCGGCTTGCCGGTCGCGCGGACGCGGCCGATCGCGGCGGCGACTTCGGCGACGGTGGCGGGATAGCCGCCCATGAACCGGTCGAGATCGAGCACCACCGCCTTCACCCGCGTGTCGCCGCGCGCGGCATCGAGCGCGCGGACGACATCGCGGGCGCGGACTTCGCCGAGCGCGGTCGTGCCGCCGAAGCGGAACGGGTCGACCGCCTGCGGCTGCTCCACCAGCCGCCCGTCGAGCGCCAGCACCAGCGCGCCGTCGGTGATCGGCCGCACCCCCGGCCGTGCGTTCAGCACCGCGAAGAGCACGCCGAAGAACAGCAGCAGCAGGGCGAGGACCATCAAATCCTTGATGCCGACCAGCAGCCGCCAGGCCGCCCGAACCAGTTTCACGCGTGTGTTCTCCGATCAGGTTTGGGCGGACCGTAGCCGAGGGGCGGGGGTGGGGCAACGGGCTGTATTATGGGGGTAAGACGGGGTTTCGTCGAACGCACCGCCGTGCTCCCGCGGAGGCGGGAGCCCAGAGCCGCAAGCGTTGCCGTCCGTAACCCTGGGCTCCCGCCTGCGTGGGAGCGCGGGGTCACGCAAAGTTGACCGAAACGCGGTGCATTCGTCCCCTGTTGTCAACTTTGCCGCTTTTGCGTGCCGCTCGGTCGAGGGCACGTCGAGCAGATTGCCGCGATGTAGGACAGTGGTTTTCGCGCAGAGGCGCAGAGGACGCGGAGGTTGTTTGGCTTTGGTTCGGCTGCGCCCCAACCTTCGTCATTCCCGCGGAGGCGGGAATTCATTCTGGCAGAGCGTGGTGACTGCCACCGGGGGCGGTGCGTATTGATCCCCGCCTTCGCGGGGATGACGATTGTGGTGGGGGCAGTGCGTGACGTCGGGTGGCCGTGCGCGTGTGGTCGGGAGCCGATCGCGCTTTCCGTCCTGCGTCCGGCACTCTACGAGCGTCGCCCATGTCCGCCGCCCGCCGCCCGTCCGATGCCGTCAGGCCCGTCGATGTCCGGGCGGAGCTGTCCGCGCTGCTGCGGCTTGCCGGGCCGCTGGTCGGGGCGAACCTGATGCAGATGGCGGTGTTCGCGGTCGATGTCGTGTTCGTCGCGCGGCTGGGGCCGGTCGATTTTGCTGCGGCGACGCTGGGCGTGTTCCTGTTCAACCTGCTGGCGTTCGCGGGCGTCGGGCTGGTCGGGGCCGCCGAGCCGCTGATCGCCGCGGCGATCGGCCGGCGGCTGGGCGTGGTGCGGCAGGTGCGGCGGTCGTTCCGGATGGGGATGTGGCTGGCGGTCGCGGTGGCGGCGCTGGTGATGCTGATCCTGTGGATGGTCGAGCCGCTGCTGCTGCTGGCCGGGCAGGATGCGCAGGTCGCGGCGCGGGCGGGCGGGTTCTGCCGCATCCTGTCGTTCGCGACCGCGCCGGTGATCCTGTCGGCGCTGATGCGGCTGACCGCGGCGACGCTCGGGCGGCCGGGCTGGGCGCTGGGCGTCACGGGTCTGGCGCTGCTGGTCGCGGTTCTCGCCAATTGGTGCCTGGTGTTCGGCAATGCGGGCTTTCCGGCGCTGGGACTGACGGGGTCGGCGCTGGCGAGCGTCGTCGTGTCGGTCTTCACCAGCGCGGTCTACTGGGTCGTGCTGACGCGCGACCGGCGGCTGCGGCGCTATCGGCTGTTCGGGCGGTGGTGGCGCGCGGAATGGTCGCGGATGGTGGAGATCGCGCGGCTGGGTGCGCCGATCGCGCTTGGCTGGATGGCGGAGGGCGGGCTGTTCGGCGGCAGCGCGCTGCTGATGGGGCTGATCTCGGTCACCGCGATCGATGCGCATGCGGTCGCGCTGAACATCGCCGCCATCGCCTTCCAGATCCCGTTCGGCCTGGCGCAAGCGGCGACGATCCGTGTCGGCTTCGCTTACGGTGCGGCCGACACCGCGTGGATCGCGCGCGCGGGCTGGACGGCGATCGCGGTGGGGATTGGTGCGATGGTGGCGACCGCGACGGTGCTGTGGAGCGTGCCGACGTTGTTGGTGCGCGCCTATATCGATCCGGCGGTACACCCCGCGGTCGCGGTGCTGGCGGTCGAGCTGCTTGCCGTCGCGGCGGTGTTCCAGCTAGTCGACGGGGCGCAGGCGGTGGCGGCGGGCGTGCTGCGCGGGGTGCAGGATACGCGTGTGCCGATGATGATCCAGGTATTCGGTTACTGGTTCATCGGCTTCGGCGCGGCGGCGCTGTTCGGCTTCCGGCTGGGCTGGGGCGCGCAAGGCATATGGTGGGGACTGGCGGCGGGACTGGGCGTCGTCTCCGTGCTGCTGCTGTGGCGCTGGTCGTGGCGCAGGCGGGTCGTCGCCGTTCCGCACACGGCCTGACGCACAGGCCACGCATCCAGCCGAATTTTGTTCCCGCCGCCCGTTGACGATGCGCGGAGGGCTCCACATATGCGGGGCGCTGGCACTCGACGCGTTCGAGTGCCAATCCGTTTACGCCTGCAATAAAGGGACATGCTCCATGACTTTCCGTCCGCTGCACGACCGCGTGCTCGTCCGCCGCGTCGAGGCCGAGGAAAAGACCTCGGGCGGGATCATCATCCCGGACACCGCCAAGGAAAAGCCGCAAGAGGGCGAGGTCGTCTCGGCCGGCACCGGTGCGCGTAGCGAGTCGGGCCAGGTCCACCCGCTGGAAGTGAAGGCCGGTGACCGCGTGCTGTTCGGCAAATGGTCCGGCACCGAGGTCAAGGTCGACGGCGAAGACCTGCTCATCATGAAGGAAAGCGATATCCTCGGCATCCTCGGCTGAGCGCTTCCGTACCTCTCTACGTTCTCAACATTCGAATCTGAAAGGGTAGCCACATGGCAGCCAAAGACGTGAAATTCGGCCGCGACGCGCGTGAGCGCATCCTGCGCGGCGTCGACATCCTCGCCGATGCGGTGAAGGTGACGCTCGGGCCGAAGGGCCGCAACGTCGTCATCGACAAGTCGTTCGGTGCTCCGCGCATCACCAAGGACGGCGTCACCGTCGCCAAGGAGATCGAGCTGAAGGACAAGTTCGAGAACATGGGCGCGCAGATGGTGCGCGAAGTGGCCTCGAAGACCAACGACATCGCCGGCGACGGCACCACCACCGCGACCGTTCTCGCACAAGCAATCGTGCGCGAGGGCATGAAATCGGTCGCGGCGGGCATGAACCCGATGGATCTGAAGCGCGGCATCGATCTGGCCGTCACCAAGGTCGTCGAGGACGTGAAGTCGCGCTCGAAGCCCGTCTCGGGCTCGAACGAAGTCGCGCAGGTCGGCATCATCTCGGCCAACGGCGACCGTGAAGTCGGCGAGAAGATCGCGGAAGCGATGGAGAAGGTCGGCAAGGAAGGCGTCATTACTGTCGAAGAGGCCAAGGGCCTCGAATTCGAGCTGGACGTCGTCGAGGGCATGCAGTTCGACCGAGGTTACCTGTCGCCGTACTTCATCACCAACCCCGAGAAGATGTCGGTCGAGCTTCAGGATCCCTATATCCTGATCCACGAGAAGAAGCTGTCGTCGCTGCAGGCGATGCTGCCGATCCTGGAGGCCGTGGTGCAGTCGGGCCGTCCGCTGCTCATCATCGCCGAGGACATCGAGGGCGAGGCGCTCGCCACGCTGGTGGTCAACAAGCTGCGCGGCGGCCTGAAGGTCGCAGCGGTCAAGGCACCGGGCTTTGGCGATCGTCGCAAGGCGATGCTGGAAGACATCGCGATCCTGACCAAGGGCGAAGTCATCAGCGAGGATCTCGGCATCAAGCTCGAGACGGTGACGCTGGGCATGCTCGGCACCGCCAAGCGCGTCACGATCGACAAGGACAACACCACCATCGTCGATGGCGCCGGTGAAGCCGAGTCGATCAAGGGCCGCACCGATGCGATCCGTCAGCAGATCGAGGTCACGACTTCGGACTACGACCGCGAGAAGCTGCAGGAGCGTCTGGCGAAGCTGGCCGGTGGCGTCGCCGTCATCAAGGTCGGTGGTGCGTCGGAAGTCGAGGTGAAGGAGCGCAAGGATCGCGTCGACGACGCGCTGCACGCGACCCGCGCCGCGGTCGAAGAAGGCATCGTCCCCGGTGGCGGTACGGCGCTGCTGTACGCGACCAAGGCGCTGGACGGCGTCGAGGGTGCGAACGAGGACCAGACGCGCGGCGTGGACATCGTCCGCAAGTCGCTGACCGCCCTCGTCCGCCAGATCGCGCAGAACGCGGGTCATGACGGTGCGGTGGTTTCGGGCAAGCTGCTCGACGGCAACGACACGTCGCTCGGCTTCAACGCCGCGACCGACACCTACGAGAACCTGGTCGCGGCCGGCGTGATCGACCCGACCAAGGTCGTCCGCACCGCGCTCCAGAACGCGGCGTCGGTCGCCGGCCTGCTCATCACGACCGAGGCGGCTGTGAGCGAGCTGCCGGAAGACAAGGCGGCGCCGGCCATGGGCGGCCACGGCGGCGGCATGGGCGGCATGGGCGGCATGGACTTCTGATTTTCGACCGGGGCAGCGAAGGCTGCCCGAGACAGAAAATCGGATCGGCCGGCGAAGCCGAACGGCTTCGTCCGACGTCCCGACAGCGGCTCCGCCGCTGTCCGACCCAAGCAAAAAGAAAAGACCGGCGGAGCGATCCGCCGGTCTTTTCGCGTCTGCACACTGGCAACCACGCGCCGCCGATGCGAAGGAGCGCCCATGGTCAAGCTCACCAAGATCTACACCCGCACCGGCGACGCCGGTACGACGGGCCTCGTCGATGGCAGCCGCGTGTCGAAGGCCGATCCGCGCATGGCCGCGATCGGCGATGTGGACGAGGCGAATTCGGCGATCGGCGTCGCGCTGTCGTCGCTGACCGACGATGTCGTGCGCGCCGAACTGGGGCGCATCCAGAACGACCTATTCGATCTCGGTGCCGATCTGGCGACGCCGCTGGAGATCGAGGGCGCGCTGCGCGTCACCGCGCGGCAGGTCGAGCGGCTGGAACAGGCGATCGATACGCTGAACGCCGATCTGGCGCCGCTCCAGAGTTTCATCCTGCCGGCGGGCGATGCGGGCGCGGCGGCGCTGCACCTCGCGCGGACGGTGGCGCGACGGGCGGAACGCTCGGTGGTGGCATGTGGGGAGAGCACCCCGCTGTCGCCCGAAGTGGCGGCATATATCAATCGCCTGTCGGATTATCTCTTCGTCGCCGCACGTTACGTGAACCAAAGCGCGGGAAGCGACGTTCTGTGGGTTCCGGGAGCGTTGCGCTGACACCGCCGCCCCCTTGACGCGCGCGGCGCCTGGGCGGAATAAGAACGTAATGAGAACAGGGGCCGCCGATTCGTCGCTTTCGATACCGCTGGCGGATCGTTTCGCCGCCGTCCGCGCACTGACCGAGGCGCTGGTCGCGTCGCTCTCCGACGCCGATGCCACGGTCCAGTCGATGCCGGATGCGTCGCCGGCCAAATGGCATCTGGCGCATACCAGCTGGTTCTTCGAGACGTTCGTGCTGCGCGATCATGTCGCGGGCTATGTCCTGCACGACCCGCGCTTCCCGTTCCTGTTCAACAGCTATTACGAGGCGGAGGGCGCGCGCCATGCCCGCGACCGGCGGGGCATGATGACGCGGCCGTCGCTGGACGAGGTAGTAACGTATCGCGCGGCGGTAACGGGGGCGGTGCTCGACGCGCTGCCGACGCTGCCGGATGCGGCGGCGGAACTGGTGGCGCTCGGATGTCATCACGAGGAGCAGCATCAGGAGCTGCTGCTGACCGACGTGCTGCACCTGTTCGCTCAGAACCCGTGCGAGCCGGCGATCTGGCCGGGCGCGCGCAAGGTGCCGGTGGCGATGCCGGGACCGGTCGGCTGGATAAAACGGGCCGAGGCGGTGGTCGAGATCGGCCACGACGGCAGCGGCTTCGCGTTCGATTGCGAGGGGCCGCGCCATCGCGCGCTGGTACCGCCGCATGCCATCGCAGACCGCACCGTGACGAATGGCGAATGGGCGGCCTTCATAGACGATGGCGGCTACGCCGATCCGCGTTGGTGGCTGGCGGACGGCTGGGCATGGGTGAAGGCGGAAAGCATCGCCGCGCCGCTGTACTGGGAGCGCCAGGACGGGGCGTGGACGCGCTTCGGGCTGGACGGGCGGCGTGCGGTCGATCCGGCGGCGCCGGTGACGCACGTCAGCTTCTTCGAGGCGGATGCCTATGCCGCATGGGCGGGCGCACGACTGCCGACCGAATTCGAGTGGGAAGCCGCGGCGAGCGCGCATGAGGCGACCGCGGGCAACTTTCTCGACGCCGCCGGGCCGATCGAGCCGCGCCCGTCGGCTGGCGGGCCGGCGTTCTTCGGCGACGTGTGGGAATGGACCGGTAGCGCGTACCGACCCTATCCAGGCTTCGTCGCGGCGGCCGGTGCGGTCGGCGAATACAACGGCAAGTTCATGTCCGGGCAGTGCGTGCTGCGTGGCGGATCGTGCGCGACGCCGCGTGGCCACGCGCGGGCGAGCTATCGCAACTTCTTCTACCCCCATCAGCGCTGGCAGTTCACCGGCGTGCGCCTCGCAAAGGACCTCTGACATGCTGAAGCAGGAGGTCGAGGACGGCCAGGCGAGCCTCGCCGATCCGCAGTTTCGCCACGACGTCGTCACGGGACTCGCGCTGCGACCGCGCGCGATTCCGGCGCGGTGGTTGTACGATCGTGCGGGGTCGGAGCTGTTCGAGCAGATCACCGACCTGCCCGAATATTATCCGACGCGGACCGAGATCGCGATCCTGGCCGACTGTCGCGCCGATCTGGCGCGGCGCGTGCCGGCGGGGGCCGCGGTGGTGGAATTCGGATCGGGATCGTCGACCAAGACGCCCGCGCTGATCGAGAGCGTGCAGCCTGCGGCTTATGTGCCGATCGACATCTCGGGCGATTTCCTTCGCGACAGTGCCGCGGTCGTGCAGCGGCAGTTTCCGGATGTGCAGGTGTTACCGCTGGAGGGCGATTTCACGCGCCCGCTGACGCTGCCGGCGGCGGTGGTGGATCTGCCGAAACTGGGGTTCTTTCCGGGATCGACAATCGGCAACATGCTGGCGGCGGGTGCGGTCGACCTGCTGCGGTCGATGCGCGCGTCGTTGGGCGAGGGCGCGATGCTGCTGATCGGGATCGACCGGATCAAGCCGGTCGATGTGCTGGTGCGCGCCTATGACGATGCGGCCGGCGTGACGGCGGCGTTCAACCTGAACCTGCTGACGCGCATCAACCGCGAGCTGGCCGGCACGATCCCGCTCGATGCCTTTCGCCACCGCGCGATCTGGAATGATGATCGCGCGCGGATCGAGATGCATCTGGAAGCGGTGCGCGATGTCGCGTTCGAGGTGGAGGGGCGGCCGTTCGAGATGGCTGCGGGTGAGACCATTCACACCGAGAACAGCCATAAATATGGCCCTCGCGATGCCCGGCTGCTGCTGCGCGGTGGTGGGTGGACGCCGGTGGCGGAATGGACCGATCCGGATGATCGGTTCGCGCTGATCCTGGCGGAGGCGCAGGCGGAGCGGCGGGCGCCGTGAGGCTTCGCGGGGCGGTGCTTACGTAAAGCCGTGCTCCCGCGAAGGGGGGAGCCCGGAATTTCGAAGCGCGTCGTCCGTAACCCCGGCTCCCGCCCGGCGGGAGCACTGGCCCGATTTACCGCGTGCGCGTCCAGTCCTGCGTCTTGCAGAATGGGCCGATACAACCCTTTACCTTCAACGTGTTACCCACCGCGCGCAGCTCGGAGCGGTAGGTGCGCCCGCTTTCGGGATCGTAGATGCGCCCGCGCCAGCGGTCGTCGTCGGCGGTGAAGCCGGTCAGGATCGCCATGCCCTGGATGGGCCGGGTGCGCAGCTTCGCGTCGGGGTTGTTGGCATCCACCGCCGGCCCGCCGGCCCGGGGCTTCAGGATGCGGACGATACGGCCGCACATGGTCTGGCCGCAGGGTGCGACCTCGACGATCGCCTTGCCCTCCAGCGTCAGCCAGCGGCCGGTGACGGGCGCTGGGGCGGCGAGGGCGGGGGTGGAAACGACGAGGACGGCGGAAACCAACAAGGATCGCATTTTTGTTCCGTTTCCCGTCATCGGTCGAACTTCGACAATCGCAGCGATACCACGGCGCGGCGCCTGTAGGACAGGCGCCGCCCGTCCGATCACGCGGCCAGCTTGCGCAGGACGTACTGCAGGATGCCGCCGCTCAGGAAATATTCCAGCTCGTTGACGGTATCGATCCGGCAGCGGGTCTGGAAATCCTCGGTCGAACCGTCGGCGCGGGTCAGCGTGACCGTCACGTCCTGACGCGGGCGCAGGCCGGCGACGCCGGTGATCGTGAACGTCTCGCTGCCGTCGAGCTTCAGCGTCTCGCGCGTTACCCCTTCCGCGAACTGAAGCGGGACGACGCCCATGCCGACGAGGTTCGAGCGGTGGATGCGCTCGAAGCTCTCCGCGATCACGGCGCGGACGCCGAGCAGGTTGGTGCCCTTCGCCGCCCAGTCGCGCGACGAGCCGGTTCCATATTCCTTGCCCGCGACGACGACGAGCGGCGTGCCGTCCGCCTTGTGGCGCATGGCGGCGTCGTAGATCGGCATGATTTCATCGCCGTAGCGGCTCATGCCGCCCTCGACGCCGGGGACCATCTCGTTCTTGATGCGGATGTTGGCGAAGGTGCCGCGGACCATGACGTTGTCGTTACCGCGGCGCGCGCCATAGCTGTTGAAGTCGGCGCGCGAGACCTGGCGTTCCATCAGCCAGGCACCGGCAGGCGAGTCCGCCTTGATCGAGCCGGCCGGCGAGATGTGGTCGGTGGTGATCGAATCTCCGAGGATCGCCAATGGCTTGGCGTCGGTGATGTCGGTGATGGGTGCGGGATCCATCGTCATGCCGTCGAAATAGGGCGGATTGGCGATGTACGTCGAAGCAGCCGGCCACTTGTAGGTGTCGGATTTTTCGGTCGAAATCGCCTGCCAATGCCGGTCGCCCAGATAGACGTCGGCGTAGCGGGTCCGGAACATGTCGGACGTTACGTACGAGTCGATCATCGATCGCACCTCGTCATTCGTGGGCCAGATGTCTTTCAGGTACACGTCGGCGCCGTCCGAACCCTGACCGATCGGCGTGGTGACCATGTCCTGCGTGACCGTGCCCTTCAGCGCATAGGCGACGACGAGCGGCGGCGAGGCGAGGAAGTTGGCGCGCACGTCGGCCGACACGCGGCCTTCGAAGTTGCGGTTGCCCGACAGGACCGAGGCGGCGACGATGTCGTTGCCGTTGATCGCGTCCGAGATCGGCTGCGCCAGCGGACCCGAGTTGCCGATGCAGGTCGTGCAGCCGTAGCCGACGAGGTTGAAGCCCATCGCGTCGAGATCCGACGTCAGCCCCGAGCGATCGAGATAGTCGGTCACGACCTGCGATCCCGGCGCCAGCGAGGTCTTGACCCAGGGCTTCGGCGTCAGGCCCTTCTCGCGCGCCTTGCGGGCGACGAGGCCGGCGGCGACGAGCACGGAGGGGTTGGAGGTGTTGGTGCAGCTGGTGATCGCGGCGATGACCACGTCGCCGTCACCGATGTCGTGATCGCGGCCGTCGACGGCGACGCGCTCGGCGCCTTCCTTCTTGTAGACCTTGGTCAGGTCGCCGTTGAACACCTCGTCCACCTTGCTGAGCGAGACGCGGTCCTGCGGGCGCTTTGGGCCGGCGAGCGAGGCGGTGACCGACGACATGTCGAGTTCGAGCGTGTCGGTGAAGATCGGGTCGGCGGCGCCGTCCTCCCGCCACATGCCCTGCGCGCGGCAATAGGCCTCGACCAGCGCGATGTCCGCGTCCGGGCGGCCCGACAGGCGCAGATAGTCCATCGTGCGATCGTCGATCGGGAAGAAGCCGCAGGTCGCGCCATATTCGGGCGCCATGTTGGCGATGGTCGCGCGGTCGGCGAGCGTCATCTCGGCGAGGCCAGGGCCGTAGAATTCAACGAAGCGACCGACGACGCCCTTCGCGCGCAGCATCTGCGTGACGGTGAGCACGAGATCGGTGGCGGTGATACCCTCCCCCAGCTTGCCGGTCAGGCGGAAGCCGACGACTTCGGGGATCAGCATCGACACCGGCTGGCCGAGCATCGCTGCCTCCGCCTCGATCCCGCCGACGCCCCAGCCCAGCACGCCAAGGCCGTTGATCATCGTCGTGTGGCTGTCGGTACCGACCAGCGTGTCGGGATAGGCGATCGGCGTGCCGTCGCCATGATCGCCCGACGCGTCCGACGACCAGACGCCGCGACCGATATATTCGAGATTCACCTGATGGCAGATCCCGGTGCCCGGCGGCACGACGGAGAAGTTGTCGAGCGCCTTCGACCCCCACTTCAGGAACTCGTAGCGCTCCATGTTGCGGCTGTACTCTAGGTTGACGTTGTCCTCGAACGCCTGCGGCGTGCCGAATTCGTCGACCATGACCGAATGGTCGATGACGAGGTGAACGGGCACCTGCGGATTGATCTTGGCGGGGTCGCCGCCGAGCTTCGTAATCGCGTCACGCATCGCCGCCAGATCGACGACGCAGGGTACGCCGGTGAAATCCTGCATCAGCACGCGGGCCGGGCGATACTGGATCTCGCGGTCCGAGCGCGCATCCTTCTGCCAGTCGATGATCGCCTGTACGTCCTCGACCGTGACGGTCTTGCCATCCTCGAACCGGAGCATGTTCTCCAGCAGCACCTTCATCGAGAAGGGGAGGCGCGAGATATCGCCGAGCTTCTCCGCGGCCTTCGCCAGCGAGAAATAGTCGTAGGTCTTGCCCCCGGCGTCGAGGGTCGAGCGAGTAGCGAGCGTGTCCTGGCCGATGGCGGTCATGTGGGTGACGGTCCTTCCCTGTCGTGGCCCGGCGGGCGGCAGGGTGGGCGGCACGGGGCCGCACGACGCCGACGGGCGGATAGCGCGTTTGTCGGGGGCCGTAGCAGGGGGGGCGGGGAAGGGGAAGGCGCTGGCGTTCAAGAAAAACGGCATGAAGAAAGGCCGCCGACCCATGTGGATCGACGGCCTTACCTTACCTTTCGTCCGCGAGGGACGGACGGTCAGGCGAAACGGATGCGCGCGGTCGTCCGGCGGTTGCGACGCATCGCATAGCCCATGCCGCCGAAGCCGATCAGCATCATTGCCCATGTGGCGGGCTCGGGAACGGCGCCGCTGACGGGGGGCATGGCGACGGCGGCGGTGATGAGTCCCTCTCCGATGCGGGAATTACGCTCGTTCGCGGCGTCGCGTTCGGCAAAGCTGGTCGCCGTCGGGCGGCCAAAGATGGTGTCGGCGAGGCGGTAGTTGATGAAGATCGAGCGGCGCGTCTGGTCCGGGCCGGTCACGTTGAACGAAATGCCGCTCGAGAAGATCTCGCTGCTGCTGTTGACCGATGTGAAGGTGAAGCCCTTGGTGGCGATCGGCGCGCCGTTGGGATTGGAATCGAGCGTAAACGACCCCTCCCCCGTCGTGAGCGTGAAATCGAGGATCGTGGCGCGATCGTTGCTGGTCGTGAACGAGCCCGAGACGGCGGCGCCGTCGCGGAAGACGCCCTTGCTGATGGTGAAGACGAGCGCCGCTTGCGCGGTGGTGGCGGTGGTGATGCCGGCGAGCGAGATGGCGGCCGCGAGCAGCCCCTTGAACATGGTCATGATATGATTCCCCCGATGGCTCGGCGACGGTGTCGCGGGCCCGATTCCTTGTCCGACGAATTCGGTATCGGGTTAATTAGCGGGTAATTTTTGCCGCGAAACAGGCTTGCTATCCAGATTGGATCACGTCCCGTTTCGATACGGCGGGGACGCATCCCGGTCCACGTGCGGCGCGCCTCGCGGCACAGCCGACGGCGCCATGCGCATCTTTTCGCTGTCCTACATCGTCATGCCGCCATAGCTGGGCCGGCTTCACGTCATGCGGAGCCGGACCGATGCTGCCACCCAAGCCCTACACGCGCTGGACGAGCGATACCGAAACCGCGTTCCTGATGGCGCTGAAGCTGACGGGGCGGGTGCGCGACGCAGCCGCCGCGATCGGACGAAGCCTGGCGACCGCCTAGACGCGGCGGGCGCGCTATCCCGACTTCGCCGAACGCTGGGCGTCGGCGACGGCGGAGGCGCAGTCGCGGTGGAACGACGCGCACGGCCCCGAGCGACCGAACGAACCGGCGATGGGGCGCGAGCGGCTGGACGGATGGACGCCGGTGCGTCGCCGCGCGTTCCTGCGGGCGCTGTCCGAGACGGGCAATATCCGCATCGCGTGCGAACGGGTGAAGATCAGCACCAGCGCCGCCGCCCGGCTGCGCAAGGCACAGCCCGCCTTCGCCGCCGCCTGGGACGCCGCGCTGGAGCGCGCCGGGCCGATGCTGGAACAGATCGCGTGGGAGCGGGCTGTCGAGGGATGGGAGGAGGCTATTGTCGTGAAAGGCAAGATCGTCGGATATCGGCGACGCTATTCCGAAAGCCTGTTGCGCACGCTGTTGCAGCAGGAGGGGAAACGGAGCGGCGGCTCGACCCGGCCGAAGGGACCGCACGAATTGCGGATCGCGGCGCACGAGGCGGCGCGCGCGGCGGGCGGCATCTTCACCGATCGCGGGACCGAGGAGAAGACCGATGCGTATCTGAGGAAGCAGCTGGACGCGCTGGCCAAACGGTTGCGCGCGGAGGGGAAGTGAACCGCGGGCGTTATCGCGGCCGGTCGTACGGGACGAACGGGCCCAGGCGGCAATAGGGGCCGGGGATGCTCGTCTGGCGCGGAAGCGTGCGGAAACGGTCGTTGCGGCAGACCCGGCTGCCGAAGAGTTCGATCACCACGATCGGATCGCCGCGCAGCGCCGCGCAGCCGTCGACGGGATCGTTGCGGAACAGCCGGCCCTCCGCCTGATACAGCAGGCTTTCGCCGACGATGCGCGGGCCGGCGGTGGCGGGTAGCGCAATGCAGTCCTGCGGCTTGCCGGCGGTACGACCCTCCAGCGCCTCCGCCATCTCGGTTTCCGTATCGACGCGACTGCCCCGGTCCGCGGCGGCGGTGCAGCCGGCGAGCGCGAGCGCGGCGAGCAGCGCGGTGCGCATCGTCAGCGCTCGCCCGTCTTCGTATAGGGTACGAACTCGCCGAACGAGCACGCGCCGCTGGGGAAGGCGCTGGTGCGATCGACGGTGCGGACGATGTCGCCGCTGCAATAGGAGGCGCTGGTGCTGCGCGTCACGACGATGTCGTCGCGCTTCAGACCGAAGCAGCCGCCGCTCGTCTTCGTCACCCAGAGCCGGCGTCCGTCACGATAGACCAGCGTGTCGCCGTAGATCTCCTGCTGCGTCTGATAGGGGCGGAAGCAGCTTTGCGGCCGGCCGGGGGTGTAGCCGGCGAGGCGCTTGTCGAGCTTGGCCTGCACGCGCGAATCCTCGGCGGCCTGGCGCTCGGCCTCCTGCGCGGTGGCGGTGCAGCCGGCGAGCAGCGCCAGCGTGAGGGTGAGCATGGCGGCGCGGCGCATCGAATGTCTCCTTCAGGTCCCCCGCGCATGATAACGCATCAGCCGCGGAATGCATCCTTGCCGGCGCGCAGTTCGGCGAATTCCGCGGCGTCGCGGGCGCGCAGGAACGGATTGGTGGCGCGCTCGACCGCGATGGTGGTGGGGAGGGTCGGTTTGCCCTCGGCGCGCAGTCGGTCGACCTCGGCCATGCGGGCGGCGAGCGCGGCGTTGTCGGGATCGACGGTGAGCGCGAAACGGCCGTTGGACTGGGTGTACTCGTGTGCGCCGTACACGACCGTCGCGTCGGGCATCGCGGCGAAGCGCTCCATGTTGGCGAACATCTGGTCCGCCGTCCCCTCGAACAACCGGCCGCAGCCCATCGAGAACAGCGTGTCGCCCGAGAACAGCAGGTCGTCGTCGGCGAAGTGGAAGACGATGTGACCGGCGGTGTGGCCGGGGGTTTCCAGCACGGTCGCGACGTGATCGCCGATGCGGACCTGGTCGCCCTCCGCCACCGTCACGTCGAGGTTGGCGATCTTCGCCTCTTCGGCCGCCGGGCCGGTCAGCGGGGCCTGCGTCGCGGCCACGACGCCGGCGTTGCCGCCGGTGTGGTCGGGATGCCAGTGGGTGTTCCAGACCTGCGAGATCGTCCAGCCGCGGTCCCCTGCCGCGGCCAGCACCGGATCGGCCTCGCCCGGATCGATCGCGACCGTCTCTCCGCTGGCGTCGTCGTGGATCAGCCAGACGTAATTGTCGCTGAGCACGGGAACGCAGGCGATTTGCAGCGCCATGCCTACCACTCGCCGGTGTTCGGCATCGACTGCCACGGTTCGGCGGGGGGCAGTACGCCGTCCTGCAACAGCTCGATCGAGATATTGTCGGGCGTACGGACGAACGCCATGTGGCCATCGCGCGGCGGGCGGTTGATGGTGTAGCCGGCGTCCATCAGGCGGCGGCAGGTGTCGTAGATATCGTCGACGCGGTAGGCCAAATGGCCGAAGTTGCGCCCGCCGGTGTAGCGCTCGCCCTCCTCGCCGTCTCTCGGCCAGTTCCAGGTCAGCTCGACCTCCGCATTCGCGCGTTCGCCGGGCGCGTTCATGTCCTCGGGCGTGGCGAGGAAGATGAGCGTGAAGCGGCCCGCCTCGTTCTCCAGCCGGCGGACTTCCTTGAGGCCGAGGATGTCGAAGAAGCGGATCGTCGCGTCGGGATCGGTGACGCGGATCATGGTGTGGAGATATTTCATGCGCTGACCCTTGGGTGATGTGCGGGAGGGGTAACGGGCGAGGGGGCGGGGTGTTGCAGGTTCACGCGAGACATTACCGTACGGCCTAAGCGAAGTCGAAGGCCTGCGCTCCGCCACGTGCTTCGACTTCGCTCAGCACGAACGGTGGTTTTATCGCTCAGCCTCGAATTGCGCGAGCGCCGCCTTCGCCGTGCGTTCGACGGGGGTGCCGGCGCCGAGCTTCGCCGCCTTCGTCCAGCCGCCGCGGGCGCCCAACTCGTCGCCGGCCTGTGCGGCGATGTTGCCGGCTTCCAGCTGTACCGCGGCGTCGTCTGGCGCGCGGGTGAGGGCTTCGGCGATGTCCTTCTGCGCGCGCGGGGCATCGCCGGCGCGGCGGGCGAGGGTGGCGGAGAGCAGCCAGGCGAGCGGATCGGCGGGGGCGTTGGTGAGCGCGCGATCGATGTCGAGGCGCGCGCCGGGCAGGTCATTCGCGGCGACGCGGGCGCGGGCGCGGTCGAGCTGCGCCTCGCCCAAAGCCAGTCCGGTGAGCTTGCCGGTGGCGAGTGCGGCATCGAGCGCGGCGCGGGCGCGCACGGCATCGCCCGCCGCCAGCCACGCATTGCCCGCCTGTGCCCAGTGATCGGCGGTGCGATCGGCGGTGCCGACCTCGCGCGTGATCTCGGCGCCGCGCGCCGCCGCCTCGAACGCTGCGGCGGCGGCGGCGTAATTGCCCTGCGTGGCATAGGCCATGCCGAGGCACTGGTCGGCGAGCACGCCGCCGCCCGCGAGCTTCCACGCGGAGGCCGCCGCCGCGCCGCCGGGGCCGGGCGCGGTCGCCGCCGCGACGCAGCGTTCGAAGCGTCGCTCGCGCGTGTCGGCCGGGCCGGGGGCGAGCGGGGCGGTGGCTTGCAGGAGGAGAAGGGCGAAGATCATGGCGTCAGCATCTCGATCACGCTGATGAGCGTGCCGATATCGGCATCGCGGGACAGCCGGTGGTCGCCGTCCTTGACCAGCACTGCCTGCACATCGGCTGAACGCAGCGTCTCGGCCAGACGCAGCGACAGCTCCCACGGCACGTCGGCATCGCGCTGGCCGTGGATCAGGCGGACGGGGCAATCGATGGCGACGACCGGCTGCATGACGAGCAGCCGCTGACCCGCTTCGACGAAGGCGCGGGTGGTGACGGTGTCGCCATAGGGCGAGGTGCGGACGAGGCGGCCGTCGCGCTCCAGCGTCGCATATTCGTCGTCGGTGAAGCCCCAGGCGGTGAAATCGGGCGCGGCGGCGATGCCGACCAGCGCGGCGACCCGGTCCGGCCGGGCGAGCGCCACCAGCAGCGCGATCCACCCGCCCATCGACGATCCGACGAGCACGACCGGCCCCTCCACCAGCTCGTCGATCACCGCCAGCGCGTCGTCGCGCCAGTCGGCGAGGGTGAAGTCTTCGAACGCGCCGGGACTCTCGCCGCAGCCGGCATAGTCGAACCGAACGCAGGCGCGGCCATGCGCCTTCGCCCACGCCTCGACCGCCAGCGCCTTGGTGCCCGACATGTCGCTGGCATAGCCGGGCAGGAAGACGAGGGTCGGCGCGCGGCCGGGGGTGACGCGGACGGCGAGGGGGCGATTGGAAGCGGGGGGCATGGGGGGCGTGTAAGGTGGGAAATGCGGCGCGGTTATGGCCTGTCAGAGCATCGCCGCGAGCTTCGCGCGCGCCGCGTCGGCGAGAAAGCCGGAGCGGTTCTTCGCCACGCGATCGATACGGGCGAGCAGTCCTTCATCGATCGAAACCTGCACGCGAACGGCCCGGCCGGGGCGCTCGCCACGAACGAGGATGCGGGCGACCTCATCCACCTCATCATCGGTTGCGATGTCATCGAGCGTCGAAGGACGGGGGATCGGGTCGCCATATTCGGCCATCACGGCGAGATGCCCACTCAACGCCTCCTCCGCACCAATCGCGGCGTCCTGCATCGTATCGCCGGCGGACGTGCAGCCGGGCAGGTCGGGGAAGAACACGCTGAAGCCTGCGCCGGCGCGCTCGATGATGGCGGGATAATGAACAGTCGCCATGATTCGGGTCTCCTTCGGCCGACCCTGTTGGCGCGGCTATCGCAGGCGCACGCCGCTTTGCCGCTCGATACTCTTTAACGTTCCGATCGATTTCAGTCGCGGATGATGGCTCCCTATAGAAACGGCGTATCGCTCTTCACCGGCAGCTTGCCCGTCGTGCAGATGGCGCGCAGCGCCTGCCAGTCGGCGGGGGACAGGGCGGGGGTGTCGCCGCGGTGGGACTTCGCGCTGGCTTCGAAGCGGGTGCGGCGGGTTTTCGAGAGGGGGTGGCTGGAGAGATAGCCGAGCGCCATCTGCGGCAGCGCGTCCTCCATCTTCCCCAGGCGCGCGAAGAACTGCGCGGTGGGCAGGGGCGAGATGCCGACGGTGGTGAGCGCGGTGATGGCGTAGGTGTCGGCGGCTTCCTCCGCGCCGCGCGAGTAACGGGCGGCGACCAATGTGCCGAGCGTGTTGCCGACGTCGCCGGTGAAGCTGGCGAGCAGCAGGCCGATGCCCGCCTGTCGCGCCATCGCGGTCAGCACGTCGCGGTGGCGGACGTGGCCAATCTCGTGCGCCAGCACGCCGGCGACCTCGTCGGGCGACTTCGCGTCTTGCAACAGCCGGTCGAAGATCACGATGCGGCCGCCGGGCAGCGCGGCGGCGTTGACCATCGGGATGGCGACGACGCGCAACTCCAGCGGCTCGCCGCCCGGATCGAGCCGGCCGGCGAGGCGGTCGAGTGCGGCCTGACCCGCCGGGCCGGCACAGACGCGACCACTGAAATCGCCGAGCATCGCATCGCCGATGCGGCGTTCCCACGCCATCGGCACCGCCTGCGCCACCCAGCCGGGTGCGGCCATGCCGACCGCGACGACACCGGCCGCGACCACCGCGAGGACACCCGCCGCCGGCCACAGCCCGACCCGGTCGATCCAGCGGCCATAGCGTTCGTGCGCGGGCAGGTGGCGGGCGAGGTCGGCCGGCACGTCGCCGATCAGCGCGAGCCGCCAGCCGTCGCGATCGCGCCGCCCGAGCAGCCGCTCCCCCGCCGGCGCGTCGCGGGCGATCAGCGTGTCCCACGCGATCGGGCCCTCACGCCAGTCGCCTTCGCTCAGCGTCAGGCCGGCGGCATCGGCGTGTACCACCGGATGGCGGCGACGCGCGGTGACGCCGTCATAGTGCCAGACCTCCATCACACCGCGCCGATGTCGAACGCGTCGAGCAGCCCCTCACCCTGCCCCGGACGCCGCGTGGTCGAGACGGTGAGCGTGTCGAGATCGACCTCGCCGTACGCTTCGAGATGGCGGATGAAGAAGCTCCAGTGCCGATAGCCGAGGAAGATCGCACCGATGCCGAGCGTGCAGACCACCAGCGCGACGTCGCCGAGGTAGAGCTTGATCCAGTCGCGCGTGCGCGCGTCGAAGCCGAATCCGAGGTGGCCGAGCGTCAGGTGGCCGATGCATTCGCGATAGAACACCGCGTAGAAGGTGATCGGGAAGACGATGAAGACGAGGACGTAGAAGATCGGCAGGATCGCGAACAGCGCTGCGAGCGCTGAATCGGGCACGATCGATCCCACTGCCATTGCCGTTGCGCCCGACAAGGCGGCGACGGCGATCATCGCCGGAATGGCGAGCGCGACGCAGATCATCATGCGCTTGAACACCGGCCAGGCGCTCGCGCCGCTGGTGAAGTTGTGCGGGCCGAAGCTCATCCGCGCCCATTTCTCGTTCCACAGCCCGACCAGCGACCACGGGATCAGCAGGCCCAGCGCGAAGCCGCCGACGATCGGCATCCACGTCGCCTGCACCGCATAATCGAACCCCTGATCGTCGCTGCCGCCCGAGATGCCGTGCCAGACGGTGCGGCTGAGCCGGTAGCGCAGCGCGCGGAAGCGGGCGAGACCGAAGAGGAAGAGGATCGCGAGGTAGAACAGGATGCCGAGCAGCCCGGCGAACAGCGCCTGATCGCGCGCGATCAGCGCCTGGATGCCGAGCTGGAGCAGCAGCATCGGCACGCCGATGACGAGGAGGACGAGGACGAAGCCGATGAACAGCTCCTTGCCCG
This sequence comes from Sphingomonas sp. RS2018, assembly GCF_054489605.1. NCBI lineage: Bacteria > Pseudomonadati > Pseudomonadota > Alphaproteobacteria > Sphingomonadales > Sphingomonadaceae > Sphingomonas > Sphingomonas sp. RS2018. Next base: position 77,642 of record NZ_JBTMWL010000005.1, read on the forward strand.
TGCCGGTCCATTCCAGCCGGTCGTCGATGAAGCGGGTGTGCGCCCACAGATAGCGCCGCTCGCGCGTCTTCGCCCAGAAGCGGTAGATGCCGAGCGTAACGATCATCAGCAGCAGGTTGGTGAAGGCGATCGGCGCATAGTCGCGCCACGTGCCGTCGAAAGAAAAGGCGCTGCGCGGCGCCGACGTCGTTTGCATATCCAAAGATCTGTCCCCCCAAGTCCCCACCCGCATTTGAGCGGGCGGGGCGGGGGGCGGTCAAGGGGTCGGCGGGCGGCGGGGTGCCCAGATTGGCACGTCGCTTATTTCAGGAAGGTCCGCAGTGCGGCTTCGAACGCCTTGGGCTGGTCGAGCATCACGAAATGCGCGGCGTCGGCGACGGGCACGTAGGTGACGTTCGGTGCGGCGGCGTAGACGCGGTGGTAGATCGCTTCGCCGGGGGCCGGATAGACGAGTGTGATCGGCAGCGTGAGCGAAGCGACGTCGGGGCGCAGATCGGTCGTCATGTCCTCGTACATCGCGGCGGCGGAGACGCGGGGGTCGGTGGCGAGCGCCCAGGCCTTCACCTGCGCGCGGCCGGCCGGGGTCGCGGCGAGCGTGTTGGCGATGCCCTCCGCCGCGGCGATCACGCCGAGGTCGGCAGGCTTGCCATAGGCGGCGGCCATGCCATCGCGCATCGCGCGGGCCTGCGGCTCGACCTGCGCCACCGTGGCGCCGGGGAAGAACAGGTCGCCGATGTAGGGCAGCGAGTCGACGATCATCAGCCGGCCGACCTGGGTCGGGTGCGCCTTCGTCAGCATCATGCCGACGAGGCCGCCCATCGAATGGCCGACGACGGCGGGCTTGCCGTACTTCCGCGCGGCGATCTCGGCGGACAGGTCGGCGACGATACCGTCGAGGATGCCGGGCTTCAGGTTGGCGCGGGGATCGTCGCCGGCGAAGCCGTTGACCTGCACGGTCAGCACGTGATGGTCGGCCTTCAGCGCCGGCACCACGCCGTCCCACACCGCGCGCGGGGAGGACAGGCCAGGGATCAGGATGACGACCGGTCCAGTGCCGCCCTCATCGCGGATCGAGATGTGGTCGCGCTGGACGAGCGCCGGGGCGGTGGCGGCGGGGCGGGCCTGGGCATGTGCTGCCGAGGGAAGTGCCGCGGCGAGCAGGAGAGCGATGCGGATCATTGGTTTTGCTCCTTCGGGTTCACGAAGATCGCCTCGATCGGCTGGCCGAACACGTCGGCGATGCGGAAGGCGAGAGGGAGGGACGGGTCGTAGCGGCCGGTCTCGATGGCGTTGACGCTCTGGCGCGACACCTCGAGCAGGTCGGCGAGATGCTGCTGGCTCCAGCCGCGGTCGGCCCGCAGCGCGCGCATGTGGTTCAGCATCAGTCGCCGCCCGCCTTGCGGTCGCGCAGGGACTGCACGCACTGCGCCGCGCCCCATCCCATGCACCACAGGATGAACGCCCAATAGGCGGGCGCGTGCGGCACAACGCCGCCGTCCTCCAGAAAGCCCCAGGCGCTGGCGACCGAGAGCATGAAGGCGAGGCCGACGAGCATCGCCTGGATGACGCGGGCGCGCAGGAATTCGTCGCGCTCCTCGACCACGTACAGGCCGATGACGCCGATGACGCCGATGATCGGCAGCGCGGGCAGGATCGACAGCGCGACCAGCAGCACGCCGGTCGGCTGCCAGTGCTTGATCGCCCAGACCGCGAAGAACAGCGCCGCGACATAGGCGAGCATCGTCGGCCAGAACCGGCGCAGATAGCGCCGGCCGGCGGGGGTGGTGGACCGCATGATGGATCTCCTTGACATGATTCGTTGACAAGCTCGCTTTACGTCAAGCGAGCTTGTCATGTCAAGGAGGCTTTACGAAAGCTAGTTGGGGGTGCGTTCTTGCAGCCACCCCACCATGTCGCGCGCGAGCAGGCCGAGCGTGTCGTCGCGGGCGCCCATCACGACGATGCGGTCGCCGGGCTTGGCCTCCGCCACCAGATGCGCGGCGGCGGCGGTGCGGTCGGGGATGTGACGGGCGTTGCGGCCCGAGGCGGCGACGTCGTGGACGATGTCGGCGCTGGTCACTTCGCGCGCGACGGTGCCGCCCTGGAAGACCGGGTCGGGCAGGACGAGGTGATCGTCGGGCGTCAGTTCCGCGCCGAACATCGCCACCAGTTCGCGGCGCATCACCTTCAGCGGGCCGTAGCCGTGCGGCTGGAACAGGACGAGCAGGCGGCCGGGGAAGGCGTGGAGCGTGCGCAGCGTCGCGGCGATCTTGTCGGGGTTGTGGCCGAAGTCGTCGATCACCGCGACGCCGTTCGCCTGCCCCGCGAGATCGAAGCGGCGGGCGAGGCCGGTGAACGCCTCCACGCCGGCGACCGCGTCCTCGATGCTCACCCCCGCGGCGACGGCGGCGGCGATGGCGGCGAGCGCGTTGGCGACATTGTGCTCGCCCGGCACCGACAGTCGAACGGCGCGGGTGTCACCGCGCCGGTCGAGCGTGAAGCGGATCGCGAACGGCTCGGGCGAGAGGTCGCGCGCGCTGTAGTCGGCGTCGCGGCCGACCGCGACGGTGACCGTGCGGTCGCCGTCCAGCGTCGCGGCGAGCGCGGCGGCTTCGGCATCGCCGATGTTGACGATCGCGGTGCGGGCGTGGCGCGCGAAGTCGCCGAACAGGGTGCGGAGTTCGTCGAGCGACTTGTGGTCGAGGCTGACATTGTTCAGCACCGCGACGTGCGGGCGGTAGAGCGCGATCGAGCCGTCGCTTTCGTCCACCTCGCTCACATAACAGTCGGTGCCGCCGACCAGCGCGCTGGCAAAGGGGGCGTCCGCGCGGGCATAATCCTTCATCACCGCGCCGTTCATGACGGTGGGGTCGCGGCCCGCGACATCGAGGATGCGCGCGATCATGCCGGTGACGGTCGACTTGCCGCTGGTGCCAGCCACGCCGATCGACAGCGGCGCGGCGTTGAAGAGATCGGCGTTCAGCTGTGCGCGTGTCAGGCGGGCGGCGCCGATCCGGGTGGCGGCGACTATGTCGGCGACGCTGTCCTCGACGGCGGCCGAGGCGACGACGATCTGTTCGGGCGAGACGATGCCGCTGCCGTCCTGGGGGTGGAGCGCGATGCCGAGCGCCTGGAGCGCGGCGAATTTGGCGGGGACGCGGCCGGCGTCGAGGCCGCGATCCGACCCCTCCACCTGCGCGCCGCGGCCGGCGAGGATCATGGCGAGCGGCATCATGCCCGAACCGCCGATGCCGACGAAGAAGTAGCGTTTGCCGTGCTGCATGGGTGCGCGCTATCGATGGGTCGAGGGGGATGCAAGCGCACCCCGCCCGTTCGGCCTGAGCGCAGTCGAAGGCCTGCGTGCCACCACGTGCTTCGACTTCGCTCAGCACGAACGGATGTGGAGTGTTGAAATCGTGAAGATCGCCGTCGTCGCCCCCGCCCGTTCGATCAGCCGCGAAGGCGTCGCGCGCGTGCAGGCGTTCGCGTCGCTGTTCTATCCGGGCGTCGATCTGGTGGTGGACGAGCAGGTCTTTGCCGAGGCCGGGCATTTCGCCGGGCCGGACGCGCTGCGCGCCGAGGCGTTCCTGCGCCATGCCAACGATCCGAGCGTCGATGCGATCTGGTTCGGGCGTGGCGGATACGGGTCGAACCGGATCCTGGCCGAAGTGATGCCGCGGCTGGGGCCGGCGGCGCATACGAAAAGCTACATGGGCTTCTCCGACATCGGGTTCCTGCTCGGGGCGCTGTACGCGCGGCGGATCGGGCGGCCGATCCACGGGCCGATGGCGTCGAACGTCAGCGAGGCGTCGAAGGGCGCGAGCGTGGGCCGCGCGCTCGGCTGGCTGGTGAACCGCGACCGCAGCGCGCTGGAGCCAACATTGGGCGGGCGGCCGGCGGCGGCGTTCAACCTGGTCATCCTGTGTTCGCTGATCGGGACGCCGTGGATGCCCGACCTGACCGACCACATCCTCTATATCGAGGAGGTGGGGGAGGCGGCGTACCGGATCGACCGGCTGCTGTTCCAGATGGCCAACGCCACCCAGCTGAAGGGGATCGCGGGCGTGCGGCTGGGCTACGTCACCGACGTGCCGGCGGGCGATACGGAAGTCGAGTTCGGCGAGACGTTCGAACAGATGATGACGCGCTGGTGCGGCGACATGGGCGTGCCGTACCTCGGCCGCGCGCGGATCGGGCATGATGCGGACAATATGGTGGTGCCGTTCGGGGTGGTGTGAGGGAGGACGCGCGATGATCTGGATGCTGTTGATCGGGGCGCAGGTTGCGCCGGCGACCTATGACGCGGTCGCCGCCGCACCCGCCAGCCACCGCGTGCTGATGGAGGACGATCACGTCCGCGTCCTGCGCGTCGAGGTGGCGCCCGGCGCGATCGAGCCGGTCCACGATCACCGCTGGCCGAGCATCATGTATTTCGAACGGCCGCAGCCGATCACCTATATCGTCTACAAGCTGGTCGACGGCCGGCCGGTCGAGACCGAGCGCGTCGATGCCCCCGCCTTCCCGGTGGCGCAGACGGTGCGCGGCGAGCCGGAGGGGCTGCACGCGGTGATGAACCGGGGGTCGGCGCCGTTCCTGGCGGTGCGGGTCGAGTTCAAGGACGGTGGCGTGCCCGGACCTGCTTCGCCGCCGCGACCGTAGCGCATATAGACCTTCACCCCGAACCGTTGCGGTGATCGCCCACTGGAAACAGCGTGAGTGGCGATCCCGCCTGCGCGGAAACACGGGTGACGGATGGGCTGGCGTCGCGCCAGCCTTGCGCTCGGGCTCGGTCCCACGGCATAGGCGGCGGACCTTTTCCCAGCAGGCGATCCTTCCATGTCCGCGCATTTCCGTATCACGCTGCCCGACGGTTCCGTCCGGGAGGTAGCGCCGGGGACTACGCCGGCGGACATCGCCGCGGCGATCGGGCCGGGCCTGGCCAAGGCGGCGATCGCGGCGCGGGTGGATGGCGAGCTGCGCGATCTGTCGCGGCCGTTCGGCGGCGATGCGAACCTCGCGCTCGTCACGCAGAAGGACGAGAAGGATGCGCTGGAGCTGGCGCGGCACGATTATGCGCATGTGATGGCGGAGGCGGTGCAGCAGCTGTTTCCCGGCACGCAGATCACTTTCGGCCCGGCGACCGACGACGGTTTCTACTACGACTTCGCGCCCAGGGACCGGGCGTTCACTGAGGACGACCTGCCAGCGATCGAGGCGGCGATGCGCGCGATCATCGCTCGTAATGAGCCGTTCGTGCGCGAGGTGTGGAGCCGCCAGCAGCTGATCGACCAGTGGCGGCAGCAGGGCGAGACATTCAAGGCGGAATGGGCGGCGGAATTACCCGAAGGCGAGGAGCTGACCGTCTATCGCCAAGGCGAGTGGCTCGACATGTGCCGCGGGCCGCACATGCCGTCCACCGGGCGGCTCGATCCCGCCGCCTTCAAGCTGACGCGCGTGTCGGGTGCCTATTGGCGCGGCGACCAGAACAACGCGATGCTCAGTCGCATCTACGGCACCGGCTGGCTGAACAAGAAGCAGCTCGACCAGCATCTCTTCCGCCTGGAGGAGGCCGCCAAGCGCGACCATCGCCGCATCGGGCAGGACATGGACCTGTTCCACCTCCAATCGGAAGCACAGGGATCGGTGTTCTGGCACCCCAACGGCTTCGTGCTGTGGCGGCAGCTGGAGGCGTATATGCGCCGCCGGCTCGACGCGCACGACTATCAGGAGGTGAAGACCCCGCAGCTGATGGACGCGCGCCAGTGGGAACAGTCGGGCCACTGGGGCAAGTATCGCGAGAACATGTTCGTCGTGCCGGACGAAGTGCCGAACATCGAGGACGAGGGCGCGGTGCTGTCGGGCGAGGGCGACCTGATGGCGCTGAAACCGATGAACTGCCCGGCGCACGTGCTGATCTTCAAGCAGGGCATCAAGTCGTACCGCGACCTGCCGATCCGCATGGCCGAATTCGGCTGCTGCCACAGGAACGAGCCGCACGGCGCGCTGCACGGCATCATGCGCGTGCGCCAGTTCACGCAGGACGACGCGCATATCTTCGTGCGCGAGGACCAGGTGGTCGAGGAGGTGCGCAAGTTCTGCGAACTGCTCGACGCGGTGTACCGCGACCTCGGCTTCGAGGATTATGCGGTGAAGCTGGCGCTGCGCCCTGACAAGCGCTTCGGCGACGATGCGATGTGGGACAAGGCGGAGGCCGAGCTTCGCGCGGCGGTGCTCGAATCGTCGCTGTCGGACGACATCAAGGCGAAGTTCGAGGAGCTGCCGGGCGAGGGCGCCTTCTATGCGCCGAAGCTGGAATTCCACCTGACCGACGCGATCGGGCGGACGTGGCAGGTCGGGACGATCCAGTCGGACCGCGTGCTGCCCGACCGGCTCGACGCGAGCTATGTCGGCGAGGACGGCAACCGCCACCGGCCGGTGATGCTGCATCGCGCGATCCTTGGCACGTTCGAACGCTTCATCGGCATCCTGATCGAACATCACGCCGGGCGCTTCCCCGTGTGGCTGGCGCCGGTGCAGGCGGTCGTCGCGACGATCGTCAGCGATGCGGATGAGTACGCGAACGCGGTGGCGGCGAAGCTGCGCGCAGCGGGGCTGCGCGTGGCGACCGACCTGCGCAACGAGAAGATCAACTACAAGGTGCGCGAGCATTCGCTGGCGAAGGTCCCCGCGCTGCTGGTGGTCGGCAAGCGCGAGGCGGAGGAGGGCAAGATCGCCGTCCGGCGCCTCGGGTCCGACCGGCAGGAGTTCGTCGCGCTGGACGAGATGGTCGCCCGGCTGGTGGAGGAGGCGACGCCGCCGGATTTGCGGGACGGCGTGACACCTTTCGTTCAGGCGTAAAATTCCCTATATCGAGTCTCAGAGTAACACCGAAGGAGACCTCACTATCCGTCCGCCCATGATGCGCCGACCGATGCAGCCGGCATTGAACGGCCCCCGGTTCAACGAATTCATCCAGAGCCAGAAGGTCCGCGTGATCGATCACGAGGGCGAGAATCTGGGCGTGATGTACACGCGCGAGGCGATCGCCGCCGCCGCGGAACTCGGGCTGGACCTGGTCGAGGTGTCGCCGAACGCCGACCCGCCGGTCGCCAAGTTCCTCGATGTCGGCAAATACAAGTACGAGGCGCAGAAGAAGGCGAATCTCGCCCGCAAGTCGCAGAAGACGCAGGAGATCAAGGAGATCAAGATGCGTCCGAACATCGACGACCACGACTATGACACCAAGATGAAGAAGGTGGTCGAGTTCATCGGCGAGGGCGACAAGGTGAAGGTCACCATGCGTTTCCGCGGTCGCGAGCTGAGCCATGGCCAGCTGGGCATGAACGTGCTGCAGCGTGTCGCCGAGCAGGTCGCCGAGGTCGCGAAGGTCGAGGCCTATCCGCGCATGGAAGGCCGGCAGATGCTGATGGTGCTGGCGCCCAAATAAGCTTTTCGAATTGACGGTACGGTAGCGGCCGTTCGTGACCCTGGAGGTTGCGGACGGCCGTTTCGCAAGCGGGTGCGACAGTGTCACAGGTGGCGCGAAGCCAGTTTCACAGTGCAACCCATATTGTGACATTCCTGCACCGTCCCGACCCAAAGACGTAAAATCGTAATTTGGGTCTGGATTTGCCGACGCGAGTCCGGCACTCTCTCTTCCAAGAAAACAAAGTTTTTCGAAAAGAGAGGATTGCCACCCATGCGTAAGCTGACGCTGTTCGTGTCTGTTGCCGCCGCCGCCATCGCCGCTCCGGCCTGGGCGCAGTCCACGGCCCCGGCGCCGCAGGATGCGACCAATACGGCCGGGACGACCACCACCGCGGCCACCGAGCAACAGGACGACCCGCGCACCTACGCCGGCGACATCGTCGTGACCGCGACGCGCCGTGCGGAGCGGCTGGCCGACGTGCCGGTCGCAGTGTCGGCGGTGTCGCAGGAGCAGCTGCAGCTATCCGGCGCGAACGATATCCGTTCGCTCAACCAGCTCGCCCCGTCGCTGCTGGTGTCGTCCACCGGTACCGAGGCGAACGGATCGGCGCGTATCCGCGGCATCGGTACGGTCGGTGACAACCCGGGCCTCGAAAGCTCGGTCGCGGTGTTCATCGATGGCGTCTATCGCTCGCGCACCGGTGCCGGTCTGAACGAACTGGGCGAAGTCGAGCGGATCGAGGTGCTGCGCGGGCCGCAGGGGACGCTGTCGGGCCGCAACGCATCGGCGGGCGCGATCAACATCATCACCAAGCAGCCGTCGTTCCGCGGCATCGAGGCGATGGGCGAGGCGACGCTGGGCAATTACAACGCCTATCGCTTCCAGGGCGCGCTGAACCTGCCGCTGGGCGAGACGCTCGCCGCGCGGGTGGACGGCATCTATTCGAAGCGCGACGGCTTCTATTACGATCCGGCCAACAACACCGACATCAACGATCGCGACCGCTATTTCGTGCGCGGGCAACTGCGGTTCGAACCGTCGAGCGACCTGTCGTTCCGGCTGATCGGCGACTATACCAAGCGCGACGAGAAGTGCTGCGCGGCGATCTACGTCGGGCGGACCGAGAACCCGTTCGTCGGCGACCTGAACGAGCCGGCGACCAGCCTCGCCCCGCTGTCGACCAACGGCAACAACATCGTCAACGTGATTCGCGACCTGGGCCAGCCGCTCAACCGCGTGCGCACGCCGGGCTACGACCGGACGGTGTCGACCTCGCGCGGCCGCAGCTTCGCCGGCGAGACGCAGGACTGGGGCGTGTCGGGGCAGATCGACTATGACTTCGGGCCGGCGTCGATCACGTCGATCACCGCCTATCGCGACTATCATTCCGATCAGGGCAGCGACACCGACTATTCGACCGTCGACATCCTGTATCGCGCCGCCAACGGCAATTCGTCGCGCCAGTTCAAGACGTTCAGCCAGGAACTGCGCCTGCAGGGCGAGGCGTTCGAGGGCAAGCTCGACTGGCTGGTCGGCGGCTATTACGCGAACGAAGACCTGACGGTCGTCGACAATCTGCGCTTCGGTAGCCAGTACGGCCGCTTCGCGTCGTGCCGTCTGGTATCGGGCGGTCTCGGCGCCTTCTATTCGCCGACCACCGCCGGGTGTCTCTCGCCGATCGGTCGCGCGATCCTGAACAATCCGGCGACGTCGCCGCTGGGGGCCGCAGGTGCCAGCATCGTCGCGGCGATCGACCGGCTGGATGGCATCAACGACAAGGGCTCGACCGCGGATCGCTATCTGCAGAACAGCCGCAACTATGCGTTCTTCACGCACAACATCTTCCACATCACCGACACGCTCGATGTGACGGTCGGCATCCGTTACACCAACGAGCGCAAGCGGCTGAACGCCAGCTTCACCAACGACAACACCGGCTGTACCGCGAACCAGGCGGCGCTGGGGGCGATCGGCGCGCTCAATCCCGCAAGCCCGCTGTTCGCGACCGCCGCCGGCATCGTCGGCCTGTCGTGCCAGGGCAATTCGACCGCCGAGCTGAACGGCGTGTCGATCAACAGCGAGCGCGGCGAGGACCAGTTCACCGGGACCGGCGTGCTGTCGTGGAAGCCGACCGACGCGTTGCTGGTCTATGGCAGCTGGTCGAAGGGCTACAAGGCGGGCGGGTTCAACCTCGACCGCTCCGCGCTCAAGAACCCGGTCGCGTCGTTCGCGTCGCAGGGCGGGGCACAGGCGCTGACCCGCAACCTCGGTTTCGATCCCGAGATCGTCGATGCCTATGAAGTCGGTGCGAAATTCTCGCGCGGTGGCGTCACGCTGACGGCGGCGGCGTTCCGGCAGGAGTTCAAGAATTTCCAGCTGAACACCTTCAACGGCACCGTTTTCCTCGTCGCCACGGTCAACGCGTGCAAGACCGGGCTGAACGGTGGCGACCGTGACACCAGCGCGGCGACCGGCGGCTGCACCGGCGGCACGGACTATGGCGTCGTGTCGCAGGGCGTCGAGCTGGAGGCGAACCTTTCGCCGATCCGCGACATCAACTTCGCGATGGGTCTGACCTACGCAGACACCAAGTATCGCAACAATCTGGTCGGGTCGGCCGCCGGCCTGCCGCTCGATCCGGCGCTGCGCGTGCTGCCGGGCAACCGCCTGTCGAACGCACCGGAATGGGTCGCGACCTCGTCCTTCTCGTGGACGCCGGAGCTGACCGCTTCGGGCATCTCGGGCCTCTTCTACATCGACGGCCGTCTGAGCGACGATTACAACACCGGATCGGACCTGTTCCCGCAGAAGCTGCAGGACAGCTTCTTCGTCGCCAATGCCCGCATCGGCATCCGCGGGCCGAAGGAGCGGTGGGCGCTGGAGTTCTGGGGTCAGAACATCTTTAACAAGGACTATGCGCAGGTCGCGTTCAACTCGCCGTTCCAGGCGGGGACGACCTCGGCACCGTTCGTCGACCCGCAGTATCCGGGTGGGCGCCAGATCTTCTCGCAGTATCTGGCCGAGCCGCGCACCTATGGCGTGACCGGGCGGGTGCGGTTCTGAACCGACCCTGCGAGCGGGATGACCTTGCGGTAGAGCGCAAGCGTCGTCCCGCTCCCGGGCCGCGCGTTTAGCCCCGCGCCGCCAGCCGCCGTTTACGGTGCAGATAATTCTCGTCGAACCCGGCGATACGGGCGAGGCGACCGATGTCGGCGATCACCAGGCTGCCGCGTTGCAGCGTCATCGCACCCTCTTCGCGCAGTTCACGCAGGATCCGGTTGACGTGGACCGGGGTCAGTCCGACCGCGTCCGCCAGCACGACCTGCGACAGCGGGATCGGCTGATCGTCGCTCTCGATCGTGCCGGAATTGCGCGCACGCACATGCAATTCGCACATCAGGTGCGCGATCCGTTCGCGGCTGGTGCGCCGGCCCATGCTGACGATCCAGGCGCGCAGCGTACCTTCGTCCACCAGTTGCGAGACGTACATCGCGCGGGCGATTCGGGGGCTGGCGTCGATCAGACCGTCCATCGTCTCGCGATCGATCATGACGACCGACGCCGGTGTCAGCGTCTGGATGCTGTGATCCATTTCGGCGAGCAGCCCGGCGTGGAGATCGCAAGAATCGCCCGGCATCATGAACGCCATGATCTGACGCGTGCCACCCGGCAGCACCTTGTAGCGGCAGGCCCAGCCTGCGGTCAGAATGATGACCGGACCCGGCCGATCGCCCTCCCGAATAATATCGCGCAGTCGCGGCCATGTCCTAGGATGTGCGGTCGCGGCGGTCAGCGCGGCGATATCGACATCGTCCAGCGGCACGAGCCGGTTCAACTTGTCGATAAATCGGTTCATCTCCTATCTTTGCACAGCGGTCCGTCTCGCGAAATCATACCGATATTATAAATTGATAATATGGATTGTAGATTAATTTTGCGGGTCGGGTATGGGGAGGCCATCGTCGACCGCGTTTTCAGGCCTCGACGGCTGGAAGTGTTTCAAGCTTCCGCCTGAGAGAGCGAGCTTTCCGATGAACGACAACGACGCCGACGCGGTGCTTTCGAACGATGTGGGGCAGTCGCCGTTACCGTACGGCTATGCAGCGTATCTGCTGATCGAAAGCCTGCTGCACGAACTGATCGCACGCGGGGCGATCAGCACCGAGGACGCGATCGGCATCGTCGGCATCGCCATCGATACGAACGTCGCGCTGGCCGACAGTCAGACGGCCCTGCCGACGCGCAGTTCCGCCGAATTGTTGGAACGGCTGTCGCTCAGCCTGCGCGCCGACGTGTCCGCGTGAGCGATTCTCGCTAAGGCCAGCGTCGCAGCACGCGGGGTAATGCGCACGCCGCGACGTCACACCGTAACGTGGCCGATCGGCCTCTCCGGCCAAATCGCGTTGCCTCGGCTCATCGCGAGGCTATAAGCGACCGCGTCGAAAATGGCAGGCTCGGTCTGGGTAGGCCCGCGCCCCTTCCTGACGGGAGGCTCTGTTCCGGCCCATGCCGTGAACCCCCGACAGTCCCGGTGCCGCAAGGCATCATCGGGTCTGTCCGGGTGCCGTCACGACGTCGCTCTCCGGCAGGCCATCGCAGGAGAATATCGATGCCGGTATCCGGTCCCATCCTCGTCTTTCTCGCCAATGGCGATCAGGGAAGCGCCGTCGTCCGGGCGGCCCGACTTCGCGGACATGTCGTCCGCGCGCTGATCCGCACGCCGCCACGCGGGGCGCCCCCGGCATCCGATGTCGCGATCGGCGACCTGGACGATCCGGCCAGCCTGCGCGCGGCGGCGCAGGGGTGCGCGCACGCCGTGGTGCAGGTGCCGACGGCCGCGGAGTCGGTCATGGTCCGGCAGATCGGACACGCGCTCGACACGCTGCGTCACGCCGGCGTCGGTTCGCTCGTTCTCAAATTGGCCAGCGCCAGCCGTGCTCGACCGTGCAGCGAGCCGAGCTTCGTCGCGAATGCTGCGGTCGAGGCGCTGGTCGGGCGGGCCGGCATACCCTTCGCGATCGTGCGGCCGACCATGTATCTCGATAATCTGCTGAAACCGTCCGCCCGTGCCGATATCGCGGAGCGTGGATTGTTCTCCCCGCCAATCTCAGTCGGCCAGCGCATCGCGTGGACTTGCGTGGACGACTGCGCGCTGGCGGCGGTCATGTTGCTGGAGCAGGACCGTTTCGGCGGCGACCACCGCATCGCCGGGCCGGAGAGCGTGACCGGCGACGAACTTGCGGCGCGCCTGACGATCGGGCTGGGCAAGACCATCGCCTATCGCGCCGAGCCGCTGGATGTCTTCGAGCGGGACGTGGATGCGGCGATGGGACCGGGCATGGGCGCCCGCATCGCGTCCAAGTTCCGCTATTTTCGCGACCATCCCGACGACGCCGACCGGATACTGGCGGGGGTGCAGGAACCAGGATCGCTGCCCGGCTTCGTCCCGACCAGTATCGCGACATGGGCGCGGCAGCGTCGCGATGCATTCGGATGAGGCGCGCCTCACGCCGCCGCCGACATGTCCCCGTCGCCGGTCGCCGCGTCGATCAGGCGCTTTTCCACCGCCTTCACTCGCGCGGTGCCGTCGATCTTGTCGCCGATTAGGTCGGTCACATAAAAGGTGTCGACCGCGCGTTCGCCATAGGTGGCGACATGGGCGGAGTGGATCGTGACCTTCGACTGGAACAGCGCATGCGCCAGATGGTGGAGCAGCGCGGGGCGGTCGCGGGCGTTGACCTCCACCACGGTGAAGCGGTTGGAGGCGGCGTTGTCGATCAGCACGTTGGCGTGAACGCGGAAGGCGTCGGCGCGGGGACGCGGCGGCGCCTTGGCCTTCAGCCGGTCCCGTAGCGGAATGCGGTTGGCGAGCGCGTCGGCGATGCTCATGCGGATGCGCGCGAGCTGGCCGTCGTCGGCGAACGGGCGCCCGAGCGCGTCCTGCACCACGAAATTGTCGAGCGCCATGCCGGTGCGCGTGGTGTGGATACGCGCGTCGATGATGTTGCCGCCGGCGGCGTGGATCGCGCCGGCAATGCGGTAGAACAGCCCCGGGTGATCGCTGGCGTAGACGGTGACGAGCGTTGCGCCCTGCGCCGGGTCGGGCACGGCCGCGATCGACAGCGGCTCGCTGCCCGCGCCGTCAATCAGGCGAACGTTGGCCTCCAGCACTTCGGGGGGCTCCGCGACCCAGTAGCTCTCGGGCAACTCACGGCGCAGCGCCGCCATTCGCGTCTCGTCCCAGCCGAGGGCGGTGGCGAGATCGGCCTGCTTGGCGGCGACGCGCTCGCCACGACCGCGCTGCTTGTGGCCGAGGCGCAGTACCTCCTCCGCGGCTTCATAGAGGTTCTGGAGCAGCTGGCGCTTCCACCCGTTCCAGACGCCGGGGCCGACCGCGCGGATATCGACGACGGTCAGCACCATCAGCATCATCAGCCGCTGCGGCGACTGCACGGCCTGCGCGAAGTCGAGGATGGTCTTGAAGTCGCTCAGGTCGCGCTTGAACGCGGTAGCGGACATCAGCAGGTGCCAGCGTACGAGCCACGCCACGGTTTCGGTCTCCGCCGCGGTCAGGCCGAAGCGTGGGCAGAGCCGTTCGGCGACCGCGGCACCCAGGATCGAATGGTCGCCGCCGCGCCCCTTGGCGATGTCATGCAGCAGAACGGCGACATACAGCGCGCGGCGCGAGACGATCTGATCGAAGATCGCCGACGACAGCGGATGATCCTCGCGCAACTCGCCCTTCTCGATGCGCGACAGCAGGCCGATGGCGCGGATAGTGTGTTCGTCGACGGTGTAGTGGTGGTACATGTCGAACTGCATCTGCGCCACGACGCGGCCGAAATCGGGCACGAAGCGGCCGAACACCCCCGCCTCGTTCATCCAGCGCAGCACCATCTCGGGGTTGTTGCGTCCGCACAGCAGGTCGAGGAACAGGTCGTTCGCGCGCGGATCGTTGCGCACCCCGTCCGCCAGCCGCGCATCGCGCGCGGCGGCGCGCATCGCGAGCGGGTGGATCTCCAGCGCATGTTGTTCGGCGAGCGTGAACATCTCGATCAGGCGGACGGGATCGGCCTGAAGGAAGTCGTCGGACGGCAGCGCCATGCGCCCGCGATCGAGCACGAAGCCATGCAGCTTGGACGGGCGGCGGCGGATCGTCGGAAGGCCGAAGCGACGTCCGCGTGCGGCGAACTTTTCGTCGATGTGCGCGACGAAGACGCCGGTCAGGTCGCCGACCGCCTTCGCCTGCAGGAAGTACATCTGCATGAAGCGCTCGACCTTCGACTTGCCGGGCCGGTCGGTGAAGCGCATCCGCTCGGCGATCTCGCGCTGCATGTCGAAGGTCAGGCGGTCCTCGTGACGCCCGGCGATCTGGTGCAGGTGACAGCGCACCGCCCACAGGAAATTGTCGGCGCGGTGGAAGCGGCGATATTCCTCGCGGGTGAAGAGCCCGGCATCGACCAGCTGCGCCGCGCGCTCGACATGATAGGCGTATTTGCCGATCCAGAAGAGCGTGTGGAGATCGCGCAGGCCCCCCTTGCCCTCCTTCACATTGGGTTCGACGACGTAGCGGCTGTCGCCCATCTTCTTGTGGCGCACATCGCGCTCGGCGAGCTTCTCGGCGATGAAATTGCTGGCGGTGTCGGCCTGCACCTCGGTGCGGAAGCGGCGGATCGCTTCGTCGTACAGCTCCGCATCGCCCCAGACGTAGCGCCCCTCCAGCAGGGCGGTGCGGATCGTCACGTCGGCCTTCGCCTGGCGCACCATGTCGTCGAGCGAGCGCGACGAATGGCCGACCTTCAGCCCCATGTCCCACAGCGAATAGAGCATCGATTCGATGACCTGCTCGCTCCAGCCGGTCTGTTTCCAGGGGGTGAGGAAGCCGATGTCGATGTCGGAATGCGGCGCCATTTCGCCACGCCCGTAGCCGCCGACCGCGACCAGCGTCATACGCTCGGCGGCGGTGGGGTTGGTGTTGCGATAGAGGCGCTGGGTGGTGAAATCCCACAACAGGCGCAGCACGCGATCGGTGAGGAAGGCGCCCGCGTTCGCCGCATCCAGCCCGCGCGACGGGTGAATGGCCAGCCGCGCGGCGATCTCCGCCCGCCCGGCGTCGAGCGCGATCTTCAGCCGTGTCGTCGCTGCGAGGCGCATCGCGGCGGCGTCGCCGTCGGGAATCCGAACGAGATCCTCCGCGACGATCCGCCGGTCGATCAGGCCGCGTTTGTTCGAGAGATGGTCGAAATTGGTCATCTTCCCCGGTTACCCGATCCTCTCCGGGACGGGGAGGGGAACCAGCGACGCTGGTGGAGGGGGATCGCCGCGAACGCATCGCCCGTGGCACGCCCCCTCCACCGCTGCGCGGTCCCCCTCCCCGTGCCGGGGAGGATATTATTCGCCCTTCGCCACGCCCACGAGCGCCGGGCGGAGCAGGCGGTCCTTCAGCATATAGCCCGACTGCATCTCCTGCACGATGGTGCCGGCCTCCGCGTCCTTGGTCGGGACCTCGAACATCGCCTGGTGGCGGTTGGGGTCGAGGCGCTCGCCGATTGCGGTGATCTTGCTTATGCCGTGGCGGGAGAAGACGCTGTCAAGTTCGCGGCCGGTCGCCTCGAGCCCGGTGACGAGGCCCTTCATCTTCTCGTCCTCGCGCAGGTCGGCGGGGATGGCGGCAAGGCCGCGGGCGAGGTTGTCGGCGACGGACAGCAGGTCGCGCGCGAAGCCGGTGACGGCATAGGCGCGCGAATCCGCGGCCTCCTTCTCGGCGCGGCGGATCATGTTCTGCGCGTCGGCGCGGGCATAGAGGGTCGCGGCCTTCGCCTCGGCCACCTCGGCCTCGAGCGCGGCGATGCGATCGGTCTGCGCAACCTCGGGTGCGGCTTCCGCCGTCTCTTCGCGCAGGTCCGCGGTCTCGGTTTCGGGCGTGTTCGTCTCGTCGCTCATACTCGTCCGTTTCTCAGTGATTGGTGCGCGTCACGCCAGCAGTCGTGCCAGCGTCGCGGCCGTGAAATCCACCATGGGCACGACCCGCGCATAGTTCAACCGCGTCGGGCCGATCACGCCGACGACGCCGACCACCTGACCGTCGAGCGCGCGCACCGGCTGGGCGATCACCGACGATCCGCTGAGCGCGAACAGCCGGGATTCGGCACCGATGAAGATGCGTGCGGCGTCCGACCCACGCGCGGTTTCGAGCAGGCGGGCGATCTCCTCCTTGCCCTCCAACTCGTCGAGCAGGCCACGGACACGGTCGAGGTCGGCGGCGGCTTGCGGATCTATGAGATTGGCCTGTCCGCGCACGATGAGGACGGGCCGGCTGCCGCCGTCCTCGCTCCAGACCGCGAGGCCGCGTTCGACGAGGGTGCGTGCCGCCTGGTCGAGCGCGATGCGGCCATCGGCGATCTCGTGCGCGATCCGCGCGCCCGCCTCGGTCAGGGTCGTGCCGGCCAGCATCGCGGTCAGATAATTGGCCGCAGCCGTCAGCGCGGAGGCGTCCATCGCGTGCGGCAGGTCGACGACGCGGTTTTCGACCGAGCCGTCCTCCCCCACCAGCACCGCGAGTGCGCGGTTGCCGCCGAGCGGCAGAAAGCCGAACTGGCGCAGGCGCGGCTCGCGCTTTGGGACGAGGACGAGGCCGGCGCAGGCCGACAGACCGGATAGCGCCGCGGTGGTGGCGGCGATCGCCTCCTCGACAGGGCCCCGCTGCGCCGCGCTCGCGCCGATCGCCGCGCGCTCATGCTCGGAGGGGGCGACCGCGTGCATCATGCCGTCGACGAAGAGGCGCAGGCCGGTGTCGGTCGGCATCCGCCCGGCGGAGGTGTGCGGGGCGGCAAGCAGGCCGGCGACCTCCAGATCCTGCATCACCCCGCGGATCGA
This sequence comes from Sphingomonas sp. RS2018, assembly GCF_054489605.1. Classification (NCBI taxonomy): domain Bacteria; kingdom Pseudomonadati; phylum Pseudomonadota; class Alphaproteobacteria; order Sphingomonadales; family Sphingomonadaceae; genus Sphingomonas; species Sphingomonas sp. RS2018. The sequence continues at coordinate 94,947 of NZ_JBTMWL010000005.1, forward strand.
AGCGGGCGACAGGCTGAGCCCCGAAACCTGCGCGATCGTCTTCGATCCCACCGGCGCGCCGGTGTCGAGATAGCTCTGGACGACGATGCGGAACACGTCGCGCGCGCGGTCGGTCAGCTCAGGGATCGTCGGCGACATGCCCGACGATGTAGGACGGGCGGGCGGTGCCCTCAACGCTTTCCCGCTTTCGACCAGCACCGGGTTCTTACCCAAGCCGTGCTCCCGCGAAGGCGGGAGCCCAGGGTTACAACGCGCGACGCCTGTGGCTCTGGGCTCCCGCCTGCGCGGGAGCACGGTAGCGAATTTGCTGGGAGCGCCGCAACGAAGCGGGTCAACGCTTTCCGATGAACGCGCCGATCGGCAGCATCGCAGGGGCGTCGCGCAGGGCGGCGGACAGTGCTTGGTTGTTCGCTGCACAGCCATAGTAGAAATAGAGCGACATGCTGTCGCCGATCGCGCGGGTCCAAGTTACCTCGGCGCTCGGCATGTCGGTGGGCGCGTTGCCGCAGTCGGGCGAGCCGTGGGATATCCGGCGCTCGCCGCTTTCGGGGCGATAGGGGGCGAGTTTCGCGGCGAGCGCGTCGTACTGCGCGCGGCTCAGACGGAAGCTCCGCTCGCCGATGACGGCGGTGTGCTGCGTACCGACGAAGGTGCCGACGCCGTCCGGGCGGACGGTGACCGAATAGACCGGGCAGGTGCCGAAACACGGGGCGGTCGCGTAGCGGATCGAGTCCGCCTCGATCGCGACGGGCTTCGACCCGGCGGTGTCGGGACGGGGGACGGGCGAGCAGGCGGCGAGCGCAAGCAGCGGCAGGAAGTAGCGGATCATGCGGGGCACACTGGCGCGGGCGGCGGCGGGCGTCTAGGTCCGTCCGCGATCACAGGAGATACTTATGCGACCCTCCGGCCGTGCGCCCGACGAAATGCGCGCCATCACCATCCAGCCGAACTTCACCCGACATGCCGAAGGATCGGTGCTGATCGGCTTCGGCGATACCAAGGTGCTGGTGACCGCCAGCATCGAGGAGAAGGTGCCGCCGTTCCTGCGCGGGCGTGGCGAAGGCTGGGTGACCGCCGAATACGGCATGCTGCCGCGCGCCACGCACACGCGCGGGAGCCGCGAGGCGGCGAAGGGCAAGCAGTCGGGGCGCACGCAGGAGATCCAGCGGCTGATCGGTCGATCGTTGCGCGCGGTCACCGACCTGAAGCTGCTGGGCGAGCGCCAGGTGGTGCTGGATTGCGACGTGATCCAGGCGGACGGCGGCACGCGCACCGCGGCGATCTCGGGCGCCTGGGTCGCGCTGCGCATGGCGGTCGACGGGTTGCTGCAGAGCGGCAAGCTGACCACCGATCCGATCGTGAAGAAGGTCGCGGCGATCAGCTGCGGCATCTATGAGGGCACGCCGGTTCTCGACCTCGATTATCCCGAGGATTCGAACGCGATGGCGGATGCGAACTTCGTGCTGACCGGCGACGGCAAGCTGGCCGAGGTGCAGGCGACCGCGGAAGGCGCGACGTTCGACGAGGAGGAACTGCTGCGGCTGCTGCGGCTCGCGCGGATCGGCTGTTCGCAGATCTTCGCGGCGCAGGATCGGGCGACCGGGCGATGAGCGGCGAGGGCAAGGAGCCACAGGCGATCCGGAAGCTGAAACCCGGCAAGCTCGTCATCGCCAGCCACAACGAGGGCAAGGTCCGGGAAATCCGCGCGCTGCTGGCGCCCTATGGCATGGACGTGGTGTCGGCGGCCGAGCTGGACCTGCCCGAGCCCGAGGAAACCGGCACGACCTTCGTCGCGAATGCCGAGCTGAAGGCGTTGCAGGCGGCCGACCTGTCGGGCCTGCCGGCGTTGAGCGACGACAGCGGGCTGTGCGTCGAGGCGCTGAACGGCGATCCGGGCATCTTCTCGGCGCGCTGGGGCGGACCGGACAAGGATTTCGGGCTGGCCATGCAGCTGGTCAACGATCGCATCGCGGCGGCGGGGCCGGACGTGTCGCGCAATGCGCATTTCGTCTGCGCGCTGGCGCTGGCGTGGCCCGACGGGCACGTCGAGTGGTTCGAGGGGCGCGTCGATGGCACGCTGGTGTGGCCGCCGCGCGGCACGCATGGTTTCGGTTATGACGCGATGTTCGTGCGCGATGGCGACGATGCGACGTTCGGCGAGATCGATCCCGACGTGAAGCATTCGGTGAGCCACCGTGCCGATGCATTCGGGCAGCTGGTCGCGGCGGTGTTTTAGATCGCACGCCGTTGCACGGTTTCCCGGATCGAGATCGGCCGTAAATGCCATGTCTCGCATCCGGATGGTCCCATCGCTACCCATCCGAGTGGAAGGGGTGGGGCGATGGCCGATTCGGTAGCGTTGGGGGTGCAGGCGGCGCAGGCGCGGCGGCCGGCGGAGGCGGTGCGCTGGTTTCGCATGGCGGTGGCGGAGAAACCGGGCGACGTGCGCGTGCGCAGCTGGCTGGGGCAGGCGCTGTGCGCGAGCGGCGAACAGCTGGAGGGCGTCGCGGTATTGAAGGACGTTGCACTGCGGCTCGCGCGATCGCCGACCGCGCCGGCCCGTGCGCCGGCCATCGCGATCGCCGTGGAGCTGCAGCGGCTGACGGCGGTCGCCGAGTCGCTGGAGGTGATCGACGTGCTGCTGCGCGCGGACCCGCGCAATCCGCAGATCGCCTATATTCGCGCAACGGCACTCGGCCAGCTCAACCGGCCCGCCGATGCGCTGAAGGCGGGGCAGGCGGCGGCGGCACTGGCGGGCGCGAACCCGGCGGCGACGCTGCTGCTCGCCAGCCTCGAACATGATGCGAAGATGGATGACGCGGCATCGGCGCGGCTCGACGGGTTGCTCGCCGTGGCCCCACCGCCGCGCGAAGCGTATCGCGCGCACAAGCTGCGCGCCGCGATCCTCGACCGGCGCGGGGCGCATGCCGACGCCTTCGCGGCGCTGGCGGCGGCGGAGCGGATCGCGCCACAGGTGCCGGACCTCGCCGCGCTCGACCGCGCGCTGATCCCACGCGTGCTGGATGAGGCGCGGGCCGGCTATACGCCCGAGTTGATGGCGCGCTTCGCCGGACACGCGTTCGGCGACCGGGCGCCGCCGGTGTTCGTCGTGGGCTTCTTCCGCTCGGGCACGACGATGATGCAGCAGATCCTCGCCAGCCATCCGCGCGCGTTCGTCGCGGACGAGGCACCGCTGGTGCAGGCGGCGATTGGCGCGCTGCACATGCTCGACCCGTCGCCGCGGTCTATACCGGCGAAGCTTGCCGGTCTGGATGTCGATGGCGTCGCTCGCCTGCGCGACGCCTATTGGGCGGCGGCGCGCGGGCGGTTCGGGGAGGCGGCGGTCGCGGGGCCGGTGTTCGTCGACAAGTTCACGATGAACACGATCGAGATGGGCTTCATCAGCACGATCTTCCCCGACGCGCGCGTGATCTTCATGGTCCGCGACCCGCGCGACGCATGCATCAGCGCCTATATGCAGCAAATGCCGCCGAGTGCCGCGACCGCGCATCTGCTCGACTGGACCGCGACCGCGCGATTCTATGCCGCGGTGATGGACTGGTGGCTGGCGGTGCGGCCGATGCTGAGCCTGAGGTGGTGCGAGGTGCGCTACGAGGATCTGGTCGAGGATTTCGAGGGCACGCTGCGTCCGGCACTGGCGACGGCCGGGCTGGAGTGGGACGAGGCGCTGACCCGCTTCCACGAGCGCGCGGCGGGCCGGTTCGTATCGACGCCGAGTCGGTTGCAGGTCGGTCAGCCGCTGTATCGCAGCGCGCTGGCGCGGTGGCGGCGATACGAGGCGCAGGTGGCGCCGGTCGCGCCGGTGCTCGCGCCCTATATAACGGCGTTCGGCTATCCAGCGGTATGAAAGAACGGCCCGACGCCGCTAGGGCGCCGGGCCGGTGAGTGGGCCTGTCTATGGAGCTTCCAGGCAGTGCGATCATATCCCACTTACGGGGTAGGAGAAGCTAGCCTCGCTACGTACGTCGATAGATCAGCTTGCCCGTGGCTCAGTTCGCCGTGTTCAGCACGTCGTTGCCGGCGGCATCGAGCGTGTTCGCCGACGCGTCCGTCGCATTGTCCAGCGCCAGTGCGGTGTCGTTGCCCAGCGTGTCGACCGCGGTCAGGTTGTCGCTGAGCACGTCGCTGTCGTTCAGGACGATGTCGTTGCCGAGCGTCGTATTCTCGGTGGTGCTGTTGCCACCGCAGGCGGCGAGCGACAGGGCGGCGACGGCAACCGCGGTGGTGATGGCGAACTTCTTCATGATTACCCTTTCGATGTGTCTTCATCCGGCACGCGGATGCGGTCACGGTCTAGCGAACTCCGACCGATATCATAGGAAAGAAATTCTTGTGGGCTTCGTGGCCGGGCGGTCGGCGATGACTTTCACGGCGGATGCGCGCATAGCGCCGCCGGCATGACCCGACCGCACACCGACGATCTGGCGCTGTACGTCCACTGGCCGTTCTGCGTGTCGAAATGCCCGTACTGCGACTTCAACAGCCATGTCCGCGAGGACGTCGACCAAGCGGCGTGGCGGGCGGCGCTGGTCGCCGATGTGGCGCATGAGGCGGCGCTGTTGCCCGGGCGGCGGCTGGCGTCGATCTTCTTCGGTGGCGGTACGCCGTCGCTGATGCCGCCCGAGACGGTCGCGGCGGTGCTGGATGCGGCCGAACGGGCGTGGGGCTTCGCCGACGGGATCGAGATTACGCTGGAGGCGAACCCGTCCTCGGTCGAGGCGGCGCGGTTCGGCGATCTGGCGGCGGCGGGAGTGAACCGGGTGTCGCTGGGCTTGCAGGCGCTGGACGATGCGGCGCTGCGCTTTCTGGGGCGGGCGCATGATGTGGAGGAAGGGCTGGCGGCGCTCGATGTGGCGCAGCGGGCGTTTGCGCGGGTCAGCTTCGACCTGATCTATGCGCGGCCGGGGCAGGGGCTTGCGGAGTGGGAGCGTGAGCTGGCCCGGGCGTTGTCCTATGGCACCGAGCATCTGTCGCTCTATCAGCTGACGATCGAGCCGGGGACGCGCTTCGCGACGCTGGCGGCGAAGGGCGACCTGAGGATCCCCGATGGCGATACCGCCGCCGACCTGTTCGAGACGACGCAGGCGATGACGCGCACCGCCGGCCTGCCGCGCTACGAGGTGTCGAACCATGCGCGGCCGGGGGCGGAGAGCCGGCACAACCTGACCTACTGGCGCTACCGCGACTATGCCGGCGTCGGTCCCGGTGCGCATGGGCGGCGGGCCGGGCTGGCGACGGTGCGGCATCGCAAGCCGGAGAATTGGCTGGCCGCGGTGGCCCGCAACGGCCACGGCATCCAGAGCGAGGAGCCGCTGGACCCGATACAGCGCGGGCACGAGACGCTGGTGATGGGGCTGCGCATGGCCGAGGGGATCGTCGCCGATCCCGACCGGGTCGATACCGCCGCGGTCGAGCGGCTGGTCGCGCAGGGGCTGATGACCCGCAGCGGCGACCGGATCGCGACGACCGATGCGGGGATATTGCTGCTCGATTCGATCCTGCCGCTGGTGGCGCGGGACTAACGCCCGCCGAAGCCCTGCGGGGCCGGCGAAACCGTCGTCGTCGCGCCGCCCTTGATCTCCTGCACCTCCAGCGCGCGTTCGGCGAGGCCGTCGCGGCCGAAGCGGAACGCGCCGTCCAGCCCGGCGAAGCCGTCGCGATCGGTCAGCTTCGTCTCGGGGAAGGCATCCCCCACCCGCCAGTCGCGGGCGATGCGGACGGTGAGCAGCACCGCGTCATAGCCAAGGCTCGACAGGCGATAGGGTGTCGTGCCGAAGCGGCTGCGATATTTGGCGGCATATTGGCGGAAGAGCGTGTCGGAGACGCTGGCGAACCATGCGCCCTGCAACGCCGGGTTGGCGCCAACGCCGGCATCGGCGTTCCACAGCTCGGTCCCGAGGACGCGCGCGCCGCCGCCGCCGTTGCGGCGGAGCGCCGGCACGGCGAGGCTGGCGGTGCCGGCGCTGTCGGCGATCAGCACCGCCTGATAGGGCGCGTTGCGACCGATCCGGCCGACCGCGGCGGCGATCGCACCACGATCGTAGGTCTGGACCGAGGTGACCGTGCCGCCGGCCCGCTCGACCGCGCGCAGGAAGGCGGTGGAGGCGCGCTGGCCGTACAGGCCGGTTGGCATCAGGCCGGCGAACTGGGTGATGCCGCCCTTGCGCGCATAGTCCACCACGCGCTCGATCGACTGGGCGGGGGCGTAGCCCATCAGATACGCCCCGTTGCCGGCGACCCCGGCATCGTTGGAGAAGCTGAGCACCGGCACCCGCGCCGCGCGGGCGATCGGCGTGACCGCGCGGACGTCGTCGGCGAGCAACGGCCCTAGGATCAGCCGCGCGCCGTCGGCGATGGCGCGCTGCGCCGCCGCGGCGGCACCACCGGCGGTGTCGTAGTTGGTGATGCGGACCTGCTGATTGTTGAGGTCGAGCAGCGCGAGCTGGGTCGCGTTGGCGAGGCTGCGCCCGACCGCGCCGTTGCTGCCCGACAGCGGCACGAGCAGCGCGACGCGGTGGCGTTGCGTATCCTCGGGGATGCCGGGGCGGATCGGACCGGGCGTCACCGGGCGCGGCGCCTCGCGCGGCGGGGCGGGCGGCGGGGCGGTCGTGCGCGGCACGATCGTCGAACAGGCGCTGACCAGCGCGGCGCAGGCCAGTGCCAGACCCCGCCACATTGCACTGCGCGGTTGCAGCCGCCGTACTGCCTCGACCATAGCTATCCCCTGATGAACGCGAAACTCTCCCCCGGCCTCTACATCGTCGCGACACCGATCGGCAATCTCGGTGACCTGTCACCGCGCGCCGCCGAGGTGCTGGCCGCCGCCGACGTGATCGCGGTGGAGGACAGCCGCGTCACCGCGACGCTGCTCCGCCACATCGGCACGAAGCGGCCGATGACGCCGTATCACGACCATAATGCCGAAGGGGTGCGCCCCGGGCTGGTTGCGCGGATGGGGAGCGAGGTGGTGGCGCTGGTGTCGGATGCCGGCACGCCGCTGATCTCCGATCCCGGTTACAAGCTGGTGCGCGATGCGCGGGTGGCGGGGCATCAGGTGGTGACGGTGCCGGGGCCGTGCGCGGCGGTGGCGGCGCTGACGCTGGCCGGGCTGCCGACCGACCGCTTCCTGTTCATGGGCTTCCTGCCGTCCAAGGCGGGGGCGCGGGCGAGTGCGATCGCCGAGGTGGCGGGCGTGCGCGCGACGCTGATCTTCTACGAATCCGGCCCGCGGCTGTCCGCGGCGTTGGCGGCGCTGGCCGAGGGGCTGGGCGACCGCGAGTGCGGGGTGGCGCGGGAGATCACCAAGCGGTTCGAGGAGTGCGTGACGGGGACGCTGTCCGACCTGTCCGCGCGCTACGCCGATGCGCCGCCCAAGGGCGAGATCGTCATCATCGTCGCGCCGCCCGGCGACGTGGTGGTCGAGACGAGCGAAGCGGACGTCGACGCCGCGCTGATCGACGCCATGACCCGGCTGCCCGTATCGAAGGCGGCGGGCGAGGTGGCGAAGGCAACCGGCCTCGACCGCCGCACGCTTTATGCACGCGCGACGGAGCTGAAGGGGTGAGGGACCGCCGCGCCGCCGAAGCGGCCGGGCGCCGGGGCGAGCGGATCGCGGGGTGGTGGCTGCGGTTGAAGGGGTGGCGCATCCTCGACCGGCGGGTTCGGACGCCGGCGGGCGAGGTCGATCTGGTCGCGCGGAAGGGTGCGCTGGTGGCCTTCGTCGAGGTGAAGCTGCGCAAGAGCGATGCCGAGCTGGACCATGCGATCGACCAAAGGCGGCTGGCGCGGGTCGCGGCGGCGGCGGAGTATCTGATGCCGCGCTATGCCGGGCCGGGCGACGACATCCGGGTGGATGTGCTGCTGCTGGCGCCCGGGCAGATGCCGCGGCACATCGAGAATGCGTGGATCGGGTGACTTCGCGTTCGTCGCTGCCTACATGGCGGTCATGACCAAGCCTTTGACCGTCGCCGTCCAGATGGACCCGATCCAGTCGATCAATATCGCGGGCGATTCGACCTTCGCGCTGATGCTGTCGGCGCAGGCGCGCGGGCACGCACTGTTCCACTATGCGGCGGAGGACCTGAACTATTCGGCCGGCCGGGTGTGGGCGAAGGCGCATCCGGTCACCGTGCAGCGGGTCGAGGGCGATCATTTCGCATTCGGCGAGGCCGTGTCGCTCGACTTGGGCGCGGACGCCGATGTCGTGCTGATGCGGCAGGACCCGCCGTTCGACCTGGGGTATATCACCGCGACGCACCTGCTGGAGCGGATTTCGGACCGGACTCTGGTCGTCAACGATCCGGCGAGCGTGCGCAATGCGCCCGAGAAACTATGGGTGCTCGACTTCGCGCAGTTCATGCCGCCGACCTTGGTGACGCGCAGTCTGGACGAGGCGCGCGCGTTCCTGGCCGAGCATGGCGAGATCGTCGTCAAGCCGCTGCACGGCAATGGCGGCAAGGCGATCTTCAAGGTCGGTTCGGACGGTGCGAACCTGTCGGCGCTGATCGAGGTGTTCAACACCGCGTACCGCGAGCCGCACATGGTGCAGGCGTTCCTGCCCGCCGTGGCGAAGGGCGACAAGCGCATCGTGCTCGTCGACGGCGAGGTGGTCGGCGCGATCAACCGCCTGCCGGGCGAGGGCGAGATCCGGTCCAATCTGGCGGTCGGCGGGTCGGCGGTGAAGACCGAGCTGACGCCCCGCGAGCGCGAGATCTGCGCGGCGCTGGCGCCTGAACTCAAGCGGCGCGGGCTGATCTTCGTCGGCATCGACGTGATCGGCGGCGAGTGGCTGACCGAGATCAACGTGACGTCGCCGACCGGGCTGGTGGCGATCGATCGCTTCGACGGGGTCGATACGGCGGCGATGATCTGGGAGGCGATCGAGGCGAGAGTGGCGGCTCGTAAGGCGTAAATATGCGGCCTTTGTTGTGAAGCGACCTCCTCTCCACCGTTCGCCCTGAGCTTGTCGAAGCCTGTCCTGAGCGACTGCCGCAGGCAGGCAGTCGAAGGGGGCTGCCTTTTCTTCCTCCCGCAGGATTCGTGGCACGAAGAAAGGGCGGTGCTTCGACAAGCCCAGCACGAGCGGGATGGGGGTGGCGACGAAGCGAGAGTGCAATGTGGTCGGCATGGTGGACGCGGGAATATGTCCGGGGTGACGGCCTTGTGAGCCGCACCTTGTCGCATCCACGAACCCAACCGGCTTCCCACGAGTTACCCTCCACCAATGACCGGCTTCATCATCGACGGTATCGCCTGGGGCGGGTACATCGGCATCTTCCTGCTCATGGCGTTGGAGAACGTCGTGCCGCCGGTGCCGTCCGAGGTCATCATGGGCCTGGGCGGGATCGCGGTGGCGCGCGGGCAGATGGAGATGGTGCCGCTGATCCTGTGGGGAACGGCGGGCACCACCGCGGGCAATTACTTCTGGTACGCGGTGGGACGGCGCTTCGGTTATCTCGGGCTGCGGCCGATCGTCGACCGCTGGGGCCGGTGGCTGACGGTCGAGTGGGAGGATGTCGAGAAGCTGCACCGCTTCTTCCTGAAGCACGGTGGCAAGACGGTGTTCGTCTTCCGCTTCCTCCCGACGTTTCGGACGATGATCTCGCTGCCCGCCGGCATGGCGAAGATGCCGCACTGGCGCTTTGCGCTGGCGACGTTTCTGGGCAGCGCGATCTGGAACACGGTGCTGGCGGGAGCGGGGTTCTATCTCGGCTCCAACTTCGACAAGCTCGACCAATATGTCGGGCCGGTGGCGATCGGGATCAGCGTCGCGATCGTGATCGGCTACATCTACCGTGTGCTGACGTGGAAGCCGCGGGCGCAGCGCGCCTGAGGGATCATGCGCGCGGGTGCGCATTGCGATAGACGTCGAGCAGGTGCGCGGCATCGACCGCGGTGTAGACCTGCGTCGAGCTGAGACTAGCGTGGCCGAGCAGTTCCTGCAGCGCGCGCAAGTCCGCGCCGCGGCCGAGCAGATGGGTGGCGAAGCTGTGGCGTAGTGCGTGCGGCGTGGTGCGATCACCCAGCGCGAGGCGGCCGCGCGCGGCCTGCACGCCCTTGCGCACCACGCCGGCCGACAGCGGCCCGCCCTTCGCGCCGCGGAAAATCGGATCACCCTTCGCCAGCGGCCATGGCTGTAGAGACAAATATCCGGTGATGGCGTCGGCGACCTGCGGGAGCAGGGGCACGACGCGGGTCTTTGCGCGCTTGCCGGTGACGACCATCGTCGGCCCCAGCGGCAGGATCGACGGGGTGAGCGCCATCGCCTCGCCGATGCGCAGGCCGGCACCATAGAGCAGCATCAGGATCGCCCAGTCGCGCGCGGCGATCCACGGTTCGGCCGCGGCATCGGCCACGTCCTGCGCCAGCGCGACGGCGTCGTCTGGCGCGATTGGGCGAGGGACGCCCTTCTTGACGCGCGGGCCGGTGATGCGGGGGACGGCGGAGGCTGCGTTGGCCCAGGTGAGGAAGCCGCGCACCGCCGACAGCTCGCGCGCGGCCGACGCGTTGGTGAGGCCGGTGGTGCGGCGGTGGGCGAGATAGGCGCGCAGGTCGGCAGTGGTGAGGGTGGCGAGGTCCTCGCGCCCGACCGGGCCGCCGCGGTGGCCTTGCACGAACGTCATGAGGCGTTCGGCGGTCGCCTGATACGCGCGCACCGTGTGCGCCGAGCGCCGCCGGTCGCGGGCGAGATGCTGGGCGTAGGCGGCGGGGAGGGGGTGCATGGCCGGGAGGGTAGGCGGGTGGGGGCAGGTAGGACAGGGGGTTTCCGCCCCACCCCGTTCGTGCTGAGCGAAGTCGAAGCACCGCACTTCGGGCCTCAAGCGCCCCGCTCGCGGGTCAAAGAACGGTGCTTCGACTTCGCTCAGCACGAACGGGTGTGTTGGGCATCACTTCCCCACCGGGGCCGACACGGAAGTGAATTCCGTGTCGTCGGACGGGCGTTGCCCGCCGGCCGGCATCGGCTGTGCTTGCGCACCGCCGCGGTGCTGTGCTCCGCGGCTTAGCCGATGCTTTGCCCCGTCTTTGCCCAGTCGGCCATGAACCCCTCGATCCCCTTGTCGGTCAGCGGGTGCTTGACCAGCTGGCGGATCACCGAGGGCGGGGCGGTCATGACGTCGGCGCCGAGTTTCGCGCTTTCGAAGACGTGGATGGGATGGCGGACGCTGGCGACGAGGATCTCGGTGGCGAAGGCGTAATTGTCGTAGATCAGGCGGATGTCGCTGATGAGGCCCATGCCGTCGAGGCCGGTGTCGTCGTGCCGCCCGACGAAGGGCGAGACGAAGGTCGCGCCGGCCTTTGCCGCCAGCAGCGCCTGGTTGGCCGAGAAGCAGAGCGTCACGTTGACCATCGTGCCGTCGTCCGTCAGCGCCTTGCAGGTCTTCAGCCCGTCGATGGTCAGCGGCACCTTCACCGCGACGTTGTCGGCGATCTTCCGCAGGATTTCCGCTTCCCGCATCATGCCGTCGTGGTCGAGGGCGACGACTTCGGCGGAGACGGGGCCGGGGGTGATCGAGCAGATTTCCCGCACCACCTCGAGGAAATTGCGGCCCGCCTTGTGGATCAGCGAGGGGTTGGTCGTGACGCCGTCGACCAGGCCGCTTTCGGCGAGGTCGCGGATTTCGGCGGTGTCGGCGGTGTCGACGAAGAACTTCATGGCTTTCCCTTCCCGAGGTGCCGCGACCCTATATGGCCGCGGGCGCGCTCGGGACAGGGCGAATCGTCAGCCCATGATCGATGGCGCCGGGCCGGTGGCGGGGCGCAGGCTCTCGCGCTCCGCCGCGCTGACCGGGGCGGTCGGATCGGGGCGGAAGGCGTCAGGTGCACGGTCCGTGCCGGGGCGGGGCGCGTCAGGGGCGAGATCGGGCGCGGCGTGCTCGGCGCCCTCGACCTCGTCCGCCATCCAGTCGCGGCGGGTGGCGAAGATGCCCACGAGCGCGGCGAGGCCTCCGACGACGGCGGCGCCGATGCCGAAGGCGGCGAGGTGGTTGGGCTTGCGGGCGGCGGGGGTGCGGGCGCGCTTTTGCGGAGTACGAGACATGGTGGTTTCCTTCGGTGTTGGCCGAGGGAACGCGAGCGGAGGGGGCGTGTTCCCCCGGCGCGGCAAGGCCGTAGCGAAGCAGCGGTCGCGCGAACCGCGCCGGGCCGGCCAGCGGGGCTCAGGCCCCTTCCGACGGCGCGGCTTTGCCGCGGCGTGACCCTACGCAGCTCCCTACCCAAGGAAGAAGGGCAGCCCTTTGACAAGCTCAGGGCGAACGGGAGGGGTGGTGCGACCCGAGGAGGGCTCTCGACCGCGCTCGATCCCTATTCGAGGCGAACGGGCTCTTCTGCTTCCTCCGCCTCCAGTTCCGCGACCTGTCGCGCCAGCTCCTCGAACAGCGCGTCGCGTTCGGCGAGTTCGGCGGCGTAGCGGTTGGGGGTGGAGTCGGGGTCGAGGCGCTCCATCAGCGGTTCCTCGGTGCTGCCGAGCGAGCGGACATAGTCGTCGTCGCCGAAATCGCCCTCTTCCCAGCCGTCGAAGCCGGGGGGCGGGGGATAGTCGGACACCCATTCGCGACGCTGATCGTCCCACCACACGCGTTCGGGCGGGGCGGGGGGCTCGGCCGGGTCAGCCGAATGTTGAGAAAGTTGAGACGTGTGAAGCGTCTCGACGGGCTCCGGCTCCGGCTCGGGCGCGAGGGCGAGCAGGCCGGCGGCCTCGGCGCGGCGCCACTGGTCGGCGGTCCCGTCCGCGCGGGCGGCGGGATCGAGATCGGCGGTGTCGACCTCTCCGGCCACGCCGGCGCGGGTGCGGACATAGCAGTCGGCGCGGCCGAGCGCGGCGATCGGCTCCAGCGCGGCGCTCTCCCCCTCCGTCACGCGCAGCGCGAGGAACAGGCCGGCACGGGCGTTGCCGGCATCCTCGCCGATCAGGTCGAGATAGCGGTCCCATTCCTGCGCCGCGAGCCTCGCCGCGCGCGCGTCGCCGGTGCGATCGGGCAGGTCGGCATTGGCGATCTTGTCCAGCCGGGTCAGCAGCGCGAGCGCGAGGCGGTTGTCGTAGCGGTGGCGCTCCACGGTCGAGCCGTCGGGGCGGACGATCGTATCGGTCTGGCCGCGAAAGGCGCGCTGCGTCAGCTCGTCGACCATGCGGTTGCGCTGGAGCAGCAGGGCCGCGTTCCAGCCGATGTTGAACGCCGCGCCCCTCGCCCGCGCGCGAAAGGCATAGGCGGACGCCGCCGACAGGCCGACGATGGCGCAGGCGTCGTTGACGGTCAGCCCCTCCGAGATGTGGGTGAGGAACTTGCGCTGGCGCTCCGCCGTCCAGCCGTCGTGTCGGCGCGAGGGCGTCATCACCCCGCCCCCGGCGCGCGCGCCGTCGCGGGCGAAGGGCTCCATATCGGCGACCGCGTCACGCTGATCCTCCGCCAGCACGCGGTCGTAGCGCTCCTCGGGCGTCTCCCCGGCCCGGGGCCGCGCGACGGTGATCGAGTCGATGGGGGTCATGTGGGTCACAGGCCGTACTCCCGATAGGCGCGGGCGCGGGCGGCGGCGTGGTCGGCGGCGCGGCGGCGGAAGAGCGCGTCGTTCGCGTCGCGCTGCTCGGCGACGCGCGGGGGGACGGGCGGCACGTTGCCGATCAGGCGGTTGTCGAGGAGCCACTGCCAGCGGGCGACCGGATCGCGGGTGTCGGCGTGGCCGGTCGGCTCGACCCATGTGGGTAGGGCGGGCAGGTGGCTGATGTCTTGCGGCATGATGTGATCCCCCGGTTGTTCAGGGGGAGACCAGTTATAGAGGTTGGCGGGTGTAGGACAGCCCCCGGCGCGGCGAGGCCGTAGCGACAGCTACGGACGAGCGCAGAGCGCCGGGGCGGCCGGCGGGGCCAGCAGCCCCGTCCGACGACGCGGCTTTGCCGCGCGCCGGCTTCATTTGAGATCGCGAGGCAGTTTAACGGATGGAAAATGCGATCCAATCACCCTTGAACGCTTTCTAAAACCTTGACACCGCCAAGGCGAATTTGACAGGTTCACATTCATGGCAAACGATCACATCACTGCTTACTCGTGAGAGTCACCAGAGCAAATTGGTTGGTGAACACCTGTTTATTAGGTCTGTTGCCAGTTTTTGCTCGCTTAATTGTATGGGTAACTTATCGAGCAGGCGTGGAAGCATTTGCAACAGCCGATTTTGTCGCGTTTGGCTTGGTGTTGCACAGCGCCAACATCAACGAAGTAAACAGGGTGGCGCAAAACGATGAGGTATGGAAAACCGTTCATAACGGAGTATCTATAATTTTTCTCGTTGTGTATGCCTTGTTATTATTCACAACAATTATCCCGGCTAGTCAAATTAATGTTTTCAATGCGATTCGGGCAGCTATTGTTCTAAGTTTTGTTTCTTTAATTATCAGCGCATCGATATTTTTTCGATCTAACTCCGTTTCGGAGTTGGTGCCATGATTCAAAATATCATTGCAAATCTTGCAAATTTTTCAGGCGTAATTGCGATTGTGGCATCAGTCTTAGGGGTAGGAGTGTCTGTTTGGTCAATATTCCGAACACGAAAAAAGTTTTATCAAGATTATGTTGGGAGAAAGCGGCATGATTAGAAACTTTATTTATGCCGATTCTGCTAAAATTAGGTCAATTTCATCTCAGATATTTGAAGGAGTAAGTGAGGGTTTTATCTCGTCAAAAACCACTAAAAGTAAAGAGTTTGAAAATCAGTCTGGGCCAATTGGTAGCGGAAAACTTCTTGGGGACATATTTTCTCAGTCAGATTCGTCTACAGAATTTGGATTTCTTGAAGATTTTGCTTATACTCTTCTAGAGAAACGTTTAGAAGAAAATGAATGTGTCGATATAGTCAATTCAGAAACCTCGGAAGTTTCTGTAAATAAAGCTTTTGTGAAGATAACTGCCCCGTTAGTTATTAACGACTTAAAACATACTGCGAAGACATTGGCAGATTTCAATTTTGTCACTGAAGCGTTTTGGCGAGTGACGAACGAGCCCATGAACTGGACTCCTACTGTAAAATTAGTCGCAGACAGCGACATAAAGAAGAAGGTTGCCGAAAATGGGGCCTATTTTAACAAAAAGGTTTCGGATGCAGCGGCCTACATCTTAAATTTTGGTTATGGAAACTTGATCGAGGCTAATATGACGTCAGGAGGTTATATCTGGTCGGGCCCGATCAAGCGACAATTTCTAAGGGATGACGAGGATATGATAATTCATAAATATTCCAGAACTTCCCAATCCGATTTTGTCATGTTAGGTATCGTTACGCAAAAAGGCAGCATAGGCGATAACGATATTACAATACCTGATGTTGCTGATGCAGATGGCCTCAAGAATGCTATGAGGACTCTATCTAGACATCTTCGCCAATTTGAAAAAACATACTCTGCACCGGCTAAGAACGAAATAATTATCGACCCAATAGCCATATACTCGATACTATAATTTCCTTCCCAAAAGACCTGTTATAAATTATCATCTTGCGCTCCGCTCATTCACATCTTCGGGTCCCTCGACGACGCGTCAGCTTCGCCCAGAGTAGGCTTTTCGCCACTGCGCTAACCTAAAGCGGCGCCAGATACCGCGCCGTGCAGCTCCGCTCCACCTTCACGACATCCTCCGGTCCTTCGACTACGCCGCCGCTCACGCGCCGATCTGCTCAGGACAGGCTCGTCTCCATGCTACTGTCGCAACAGCGGGGCGAGATAGCGGCCGGTGAAGCTCTTCGGTTCTTTTGCGACGGTTTCGGGGACGCCCTCCGCCACGATCTCCCCACCCTTCACGCCGCCTTCCGGGCCGAGGTCGAGCACCCAGTCCGCCGTCTTGATGACATCCAGATTGTGTTCGATCACCACCACGGTGTTGCCCTGCTCGACCAGCGCGTGGAGCACTTCCAGCAGCTTGCGGACGTCCTCGAAGTGCAGGCCGGTGGTGGGTTCGTCGAGGATGTAGAGCGTGTTGCCGGTGGCCCTGCGCGACAGTTCCTTGGCGAGCTTCACGCGCTGGGCCTCGCCGCCGGACAGGGTCGTCGCCTGCTGGCCGACCTTGACGTAGCCCAGACCCACTTCGGCCAGCATCGCCATCTTGTCGCGGATGGGGGGCACGGCCTTGAAGAACTCGACCGCGTCCTCGACGGTCATGTCGAGCACGTCGGCGATGCTGTGCCCCTTGAACTTCACCTCCAGCGTCTCGCGGTTGTAGCGGGCGCCGTGGCAGACGTCGCAGGTGACGTAGACGTCGGGGAGGAAGTGCATCTCGATCTTCAGCACGCCGTCGCCCTGGCACGCCTCGCACCGGCCGCCCTTCACGTTGAAGCTGAAGCGGCCGGGCTTGTAGCCTCTGGCCTGCGCCTCGGGCAGCCCCGCGAACCAGTCGCGGATCTGCGTGAAGCTGCCGGTATAGGTCGCGGGGTTGCTGCGCGGGGTGCGGCCGATCGGCGACTGGTCGATGTCGATGACCTTGTCGAGATGCTGGAGGCCGGTGATCCTGTCGTGCTTGCCGCTGAGGATGCGCGCGCCGTTCAGTTCACGCGCGGCGGCGGCGTAGAGCGTGTCGATGGTGAAGCTGGACTTGCCCGAGCCCGACACGCCGGTGATGCAGGTGAAGGTGCCGAGGGGAATGCTGGCCGTCACGCCCTTCAGATTGTTGGCGGTGGCGTTCTGGACGGTGAGCTTCTTGCCGTTGCCCTTGCGGCGCTCGGTCGGGAGCGGGACCATGCGCGTGCCGTTGAGGTAGTCGGCGGTGACGCTGCCCTTCGACTTCAGCAGCTGCTTCAGCGTGCCCTGCGCGACGATCTCGCCGCCGTGGACGCCGGCGCCGGGCCCCATGTCGATGACGTAGTCGGCCATGCGGATCGCGTCCTCGTCATGCTCGACGACGATGACGGTGTTGCCGAGATCGCGCAGGCGCCGGAGGGTCGCGAGCAGCATGTCGTTGTCACGCTGGTGCAGACCGATCGAGGGTTCGTCGAGGACGTAGAGCACGCCCGACAGGCCGCTACCGATCTGGCTGGCGAGGCGGATGCGCTGCGATTCGCCGCCCGACAGCGTGCCGGACGTGCGGTCGAGGTTGAGATAGTCGAGGCCGACGTTGTTGAGGAAGCCGAGACGCTCGAGGATTTCCTTCAGGATGCGCTCGGCGATCGCGGTCTGCTGCGGGTTCAGCGTTTCGGGAATCGCGGTGAACCAGCCGAGCGCGTCGACCACCGAGAGGCGGGTGGCGTGGCTGATGTCCTCTCCGGCGATCTTCACCGCGCGCGCCTCGGGCTTCAGGCGGGCGCCGTGGCAGGTCTCGCACGGGCGGCTCGACTGGTACTTCGACAGCTCCTCGCGCATCCACGCGCTCTCGGTCGAGAGCATGCGGCGGGTGAGGTTGCCGATGACGCCCTCGAACGGCTTCTTGACGTCGTAGCTCTTGCGGCCGTCGATGAAGGTGAGGGTGACGGGCTTGCCGCGGGTGCCGTTCAGGATGACGTCGCGCGCCTCCTCGGGCAGGTCGGCCCAGGGGGTGTCGAGCGCGAAGCTATACGCCTTCGCGAGGCTGCCCAGCACCTGCATGTAATAGGGCGAGGGCGGGTTGGACTTCGCCCAGGGGACGACGGCGCCCTTCTTGATCGAGAGCGAGTGGTTGGGGACGACGAGGTCTTCGTCGAACACCAGCTTCTCGCCCAGACCGTCGCAGGCCGGGCAGGCGCCCTGCGGCGCGTTGAAGGAGAAGAGGCGCGGTTCGATCTCGGGGATGGTGAAGCCGCTGACGGGGCAGGCGAATTTCTCGCTGAAGACGATGCGGTTGGCGGGGACGCCGGCGTTCTTCATCGCGCCGCCGGCGGATGCCTCATCCTCGCGGCCGGGCACGACGCCGTCCAGCAGATCGGCATAGGCGAGGCCGTCGGCGAGCTTCAGCGCGGTTTCGAAGCTTTCGGCGAGGCGGGTGGCCTGGTCGGCGTTGACGACGATGCGGTCGACGACGACCTCGATGTCGTGCTTGTACTTCTTGTCGAGCGCGGGTGCCTCGTCGATGTCGTGCAGCTCGCCGTCGATGCGCACGCGGCTGAAGCCCGCCTTCTGCCACTCGGCGAGTTCCTTGCGATACTCGCCCTTGCGGCCGCGCACGACGGGGGCGAGCAGGTAGAGGCGCGTCCCCTCGGGCAGGGCGAGGACGCGATCGACCATCTGGCTGACGGTCTGCGCGCTGATCGGCAGGCCGGTGGCGGGGGAGTAGGGGACGCCGACGCGCGCCCACAGGAGGCGCATGTAATCGTAGATTTCGGTGACAGTCGCCACGGTCGAACGCGGGTTGCGGCTGGTCGTCTTCTGCTCGATCGAGATGGCGGGCGACAGCCCCTCGATATGATCGACGTCGGGCTTCTGCATCAGTTCGAGGAACTGGCGGGCGTAGGCGGAGAGCGACTCGACGTAGCGGCGCTGACCCTCGGCATAGATGGTGTCGAAGGCGAGGGAGGATTTGCCCGAGCCCGACAGGCCGGTGATGACCGTCAGCGTGTCGCGCGGGATGTCGACGCTGACGTCCTTGAGATTATGCTCGCGCGCGCCGCGGACGGAGATGTGGGTCAGGCTCATGGGGGAGGGTTCTACTTCTGTTCTGAGCGGAAGGCTATCCACCCGGAGATAGGGAGCGAGCGCCGGTTGCCAATCCGCAGGGGCGGGCTTTCCAGCGAGCGGGGCGGCGAAGGCACTTTTGCGGTTCGTCAATCGTTTAGGGGCAGAAGGGTCTCATGCGGCGGTCCCTGCCGCGCCAACGGGAGACGATCCCATGACCAAGATGTTCCTGACTGCCGCAGCCGCGATCGGCGTGGCACTGTCCTGTCCGGCCGCGCAGGCCGCAGACCACCCGTTCGGGGCGGCCACGGCGGTGGATAATGCATCGCTCGCTCAAAGCTATGGCACCTACCGGCCGCCCGTGTTCACGCTGACGGTCGGCCAGATGAAGGCGATGCAGGATGCGATCGCGCGAGACGATTTCCGCGTGACCGGCAGCATCGGCGCGGTGGTGATGGACAATTGGTGGTTCGATCGCGCCGCCGATGCGGTGCCCGCGCGATAGCGTTCGCGCCTCAATATCGTTCGGGCGGCAGGATCAGGTCCATGAACGACGCGATCGCGGCGTCGTCACGCGCGCCGAGGCGGGATATGCGGGCGCGCAGGTGATCCGGCAGCCGTCCGGCCGGGGCATAGGCCATCGACCAGTCGGCGAAGAGCCGCTCGTCCGCCGGTTCGTCGATCAGGATCGTGATGTCGTGATGGCGGCTGTCCACGCCGATGCGTGACATCGCCTGGTCGACGCTTTCGAGCGGCCCTTCCAGCACCTGCGCGAAGCGGGTGCCGTCGCACCACAGCATCCCTGATATGCCGTCGATGCCATTGTTGTGGCGCGAATTGGCGAGGATGGCGTTCATCGCGTCCTCGCCGACATGGTTCGTCGCGATGCTGGTGTAGATGATGCGGCGAGAGGGTTGTTCCGTCAAAGCCGCGAAATGATAGCGGCGCAGTTCGGCATCGCCAAGTCGTTACATGGTCGATCCATGTTATCCGGGCTCATAAACTGATCTGCATTAAGTGCAGATGAAACAATCGCTTTCCGGCGGAACGGCGTATGGGGCGAAGTGTTCTTGAAGCTCACGCCAGTCGGGAGCCCACTGTGCCAGAAACCCACGAGCAGCAGGACGATGCACCCGCGTCGTCATCGAAAGAATTGCGCGGCGCTGATGCCGCTGCGGCGGCCGGAATCGATGGGCCGGGCGAGTCCATCGTCGGGCGCGTCGTCACGATCAATCGCCCCGCCGCCGAGCTGTACGCCTATTGGCGCGACTTCTCGAATCTCGCGACCTTCATGGACAATGTCGTGTCGATCTCCGGCGACGGCACGCGGTCGCACTGGGTGGTGAAGGCGCCGGGCGGTACCACGGTCGAATGGGACGCGACGGTGACCGAGGAACGCGAGGGCGAACTGATCGCCTGGGCGTCCGAGCCGGGCGCCGATGTCGCGAACAGCGGGCGCGTCGAATTCAAAGATGTGGGCGACCGCGGCACGGTCGTCACTGCGACCATCGCTTATGACCCGCCGGCCGGCATCGTCGGCAAGATCATCGCCAAGATGTTCCAGCGCGAACCCGCCATCCAGGCCCGCCGCGACCTGCGCCGCTTCAAGCAGCTGATGGAGACCGGCGAGATCGCCACCGCGTCACGCACGCAAGAGCAATTGAAGGAAGAACGCGCATGAAAGCGTTGGCCTGGCATGGGAAGCACGATGTCCGCATCGACAACGTCCCCGATCCCGAAATCCTGAACCCGCGCGACGCCATCATCAAGGTGACGTCGACTGCGATCTGCGGGTCCGACCTGCATCTGTACGACGGCTACATCCCGACGATGCAGGCGGGCGACATCCTGGGCCATGAATTCATGGGCGAGGTGATCGAGACGGGTCCGAAGTCGACCCTGAAGAAGGGGCAGCGCGTCGTCGTGCCGTTCACGATCGCGTGCGGCAGCTGCTATCATTGCGGCAAGCACCAGTATTCGGCGTGCGACAACGGCAACCCCGCCGACAATCAGGACATCGGGCAGGAACTGTACGGCCAGCCGATGAGCGGACTGTTCGGCTACAGCCACCTGACCGGCGGCTATGCGGGCGGACAGGCGGAATATGTCCGCGTGCCGTTCAGCGACGTCGGGCCGATCGTGATCCCGGACGGGGTCGACGACGACACCGTGCTGTTCCTGTCGGACATCCTGCCGACCGGATGGCAGGCGGCGGAGAATGCCGACATCGAGCCGGGCGATACGGTCGCGGTGTGGGGCTGTGGCCCGGTCGGGCTGTTCGCGGTGCAGTCCGCGTTCCTGATGGGCGCGCACCGCGTCATCGCGATCGATCACTTCCCCAAGCGGCTGGAGCTGGCCGCGAAGTTCGGGGCGGAGACGATCAACTTCGAACAGACCGACACCTACGACGCGCTGATGCAGATGACCGGCGGGATCGGTCCCGACGCGGTAATCGACAGCGTCGGTCTGGAGGCGCACGGCTTCTTCGTCGACAACGTCATCGACCAGATCAAGAAGTCGACCTTCCTCGGCACCGATCGCATCCATGCCATCCGTCAGGCGATCGTCGCGTGTCGCAAGGGCGGGCGCGTGTCGATGCCGGCCGTCTATGGCGGCATCGTCGACAAGTTCCCGCTGGGCGCGTTCATGGAGAAGGGGCTGACGCTGAAGACCGGTCAGACCCACGTCCAGCATTACATGCCGGCGCTGCTCAACGCGATCATGGAGGGGAAGATCGACACGACCTTCCTCATCTCGCACCGCATGGACCTGACCGAGGCGCCCAAGGGCTACAAGATGTTCCACGACGACCAGAACGAGGTGACGAAGATCGTGCTGAAGCCGGGGATGTTGCCGGGAGTCTGAACCTCCGTTCGTGCTGAGCGAAGTCGAAGCACCTTTGCGGAGAGGTGCCCTTCGACTTCGCTCAGGGCGAACGATGAGCGGTTCGAAAGTGCTTCGACTTCGCTCAGCACGAACGGATCTGGTATCTAATAAGGAGAACCATCATGACGAAATTCGCGATCATCACCGGCGCATCGGCCGGGATCGGCGCCGAGCTGGCGAAGCTGGCCAAGGCGGACGGGTATGAGTTGCTGCTGGCGGCCGACACGCCGTTCGATCCGGAGGTGGCGGCGCTGGGCGAGACGATCCAGGTCGATCTTTCGACGTTCGAGGGCGTCGACGAACTGCTGGCGCGTGCGGGCGGGCGTACGGTCGATGTCGTTTGCGCGAATGCCGGGCATGGGCTGGGTCACGCGTTCCTCGACCAGTCGGTGGACGACTGGCGGCATGTCGTCGACACCAACATCACCGGCACGGCGTACCTGATCCAGAAGGTGCTGGCACCGATGGTGGCGCGCAACGACGGCAAGCTGCTGGTGACCGGATCGGTCGCGGGCTACATCCCCGGCAGCTTCCAGGCGGTGTACAACGGCACGAAGGCGTTCGTGGACAGCTTCACCGAGGCGCTGCGCAACGAGATCAAGGATGCCGACGGCGTCACGCTGACCACGCTGATGCCCGGACCCGTCGACACCGACTTCTTCGAGCGCGGCGACATGATGGACACGAGCGTCGGCACCGATCCTAACAAGAGCGATCCGGCCGATGTCGCCAAGGACGGCTGGACGGCGCTGATGGGCGGCAAGGCGTCGATCTTCTCGGGTTGGAAGACCAAGGTGCAGGGCGTGCTCGCCAACGTCACGCCGGGATCGGTGCTGGCCGAGCAGCATCGCAAGATGGCCGAGCCGGGCAGCGCGAACGACTGAGCCGGCCCGAAACGGAACATAGAGGCGGGGCGGGGACCGGAGCGGGTTCCCGCCCCGCCCTTGTCTTCGCGCCCCGGTGTCTTAGATTGGCGATACACTGATCTCGGAGGCGGCGATGGCGAAGAAGGACAAGGCGGGCAAGCGGATCCCCAAGACGATCGGCGGGCTGAAGATCCCGAAGGAACTGCGCAAGTCGGGCGAGGCGCTGATCGCGACCGCCACCTCGCCGCAGGGGCGCAAGATGATCGGCGCGGGTCTGGCGATGGTGGCCGCGACGATCGCGACCAAGGCGCATGCGCCGACGCGCGAACCGGACGCGGGCGACGAGGGGCTGCGCGACAAGCCGGTGACGGATACGGCTCCGCACCTGAACGCAGGCGCGCCGGTGCCGCCGGTTCCTCCCGTGCCGCCCGTCGCTCCGGTGCCGCGGGCAGGTGGTGAGCGACCGCCGCTCGATCCGGATCGGATCGTCGAGGCGGTGACCGCGGCGACGGGGGCGTTCTTCGACGGGCTGTTCGGGCGGAAGCGGTAGGGACGGCTCGACCGGCCCGGACGGCGATCATTGCTTGGTGCGCCAAAGGGTTTGCGCCTCTGTGAAGAAAGCTTGCTGGTTCCGGCCCCGCCATTGCGGTTCGTCCTTCGCTGCCTAGCTGACGGCACGAAGGGAATTTCCATGCCGAATTTGTTTGCCCGCCTGGTCTGTGTCGCTGCGCTCGGGGTCACCAGCGCGTGCTCGGGGGCGCCGGACGATGCAGACGCCAATGCGGTTGCGCAGAACGTCAGCCTGCGCAACCTGACCGAAACCGTCGGCACGCCGGTGAAAGCCGCGGCGCAGGATCAGGGCGACCTGATCCCGACGCCGTCGGACAAGGACGGCCGGCACTATCTGTTGCGGCAGCGAACGCCGCTGACCGGCGACACGATCTTCGGCAATCTGCGCGAGGAGCGCGGCGGCAAGGTCGCTTATTCGCGCATCGAATTGTCGTGCGAGAAACGGCAATTCCGGATCGTCTCTGTCGGGCAGCGCCGCACGACCGTCGAGTTCAAGAAGAACGGCGACGGCCCGCTGCGCCCGATCGACGGGCTGCCGCTGCGCGAGGACATCGCGGCGTTCGTGTGCGAACGCGCCGGGACGCCGCTGGCGAAGGGTGCCGGCTGACGCTTCGGGCCCGGACTCAGAACGGCAGGATCGACTCGTACTGCCGCAGGTCCGGCGCGCCCGGCACGATGCGGCCGGCGCGGAGCAGGAAGGCGTGGCGGACGATCTCGGCCTGTTGTTCGAGGCCGTAACGCTTGAGCGGCCAGCCGGGCTTGATGCTGTAGCCATATCGGCAGAAGGGATGGCGGGCGAGCGGCAGGCAGATGCCGCGCTGGTGCTGCCAGACGTGGGTCATCTCGTGGATGAACAGCCCCTGCGCATCGGCGGGGGCGTGGCCGAAATCGTCGCGGTAGAGCGATCCCTTCGGATGGAAGTGGATGCAGCCGCTGGGCGCCATCACCGTCTCGCGCGGCTGGAAGAACGCCCATTTCGCCTTCGCGACGCGCACGGGGCCATAGTCGATCGCGTCGCCGAACACGGCGCGGGCGAGGTCGGTTTCGGCCGGGGTGAGCGGGCGGCGGTCCATCGTTCCCAAGGATAGGGTGTCGCCGGCGTTCAGCAAGGCGACAGCCGCGCGATGATCGGATGCGTAACGATACTCGGGAGAGGGTGGCGATGGGTCGGGTGGTTGCGAGCGTGGTGGGGCTGGCGGGCGTCGCGGTCGGCGGATGCATGGGGACCGCGCCGACCGGCTTCGCCGACATCGCCGCGCGGGGCGAGGCAGTGGCGGTCACGGTGCCGCTGTGGATGAACGGCGAGCTTAGGGTCGCAGCGGACGGCGTCGGCCGCGTCTCGCGGCGCGCGGCGGGGCGCGAGGAGGCGGTCGGCGTGTTCGGCGCGGTCGCGGTGACCGAGCGGACGGTCGATCGCTATGGCCGCATGCACTTCGATGTGACGGGCGCGGGCGTCGGCGGGCAGCTGTCGGGCGACTGCACGTACAACCGGCGCGAGGCGCGTCTGGAGGGTTGGGCTGTCACGATCAGCGAGCCGGTAGAGCCGCTGCGGCTGCGCTGCACCTTCGCACGGGACGGGGCGGGGATCGGATCGCTGACGCTGGATGGCATGGTCGAGCGGGATGGGGTCACGACGCTGACCCGGCGGCTGGGCGAGGCGCGGGTCGGCGGGGCGGCGATCGACCTGCGATCGATGCACCGTATCGGCGACGGGCGCGGCCTGACTGTGGATACGCCGGTCGGCTATACGTTCGTGGATCGGGGCGGTCGCACCATCGGTGGCGTCAACATCAACGGCACGCGGCGACGCGATCTGGTGCTACCCGCCGGGCCGGAACGCGGGGCGGCGCTGGCGGCGGGGATCGTGCTGTCGGTATTTTGGGATCCGGAGGATACGGACGACTGAAATCCGTCCGTCTCCCCCGATTCCACGCGCCGGCTCAGGCGAAGCGGATGCGGACGCTTGGCGCACGGCGACGGCGCAGGGCAAAACCGATGCCACCGAAACCGAACAGCATCATCGCCCAGGTCGCGGGCTCGGGAACGGCGGCGACCGCGTTGGTGACGGTCGCGTTGCTGGCATAGAAAAAGGCTGAGCTCCCGAATGGGACGTTCGACGTCGTCGCGCCGCTGCTGTTGCGAACGCTGTTGGCGGTGAGCGTATAGTCGAAGCCCGAGAAGGAGAAGCTGGAGTCGGTTAGATTGCCGCTGCCGTAGACCACCATACCGCCGCCGCCGCTGTTACCGCCCAGAGCTGTGCCGGTATTGCGGCTGCCCTGGTCATCTAGCAGCGTCACCGTCGAGGACCCGCTGAACTGATTGCCGTTGCTGCCCAGGAACAGAAGCTGGAAAAACTCGAAGGGTGCCTTGTCGCTGATCGTGAGGCGCTGGCCGTTGGTGAACTGGACGCGACCGGTGATGACGTCGCCGGACGACAGCGCCGAGATCGCGGTGACCGGTACGGAGACATTGATCTGGCTGTTGAGCTGGTCGACCGTATAGCCGGTCAGGTTGACCGTCAGGTCGCGGACGAACGTCGCGGCGTCTGCCGGAGACGACAAGACACAGGCGGCAGCAGCCACCAGAAACAACTTCTTCATGATAAGAATACCCCCGAAACCTCCCGCGCCTTGCCGCGGGGCCATGGCGGCGGGTTAACAGGTTGTTCACCCGGAACCAGCGGTATTCCTTACAAAAACCGGTGGGTCCGTTTCGGTACGATGGACGCCGTTTGGAACCGACGATCACATATCCTCGTGCACCATGTCGACCTCCCGCACGCCACGCAGGCGGCGGGCGGCGACGACGCGGGTGCGCAGTTCCTCGCGGCGCTGGCGGGCGCGCTCGACGTGGCGGAGGACCAGCGCGGTGCCGCGCGTCGTCTCGTCCGAAGAGGTGACGGTGATCGTGCCGATATCGACCCACTGGTTGATGATCGAGAAGTCGATGCGCACGTCCTTCACCCGGTACAGCTCGACCTCGTCGATGGACTTGGCGAGGATGCCGCGGTAGAGGATCAGCCGGTCCTCGGCCAGTTCGTAGGTCGTGGCGATATTGCCGAGCCACACGCCGGCGAAAATGGCGAGCGCGATCAGGCTGAGCAGCAGCGGGGCGGCGGGTGGTACGGTGTCGGTGGTGCCGCTGACCACGACCATCAGCACGGGTCCGGCGAGGAACAGCAGGATCGTCGCCCAGCCGGCGAGCGTACCCTTCAGCCAGCCGCGCGTGGACGAGCGGAAACGGTCGATGACATGCGGCATGTGTGAGCCCTCCCGAATTCGGTCATATCCGCTCGCCCTGAGCTTGTCGAAGGGCTGTACTTCTTCGGGCCGCCGGGTGTTCGACACGAAGAAAGGGCAGGGCTTCGACAAGCTCAGCCCGAACGGGGGGAGGGGGTCTCTTCGACTTCCACGACTTCGAATTCCCAGCTCTGCCAGCCGCGCGTGGTCGCGGCGTCGGCCAGCGCGGTGCGTTTGCGTTTCGCCTCGGCGAGCGACTTGGTGTGGCCCCAGAACACTTCGGTGCGCCCGCCCGCGAGCACCGCGACGATGCGCCAGTAGTGGGTGAAGGGGAGCGCGGTCGGGCCGATCGTCTTGACGTAGCCGTCGGGGAGCGTCGCGGTCAGGTAGCGTTTGCGCGGCACGTCGTGGGATCAGGGTGCGCCATCGCCCGCCGCGCGAACCTTCGCCTGGGCCTCGATCGTCTTGCCGTCGGCGAAGGACAGGGTGATCGCGGTGGTGTCGCCCGCCTTCAGCGCGGGGTTCACGTCGAAGAGCATGATGTGCTTGCCGCCGGGCTCCAGCGCGACGGTCCTGCCCGCATCCACCGCCACCGAGGGCACCGCGCGCATCGACATCACGCCGCGCGCGTCCTTCGCGCTTTCGTGCAGCTCGGCGCGCGCTGCGGCAGGGGAGCGCGCGGCGGTGAGCGTCAGCGGCGCGTCGCCGGCGTGCAGCGTCAGATAGGCGGCGGCGGGGCGGCCGGGCACAGCGTTGAGCTTTACCCATGCCCCGTTCACCGCCGCTTGCGGCGCCGCACCGCAGCCGGCGAGCATGAACAGGGGAAGGGCGATGATCCACGAGCGCATGCGCGTCTGCTCCGAAACAGGAAAAACCGACGTTTCCCTACGCCCCGCCCACCACTTGCGGCAAGCGTGCCCCCACCTATATCGCGCCGGTAACGATTGGTTCCATGCCACCGCCAAAGTGGCACGGGCCGTGTAATTCAGTGTGTTAGAACCCTGGGGGTACAGGCAAGACATATGGCTAAAGTAATCGGTATCGACCTCGGCACGACCAACAGCTGCGTTGCGGTGATGGAGGGCGGCAAGCCCAAGGTGATCGAAAATGCGGAAGGCGCGCGCACCACGCCGTCGATCGTCGCCTTCGCCAAGGACGGCGAGCGGCTGGTCGGCCAGCCGGCCAAGCGCCAGGCGGTGACGAACGGCGACAACACGATCTTCGCGGTGAAGCGCCTGATCGGCCGCCGCTTCGACGATCCGGTCACCAAGAAGGATACCGAGCTGGTCCCCTACGACATCGTGCGCGGGCCGAACGGCGACGCGTGGGTGAAGGCGGGCGGCGAGGATTACAGCCCGTCGCAGATCAGCGCGTTCACGCTGCAGAAGATGAAGGAAACCGCCGAGAGCTACCTCGGCGAGACGGTGACCCAGGCGGTCATCACCGTGCCCGCGTATTTCAACGACGCCCAGCGTCAGGCGACCAAGGACGCCGGCAAGATCGCCGGCCTCGAAGTGCTGCGCATCATCAACGAGCCGACGGCGGCGGCGCTGGCCTATGGTCTGGAGAAGACCGAGAACAAGACGATCGCGGTCTATGACCTGGGCGGCGGTACGTTCGACATCTCGATCCTGGAAGTCGGCGACGGCGTGTTCGAGGTGAAGGCGACCAACGGCGACACCTTCCTGGGCGGCGAGGATTTCGACGCCAAGATCGTCCAGTATCTGGCCGACGGCTTCAAGAAGGATGAGGGCATCGACCTCACCAAGGACAAGTTGGCGCTGCAGCGTCTGAAGGAAGCCGCCGAAAAGGCGAAGATCGAGCTGTCGTCGGCGGCATCGACCGAGGTCAACCTGCCCTTCATCACCGCCGACCAGAACGGCCCGAAGCATCTGGTCCGCGCGATCAGCCGCGCCGATCTGGAGCGTCTGGTCGACGACCTGATCCAGCGCACGCTGGAGCCGCTGAAGAAGGCGCTGTCCGATGCGGGCCTGAAGGCCGATGCGATCGACGAGGTCGTGATGGTCGGCGGCATGACGCGCATGCCCAAGGTGCGCGACGTCGTGAAGTCGTACTTCGGC
The DNA here is from genome assembly GCF_054489605.1 of Sphingomonas sp. RS2018. NCBI lineage: Bacteria > Pseudomonadati > Pseudomonadota > Alphaproteobacteria > Sphingomonadales > Sphingomonadaceae > Sphingomonas > Sphingomonas sp. RS2018. Next base: position 123,166 of record NZ_JBTMWL010000005.1, read on the forward strand.
AAGGAGCCGCACACCGGCGTCAACCCGGACGAGGTCGTCGCGATCGGCGCCGCGATCCAGGCGGGCGTGCTGCAGGGTGACGTGAAGGACGTGCTGCTGCTCGACGTGACGCCGCTGTCGCTCGGCATCGAGACGCTGGGCGGCGTGTTCACGCGCATGATCGACCGCAACACGACCATTCCGACGAAGAAGTCGCAGACCTATTCGACCGCCGACGACAACCAGGGCGCGGTGACGATCCGCGTGTTCCAGGGCGAGCGCGAGATGGCGGCGGACAACAAGATGCTGGGCCAGTTCGACCTGGTCGGCATCCCGCCGGCACCCCGCGGCGTGCCGCAGATCGAGGTCACCTTCGACATCGACGCCAACGGCCTGGTCAACGTGTCGGCCAAGGACAAGGGCACCGGCAAGGAGCAGCAGATCCGCATCCAGGCCTCGGGTGGTCTCAGCGACAGCGATATCGACGCGATGGTCAAGGACGCGGAGAAGTTCGCCGACGAGGACAAGAAGCGTCGTGCGGGCGCCGAGGCGAAGAACAACGCCGAGAGCCTGATCCACACGACCGAGCGCCAGCTGGAAGAGCATGGTGACAAGGTCGATGCGTCGCTGAAGTCCGAGATCGAGGCGGCGGTGGCCGATGCGAAGACCGCGGTCGAGGGCGGCGACGCCGATGCGATGACCGAGAAGTCGCAGGCACTGGCGCAGGTCGCGATGAAGCTCGGCCAGGCGATCTACGAGAAGCAGCAGGCGGCGGAGGCTTCGCCCTCGGCCGATGCCGCCGGCGATGCGCCGAACGAGGACGTGGTCGACGCCGAATTCTCGGACGTGGACGACGACAAGAAGGCGTAAACACTTCCTCCCTCTCCCCGTCGGGGAGAGGGCCGGGGAGAGGGGCAGTGCAGCAGGCGGACGGTCTCGGTGAGACATCCCCCTCTCCCAACCAATTTCAGGTCGGATCGTCCCCCGGACGATCCTGAACCGTCTGGGGGACGGTTCACCTGAAATTCCCCTGAAGGGGAGAGGGCTATAAGCGATGACCACCGAAGTAGATTTCTACGAGCTGCTCGAATGCAGCCGCACCGCCGACGATGCGACGATCAAATCCTCGTATCGCAAGCTGGCGATGAAGTATCACCCCGACAAGAACGGCGGGTGCAAGGACCACGAGGCGAAGTTCAAGGCGGTCAGCGAAGCCTATGACTGCCTGAAGGACCCGCAGAAGCGGGCCGCCTACGATCGGTTCGGCCATGCCGCGTTCAAGAACGGCGGCGGTGGCGGGCATGGCGGCGGCTTCGGGGGCGGGGCCGATTTCGGTGGCTTCTCCGACATCTTTGAAAGCGTCTTCGGCGAGTTCATGGGCGGCGGCGGTCGCGGTGGCGCGCAGCAGCAGCGGCGCGGCGCCGACATGCGCTACGATCTGGAAATCACGCTGGAAGAGGCGTTCCACGGCAAGTCCGACGAGATCACCGTCGACGTGTCCGGCGAATGCGACGCTTGCGACGGGACGGGCGCGACGCCCGGCACCGGCCAGCGCAGCTGCCCGACCTGCGCCGGCCACGGCAAGGTGCGCTCGCAACAGGGGCCGTTCGTGTTCGAGCGCGCGTGTCCCGGCTGCAACGGCGCGGGCGCGATCATCTCCGACCCGTGCAAGGCGTGTCGCGGCGAGGGCCGCGTCGAGGTGACCAAGACCATCCCGTTCGACATTCCGCCGGGCGTCGACCATGGTACGAAGCTGCGACTGAGCGGGCGCGGCGAGGCGGGTGCGCGCGGGGCGCCGGCGGGTGATCTCTACGTCTTCCTGCACGTCAAGAAGCACGCGCTCTTCGCGCGCGAGGGCACGACGCTCTACGCGCGCGCGCCGATCAGCTTCACCACCGCCGCGCTCGGCGGCGAGATCGCGCTGCCGGGCCTCGACGGCGAAACCCACACAATCCGCGTCGCACCCGGCACGCAGAGCGGCCGCGAACTGCGCCAGCGCGGCCTCGGCATGCCGGTGTTGCAAGGGCGCGGGCGCGGCGACATGGTGGTGCGCATCGACGTCGAGATGCCGAGCAAGCTGTCGGCGAAGCAGCGCGAATTGCTGGAAGCGTTTCGCGAGACCGAGACGGGCGAGGAATGTCCGGAGAGCACCGGGTTCTTCGCGAAGATCAAGGCAGCGCTGGGGTAGAACCGCCGTGCTCCCGCGCAGGCGGGCGTCCAGAGTCGCAACGCTGCCTCTCATAACCTAAGTTGCCGTCTGCGCGACAGCACGGATAGCTGGTACAGGAAAACGGCGAACCCCGAGGAGGTCCGCCCGTCGCGCGTGGCGCGACAGGCGGGATTGCCCGGGTACGTTCAGGCCACGAAGATCGTGGCGATGACCAGCGCCTGGGCAACCAGCGTCGCGGCGAAGGTCGCCGCGGTTTCGAGGTTGCGCATGGTGGGTCTTTCGTTCTGCGCGGCGGGATCGCCGCTGCAGGCCGCTATCGGCGGCTGAGGGCGCTGTAATCCCGTTGTAATAATCTTGCACGTGCGCATTCGATTATTGCTGTTGCTTGAAATGCATGCGTGGGGCGAAACGATGGCGGGTGTGCCCTGGATATTACCGATGCGGTAGGATTTGGTGGAGGATGCCCGCCTGATCCGTTCGTGCTGAGCCTGTCGAAGCATGGTTCCTTGCGCCGCGAACGCTGCTCCAGCGGCACGAAGTACGGTCCTTCGACAGGCTCAGGACGAACGGGGGAGGGCCGGGGGGCGTCGTGGCGAAGCCACGCCGTCGGTCGTCGCTGGGCGACGCCGGCCGGGCTGACGGCGAGACGAGGATTAGCGGAGCTAATCCTCTCCGTCAGCGGAACACCCGCTCGAAGATCGTGTCGACGTGCTTGAAGTGATACCCGAGGTCGAACCGCTCGGCGATTTCATCTGCGGATAGCGCCGCCGTCACGTCCGGGTCTGCCTGCAGCAGTTCCAGCAGCGACAGCTCGCCGTCGCTTTCCCACACCCTCATCGCGTTGCGCTGGACGTAGCGGTACGAATCCTCGCGGCTGACGCCGGCCTGTGTCAGCGCCAGCAGTACGCGCTGCGAATGGACGAGGCCGCCCATGCGGTCGAGGTTCTTCTGCATGCGCGCCGGATAGACGAGCAGCTTGTCGACCACGCCGGTCAGGCGGGCGAGCGCGAAGTCGAGGGTGATGGTGGCGTCGGGGCCGATATAGCGTTCGACCGACGAATGACTGATGTCGCGTTCATGCCACAGCGCGACATTCTCGAGCGCCGGGGTGACATAACCGCGCACCATGCGGGCGAGGCCGGTCAGATTCTCGGTCAGCACCGGGTTGCGCTTGTGCGGCATCGCCGACGACCCCTTCTGGCCCGGCGAGAAATACTCCTCCGCTTCCAGCACCTCGGTACGCTGCAAATGGCGGATCTCGGTCGCGAGCCGCTCGATCGAGCCGGCGATCACGCCCAGCGTCGCGAAATACATCGCGTGCCGGTCGCGCGGAATCACCTGCGTCGAGACGGGTTCTGGGGTCAGGCCGAGCTTGGCGGCGACGTGCTCCTCGACGCGGGGATCGACGTTGGCGAAGGTGCCGACCGCGCCCGAGATGGCGCAGGTCGCGATCTCCGCGCGCGCCGCGACCAGCCGCGCGCGGCAGCGGTCGAACTCGGCATAGGCCTGCGCGAGCTTCAGCCCAAAGGTGACCGGCTCGGCATGGATGCCGTGGCTGCGGCCGATCGTCGGGGTGAGCTTGTGCTCGAACGCGCGGGCGCGGAGCGCGGCGAGCAGCGCGTCCAGATCAGCGAGCAGGATGTCGGACGCACGGGCCAACTGCACGGCGAGCGCGGTGTCGAGCACGTCGGACGAGGTCATGCCCTGATGCAGGAAGCGCGCCCAGTCCTCGCCCGAATGCGCCTTCACCTGTTCGGACACCCAAGTGAGGAAGGCAATGACGTCGTGCTTCGTCACCGCCTCGATCGCGTCGATGGCGGCGACGTCGATCGCCGGGTTGGTCGCCCACCACGCCCATAGCGCGTCGGCGGCGGCGCGCGGCACGACGCCGAGGTCCGCCAGCGCCTCGGTCGCATGCGCTTCGATCTCGAACCAGATGCGTAGGCGTGATTCCGGCGCCCACAGGGCAGTCATGTCGGGGCGCGAATACCGGGGAATCATGGGGTCTGTCCTGCTCAGCGGGCGATGGGCCGGGCGTTAGCAGGGACGAGTCGATGCCGGCAACGGTCGATTTCTTGAAATGCGTGACTTAAATACTACATCGTTATCAGCGAAGTTCATTCGCGGTTCGTCCAAGTCCGTTTTGACACGAGCGGACTATATCGAACCGCAGCGAAGGAGAAATATCATGATGAAGACAGCCATGATGGTCAGTGCACTTGCCATTGCTACACCTGCATTTGCGCAGGAGGCTCAGTCCGCGCCGGCGAGCCCGACGACGACTGCACCGACGGCCGACCAGACTGCACCGGGACGGACGCCGCTGACAGCGGCCGATCCCGCGACCGCAGCGCCGCCGGCCCAGACCGCCGAGGCGGCGCCGGTGACCCCGGCGCAGGAAGCGCCGGCCCAGGTCGCAGCGGCGCCCGCGGCGGCACCGCCGGCGACCGGCGCGACGCAGATCGCGCAGGTCGTGAGCACCGAGTTCCCGACCTATGACAAGAATGCCGACGCGAAGCTGGACAAGGCCGAGTTCGGCGCCTGGATGGTCGCGCTGAAAACCGCGAGCGATCCGTCGACCAAGGCGGGCGATCCGGCGACGACGAAGTGGGTGTCGGGTGCGTTCGCATCGGCCGATACCGACAAGTCGAAGGGCGTGAGCCAGGCCGAGTTGACGAAATATCTGTCGCAGAACGCCGGCTGATATCGATCACGATGCGGCAACGGCCGTCGATCCCACCCGGATCGGCGGCCGTCGTCGTTTCGGGCCGTTCGCAACCCGGCGCCGCGCCGCTCGTTCGGACGGGCATGGCAAGCATACGCAAGCGCGCGACGACCGCGCCCCGCCCCGTACTCGGTCTCGCCGCCGGCCTTGCCGCAGGGCTGGTCGCCGCCGCGGTGATGGAGCTGTTCCAGTCCCAGACCGCCGAAGCCTTCGGTGTGGAGGGCGATCCCGCCGACTCCGCCACTGCGAAGACCGCGAATGCGGTCGTCGAAGTCGCGACCGACGCGCCGCTGCCGCGCGAGGATCGGCCGGGTGCCGGGCGGCTGGTCCACTATGCGGTCGGTGCGGCGCTGGGCGGGGCCTACGGCCTCGTCGCCGAATATCGGCCCGGCGTGGCGAGCGGGTTCGGCAGCGGCTACGGCCTCGTCACCTCCGCGCTGCTCGACGAAGGTACGGTGCCGGCGCTCGGGCTGGGCGAGGCGCCGGCCGAGACGCCGCTCGGTACGCACCTCTATGGCGCGGCGGCGCATCTGGTGTTCGGCGTGGTGCTTGAGGGGACGCGGGCGCTGCTCGGCGGGCGGCGCTAACAGTCAGACCCGCTCCGCCTCGCTGACCGCATCTGCCGCGCGCAATGCCGCCAGCAGGCGGGTGAGGTGGCTGGCGTTGCGCACCTCCAGCTCGATCGTGTTGGTGTGGAAGGTGGTGTCGCGGTTGTCCATGCGCAGGCCGAGGATGTTGGCCTTGTGCGCGCCGATGACGGTGGCGATCGCGCCCAGCGCGCCGGGTTCGTTCTTCAGCGTGACGGCGATGCGCGCGGTGCCGCCCTCCGCCGTGTCGCCCCAAGCGAGGTCGACCCATTCGCCGTCCTCGTCGATCTCGGGGCAGCCGATCTCGTGCACCATGATGCCTTCGCCGGCGCGGCGGATGCCGACGATGCGGTCGCCGGGCACCGGGCGGCAGCATTCGGCGAGGTCGAAGGCGACGCCCGGCGTCAGCCCGGTGATCGAGATGGCGTGACGCTGCGGCGGCGCACGGTGGTCGTCGTCCTCGCCGGCCGATCCCGGCATCAGCGCCTCCATCACCGCGCCGTCCGACAGCGAGCGGCGCGCGATCGCGGAGAACAGCGCATCTTCGCCCGACATCTTCAACCGGCGGATCGCGGCGGGGAGCGCATCGGGGCCGATCGCGGCAGGCAGGCGTGCGACGATGTCGTCGTAGAGCTTGCGGCCCAGCGCCTGCGTCTCGTCGCGCTCCTTGTGCCGCTGATGCCGCCGGATCGCGGCGCGCGCCTTCCCGGTGATGGCGAAGGACAGCCAGTTGGGCTGCGGCGCCTGACCCTTCGACCGCAGGATCTGCACCGAATCGCCATTGGCGATCTCGGTGCGCAGCGGCACCATCCGCCCGTTGATCTTGGCGCCCACCGCCTGGTCGCCGAGATCGGTGTGGACGGCATAGGCGAAGTCGATCGGCGTCGCGCCCTTCGGCAGCTGGATCAATTCGCCCTTCGGCGTGAACGCGAAGATGCGGTCGACGTACATCGCCATGCGCGTATGTTCGAGCAGCTCCTCGGCGCTTTCGGCGGCGTCGAGGATCTCGACCAGATCGTTGATCCACGGCACCTGCGTATCGGGGCGCACCGCATCCTGTTTGTACGCCCAGTGCGCGGCGATGCCGTATTCGGCCTGCGCATGCATCGCGCGGGTGCGGATCTGCACCTCGATCCGCGCGGTCTCGCCGAACACGACCGTGGTGTGGAGCGAGCGATAGCCGTTGCGCTTGGGTGTCGAGACATAGTCCTTGAACCGCCCCGGCACCGCAGGCCATTTGCGGTGGATGACGCCCAAGGCCCGGTAACATTCCTCCTCGGTCTCGACGATCGCGCGGAACGCCATCACGTCGGACAGCTGTTCCAGGCTGACGTGGCGTTCCGACATCTTGCGCCAGATCGAATAGGGATGCTTCTGGCGTCCGCCGACCTCGGCATCGATGCCGGCGCGGTCGAGCAATGTCTCGATCCCGTGCGCGATCTTCTCGATCCGGTGGCCCTCGCCCTCCAGCGCCTCGAGCCGCTTCTTGATCGATTCGTACGCCTCGGGCTCGAGTTCGCGGAAAGCGAGCGTCTGCATCTCCTTCATGAACTCGTACATGCCGATCCGCTCGGCGAGCGGCGCATAGATATCCATCGTCTCGCGCGCGATGCGGCGGCGCTTCTCGGGCTTGGCGATGTAATGCAGCGTGCGCATGTTGTGCAGCCGGTCGGCCAGCTTCACCAGTAGAACGCGGATGTCGTCCGACATCGCCAGCAGGAACTTGCGCAGGTTTTCCGCGGCGCGCTGGTTCTCCGACTGCGCCTCGATCTTGCTGAGCTTGGTGACGCCGTCGACCAGCCGCGCGACGCTGGCGCCGAACAGCCGCTCGATCTCCTCCGACGTCGCGACCGTGTCCTCGACCGTGTCGTGCAGGATCGCAGTGACGATCGTCTCGTCGTCCAGCCGCAGGTCGGTCAGGATGCCGGCGACCTCGATCGGGTGGCTGAAGTAGGGATCGCCCGATGCGCGCTTCTGCGTCCCGTGCGCATTGACGGAGAAGACGTAGGCGCGGTTCAGCATCGCCTCGTCGGCCTGGGGATCGTAGCTCAGGACACGATCGACGAGTTCATATTGGCGCAGCACGGTGCCCGGGAGAGTGGGCACCGCGCTCACGCTTTGCAATCCGCTTTTCGTATTACTTCGCGCGCGCGTTGCACTTGGTCAGCGCTTCGGGCGTGAAAGCGGCGCCGCCGGCGGTGAAGGATTCGACCGCGCCGACGCGCTGCACGACCAGTTCGCACAGCACCGCGTCACGCTCGCCGCTGCGCGGGGCCGAGCACAGGCCTTCCGCGCACTTCCACAACGTGCTGCGCGTGACCAAAGTCGGCTTGGCCGGGGCGGCGGCGGGCTTCGCGCTGTAATAGCTCTGCGCGGCGGCCGGCATGGCGGCGGTGAGGGCGAAGGCGGCGAGTGCGAGCGTGGCGAACTTGGTCATGATATCGGCCCCTGTCGAAATACGTTGCAGTTCGCTACCTATCGCGAACACCCTTGCGTTGCAATATGCAACCTATGCTGCGGAGCAATATTTCGTGACGGCTTCGCGGGGCGCGATTTTCGGGTTAGGAGCGGGCGATGGGTGCCAAGCTGCATGACCAATTGCGCGACGTCGTCACGTGCAGCCTGCCGGCCGCGCTGGAGGCGATGGGCGACCGCTGGTCGCTGGTGATCCTGCGCGCCGCGTTCAACGGCCTGCACCATTTCGAGGAATTCCAGTCGGAACTGGGAATCGCCCGCAACATCCTGTCGAGCCGGCTGGCGCGATTCCTGGAGCACGGCATCCTGGAGCGCCGACCGCTGCCCGACGATCGCCGCAAGATCGAATATCGCCTGACCGACAAGGGCTATGCCCTGCTGCCGACGATGATCGCGCTCCGGCAATGGGGCGAGCGGTGGGAGACGGGGGTGCCGGCGACCCCGGTACTGGTCGACCTGCGTGACGGCCAGCCGATCCGGCCGGTGCGCGTGCTGTCGCACGACGGACGCGCGCTGGAGGTGACCGACCTGAAATGGGTGCTGCCCGAGGATGTGGGCAAGGGTGGAGTGGCGGACGCCGACGCGCGCTAAAGCACCAGCTTGGCGCCGACGATCGCCAGCGTGACGGCGAGGACGGGGATCAGCACGCGTTCCGACACGCGCGACGCCAGCAGGCTGCCGATGATGATGCCGGGGATCGAGCCGATCAGCAGCGCGAGCAGCAGGGCGCCATCGACCCGCCCCATCGCGATATGGCCGATTCCCGCGATCAGCGTCAGCGGCACCGCGTGCGCGATGTCCGAGCCGACCAGCGTGCGCACCGGCAGGCGCGGATAGAGGATCAGCAGCGCGGTCATGCCGAGCGCGCCCGCGCCGACCGAGGTCAGCGACACCAATGTGCCGAGCGCCGCACCCAGCGCCACCGTCGCCGCGGCGATGCGGCGTTCACTCAGCGCGTCGAACCACGGGCCCGCCCCGGCGACGATTCGCGTGCGGAACAGGATCGCCACCGCGGTCAGCATCAGCGCGATGCCGAGGATCGCGGCGAGGCCGGCGCCGCTGCCCTTCGTCACCGCGCCCGACTGCGACAGCAGCAGCAGGGTGATCGCGGTGGCGGGCACGCTGCCGCTCGCCAGCCGCCGCACCACCCGCCAGTCGACCGATCCGTGGCGGCCGTGGACGAGCGTGCCGACCGACTTGGTCGCGGCGGCATAGAGCAGGTCGGTGCCGACCGCAGTCGCCGGGTGGAAGCCGAAGGCGAGCACCAGCAAAGGCGTCATCAGCGATCCGCCGCCGACGCCGGTCAGCCCGACGAGCATGCCGACGAGCAGCCCGGCGATGGAATAGAGCGGGTTGATGGCGGCCAACATCGCGCGACCATGACGCCGCCGCCGCAGAACGCGACGCAGAAAATCTTTCGCGCCGTCGTTTGGGGGCCTTCTACGGCGTCTTGCGCACCGGCGGCAGCGCGTTGCAGATGTCGGCGCCGCCCGCCGGCACGGTGAAGAACGGCGGCTCGCGGTTTTCGCGCGCGGTGATCCACAGGCGGAAGCGGGCGTTGTCGGTCGCGCGATACTGGTAATGCGGGCGCTCGGCGGCGGGCAGGTCGCTGGCGAGCCGCGCGGTGGCGATCGGCATGAACAGCTTCGGGTCCTCGTACAGCCCCAGCCCGCCGCCGGTCCCGCGCGGCAGCGTCGACAGCGCGTCGATGCCGTCGATCACGCGGCCGACGATCGCGATGTTGCGATCGAGATGCCGCGGCGAATGGCCGATGTTGGCATAGAGATCGCCGCCGCTGCCCGTCGACGGCGCCAGATCGCGCGCCACGCCAACCATGCCGTAACAATGCGGGATCCAAGCCTCCCGTCCATTGGTCGCGATCGGCCAGCCGTCGCGACTGTAGCCTGCCCTGGTCGCATAGGGATCGGGCTTCGACAGCGTCGCGACCGCGTCGAACTTCGGCCAGCTGTATTCGGCGGGCGGATTGGCGACGACGCCGGGCGGCAGCGGCTTCTTCTCGGTCGAATCGCCCCATTGCGCGACATAATTGTCCTGCACGCGGTAGACGCTCTCGCCGTCCCACCACTTCGCCTGCGCGATGCGGCGGATGTTCGCAACGTGCGCCGGCGTATAGCGTGCCGCCAGCCGCACGACGACGCGCCGCCCGTTGCCGAGCGTGAAGACCAGCAGCTCGTCGTCGGGAATGGCGACCCAGTCGGACGGCTGCGCGTCATAGGGCTTGGCGGCGGGGGCGGGGGTGGAGGTGATCGCTTGCGGTGCCGCCTGCGCGGGACCCGGGACCGACGCCGCCTGGGCGAGCGCGAGCGAAAGAACGATGGCGATCATGCCGACGAAGGTCGCATGCCGGCGCAGCCGACGCAATCGACTTGCAGGCCGCGCCACTTCCCCCTAGCACGCACCCCTCCAGAGCATGCGGAGCGGTGGCCGAGTGGTCGAAGGCGCTCGCCTGGAAAGTGAGTATACGGCAAAACCGTATCGAGGGTTCGAATCCCTCCCGCTCCGCCACCTAGTCTGCCAACAGCCTAATCTCTGTCGCTCGGACTGCGAAAACCGCGCAGTTCTGCGCCGTTTGCCGCGCCGACGGTGCAACGGAGAACTGTCTTCACCCCCGATACATGCGTTCCCGGCCGGCGGTTCTCCGGCGACGTCGGCCGTGGTACCGTATGGCAGTTACTGGGAAAGTAGTGGGAAAAAGCGCACTTCGATGCCAAAATCGCCGCCTCGAAGGCCCGCGAAAGCGAGGATTTGCGTCGATGTTGAAGAGCGCTTCCCATCTTTGAAGCAGTGGGAAACGTGGTATGAAAAATCACCGGATTTAACCTCGCTTCGATCGCAGGCTGGCATGCTGCGTCAGGTGTCGGATTTGATCAGTCAGTCGGTTGACCGCTATCCCGAATTCGTAGCTGAGCGCGGTTATTTGGAAATCGATGAGGACCGGCTGCGTAACTTGGTCGCCGGACTTGATCTCGACCCTGACGTTTCTGAGCAGGTGCTGGAAGATGTCAGGCTCACCATCGACTGGTATTTACTGCCGCAACGTCGTGCCGCACTCGGTCTCGACACGCGACAGCAGATCGATGCAATGCGATCCGCCGCCAGCAAAGCGCGACAGCTGCGCGATACGCTGTCCGAAAATCTTCTGGGCCTTGAAGACCTGTTGCCCACACTCGACGATGTTCGTGAAAACGAAACGGGCGACTTCGATCTACGCCAATTTCAAAGCACGTTATCCGCCTTCCTCATCTTAGCTGAGACTGCAATAAATGCGATCAAGCCTGGCCGCGGCGGTCGGAGCTCGCTGACACGTCGGGACTACGCCCTCGCCATGCTGATCCTAGCGATCGAGCAGGCGGTCGGCGAACAGGTTCGCACTTCGCGTGCTGATGAGGTCTGGCGCTTCACCACGCGGGCGGGCCAGTTTGTCCGCGATGTGATGAGGATGCTTGGCTGGCCCGACGAGCGCGTCTTAGTCACCGTCGTCCAGCGCATCAGCCGTGTGCCGCGTAAAAAAATGGCATGACCTCAGCAGGTGTTTTGTTACGCGTTCGCTAACCGCTCAGTCCTGATAGCTGCCTTGCCACCTTCGACACAAAGGGGTGGTTTAAGATGGTTGTCAGCAATTTCCCAAAGTCTGGTTATTCCTGGGTGGCGCCGAACACCCTGACCCCGCCGAACCGCAAGGTTCGACGGTTCACTGAGAAGAAGAAAAAGAAGCTCAGGGCAAGCTTCGCTGAGTTCGGTTGGGTCAACCCGCTGATCGTCGACGAGAGTAATCGGGTAATGTGCGGCGTCGGTCGCCTGATGGTGGCGCTCGAGGATGGTCACGACCTCGTTCCGATCGTTCGTGTCGTCCACATGACCGAAGTGCAAAAGCGAGCCTACATCATCGCTGACAACCGGATCGCCGAAGAAGGCGGCTGGGACAAGGACATGCTGCGGACGGAGCTCTCGGGCCTGGTCGAGCTCGGTTACGACGTCGAGCTGACCGGGTTCGACACGCTCGAGATCGACACGATGTTGTCGATCGGCGAGCCGGAGCCGCCCGAGGACAACGTCCACCTGCCGACCGATATGGTCACACCGGTCTCGCGCTTGAACGACCGGTGGCACATCGGCGCGCACCGCGTGCTGTGCGGCGATGCCCGCGATGCCGCCTGCTACGAGCGGCTGCTCGATGGCGACCGGGCCCATCTGATTTTCACGGATCCCCCGTACAACTGCGCCATCGCTGGAAACGTCTCCGGCCTGGGCAAGGTCAAACACGACAACTTCGTCATGGGTGTGGGCGAGCAGTCGATGCCCGAGTTCGCGCACACGCTGTTGCGCCCGGTGTTCCGCTGCATCGTCGCGAATGCCATGCCCGGCGCTATCGCATTCGTTTGCATCGACTGGCGCGCGGCGCCCTACCTCCACGATGCAGCTCAGGGGGTGTTTCACGAGCAGAAGAACCTGATTATTTTTAACAAGACCAACGCCGGCATGGGCACCTTCTACCGCTCGGCCCACGAGCTGATCTTTGCCTACAAAGTGAGCCCCGGCACCCACATCAACAATTTCGGCCTCGGCGAGGGCGGCCGTCACCGCAGCAACGTTTGGACGTACGCGGGCGCCAATACGTTTCGCGCTGGACGCATGCAGGATTTGGCTGATCACAGCACCGTCAAACCGAAGAAACTCGTGGCAGACGCCATCCTGGACTGCTCAAAGCGCGGCGGCATCGTGCTGGATCCGTTTCTGGGGTCTGGCACGACGCTGGTCGCGTGCGAGATGACCGGCCGGGTCGGTCGGGGGATGGAACTCGATCCCAAGTACGTCGACGTCATCCTGCGCCGGGTCTCCGAAGAAACCGGTTGCGAGCCGATGCTCGACGGGGTCACCCCGTTCAGCGTGGTCAAGGCCCAGCGCGAAAGCGAGGAGTCGTGATCATGAGCGATAATGAAAACACCCCGAAGCCCGGATTCCGCAAGGACGGCAAACCGCTGAAGGAAGGAAACACGCGCGAGGACGGCAGCTTCTTCATCGGTAAGAACCGTCCCGATCCCAAGACGCAGTTCCAGAAGGACGACGGCCGAGAGCGCGGTCGCCGTCCGAAAGGCACCAAGAACTTGCTGACCGAATGGCGCGAGGAGCTCGCTGAGAAGATCGTCATGACCGAAGGCGGCAAGCCGAAGAAGGTCACCAAGCGGCGCGCATTGATCAAGACCAAGATCGACCGCGGTCTGAAACGGAGCGATCGAGCCAACGAAGAAGCGCTGCGCTACGCTGAGCTCTGCGAAAAGCGCGATCCGGGTGTGCAGGAGGACGACCTGAAGATCATCGAAGTTTGGCTGGCGGGGGTGCAGCAGACCCGCGACAGCGACGACTTCGACGACCCGAGCGCGCTCACGCGCGAGGGCGAGGACGACACTGATCTGCCCAAGGGCGAGAGCGATGGTTAGGTCGCCCGACGATCGGCCCGAGATGAAAGCTGTGCTGCCGGCGCTCATCCGGCAGCGGTTCGACGTATTCTTGCGGTTCGCGTTTCGTGAACTTGCGGGCAACCGCGAGTTCACGCCCGCGTGGCACATCGACGCGATCGAGCGGCAGCTGCATCTGCTGGACAGTCGCGAGATCACCCAGCTGATCGTCACAATGCCGCCGCGGCATCTGAAGTCGATCGTGATCTCGGTGGCGTGGGTGGCGTGGATCCTCGGTCGCGAACCGCAGTCGAAGTTCACCTGCGCATCGTACGATCTCGATCTGGCCGAGAAGCACGCGCGCGATTGTCTCAAGATCATCGATTCCGCTTGGTACCGCAGTGCCTTCCCGAACATGCGATTGACCAAGCGAGCGGTGCTCGACTTCGAGACCTATGCAGGGGGCGGCCGCCTTTCGACTTCCGTCGGCGGTGGTGTCACGGGACGCGGTGGCGATTGGATCATCCTCGATGACCCGATGAAGGGCGACGAAGCCCTATCCGACACGGTGCGCGCGAAGACCAAGGATTGGTTCTTCAACACGCTGCGAAGCCGCGCCGATGACGATAAGACGCGGTACATCATCGTGATGCAGCGACTGCACGAAGAGGATCTCGCTGGGTACCTGCTCCGACAAGGAGGCTGGGAGGAGCTGCGCCTCTCCGCGATCGCAACGCGCGACGAAGTAATCCCGCTCTTGGGCGGGCGGGTTCACTATCGCCGCGAAGGATATCCGCTGACTCCGAGCCGGCAGTCGCTCGCTTATCTCAAGCGTCGGCAGGCCGAAGACCCGTATGTGTTCGCGGCCCAGTACCAGCAGGACCCGATCGGCCGCATCGGCGCATTCGTCATGCCCGATTGGTTCAAAACCTATGACGAGCCGCCGTGGACCGGGCATGTGGCGCAGAGCTGGGACACGGCCGTCAAGGCTACGGTGCGCAGCGACTGGTCGGTCGGCATCACCGCTCGCTTTTACCAGGGGCGTTGGTACATTCTCGACGTATTTCGCGAGCGGGTCGAATTTAGCGACCTCTACGCTGCCGTTCGCGCGTCCTGCACAAAGTACAAGGTCGAGCATCTGCTGATTGAGGACGCATCGAGTGGCGCGCAGCTGATCGAGCGCCTGCGCCGCGAGATGGGTCCGAACGATCCCTATGCGGTGGCGGTCACGCCAACCGGTGAAAAGGTCGCGCGGTTTGAAGCGCAGGCCAGTCGCATCAAGGATGGTCAGGTCGTCCTTCCGCGCACCGCGCCGTGGCTCCATGAGTTTTTGGCCGAGGTCACGCGGTTCCCGGGCGGCGGCAAGGACGATCAGGCTGATGCCCTGGCGCAACTGCTCGCCAACCCTCCGCCTGTGCTCGATCTGCCAATCAATGCAGGTCCGGAAACATACGTCGAGGATGAATATGGCGGCTCCTGGAGTGGTGGTGACTGGGGCGACGGTGGTGTCTCGTCGATTGAGGATGATGGTTGGGGTCCAAGCTGATTGATGGGTCATCACTGGACGGTTTTGATCGGTGATGCCTCATGGCTGAGCAGGCGCTGGATCTCGTCGTCGGCCACTTGAGGGCAGCTGGCCATTTTCTTGACGACCATCGAGTTGATCAGACCCTCAATGCCGTCCGTTTTCGCAAACTGGGTCGATGAGATGCCGCCGCGGAGCACGCCGTTGCGGAACAGTGCGGAGTAGGTTTTGCGCCCGGTGTAGCCACCAAACGAGTTCTTCGCGTTGAACGCGATCGACACCTGCCAGCTGACCGGCTTGCCTTCCTTCAGCTTGATGCTGCGCGCCGGGCACAGAGTGAAGTCGCGGATTGAGTATGGGTCCGCCAGCGTATTCTTTAGTTCGGCCAAGATCAGTGGGAGTAGCGCGCCCGGCATCAGTTCGAAATAGCCGGTTGGGTCGACGTCGGCGGGCGTGGCAGTGGCCAGCGCTATAGCGAGAATGAGCATGTCGGTCTCCGGTTGGAGGCCGGCATGATCGCTGCCTCCACCACCGAATGCCCAGAACTCTGCTGGGTGTGCGCCGCTGCTTTTCAGGCGCGCCGCCACACATGCTCGACACACGCACGAAGTCCAGTCCCTCTTGCGGTGCGAGCCGCCGGGCGTCAGAAGAGCAGCGCCCCACCGAGAGGAGGGGCGGGGCGTAGTAACCCCGCTTGAACCAGCCGGTCACGGAGCAATCCGAGGCCGGGTGGCATGCGCGCATGTCCAGCCGGCTTGCCGGTAAAGGCGCATGCGCTCGTTGGTTCAGCGGGTTACTAACATCCGGCTTCGGCCGTCGTCCCGAGAGGTACATAGGGCGACAAGGGGCTGGGATATGATTTTGACGCTGATCGAGCGCATCCGCGAGCGGTTGGCGCAGAACGCCTACGTAAATGAAGCCGCGATAAGCCACGGCGTGGTGACCCCTGTGCTGAATGCGCTTGGGTGGGACAGCGCCGATCCGCAGCAGCTGGTCCCGGAGTACACTACCGACCGTGGCCGCGTTGATTTTGCGCTATTCGGGCTTGGCCACCGCCCGGCAGTGTTCGTCGAGGTGAAGGCAGTCGGTCGCGCCGTCTACGGCGATAAACAGCTATTTGAGTACGCGTTCCACCAAGGCGTGCCTTTGTGCGTACTCACCGACGGGCGCGAGTGGAGTTTTTACCTGCCGAGCGGGCAGGGCTCCTACGAAGATCGCCGCGTCTATCGCCTGCAGCTTGATGATCGCGATCCTGAAGAATGCGAGCGCATCTTGGTGCGATATCTTGCTCGCGATCGAGTGCGGGATCAGTTGGCGTTCGAAGATGCCCAGCGAGATTATCGTGACGCCGCTGGTCAGCGCGAAGCGATTAGCATCCTGCCACGAGCGTGGAGCGAGATGCTGGCGACGCCTGAAGAACTGTTGGTCGACGCCGTTGCCGATAAGGCGGAAGCCATGTGCGGCTACAAGCCGGATGCAAAATCGGTGCTCGCCTTCCTGCGGACGCTGAGGGCAGCCGGACAGCGCCAGAGCGAGCCGGTGGCGCCCCCGCCGGAATCGCGAGTCAGGAATGCCGTCGTGGCCGTCGACGATACCGCGCCCTCCGATGCGCGGCCGCCTGCCCGGTCAATGCAGGAAGGCATCACGTTTATCATGCTCGGCAAGGAGCATCATTGTGCCAACGCCAAACTCGCTACGGTTGAGGTACTTCGCAACCTAGCCATCAGGGATCCGTCACGCATCCCGGCGCTCGCCGACGCCGTGCGAACACCGACGCTCAACCGCATTGCGCACACACCGGCCGAGATAAATCCGGGTCGACCTGAGCTTGCCAACGCAGCTGAGTTTGCACCCGGTTGGCTGGTGGGACTGAATATTTCGAACCGCGACAAAATGCGACTGATCCGCGCAGCTGCCGAGATCTATGAACTCACCTTGCCGGAAGACTTGCAGATTGAGCTACCCAACGGCTGAAACTGGGTGGAGAGCGGCCGGTCCGCTTTCGGGCAGCGACTGGCGTAAGCTACCCTTCGTTCAGGCTCGGCTCGTTGGCAGTTTCGCGCCCCAATTGTCGCCATTCAGCCCTCTCCGCTGCGATCCCAAAAGCCGTCGTTCGCATCACGCCGACGCCGTGCCGTCGCGAATGTGAACTTGGAGACTCACCAGTCGCTTGCTCGCGACATGTCGAACGGCAGCGATCTGTGGAAGCCGATGTTCAACGTTCGCCCGCCCAAGATTTCAGCAGGGCGAAGTCTGGGGCATTAGGAACCAGTCGGCTTTCAAAGGTCAAAGTGGCGAAGTTGCCTTCACAGCTGTGCCGTGGGCGGTGGAAGTAAAACCCGATCGCGCTATGCGCGTGGCGCTACAGACATGGCCAAATCCACGAGCGGTATGCATCGCTCCTTGAGCACGAACTCGCTCCGATCCGCTTCTGATGGCAACATGCAAAGAATGTGGAGTGGCAATTGTCGGCCGGCCGACTGCATTTCCGCTTTGAGATTGGATAGCGTTTCGCCGCTGGGGCCAACGACGAGTATGTCGATGTCTTCGCCGACACCGTTCAGGGTCGAGCCGAACATATAGGCGTCGAAACTAGCCAGGGATTCGCAACGCGTCAGCAGGTGAGCTGCGATCGCGCCCGCCTTCAGGATCTCTGGTGGATGTAGTCCCTCAGCTCTTCCCATCGTGTCACCTTGCATCCGAGCTCGTTTCCCGCATCGATCGCTTCTTTAGATGGGCTCCCGTTCGGGTTGATGTTCCACGCAACAGCCATCGGACCAAACCGGTTCCAAAGGCTGCGAACCGCGTCGGCGGTGGGTTCGTACTCGGCGATCATGCCTAGCCGGAAAACGACGCCGCTCTTGAGCCTGACCGAATAGACGCGATCGAACTCGCGGACGACTTGGGCAACACGACCATATTGTCGAAGGAGGCGGTCCGAGAAGAAATATGTCTTGTGTGACGCCGTCTTAGCGTTTCCATCCATGGCAGCCGAAAAGAGCGTTCCAAAGCTGCCCCAGCCCACACCATGATCCTGAAGATAGCGGATCGCGTCTCCTTCCCAGATACAGCTGGAGCGATAGCCGCAGAGGAAGTCCATGGCCGGAAATCGCTGTCTGTAATATGTGGCGGTCGCTAGGTCGATTATCTCCCCAGGCGCTATGGCAGCTAGCACGTTTGGCTGATCCGGGGTCATGACCTTGATCAGGTCGTCCTCCACATGAACTGCAGAAGATCGCCCCGGTTTTGCAAAATTCGCGAGCGCGTAGTTGATTTGCCAATTCACGCGAAGATGCCTTCCATTGCCCGAGGGAAGCGACTTGCGCGGCCAGCGACGCCGCAGACATGGCGTTCGGACAGGCCGCGCACATGTTCCTGATATTCTGCGAAGGTCCGGCGCTCCTCATCGGTGGCTAGTCCGAGGTTCGCCTCGATTATCGCCTGCATGCGGTAGTGGTTGGGTAGGATAACGCTCCTCACACGCTGCTCCCAAACGTGCGCCGCCTCGGACTCTGGATCATATTCGAACTCGGCCCCGTCCACGGGGGCGCATCGCTCCCAGATCGCCTTGTTCTCAGCAAGGACCGCGGCGACTGCCTCGCGCACTTGCCCGCGCTCGCCATATGCCTTGATACCCTGCTTGAGCGCCAGGTTCGCAAGATGGGCCTGCTTCCAATCAAGGAGAAGCTGGCGGGGATAGGCGTCGGGATCCTTGTCGACAATAGTATGGCAGGTCGGGCACAAGAGCAGCAAGTTGTCGAAGGAATCAGCATCAAAATCCTCCTCCGGCCTGTCCTCGTAGCGCGGACCAGCGTCACCATGCGGGATCACGTGCGCCATCTCCGCAATGTGCTTGTCGCCTCCCAACTCGACCGGGAACAGGGCGTCGAGACATTCCGGCCGCTGACAGTGGCCCGATGCCGCGGCAAATAAGTGCAGCCGGGTGGCCGCCGGAATAGCCTTGCGTTGCGCCATCAATCCTCCGCCCGATCTACAGCTGCCCTTACCGAAGTGCCGGCAAAGCGACGCGAATTTTGTGAACCTCGCCGCGCGCCGTTCGAACGCGCTGTCCTACGCTACCGCGGTCAGAGCAGTTCGCCCTGGTCCTGTCCCAGCATTTTGTTGATAAACGGGCGCATGTACAGGTTCACCTCGTCAAACTCGTCCTTCAAAAGCAACGATTCCTTTGTGGTTGGTTTGATGCGGTGCCCCTCATAAGCGACATCGTGTAGCGACACCGTCCCGAGTACGAGCTGCATGTCCCTCGGGCGATGCTTGAGAGCGAAGGCAATGATCGCAGCAGCGTTCTTCTCATCCTGATCCTGCTGAAGCGGTGTATCGAGGATGATCGGGCACAAGCACGATGTCGTGAATTCGCGGATCGTGTGCAGCAGCGCGTAATGATAAGCCAATATTGCCCTGGGGCCGTAGCTCCCCGTCTCGTTTATCTTCGGCGCGACGCTGCGCCGCGCTGCCGCGCTAAACTCGACCCCGAGCTCCCATGCAAACTCGCGCAACTTCTTGGCGTAGAACACCAGAATCTCGGCCTTGCGCTTGGCGCTGCTATGAACCCGCATGCGCTCTACCGCATCAAGTTCCTCAACGAGCCAGCCACCAATAGCGTCGTCGATCGCCGCGCGCTCGGACACGATCGTCGCATCGAGGATGCGTTCGCTCTCGTCGTTGAGCATGTCGCGCAGCTTAATCTCCCCGCGATTCTCTTCGAGGATTGTATCGATCCGCGCTATCCGGCTCCCATAGTTCTGCAAGGACTCTAGTTGGCGCCTGATATCGGTCTCGACCTCGCTCAGCGAGTGTCGAGATGAGGCTAGAAAACCGCGGCAGGCGTCGGCATCACTGATCAGACCAAAGCGGTTCGCAAAGTCATTCTCGTGAACGGTGCTGCAAGTCGGGCAGATGACCTGCGTGTCCGCGAGATCCTGCACGAATTTGAAGTCTGCATCGAGTTCGGCGAGCGCGGTCCGGGCGATCTCGACTTCCTCCACTAGGACCGCCCGGCGTGACTGCAACTCGGACAGCTTGCCTTTCACCGCGTCGTAAATGCTGCGAAGCTCGTTCAGCTCAGCCAGCAATTGCTCGATCTGAGTCGCAAACATTTCCGGCGTGAAGGTGACGCTGAGGGCCGACCGTCCCGCGCGCAGGCGCTGGTTGGCGCGATCGAGGGCGCGTCGCTCGGACTTGAGCTCATTCTGCTGGCGAACGGCTTCGGCCTTGTCCGCCTGCGCCGCATAATATTCGCGAGGGCGGATTCCAGTATGATATTCAAGGATGCTGCGGCGATAATCCTTGATCATCGCGAGCCCCTTGAAGGAGCTCCAGCTGTCATCCCATCCGCGATCCTGATCCTGATAAAAGGGCATGAAGCAAAATTGGGGCGGTGGGACGACGAGCGCGTCCGACTTCGTCGCCAGCTGGATCGTGAAATTCAACAAGTCGGCAATGGCCGGACCAACTTCCTTGACCAGCGCGCTACCGGTCCACAGCAGCACGTCGGTGACGTCGAACAGCGCGAACTGATTGTCGACACGCATGATCGTATAGGCCTGATCGTCGACGTTGAATTCGAGCAGTGTCGAAACCGCCGCCTTGCTCCATTTCGGATTCAAGACCTGCGGATCAGCCCCGAACGCGCTATAGATAGACTTGATGAGATGCGACTTGCCGGTGTCGTTGCCTCCGAAGACGACAGTCGTCTTGTCGTCAAAGCTCTCCTGTCTGGCTTTCTCCTCGGCGCGAGACAGAAGCAGCAGCCTTCGCAATTTCAAGTTTTTCATGCGTTTTCTTTCTGAGGCTCCTCACAAGTCGCTTATATTGTTCAAGTTTTATGGTGCGTGTATATTTCATAAACGATCATCGCCTTCAGTCTCGCGGGGCTAAATGGTGACAGATATTTCTTCGCGACGGTTTCGGCCTTGCTGTAGATCGCCTCGATCATCGCAGCAGATCTAGAGCCGTATCATCGACTACGCCGTCCAAGCCGCCCTGGATCGCCAGGCGAATGCGGTGAACCGCTCCATCAGCCGAATTGAGCGCAACCGAGCGGTAGATCGCATATTCGCGACTTATGATCAGGGCCTCGGCAAAGGGGGCGTTGAGATCCGGCGCGATGTGGCTCCATTCCGGCGACCGTGCGGCACTTTCGATCGTGTCCAGCCATTCCTGCACATTCGCCTTGGTCAGGCTCTTGTCTTTCACGACCTGCTGCAGGCTCACATAGTTGCCCTTGAAATGGGCCTTGCGCCGACATTCATCGGCGATCGCTTGATAGACGGCTTCGGGACTGAATGTCACCGGGCCGAGCTGATCGGCGATGAAACTCTGCAGCTTGCCTTTCGTATGCGAGACAACATCGCCGAGGCTGAGGTTGGTATGAGCAAATCCGAGGAGGCCGACCTGTGCCGTCGTTGCCTTTGGAAAAGCGCCCTGCACCGATTTGAGGATCTTGGCGAAATCAACGGGTTCACATTCGGTGAAACGAAACGCAGCCTTGGTTCCGTTCAGGCTGCAAAGTTGATTGGACACGAAATCCACCGACAGGACGGCGTCCTGGAATTTGTCGATGTTGTGGAACATCTTGTCGACGATCGAGGGCTTTTCGCTCGTGCCGGCCTCGGACTTGACCTTTTCGCGTTTCAGCAGCGACGACAATGTCCAGCCGCCGATGGTGGCCTTCGACTTCACCTGATAGAATTTGACTGTCGCTGGATCGGACGGGCTGTCCAGAAGCGCGACGTCATCATGAAATTCGAAAACGATCGCATAGTCGCCCTGACTTTGGTGCTGCTCGAACAGTAGGGCTAGGCCCCACATCGTCTGATAGTCATAACGATCCGATGTCGCGGCATTCTCTCGCTCGGCGACGCTGATAAGATCCGATGCCAGTGACAACTGCGCTGCTCCCCCACGGACATGCGAATGACGATCCTACAGGCTTCTGGTCGTGATCGACAATCGGTAAGTCCACCGAACATCCGATGACATGTGTTATTATGTGCGCCGTTTGCGTTCACATCGACAGCAAAAAATGCGGTCGCTGGATTCAAACCGCCTTCGTCCCTCCGGTTCCTTTGTCTTCAGTTCGTTCCCACGTCGCCTTTCCCGTTTGTGTGACTGAGACTAATCAGGCGGGAAACAGCCCAGTTGCCGCCATTCAGCGCTCCACGGCAGCGATGTCGGCTTTTGCTAGGTGGCGTCCCGAAAGCTGCCAGGCCGCTACCGGCCCACTTTCAGTCGCTCATGACGGCGCACATTGCGCGGCAGGCTCTGGGCCGGTTGCAGCTTGGCAGCTTACGGGTTCCAAATTGCGCGGAACTGGTTGCGCATTCCCTTAAAGCCGTAATTCCGCCATACAAGACTTTTGGTCGTTGCGATCACGTCAATCGTCGAGCCGTCGGAAGGGAGATGGGCCGTTGAAATTTGTCGTCGAGTTCCGATCAGGCGAATCGCCTAAGACCAACCGCTATCCTCATGCCGTTCTCGTTCAAGACAACTGGGACGACTATGGTTACAAGACGACGTTCAACGTAACGCTGCATGTATCTGCGGACGAAAAGTATGAGCTTGGCAGTATCAAGGTGATCGAGGCGGGCCGCACCAGCGGCTATACTGAGATGCCGAAGCGGTCGTTCGAAGAGCTTCCCGCTGGCCATGCCTCATTAGGTGGCGACCTCGAATACTACGAGACACTGTACAAACTGGGTCGCGGCGTCTTCGAGCCCTATCTGCGGGGACTCCGCGACGTTGCCTTCGACGACGAGATCAAGGCAAGTGTTGAGGACAGCGAAGCCTACAGGGTATCGCTTCTGCGCTTCAGTGGTGCTGAGCGAACGATCAACGACGCCTCGCGCCTGCTGCGCGCCGCGGCCTTACCGACAAAACGGCGCAGTGCCGGGTTCAAGGTCAAGTTCAAGACTAGGGTGGCACGTCACTCGAACGCTTTCACGGTCGAGTTCGACTTTCGGCGGCGCGGCCGATTGCCGAACCGCATCAACGCCCTGATCGGCTACAACGGCACGGGCAAAACGCGGCTACTCTCAAATCTTGCGATCGTGGCAAGCGGATATGGCTATGGCAGCAAGGAAGACCTGCTGGACAATGCGGCTGGCCGGTTCGTCGGCACCGCTCCGCCATTCAAGACCGTTGTCGTAATCTCCTACAGCGCCTTTGACACTTTCGTCATTCCAGGGCGTACCGAGCAAGAGAAGGAAAAGCTCGAAGAAAGCGGCGAAATCTTCGGGTACGTCTATTGTGGACTTCGCGAGCGCTCGGACGACGACGGGCCCAATGGTGAGCAAGCCTACCGGCTGCGCACCCCGGCAGAGATCGAGGCCGAGTTTCTGTCAGCACTTGAGCGCGTGCGCGAGGCCGACCGACTCGAAGCCCTTCTCGATGTGCTCAAGCCGCTGCTGCGCGATCCGTCGTTCCAGCGCATTGGGTTGACCCAGCTCTACGCCAATCGGGACGATGAAGAGTTGGGCGAATTGTTCCGAGGACTAAGCAGTGGGCACAAGGTGGTGCTCAAGATCGTGACCGAACTCACCGCGCATATCTCGGGGTCCGAACCGACGCTGGTCCTGATCGACGAGCCTGAGACCCACCTTCATCCACCTCTGCTTGCTGCGTTTCTAAAGAGCGTGCGGGCATGTCTCGATGCCTTCGACGGCTACGCCGTGATCGCGACCCACTCGCCAGTGGTCCTGCAGGAGACACCGGCGAAATTCGTTCAGGTGCTCCGTCGGGCGGCCGACCAAAACCGCGTCGCCGCGCCCGGTGTGGAAACCTTTGGGGAGAGCATCGGCGTCATTACCCAAGAGGTATTTAACCTCGGCGACGGCTCGACCGACTGGCACGAGACTTTGAGCGCGCTCGCCCGTCGGAATACGCTAGAGGAGATCGAAGAAGCATTCGGCCGGAAGCTGGGCTTCGCGGCGCGCTCTTACGTCCTGAGCATACGCGATGAGATCGAGGAGTAGCGGATGCGTTCCATTCCGTTGCTCGCCGTCGATGCGATGCGCGTATTCGATGCGATCGCGACGGCCAAGCACGCGCCAAGACGGGCGCGCATGCGGGCGGCGCGAGAGCGCGTGCTCGAAGCCTATGACGCGTATGAACAGGCTGCTCCAGAGGTGGGCGACCTTAACGAAGCCGCGCTGACCGGCCATCAGAAGGAAGCGATGCGGCACGCCTTCATGGTCGAGACGGCGCCGATGACGGACCTCCGCGGCAACTTGCTCAAGCGGGTCAGCGTCGCTCGCTGCCCGTTTTGCGGGATCAGCGAATCTTCCACCCTCGATCATTATCTGCCGAAGGAGCAGTATCCCGAGTTCTCGGTTTTCCCGAAGAACCTCGTCCCGAGTTGCGCCGTGTGCAACACGCGCAAGCGGGATCGCGTTCTGGACGAAGGCACGGACGTGCGGCTGTTCTTACACCCGTGCTTCGACGCAATCCCTAATCTGGCATTCCTGACCGTGCGCATACGCATGGAAGAGGATGCATTGGTGTTGTCCTACCGCCTGACGAGGCCGGCCGGAATGACGGTCAGAACCTTCCAGCACCTCCAATCGCATTTCCGCCTTCTCGGTCTAGCCGATCGGTATCGACTGATGGGTCTGGAGCATCTGGGCGGCCAATATCGGGCGCTCCGGCGAGCGTATGGAGCGGGTGAGGATGCCGAGCGCGTTGCGGATAAGCTCATCGAAGGAGCAGAGGATTTCGAGGAAGCGGCCGGGCCAAATTACTGGCTTGCCAAGCTTTACCGGGCACTAGCTGGCAATGATGACTTCTGCGACGGCGGCTTCGAGGCGGTGCGAGTCCAAACGCGACCTCAGTAATTTGCGGCTTGATCACCAGCACGAGCTAGTCTCCGCCGTCCGGCGATCGCTATCAGCATTTTAAGATACGAGTCGAAGAGCGCATGGTGGAGATCGATCGGCGGAGGCGGCACACTGCGACCTGCGAGGAACGTCAAAAGGCCGGTCCTCTGACAGCTCTCCAGGCGAGCAAATAGTGGCTGCTTCCATCGTGCGGTCACGCTCATCGCGACGTTCCGCTGTCGGCCCGGTTATTGCCGTTGAAGTACGTGACCAATGTCTGCTTCAGTGGGCAGCGTTCCTGGAAGCCGCCGGTCGGCAACCGGCCCACTTTCGGCCGTTCGCGACGCCCGACGCTACAATGGCAGCTACTGGGCCGATTGCGGAGTGGCAGCTTCCAGGAATGACAGCCGATAAAGCAGCCGTACCGTCTACCATTGGCGGATAGCCGAAGCCCGACTTCGTTGGGGTACCGGCACCCAGTACTGCCGTGCGCAGACGAATTTCTTGGCTTGCCCCGCCGCATCCGATGCTCGAAGCATCACCGTTACGAGGGCAGCCAAAATGCGCGAGAAGTTTGCGGAGGTACTTGACCTCCAACTTGAATACTCTTCCTTGAAAACACCTTCGATGGATCGTCGCGGGCTGCTAATTCGAAACGCAATACCCGATGAAATGCGACTGTGGCTGGCCGCAGCTATGGGAGCTGCAGACCCTTTTAAGGGTCGTCTGAATGTTCAAGGTCGCGACGGCACTGGCCCCAAAACCTTCATACCCTGGGTGCGCATCCACTCGCCTGAGTTGTCGCCTAGCGCGACCAAGGGCTGGTACGCGGTGTACCTTTTCGAAGCCGATGGTGGGGGAGTGCACCTGTGTATCAGTCATGGCTCAACCCGTTTTGACGGAAGCGCCTTTATTCAGCGTCGGGCAGAGGAGATCGCGCCTCTGATGATGTGGTCGCGCAACCTTCTCGGGGCTGAAGCCGCCCAAGCGAATTTCGGCCCTGGCATCAATTTGGGTTCAAAAGGAGATCTGGCGATCGCGTATGAGGCATCGACCGCGTTTTCGCGGCGTTACGCTCGCGACGCTTTGCCGGACGATTCCATACTCGCCGAGCATGCAGCGCGTGCGGTATCACTTCTCGGACAACTGTATCGCTCGATCGAGCTAGGCCACGGACCAGAAGCCGATCCACCGGAGATTGCCGCTGCTCAGGTTGCGATTGAGGAGATCGGACAACCGCTTTCCAAACGGAAGTCGGGCCAAAGCTTCGGGCTGACCGGTGCCGAGCGACGACTAGTCGAATTACATGCCATGACGATCGCGCAAGGATGGCTAAGCGATAACGGTTTCACATCAATCAGGGATGTCAGTGCTAAGCGTCCGACCGACTTCGAGGCGAAGAAGGAAGGTTTGACCTATTCCATTGAGGTAAAGGGAACGACCGCAGGGCCGGACACGATATTACTGACTCGCAATGAGGTCGAGCTGCACCAGCATTGCTACCCGGCCAACGTGCTAATCGTGGTCCATTCGATCCACCTTCTCGACATGCGCAAAAAGGCAGCGGGTGGAGAGCTGCTGGCAAAGATCGGGTGGAAAATCGAGAGTGAAGCGCTGAACCCCATCGCGTTTCGGTGCGCGGTCGAGTGGCCCTGAAGGCGCCGCGCTGCCATCGCCTCCCCGGAGACGCGCGCCGATTTGTCGAATGACTGAATTTGGAGCTCGTAGCTGCCATTCCGTCAACGATGTTCAATCATCAAGCAGGGGCTATAAGCAGCTATGACACCAGACGCTTTGACGCCTTTAGCCGGTGACGCGCAGCTGTCTTTGCGGATAGGCGAAACTATCGTTGTCGAAGGGACTGTTACTGCCCGAGGGTTTGTGGGCATCGGCGTGATCGTTGGAGCCGCCTTGCTCGGCTCCGCTGCGATTGTGATGGCAGCGAAGTCTCGTCCCCGGCAGCTTTCCGGATCATCAGCGCCAAGCCTCAACGGCTGAATTTGGGGCGCGTAGCTGCCGTCTGCGGTCGTGATGAACGGATGTCCGGTTTTGGGGAGACCGTAGCGGGGCCTCAGCGTCCGTAACTGGGTCAAAGCGGACCAGCGGCTTCGACCCAGCTTCGACCGTTCGAGCTGCTTGGGCCGCTCCCCGAAGGCAGCCGCTCGTTCATCTCGGCGTGAACAGGCATTAGGTCTTGTTAAGCCCTCGAGAGGCGTGAGGGGGTGGCTTGCTGCTTCGCCGATTTCAGGAGATGATCCGAAGGAAGCGAACGCAACGTTCGCGCTCGACGGGGGCCGCCATGGCGAGCAGGGAACGAATAACACGAGTATTCCTGTGGCTTGCCGTCCTGGTTGGAGGGCCACTGCTCGGCGCCAAGCTGTTCGACCTTCTCGTTCTTGCTGGCGCGTGGAGCGCCCACCCGCCTGCCTCTCTTGCGATGATGCCTTACGGCAAGGCCTGGCCGGTCGATACTGGCTTGTTCTTCATTCCGCTCTCGGCAGGCATGCTGGTAGCCGGGTTCGGGGCACTTATAGGCGGCTGGCGAACTCCGTGGCGTTACCGATGGCTGCTCTGCCTCCCCTCGCTCGGCATTTTGCTCCTACTCATCCTGACAGTTGTCGCATTCTGGCCGATGAACGCCGCGCTCTACTATCACGGCATTGCGTCCGCCAAAGACACCATCACGGACGCGCAGTCGATCGCGATGGCGCAACGCTGGGTGACGCTGGACTGGGTTCGAGTAGCGGGCGCGATAGCTGCCTTCGTGGCGCCCCTGCGAGCGCTCACCTTGCCGTGGCCGCAAGACGCCGCTCCGAAAGACCCGCCTTCAGTGCGCGTTGCGCTGGCGGTTGCAGTTCTCGGAGTGGCCGCTTTCGTCGTCTGGTTCGTGTCGAATCTATGACTGCACCGGGAGACGCCTGCTCGGCAGCATCTCGGCAGGACGCCCCAGTTCCTTCCCTTCAGCCTCACCACTTCGGTATACAGAACCAGACGTTCGTTCGGCAGCCGGTGGACCTAAAGCATAGCAAGCGGCACGGGACCGCTCGGCACTGGGAACATGGCGTTGAGCCGAGCCACAGTCTCGGGCGAGAGCGCGAGGTCGGCAGCTGCCAGGTTCTCTCGCACGTGGTCGACAGTACCGGCTTTGGGGATCGCGATCACGCCGTCGCGCGCCAGCAACCAGGCAAGGGCCACCTGAACCGGCGTAGCGCCCAGCTCGCCCGCCAGCGTACGCAGCCCCTCATCCCTGACGAGCCGGCCCTGTTCGACCGGACTGTACGCCATCACCGGCATGCTTCGCGCCGCCAGCCAGGGTAGCAGGTCGTGCTCCGGGCCGCGGCGTGTCAGGTTGTAGAGGATCTGGTCGGTCGCGCACGCCTTCCCGCCGGCCGCAACGAGTTCTTCCATGTCGTCGGTATCGAGATTGCTGACGCCCCAGCGCAGGATCTTGCCGGCGTCCACCAGCCGCTCCATCGCGTCCACCGTCTCGCCGAGCGGCACCCTGCCGCGCCAGTGCAGGAGGTACAGATCGAGCCGATCGGTGCCGAGCCGTTCCAGGCTCGCCTCGCACGCTCGAGGCAGTCCGCTTCGGGAGGCGTTCTGCGGATAGGCCTTGCTTACCAGGAAGACGTCGTCGCGACGGCCGGCCACCGCCTCGCCGACCAGCCGCTCGGACTCGCCATCCGCATACATTTCCGCGGTGTCGATCAGCGTCATGCCAAGGTCGATGCCGGCACGCAGTGCCGCGATCTCGTCGCCGCGCCGCCGCGGGTCCTCGGCCATCATCCAGGTGCCCTGACCCAGGGCGGGCACATCGGTGCCATCAGGCAGTCGAACGGTTTTCATCGACGGCTAACGCGCGATGCGCGGACCCGGTGCCTTGCCAAACGTTATGCCCCCGACCCCGGCTCCTGTCGGCGGCACCGGAGAACGATCATGGGAACGACGCTGACCGCCACCTTCGAGACGCGGCGCGAGGCCGAGATGACGGTCGAGCGCCTGGTGCAGGAGCACGGCATCGAGCGAACGGACATCTTCATTGCCGCAGACGGCGACGAAAACAGCGTTGGCGAAGAACAGGCGGGCTCCGACGGGGACGCGGGCGAGCCTAGTTCCGGGCAGCGGGGCGAAGCACCGCTGCACGGAGCCGTCAGCGTATCGGTCGACATCGACGACGACGCGAAAGCCGCCAAGGTCCGCGAAGCCTTCGCCGAGTTCCACGCTGACGACGTGAGTGAGGCCTGAAATGGAGGGCGTCGTCTCGTCGCCGACGGATGAGCTTTGGATGCGCCGCGCGATCGAGGTCGCTCGGTCGAAAGGCTCCGATCCTTCGACCTCCCCGCTCGGCTGCGTAATCGTGCTCGACGGGCGCGAGATCGCGGCGGAGCGCAACCAGACGCAGGAATTGCCGGACGCCACCGCGCACGCCGAGATGATGGCGATCCGCCGGGCGTGCGAGGGCACCGGCGAGATGGAACTGCGCGGCGCGACGCTCTACTCGACGCTCCAGCCGTGCGGCATGTGCACCATGGCCTCGATCTGGTCCAAGGTCGGTCGCGTGGTCTACGGCGCAGGGCGCGACGACGTACACCCGATGTATTTCGAGGCACGGCACGTCGACACGCTGTCGTTCATCACCGACGCCTACCGTGACGACATCACGATCGAGGGCGGCTGCCTGCGCGCGGAATGCGCGACGCTCTACTACCCGCCGGATGCCGACCTGCCGCCCGACGAGCAGGCGAACCTGTGAGAGGGCCCGACAGCATCGACGTCAACGTCGCTACCGCAGAAGAGATCGACGCGCTTCCTGCGCTGAAGGGGCATGGCTTCGAGATCGTCCGCTACCGCGAGGAGCGTGGCTGCTTCAACGCGCTGCGGCAGCTGGAGGAGCTGCCCGGCCTCGCGGGCAAGGTCGCGGGCCTGGACAGGACGGTGCGCTTCGGCTGACATCAGGCCCGCCCGGTGACCGCCCACTAGTTGTTAAGACCCATTTCTAGCCGTTTAAACCAGCTTTGCCGCTTCCCAACTTCGGCCGTTCGTTCATCATCGTGTGATGGCCCTGTTCCGGCAGCCCATGGCGAGGCCGCCCGGCCAGTCAGCCGCTGATTATGCCGGCGAGTAGCTGGGCAAGTTCGATATTAGCCGCCAAAGCTGCGCGGATCTGGACCCAGCCGCCCCTCCGCGGAATCTAGCGAGTCTATGGCGGCGATGTCCTCGTCGTCGAGTGTCAGGTCCAGCGCGGCGACATTGTCCGACAGATGCTCGTGATCGCTCGCTTTCGGGATCACGGACAGGCCGTGGGCGAGATGCCAAGCTATCACCACCTGTGCCGCGCTCCGACCATGCTTGTCCGCGATCCGAACAATCGGCTCGCGCGCTAGCAAGCCTTTACCCTGGCCCAGCGGGCTCCAGCTCTGCGTCACGATTCCGTGCTCGTCGTGATACAAACACGCTTCGCGTTGCTGAAAAGTTGGATGCAACTCTATCTGATTTACCGCGGGGGTAACGCCTGTTGCATCGACGATGCGATCGATATGTTCGGGCAAAAAGTTGGATACGCCGATCGACAGCGCTTTTCCCGCGTCTCGCAGGTCAACCATCGTTTTCCAAGCCTCGACATAGCGGTCTTGCGTCGGAACCGGCCAATGCATCAGGTACAGGTCAACTGCGTCAACTCCAAGCAGCGCTAGGCTTTCGTCCAGCGCGGCTGCCGCGTCGCCGTGCCGCGTGTTCCAGAGCTTGGTCGTGATCCAGGTGTCGGCGCCCTTGATACCGTCGCCCACACCCATCTCGTTGTCGTAGATAGCGGCGGTATCGACCAGCTCGAAGCCGACGTCGAGCCCGGTCCGCACCACCATGGCGGCGGCCGAGTTGTTAATCTGCCAGGTGCCCATGCCAAGCTTAGGCATTAAACGATTATCGTTAAGTGTGAGGTTTGCCATCGCGCTCGAACCGCCGCGCCGACAGCCGGTTCCCTCCGCCCAATAATTGGCCGCTGCGAACAGGCGGGTAGGCGTTAGCTTGATCGTGTTCGCACCTACCGGCGATGAGACGGACGTCACTAGACCGACCGACCGCTACGACGACGTGTTCGGCTTTCTCACCACCTGCGGCTTCGATGCGCTCGAGTGACAGCCTCGACCCAGTTTTGGGCATTCACCAGTCATCTGGGCTCGCCCAAATCTAAACGCTCGTTCATCTTATCATGCGGACACACTTCATGGCGTGGCCGCCACTGATATTCAGGTTCACCCTCATGGCGGCAACTGGGTCGATTCCGGTTAGTCTACGATTTGGAGCGTAAGACCAAGAATCAGACTTCAAGCGATTTTCTCACCGAATCATCTAACCTCGGCGCTTTGGAATTTTCAGACGGCGACCTACGCCGCGGTGGCGGGCCGTGCTTCGTGGCGGCTGCGGTTCGAGCTGGCCGCGGGGGTGCCTCGTGATCGAAAAGGTGATGGCACAGGGTGCACTACGAAAGGTCGCTGGCCTCGCCGCCCGTCGTTTTCGTAACGAAGCTATGCTCGTCGTCCGGGTCAATTGCCCCCATCGCCTCGATCAGGATTTTCAACTGTTGCGATAGCTGATTCTGGCGAGCGGCGTGCTCTGGCAGCCCATGAACTTCGGCTATTGTATCAACCGCTCCGGCGACGCCCATGAAAACGCATCCCAGCAGAAGTGCGAAATGCTCCATCACCCATAGGTATTCGAAGGCGGTGCGATCACGGGCGGGGGTATCCCGGCTTCCCTGCCAGAAGTAGTTCACGCCATAATAGCTACCATGCAGAAGCTCGGAGGCCGGCCTGTAGATGCCGAAGAAGGCCGACCCAAGCCCTATTCCCCCTCGCCGGCTTTTCGCTGTTATCGAGGCAATCCGGTCCTCGAGGCTTACTTCCGTCCATTCTCGAACCTCCGTGCCCCGCTTCCTGCGCGTGAATTCATCAAGCGCTTCGTCAAGGCCGGGAAAATCCTCGATCTGCATGCCGACGTCGCGCGACATGGCGATCTGGAGGTCGCCGATGCGCGCCTCGCGGTCGAGGTCACGCCACCGCTTCTGACGCATATGGCGGATAGCTTTTTCCGCGAGTGCATTTCCTTCGACCGTGATGAAGGCAGCGTTGATGGCAGTTTCTACCGCCGAGCGTGCGATGCCGAAACCATCGCGGATCGCCATGTCGCGCTCGCGCGTGAGCGCCAGCACGCTGTGCACCGAGACGCCGACAGCCTGTAGCATAAGCGCCGGCATCCATAGTGACGGACGGCCTCTTGTAGGATCCAGTGCCTGGAGCGCGCCGATGACTGAATCCAGAGATCGCGTCTGTTCCAAGAGCAGTTCTCGTCCGCGGCTGTGAAATCCAGCAAGCTCGGAGATCGGAGGTCCGGGACCAGTCAACTTCATATCTGCTCGACTTGGCGTTTCTGGGCGATGCGTCCGGCTATTTGACCGTCGAGCATACGCTTGAGAAAGCGCCCCTTGGCACGATGCCTTTCACCGCGCAGCTCGAACAAGCGCTTGAGCTGCCTGTTCGGCAATTTCGTGCGATCACGATCGACGATGACCCCGGTGATATCGGCGGGGCGATCAATCAGGCTAAGCTCCTTCTCTGCCTTTATTTTCATTCCATGCTTGTGGACCGCACGCTTTATCTCCCAGATCACTTCCTTGCGGATCATCGGACCTGAGATGGTGATATCGTCGGCATATACGCTGTGCCTCAATCCCGCCCGGCCTACGGAACTTTCGATCTCTCCCCACATCTTCAGATTGGAGAAATATGCCAGGATGGGGCTGCAGGGTGATCCTTGTGGCAGGCACTGGCGCCATGTGGTGATGTGCACAAGGATAGCGGTAACGTCCGGCGAGCATTCGAGCGCATCTCGGAAGAAATGGGCGACGTTGTTGGCTGTGCAGCTCGGAAAATAATCCGCAATATCCAGAAGCCAGAAGGCCCTCGCCCCTTTATGATGCGCCGCGTTGTCCACGTAGGATCGTCCCTTGACAGGACTGAAGAGCCAGTCGGGCGAAGTGACCCGGCTCAAAAGGCTTGCAATCCGGGATTGTATAGCCTTCAGGCCACAGTCCGGAATGTCGATAGGCCGGTAGTGGGCCGCGACCTCGGCGGCTGGCTCGACGTTCAGCCACTTGTGTTTATCGGTTTTGTGCTTCCACCGACGTTCGTAGAGATCATCCCGGGTGGCGATTGCCGCGAGCGCGGCTTCCGAAACATGCAGGACGGCCGCGAGCTTCTTGCGGGTCCGCAGGCGGAAAAACGGGCTGTCGCGCAAGGTGTATGGCATCGAGCTATGCCGCGTTCGCATCCGCCTTCTTCTCGATGAAGCTCAGCAGATCGAGAACCGTCGATGCTATCTTCGTCCTGACCTTCTCGCCGCGCTTGGCGCTGGGAAGTTCCTCGGCGAAAAACATTATCGCGGAGACCGGAATTTTGAACTCGGCCGAGTATTTCTCGACCAAATCCAGGGACGGAGTCTTATTTCCGTTCTCGATCTCGGAGATGTGTGACTTCGAAACCTTGAGACGCTCCGCAAGCTCGAATTGCTTGAGATCGTGGAATACACGAATCAGCCTGAGGGCCTCGCTTATCATTATCATTCCTAACACTATGGGCTTTTAGATATTAGGTTGGCGGTTTACTTAAAGAACTGGTGGTCCATCAGCACGTAGCGGATGGCCCGGTAGATCATGAAGCCCACCGAAATGGTGAACTTCAAAGTATTTGGGTTGCGGAGTCGCCCCCAGATCCCACGACGCTGCTCAAGAGCTTTACCTCGCAGCCCACGTCGCCGCCGTCGTCGGTGTGTGATCTTAGAAAAAGCCATGGCTTTTCCCTTCTCTGTTCGCCCTGGCGGTCGATCCGGAATGAACCGGCCTGACCAGGGATTCTCGCCGAACAGAGGGCGGACCCGACGACTACACCTGTTACCTAGAGACGATAGCAATTCTCGCTATCGTCTCTGCTTCGCCCGTCTCGCCCGGGACATCCCCGTCGCCGGGGCCATCGCGGATGAGCGGATAAAACGGCAGAGGGTCTGATCCCTCCACGCTTTGGCGCATGCCAAAGCTAAATATGAGAACTTCTTCCGTTATTCACACCACGCCTGCCTATGCTAGCCGGGTCGCGAACGCAATAACAAAGTTCACTGTAGGTGAACTTTTTTAGGCGGACCGCGTTTTTTGAGAGGTTCACGTCAGCGGAAGTTGCGCGTCCTCATCTTGATGCCCTCGACAGGCTCACCCGGAATGATGACCGATCCCAACCACAGGTCTGGGGATGTCGATGTCGCGAGTACCGTCGACCGCATTCGGAGAAACCTAAACTTTTGTCGAACGACCGATATTGGGGCGCGTAGCCGCCTGGGGCGAGCTGTGAACGAACGGCGGCTTGGGTCACCCCAAATGCCGAAAGCTGCCGTGCTGCTTTCCACCCATCAACGGGAATTTGAGGCTCCGTCCCGCCGACTGAACGAACGTCTGCTTTCCACGATCAGCGCCCTAAAGCGGACAGACCGCTTTCCCCAAAGGCGACGTTCAAAACGATCAAACGGGCAACATATAGGGTCTGGCAGCTTCGTCGTTGAGACGTTGCCGAAGCAGAAGCGCCGTGAAATTATCGGGCATGACCGCAAGCGACATGCAGGACCTGATCGTGAACACTCTCACCCGCGATAGGGGCGGGACCAAACGTCAGTGGCGGATCGCGGTGGGACCTGTTCGCGTACGCAGTGCGGAGACC
>NZ_JBTMWL010000006.1:0-73450 GCF_054489605.1 Sphingomonas sp. RS2018
GCAGGTCTGCTCATCGCGCTTGCCGCGCACCACCGCGTGCCCCTTCTTGCGCAGTCCGGTCAGCGCAGCGCGGGTCGTGTGCGGCAGCCAGCCGGTTGCATCGATGAGTTCGGCGAGCGTTGCGCCGCCGTCGCGCTGTAGTAGCGACAGCACCGTGCTGCCCTTGGTGACGCGCGGGGTTGCTACGGGTGTGGGGGCAGGGGCAGGGGCCATGATATCATCGGGGCCGTCATCGCAGGCGTCGATGCCGATCGCCGCCAGTCCCGCCTGGGTCACGTAGATGCCGTATCGCACCTCGCCCTCGGCTCGGTATGTGTCCGCCGCCTGGTCCGTCTCGCGCTCAACGAGGAAGCCGCGATCAACGAGGGTCGTCAGCG
The DNA here is from genome assembly GCF_054489605.1 of Sphingomonas sp. RS2018. Lineage (NCBI taxonomy): Bacteria > Pseudomonadati > Pseudomonadota > Alphaproteobacteria > Sphingomonadales > Sphingomonadaceae > Sphingomonas > Sphingomonas sp. RS2018. The sequence continues at coordinate 378 of NZ_JBTMWL010000006.1, forward strand.
CCTTTGTCAGGCGTGCGCCGCTCGCGGTAATGGTCGCGGGCAGCGGATACACGCTGCCGCCGTCCTGCTGCGCAGCGCTCGACAAGAGGATGGTCTGGGTATCGGTGAGCCTGGTCATGCTGGTCTCCATCAACGGAGCAGCACGCTGCTGCTCCCATCAGCATCAGCCCCAGCCGACAGCATCGGTGGGGCGGGGCGCGGGGGACCGGCCCGCGACTCAAGGCTCAGCGCTGTTCGCTTCGCTGGCGATGAAAGTCGAGCAGATAAACAGGGAGGATCGCTGACGGAATAAGGGCGAGCGGCGTAACACGTTTTCTGTTGCAACGTGTTGTCAGAGCCCAACCACTTCGCAGGTTCGAACTGAGAACGATGACATAAGTTATAAATACGATAAGCACCGTTCCGGGGGATCACCTGACAATAAATTGAGCAGGTAGAGGCATCACTGGAGCCACGACCTGTTCCTTGCGGTGCAGGACATCGTAGATAAGCGAGCGGTGCCGGGCGACCGATAGCAGAGGGCGTGCCTGCTACCGTGCTTCGCCGCGCAGCTCCGTCAAACCAATTGCACCGTTCGGTGAGCAACGCGGGGTGGGGCCGGACATGCCTCGCCTTGGCAAGCCAGCCTCGCCGTTTTGCTACCGCACTCCGTTATCTGAGGTGATCCGGCTGGCTGTGCTAATGTACAGGCGGGGAAGAGCTTCACGCTGAGTACGCGTGTCCCGTTGTTTTGACAGCACCGTCTAGAACCTAATTTAGCTTTCCCCGATGCGTTTGTAAGGGAATCAGCGGCAGAGCCATTAGATTCGCCGACGAGTTCTCGCGAGTATTAGTGCGCCAAGTAGGCCGGAGCGATTGCCGAGACCTGCTTGGCGGATTAAATCCTCATAGCTGGCTCGATCATGACCGAAGTAGCCCCGTGCAAGCTCAGCCGTGGTGCAACGGACGCGTTCCAGCAAACCACGTGTTTCCATCACGCCACCGCCTAAGACGATCCGATCGGGCGCGATCATCGCCTGCTGCATGATTACCAGCTGTGCGAGATAGAAGGCCGTGATCTCATGCGCCTCGTGGTCCTGGGGCAGCTCGGACAGGGTAGCGCCCCACCGCGCCTTAATCGCAGGCCCGCTCGCCAGTCCCTCGAAGCAGGCGCCATGATAGGGGCAGACGCCTGCGAAGCCCGTGTCGCTAGCGTGACGACCGGGCATGGCGTGGCCCATCTCGGGATGGTTGGCGCCGTGGACAAGTCGCTCGCCCAGCACCACGCCGCCGCCTATGCCCGTGCCAACAGTTATATAAGTAGAAATCGAAGTGCCGGCGGCGGCGCCCCAATGTGCTTCGGCAAGCGCTGCGGCGTTCACGTCAGTGTCGAAGGCTACAGGGCAGTCGAGCGCGCGACCCACCGTCCCGGCCAAGTCGAACTGGTCCCAGCCCGGCTTTGGCGTCGAGAGGATGTGCCCCCATGTTCGCGATCGAGGATCGACGTCGGCTGGACCGAACGACCCGATCCCCACAGCCTCGAATTTTCCAAATTCGGCTTGGGCTTTCGCGAAGAAATCGAGACTTCGGCTGATCGTCTCACTGGGCGTGGTAGTCGGAATGCGCTCAACTCGGAGCACTTCGGCCTGCGATCGCGCGACTCCTACGACGAACTTTGTGCCGCCGGCTTCGATTAAAGCGAAGGAGCCTGTCATCGAGAGGATGAGGGTCTTGAGCGCATTATTATCCTCAAGTCATCAGTTACAAACGGCGATCGATCGATCGAGCTGGCTGCGCGTGGAACGAAAACCGCTTCCAAACGACTGCCGTAGATCAGGCTCGCTCGATAATCAGCGCCTGCCCACCAGCAGGTGCTAAGTGCAAGCTGAGCAGTTCCCCGGCCAGTATTGTCTCGGTAGTGACGGCCACGGGGGTTTGCCACGCAGCGCTGGCGGGCTCCCCATCCGCGAAGCGTCTGACGCGCCACGGCCCAGGCCCGAGCCGGTCTATCGAAACGGTCAGCGTATGTGGTGTTTCTCTGCTGGTGATCGCGCCGACGAACCAACGCCCGTCGGCCGCTCGTCGCGCAACAACGGCATGGTCGCCGATCGCACCCGACAACGCGACCGTCTCGGTCCAGGTCGTCGGACACTCATCGAAGAAGGCAAGCTCTGGCCAGTCGCGTCCCGCGTACTTGGTGGGCTCATCGTACCAGTAGAGGAAGGTCAGCGGATTGTAGTAGATCGAGGCCATCGCGAGCTGATGAGCATTGGTTGTCTTATTCTTCGGATTGGCGAAGCAGATCGTGTAGTCGATCGGCCCGGACAACGCCCGGGTGAACGGGAGGGTGCAGTTGTGCCTGGCCGTGGGAAACTGCTCGTTCCCACGAACGCCTTCCAGCGCGACGTAGTTGGGAAGCGTCCGCTCCAGGCCGGCCGGGCGGAGGTTGTCGTGAAGGTTGACCAGCAGTTTGTGGTCGCCACAGGTTTTCACCAGATCATAGATGAAATCGACGTCGGACTGGCGGCCTTCCCAGACGAACCCGAACTTGATGCCGGCGACGCCCCACGACCGGTAGGTTTTCACGATGGCATCGAGCTGACGCATCGCCGGCACGCGATCGACGTAAAGGATCATGCCCAGACCCTTGCTGCGGGCGTAGTCGATGACCCGGCGGATATCGATGGGCGGAATGGCGTAGGTCGCGTCGCTAGGATCGGTACCGTCCCCGTACCAGTGCGCATCCCATTCGACATAGTCGAGCTTGCGCGCGGCGGCGAAATCGACGGTATCGAGGCCGGCCTGCGTCGTGTAATTGCGGATGCGGATCGCGCGCCCAGGACGGATCCAGCTGGTGTCGCCCAGCCGGTTCGGGCTCGCGAGCGTCGGGATCAGATCTTGTCGCTCGAGGAGAGCGGATGCCGCCGGCGCGTGAATGACCACGCGCCAGGGCGTGTCGAATGGCACCGGCACGTTAAAACGATTTTCGGCAGGCGTATCGCCCGGACCGGAGTATCCCGTAGCGCGGCCTGGAAAGCGCATCAGATAAGTGACGAGACCTTTCGGTCCCGATCGGAGCATAAGCCGCGGGTAGTGCAGGCGATCGGATTCGCTGACGAGGAGCGCGGTTCCGTCGCGGAGTATCGCCGTGACGGGAGTGTCCGCCAGATCACCCTTGTCGCTGCTACCGGTCAGGTCGGGGTGCGGGGCGGGGGCTATGCGAGTTTGGACGGTGCGTTGATATTCGCCCTCGTCGCGACTGACGTACAATGTGGCGTCGGAGGGAAGTCGGAATTCGGTGCACTCGCCGGTCAGCGTCAGTTCGCGGGACGGTGCCGAGAGGAGGCGGTAGCGGATGGCTACTCCCGTGTCGTAAGCCCGTACCACGATCGCGAAACGGATGCGCTGTGCACGGTCGTCGAATTCTGCCACGAGTTCGTTACAATCGCCATCGTAGTGCTTCCGAATGCCGTACAGCGGCGTCCACGAACCCGCGATCCGTTGCCGCTTCGCCGAACGGAACGTCGCTCCCGCGCCGAGGGGCGCGCCGTCTGCGAGTGACAGCGCCAGCGGCGATGGTTCGATCACGCTGCGGCCTCCGACAGCGACCGACCATTTCGGTCCCGACGGATCGATTGTTACGACAGTGCGGCCATCGGGGGAGCTTACGCGGTGCACACCCGCGGACTTTACAGCGGCGGCGGTGGTGGTTGCGCCAGCGACGGAGAGGATCGCGGCGCTTTTCAGCACCGTGCGGCGGGTTGTTTCGGTCACCAGTACGGTCTCCAGTCATGGCGCAGTCGAACGAGCGCTTCGAGGTAAAAATAGTCGCCCCAGATGCAGCATTCGCTGACACCGATCCGTTTGGGCATATGATAGACGCCATCGGCGACGACGCCATTCGATCCGTCGAGCGGGGCGAGATGATCCCGGTCGATCACCCGGATCATGCCCCAGGCGGCGCGAGCGTAGAGGTCGCGCGCGGGTACGGCCTCGGCCAGCTGATCGACGATTTCCAACAGTCCGCAGGCGGCGATCGCCGCAGCGGACGTGTCGCGCGGCTCGGGTCCGTCGGTGAAGATTAGATCCCAGTGGCATACGAGGTCATCTGGCAGCCGATTGAGAAAATAATGGGCGAGCGTGACCGACAGGTCCAGAAGCGCATTGCGACCGCTGTGGCGTCGGCCGAGCGCGAAGCCGTAGATACCCCAGGCCTGCCCCCGTGCCCAGCAGCTGTCGTCCGAGAAGCCCTGATGCGTGGTCCCGTGCGAAGGCTCGCCGGTGCGGACGTCCATGTGAAACGTATGAAAGGTCGAGCCATCGGGTCGGACGAGGTGCTGCGCGGCGCGTGTCAGGTGCGCTTCCGCAGCGTTGCGGAACTTCTGGTCGCCGGTTTCCGCCGTCGCCCAGTAGAGCAGCGGCAGGTTGAGATTGCAGTCGATGATCATCCGACCGGCTTCGGCAGCATCGGTCAGGTCGCCCCATGCCTGTATCACGCCTGAAACCGGATCGAAGCGTTCGAGGAGCAGTTCGGCGGCCCGGATCCCGGTCCGCCTCGCAGCCTCGTCGCCTGTTAGCATGAACGCTGCACAGGCGGATGGCGTGTAGAGGAAACCGAGGTCGTGGTGCGCAACGTTTACGCGTTTTCGGGCGCGGCTATCGAAGCTACGCACCTGCATCTGCGCGGCATCGCGGAAACGGGCCTCCCCGGTCAATTCCCAGGCGAGCCACAGCATTCCTGTCCAGAAGCCGTTGGTCCATTCCACATTCTCGATGGCCGGATAAACCAGCATCTCGCTCGACGGCGCCGGGAAGCGATCCAGAAACTCGGGTAGGGCACGGTCGATGCGCGCGAGGACGTTCCCGATTGCGGAATCCAGTTCCTCGGGCGTAGGAAGGGAAATGTCCCGCAAACGTGCAAGGTCTGCGATCGGTTCGTGGACGACGGACATCAAGGCTCTCACGATCGGACGGGGGCCACGTCGGCCGCAGGCTGCGGCGTGGACGTGGCGGGAATGACGGGCGGATCGAGCGGGCGACCACGCGCATCGGTCCGCGGGGTCGCAGCCAGGCTAAACCATGATGCGATCCAAAAGATCAGGGCGCCGACGGCGATCATCAGATAGGTTGTCGGGAACCCGTAGGCGTCATAGCCGTGACCGACGATCGGCGACAGGATCGCAAGGCCCAGCGAATGGCCGAAGCTGACGCCCACGAGGTAGACGACCGATGCGAAGCGGGCGTCGAAATGATAGGCGATGTACCGGAAGATCGACACGGCCAGGATCGGCAATTCGATGGAGTGGAGCATCTTGCACGCCGAGATCGACAGCGGCCCGATCGCAAAGGCCGAACCGGTAATGCGGACGATCATGATGCCGCTCGCGATCATCAACCCCGTCTTGGCACCGGTGCGCATCACGATGAACGGTGCGATGAGGAGCATTCCCGCCTCCACGAAGATCTGCGCGGAGTTCAGATACCCGAACATCTCGCGTCCCTCCTCCGGTGACGGGTACATCGACGCGAAATAGACCGGGAACTGCTGATCGTAGACGAGGTACAGGTTGGTCACGCCAAAGATCAGCACCATGAAGCCCCAGAATCTGGGCTGCGCGAGGACCGAGAAGGACTCGCGCGGGGTCACGACGCGCTGGCCCGATGCGTCTTCCGGGTCCGGCGTGATCCGTGCCGCCAGGATGATCGGGATGAGCAGCAGGCCGGCGGCAGAGGCAAGAAAGAAGTTGATGCGTGGGTCGATGTTGTAGAGCCGGCCCGAGAAGACCGCCGCACTGGCGAACCCGAGCGATCCCCAAAGCCGTGCCCTGCTGTATTCAAAGCCGTAGCGACGGCCGACGCGGTCAACGTAGGATTCGAGCGCGAAGCTTCCCGCGACGAACGTCAGCCCGAGATAGAGGCCCCCCGCCGCCGCGCCGGCGATCAGGTTGGCGCGCAACAGCGGTGCGTAGGCGAAGGTGAAGAAGAGCCCGCACAGCGTGACCATGACCGCAAGGAACAGGGGCACATGGCGCTTCAGGCCGACGCGGTCGGAAATATAGCCGTAGAGCGGTTGGCACAGCATGGCGGCGATGAAGTTTGCGGAGAACACCGTGCCGGCACCCGCGCCGTCGAGGCCGATCGGCCCCTTGAGCCAAATGGCGAGAAACGACATCGCACCGGCTTGGGCGAAGAAGAAGAGGTAGAGGAAGGCGCTGAGCAGGACATAGTTGCGGCGCGCATCCGATCGGGTCTCGCTCGACATATCCTCTCCGGCACCGTTGCGGTTATCGTTATCAAGACAGCCTGCGCCTAGTGTTTGCGAGGCCGTTGCCGCGATCTTAGGTTCTTGACTGGTATCGTCAACAGATAGATTGTGGCACCGGGTTGGGTGTTCCGGGCAATCCAGTTACGTAACACCGGCGCCATTGCGGCGGGAGAGGAAACGCAGAGTGACAACGGGCTCGAGGGCGGAAAGCGAAATGCTGCGGGACGCCACGGTGACGTCGCCGTGGAAGCGAACGTCCGTCACCGTTCACGACGTGGCACGCGAGGCGGGGGTATCCTCGATGACGGTATCGCGCGTCGTCAACGGGACGAAGGTGCGCGAACCCCTGCGCATCCGGGTCCAGGCCGCGATCGAGGCGCTGAACTACGTGCCCAACGTCGCGGCGCGAGCCGCCCGGTCAGGTGCGACGCGGATCGGCGTGCTGTTCAGCAATCCTCGGTCGTCGAATCTGGGCGATTTCCTGATGGGCGCCTTCAGCCAGAGCGGGCGCGACGGCAGTCAGCTCGTGATCGAGCCGATCGCCGCGCACCCGGACCCGGTCGATGCCGTGCGAAAGCTGGTCGGTCTCGGCGTCGATGGCATGATCTTGCCGCCGCCCCTGTGCGATTCGCTCGAAGCACTCGACATCTTGTGGCAGGCGCGCATCCCGGCGCTCAGCTTCGCGACCGCCGACCCGCGATCGTACTCATCCGCCGTGCTAATCGATGATTTCGAGGGTGCGCGGGCGATGACCAAGCATCTCCTGAAGCTCGGCCATCGTCGGATCGCCTTTGTGCGCGGCGATGTTCGCCACTCGCCCGCGCTTCGCCGCGAAGAAGGGTTTCGTGCAGCGATGGCGGAGGCCGGGGTGCCGTTTGACTCGGTTCGAATGGTGCAGGGCGACTTCAGCTATCGCTCCGGCCTCGACGTCGGGCGCGAGCTGCTCGATCCGGCGGGCGGTGAGCGGCCAACCGCGATTTTCGCGAGCAATGACGACATGGCGGCGGCCATCACCGCCATCGCGCTGGGTCAGGGCTTGCGTGTCCCCGGCGACATCAGCATCGCCGGCTTCGATGACACGCCGATTGCGTCGCTGATGTGGCCGCAGCTAACGACCGTGCATCAACCCATCGCCGAGATGGCATCGACCGCGGTGGAAATCATGAGCGATACGCTCCGGCAGCGACGCAATAGTGGCGAAGGCGCTGCGACGGTGCGTCACCACGTCGCACCGTTCGAGGTCTGCGAACGCGGCTCGACTGGGCCAGCGCCGAAGTGAGCTTCGGGTCTGCAGTCGTCTTTCTGCTCGCCGGCGCGCAGGCGGGAACTGGACCGGTCGTCTATCCCGACCCCCCCGGCCTGAAGCACAACGACGACTTCACGGTTCGCGTACGCGCCCCCGGCGGAGCGTGGCGGGACCTGTTCGAGCACAGCGTGACTGTCGACCTCGACGCGCCGCAGCAGGCGTCAATGGTTCGATTCGACATGGCCGGTCCAGTCGAGGTGGAGGTGCGCCGCAACAATGGCGACGTCCGTTCGGTCGTCGTGCGGCCCGATCGTGCGGGGATTCGCTCGACGCTCGATGGCCGCACCGCGCGCTTTACGATATCCAAGCCAGCAAAGGTATCGGTCGAGTTCGATGGCGACCGGCTTCACAACGTCCACGTCTTCGCCCGCGCGGTCGACCGCGACATTCCGGATCGCGCCGATGCCAAGGTCATCTGGTTCGATCCCGGCATCCACGTGCCGCCGGATCGTCCGGGCAGCGTCTTCTCCTTCCCGTCCGACCGTACGATCTATCTCGCGCCGGGCGCGGTGCTGCGGGGCAAGATCGTCCTCGATCGCGTCTCGAACGTCACCATCCGCGGACGCGGATTGATCGACGAACCGGAACGGGGTGTCGAGGTAACCTACGCCAGGAACGTCGCGATAGACGGGGTCACTGTCGTTAATCCGAAGCATTACACAGTGTTCTGCGGCCAGTCGCAGGGCGTGCGGATATCGGATATGACCACGTTCAGCGCCAAGCCTTGGTCCGATGGCCTCGACTTCATGAGTTGCAGCGACGTCACCGTATCCGACGTCTTCCTGCGCACATCGGACGATGCGATCGCGATCTATGGTCACCGGTGGGGCTTCGCGGGCGACGCCCGGAACTTCGTCGTGCAGGACGCTGTGCTCTGGGCCGATGTCGCGCACCCGATCAACATCGGCCTGCACGGCGGCGGCAAGGACGCGCCGGAGACGATCGAGCGGCTGGCGTTTCGCCGCATCGATATCCTGGAGCAGGACGAGGACGATCGCGACTATCAGGGCGCGCTGGCGATCAGCAACGGCGACGACAATCTGGTGCGCGATGTCCTGTTCGACGACGTGCGCATTGACGAGTTGCAGGAAGGGTCGCTGTTCAACTTCCGCGTCGTCTACAATGCGAAATACAGCCTATCGCCGGGACGCGGCATCGTCGATGTCCGGCTGCGCAACATTCGCGCCGCGGGCGGGGTGTTGAACCCCTCGATCATCGCGGGCTTCGATGCGACGCGCGCGATCCGCGGCGTGAGCATCGAGGGACTGACCATCGGCGGGCGCAGGATCGCCGACGCCATCGGTGGCGACATCCGGATCGAGCCCTTCGCGGAAGATGTGACGATCCGCAAATGACCTGCGACCTGACGGTCAGTCGCCGATCCCGACCCAGTCGAAATCCGCATGGCCGGTGGTGTTCGCGGTGAAGGCGGGCGTTCCGCCAGTCGCCTGCGCGAAGATGCCGATCTGGGCGCCGACCCACCGTCCGGGCCGGCTGACGAAGCCATCGCCCAACGGCACGAAGCGGTTGCCGTCCAGGCTGTATTCGAACCGGATCGCGGCGTGCCGGGAGCGGAGCATCGACGGCCAATAGGGTGAGAAGTCGGGCGGCGGATTCCGCTCCGTCATCGGCCGTGCGATCATGCGCACCCACAAGGCGCCGTCGGCATCCAGCGCCGGGCCGGGCATGACCGTCTCCGTGGCGTCCTTGTCGGCATCGCGACGAACGACCTGGATAACGCGCGATCCCGTCACCGTGCGCTCGGCGCCGATCCATCCATAGTCGCTGCCAAACAGCGCGAGGCCGGCCCGCTCGCCGACGCGCACGGGCGTGAAGTTCATCCTCGCGGTCACGACGAATGACGCCCCCGGCAGCTTCTGAGTGAGCAAATTGCCGACCTCCCACAGGTTCGCGGAGGCGGGCACGGCGTTGAGCCGCAGCCACCCGGTCGGCCCTTGTCCGGTCCAGTCGCCGCGGGGGTTGGCGTTCCACTGCCAGGCGGCATTGGGGGCGCCGTCGAATGAGTCCCCGGCCGGAATGCCGTCCCGCACGGCCTGCAATCGCGGGGCTGCGTGATCCAACACCGGTTGCCCGATGCCGTCGCCGTCCGGATCGGCGCCGATGACCGGCCAGCCATCCTTCCATCGCATCGGCTGAAGGTGGACCTGTCGCCCGTAGCTGTCGGCGTCGGAGAAGTGCAGAAACCAGTCCTCGCCGGCGGACGTCGTGACCCACGCCCCCTGATGCGGACCGTTGACCGCGGTCGGGCCTTGGTCGAGCACGTCGCGCCCCTCCCAAGGGCCGGTCAGCCGGCGGGCACGGAATACGCCCTGCCAGCCGCCCTTCACGCTGCCGGAGGGGGCGAACAGCCAGTACCAGCCGTCCCGCTTGTAGAGCTTGGGCCCTTCCGTCGTCTGCCAGGGCCGCAGGCCGATGCTGGTCCGGACGGGCGGCAGCCTGTCGCCCTCGATGATGCGGACGCCGGCATCGAGGGTCTTCGTGCCGGCGCGGTTCATCCGCTTGAGCACGATGACGTTCTGGAATCCTGCGCGGCTGGCGGCGAAGGCGTGCGCCATCCACGCGGTCCCGTCGTCGTCCCAGAAGGGCGCGGGATCGATCGCGCCTCTGGCATCATCGACCAGCACCGGACGGGTCCAGGGACCGCGCGGATCGCGCGCGGTGACGACGAAGATCCCGCGGTCCGGATCGGGATAGTAGATGCGGAACAGCCCTGCCCGGTGGACGATCGCCGGCGCCCAGACGCCGCCCCCGCGTCGCGGCGTGGCGAAGTGATCGTCGGGCGACAATCGTGGCAGGGCATGGCCGATCAACGTCCAGTGGACGAGATCGGTCGAATGCAGAATCGGCAGGCCCGGAACGTTCGAGAAGGACGAGGCGACGAGATAGAAGTCGCGGCCGACCCGCACCACATCGGGATCGGAATAGTCGCCTGCCAGCACGGGATTGCGATAGGTCGCTTGCGACGGAGCGTCGGCGCGCACAGTCGTCGTGGCGGTGACGAACATGAGGATGGTCATGGCCGCGGTGCGGAAAAGGCGTATCACGTCGGACCTTTCGGAGAAGGCGGCGCCGTCAGCGCAAGGCCAGGTTTATCGCGATGGAGCGGCGCACGCCCGCGCTTTTGAACGGGTAGACGCAGTGGAGCATCCACGACGGCCAAAGGTAGAAGTCACCCACCGCGGGCTTCACCGTGAACAGGTTCTTCACGCCGATCGCCGAGCGGCTGTCGATGAACTGCAGGCAGCCGGCGGTGTTCTGCCTTGCCTTGTCCGCCGCGAACTCGGCGTCGTAGCCGTCTGGAATCCGCAGAAAGCCGACGCTGCTGAAATGGCAGCCCTGATGGAAGTGGACCGGGTTGTAGTCGCCCGGCAGCATGTCGTTGATCCAGCCTTCCTTGATCTCGATACGCAGCTTCGTGTCGCGCAGCCCTTGCGTTTCCTCATAATCGGCGAAGTGGAGCAGGGCGTTTTCGCAGCGGTAGGTGAAGGTGCGGGCGATGTCGTAGAGGAAGTCCGCGAAGACCGGCGTGGCATGGATCACGTCGGTGACGCGGATTTCTCGGCTGACCACGCCGGCGAGATAGCCCGACCAGTCGCGCGCCGCGACCTCATCCTCTCGCCCTGCGATCTCGTCGGCACGGGCATTGAGCGTGGCGACCGCCTCGGGCGGGATGGTCGCCTTCAAGATCGACGGGCTGAACGGCGCGACAAGCTGGAGATTGTGGTCGGTGGACATCGTTACCTCGGGCGGGGCGGCACACATCGACTGATCGCACGAACGCGAGGAAGCGTCGATCCGCCCCCTCGCGCCCATCTCACCCGTCGGTCATTTGAAATCCTGACGGACCGTCAGCCAGAAGGACCGCGGCTGGTTGCGCTTCAGCAGGAACAGCGATTCCGGGAGTTGCTGAACTACGTCGTACGCCTGGATGCCGGACGGCAGCGTGGTCTGCAGCGCGGCATCGTAGGACGAGATGTACTGCGTGTCGGTCACGTTGCGGATGTCGAACGTCACGCGGGTCGTGCGGCGCGGCTCCCACTGGATCGAGGCGTCCAGATTGTCCTGCGCGGGCAATCTCCGGAAATCGACCGTTCCCGTCGATAGACGGCGCGCCGACATCCAACGATGCCGCAGGTTGAAGCGGAAGTCGCCGAGGCGATAGGACGCGACATTGCTGATCGTCCATCGCGGGGTGCGCGACAGCTCACCAGAATCGATCCGCAGGACGTCGTCCGATGCGCCCAAGCCATTCGCGCCGGTGTTTAGCCAGACATAGGCCGCCTGCGTCCGTCCGTTCAGGAAGGTGACCGAAGGGGTCCATTCGAAACGCCGGCTCAGGCGCAACCTGGCCCACGCCTCGACGCCGCGCGTGAAATAGCGGTTGAAGTTTTCTGGAAGCAGGTAGGTGGTGACGTTGTCGCTATCGATCGCGGTCGGATAATCGTTTACCGCGAAGTTCTGCTTGAAATAGGTCACCGCACCGGAAACGAATCGGGTGTCGAAGGTGTAGGCCAGCTCATAGCCCTTCACGTACGCCGTGGGGCCCAAAGGCCGCACGAGCGTGGCGGGGGTCGAGTAGCGCGTGACCACGCCCAGCGCCGGCTGCTTGCCGTCCGTGTACCGCGCATAGAACTTGTGCTGCGGGCTCAGGTTGAAGCCGACGGATGCGGTCCAATTCAAGACGCCGACCGAGCGCTGCGCCTGAACGATGCGGCTCGGCACCAGAACGGTCGTGAGATTGTCGTAGACGGTTAGCGGATTGCCGTCGAGGCCGCCATTCGTCAGCGATCCCGCTGCGGAGTTTCGCTGGTCGTAGACGTTCGAGTTGGTCGTCGCCGAGAAGTGGTCGTACTTTGCCGCGACGTTGAAATCGAAATAGCGGTTCGGCGACCAGCTGAAATCGGCGCGCGGGGCGATCTCGGTGATGGTGGCGCGCTGGTTCGCGGTGCCGAAAGTGCCGGCACCGTAGAAGCCCCAGCCTTGCGCGTCCGTCAGCTGATAAGTGGTCCCGGCCTGCGTGACGTAGTTCACGACCAGGTTCTGGACCTGACCGTCGGCCCATGGAGCAAGGCCCTGTCCATTACCCCAGGTCTGATTCAACTGACGCGCGCGCGCGACGTAGAGGCCACCGTTGAAGCCGAACTTCTCGGAGCGGAAGCCGACGGTGAAATCGCCCATGATATCTGTAGACGACCGGTAGCTATCCTCCACGCCGGTACGCAGCAGCAAGTCGCGCGACGAGTTGCTCAGCGGAAGCGTCGCCGTCACGAACGTGCCGTTGGACTGCGCGACGGCGCCGGTGACGGTACCGCCACGCAGGTCGATGTCGCGATTGGGCAACCCGTTGTAGGTGACGCAAAGGCTGTTTGTCTGGAACGTCGTCTGCGTCACGCGAGGGCAGGCAAGCCCTGTGCGATAGTCGGTGCCGAGCTGCGACCCGTTCACGTTGTTGGCGACGCGAGCCATCAGCGAGCCGTTCTGGTCGCGGAACTCGTAGAAGCCCGGCGTACGGTCGAGGTTGTTGATGTTGAGGCCGTAGCGTTCACGCTCGGCTTGGGTCTGAGCAAGTGATACCGGGTTGGTAATCTTGAAGCCCTGACCACGATACGTCGAGCGCTGGCCGCGAACCGCGGCACCGAACGACCAGCCGCTGTCGGTGGTGTGTGTCCAGTTCATGTTCACCGCATCCTGACGGTACCGATAGCCTTTTGTCGGATCGAGAGTGTGCGTGCCGGAGTCGAAGTAGTTCGGCACCGTCTGGACCGGTCCGTCGAGGTACAGGTTGGCGGTCCGGCCGAAGCCTGCGATTTCCTCCTGAGCTTCGAGACCGTAGACCGGCTGGGCGTAGGCGGTCAGCTCGCCGTTGCGGTCGTCCAGGTGCTTGTAGCCCACCATGAACATGCCGCCGCCGTTATCGGTCGTATAGGTCTTGGTCCCGCGCAGACGGACTTGACCGCCGGCGTTCACGTCGAAGCCCGGATTAACCGGGCCGTTTGACCGGCGGTAGAATCCGCTGATACCGAGGCCGAAATCCCCTTCCTTGTTTGTCCACCCGTACTGTCCGTCGATTTGTTTCCAAGAGAGATGCGTGTCCTCTCCTTCGAAGCCGATGCGGACCTGGACGCTTCCGCCTGCCTTCACCGGACCTGTGATATAATTAAAAGTTGCGCCGACGGACGTCGACACCGACGTCGCGGTTGTGCCGCCACGAACCGCCTCGACGCGGCTGGTCGAGATGTCGGCCCGGTAGAAGTAGCCGTCCTGGAAGCCGCCGAACTTGAACGGTATGACGGGTAAACCGTCCTCTAAAATCGTTGTCCAAAAGTAGCCCGAGGTGTTCGAGCCCGTTCCGATCGTCATGCCACGAGTAAAGACCTCGTTGCGCGCGACGCCGTCGTTAGTTTCGACCACCACGCCCGGCATGTCGCGCAACATGTCGTCGGCGCTGATCGGGGTGAACTTCGCCATGTCCTCCTCCTTAAGGACGGAATAGGCGACGTTGGCCTTGCGAGCGGATGAAGCCGCCCCGACGCCGGTCACGATGATATCGTTGATCTGTCCCTCGCCAGAGCTTTCGCCGGCACGCTCACCATCGGCATTAACCTGCGAGGCGACCGGAACGGGTTCGGGAGCGGTTGTTGCAGCGGCCTGCGAGCGCGCCGACGCCGGCGGCACTGTTTGCGTGGAGGCCGTGCCGCCGTCCGCGACATGCGCCTGCGCCGTCTGAAGCGCGCCCATGGATACGGTCGCGAGCAGGAGTCGCATTGCGCGAGAAGCAGTCGCTTGATGGCGACCGAACGAACGACGCTGAATCTTCATGGCCCTTAAACTCCCCTCCATGGTGCCGTCCCTCCGTTCAGGGACGATATTTTCGCGGGTCCGAATCCACGGTCCTCCGCATTACAGATATCGTTACCCGCAAGTGTGGTGTCTTTGCAAGACGGTTTCCGCCGATATCCCCTTTGCTTAAACTTTCATCTGTAGCGATTAACTCTTTTCCATTGGCGCGGCGTCTGTGATATCGTTACCGAATGCAGTGCGACGAGGATCGTATTGATAGCGGGAGAGGGTCGGTGAAGAGCCTAGTGTGGAAGCATGTTCTGCTGGCCATCGTCGTGGTGGCCGCGACGCCAACTGTCGCGCACGCCTCCTCCGCCCGCCTCGCGTTTTCGGATGCAAACGTCGATCGCCTCAAGCGGGCGATTGCCTCTGATCCGGTGGCCGCCCAGCGCTGGAATGCGCAGCTGATGATCGCGAAAGCGGCGTTGGCGAATGCCCCGACCGCTGATCGACGTGTCGATGATTCCCTGAAGGCGCTGGCGCTGGCGTACCGCGTCACCGGCGAGGCGATATACGCGGCGGGTGCTCGAGATCTGCTGCTCAAGCGGGCGGCGAGGACGAGTTGGTTGACGGATCTGCCGCTCACCAGACGCGACCCGCCCTGGACCTCGGACTTAGGAATGGGCTACGCCGCGGCGGCCTATGGTGTCGCCTATGATGCGATCCGCGACACTCTGTCAGCGCAAGAGCGGCGGACGATCGTCGCCGGCCTCGTGCATGGTGCGATCGAGCCGATCCTGAACGACTGGATCGATGGACGGCGGCGCATCCATGCGCTGGATACGATGGGGCACAATTGGTGGGGCCATATCGTCTTCGGCGGAGGGGTGGGGGTTTTGTCGATCCTCCGCGACGATCCCCGTGCCGCGGAATGGGCACGACGCATCGACGCGGCCAGTGTCGAATGGTTCGAATTCGGCGGCTCGCGCTTCGAATCGAAGCCGCCGACCTACGGCAGTGACGGCGCCTATTCCGAAACGATCGGCTATGCGGAGCTTGGCCTGCACAGCCTCTTGGAGTTCCGACGCGCCTATGCCGAAGCGTTCGGCAAGCCGGCCTCGCCGATTCCGGCGCTTGCCCGCACCCCGAACTATTTCCTCGCGGCGGCCTATCCGCGCTCCGCCGGCTGGGTGTCCCTCAACTTCGGCGACAGTCGACCGCCGAGTTGCGGTTGCTTCACGCTCGCCGACCTCTGGATCATGGGCGATCGCAACCCGGCCTATCTCAGCTACATCGATGGCTTTGCAGGCGTCGAAGGGAAGGACGCGTGGGGCGACGCGATCAACCTGCCGTTTCTCCCGACACCTGAGGAGCGGGCGAAGGCGTCCGTAACCGACGTGTCCGGCGCCGCGATCTTTCGCAGTCAGGGCCTCGTCACGATGCGGGACGGCTGGCGGGACGACGCGACGATGTTCGCGCTGAAATCCGGATTCACTTGGAACCACAACCATGCCGACGCGGGCAGTTTCATCCTGTACCACCGCGGCCGGACGCTGCTCTCCGATTCCGGGCATTCGAGCTACGCGACGCCCGAATATGACGCCTATTACCGGCAGAGCGTCGCCCACAATGTCGTCACTATCGACGGAAAGGCCGAGCCGCAGCGCGACACCTATGACGGTTCCCATTTCATGGGGGCGGTCGACCATCTGATCGATACGCCGGGTTTCCGCTATGTCTGGGCCGACGCCACGGGGCCGACCGCGCGCAACTTCCAGCGCAACTTTCGCAACATACTTTGGATCGGCGACACCATCGTCATACTCGACGATGTGCGCAGCTGGGACATCGGCCAGTACGAGTGGCTGCTGCATTACGAGGGGTCGGCGAAGCGCGACGGACAGGTGGTCAGGGTGACGGACGGCGATGCGTCCGCCGCGGTCCGGCCGCTGTTTCCCCAGCCTCTGCCGGATGGCGGACTTCCGACCGACTATCCCGAGGCGATGCGACTGGTCGAACATCAGGGCCTGAAGGACGCCGATCCCAAAGTCGCGCAGACCTACCTCGGTTTCCAGCCGGCCGAGAAGCGCGAGCGCGAGAAGTTCGTCGTCGCGATCCAGCCGATCTCGCCGGGGCGCGTGCCGTCGCGCATCGAGCGGATGGAAGGCGCGAATTGGATCGGCGTTCGCATCACGGACGAAGCGCGGGTCACCGAGGTGTACTGGAATCTCCTAGCGGACGGTCGCATCCGTCACCGCAACGCCAGCACGACGCTGGGCGGGTACGACACCGACGCCTATCTGCTCGCGCTCAGCCGGCCCGCCGGGGCGGCGGCGGGATCGCGGCCCGACCGGATCTTCGTCGCGAACGGCAGCTACATCCGCAAAAGCTCCGAGGTCCTGCTCGATTCGCTCGCGAAGGTCTTCGCGCATGTGGACCGTACGACCGGCAAGGTCGCCATCTCGCGTGAGGGCAATGCGTCGATCCGCGTCGCCTGCGACCGGCCGGTCGAGGTCGATGGCACACGGCTGGCCTGTGCCAACGGAACCGCGACGATCTCGCGGAGCATGTGAGCGCCACACCGGCTCGAAATCCATCACAAGGGGGGAATGCAATGCGGCATCTGGCTTGGCTGGCGGCGACCGCCGCGACCTTCGCGATCCTGCCGGCGACGGCGCGCAGCCTCGATCACGTGCCCCTGTCGCGCGAGGCCGCGGGCGGAGCGCATGACGTGCGGATCGTCAACGGCAGCGTCTCGGCCGGGGGGCTCGGTCAGCCCGCTTTGCGGATAGCGGCACCTGCGGATGGCGGCTGGAAGGGCGGCGGCGTCGGCTTCCGGATCAAGGTCGATCCGGTGAAGACGACATTCTTCACGACGCGCCTCTGGGGCGGCGAAGCCGTGGACGGCAATCTCACCCTGATCTGCGACGGCAAGCAGGTCGGTGATCGGCTGCTTAGCGACTATGACCAACTCGACTTTGGCGCAAAGCATCCGCAGTTCGCCGGAGCCTTCTTCTACCGGACCTACCGCCTTCCCGATGCGGTGACGAAGGGCAGGACGTCGATCAACTGCATGATCGAAGCCAGCGGCGCGATCTTCTCCTATGCCAGCGAATTCGCCAAGTTCCAGGGTGCGATGAAGAGGCCGTCGCGGGGGCTCTACGACATCTTCACGCACGACGATCCGTGGCTCGACACGGGCGGCATGGTCGATGGTACGGTGACGGTGCCGGCCAAGCGCGAGGGCGCGGGCCGGATCGCGCCGAAGGTGCCCGGGTCGGAAGTGCTGGCCGCCATCCGCACGCGCGTCGAGACCACCGCCAACGGGTTGATCAGCGCACCGCGCCCTCTCGGCCAGCACGAGATCGCCTTCCTCGCCCATCTCCGGACGAAGGGCTGGACGAAGATGGCGAAAGATCCGCGCCTGGTCGCCGCGATCGTCAAGGGCATCGACGACTATATCGCGGCCTATGCCAAGTATCCCGACCTGGTGAAGTGGGACAAGACCACGTGGAATCCGGACTGGTTCGGCTTCGGCCCGCTGGCGGAGGCCCTCGTCACCGACCCGACGCCCTTCGTGCCGCTCCTGGATCGGGAGGTGGCGTGGAAGGACGGCGCGACGATCACGCGCCGCGCCGCGCTGACCGAGATGTTCCTGGCCAGCCGCGAATGGCTCCGCACGCATCGCCGCTTCTACACCAACCAGTCGATGATCGTCGATTGCTGGGGCATCTATTACGCCAACCGGGGCATCGCCGTGGTCGCGCCCGACACGGCGATGCCCGAGGACAAGGCGCGCCGCTACCTCTACGAGGCGGTCGGGATCGAGGAATGGCGCGGGGACGATCTGCCGGACGGCGGCAGTTCCTACGATGCCGGCGGTCCCGACGGGACGAAAGGGGCGCCCTACAAGGTCACCCACGGCTATCATCTAGTTACGCGAAAGGGCCTGACCCGCGAGCTCGGCTATGTCGGTAATTATGGCGAGGTCCAAGGTTGGGTCGGCGCGATCTACAACGCGACGCGTCCCGCGCCCGGACAGCCGGGCGACCCGAAGATCCAGGAACAGCTGGCGAAGATCGCCGCGGCGCGGGCGCCTTTCCGCTATCCCGCCACGGATGACGAGGGCTTCGCCGGAATGCGCAGCATGGTCGACATCGGCTGGCGCGACCTGAAGGCGCCCGGCGAACTGGCCTATGTCCAGGTCGGCCATTCGGGCCTGTCCAGTCCCATCGAGGCCGCCGTCCTGACGGCGGACCCCCGGCTGGTCGGCTATGCGCAGCAGATGGTGCAGGACAACCAGCTGTGGCCTTTGCTGGCGGCGGCGTCGACCCGTCCGGGATTTCGGGAAGCCTACGGCCTGCTCGACCTGATCGATCACGTCGACGCGCTCGGCAAGATGCCGCCGCAGGCCGCCCGACTGCCCATGACCGATGGCCAGCCGGACTTCGCCTTCGCCGATGCCGAGGACGGCGTCGTCGCGATCAAGCGTGGCGACGAGCGCTTCTACGCCTCGCTCTGGTGGCGCGGGAACCGCGGCGTGAGCAAGCTGGGCAAGGTCTGGATGAGCGGCCCGCGCGGAAATCGCATCGCGACCGTGCCGGTCGATACGCGGTTCGAGCCTAGCGGCGCGTTCTGGACGCGCCCGGACAAGACCGTGCTGCTGAAGGGCGAGTCCTTCAATAAGGACTATGGCCTATCGCTCGCCGAAGCAGGGGAGAAGGTGCCGGTAGCGAAGGCGCCCGCGGGCATCACGATCAAGCTGGGCGAGGACAGTATCTATGCCGGGCGCGGCGACAGCCACGTCATGTCCTACGCCGGCTACACGATCGCGATCAACATGAGCGACACCAAGCCGCTCGAATTCACGGTTCCGAAGCACGACGGCAACGAGCTTCTGTCGAAGCGGCCGTTCGAGGCCGGAACCGTGTTGCGGATGGCGCCGCGGACCGCCGCAATCTTCTTCGATCCGGCCGTGGCGGCGGGGCCGTCCGCCGCCAAGTGACGCAAGGGCGAGCAAGGCGCTGTCAAACCTAACGCATCGACCTTCAGAGTACCTCCGCTAACAGGTTCTTCAGGGGTGGTGAGGCACACCGGGCGTGCTGTCAGTGCCGCGAACCCGCTCGGCTATGTTCTGAGAACAAAGCCGTTCGCCTGCAGATGGGCAAGCGAACGGGGCATAAACTCGCATCTGGTGCGTCCGGTGCGGTTGCTTTGACAGCGCCCCCTGGCCAAATGATCCCTCAGCCCGCGCGGAGCGAACGCTTGTGCCGTCCGTTTGCCGCAAATGACCAGGCCGCCCAAATCAGACGTCGAGGACATCAAGGCGGCGGATGCGAAAGAGCTTCACCATGCGGTGCGCGAAGAAGGCCAGGTGGAGCTCGATCGGCCCGCAGCATCGCTATTGTGGTCGGGGATGGCGGGCGGGCTTGCCATTAATGCCTCGCTGGTGGCCGAGGGCGCACTGTCGCAGGCCGTTCCTCAGGGTTCATGGCATTCGCTGATCGTCGGACTTGGGTATCCGTTGGGGTTCATGATCGTCGTGCTCGGCCGGATGCAATTCTTCACCGAGAGCACGATCACCGCGATGCTGCCGCTGGCCACGCCGCCATCGTGGATGACGGCGCGCAGGACCATACGGCTCTGGCTGCTCGTACTGGTCGCGAACCTTGCCGGCACGGCCCTGGCCACGGCAGGTTTCGTGACGTTGCCGCTGGTCGGCGGGTCGCTGCGTGACGGCATGATCGCGGTATCGGCGGTGATCCTGCACCATGATGCCGTCGCCACCTTCTGGACTGCGATTCCCGCCGGCTTCATGATCGCGGCAATGGCTTGGCTGCTGCCCAACGCGCGCGAACAATCCTTCTGGCTGATCTTCGTCATCACCTATGTCGTGGGGATTGCCGGCTTCAGCCATTCGATCGTCGGATCGGCGGAAGCCTTCACGCTAGTCTGGGCAGGTAAGCTTGACGCGGCGTCGGCGCTGTTCGGATCGATCCTGCCGGCGGTTCTGGGCAATCTGATCGGCGGCGCGGGTCTGTTTGCGCTGCTGGCGCACGGACAGGTCCGACCAGAAATGACGCGGGGAGATCTCGATGCGCCGCTAGAATAGGGAAGGCCGGTCCGCCGTCGCTCAGCGTGCTCCGTCGTCGTCCCGCAGTGATCCCGTCCGCCACGTCGACAAGACCTTGTCCGATGTCGGGTCGGCGATCGCGACCTCCTCCAGCGATACTTGGAGAAGGCAGACCGGGCGCTGATCGGCCCCGCCCGGCTGCCGGCAGGCAACCGCGCTGCCGGTCGGACCGGCGACGACGCGACCTGAGAGACGCAGCCCCAGCCCGCGGCTTCCGTCGAATTCCGTCCGGGCCATCCTCAGCACCGACGCGTAGGCCTTGCTGTCGCGACGCCCCTGCCGCGCGTCGTCGGCACCAAAGACCTGTCCAATTGCGAGCGTCTGTCCCGCCAGCGTGATAGGCTCGGCTCCGGACGGCGCGATCGCCGTTGGCGCGGCCGGGCATACCTCGCTGCGCGTCCAGGGTCGAAGAATCCAGAAGCCTTCGATCGTCTCCGCTTTAGACGACGAACCATCAGCGAACCACTCGTCAGGTGACCACCTCACCGGCGTCACGTTCAGTCGCAGCGCGCCCGCTGCTTCATCGTAGCGCCAGTGCATCGGCGCCTCGCTGTCGGCGTCGACCGGCCCTTCGCAACCGAACGGCAGCGTGATCGCGAACGACTTGCCGACCGCATCGCGCACGCCGGCCGGCATCGCATCGCCGCGAGCAGCGGCATCGGCGGCTTCGCGGGCGAGCGTCAGCATTTCCGCGCGACCCAGTATTTCCGTGCGACCCGGTGCGGCGAGGGTATCGGCGGCGGGGGAGGGTGACGGCGCGGCACCGACCGCAACCGGTTGGACGGCGCTCTGCTGATCGATCGCCGAGCGCTGACCGAGCAGGAAGCCACCTCCGCCGACGACCGCTACAGCCATGACAGCGGCGGTCAGGGCCAGGCGACTGGCACGCGGGCTTGGTTCGTTCATGGATACGGCATAACAACTTCCGGCAATGGCTTCATCATCAACATGACGATTCCCGCACAGCCACCGCCGGCCGCGCTTCAGTGAACGTCGAACAGATCTTGACGCTGGTCGTGCTGGTCGCTGTCGTCGCGGCGCTGATCTGGGACAGGGTGCGGTCCGACGTCGTCGCCTTGGCGGGCGCCGCGGTGCTACTCATGACAGGCGTCGTCCGCCCGGTCGAGGTGCAGGGGGCCTTTGCCAGTCCCGCCATCATCGCCCTCGCCTCGCTGTTCGTCATCGCCTACGCGCTCGAGCTGTCTGGCCTCCTCGATCACGCGATCGAAGCGGCGGTCAGGATGTGCAAGCGGATGGGCGCGGCCGGGCTCTGGGTATTGCTGGGTGTCATCGGCTGCTTTTCCTGCTTCCTCAACAGCACGCCCATCGTCGTGATGGGGGCGCCGGTCATCCGCGACGTCGCGACCGCGTTGAAGCTGCCGCCTAAACGTTACCTGATGCCGCTGTCCTACATCACCGTGTTGACCGGCTGCTGCACGCTGATCGGAACGTCCACCAACCTGCTGGTAGACGATATGGCCCGTGTCGCCGGCCAGCCGAGATTTGGGTTGTTTGAGATTACGCCTGTCGGTCTCCCACTGGCGCTTGCGGGCGGGCTCTACCTCTTCCTGTTCAGCGGCAAGCTGATGGGACGCAGCCTCACTAGCCCCGCGATTGACCAGCGTGCTCCCGATTTCGAAGCGCCGGGAGCGCAGGTCGGCGATGTTGAGCTGTTCGCCGAACGCCGGGCGTTTCAGCCCGCGAAGGCGGCGATCGCGGGTGCGGTGTTCGTCGGTGCGATCGCCACGGCGGCGCTCGGCATCGCGCCGATCGCAGCGTCGGCGTTTGCGGGAGCGGTGCTGCTAATCTTGCTGCGGGTCATCACCGCGGACGAAGCGTACGGGGGTTTGCGGCCGCAGATCCTGATCCTGATCGCGGGCATGGTCGTGATCGGCATCGCGATGGAGGAGAGCGGCTTGGCCGCTGCCGCCACCGGCGCGCTGGTCGGATCGCTGCATGATTTCAGCCCGCTGGTCGCGTTGATTGTTCTGTACGGACTGACGATGATCCTGACCGAGCTGTTGTCGAATGCGACCGTGGCGGTGTTGGTAACCCCGATCGCGGTGGCGCTGGCCGAAAGCCTGGGAGTCAGCCCACGACCCTTCCTCGTCGCCGTGATGATGGCGGGAAGTGCGGCGTTCGCCACGCCGTTCGGCTACCAGACCAACGTCATCGTCTATCAGATGGGCGGATACCGCTACATGGATTTCGTTCGTGTTGGATTACCGTTGAACATAATTACCTTCGCCGTTGCGATCGTTGCTATCCGGGTGTGCTTTCCTTTTTAAAAGCGGCGGCCAGGGGCGTCCTTTCAACAGAAGGGAGTAAGTTTGACCAAGAGCTGCTCGCACAGCTCGGGTGAACCGGCGCAGCAATCTTGATGAGGAGCAGCGTCAGCGCGCGCCATCCGTCCAGATCCTCGTGATAGACGATTGAGCGGCTATCTCGTGCGGATCGGATCAAACCGCTTCGGGCAAGAAATGTCGAGATGCGCCGACATCGTATTTTGCGGCACGCCTAGCTGACGAGCAATTTCGCCTGCGGCCATACCGTCCGGTTCATGCCGTACCAGCAAGCGAAAGACGTTGAAGCGTGTGCCTTGAGCCAAAGCACCTAGCAAAGATAGCCGGGTCCTTTTCAATATATATTCAGCATAAAGGATGGATCATTGCTTGCCAGCTTCGTTTGCGGCGGGAGGGTTGTCTCGTTCCCGACCCGATGCGATAGCTGTTGGTGGGTGTTCTGTTCCGATCCTCGGGCAGGCAGGTTTTCACGCTGGTCGGGCCGCCAGCGACGCCAATCTGCGGGCACCGTGGCGCATGTCTGTGAGAACCGGGCAGCTGCTGAACTCTCGCTTTCATATGACGATCTTGCCGCACGCGACGGCGCGTTCCTGCTTCACCTCGGCCGACGCCCGCTTGAAAATGCTTTAAGCCAGTCAACAGGCGCTAAATGCAACTTTGTGCACTGCACAATGGTTCAAGATCGATGACAGCAAAACCAAACAAGAAATCACTGCCTTCAGTATCGAACGAGACTTCTTATACCGCTCGCCCTCGAAAAAATTCCGTTGCGTTCGCTTGGTTTGGCGCAACTGCCGCCGCGCTCGTCGCGACCGCAATATTCAATCGCGTGCAGACACGCCGCGCCGAGGCAGAGACGCCGCCGGTCGGCAAGTTCATGGAAGTGGACGGCGTCAGGCTTCATTACGTCGATCGTGGCACTGGGCCAGTCGTCGTGCTGCTCCACGGCAATGGCGTGCTGCTGCAGGATTACGAAGTTAGCGGCGTACTTCCGCTTGCCGCCGAGCGGAACCGCGTACTGGCTTTCGACCGGCCGGGGTTCGGTTATACCAGCCGTCCGCGAACGACGGCATGGACGCCCGTTGCTCAGGCCAAGCTCATCGCCGCCGCGCTGGAGCAGTTGGGCGTGAAGCAGGCTGTCGTGGTCGGCCACAGCTGGGGAACGATGGTCGCGCTTGCGATGGCACTCGATCACCCGAAACTGGTTTCCGGCCTCGTGCTGTTGTCTGGATATTATTACGGCACCGCCCGTCCCGACGTTTTGCCCGCAGCACTTCCGGCACTGCCTGGCGTGGGCGACCTGATGGCGCAGACGGTCCTGCCGATCTCAGCATTGCTTACCGGCCCGTTGGCCATGAAGGCGTCGTTCGCGCCAGCGCCCTTACCAGACAAGATGGCACAGTTTCCAATCGCCATGACATTGCGCCCAGCCCAGATGCGCGCCGCGGCAGCGGAAGGCGCGATGATGATCCCCGCCGCCATCCAGTTGTCGCGCCGCTATGATGAACTCAGACTACCGATCATCGTCATGGCCGGAGACGGGGACCTCATCACCCATCCGAGCAAGCATGCGGAACGCCTTGCTCGTGATGTCGCCCAGGCCGAACTGCGCGTAGTGGCCGGACAGGGCCACCTTCTCCACTTCGCAGTCCCCGAGCAGGTTGCGGCCGCAATCTCCGAGCTCAGCGGGCCGGCGGACACAGCATCGCCTCTGGCTGCGTGATCTGGCAGCCATGCGTCAGCATTCTCAGTCGATATCAAGTCGAACGATACATAGATCAAATTGTTCTTCGAGCAGCATTCACGGAAAATTGGCGCAGGGACGATCATCGAAAAAAATCTGACGGGCCCATATAGATCGCACCGGCGTTGCTTTGTCATTACCATCATCGTCGGCCGATCTCGATAATTGGCCTACGGGGCGGCGACCCTGCATAATAAAGGAAATAAGATGCCCGCTCCCCAGGATTTTCAGGAAATCTATATCGACGAGCTGAAGGATCTGTGGTCCGCGAACGACCAGATGCTGAAGGTAATCAAGAAGATCACCGGCAAGGCGAGTGACGCCGCGCTCAAGGATATGCTGGCCAAGTCGCACGAGGGCATTACTTCGCATACCGCAGTGCTTAAGGATCTGATCGCAGCCCATGACGAGAAGGTCTCGAAAGAGCATTGCAAGGGTATGGAAGGTCTCGTCGCCGAAGCCACTAAACATGTGCTGGAGGAAGGCCCCGAGAAAGGCCCGCTGCTCGACGTTCTGATCATCGCGCAGTACCAGCGCATGACGCATTACGGGATCGCCGGGTTCGGCACTGCCTCAGCCTATGCCAAGGCCCTCGGTTTCAAGGACGATGCCAAGGCGCTGCGCGCCGCCACCAAGGAAATTTATGGGGGCGACGAATACATGACAAAGCTGGCCGAGTCCGGCGTCAACCTTCAGGCCGAAGCCGCCTGATCGGATCGCCCGCCGCACACGCGCGGCGGGCGATTGCCATCCCATGTTCGAGGTGACGCCAGACGATGTTCCGCGCGATCCTCTTCGACATCGACGGCACGCTCGTCGACAGCAACGATCTGCACGTCCTCGCTTGGGAGGAGGCGTTCGCCCAATTTGACGCGACGGTTGATCGACAGGCAATCCACGATCAGATCGGCAAAGGACGCCGATATGCTGATCCCCACGCTGCTGCCCGGATGAAATGCGGTCGAACAGAGAGCAATGGGTTCCGCGCACGACGCCGCTTTCCGAGGCCATCGCGATCGAGTGCGTCCGTTTTCCCACGCGCACGACCTGCTCGCCCATGCGGTCGAGGTCGGACAGGCGGTCGTCTTGGCCTCATCTGCATCGCAGAACGATCTGGATTGTGCTGTCAAACCTAACGCACCGACCTTACGAGTATCTAAGCTAACGTGTTCTTCAGGGGTAGTGGGGCACGCCGGTCGCGCTGTCAGTGCTGCGAACCCGCTCGGCTATGCTCTGAGGACGCTGCGGCTTGCCTGCCGATAGGCGGGCTAGCGGGGAAGAACTTCGCGGTGAATGCGCGTGGTGCCGTTGCTTTGACAGCACCTCGACACACACTGTCGATGATGGCGAGCATGGATACGACTGGACAATACCGTCCCGCGTTGTCCCTGAAACTGTTAGACCGTTGCAAGACCACGAGGAGCGTAACGTGCCTAGCAAGACCCCTGCCACCCTCGAACTACGCATTGCCGTTCCAAGCGACGTTCCAGGCATCCTGACGCTGATCAGTCGCGCCTACCCCGGCATCGAGAATTACAGCGCAGGTCAGATCAGCGGCCAGATAAACAATTTTCCGCAAGGCCAGTTCGTTGCGGTCTTTGAAGGAGCGATCGTCGGATATTGCGCCTCTTCCCGAATCGATGAGGCGGTTGCACTGGCGCCTCACGACTGGGCGACAATCACCGGCAACGGCTTCGGCAGCCGGCACGACCCGACCGGTGACTGGCTGTACGGGATAGAGATGGCAGTCGACGAACGGCACCGCGGGCTGCGGATCGGCAAGCGCCTTTACGAAGCGCGTCGCGCGCTCGCAGAGCGATTAGACCTGCGCGGCATCGTTTTCGGCGGTCGGATGCCGGGTTTTGCCCGAGTAAAGGCCAAAGTTACGGGGCCGGACAATTACCTTACTCGGGTTGCTGCGGGCGAGTTCCGAGATCAGGTCATCGGCTTTCAACTTGCAAATGGCTTTACGCCTATCGGGGTGCTGAAGGGCTATCTGCCCTATGACAAGGCGTCGGGCGGGTTTGCGGCGCACATGGTCTGGCGCAATCCCTACGTAGATCCGAACGAGCCCCCTGCGTTCCGGGTGCCGCGTGACGTCGAGAGCGTGCGCCTGGCCACCGTCCAGCTTCAAGCCAGGGCGGTCGACGATTTTGCAGGCTTCGTGAAGAACATCGAATATTTCGTCGATGTCGCGGCCGACTATCGTTCCGATTTCGTCGTGTTCCCCGAGCTCTTCACCATGTCATTGTTGTCGTTCGAGCAGGACGCGCTGTCGCCGATGAAAGCGATCGACCGCATGACCGAACACCGCGCGCCGGTGGTCGCCGAACTGTCCCGGATGGCGCTGCGTTACAATATCAACATCATTGGCGGGTCGCACCCGACCCGCGTCGAGGATGGCAGCATTCAGAACGTCGCCTATGTTTGCCTGCGCGACGGATCAATCCACGCACAGGAGAAAATCCACCCCACCCCGAACGAAGCCTATTGGTGGAAGATCAAAGGAGGCAGTTCGGTCGACGTCATCCAGACCGACATCGGCCCGATCGGCGTGCTCATCTGCTACGACAGCGAGTTCCCCGAACTCGCCCGCCGCCTGGTGGATGAAGGCGCCCGGATCATCTTCGTGCCGTTCTGCACCGATAACCGCCAGGGCTATATGCGGGTCCGCTATTGCGCTCAGGCCCGGGCGATCGAGAACCAGTGTTTTGTTGTCCTGTCAGGTAACGTCGGCAACTTGCCCGGCGTCGATAATATGGACGTCCAGTATGCTCAGTCCTGCATCCTCACGCCGTGCGACTTCCCGTTCGCCCGGGACGGGATTGCCGCGGAGGCGAGCGAGAATATCGAGACGTTGACAATCGCTGACGTAAACCTTGCCGACCTGACCTGGGCCCGGGCCGAGGGCACGGTGCGCAACCTGGCTGATCGTCGCTTCGACCTGTATCGCATCGACTGGAAGACCGGCAACAATCAGGACGCGACGCCGTCGGAGAGGCGGCCCCGCGGCACCAAGGCGCCGGGCGGCGGCTGATTGCTGAAAGTAAACCGGTCAGGCGCCGGTGATGATCGCTACCGTCGGATTTCAGGGCACTCGGCGTCGACACAGGGCGTGGCGAGCTATCGGGGAGACCCGGAATCGGAGGTGCAGCCGCATGAAACTCGTCCCCGCGAGCGACCGTTCGTTCATCTCGACATGGGCTGGCACACAGGTCTGCGTCTTCCGCTTAGCAAATGCATACGGGAAATTAGCAATTTGTGCCCATGCTGAGCCGGATGGATGAGATCGCATGAGCGCGTGTGACGGTTGCCGGAAAGGGCAAAAGCAGTTCGACCTGGCGATGGCCTTTCAGCCAATCGTCGACGTGGAGACGGGGCACGCCTGGGCGTACGAAGCACTCGTCCGTGGAGCGGAGGGTCAAGGTGCGGCGGAGGTTCTAGCCTCCGTGAACAGCGAGAACCGCTACGCTTTCGACCAACAGTGCCGCGTCGCGGCGATCGAGCAAGCCGTAGAGGCAGGCATCATCGAGACCGGAGCACAACTGTCCATCAACTTTCTACCTAATGCGGTGTACTCACCGCTCGCCTGCATTCAGCTGACACTGAAGACGGCCGCGGCGGTCGGCTTTCCTGCCGAACGGCTGATCTTCGAATTCACTGAAAACGAGGAAATGGCCGACACTGCACACGTCGCCAACATCATCGAGACCTACCGCCGGATGGGGTTTGCGACGGCGCTGGATGACTTTGGCGCAGGCCACGCCGGCCTGTCGCTCCTGGCGCGGCTGCAGACGGACATCATCAAGCTCGACATGGAGTTGGTTCGTGGCATCGACATCAGCATGCCGCGTCGCATGATCGTCGAGGGCCTGGTTGCCATGTTCGCCCGCATGGGCATCACCACGGTGGCAGAAGGGATTGAAACGATCGCCGAGTACGAAGTGCTGCGTGGCATGGGGATTCGCTACATGCAGGGCTACCTGCTGGCTCGACCCGGCTTCAAAAGCCTGCCCGAGCACATCCTGCCTGAGGTGATGGCGTTTAAGCGTACCGCATAAATGCCCGCCAGACCTGGCAGCGGTTCGTGCCGCCTACGCAACAGCCGCGCCGCCGCAAGGACGCAAAACCAGTCATTTGGTGCTGTCAGCGTGATGCACCTACACCGCCGCAACCAGGGGCTGACGATATTTTCATCGGCGCTCGGGCATGCAGACGGAGCTGTCAGTGCTGCGAACCCGCTCGGCTATGTTCTGAGCACGCTGCCGCTTGCTGCCGATAGGCAGGCAAGCGGGGAAGAACTTCGCACTTAACGCGCGTACTGCTGTTGCTTTGACAGCACCCGATTCGAGCTTATCGCCCGGATCGGGCTTCAGGCTCAGTCGCGGGAGGACCCTATGCCTCTTTCGCGACCCCAAACAACAGCGCCGCTGCGGCGGTTGACCCCGATCTTGGCGTAGACGCGCGCGACATGATTGCGGACGGTATTGCGGGAGAGCGCGAGACGGTCTGCGATCATGCCGTCGTCCAAATTATCGCATATGAGTTCTAGGATTTCGCGCTCACGCGGCGTGAGATCGACGGCCGGCGCGGACGGCGCAGGCTGACGCAAGGTGGCCAACTTGTCGAGGATCGATCTGCTCAGCCAGCTGGCGTCTTTGAACACCGCATCGATCGCATCCGCGAGTTCCCGCTCGCGGTTCAGCCGCTTCGTCACGTCCTGCAGCAGCCAGAGGATCGAGTGCGTCCCGATCGTTTCGGCAGAGACCAGGCAGTCGATCGTCCCGCCATCCGTCGTCGATACGCGGATTCCGCGATCACGAAGCGTGCCTTGCTTACTCAACTCCTGCTGCAGGGCCGTTCCTTGCTCGCCGTCCGGCCAAAGGCTCAAACGAGCCGTTCCGGTAGCGTCGTCCGAATCTGACTTGGAACCCGTCAGCGCGCGAAACGCGGCGTTGGTCGCTGTAATCGAATGATCGACCCCTTTCGTGATCGCCATCGCAACGGGCGCCATTTCAAAGACCGCGGAAAGATGTCGCTCGCTTGCGGCAAGTGCCGTTTCGGCCAGCCGTCGCGGTTCAAGGTCGGCGAAGGTCATCAGCAGGGCATCGTCGTCCGTCACATCGACCGGCTGGCCAGCGAACACCACCAGGCGCCGTCCTCCGTCGGCGACCCGCAATTCAGCCTCGCTCTGGGCGACGACATCGCCGGCTTCGAGGCTGTGACGGGTCGTGTCCGGATCGGCGACGCCCCGTAGCAGATCGAGTGCGAACAGGTTCTTGCCGACCAGCTGTTCCGGCGGGAAGCCGGTAAGCGCGAGAAACCCCGGATTCACCTGCAGGATGCGATGATCGCCCATCCTCACGATGATCGCCGGCGCCGGGTTTGCGCGGAACATCGCTGCGAAGCGGGCCTCCGCATCGAAGCGGTCCGAAACGTCGCTGATGACGAGCGCGAGGCAATCCGGTTCGCCGCCGTCCTGGTCCAACACGACGTCGCGAACCTTATGCACCCATCGCACATCGTCTTCACCGGCCGGCGCGACCTCCACCGTAACGTCGGGCACGGAGTCGCCGGACAGCAGACGGAACAGCGGATATTCGCGTTGCTTGAGCAAGAGATGATCCGCGGACCACAGGGTGAATCGTCGGGCATAGTCCTCGGCGGTCGAGCCCAGCCCGGCCAGATCGGTGACGCCATGCATCCTGAGGGCGGCAGGATTGGCGCTGAGTATCACGCCCGACGGATCGATCAGGATCACGCCGTCAAGCAACTGCGCCATCAACTGTTCGAGATGACGGAGCGTCGGCTGGAGGCGGGGCGGAGACGGACTCATCACCGTCCAGCGCACCTCGCGGTCACCGGTTCCGCAGTCGAATACCACGTGTTCTGGTATTTCCGCACTATACCAAGCCTGCGCTGCCCATCGTCTGGATTGAACATCCGCGGTCGCCCGCTGGTTAGGTCGATCTCCAGTAACATTCGAAAGGGAGCAATCATGGGCCTCATCGTCCTTCTCGTCGTCGGCGGTCTGATCGGCTGGGTTGCCAGCCTAATCATGCGCACTGACGGGCAGCAGGGGATCATCCTCAACGTCGTCGTTGGCATCATCGGCGCACTGCTGGCCGGCTTCATCGTAACGCCGCTGATCGGCGGCGCACCGATCACCGGTGGCGTCATCAGCGTTCAGTCGGTGCTCGTATCGCTGGTCGGCGCAGTCGTCCTGCTCGCGATCATCAACCTCTTTCGTCGCGGCACTGTCCGCTAACTTAAGGAAATCCGAACATGACACAGTTGGTATCAGCAATTTTCGACAGCAATGCAGAAGCACAGGCGGCAGTCGCCGACCTCCGCAACGAAGGCGTGTCCGATGGCGCGTTGTCGGTCGTCACTCAGCAAGGCGGCGTCGCCTCGACGGTCGACGGCGACGGTGAAGCTGTCGGCGAGGAGCACGGCAGCGTCCTCCGCGGCATTCTCGGCGGTGGTGCTCTGGGCGCCGGACTTGGCATCGCGGCACTCGCGATCCCAGGCGTTGGTCCCTTGGTAGCGGCTGGCGCGATCGCCGCCGCGGCGGTCCCGGGCGCTGCGGTTGTCGGCGCAGCCGTCGGTGCCGCGGCCGGAACGCTGAATGAGACGCTTGTGAAGCACGGCGTCAGCGAAGACGACGCCAGTTATTATGGCGAGCGGCTCGGCGGCGGTGGGGTGTTGGTGACGGTCGATACGGGACGAGACGGAGTACCTGCGGCGTCAGTCACCGATCTCCTTTACCGGCATGGCGGACATAATACGTCAAAGGCCCGCGTCGCAGCCTATTGAGAGTAACCTGACGGAGGGGGCCATGTCCCCTCCGTTCTTGCTTGTCTGGCTCGACAATAAACAAGCGTCGTGCTGCGGGTTCGAGGCTATCAATCACAACCTCGGCTGTCGCAGGAACGCTTGACCGACAATGTCAGTTACCGCGCCGAAGGGGACAATGATGAACGCAGGTCCGAAGCTGACGATGTTGACCCGGCTGGGGTTTGCCGCGCGCGGTATATTGTACCTCGTCATCGGCTTTCTGATTATCGGCACGGGCCGCACCGAGGACACCTCCGGTGCGCTTCAATATCTCGCCAGTGGGGGTGGTCGCGTTCTGATGCTCGTCATGGCGGCCGGATTGATCGCCTACGGCGTGTGGCGGCTGGTTGACGCGACGCTCGACATCGAACGACATGGCCACGATCGCAAGGGCGTGTTGGAGCGTGCCGGCGCCGGACTGAGTGGCGTCGTCCACCTGGTTCTGGCCTGGCAAGCGGTACAGTTGATCCGCGGAATCGAAGCGACCGGCGGTGGCGCGCAGGGCGGCGCTCGGGCCGCGCTCGACATACCTGGCGGCCATATGCTTCTGATGCTTGTTGGCGTCGTGCTTGCTGCGTTGGGCGTTGTGCAGTTGGTCAAGGCCTGGAAGGCGAAGTTCCTGCGCTATCTGGAACCTCAGGTCGCGAACCGGGCATGGGCGCTTTGGAGCGGGCGCGCGGGCTATGCGGCACGCGGTTTGGTGTTCATGATCAGCGGCTATCTGCTGCTTCAGGCTGGGCTTCACAAACGCGCCAGCGAGGCGGGGGGTATGGAGGAATCCTTGACATTGCTGTCGAGCCCCGCCGATGTCGTCATCGCTGCTGGGCTGTTCTGTTTTGGCGTCTTCAGCCTAATCGAGGCGCGGTTCAGAATATTGCATGATGTTCCCGTCGACAGCCTTGCACACAAGGCGATTGGCGTAAGATAACGATGGGCGCTGTCAAACGTACGGCACCTACGCCGCCGCGACCGGGGCTTACGATTTTTTTATCGGCGTTCGGGCATGCAGACGGAGCTGGCAGTGCTGCGAACCCGCTCGGCCTTGTTTTGAGAACGCTGCCGTTGCCTGCCGATGGGCAGGCAAACGGGGAAGACTTTCGCACTGAGTGCGCGTGGTGCCGTTGCTTTGACATCCCCTGCTGAGGTCTGTGATCACAACCGACCTGCCGTCGTCACCTCGCACGAGGAGAGCGCCCTCTATCTTGGCGTCTGCCCGCTTCTCATGACGTGGATCGGTTTCCAGCCAGGTCGGCAACGTGCTTCATGAATGCTCCATGCCGGCATGGTCGCCCGCAGCACTGACGAATCCGTCAATGCTGGGCCGTGCCACTGCGCCGGTGGCTTTAGACTTCCCAGCAGGCAGGCCGGTTGATCAGGTTTAATGCTGCCAGCATGGTGGTTGGGTAGCTTGCGATATTCGAGGGCAGGGGGTGCTTTCGATGGAGGAAGCCATGCGCGAGGAAGACGTCGCTTACTATGCGAAGCGAGCCCGGCAGGAACGGGAAAAGGCCAGCGCCTGCCACGACAACGCGATCGCGCTGGCGCACCTGCGGATGGCTGACGGATACGATCGAATGCTCAGGGGCGAACCCCGCGAATCGTTTCTATTGCAGCAGAGAGGCGATCCCGCAGCCTATCCCATACAGCAGCGACCCGCTGACCAGCACGGTTAGGATTCAAAACTCAATCGCTACATGCTTCGGTGTCGGCTTCATTGGCTCATTGGAGCAGGAAGCGCACGTGTAGTACAGAGGGCTCCGTCAAACCAAATGCACCGGTCGGTAAGCATAGCTGGGTAGGGGCCAGACATGCCTCGTCCCCGCAAGCCGGCCTCGCCGTTCCGCTACTTCAACTCGTCCCCTGAAGTGATCCGGCTCGTGGTGCTGATGTACGTGCGTTTCCCGCTGTCGCTGCGGAACGTGGAGGACCTGCTGTTCGAGCGCGGGATCGACATTTGTCATGAGACGGTGCGGCTCTGGTGGAACCGGTTCGGGCCGCTGTTTGCCGGCGACATCCGCCGGCAGCGGGTGAGCCGCATGCGCGGCTTCCGGCATTGGCGCTGGCACCTGGATGAGATGTACGTGAAGCTGAACGGCGAGATGGTCTACCTCTGGCGGGCGGTGGATCACGAAGGCGAAGTGCTCGAGAGCTACGTCACCAAGACCCGCGACAAAGCGGCAGCACTCGGCTTCATGAGGAAGGCGCTGAAGCGCCACGGCTCGCCGGAAGCGATCACGACCGACGGCCTGCGCAGCTACCGCGCCGCGATGAACGAGCTCGGCAATAGCGAGAAGCAGGAGATCGGCCGCTGGGCGAACAACAGGGTGGAGAACAGCCATCTGCCGTTCCGACGAAGGGAGCGGGCGATGCTCCGCTTTAGGCAGATGAAGACGTTACAGAAGTTCGCCTCCGTCCATGCCAACGTCCACAATCACTTCAGCCTGGAGCGTCACTTAATCGATCGACAAACCTACCGGGAACGACGCTCCGCCGCGCTGGCGGAGTGGCAGGCGCTCGCCAGCTAGGCTGCCATCCTCAAAGCCCGAGGCGCATCCTGTGGAGAGCAGTTCGCTTTAGACTGACAGCACCGCAGCGCTTCCTCGGCAGCGAGACCGTGCTGACGGAACGGCCCCTGCGGCTCGTCCTTGACCGCCGACCCTTTATCTGACGCCCGATGGAGCCCCAAATTGCGACTGATCTTGCCCCCTGCCCTCGTCCTGCTCGCCACCGCTGCGTCCGCGCAGACAACCGGGCCAAGCATCGGCGCGAAGCCGCAGCTGCCCGCCCCCTATGCGACCGGATCGGTGGTCAACACACCGAACACAACGCCGTTTCACCCCGGTGCCGAGCTGAAGGTACCGGCGGGGATGACGATCAATAAATTCGCGGACGGGCTGGATTCGCCGCGCAACGCAGTCGTGCTGGCGAACGGCGACGTGCTGGTTGCGGAAGCGCGGACTGAGCGGAAAAACGAGGACTCGACGTTCCGCGATGTCGGCAAGAACCGCATCCTTCTGCTGCGCGACACCGATGGCGACGGGCGCGCGAACATGCGCGAGGTGCTGATGGCCGGTCTGCAGCAACCTTATGGTATGCAGCTGATCGGCAAGCGGCTGTACGTTGCGAATGCGAACGGCGTGTTCTGGATACCCTACACGCTAGGACAAACGACCATCGCGGCGGATGCGACGAAGACGTGGATCACCCGGTTCGACCCCACTGGCTACAACAATCACTGGACTCGCAACCTATTGGCCAGCCGCGATGGGCGCACGCTCTACATCGCGGTCGGATCGGCCAGCAATGTTGGCGAATATGGCATCGCGAAGGAGGAGCGCCGCGCCGCGATCCTCGCGATCGATTTGAAGACCGGCCGCGAGCGCGTCTTCGCTAATGGCATCCGTAATCCCGTCGGCATGGCGTTCGAGCCCGTCACCGGCAATCTGTGGACATCGGTCAACGAACGCGATGAGCTGGGCGACGATCTGGTACCCGATTACATCACTTCGGTGAAAGAGGGCGGTTTCTACGGCTGGCCGTACAGCTATTGGGGAAAAACACCCGACCCGCGGCTGAAGGGGCAGCGGCCCGACCTGGTCGCGCGCGCAATCACCCCCGACTTCGCGGTCGGCGCGCATGCGTCCGCACTCGGCATCTCGTTCGGCGCGGATACGAAGCTGCCGGCGCATTACCGATCGGGGGCGTTCGTCGCGCGGCACGGCTCGTGGAACCGCTCTACCCTGCTCGGCTACGACGTCGTGTTCGTGCCGTTCCGAAACGGTCGTCCTTCGGGTGTGATGGAGCCGTTGCTTACCGGCTTCACCGACGGCCCGGGCCATGTCCACGGCCGCCCGCGCGCGCTGGCGACGGCGGGCGACGGATCGTTGCTGGTCGTCGACGACAAAGGCGGGGTCATCTGGCGGGTCGCCGCCGGGGCGACGCGAGGAAACTAGGGCGCGAGAACACCCGACAGGCTTGAGAGGAATCAATGATCGTTAATCGCCGGACCACCTGTCATCAACCTCTGGCGGCGGCGCTCGCCGCGGTGCTGGTCGTCGGCGGGATACCGGCGGCGGCACAGCCTGGCACTCGGCAGGTGACCACTGCCGAAGCGGCCGATGCGCTGAAGTGGGCGCGGCGTGTCGCCGACTGGCAACTGGCGCGCCGTGGCGACTTCACCACCATCCCACGCGCAGGCCCGGAAACCAAAAGCGCGCGCGATTGGCAGCAGGCGGCGTTCTACATCGGCCTGACCATGCTGGCCGACCGGACGGGCGAGCGGCGCTATGTCGATGCCGTGCTGGCGAACGGACGCACAAATCGCTGGGGCCTCTCCCCGCGGACCTTTCACGCCGATGACCAGTCGATCGCCGCGACCTATATTTGGGCGAGCCGCCACGGCGCCCCGCCAGAGGCAGTCGTCGCGATCCGCGCGCGCGCTGATGCGATCATCGCCGCCGCGCCAAAGGACGACCTGACCTTTCCCGAAGCCGAGGGTCAGCCCGGATGCCAGCGCCGCTGGTGCTGGTCCGATGCGCTGTTCATGGCGCCGCCGGTATGGTTTGCGCTGACCCGGGCGACGGGCGACCAGCGCTACGCCGACTATGCCGACCGCGAGTTCCGCACGGCGACCGCATTCCTTTTCGACCCGCAAGACAGGCTCTACTACCGCGACAGCCGCTTCTTCACACGTCGCGGGGCGGACGGGGAAAAGCTTTACTGGGCG
Organism: Sphingomonas sp. RS2018; assembly: GCF_054489605.1. Classification (NCBI taxonomy): domain Bacteria; kingdom Pseudomonadati; phylum Pseudomonadota; class Alphaproteobacteria; order Sphingomonadales; family Sphingomonadaceae; genus Sphingomonas; species Sphingomonas sp. RS2018. The sequence continues at coordinate 36,472 of NZ_JBTMWL010000006.1, forward strand.
CGAGGCAACGGCTGGGCGTTCGCCGGGCTGACCCGCATTCTGGACATCCTGCCGCCGCGCGATCCGCGGCGCGGCTATTACGAGGCGCTGTTCCGGACGATGGCGGCGCGGCTGATCGTTCTGCAAAAGCCCGATGGTTATTGGGCACCGTCGCTGCTCGCAACCGGTGTGACGGCGCCGGAATCAAGCGGTACCGGCTTCTTCGTTCATGGTCTCGCTTGGGGCATCAACCACGGGCTGCTCGACCGCCGCGCGACCCTGCCCGCGGTTGAGCGCGGCTGGCAGGCACTGACCCGCGCGGTGCAGACGGACGGAATGGTTGGCTGGGTGCAGCAGGTAAGCGACCGGCCCGACGCCGTGGCAGCGACCGACACGCAGTATTACGGAGTGGGCGCCTTTCTGCTCGCTGCTACTCAGGTTGCCGACCTGTCGCACAACGGGGGCCGCAGGTGAAAGCAACGTTTCGCTGCCTGATTGCCACGACTGCAGTCTTAGCCGCCGTCGCCACGGCCGCGCAGACCCCGCCGCCGAAACCTGTTGCTCCGCTGTCGCGCGAGGCGACCCGTTTCCCCCCCGACCGACTGCCCGATCCGGCCCGCGTGCTAGCGTTGCTAGACCATAGCGCGGCTGCGCAGATCGCAGTGCTCAAGGCCCGGCCACACGCAGTGCCTCAGCGGGGGCCGGGCATCAGCGCCAACTGGATCACTGCGACCTTCCTGATTGGGCTCGGCAAGCTGTCGGCCGTATCGGATGCGTCGGGCGCGCGGCAATATGTCCGCGACGTTGCCGAGCATTATAATTTCGGCATGCTTGGCGGCTGGTCGCCGCGCAACATGATCGACGCCGATAATCTGGCGATCGGTGCCGCCTATCAGGACCTCTACGCACGCAGCGGAGAAGAAGGCGAGATTGCGCCGCTACGCCAGCGGCTCGACTATAACGCGCAATATCTGACGATGACGCCTCCGCCTAAAAAGCTGGTGTGGTGGTGGTGCGATGCGCTGTTTATGGCGCCGCCCGTATTCGCGCGAATGACGGTGCAGACGGGTGATCCGTCCTATTTACACGCGATGGATGTGCAGTGGTGGCGCACCTACGACCGGCTGTGGTCGAGCGAGCACAGGCTGTTCTGGCGCGACGAGCGGTTCCCCACGCGCCGCACGCGGAACGACAAGCCGGTGCTGTGGGCGCGGGGCAACGGCTGGGTGGTTGCGGGCATCGCGCGCGTGCTGGAAACCATGCCGCAGGATTTCGCGAGTCGCCCGCGCTACATCGCGGTGTTCCAGACGATGATGGAATCCCTGTCGAAGCTGCAACGCCCCGACGGACTGTGGCCCGCCAGCCTGCTGGACCCGAACGACCCGCCAGGCGGAGAGACGACGGGATCGGCCTTCTACACCTATGCGATGGCATGGGGGATCAACCACGGCATCCTCGATCGCGCGGCGTATCGGCCGCGCGTGCTGCGCGCGTGGTCGGCGCTGGCGGACAAGGTACAGTCGAACGGCCTGCTGGGCTTCGCGCAGCGTGCCGGGGACCAGCCGGAGCCTAGCACCGCGTCCAATCACGAGCTGTATGGCAGCGGTGCGCTGCTGATGGCCGGGGTGGAGATGATGACGTTGGGTCAGCCGGTCCGTGCGCTACCGGTCGCCGAACCACAGCGCGACCCGCCGGGGCCGGTGCGCCTGCCGATGGCGATCCTCGTCGCGCCGCCCGGCGCGACACCGCAGCAAATCGCCGGTATCGCGCGGCACCAGGCGGAGCGGCAGGCGATGGCCGACCTCGGTTACGACCCGCGCGAGGATGCGCCGCCCGCCACATCCTTCAGGAGGCCCCGACCATGATCCGCCGCATCACGCTGATCGCTGCTTGCGCGATCGTGACCCCGTCTGGCGCGCAGACGGCTGGCGATCCGGAGGGGTTGAAGCGCCACCCGTTCCTCTATTGCGGTGAATATGAGAAGGATGCCGACCAGCAGACCATCCACCTGATCCGCGGCGGACAGCAGGTGTGGTCGCACAAGATCAAGTTCCGCGTGATGCGCGGCGGCAAGCCCGACATTCAGGAACTCGGCGACTGCACGCGGCTGTCGAGCGGCAACATCATCTTCACCACCCGCTTCGGTGCAGCGGAGATCACGCCCGACAAGACGATCGTCTGGCAATATATCGCGCCCGACGGGACCGAGATCCACTCGCTGCAACCGCTCGGGCGCGACCGCGTGCTGCTGGCGCAGAACGGGAAGCCCGCCCTCGCACTCGTGATCGACAAGCCCACGAACACGATCGTCCAGCAACTGGAGGTGCCCGTCGCGAAACCCGACGAGGTTCACGGCCAGATGCGGCGCGTGCGGATGACGGCGGCGGGCAACTGGCTTGTCGCGCACATGGACAAGGGGACGGTCGTCGAATACGATTCCGGCGGAAAGCCGGTCTGGTCGGTCGATGTGCTATCCCCCTGGGGCGCCGTCCGGCTTAAAAACGGCAACACGCTCATCTCCTCGAACAAGGGCTTCGTTCGCGAGGTCACGCCGGCGGGGATCACGGTGTGGGAATATGGTCGCGCGGAGGCGAAGGCGGCGGGCATTGACCTGTATAATGTGCAGGAGGCGCAGCGGCTGGCGAACGGCAACACGGTCTTCACCAATTGGGTGGCAAGCGCGATGAAGCCTGAAGAATGGGCCGGAACGGTGCAGGCGCTGGAAGTGACGCTCGACAAACGCGTCGTGTGGAAACTCTCCTCCTGGTCGAAGCCCCGGCTGGGGCCGGCCACCTCAATCCAGTTGCTCGACGAACCAGGCGTACCGGAGGACGGCGCTTTGCAGCGGTAGGGCGGGCTCCGTCAAACCAAATGCACTTGTCGGTAAGGAAGGCAGCTTAGGACGCCGACACGCTCGACGACATGGGCGAGACTTTGCGGCGGTGGCTGACCGGGCAGTTGACGACCGGGTGGTTGGTACCACCCGGTCGAGTTTTGTTAAACCGTTGCGGCCCGTGCCTGCGAAGAGGAATGACCGCCATTACGATATAGGACGTCCTGAGCTTGGCTTCGGTCAACAGCGCCGGAATTCACAGTGACCAGAACGCCACCACTTTTCAGGTGATCGCCGTAGTATGCGGAATCTTCGTCGCTCACGCCGTGCTTTTTCAGCGTTTCATTGAAGGTACCTGCTGCCGCGCCTGCGACCGCACCAATCGCAACCGCTTCAGGAATTGCAGAAGCCGCGATCGCACCGATTGCCGCAAGCGGGCCAACTCCTGGAATAGCCAGAGCCGCAACACCGAGCCCCGCACCAAGGGCGCCACCGCCGAGAATGCCGCGTAGATAGCTAGTGTGCTCCTCGTCAGTGACTTCACCACCGCCCTCACGGGTTGTCATCGTGCCCTTCGATTGCGCGATCATAGAAAGGTCGGAATCATTTACACCGTGCTGGCGTAGCTCCGCCACCGCGGCTTCCGCTTCTGAGTTGCTGTCGAAGATCGCCGATATGACCCCGGTTCCGCCTTGTAAGCTTTGCTCGGTATGGTCTGCTTCCATGGCGCCAGACAAACCGCCGCTATGGCCGGTGGCTGCGTTTGCCGCGCGGTCTAGAGGGCCGCGATTGGGGTCGTCGAAGCCAAATGCACTTTTCTCATTATTGCTATCGTTCATAGCTTCTCTCCTTGTACGCCTACTTGCCGCAGGGTTGCGAACCTTCGGCGTTTCATGCCGGTTGGTCGCTCTATCGGCGAGTTCTGAACTCGCGACGATGCGCAAGGTTCAGCGAGTTGATACGGGTTGGTCACTAACTGCCGGCCCCTAATAAATCTCTGGGCATCTCATTGAAAAAATTGGCTTTATTGGGGTGAGATTAGTTGTTTCCCGAATGTCCAGCTCTCTGGGATCACGCGAATTAAACGTTGACGCGCTGTCCGTCGGTCTCGATGAACGTCCCGTGCGCTACGGCGATCGCCATCGCCGCATTGATCGCGGTCAGCAAGCTGCCGCGGATACCGATCAAGCCCGCCGGGATGAACCGCAGAGGGTACTGTCAAACGCGCACCGTCCTTCCGAGCACCTGAGCTAACGTGTTCTTCAGAGGTAGTGAGGCGCGCCGGTCGTGCTGTCAGTGCTGCGAACCCGCTCGGCTATGTTCTGAGGACGCTGCCGCTTGCCTGCCGATGGGCAGGCAAGCGGGAAAGAACTTCGCGCTGAATGCGCGTGGTGCCGTTGCTTTTGCAACCCCATCACTCGTGATCAGCCGAGCACTCGACTGGCAAACCGCGTCGCCTTTTCGAGGCCATCCTGACCCACGCTATGCGCGATGCCCGTAGAGGCGTGCGTCTGTACCGGCACCCCTTCGGCTTCGAGAGCCTCCGCAGCCAGAGCCATCGAGCGAAACGGGACGACGTCGTCCTGGGTGCCGTGGATCAGCAGGACGGGTGGTCGACTGCGGATCTCCGCCGGCAGCACGTCCGGCGCGACGAGCATGCCGGAGATGCCAACGATCCCCGCGACGGGCTTCTCACGGCGCAGACCCACATGGAGCGCCATCATCGTCCCCTGGCTGAACCCGACGAGCAGCAGGCGATCGCTCGTCAGTCCGGCCTTCCACAGCTCGTCCGAGATGAACTTGTCGAGGACGGGCGCCGCCGCCGCGGCGCCAGCCGCGCGCTCGGCCATCGAGAACGTCTCGATCGGCCACCACTGGTGGGCGGCGGCTATATGCGGGATCCGCGATGGCGCGTTGGGCGCGACGAAGGCCGCGTCCGGCAAAGCCGGGCGGATCATGGCCGCAAGCGAGATCAAGTCGTCCCCGTTCGAGCCGTAGCCGTGGACGAGGACGATCAGCGATTCGGGTCTACCACCTGAGAGCGGAGCGAGGCGTGGGCCGTCGATTGGCACGGTAATCCTTCCGGTTCGGGATCAACCTGCTTTGCGTCATGCGCCCCTTAATGCACACGGGGCAGATGAAGGTCTTCCTCGATTTCGAAGCATCGTCTCTAGCCGACCGGAGCCACCCGATCGAGGTGGCTTGGGTGTTCCAGAGCGGGCGCCACGAAAGCCACCTGATCGCGCCGGCGCCCAACTGGACCGACTGGGACGTGCGCGCCGAGGCGATCCACGGCATCAGCCGGGATCAGCTGGCGAGCGAGGGGGAACCGCACGACGAGGTCGCCCGTCGGGTCGTCGAGGCGCTGACGGGCCACGACTTGTTCGCGAGCGCGCCGTCCTGGGACGGCAAGTGGCTGAGCGCGCTGCTCCGCTCCGCCGACCTTCCACGCCATGCGCTGCGATTGCGAAATACCGACGAGGCGTTGCGCGAGGCGGCAGGCGAAATCCTCGCGGAGGTGTGCTCCGGGCATCGCCTCGACAAGGAGGTGCACAACCTCGTCGCCACGGTGGCGTCTACCGTGACGGGACCGGTTGCCCACCGGGCGTTGCCCGACGCGGTGGCGGAATATGACAAGTGGGTCCGCATCCGGGAAGCGGCCCGGGCGCTGGTCATCGCCGAAGGGTGATGCGGCCGAACGGCACGACGGCCAGCCCCGACGGGCCGCCTTGCCACCCGCTGGCTGCGCACCACCTTAGCGGCGCAAAGCCTCGGAGACCGGAACCGTGACCCAGAACCTGAAGATCGACTTCGTCTCCGACATCTCCTGCCCGTGGTGCGCGGTCGGGCTCGGCGGGCTGGAGACCGCGCTTGAAAGCATGAAGGACGAGGTGGCCGCGGACATCACCTTCCACCCGTTCGAGTTGAACCCGGCCATGCTGGCGGGTGGTCAGAATGGTTTCGAGCACATCGCGGAGAAGTACGGCATGGCGCCCGCGCAAATCCGTGAAGGCCGAGAGGCGATCCGGGAACGAGCTGCGGCCGTCGGTTTCGCGATGAACACTTCGGACGACAGCCGGATCTACAACACCTTCGATGCCCATCGGCTGCTGGCCTGGGCCAAGGAGGACAACCGCCAGATCGAACTCAAGCGCCGCCTCCTAAAGCTGAACTTCACCGATCAGGCCGATCCGGGAAACACCGAGGCTCTCGTCGCGGCCGCGGAACAAGTCGGACTGGACGGCGCCACCGCCCGCGAAGTGCTCCAGTCGGATGGCTACGCCGATCAGGTGCGCGCCGAGGAGGAGCTGTGGCGGGGTCGCGGGATCAACAGCGTCCCGGCGGTCATCGTAAACGACCGCTACCTGATCTCCGGTGGACTGCCGCCCGAGGAGTTCGAACGGCAGCTCAGGGGCATCGCCGCCGAGATGGCGGCGGCCTAGGGTCAGGACTCGTTGATCACAGCCAAAAGATGACGGTGGCAGCGAGGGCGACGGCGGAGAAGAAGGCGGTAGGGCAGCGGTCGTAGCGCGTGGCGACCCGGCGCCAGTCCTTGAGGCGGCCGAACATGATCTCGATGCGGCTGCGGCGCCGATAGCGGCGCTTGTCGTACCGGACCGGCTCGTTGCGCGACCTGCGGCCTGGGATGCAGGGCTGGATGCCTTTGGCCTGGAGGGCGTCCCTGAACCAGTCGGCGTCGTAGCCGCGATCACCAAGCAGCCACTGCGCCTTCGGCATGTCACCGAGCAGCGCTGCCGCGCCGGTATAGTCGCTGACCTGGCCCGCGGTCATGAAGAAGCTCAAGGAGCGCCCGTCCGCATCGGCGATGGCGTGGAGCTTGGTGTTCATGCCGCCTTTGGTGCGGCCGATCAGGCGGCCGAGATCCCCTTTTAACCCGCAGGCTCGATGCCGTGCGGTGAGCCTTCAGGTAGGTTGCGTCGATCATGACCGTCTGCGGCTCGGCACCAGCTGCAGCCAGACCTTCCATCATTCGAGTGAACACACCGGCCGCGCCCCAACGCTTCCACCGATTGTACAGCGTCTTGTGCGGGCCGTACTCGCTGGGTGCATCTCGCCAGCGCAGCCCATTGCGGTTGACGAATACGATGCCACTCAGCACCCGCCGGTCGTCTACCCTCGGCCTCCCGTGGCTCTTGGAAAAGAACGGCCGCAGTCGCTCGATCTGCTCATCCGTCAGCCAAAACAGGTCACTCATCCCGGTCTCCTTGCGGAGCCTGAATCAGATCGCGACGCTCACATCAATGGGTCCTGACCCTAGGTCGACGGCGGGCCACCGTTTTGGTGGTGCGGGGCAGCGCGATTGTTTGCCATTTTCCGTCAACTGCCTTGATCCGCCAGGGCGGGATTCGATAATAAAGCCTCTAAGTACATGACCGGTGAGCCCTTCTCGGTATCACGTCGGCCGGTTGGACAAGCGTTGATAGCACGAAGCGTTAAACGACGTGTATGGGTGCGTTCGGTTTCGCCTTCGCACGAGGGCATAGCTGACGCAGGTCGGACGCAAGTCCAGGGAAGCTCGGGTGATCCACGTTCGAGGATCGGCGCCGGAGCCAGATAGGCGGCGGTCCGTTGCCCGGCCCTACGTCCTAAGCGCGACCGGAAGTGCGATACTTCCGGTCGCTCATCGAAGTTAAAACCCCGTGGTGCGCGGGTTGCTTACGTTGTGCCCACCGTTACGGCGCAAGATGCCGCTGACGTCCGCTCTTGACGATGATCCGCTAACCGTGACGAGCACACCGCCACCGGTCAGGTGCTTGCCGTAGTAGGAAGCGTCTTCGTCGCTGATCCCGTGACCCTTCAGAGCCTCGTTGAAGGTGCCTGCTGCCGCGCCTGCCGCGGCGCCGATTGCCATGGCTCCCGGCACTGCTGAAGCCGCGATCGCACCAGCCGCTACGAGCGGTCCGACGCCTGGGATCGCCAGCGCAAGCACACCGAGACCTGCACCAAGAGCCCCACCGCCAAGGATACCGCGGGCGAGGTTCTCGTGATGCTCATCGGTCACTGCCCCATCGACATCACGAGTGGTCGTCGTGCCGTTGCTGCGGGCGATGACCGAGAGCGCGTTCTCTTCGACGCCGGCACTGCGAAGATCTGCCACTGCCCGCTGTGCTTCAGCCTCGCTGTCGAACATCGCTGAGATGGTGGTAGTGCCGAAATCATCGGCGGTTCCGCCGGTTGTTGCTGCCGCGACCCCGCCCGCGCCGCCGGTCACGCCATTGGCTGCGCGGTCGAGCGGCCCGCGGCTGGGATCATCGCGGCGCAAGGCTGCGCCGACGCCGCCAGTGCCGCCGGTGATGGCATTCGCTGCACGGTCGAGCGGGCCACGATTGGGGTCATCATGCCCATCGAGGGCGCCGGCCGTGCTTCCCGAGAGGTCACGTTCCGAGGCAGTATCCCCGTAGCCGCTTCGATTGCCATCACTCATGTCATCTCTCCAAGCCGGTTTATACTTCCGAGCGGGAAGCGATTGATGCGCCAAGGTGCATCTTCTTGGTTCCGCCCGGGACCCCTCGAACGTTCGGGATAGTGCATGGTTCACTGTATATGGCCAAAAGTCTGTAGAGCCCCAAGGCGAACGCTACAGCTTGCCCTCTTTCGTGGGGATCGCCGTTGCCGTTTCACCCAGCGCCTCGCCAATGATTCTTGGTGCGACATCAGCCTACGTCGTGCATGCCACACGCATCGCAGGGGAGGATGAGCAATGGAGGACGACGAACTCTCGATCGTGGAGGAAGTTCGGGCTGTGATCGATCTGGCTGCCGCGGAGCTGGGCGTCTCGAGCGAGCAGTTGCTCACGACGACGATAATGCGGCATCTCTCCGGCGGTGACGATGCGCCAAACGTGCTACGCAGCCACTCTCGCGAGATACCGACGCATAGCGACCGTCTAGGTCGCCTGACATCGGCTTTGGATGCAAACTGCTGAGGCGAGGTCGCGCCGTTGACTGCCCATTGAGCTAAGGCCGTCTTCGTCCCGGCAGCGGTAGCCTGCAAGGGCGTCCTACTCGGTCGCCATGAGCTGGTTGATGCTCGCTGCGAGCGTCTCGAGCTTGTATGGCTTGCGCAGGATCGGGAACTCGCGCTGGTCCTTCGGTATGAACTGCTTGCTGCTGTAGCCGCTGGCAAGAAGCACAGGGACTCTGCTGCCCGCTTCCTTGAGCCTGGTCGCCAGCTCGAAGCCGTTCATGACCGGCATCACGATGTCCGAGAACACCAGGTCGACCTCATGCCCTTCGCTTCGCTCCAGAGCTTCTAGACCGTTAGAAGCCTCGATGACGTCGCAGCCCAGGTCATCGAGCAGCTGACGCGCGAAGTAGCGTACGTGTTCGCTGTCTTCCACCAGCAGTACGCGCAGACCTCTGGGAATGGTGATGCGAGCATCAGTTGGGATGTGGCGTGTCGCTTGCTTGCTCGTGCGGGGAAGCCAGAGCTCGACAGTGGTGCCTTCTCCCCTCTTGGACTGGATCGTGGCCGTTCCGCCGGACTGTACGGCGTAGCCATGGATTTGAGAGAGGCCGAGCCCCGTTCCCTTGCCAGCAGGCTTGGTCGTGAAGAACGGCTCGAACACGCGCTTGAGCGTTTCGGGTTTGATGCCTTCACCCGTGTCCGCGATGGACAGGAGGACCCCGTCGCCTTGCGGCAGCGAGGAATTCCTGGTCGTGATAGTGATGCGACCACCTTCGGGCATGGCGTCGCGGGCGTTAAGGACCGCGTTCAGCAGGGCCGCTTCCAGACCAGTGGGATCGAGCTCGACCAGCCAGAGCTCCGGAGTAAGATTGAGCTGCAAGTCATACAAGCTGCCAAGCGTGCGCTGAAGCATCTCTCCCATTGCATCGAGGCGGACGCTGAGGTCGATGACTTCCGGCTCTAGCGGCTGGCGGCGGGCGAAGGCGAGGAGCTGCGAGGTCAGGCTCGTCGCGCGTTCGGCTGTCTCGAGCATGACGTTAAGGTAGCGGTTGCGCTTCTCGAGCGGCAGGTCCGGCTGCTTCAGCAGGAAGTCGGCCGAGCCGCGCATGACGGTCATCAGATTGTTGAAGTCGTGCGCGATGCCGCCCGCCAACTCGCCGAGCGCCTGCAGCTTCTGCGACTGAAGCAGCGCCTCCTGGGTTTGACGGAGCTCCTGCTCCGCCTGCTTCCTCTCGTCGATGTCGCGCGTGATCTTCGCAAAGCCGACATGCTCGCCGGCCTCGTTGAAGATAGGGTCGATCAGCACATGCGCCCAGAACAGGCTTCCATCCTTGCGCACGCGCTGAGCTTCGGCCTCGAACTTGCCTTCGCGCAGGGATGTCGCAAGGGCCGCTGCTGGTGCCCACCGTGCGCGGTCCTCTGTCGTGTAGAAGAGCGAGAAGTGTTGACCGACGGCCTCTTCCTCCTCGTAGCCCTTGATCGCTCGCGCGCCTGGGTTCCAGCTGGTGATCGTGCCGTGGGTGTCGAGCATGTAGATGGCGTAGTCGCGCACCCCCTGCACCAGCATCCTCAGTTGCAGTGCGCTTTCATAGTTGGCCTGCTCGAGGCGACGCTTCTCGGTGATGTCGCGGGTGATCTTGGCAAAGCCAACGAGACTGCCGTCGTCGTCGTAAATGGAATCGACGACCACGTGCGCGAGGAATTTTTCTCCGTCCTTGCGCAGGCGCCAGCCTTCCATCTCGAAGCGCTTTTCTTCTGCCGCGGTCTTGAGGATGCGAGCGGGCAGACCCTCCCGCCGGTCCGCGGGAAGGAAGAAGCGGGAGAAATGCTGGCCGATGATCTCGTCGGCCTCGTAGCCCTTGAAGCGACGGGCGCCGGCGTTCCACGTCGTCACATGGCCCTGCAGGTCCAGCATGTAGATGGCGTAGTCCTCGACGGAGCCGACGAGCAGTTGAAATCGACGCTCGCTCTCGCGCAGCGCACGCTCCCGCTCCTTCCGCTCCGTCACGTCACGCGTGATTTTGGCAAAGCCCAGCAGCGACCCGTCTTCGTCACGGATGGCATCGAGAATGGCGTGCGCCCAAAACCGACTGCCATCCTTCCGGACGCGCCAACCTTCGGCTTCGAACCGGCCCTCGCGGGCGGCAGCCGCAATTACGTGGGCGGGAAGGCCGGCGTCGCGATCCTCCTGCGAGAAGAAGCGCGAGAAATGCTCGCCGATGATCTCGTCCGGCGCATAACCCTTGAAGCGCTCGGCCCCCGAATTCCAGGTTACGATCCGACCATCCGGATCGAGCATGTAGAGAGCGTAGTCGGTGATCGCGTCGACGAGCAGCTGGAAGATTTCTCCAGAAGGCTGCTGCCTGGCTTCGAGTGAATGCAAGACCTGATCCCGTGCTGGCCCCCCGGCTCTGACCACAGCCCAAAGTCCATATCGAAGAAGGGGAAAGGCGCAACAGGATTCGGTGCGGCATCTGAGAAGTCGGTGCGAACGAGGACCGTTAGAAGCCCGCCTCGATAGCTAGGCGCATCGCTTCGGCAGGCGTTGCAACGCCAAGCCGCTTCACGAGCGCCCCGCGGTGCATCTTGATCGTCTTCTCCTTGAGGCCGAGTTCCTCGCCGATCTGCCGATTGCGCAGGCCGTGCGCCATTAGCCTAAGGACTTTTTGTTGCTGCGACGTGAGCGCGGCGACCCGAGCTGCCGCAGCGGCCCGAGCAGGATCATGCAGTTCCGGATCGACCGCCATTTGGCTCCCGACGAAATAGACCAGTTCCCCCTCCTCGTTCAGCACGGGGGCGATCATCACAGCGTTGACGAACGTGCTACCATCCTTGCGATAGTTGAGCAGCTCAGCAACCACTGGCGTTGCATTGGCAACGGCGTCACTCAGGGCGGCAAGCGCCGCTCGATTCGTTTCCGGGCCTGCAAGGATCCGGCAGTTGCGCCCGACGAGCTCATCCTCCGTATATCCGGTCAGACGTTCGAATTGCTCATTGACAGCGATGATGGGATTGTCGGCGGCATTGGGATCGGTGACGATGGAAGCGATTGGCGAGAGCCGGATCGAGCGGATCAGCTCCTCTCTGTCGTCACTTCCCACTGCCAAGTCGCTTCTCTTCTTAATCCTGTTCGTAGCTCCTTAGGCCATCCCTGCACGGCAGTGCTACTGTTGTCGTGAGCAGCCCCCACCGGGTGGTCCGGGTTTGTTAGTTAGTGCATTGTCGTCTTGAGCCTCACCCCTTCTCTGGTCCGGTCTATATGAGAAAACCGGCTCTCTTTTCGTCAGGGCAGGCATGCCTGCCATGACGACAAAGCACGCTCCATCGGGGTCTGGTTGCCGAGGGAACTGTGCGGACGGTGCTCGTTGTAATCGCGCCGCCACGCCTCACATTTTACCCGTGCGTCGTCCAAGCTCAAGAACCAGTATGCGTTGAGGCATTCGGGTCCGCACCCGGCCATTGAATGCCTCCGCGATTGCATTGTCGGTGGGCTTGCCAGGACGGCTGAAGTCCAGCACCACATCATAATGGTACGCCCACATGATCGAGATCCTTCGAGATGAATTCCGGGCCATTATCCAGACGAATGCGCTTGGGGAGACCGTGTGCCGCGGCAATGCGGTCGAGGATATCGACCACGTCAGAGCCGCGGTAGCTCGTCCGTACGTCGAGCGCTGGCGACACACGGGTGATGTTGTCGACGATCGACAGCACCCGGATTTAGCGCCCGTCGAACAGCTGGTCCGACAGGAAATCCATCGACCAGCACTCGTTGGGCGCCGTCGCCGGCGTCCGGTCAAAGCGCAGCTTTGCTTTCACCTTGCGCTTGGGTGTCTTGTTGCGCAGCTGCAGCCCGAGTTCGCGATACAGCCGATGAGGGCGCTTGTGGTTGATCTCCCAGCCCTCCCGCCGGAGCAGAACATGGATGCGTCGATACCCGTGAGCCGAACACGGGTCGCAGCCAACTCCTTGATCCGCATCTTGAGGCCGGCCTGATCGAGGCGGCGGGACTGATAGCGCTGGGTCGATCGATTGATCAGAAACGCGCCGCAGACTCGCCGTCGCTGACCTGGTAGCGCGCCTGCAAATAGCCGACGATCTCCCGGGCTCGATCAGGCCTTACACTTTTCGGCGGATGACATCATGCAGCATCCCTTTGTCGAGGCTGAGGTTGGCCACCAGCCGCTTCAGCCGGACGTTCTCCTCCTCCAGCACCTTGCGGCGCTTCATCTCCGACGGCATCAGCCCTCCGTATTTGCTGCGCCATCAATAGTAGGTCTGGATGGAAATGCCCGCCTTCCGGCAAACCTCCTCGACGGTTGTTCCATCCTCAGCCCGCTTGAGGATGAACGCTATCTGCTGTTCGCTGCACCTCGACTTTTTCATCGGTGAATTTCCTCGTCCGGCAACTGCCAAAACGAACCGGGAATTCCCACAAAGAACGGACCAATCTGAAGGGCTCAGGTTACATCACAGCCGCTATTTCAGTCCTAGATTAGAAAGGTTACTGCCACGAGATACGAAGACGCGAGTTCGCCGCGACATCGAACGTGCGGCTGCCTGTTGTCGTCGTCCCTTTCATCATTCCATCCGGGTCAACGATGACTTCGACACCCTTCAGCCCTGTATCGGCTTTATCCATAAGCCTTACCTCAGCACGACCCGCCGGGTCGCCGCAAAGTTGTATCGTCAGCGAACACTCCCCGGTCCGATCGCTCGCAAGCAAGAACGTGTCGCAGAAGAGGTCGAAGGGGGCGTCGTCGATCCTGTGGAACGCGCGCGACGCGAACACGAACGCGGCCCCCGCGCCGTATATTTCCTGCCCGACCTGCCCCGCCACATCGCCGCCCACGTAGAGGTCCTCCAGCGGAAACGAGAGATCGGCATCGATATGGCCGTTCCGCGGCTTGGCGCACAGCATCTCGGCGGGTAGCGCATCGGGATAGTAATACCAGGCCCGGGTCAGCGCGAAGCGGCAATAGTCGCTGACCATCCGCCGTACGGCGGGATCCAGATCGGGACCACTATCCTTTAGATAGCGTTCGAACGCCCGGAAGCTGTCGAAACACTCGTACAGCGCCATGTACGGACCGTCATGAAGCGCGCTCACTGCAAGGAAAGTCTGATAATTCGTTGCATCGCCGATCTGCGAATTCCAGAGCACACTGTTGTGGAAGAAGCTCGCAAGATAGACGTAGCTCTGGTCCAAATAGCGCCGCTGGTTGGTAATCCGCCACAGTCGCATGCATGCCGCCGCCCCCCAGGCCGTCAGATTTGCCTGATAGTTCAGGTCGAACCGCATGCCCCGCGCTGCGTCAATGGCGGTGCGCGCTTCCGCCAGATATTTTGGATCGTCCGTTAGTTCGAACGCCAGCAGCATGACATGGGCATAGATGCCACCGACGTCGGTCTGGCCTAGGTCGGTATCGCCACGCGCCTGGGTGATCACCGAAAAGTCCGTAACTTTGTATTGGATCGGCCATCGATAGTCGAAGTGGCGCGCAGCGCGGATCGCGAAGTCGAGCGACCCCTGGAATAGCCGTCGCGCTCTCGCATCACCACCCAGCGCCAGCGTGCCGAGCCCGATCAGCGGATGGTACAGATACCAGCTGTCCACCGCGTCGCGATCCTTGTCGTCGCCGACATTGGGAAGATAGCGTCGGATCGACGGCAAGGCGGGATCGAAGAACCGGTTCAGCCCCGCAGCGAGTTCCGCCGCAAGCGGCACGTCCTCGCCACGCCACAAACCATAGTCGTATATGGCGGCGAGAAGCGACACCTGCACCATCGAATCCGGGTATTCGGACGCGGTGTAGGGATGGACGTACAAATGGCCGTAATGCCGGATCGTCGCCGCCGGCGACTCAGCGAGGTCGCGCAACGTCCGTTCAGCTCTCCCGGGCCAGTCGTGGAATTCGGGCGCTGGCTGGTCGAGAAGCGGATAGATGCTGCCCAGCAGTTGCAAGAATAGTCGCGCCGAATGCACTTCATTCAGCGGCGGATCGCGATGGAAGGCGATTAGCGCATCCGACAGGCAGACATCTTCGCCGCCTTGTAGCGGACTGGTCGGCGGCGTGCCGCTTTGCGGCGGTACCGGGGGCAGATAGCCGAGTTCCGGCCATTCGCCGCCGACCGCGCCGTCCGGCTTGGTATCGGTGTCGTTGTAATAGGGGTTCATCGCGGTGAGGTTCTGGAGATACAGGAACGTCCCCGGTGTCGGTCCGTCGAGCCGGGCGTATAGCAGTCCCCCGTTCAGGCCGCGCTGCGCCGCTTCGACATGGCCCCGCGCTGTCAACGGGTCGTCTTCCGGCCCCAGCGGATAGAGATCGCGCGGTAGATAGGGCACCAGCAGGTCCTGCGACGGGGTCAGCCGGGTCGTGATGCGCAGCACCGGATGAGCCGTGGTGTCGACACTGAACGTAACGACGTGCCGGCCGATCGCGCTGGTCAACGCCACACGCATTGACTCGCCCTTTCGCGGCTTGAGCCGGCGCGCCTTTAGCCCCCCGGGGCTGTATGCCGTGCGGATCGCCATCCGCGCGCTATCGCGGCCGCCTATCGCCCAGAGTGAATCATGGCCAAGCGCGACAGTGATCGCATGCCCTTCGACGTCGAAGGTTCCGATCGTCCGCATGCGTCCGCTGCGCAACTCCGCACGCAACGCCAAGACGCATGGTCCGGCAGCGGGGGGCGTATCGACAGTCACATGATCCTCCAATCCAATCTGCCGCCGATGCGAACGCTGTTTGACGGCGACGGTTGCGACGGATCGGAGGGAGCACGAGACGTTCGGCGATGCTATTGTTTTATCGGGCGGAACTTCGCGCCTGCGCGCGACTTGGCACGTCGACCAAAAAGGAGACGCTGATGCCCCCCGTCGCCGATATCACAAGCGAAGTCATCCCTGTGCAAGGCCGCCGCGCGATCGTTACCGGTGGCACGACTGGGATCGGTCGCGCCATCGCGCGGATGCTTGCAGTCGACGGGGCGGATGTCTTCATCTGCGGACGCGACCCTCAACATCTGCAAGATGCGCTGGCGGATGTCAGCGCCGTGAGCCAGGGAAAGAGCAAGAGCGACGGCATCGCGATCGACTTGGCCGAAGCCGATAGCACCGGCCGCCTCTTCGACGCAGCGCAAGTTAGCATCGGCACGCCGGACATCGTCGTCCTCAATGCCGCCATCGCGGCCGGTGCGCTCGGCGAAACCAGCGAAGCCGACCTCCGCTATGCCATCGCAACCGATTTCACCGCCTACCTTCTCGGCGCGCGGATGGCGGCCGAGCGGTTGGGCGAGCGCGGGGACATCGTCTTTATCGGTTCGATGAGTGCCTACGTCCTCGGGCCGGGATCAACGGTCTATGCCGGCATCAAGTACGGGATCCAGGGCTTTACCCAGGCGCTGCGACGCGAACTCGGGCCGAAAGGCATTAGGGTCAGCAACATCGAACCCGGCAAGACCGGATCCGACATGCAACTTCCCGACATTCCTACCGAGCAGCAGTGCGCGATGATCGAAGCCGAGACGATGTTGCGCGCCGAGGACATTGCAGCCGGCGTTCGGTTCGTCCTTACTCAACCGCGGCGGTCCGTCGTCCAGCAACTCACTCTCGCGCCGCGCATGGAGGCCGGCGAATGACCTATGGCGTCGACAAGCTGATCCTGGTCCCGGACGACATCGACTTGTCTCGGTCGCCACTGGCGGGGCAGTTGGGGGTCGAGACCTATGTACTGGGCGCGTTCAATCCGGCATTGACCCGGCTGCCCAACGGCAACCTGTTGATGATGGTTCGCGTGGCCGAGGCGCTACGCAAGCCGATATTCGACGGCCATGTCCACAACATCCGCTGGGACGATGGCCGATATGTGCTCGACGCCTGGCCGCTCGGTGCGGCCAATACCGCCGATCCACGCAAATTCCTTCTCCAGGGCAGCGGCTGGAAGGTGATGGCGCTGACTTCGCTCGCCTGGCTCTTGCCGGTCGAGTTGACTCCGGACGGACTGGCCGTGGTGACCCATCACTATGACAAGGTGATCGCGCCGCACGCGGATTTCCAGATGTATGGCTTGGAGGACGCGCGGATCAGCAAGGTGGAGGACCGCTGGCTGATGACGACCTGCTCGGTCAGCCCCGAACGCGATTCGACGACGCTTTATTCTTCCGACAACGGCCTCGACTGGACTTTCGAGGACATCGTACTCGATCATCAGAACAAGGACATGCTAATCTTCGAAGGACGGATCGACGGTCACTATTGGGCACAGACGCGGCCGCTCGGTGACCTCTATTTTGCTTATCCGCCGGGCAGCAAGTGGCGCGCCGGGCCGTCAATCAATCTGGCCTCTTCCCCTGACGCCCTACACTGGAAACCGTATCGCAAGCCCGGCATCCGCGCGCATGCTGCCACGGTCGCGACCGCCCGCATGGGCGGCGGGACCCCGCCGATCCTGACCGATCGCGGTTGGCTGACCCTGTGGCATGGCGTCGAACCGAAAGAGATCGTCGGCGTGTATCGCACCTATTGGTCGATCCTCGATCGCAATGATCCCGGCATTACGGTCGCAACCGATCACGTACCTTTACTCGAGGCCGATCCAAAGCTCACCCGCCCGATCGAGCATCAAATGTACGTGCGCGACGTGGTCTTCACCACGGGCATCGTGGACGGCGGCGACCACTATATCGTCGCGTCCGGCGAAGGCGATCTGGCCTGTCGGATAACACATATTCCAAAGGCCTTTTTCAGGTGAGCGTGGCGACTGGGGCGGTCTACGCGGTCGTGCCTGGCCGTCCGACGTGTCAAAAACTTCGATCGTCTGAGCGAACAGCAATCTGCATCAACCAGAAAGATATCAACCTAAACGCTGTCCCGGAGTTCTACCCCCACGAACGACGTCATCGGTCGAAGCGCATTCCCGGCCGTCACCCGTCGTCCATTTAGGAGAAGAGACATGAGCACCCGTCCAGAAATCCTGCACGAACTGTTCGTCACCGGTCTGCGTAACGCCCATGCGGTCGAGAAGCAGGCGCTTTCGATCATGACCCCGCAAGTCGAGCGAATCACCAATTATCCCGAGGTCGCCGATCGCCTGCGTTTGCACATCGATGAGACGCATGGCCAGATCGCACGGCTGGACGAGATCCTCGCCGACATGGATTCGTCCGGATCAGCCCTCAAGGACGCGGCGCTCAGCCTTTCGGGCAGCATGGCGGCAATCATGCACAGCGTCGCCGGGGACGAGATCGTCAAGAACAGCTTCGCCAATTACGCCTTCGAGCATTTTGAAATTGCCGCCTACAAGTCGCTGCTAACACTGGCCGACGATGGTGGCTTCGAACAGGCTACCGCGGCGCTGCGCAAATCGCTGGCGGAAGAAGAGGCGATGGCGGCCTGGATCGACGATTCCTTGCCGATGGTAACCCGCCGCTACTCTGCATTGCGCGCCGAGCAGGGAACCCACGAGGCGAAGGTTTGACCACCGTCCGTTGGCCAAAACAATTGTGGATCGTGCGTCATGGCGAGAGCGCGGGAAATGTCGCGCGCGACCGGGCGCACGCGCTCGGCGTCGACCGCATCGACCTCGCGGCCCGCGACGTCGACATTCCACTGTCGGCACTCGGTAAGGAACAGGCGCGGGCCCTGGGGCGGTGGTTCGCGGACCGGCCTGCGGCGGAGCGACCCGACGTGCTGTTCGCCTCGCCATATCGTCGAGCGCTGGAGACAGCGCGGTCGCTACGATCGGCAGGCGGGCTTGATGGCGATCCGGCGATCTGCATTGACGAGCGGCTGCGCGAAAAGGAATTCGGGATACTCGACGGTCTGACAACCAGCGGTGTGGCGTCCGTCTACCCGGAACAGGCCCACCTAAGGCGGCTTCTCGGAAAGTTCTACCATCGACCGCCGGGCGGCGAGAGCTGGTGCGACGTAATATTCCGTCTGCGCTCGTTGCTCGACACGATCGCGCTGCATCACGCCGGCCAACGGGTGATGATCGTCGCGCATCAGGTGGTAGTGTTGTGCCTGCGCTATGTCGTCGAACGCCTGACCGAACAGGAGATCTTGGCGATCGACGCCGAGGGCGATGTGGCAAATGCCTCCGTTACGGAATATCGCTTCGATCCTGCCGCCGGCACTCATGGGTCGATGGCCCTGGTCCGCTACAACGCGCTGCCGCATTTGGCCGGCGACGATACGGCGTCCGTCACGAGCGAGCCCGAACGCACGCCAGGCGTACGGGGATGAGCAAAGATCCGATCCGGCTGGACAGTGAATGGATCGCGGCGAACCCGCCCCCAGTGCACGGGCGGGGCACGACGAAGAACAGTCGCGGTCGCGTGCTGGCGATTGGCGCGTCTCGGCAGGTCCCCGGCGCCCTGCGGTTGACCGGAGAGGCGGCGCTGCGGGTCGGCGCCGGGAAACTGCAGCTGGCGGTGCCGACATCGATCGCCTTGCCCTTGGGGCTGCTCACGCCGGAGGCCGGGGTGATCGCGCTCGCCGAGAGTATCTCGGGCGAAATCGATATGGCGGCAGCGCCGGCCATGCTCGACGCGCCTCTCGACGCCTGCGACTCTGCGGTGATCGGGCCGGGCATCAGCGATCCCGGGACGGCGGACGGGCTGATACGGTATGTCGCTGGCCGTAACACCGCGGCGATGCTCGTGATTGATGCGATGGCGATCGGCTGCCTGCGTGACGTGCAAGCCGAAATTGCGGCGTTTGCGGGACGGATCGTCCTCACGCCCCATTACGGCGAAATGGCGCTGCTAACCGGCATGTCGGAGGAGCAGGTAGCGAATGATCCGGTCACAACGGCCGTAGTTGTCGCAAAAGCATATGGCGCGATCGTTGTGCTGAAGGGATCGGACACGCTCATAAGCGCGCCCGACGGAACGTCGCTCCGCTATGGCGGCGGCGGAACGGGGCTTGCCACCGGCGGTTCGGGCGACGTCCTCGCAGGCGCGATCGGGGGGCTAATCGCTCGTGGCGCAATGCCACTGATCGCTGCCTGCTGGGGGGTCTGGTTGCACGGGCAGGCAGCGAGGAGGGTAGCGACGGTCCGCGGACCGATCGGCTTTCTTGCGCGAGAGCTGGCCGGCGAATTCCCGAAAATTCTGCCTCAATAGGACGCCTCTGGTTGGTGAATTGGTTACACTAGGAGGAAAGTGGACGAGGCCCCGTTGCGCCGGGTTTGCGGATGATGCTTGCGCCCGGGGGGGCTCGGTCGACCCATTTGGTACACAGCTGAAGCCGAGCCACCTCGGAATTTGGCATAAACTTCGTGCTATACCGGTCCGGTGAGGGATCATCTCGGAGGGTACCCAGTACGGTCAAGATGCACGGAGACGCATTTACGAAAAGCTGGCAAGTCTCTTCGTTATCACCCGGCAATCAACATGGCGCTTTGGCGAGCCAAACTTATCGAGGAAGCGATCCTGCGAAAGTGGCTGCTGTTTTCGACGAACGCTAGAGCCACGGTCGCCCATCTGCTTTGCGAATTATACGTGCGGGCCGCGATCGTCGGCCTGGCAGATAACGGTCGATGCGAGGTTCCGCTCACTCAGGAGGAGGTGGGCGACGCGCTCGGCCTCACGGCCGTCCATGTAAACCGCGTACTCAGACGGCTTCGCGAAAGCGGTTCTGTCGAACTGGCGCATCAGGAACTGCTGATCAAAGATGCGAAACGCCTCACCCATGAAGCACGGTTCGATCGAGCTTATCTAGAACCCTGGCTGAGCGAGAACGACGTTTCGACACTTGTCGATAGCCTTACCGTGCCCCTAAACCATGCCGCTTCTGTGACTTCAAAATGATAAAAACGTAAGACCTATGCACTCAGGTCTATGGTTATTGTCCGGACTAGAAACGGTGCCGCCGCTAGGTCGGCGGCAGAATTCCTCTTCATCGAGACCGATGATAAATTCGACCTTCCTATTGATCTGTGTGCGGCCAGTGTCGAACCAACCTGGTTACCCCAGTTCGAATGGTCGTACGAAGGTGCGGGAGGGTTCGGATTCCAGAACTATGTCCGAAGGTTCCCCATGGGCGCGGTCTGTGGTCCGTGTTCCTTCTTCCGCCGCGGTGAGCGGCTCCGCTTTGACGCCGGCTGCTCGGCCGCAAGCCGTATCCAAGTTGGGGCATGGTCGCTGGTCTTCTCCCAGCCACGCACCTGCCTGTCCACCTGCGCATCCCCCAGCCGATCGGCGAGGGAGGGACTGAGCAACAGATGATCGATGCGGAGACCAGCGTCCCGCCCATAAGCGTTTCAGAAATAGTCCCAGAAGGTGTAGATCGTCTCATCGGGGTGAAGTGTGCGGAGCGAGTCCGTCCAGCCCTGGTCGACGAGCCGCGCGTAGAGCGCCCGGACCTCGGGTGCAAAAAGGGCATCTTTGGTCCATCGTTCCGGTTTGTATACGTCGGCTTCGGTCGGCATGACGTTGAAGTCGCCGGCGAGCACCACCGGTAAGCCGCTCTCCAGTAGTGTCGCCGCGTGCGCGATGAGCTTCTCGAACCAGGCGAGTTTGTAGTCGAACTTGGGACCGGGCCGGGGGTTGCCGTTCGGCAGGTAGAGCCCGCCGATGATGATGCCGTTGACCGCGGCCTCGATGTAGCGGCTTTGCGTCGGATCGGGATCGTCAGGCAGGCCCCGCCGCGTCTCGTGGATCTCGCCAACGCGGCTGAGGATTGCGACGCCGTTCCAGCTCTTTTGACCATGCCAAATCGCGTCGTAGCCGAGGTCGCGGATGGCGGTCGCCGGGAACTTCTCCTGCGGCGCCTTCAGCTCCTGCAGGCAGACGATGTCCGGCTGCTCTTCCTCCAGCCAGCGCAGCAGCACGGGCAGGCGCCCGTTGACGCCGTTCACGTTGTAGGTGGCAATCTTCATGGGCTTTTCAGAGATCCGGCAGGACCTGGTCGGCCCGCCCCCAGCCGGCGAGCACCTTCGAACCTGCGCGCTTCACTAGCTCGGCAGCATCGCCGACATGCCAGTGCGCCGGCCTGTCGATGGTCTCCATCTCCTTCCAGGTGATCGGCACGGCGACGGGAGCGCCGGCGCGGGCGCGGACGGCGTAGGGCATGACCGCCGTCGCGCCACGCTGGTTGCGGAGGTAGTCGACGAAGATACGACCCTTGCGCTGCGCCTTCGGCAACGCTGCCGTGAAGTTGTCCGGGTCGCTCTGCGCTACGGCCATCGCAAGGCGGTGGGCGAAGTCCTTTACCTCCGGCCACTCGGCCCGGGGCGTAAGCGGAGCGATGATGTGCACGCCCTTGCCGCCGGTGACCATCGGGAAAGTCTCCAGGCCGATCTGCTTGAGGATGTCGCGGAACTGGAACGCGGCGCGTCGTACTGCTTCGAAGTCCAGTCCTTCGTCCGGGTCGAGGTCGAAGACGAGCCGATCCGCCTTCTCCACGTCCTCGATGCGGGACCCCCAGCCGTGGAACTCGATCGTCCCCATCTGCACGCAGGTGAGCAGGCCATCGGGCGCGTCGACGTAGAGGTACGGCTCTTCATGGCCGTCCTTCTCCAGAATCGCGACATGATGCACGCTCGTGCCGAAGGTGCCGGCGTCGTGCTTCTGGAAGAAGCACTTCTTCGCCCGCCCTTGCGGGCAGCGTACGAGACTGATCGGCCTGCTGCCGACCCAAGGCAGCATGATCGGAGCGACGGCCGCATAATGGTCCGCGAGCTGGCCCTTGGTGATGCCGCCCTCCGGATCGATGACGCGGTCGCGGTTGGTGATGACGACGGTGGAAGCGACGCCGGCAGCAACCGCCGCGACCGGTGCCTCCATTTCGAGCACCACGGCTTCCGCCTTTTTGTCGGCGCGCAGACCGAGATAGCTCGGGTGGCGCAGCGTGCCGTCGTTCGTCATCTCGGTGTAGGCGATCTCGGCCACCAGCGTCGGCCGGATCCAGTGGGCGCCCTTGACGGCCGCGCGGGGCGCTTCGACTGAAGCATTGTCGCGAGCAAGCGGCACCATCAGCTCGCCCAGCTTCAGGATCTCGTCATTGTCGAAGCCGGTGCCGACCTTGCCTGCGTAGCGCAGTTTGCCGTCCTCGTGGACGCCGAGCAGCAGCGAGCGGAAGCCGCGACCCTTGTCCGACGACGTCCAGCCGACGATCACGAACTCCTGCCGCTTGATGCACTTGGTCTTCAGCCAGGTACCCGCTCGCGATCCGACATAGGGCGCATCTGCGCGTTTGGAGATGACGCCCTCCAGGCCTGCGCCGCAGAACTTCTCGAACAGCGCCTCGCCCTTGCCGACGATGTGATCCGAATAGTGGATCGGGCCTTCGCTACCCTCGAGCAGCTTCCCCAGGCGCTCCTTGCGCCCGATCAGCGGAAGATCCGTCAGATCCTCTCCGTCGAGATGCGGAAGGTCGAAGGCATAAAACTCCAGCCGGCCTGGTTCGGCCTTGATCGCGGATTGCAGCGACTGGAAGTTGGTCCGACCGTCGGCGGCGATCACCACGACCTCGCCATCGATGAGCGCCGAGCGCGACAGGAGGCGCTCGGCCGCCGTGACGATCGGCTTGAACTTGTCCGTCCAGTCCAGCCCAGATCGCGTGAAGGCGTGGGACGAGCCGCCGCCGACACTGAGCAGACAGCGGTAGCCGTCGTATTTCATCTCGTGGAGCCAGCGGTCTCCCGCGGGCACTTGGTCGACCAGTGTGGCGAGCTGCACGGGTTGGAACGGGGGCGCTGAAGCGCCGCTGGTTCGTCCTCCCGAACCCTCAGGATGATCGGTACTGTTAGACTTCCGCGCCATGTTGCCAGCCTTCTTGATAAGCCGACACCAGGAGCGCGAAGGGCGGATGCACCAGCTCTGCGGACCGCTCGTTCATTTGACCTTCTTGAGCTTCACGGCTGCCTCGTTGAGCTTCTCGCGATCGTTACCCACCTTCTTGATGAGCTCCTCCGCCTGGTGCCTGGTGATGTCGTGCTTCCTGGCGAAATAGTTCACCTCGTAGCCTTCCCCCCCGGCAACCCGGGCGCGGTCGCCCGCGCCGCGCTTGCTCTTGTCGTCAGCCATGGATCTTCTCCTTGAAAGTAAAATCAACGGCCGTTCGACCTGGTTCCGAAACGACGCGCTCTGCGCAGCGGAAATCCCGATGATGGAACGGTTTAGATCGTGCGGGGTAGGTGGCCCATGTCGCCGCTGATCGGAACCGCTGGCTGGGCGATCCCGGCAAATGACAGGCCCTTGTTTCCAGCGGAAGGAACGGCGCTGCAGCGCTACGCGGCCGTGATGCCCTGCGTCGAGGTCAACTCCTCGTTCCACAGGCCGCATAGACGAGGCACCTGGGAGCGCTGGGCGGCGTCGGTGCCTGACGACTTCCGCTTTTCGGCCAAGATCCCGAAGGAGATCAGCCATGTCCGGCGGCTGGTGGATGCGACCGACGCTCTCGATAGATTTCTAGGCGAAGCTGGCGGTCTTGGTGGCAAGCTCTCGGTCCTCCTCCTGCAGCTTCCCCCGAGCTTCGCGTTCGATGCCTCACTCGTATCCTCCTTCCTTAACGCAGCCTCGGCGCACACCGGGGCCAGGATCGTTTGCGAGCCCCGTCATGCGAGCTGGTTTACGCAGGAGGCCGATGCGCTGCTCGTCGACCAAGAGGTCGCTCGGGTCGCGGCGGATCCCGCCAAGGTGCCCGACGCCGCCCAGCCTGGCGGGTGGCGCGGTCTGACCTATCGCAGGCTGCATGGCTCACCCGTCATGTACCGATCGGCGTATGGGGAGAAGCGTCTGCGATCATACGCGAACGAGATCGAGCAGGATCTCGCAGAGGGGCGCCCCACATGGTGCATGTTCGACAACACGGCCTCCTCCGTGGCGCTCGGCGATGCACTGAACCTGATCCAGCTGCTCGAGTCTTCGTCCTTGGACCGCTGAGCTTGACCGTTGAGCGCCGATGCCGTGAACGGGCGCACGCCTCGAGCGTTCGAAAGAGCAACCTTAGACCAATCAAAGGGAGAGCATTATGGTGGCGACCGATCTCTCCCCGATGGAGGCGAAGCTGGTATCCGACCTGCCGGAAGGGGCAGGCTGGCAATTCGAACCCAAGTGGGACGGCTTCCGTGCCTTAATCTTCCGTGACGGCGACGAGGTCGAGATCATGTCAAAGTCGGGAAAGCCTCTCAGTCGCTACTTTCCCGAGGTCGTCCAGTTGATCCGGCAGGTCAACTGCCCTGCGTTCGCGCTCGATGGTGAGCTAATCCTGCCGATCGGCGACGTGCTCTCGTTCGATGCGCTGCAAGCTCGCCTCCACCCGGCCGCCAGCCGCATCGAGCGTCTTTCGCGCGAGACGCCGTCTCAGGTCATGCTGTTCGACTGCCTTATGGTCGATAACCAGGAGTTGCTCCAATGCCCGCTCTCAGAGCGCCGGGCGCGTCTGGAGACCTTCCACCGTTCTCATGGCGGCCGGTCCATGCTGCTGTCGGACCGAACGTTCGACATCTCCGTCGCGAAAGATTGGCTCGCACGGGGCGGCGGAGCGTTGGACGGCGTTGTCGCAAAGCGGATCGAAGAACCATACCGATCCGGTGAGCGGGCCATGCTGAAGGTGAAGCAGCATCGCACTGCCGACTGCGTCGTCGGCGGCTTTCGCCGCGTCAAGGAGGGAGAGGGCGTCGCATCGCTGCTGCTCGGCCTGTACGACGACGCCGGCCTCCTGAACCATGTCGGCTTTACTTCCGGCATAGCCGCGAGCGAACGTCTCGACATGCTTCGCCGACTGAAGCCTCTCATCGAGGCGCCGGGCTTCACTGGCAACGCGCCCGGCGGCCCCAGCAGGTGGAACGATGGCAAGGAAAGCGAATGGGAACCGCTCAGGAGCGAACTGGTCGTCGAGATGCTCTACGATCAGGTTACCGGCGACCGGTTCCGGCACGGCACCAAGCTGCTGAGATGGCGGCCCGACAAGGCTCCGGATCATTGCCTCATGGAACAGATGGTCCACGAAATTCGCCCCGCGGAGCTCGCGACGATGAATTATGCGCTCGGCGGGCGCTGTCAAACGAACGTGGCAGCGTGGCAGGCAGCCTGATAGCAGTTGGCCATGAGCCGCAAATCACGAGCGCTGCCCCCCTCCCCTTTCCGGCGATTTAACTCGTCCTCTGAGGTGATCCGGCTGGTCGTGCTGATGTACGTCCGCTTCCCGCTGTCGCTGCGGAACGTGGAGGACCTGCTGTTCGAGCGCGGCATCGATATTTGCCATGAGACGGTGCGGCTCTGGTGGAACCGGTTCGGTCCCCTGTTTGCAGTAGACATCCGCCGCCAGCGGGTCAGCCGGATGCGCGGCTTCCGGCATTGGCGCTGGCACCTGGACGAGATGTACGTGAAGCTGAACGGCGAGATGGTCTACCTGTGGCGAGCGGTAGATCACGAAGGCGAAGTGCTCGAGAGCTACGTCACCAGGACGCGCGATAAGGCGGCGGCGCTTGGATTTATGAAGAAGGCGCTGAAGCGTCACGGTTCGCCGGAAGCGATCACCACCGACGGCCTACGCAGCTACCGCGCTGCGATGAACGAGCTCGGGAATGCTGAGAAGCAGGAGATCGGCCGCTGGGCCAACAACCGGGTGGAGAACAGCCACCTGCCGTTTCGACGACGGGAGCGGGCGATGCTGCGCTTTAGGCAGATGAAGACGCTCCAAAAATTCGCGTCCGTCCATGCCAACGTCCACAATCACTTCAGCCTGGAGCGCCACCTCATCGACCGACAGACCTACCGGGAAAGACGCTCCGCCGCTGGCGGAGTGGCAGACGCTTGCTAGCTAGACTGCGGCCTTCAAAGACCCGAGTGCATCAGGTGGAGAGCGGTTCGCTTTAGACTGACAGCACCGTAGCGGGTGTCATGCCGTTCACGACCCGCCTGACCTTCTCTCGATTGTCGTCATAAGAGGTCGTAAAAGGGGGCGGGTAGTCTAGACGCTGCCGAGCGTATCGCGCCGTGATTAACGTGAGCGTGTGCAGCAAACACATTCGCTAACGGTCACGGGTTGGTATTGCGAAAACCTTCGGTGCGTACGACAGCATGGGTATGCCTCGGGAAACACTGCGCTCGCTAACCTCGCGTGTTCCCGAGCGGGAGGAAGCGGAGGCATTGATGCTCGCCCTCCATAAGGAGAACGACCGGACTGCTGCAATCGTCGGAGCGTCAATGGTTGAGTCAGCGCTAGAGGGGCTGATGACGTCAGCATTAAAAAGCCGGTCTACTGATATAGCGGAGAAGCTTTTCGAAAATCGGGGGCCGTTATCCGACTTTCACTCTAAAATAGTCGTCGCTCAAGCCTTTGCTATTATAACGGATCGGATGGCCGATGATTTGCAACGCATAAGAAAAATAAGAAACTGCTTTGCGCACGCTCGCTTACTTATCGATTTTGAAAACCCTCTTATAGCTCGCGAAGTTGCAGAACTGGCCGCGGTTGTTTCAGTACGGGCTGTAGAGCAAAGTGATCCCATTGAAAGCAAGCTTATATACAAGAGCGCAAAGGTTTCTTATGGCTTAAGCTGTTATATATTCGTAAAAATGCTATCAAAGTCTCTTGATTTGACCGATCCGCGCAATTTAACCGATGAAGAGTTGCGGCATGCGTACGCCGTCTCCGGCGGTGAAGCTGGTGATCCGATTGCCGATGCCCTTGCCGGTGAAATAGAACGACGCGACTTAGACATATAATAGCGTAGATATCTTGCGGTCTGCATACGCAACGGCGGATAATCCGTACCCAATGATTTTAAGGTGTTGCACACACAGTACCAAACTAGGGGCAGCAGCAAATCAAGGATTTACTGCGACGCCGAATGCACGCTCAACTGTAGCGCAACCGCATAAAATTTTCCTAGCGCCTACCCCGCGTAGGGAACACCGGACCCCGAACTGTCATCTTATTTGCATCATAGGGCCGCTGTAGCGCGACAACATCCTCATACGATCCGCGCAACCACGTATCCACGTCGCTACCCTCTAGGATCGTTATCATCGCCTTGGGGTGGATCGGCGCGACCAAGTCATTCGGATCGCAGGTCACCATCGTAAACCCGCGGCCCTCCTTAGTATGCTGCCAAAACCCGGCAACAGCGAAGGTAGGCTGATCGATAACGCTGAACCACATTTCACCCTTTAGGGGCGGCTTGCCGTCACCAAGGTCGTGCTTGTCGGGCGTCCACTCCGCAAACTCGGTAAGAGGTACGATACAGCGGTTTTCGGGCATTTCCGCTAGCCGCCTCCACTGCGGTAGGGCGAGGTTACGGACATTCGTCATGGGCCATGCCGCTGCGCCACCAAGGACGTCCCAATTCATAACGTCCCATGCCCGTTCACCGTCCTGCTCACGGATAACAAAGCTGCGGTTCTTGGGTCGTAGCTCCTGTGGATCGAAGCGGTTGTCGCGGGGGCGTTCGGTGAACAGCTTATCGGCTGCGCCGAACAGCGTTGCCGGTTCACCCATGAATCTAGCGCGGTTACACATAGGGGCAGGATAGGCGCATCGTAGGAAAGGAAAAGCCGCCGATCTTTCGACCGACGGCTCCCTTCACCTGACCCGAGGGGTGCCCCTATGAGGCGAAACGAATACGAGTTGTGACCTTCTTACGACGCATTGCGAAGCCGATGCCACCGAAGCCAGCGATCATCATAAGCCATGTGCTGGTTTCTGGCACTGCCGCGGACAACCCGCCAACTTGAATCGTAAGGCTATCCGCATTAGCGCCTTGCCCGAAATTGTATACGTAAGTCCCGGTGTTCAGGCCAAGACTTGCAATTGTTCGATTGTTATAAGTTGACGTGCTTGTTCCAAGGTCAGTGCCAGACACGTAGCTTGCAGAAGTAAGGATGCTTAATACATCTCCGGTGTAAAAGTATCCCGCAAAGACGCCTGTGTTAACGTCTGCGGTAACTTGGGTACCAGCGCCCAAGGTGCTGGGTCCGTTCACCGAAGAAAAATTACGAATGATATAATCTCCGCTGCCCACGTAGAGTTCGGGCCGCGAAGCCGATACATATCCGTAAAAGCTACCCGTGAAGCCGGCCGAACCCGAGGCGGTAAGCAGCGACCCGCTCCCTGTGGACACGACGTTACTACCAACCTGCTGATAGGTGATCGTGTAAGCTGCCGAAGCCTCTACGCTTGCGGTCAGCGACAGCACAGCCGTAGCTGCCATCAAAATCGTCTTCATTTCGAACCCCCGAGGCGCCGCGCCCGCCGCTCGCCATTGAAGCGGTCATTAACATGGCGTTCATCAAAAGCGATGGTAATTTCTTACAAAGCCGCGACGTCTTGATTTGGTACAACTCGCTCAAGAAGAAACACATTGTTCTTTGCTCGCGCGCCATTTCGAAGAAAAGACAGGATACCGACTACTCGCCGCTTAAATGCCGCTGTGCGGCCTTTTTAGCCTCGGCAGCAGTCAGCCTACCTCTCTTAACGTTTGCCCCTGTAGCGCCCGTCTGCGGGGCTTCTGCGCTATCGTCGATAACAGCGCTGGCGTTGCGCTTGTTAACTGGTTGCCCACCAATCTAGCACCGTTGCACATATACCCTAGTAGGGCAGCACTACGTCCGGTTCCATAGGATCTAACATCGGCTCATCAGCGTGTAGCTGGTAAAACTTCACCGTGGCGAACGGCATGTTCTGCGCTGCGGATGCTACCTCATCATCGGTGACGGCAGCGGCGAAGCGTTCAGCTTGGTTGGTACCAGCGTAGATCGACACGTCGTAATAGGCGTGTACGATCATCCCTGCTTCATCGGGTTCCGGCTTCGCCGTCGTCGCCGGTAGCGTTTCGCCCCATCGTTGAAAACCACCCATCGCGCCATCCTTTCGAGTCGAACGGGCTTTAGAACGCAAAGGGAACGAGGACTATCCGGCAGATGCAAAAGAGCCGCCGATCTTTCGACCAGCGGCTCTCCGTTCGGCCTGATCCAAGGGGGTGCCCCGATCAGGCGAACCGGATCCGTGTCGTGGTCTTCTTGCGACGCATCGCAAAGCCCATCGCCCCAAAGCCGACCATCAACATGCCCCACGTCGCCGGTTCCGGCACAGCGGTAGCATTAAGATTGGCAGTGCCATTGAAGTCGCCGCCCCGACCAGAATTGAAAGTGATATCGTACCTGACAGTTGCGGAAAACGGTCCAGTCAGGTTCAAGGTGTCCGTTGCCGTGGTCGTACCGGCAGCGTTGAAGGTCGAGGAACGCAATTGCGTGCCACCCCACAAAGCATTGCCCGTGCTGTAATACGAGCTAATAACTGTCGACGAGTTGGTAGGTACGTTCGATGTAAAAGCGCTAGTTAGCGAACCATTGAACGACGATAGATCGGTCTCGGTAATGAAAACGGACACGGTCTGCGCGTTGCCGTTATTGTTTTTGATATTGACCGATTGAGTAAGCAGGTTCGGCGATACGAGGATCGGGAAACCCGTGGCGCCCACGTTATAGGTGAAGTTGCCCGCCGTGGTATTATAATTTGCGGTGCCCGAGCCGCCGTCGGTCGCGACCTGCACGATTGCACCGCCGTTGACAGATACGCCAATAAAAATGGCAGCGTTCGCAGGCGCAGCAAAGGTGGCTGCTGTGCTTGCAGCTAAAGTAGCTAAAACGAACTTTTTCATGACGCTCCCCCCAAAGACTCAACTGTCGGATTTCCGACCAAGTTGAAGCCCTTCCAGCGAACACAATCGCTGGGCACCCCCGCAAGGCTCCAAGAACTTAATACGTTAATCGTCGGTAAATGTCGCGTCGAATCTCTTTGACAGAAAAGGGAGCTAACTACCTATCGTTTCAGGGAATGTCCTAATATGGGGCGGTTTCTGCCACGGATGGCGCACTGACGGACATTTCGATCCGTGAAGGCTTATCAGCTAGTTGAGTGGGTGCTGTCAAAGCAACGGCACCATCCGCTCTCAGCGCGTGTTACATCCCCGCGTGCCTGCCCATCGGCAGGTAAGCGGCAGCGTTCTCAGAACATAGCCGAGCGGGTTCGTAGCACTGACAGCTCCGCCTGCATGCCCCAACGCCAATAAAGATATCGTGAGCGATCGTGTCGCGAAACTGGGTGCGTTACGTTTGACAGCACCCCTCGCGCCCAGAACGCGCCGCTGCCGGGTTCAGTCGCACGCAGCCTCTCATGGTACGGGCGGGACGGATTCGGATGATGCTTGCGCCCAAGTTTGCGGCTAGCCGGTGGCGTCAATCTCGAGAGCCAAGCGTTCATCGGGCTGAAGGAGAAGGCAAATGGCAACTACCCCCTCAAACGAAGAGCCTGGCTTCGAGCGTGACGAGAGCAACGTCCCCGGTGAAGGAGCCAGCGTGTCCGAAGATACACTGGAGGACGCACCCGCACCTGACGGCGACGAGAACGACATGGAAAAGGCGCAGCGAGATGCCGCCGAAGAGCGTGCTGAAGAGGGCGGCTACCAGTAACGCGGAGAGCTAGACGCTACCGGCCCGTTTATAGCATGCCGCAGTCCGCAAAATCGTTGTGGGCGGGACTGCCTGTCGCTGCGGAGCGAACGACAAGCCCGGGGCGCGCCTCAGCGATTGTCGGGGTAACCTGACGATCCTGAACGCCGACTCACAACTGCGTACCGGACTCATTAAGTCGTTACTCTCTAAGTATCTGATTGTCGCGGCGTATCCGAGCTGCCGGTTGTAAGGCTTCGACGTGGCTCAGGTACGTCGCGACACCAGATTAGGCTGCAAGAAGCCGGTCGATCTTTTGCGCGACAACGTCCCAGCGTTTGGCTTTGTCGATGTCGTGATCCTTTATCGCCCGCACAATCTCGTCCACGACAAGCTGCCGTGCCCTTCGCCCGTGCGTGTCCACCATCGCGCGCGCCGTGACGAAGGCGGCCGTCTTCTCGTTGTCGTTCACCATGGGTGGCTCAAGGGCTCGCGAAGCGCGTAGTTCCTGTTGAGCGAGTGTCGTCGGGCAGATCTGCGATACGACGAGCATGACATCGGTTGAGGTCAGGCGGGTGCGACACCTCATCGTGAATCAGAATCGCTTGGGCTCAATGCCGTCGCCGGTCGCGCGCGTCTCCGTATCGTGAACGAGCAGGAGGAAGACGATGGCAGGCGAGCCACGCAGCCTCGAATGGACGATCACCCAGGCGCGTATCGTCGCCCTGCTGTCGCTGGAGGGCGGTGCGATCGTCGAGCACGGCGATTACGAGGTGAGCGAGGGCCGGCGCCCGACGTTGGGGTTCTCTGACGAGGGTAAGACAGAGCAGGCCGGCTTTGATTACTACTGTGGGTTCGGGGTAATCGGCGCGGCCCCGCCTGATGCTAGCGAGGCAACGGAAGCGTTCGTGGTTATTGACGGCACTGGCCCGCACGGTCGCATCGAGATCCGCGGCAACGGCTTCTTCGGATACGACGATCAGGGCAACCCAGAAGGATGGTTCGACGAGCCGCCCATGATGCTGCTCGACGAGTATCCCGCCCCGCCAGCGACCGACGACCAGCAGGACGACTACGACAGCGACCGTGTGATTAACGCTCAACCAAAGCTGTCGGAAGAATATCAGCGAGCGCTTCGTGGTAGAGTGCCACACGCTGCAGATACCTGCAGGTCTGACTGAGACGCCTTATAGAAACGGCGTCAGGGGGCCACAGTGTTTCGGCACGTTAATTCTGACGCAAACCGTACCAAGTTGGGAACTTGCGATTCTATGTAAAAAAAAGACGCTGGCTTTCGGTGAACGCCCTGTTAACGAACCCGTCAACGGCGAGCGGCGGGCGCGACGCCTTCCCGGGGGGGGTATCATGAAGAGGATTTACGCACTTGCGGCCGCGGCGACGCTGGCCGTGACCGGCACGGCGGACGCCGCCACCTATGTTTCGACGACGCGCACCGTCGGCGCGGGTTCGGTCAACCTGTCGATCACGACCGACGGCACGATCGGCGCGCTGACCGCCGCCAACATCACCGCCTATTCGATCGCCGTGACCGATCCTACCGGCGCGATCACGCTGACCCGCGCCAACTCGAGCCTCGGCGTTTCCGGCACCGGCTTCACCGCCACCGCATCGAACCTGCAGTTCGATTTTGGCTCGAACAGCGGCGCCCTGTTCCAGTCGCCGTCGTTCGGCTCGGGCGGCCCGTTCTACTGCCTGCAGGGCGGCGCCACCGGATGCTTCGATCGCAACGGTGCGGGAGAAGGCCTCGATGCCCTCAGCTGCTGCAGCAACGTCGAGCGCACCGCGCGCACCGGCCTGGTTACAATCGCGACGGTGACGACGTCGGCGGTGCCGGAGCCGGCGACCTGGGGCATGATGATGCTCGGCTTTGGCGGCATCGGCTTCGCCATGCGTCGTCGCTCGAAGGTCACGACGAGCGTTCGTTTCGCCTGACCGAACCACCCCTCGGGTTGGGCTGAAGGAGCCGTCGATCGAAAGGTCGGCGGCTTTTTCGCGTCGCAGCGGTGCCGTGGGCGGAGCCAAAGATTAGCCTTTGCTCACTGTGCTCCATTATGGAACAGTGGATATTATGAAGGTTAATAGCCGTATACTCGTAGTTGATTGCCAGGTACCCCACGTGCAGGAGCGATAAGTTTCGCGACGATACTAACCATGTCGCTCCCCGGATAACGGTGCGACAGACTTGTTTTGGGGAATGCACGTGAAGATCAGACTTTTGACTCTGGCGGTCGGCTTGTTCGTAAGCGCCCCCGCACTTGCGGCATCGACAGTGAACGGTGGTGGTTGTCTTGACGACCTGCAGTTGTCTGGTGGGTCTACAGTGGTAAGTTGTTACGGCCGTATCTCCGGAAACTCGCTCAACAATGCCAACAATGCGATTCTCGGGACCGCCTTGTCCGCGCTGGGGTATGCGGGAACTACGGTCAGCTATAGTGCGCTGGCGGACGGTAGCATCGTGTCATTGAGCGGTGAGGCCAATTCAGCGGTCAACGTTCCCGGCGTGCTCAACGGAACAGTGTTTCTCGGGATACATACCGGCGGCGGTGGAAAATCGGGCGTTGGCAATCAGACCTCAGTCTATCGTATCAACGCAGTGAACCTCGATGTTCTGACGCTGCGTCCTTCAGGAGGCTCCACCGCCACGTTGCTCGCGGTGACAGCGCCCGCGGTGCCTGAGGCAGCTACTTGGGCGATGATGCTAATCGGCTTCGGGGGGATGGGATTTGCCCTGCGCCGCCACTCACGGGAAGTGCGTATCCGCTTTGCCTGATCTTATTCCCTTTTGATCAGGCAGGAGGGCCGTCAGTCGAAAGGCTGGCGGCTTTTTAGGGTCCCGCGTAGCTCCGTAGTAGGGGCCATCGCGCTCGAGACCCGGCTCGACCGACAGGGGCGATCGCCTAACCGTCTAATTTGCCCGATTGCGCGAGAAGCTCAGCGAGCGCGGTACGCAGCTCGCGTTCCAACTCGGCGTTGTCAGCCGCCTTGTTAAACGCCGTGGCAAGCTGATAGCTGTCTGCTGCATCGCGCAATGCTTGCAACGACGCTGACCATTCGGCGAAACGTGGATGATCGACCAACGCCATAGACTTTACATGCCCCCAGACGGGTCGGATGCGCAACGAAGTTGTTGATCGAGGTCACAGGAAGCGTTCCGTTTTGACATGACAAAGAAGCAGGATGAAGGAGCGAACACTTCCCCATCCTGCTTCCCCTACATACGGCCGTGATACGCAGACCGCAGGTTCCCCTAGGCCGCAGATGATTACGCGATGGTGTCTATCGTGTTGGCGAAATTGCAGAAACGGGTGTCGGTTCGCATCCCTATGTGACGTTAGTCACCCCGCGGCAGGCTTATCCAAGGTCATCAGCTGTGCCGGGTAAGGCTGGGCCAGCTCTGCCGCCGGCGCGCCATCGAGCCAGCGCTGCTCGTCCCCATCCTGCAGAATTACCGGCATCGCTTTAGGGTGGATCGACCCGACGATGCTGTTGGGCTCGCATGTCAGGAATGCGAACCGGACACCGCCCTCGGTCGGACGCCAGATTCCCGCAAAGCTGAAGATCGGCCGCGACGGGATGTCGAACCAGTGCAGCGGCAGCTTGCCGTCGGAGCCGCGCGTCTGACCATACTCGCTGAAGGTCGTCACCGGTACGAGGCAGCGCTGCGCTGGACGGTCGAGCATCGACCGTCAGAATGGTGACAACAGGTTGCGGACGTTCGTCACGTCCTTCGTCAGCATCACGGGCTTGCCGGTGATCTTGTCGATGCGCTTGCCGGGCACGTGCGTCCGGAGGTTCCAAGCCATCGCATCGAGAAAGCGCGCGCCGTCCACCTCTCGCACCGGTGCTGTCAAACCTAACGCACCGACCTTCCGAGTACCTAAGCTAACGTGTTCTTCAGGGGTAGTGCGCCACGCCGGTCGAGCTGTCAGTGCTGCGAACTTGCTCGGCTTGGTTCTGGGAACAAAGCCGTTCGCCTGCCGAGGGGCAAGCTAACGGGGCATAAACTCGCATCGGGTGCGCCCAGTGCAGTTGCTTTGACAGCGCCCTTCTGGGCTGTCGCCAAGCGCGCGACAGTCCGGGACGGTCACCGCAGCTGACTGTCCTTGCTGCCTCGCCGATTAAACGTAGCGGCGAGAGGCCGGTCGCGACCGCTCTGACACGTTACGCAGGTCCGCACGCCGGGCAGCGCTCGGCGCCGACCGTCGGGGATCTCGTCGCCGCAGATTGTGCAGAACGGCTCACCCGTTCCGCTTGGCATGCTTGCGCGTGCGGCCAACACTGCGTCTGCCACGGAATCATCGATCTGATCCTGCACCGCGCCATCGCGCGCCCAACCACCGGCCATCTGCCTCTCCTTACCTGACACATATGGGGACCGGAGTGCGCCTATGCCAATGCTAGCGCTTCAACCTACGTCTGCTTCCGAGGCAGCCGTTCTTGTGATGCAACGACAGGGCTCCGTCAAACCAAATGCAACGGTCGGTAAGCAAGGCGGGGTAGGGGCCGGACATGCCTCGTCCTCGCAAGCCAGCCTCGCCGTTCCGCTACTTCAACTCGTCACCGGAAGTGATCCGGCTGGTCGTGCTGATGTACGTGCGCTTCCCGCTGTCGCTGCGAAACGTGGAAGACCTGCTGTTCGAGCGCGGGATCGACATCTGTCACGAGACGGTGCGGCTCTGGTGGAACCGGTTCGGGCCGCTGTTTGCCGGCGACATCCGGCGGCAGCGGGTGAGCCGCATGCGCGGCTTCCGGCATTGGCGTTGGCATCTGGACGAGATGTACGTGAAGCTGAATGGCGAGATGGTCTACCTGTGGCGAGCGGTAGATCACGAGGGTGAAGTGCTCGAGAGCTACGTCACTAGAACGCGCGATAAGGCAGCGGCGCTCGGTTTCATGAAGAAGGCGCTGAAGCGCCACGGCTCGCCCGAAGCGATCACCACCGACGGCCTGCGCAGCTACCGCGCCGCGATGAATGAGCTCGGCAATGGCGAGAAGCAGGAGATCGGCCGCTGGGCGAACAATAGGGTAGAAAACTCGCATCTGCCGTTTCGACGACGAGAGCGGGCGATGCTGCGGTTTAGGCAGATGAAGACGTTGCAAAAGTTCGCCTCTGTCCACGCCAACGTCCACAATCACTTCAGCCTGGAGCGCCACCTCATCGATCGAGAAACTTACCGGGAACGACGCTCCGCCGCGCTGGCGGAGTGGCAGACGCTTGCCAGCTAGGCTGCCATCCTCAAAGCCCGAGGTGCATCATGTGGAGAGCGGTTCGCTTTAGACTGACAGCACCGGCCGATCCGCTTTGACCCATTTCCGGTCATTCAGGATCTCTCAAGCGGTTCCCGAACGCGGACACCGGTTCATTCACGCTTTAAGCTGCTGCGATCATACTCGGGGCACCATTAGGAGTTAATCTAGTGCTCCCATGGCCGAATATGGCTGCTGCCGAAAATCTGCTGCCGCGGCATCTGGAAGATAAAGTAGGGATTGAGCATCGGTGGTGCTCCCGCCGCGTCGAGCCGCGTCAGTTGCTCTGGCGAAAGCGTGATGTCGAGCGACGCCGCGTTCTGCGTGACTTGTTCGGGCCGGCTCGCGCCCATCAGCACCGACGAAACCCCTGGTCGGGACGTGACCCAGGCCAAAGCGACTTGCGCCATCGGTCGGCCGAGCTCGTCGGCCACGGCACGCAGCTCGTCGGCAATGTGGAAGTTCGCTTCGGTGAAAAGCATGCCGCCATAGGGGTTGTCGCCGTTCAGGCGACCGTCACTGCCATCGGCGGCCGTTTCGCCGCCCTTGTTCGGCACGCTGCCGGCAGGA
>NZ_JBTMWL010000007.1:0-27541 GCF_054489605.1 Sphingomonas sp. RS2018
CCCCGGCCTGCACCGCGGCATCGTCGATCCGGACATCTTCGAGCAGGTGCAGCGCAAGCTTGCCGAAAACCTGCAGGGGCACCGCAGTCGCGCCTATGTCCAGAACGCCAGCCTGCTTGCCGGCAAGGTCGAGGACGAGCAGGGTCACCCGCTCATCTGCGATCATGCCAGCAAGGGCACCACCCGCTACCGCTACTACGCCACGCGGCACGGGCGTGGTGACGAGATGCGCATCCCCGCGCGCGAACTCGAGACCCTGGTCATCGACCGCATCGCTGCTGCGCTTGCCGACCCAATCGCGCTCGCCGCGGATCTCGGGCTGCCGCTTGACGCCGACACGTTGCGGCGGGCCACAGGATCTACAGCGCCCCCCAACGTCACCCGCAACCGCCCGATCCTCGACGCGCTGATCCAGCGGGTGCGGATAACCCACGATGCGGTCCAGATCGACTGCGCCAGCGCTGAGCTGGCCAGGCTCATCAACCTCCCCGCCCCGACCGACACAGCGACGATGACGCTAGCCAGCACGGCACGGATCACGCGCACTGGCTCCGTCGTAAAGCTGGTCGATGCCGCCGGCGCGCCGCTGGTCGCAGCACCCGACACCGCGCTGCTGCGGCTGATCGCCAAGTCGCACCGCTGGTGGGCCGAGCTGCGCAAGGGCGAGCTCTACATCACCTCGCTTTCGCTCCGCGAAGGCGTAAAGCCCTCCTACATGACCCGCGTGCTGCGGCTCGCTTTCCTCAGTCCTAAGGTGGTCGAGGCCGTAATGAAGGGGCGTCATGGCACCGCGGCCACGATCAGCGAGTTGACGCTGGGCTGCGGCGTGCCAGCCGCGTGGGACGAGCAGGTACGCGGGTTGATCTCGTGAGCGGAGGCGCAACCGCGTTCGACTTTGGTGAACAGCGGGCGGTTGCCCCTTCCATGTCAAGTGACGGATCCTATCGCGTGTTCAGGCAGCGGGTGCCGGCGCTGCGCCACCTTTAGCTGTAACCGCAGCACCGACGGAGGAGCATACGATCAGTCCGATCGCCAACCACTGCGAACCTGCCAGCGCCTCCCCGAGGAGGACGAGACCGGCAAGCGCGCCGACAGCCGGCTCTGCGCTCAGAAGCGTGCCGAAGGTGTTGGTCGGCAATCGCGGCAGCGCGATCATTTCAAGCGTATAGGGAAGCGCACTGGACACGATCCCAACGACAAGTCCGAGCATAAGCACCTCCGGGCGCAGGATCGCCGCGCCACCGTGTGCAATGCCTATCGGAGCCGCAACGAGCGCTGCAATGACCATCCCGCCGGCAACCGCAGTGGTGCCGTGCTCCTGTCCGGCCTTTTTCCCAACGAGAATGTAGATCGCCCAGCACGCCCCGGCCGCGGCGGCCAGAGTAACTCCGCGCCAATCGAGCTGCGCTGCAGTGCTCCAGATTGGCAACAGAAGCGCTAGGCCCGCGACCGCTAGCGCAATCCAAAAAAAGTCGCTCTTACGCCGCGACGTGAGCAGAGCAACAGCGAGCGGTCCGGTAAACTCGATCGCAATCGCTATGCCCAAGGGGATGAACGCCAGCGCCTTGTAGAAGACGAGGTTCATCACCCCGAGTGCGATGCCGTAAGGCAGGAGTGAGCGCCACCCAGCGAAGGTGAGCGAACGCCAGGGACGGAACACGACTGACAGTACGAAGGCGCTGAAGATTAATCGCAATGCCGTCGCGCCTTCCGGACCAACGGCGGGAAACAGACCCTTTGCGAACGAGGCGCCGATGCTGATTGCCAAAAGTGAGCCCGTAAGCGCGGCAATGGCGATGAGGTCGATACCCCGACGGGGTGGGTGGGCGACGGCAATCATTGTCATGTGAGTCTCGCTGAAGGCTGAGACCGCAATCTACGCCCCGGCCCTGACCGACGTGGTCGAAATTGGCTCGCTGGCGATAAAGTTTATCGGTACTTGTGGCTTTGATGAACCGAACCGTTTTCCTCGACGACTTCGACCGGCGGCTCTTGGAGCTGTTGCAGATCGACACGCGACGCCCGGTGGCCGCTATCGCCGAGGCGGTGGGGCTGTCGGTACCAGCATGCTACCGCCGCATCCGTCGGCTGCGCGAAGAGGGCGTGATCGAACGGGAGGTCGCGATCGTGCGCCCACGGACGCTTGGCTGGTCGCTATCCATGATTGTGATGGTCACGCTGGAACGCGAAGGTGCGCGCACGATCGACGAGATGATGCGACTGCTTGCGCGGGAGCCCGACGTAGTCGAGGCATGGAACGTCACCGGCGATCACGACTTAGCGGTGCGGATCGTAGCACGTGACATGGAGGGCTACGACGAGCTGGCGAGCCGACTGTTCTCGGCTAACGAGCACGTCCGCACCTTCAAGACGCTTGTCGTAATCCGGCAGGTCAAACCGTTCAGTCCAGTGCCCGTAGCCTGACTTTCACTGTGTCTGCTTCTGGGCGTACGCGGACATTGGCGACAACGCCTGATGATGACATGATCGGCGCATGTGCAATCGATACCGCATGTCTGCCGGGCAGGCTGATCTGGCGCGGCGCTACGGCGTCAAGGTGCCGTATCCGCCTGACCTGAGCCTGCCGCCCTCTGAACTGTTCCCGAAGACGGTGTCGTGGGTGGTGCGGGAGGTGGACGGCGCGCGCATTCTCGACACGATGGCGTGGGGCATTCCGACGCAGGTACCCGGCAAACGCATCGACAAGGCGACCGGCAAGCCCATCATGCTGACGAAGGACGTGACCAACGTCCGCAACCTGTCGTCACCGTTCTGGCGATCGATGCTAGACCGTCCGGCACAACGCTGTCTCGTGCCGGTGACGACGTTCAGCGAGTACGGCCAAACCCGCGGAGCGGACGGCAAGCTGCCGCTCCACTGGTTCGACATCCCGTCGCGACCCATCTTCAACTTTGCCGGGATATGGCGTCCGACCGAGGGCGGCGTCCGGTTCGCGTTCCTCACATGCGAGCCCAACAGCATCGTCGGGCCGATCCACCCGAAAGCGATGCCGGTAATTCTGCAGGACGAGGACGAGCAGCGCTGGCTCGACGGTGCGCCGGCGGCGGAGCTGGCTCAGCCGTATCCGGCGCAGCTGATGACGGTGGCCTAGTCCGGATCTTCCGGCACCCATTCGTCATTTGCGATCGTCGGCTCGCTGTGGCGCTCAGCAGCGTCTATCGCGTGCGGGGTCGCCACCTTCGCCCAGGCAACATGTCCGCTGACCTCCGCGACGCCGTTCACCAGCGTTTGCACCGGACCATCGGTGCCAAGGGTGCTGTAGTCGAGCAGGCGCACACCGGCGGCCTGGCCCGGTTCGTCGAACGCTACCCC
The DNA here is from genome assembly GCF_054489605.1 of Sphingomonas sp. RS2018. Classification (NCBI taxonomy): domain Bacteria; kingdom Pseudomonadati; phylum Pseudomonadota; class Alphaproteobacteria; order Sphingomonadales; family Sphingomonadaceae; genus Sphingomonas; species Sphingomonas sp. RS2018. Next base: position 3,334 of record NZ_JBTMWL010000007.1, read on the forward strand.
GAGCCGGCCGGAGAGGCGGCGTCCGTCGCTCAACTCGACGACGAACCTGTCGCCGACACCGTGCGTGCCCTCGGGTTCAAGGATCGCGCCGACGTCGCCGGACAAACGCACCATCGGTATGTCGACGAAGAGGTTGATCGTGAGTGCCATTAATTGTCCCTCCCGCGCCTCAATACACCCAACAAAGAAAAAGCCGCCGACCTTTCGATCGACGGCTTCCTCAGCCTGACCAGGGGGGTACCCTATCAGGCGAAGCGGATACGCGTCGTGGTCTTCTTGCGACGCATGGCAAAGCCAATACCGCCGAAGCCGAGCGTCATCATGGCCCAGGTAGCGGGCTCAGGCACGGCGCCATTCACCGATGCGCCACCGCTGACCACAAAGGCTGCGAGGAAGATGTTGTCGTTGTTCGACGCATTGTTGGTCCGCACCGTGATCGCGGTATCGCCGACGTTGACATAGGGGGCGATGTTGTAACGCTCATGATCCTGCGTAACGGTGGGCAGCAGTGTCGAGAACGGATCATCGTTGCCACCGACGGTGATCAGGGCGCCGTTGGAAGCGCTGCCATCATCGAAATTGCCTGCAACGTTGGTGATCGTCGTCCCGTTGACGTTGACCGTCGAGACCTGGGTCGCAGTGTCACCAGCGTTGTAGCTGAAGCCGATGCCAAGACGCATTTCGCCAGTGAAGCCATTCGCAGCCGGACTCGCCAAGTTCAGCGTCGTGGTGTCACCGCCGCTCGAGGCGAAACCATCGAGGATTGCAACGGTCTGGGTTGGCAGCGATGCCAGGCTATAGACAACGACAAGAGCGGTGCCGTCAGTAAGTCCGGAGACGCCTTCGCCCACCGTGAAATTATAAGTACCACCGGCACCGCCGTTGACGACGGAAGACACGATCGAGGTCACATCTGCCCGACCAGCGCCATAGCTGCCGCCAAGACTGCTGAACGTCAGTGCGTTGCCGTTCAGAGACACCGACTGCATCGCCTGATTCTGGACGTTGGTCTGATAAAGATGCGCGCTGATGACAGTCGCGCCGAACGGTACGAAGGCATTGACGCCGTAGCTGCTAGCGGTCGAGCCAGCACCGGCTGTCGAAAGGCCTACGTTGCCGCTGTACTGCTGAAACAGAGTGAGTGCAGCGTTCGCCGGCGTAGCGGCCATAAGGCCAGCAGTAGCAGTCAGCGCCAAAGCGACAGTCTTCTTGAGCATTTTCATGACTTCCCCCCACAGGCCGCGACTCATGCTGCCCCCTGCAGGGTCATTAACACGTCGTTCATCTGATGCTAGCGTTAGTTCATAGTTAAGCTTCCGACGTCTCGCTTTGATACGCTTCGGGATGGGGTTAATATGCTTTGAAGTAGTGATCGCGATCCGGCGTCGTAGCGCCACATCCTACTAGCCCGCTGTTTAGTCTGCTGATTTTGCTCGTCCACGCAGCGCGTTGGTATTCGGGTGAAAGCTTGGGTTGAGCGTTCATCGCACGGTCGCAGTCGTAGTCGTCCTGCTGGTCATCGGTCGCTGGCGGGGCGGGATCCTCGTCGAGCAGCATCATCGGCGGCTCATTAAACCACCCTTCGGCATTGCCCTGATCGCCGTAGACGAGGAAGCCGTTACCGCGGATCTCGATCCGGTCGTGGGGATCCGTGCCCTCCAAAATGATGAAGGGTGCTGTCAGTCTAATGCGAACTCGTCTCTGCATGAGGGAGTCCGTTCTTTGAGCGCGAGCGTCTAACACGCGAGCTGGCACCACTCAGACAGGGCGGCTGAGCGGCGTTCTTTGTAGGTCTGTCGGTCGACGAGATGGCGTTCGAGATTGAAGTGGTTGTGGACGTTGGCATGCACGCTAGCGAACTTTTGTAGCGATTTCATGCGCCTGAAACTAAGCATCGCTCGCTCGCGTCTTCGGAATGACAAGTGGCTGTTCTCGACGCGATTGTTGGCCCAGCGTCCGACCTCCTGCTTCTTGGCATTGCCCAGGTCTTTCATCGCTGCCCGGTAGGAACGCAGGCCGTCGGTGGTGATCGCCTCGGGAGAGCCATGGGGCGCTGTCAAAGCAACTGCACTGGGCGCACCCGATGCGAGTTTATGCCCCGTTCGCCTGCCCCTCGGCAGGCGAACGGCTCTGTTCGCAGAACCAAGCCGAGCAAGTTCGCAGCACTGACAGCACGACCGGCGTGGCGCACTACCCCTGAAGAACACGTTAGCTTGGATACTCGGAAAGTCGGTGCGTTGGGTTTGACAGCACCATCCAACCGGCTGGCTGCCGCACACGACGCGCGCTGCGCTGACCGGCCTGCGCAAGAAGGGGCACGCCGTGGTGCGCGGCAAGCGCGGCGACCAGACCTGCTACAGCGTAGCGGTGACCGGCGCTGTCAAAGCAACTGCACCGGGCGCACCCGATGCGAGTTTATGCCCCCATTCGCCTGCCCCTCGGCAGGCGAACGGCTCTGTTCCCAGAACCAAGCCGAGCAAGTTCGCATCACTGACAGCACGACCGGCGTGCCGCACTACCCCGAAGAACACGTTAGCTTAGGTACTCGGAAGGTCGGTGCGTTAGGTTTGACAGCACCCGGGCGTCGTTTACCGGCGGACCAAAAGGTCCACTGCTGCCGCCAGTCGCTCGTCGAGCAATGGGAGAAGCTCTTTCCAACCCTCGATGCCGTCAAGCTCGCCAGGACCATCGGAAACACCGCGAAGGCCCATCATCGGTACGCCGAAACGTTGGCACGCGCGCAATACCGCAAAGGTCTCCATATCGACTAGGTCGGCTTTGATGGCCGCATAGCGATCGGCCAAGACTATATCGCTACCGGTCGACAGGGTGGCAGTAGGTACCTCAGCTAACGGTGTCGGCAGGCTTATGACCGCGGTATGGTCTGCGAACGGGGTCACTCCGGGCGCGAACCCGATCGGCGATGCGTCCATATCACGCCACGATACCGATGCGATCTGATACACGCCTCCGACGGCGCAACGACTTGAACCTGCAGAGCCGAGTGAGACGACAAAGTCGGGCAACTCGTTCATAACCCTGAGCTGCTCGAGGCAAATCGTCGTGCCGATCGAAGCCTCTATAGGGCCGACGCCGGTGATAAGCGGCTTAATGCGCGCGCGTAATTGATCACGGTACTCATGATCTGTCGCCATCACGAACAGGATGCGTTGGTTTACGACTCTTTGCATCACGAGCGGCTCCTTGACGACATCCACTTCCGCCCGACGCAACCAGCAGCCCGCAGCCAGCGCGCGAGCGAGTCCCGCCAAGTTCCGATACGTACACCGTTCTGGCGGTTCAGCGACAGCTGCTCAGGCGGACGCCGCAACGTTTCCAATCAGTGATTTGGCTATCGCTTCCGGTGGTGATCGAAGCGTGACGCATAGCGGTCGGTTAGCCGATTTTCGCAGGACCCCTCCTGTCGCGACTGCGTTCATCTGTTCGGCAAGGGAGAAGCGTTCAATGGAGATCACAAGATTGCCCCCAGGGAAGCAAGCGCCACTCGATGTTGATTGCATTCGCGTCGAGCAAACTGACGAATCTGCTTTCAAACTGACCGCTTCAGCCCTGTGTGTCGGGGTTGATGACGCCGAGTCCGTATCGATAGTTGGCGCACCGACCTTCCAGACCGCTGAAGCCGCTGAAGCAGCAGGATTAGTCTGGGCGACGAATGTCGGAGTCGAGCGCCTGTACGTTGCCGTTGGAACGCTTGCGCAACCGCTGGAACTGCTCGAAATCGATAAGCCGTTGTGAGCGTTTCGAGCGGCTACGTAGTAGCGAGTTAGACATCACGTTCCCGCGGCTCCGACCGTCATCGACGGTGCTGAAGGCGCTCCGAAGCAGGGTGCAACGCAAGAGCGAGCGGCCGCGGACGAGCTGTCAAAGCAACGGCAAGATCCGCACTCAGCGCGTGTTTCATCCCCGCTTGCCTGCCCATCGGCAGGCAAGCGGCAGCTCTCTCTGAACATAGCCGAACGGGTTCGCAGCTCTGACAGCTCCGCTTGCATGCCCCAGCGCCGATAAAAATATCGTGAGCGACCGTTTCAGAAGAGTAGGTGCGTACGTTTGACAGCACCCGTTACACGGCTGGCAAAGCGGCGCGCTACGTCGCCGACAGCCACCGTCGCTGAAGGCTAAGGCTTCGACGGCACGATATAGCCGAAATCGGTGCGGCCGGTCAGGATCAGCACGACCATCCCGTCCCATAGTGCGGCGTTACCCAGGATGCCGTCGGCGGGGAAAGGGCGCTTGGCGAAACCCTCCGGTGGGTGCTGTCAGTCTAACGCGAACCGCTCTCCACACGATGCACTTGGGTCTTTGAAGGTCGCCGCCTAGCTCGCAAGGATCTGCCACTCCGCCAGCGCGGCGGAGCGTCGTTCCCGGTAGGTTTGTCGGTCGATGAGGTGACGCTCAAGGCTGAAGTGGTTGTGGACGTTGGCGTGGACGGAGGCGAACTTTTGTAGCGTCTTCATTTGCCTGAACCGCAGCATTGCCCGCTCCCTTCGTCGGAACGGTAAGTGGCTGTTCTCGACCCGGTTGTTGGCCCAGCGGCCGATCTCGTGGCGATCCCGGCAGCCCAGTTCATCCAACGCCGCGCCATAGCTGCGCAGCCCGTCGGTGGTGATGGTGTTGGGCGCGCCGTGACGCTTCAGTGCCTTCTTCATGAAGGCCAGCGCTGCCCCTTTGTCGCGTGTTCTGGTGACGTAGCTCTCCAGCACCTCGCCTTCGTGATCCACCGCTCGCCACAGATAGACCATCTCGCCGTTCAGCTTCACATACATCTCGTCGAGGTGCCATCGCCAGTGGCGAAAGCCCCGCATCCGGCTGATGCGCTGGCGACGGATGTCGCCGGCGAATAGCGGGCCAAACCTGTTCCACCACAGCCTTACCTTCTCATGGCAGATGTCGATCCCGCGCTCGAACAGCAGGTCTTCGACGTTTCGCAACGACAGCGGGAAGCGCACGTACATCAGCACTACCAGCCGGATCACCTCTGGCGAGGAATTGAAACGGCGAAACGGGCTAGGCGGCAGCGCCCTCGATTTCCGGCTCATCCGCCATCAATACCAGTCCCCTGCCCCGGCTACCACGTTGGTTTGACGGAGCCCTTCGAAGCGGAGTCACCTTAGTCTCGGACGCTCCAGCCGCTGCGAACGCCCGCGAAACGGACGCTTGTTTGTGAAAGACATTGGCCGGCTGTCGCGAGTTCGTGCGAAAATGCATGCCATTTTGTGGATCATCCCACGAAAAAATGGGTTTAGCCAGATTATGCATTGATCCTTGCCGGGCCATAACTCGCCGGGCGGCTCCGAGAGGACCAAATATGAGCGATATCGACAGCGTCCGACGGAGCGTCTTGGGTGGCGCCGCAGCTGGACTAGCGGCGACCGCTGCACCTGGTGCTGCGTTAGCGCAAGCGGCCATCGAAGAACCGTCCGTCCCGGCGCTACGCGATCCACGCACTGCCTATACTCGCACGCCCTTTCCCGAGCAGCGCCAACCGTGGCCGGCCCTGGCTAGCAAGATGACACCTCGCCCCGATCACGGGGAAACGAGCTATCGCGGATCAGGCAAGCTCTCCGGCCGGAAAGCGCTAGTAACCGGAGGCGACAGCGGGATCGGACGCGCTGCTGCGATCGCCTTTGCGCGCGAAGGCGCTGATGTAGCTATCAACTACCATCCGAGCGAAGAACCCGATGCACGTGAGGTTGCGGACCTTATTCGCCGGGCTGGGCGCAAGTCGGTACTCCTTCCTGCCGACATCCGCACACAGCGGGCATGCGAAGACACGGTGCGGCGTGCGATCGCACAACTCGGCGGGCTCGACCTGCTGGTCAACAATGCCGCCTATCAACAGTCTAAGTCGGACATCATGGAAATCTCCGACGACCAGTTCGTCCGCACTTACGAAACCAATGTCTTTCACGTTTTCCGCTTCTCGAAGGCGGCGATCCCATCGCTGCCGCCGGGATCGGTCATCATCAACACCATTTCCCAGAACAGCTATGACCCGGGCGAAGATCTGATCGACTATGCCTCGACCAAAGCCGCAATCCAGAATCTGACGCGTGGGATGGCGAAGCAACTGGCAAAAAAAGGGATACGTGTGAACGCAGTGTCCCCCGGTCCTGTTTGGACCCCTTTGCAAGTCGCGGGCGGCCAGCTGCCGGGCAAAATGCACGAGTTTGGACAAGACACTTCCCTCGGCCGCGCGGGCCAGCCGGCAGAACTTGCATCGCTATTCGTTGCTCTGGCCTCAAGTGAAGCTACGTTTTCAACCGGCACCGCGGTCGGAGCGCACGGTGGAACAGGGTTTCCGTAAAGAAAGACGGTGCTGAACATGCGGGCAAGACGGTTGGTAGATTACAGCAGCCAAATGACCGACGTACGGCCAAGCCTGACCCGCTAGGTAGGGCAGATGTTGGCCGTGCGGACGCTAATCTAAGTCTGGCTGATCGCGACCGGCGCTGGTGCTGCCGTTACTTTGACAGCGCTTAAGCTTCCGTTGCGGCGGCGTAGACGCATTACGTTACACAACACTGTTTACAGTCGAGCAGAAGGGGCGCTCCGCGGGAACGCCCCTTCGTCAGCTCAACGGAACTGGAGCCGCGCACCGGCAAGAATGCGCCGGCCACCGTACAACAGCTGCAGCACTCGCGGAGTACCGTCGGCGAATTTGATAAAGTCGCCAGTGGATATAGTCTGTGCCTGACGCGTCACGTTCCGTCCTTCCAGATAAACCTGGAAATTCCGGTTCACGTTCCAGGAAGCTTTGGCGTCCCAGAACTCGCTGCCATCGAAATACCGCGCGACGCCTGGATTGTAGCCGGGGCCAACCAAACGGACGTTTGTCCATTGCTCTCCCGGATAGTTGATGTCGGTAGTATTGCCACCGCAAGGCGTGACGCACAGGAACCGCGACGTGCGCTTCTGATAGGCGACGCGCAGGTTGAATGTGCCGTCATCATACCAAAGCGACGTGTTTAGATAATATTTGGACTCGTCTGGCGGCGCAAGAATAGTGCCAGAGTTCGGATCCTGCTGGCCCGTCGTTACTACCGATTTGAGGATGGACAAGTTGGCGTCGACGCCGGTGTGGCGGAAGATCCAAGGCAGCGATGTGAACGCGGTCTTCACCGAGAACTCATAGATATTGCGCTTGTAGCCGGGGCCGTTGGCCCAGGTCGGCACGCTGAACTGCACTTCGCTCAATGGCCGGCCCGTGCCGGGATCGATCAGGTCGCTGTTTGCGAACGGACGCAGAACGGACGTCACGGCGATCGGGTTGCCAATCTTGACGTCGAGGATGCCGTACGTTGCAGCGAAGGTCGTATCCGCATTCGGATACCACTCCACGCTGAAATTATAGTTCCACGCCGTGAAAGGCTTCAATGCCGGATTCCCCAAGCGGCCGGAGCATCCAAACGTGTCCTCCGCGTCGTCCAGCAACTGGCGTTCGTCAATATTGCAGGTACCGCCAGGAATGAGACGGTCGATCGGCGGACGCGCGACCGTCTTGCCGCCATAGGCGCGTAGCACCACACTCTTGTCGAACGCCCAAAGGTTCAGGTTGACGCTGGGCAGCCAATCACGAGTCTTCGAATTCAGCGTACCAACATAAGCAAAGCTTTGGACGATAATGCCAGTAGCGTTGTTTGGATCAGCCGGGTTGAATGCCGGCGTCACCCGGGTCGAGTTAATCGTCTGCAGGCCTGATCCCGACACGTTTGCAAAGATGCCACGCACGCCCCCGTTACCGTTGAACAGCAAACCGTATGGCAGCTGCTGTTCGAAATCGACCAACGCATAGAGATTTTTGATGGTCTCATTGGTGCGCGTTACGGGTTGCTCATAGACTTTGCCGTCGCTGCCAACGCAGCGGATGAGGCAGTCGGCGTTGAGGAACTGCGACCCACCGAGCTGCGCGAACAGTTCGTCTGTTCGAATGCCCTGCCATGCATCGGGCAGCGATCCGCGGTTCGGCAGGTCGCCGAAATACTTCGAATCGGACTGTTCCAGGGTCGCGGCGAAAAGATCACGCAGCTGCTGCGGTGTCAGCGTGTCAACGCCGGACCTGACGTTTAGCGGATTTGTAGACGGCACGAAACCATAGTTGCACGAAAGGCCGCCTGCCGCGCTTGACCCCGCCGTGGGCTGGCATGCCCGGAAGCTGCCACGCACCTGCGCGGTTGGAACGATCACGGCGGGCACGTAGCCAGCAGTACCAAAAGCTCCGACTGCACTTTGAGCGGTGTAGCCGCCTCCGCCCCACCGACTGATCTGGCCATTGCGATACTGCGCGCCAATCTTGACCCGAGTAAAGAATGGCATGTCGTCGATACGATACGTCAGGTCCAGCTTGGCAATTTTCTCTTTCGAGATGCCAAGTCGGGGCGAATAGGTAACGCCGAAGAGCGGGGTGACTTGCGGTAGCTGCGACACAAGGTACGCAGGCGTCGCCGGGCCATTCGGACCCGCCGCTACCGCGGCCTGGCCAACGCAGGTTGCCGGGTTAGTACCCCCAGATACGCAGGCCGGTGTAGTGACCTGCACATAACTGGCCGGGTTCGTCTCGTCGTAGTTCGACGGAACCTGAATGTCCCATAGCCCATTATCCTGACGGACAATCGTAGCGTCCCCATAGGTATAGGACCTATTAGTCCGCATGTCGCCGCGGCTTGTTTGAGCGCGCGTCATGCCGCCAAACAAGTCGATATCCAGATTGTCGCTACGCCATTCCGCGCCAGCCTGCGCATAGGCGGTTTCGGTATCGATCTTGTTTTCGATTTGATCGATGTTAACGACATTGTTCGTCAGGGTCATCTGCGTGACGTTATGCGCAGAATCCACGGTCACGCTGCCAGGCACGACGTTCAGCACGTTGCCGTAGACGGGACGAACACTGTTAACGCCGTTCACGATCGAAGTGACAGATGTCAGGCCGAATTGCTGATCGAACGCGGCGTACCCAGCCGGAGCATTCGGCGACACCGATCGTATCAGGGGGTAGCCGGTTGTCGTGTCGACGAAGGTTCCTGCAAGGTTGCTGTTGAAGATGCCGTTATTTCCAGCCAGCTGGTTGCGGCTGCGGTTCTGATCGTGGACCTTACGGTCCGCCCGCGTCCCCTTGATAAATACCGTCAGATTGTCGGTCACGCGATAGTCGAACCGCGCGTCAAACGAGTAGCGCTCGTCCGTCTGCGTGTTCATAAAATTGCGGATCAGCGACGGGGTATAGTCGTTCCACTGGTTAAGGCAGGTCTGCTGCTCCAGAATCCGCTGCGTGCGCACCGCATTTTGGGCGGTTGATTGGTTGGCAGTCGGCGCAGCGATATTCGGGAAGATCGACAGACATTGCGCCTTGGTTTGTGCGCCGGCTGCCAGGGTCACGAGTTCGCGCGGCGTCAGCGTCGTACCGTCCGGCGCCGTGCTATTGGCAAACGGTACGTCGGCCGCGTCGGTGCCGACCGTGGACGGATTGAAGGTAAACGTCTTTTCCGGAGAGTTGTCGAAGTCGTAAAGACGATTGTAATTACGATTGTTGCTGGTGGTCGTTTCGTAACCATGACCATTATTCTGAATTTTCGAGTACGTGCCGCTAACGATGACGCCGAGGCGATCGTTGAAAAAGCGTCGGGCGGTGACGGCATTAAAGTCCGGTGTCCAATCGCGGCCCAGCGAGTTCTGCTGCGCGCCGGCACGGAACGAGAAGTAAGGCTTTTTAAAGTCGAGGCCGCTGCGCGTCTTGATCTGAATGCCGCCGCCGAGCGACCCTTCGGTCATATCGGCGGTCGAGCCCTTTACGACGTCCACGCTCTTGATGAGTTCGGCCGGCAGCTCGCGCAGGTCGGCGCCGCGACTGCCGGTGCCGTCGATTGCCAGTGCATTTGTACCCTGCACACCGACGCCATCAAGCTCTACGCGGGTTAGGTCGGGCCCGTTACCGCGTACGGCGATGCCCTCGCCCTCACCGAAGATGTTACGGGTCAGCGCCACGCCCGGGATGCGCGAGATCGCTTCGTTGACGTTGCGGTCGGGGAACGAGCCGATATCGTCGGCGACCAGCGAGTCGGTCGCGGTCGCGGCGTTCTTCTTGCGGTTGTTTGCGGACTGCTGGCTGGCGCGCGATCCGACGACTAGGATCTCCTGGCTGAGTTGCCCCTCATCCTCGACGACTGAACCGGACGGCTGCGGCGCACCGCCGGTCGACTGGGCCTGCGCAGCGCTTGCGCCAAAAGCAAGGACAAGACTTAGCGCCATCCACGACGTGGTGGCGGCTGCGCGACGACGCCGAGTGTCCGTGACTGTCATAATCCCCTCCCTGAAAGCTGCGAATTCTCAGATTCGCCCGCTGTTCCAATATATGCACACTTATGCAAAAAGTGAGATTGTCTGTCAATTTAACCCTTGCGGGGATGCGATATTTGCCAATTATGTGACGCTAAGGTGACACTCCAAAGGGAGGGGCGTGCCCAGGCCCCGTCGATCGAAGCGACAGGCGAGGTCAGCCATGTCACTAGGTCCCGTGACAAGGTGGCGGCGCTCGGTTTCATCAAGAACGCGCTAAGGCGTCACGACGCGCCGGAAGCGATCATGACCGATGGCCTACGCAGTCACCGTGTCGCCATCAATGAGCTCGGTAAGGCCGAGAAGCAGCGATTCGACCGCTGGGCGAGTAGCCCAGCCATTCGCCGTTCCGCTGAAGGGGGCCAGCGATGTTGCGTTTCAGGAGTTGAAGACGGTACGGAAGTTCGGCTCCGTCTGCGTCAAGAATGACTTTCGGGTAAATTCCAGCCGCATTCGTGGCCGATGGAAGCAGACGCCGCACGCACCGCTTCAACGACATCAGCAAGCTGAGTATCTCGTCGCGAGGCCGTGAGGATTGACAACGCCGCTATCACATCGCCGTTTGCATCGCGGATGGGGCAAGCGATGGAATGGATGTCATCGTACTCATCAAGGAGGCGGACAACGTCATATCTTTTCCATCGGTCGAATTCCGCCAACCAACTATTATATGACCAACTTATTGACCCGCGAGACGCAGCATCGAAAAGCAATTTTCGTTCGGCAAGGCTTTCATCCAGGATCAAGGCTATGCCGGCCGCCGTGGTCGCAAGTGGCGAACGTTCCCCAATGTGGCTGCGAACTAAAACGGCCTCCGATCCCGGGGCAACATCGACGATGACGGCGTCGCTGGCGATCCGCTGCACGAGAACGGCGCTCATTCCTGTCAGCTTGGATAGAGCGACCATTTGAGGGCGCGCAACATCAAGAACGTCGAATTGCGCGCGCGCAGATGCTCCTAATTGGAGCATTCTTCGACCTAAACGATAGGTGCGGGGACGCGACTTGGTAACGAAGCCTCGTTTGATCAAAGCCGACACTAGCCGATGGGTCGTGGCAGGATGGAGTGCCAGTCTCTCGGTCAACTGCGCAAGGCTTAGCGGGCCCGCGGCTAGGTGACCAAGGATGTCGAGCCCGCGCAACAGAGTCCGACTGCCGGGTGTATTCCGCCCATCTATCGCACCGGCCGCATCGTCCGATCCAGGTGGCGAAGAAAGCGCGCGGTCTTCCTCACCTTCGGGCATCGTTCTGACGGAATGGTGGATCGACATGCGGCTCACCCTGATATGGCATATTGGTAAGGTCAACCTCACGAATGAATGACGCCTGCGTCGCCATGGCGGCCGATCGCAAGGTCACGCTCCTGTCCGAAGGCTGGCGGTTCCTGCAGGGATCCGAAAGATGCAGAGCGTATCGACGTCGACACCCGAAAGCGGTCCGGTTTTTTGGGACCAGCATAAGAAGGGTAGACGTTTCAGCGTTACCTAGCGAGCCACGCACTCTGCTTCTCGTCGTAACGAAGCGTTAGAACCTCCACCCCATCGCCGGTAACCGCAACCGTATGTTCGAATTGGGCCGACAGCTTTCGATCATTCGTCACGACCGTCCAACCGTCTTCCTGAGTAGAGACCCTCCGGGTGCCTTGATTGACCATGGGTTCGATCGTGAACACCATGCCCTCGCGCAACCGCACACCCGTCCCCGGGCGTCCGAAGTTCATGACTTGAGGCTCCTCGTGCATCTCGCGGCCGATGCCATGCCCGCAAAATTCGCGCACGACCGAATAGCCATGCATTTTGGCGTGACGCTCGATTGCAAAGCCAATGTCGCCAATATGGGCGCCGGGTCGAACCTGGCCGATGCCCTTCCACATTGCCTCCTGCGCAACGCGTACCAGCCGCTGCGCAGCAGGCGGCGTGTTGCCGACCAAATACGTCTTGCTCGAATCCGCTATGAAGCCGTTCTTCTCCAGCGTGATGTCGAGATTGATGATGTCGCCGTCGCGAACAATTTCGTCGTCGTTTGGCACGCCGTGGCAGACGACATGATTGATTGAACAGTTCAGAACGAACTTGAATCCATATTGCCCCTTGCTTGCGGGACGTGCGGCCAAATCAACGGTGATGAATTGCTCTACCATATCATTGATCTGCAGCGTCGACATTCCATTCAGGTCGTGGCCGTCGAGCATTTCAAAGACTGAGGCGAGCAGTTTGCCAGAGATGCGCATAAGCGCGAGTTCGTCAGAGGTTTTCACCATGTCAGGCTGCTTCAGCTTCGATCAGGTGGACGTGAACGGTGGCCAACTGCCCTTTGAGGATCTCATTAAACGAAAGGGTCGGGTTTGTTTCGGCTAGCATACCGATCTTCATCCAAAACTCAGCTTGGGCATTGATGGAGCGGCACATGACGGTGCTGGCCTTGCGAGCTTCTTCGTGCAGCATATCGTCGATTTTCACGATGCCCATCGATTACCACCCCAGCCGAAAAGATATGAAACATATACGCTTCGCCTATGATTCGTCAATCAAAGGGGGGCGACCGACCGATTTTAGCTGGCTGTTTTTAGGGGATGCGGAAAGTGTTTGGGCGCTTCCGGTAGTTCGCCAATTTTGGCAGGGCAGCTAGGCCGCACCGACGAAGCAGGCGACGATCACCGCCGCCCATTTACATCATGGAAGTAACACCAGCGCTGTCGCGGCTGCCGGCGCATTTAGTTCGACGGAGCCCATTACACTTCGACCAGCCCCTTGATGACGCCGCTTTTGGGATCTAGCCAGCGCGGCAACGCACTGGGCAGGTCGCGCAGCGCGACGCGATGAGTCGCGAGCGCGGCGGTGGGCACGGTCCCGTCACGTATCGCGCGGGCCACATGCTCAAAATCCTGACGCGTTGCATTGCGGCTAGCTAGCAATGTTGTCTCGCGCTTGTGAAATTCCGGGTCAGAGAAACGGATGTCGGCCTGTACGACGGATACCAACACGTATGTGCCGGCATGTGCCAATCGGGTAAAACCGGCTTCCATCGCGCGCGGATTGCCGGTCGCGTCAAAGACCACATCGTACATGTCGCCGTCAGTCAGAGCGGCCAGCTCGGCATCGCTATCTACGTCTAGCGTCACGCAAAAGGTGATGCCAATCGCGTCTCGGCAGAAGTCGAGGCGGTCCTGCCGCCCGTCGAGCGCGGTGACGATGCCGCCCGCCGCCTTGGCGAAGATCGCGCAGGCGATACCGATCGGCCCTGCACCGACGACCAGCACCCGCTGCCCCGCGCGAACGGCAGCGCGCCGTACTGCATGCGCGCCGATCGCCAGGAACTCAACCATCGCGGCGGCATCCAGCCCGATCCCTTCGGCCTTCATCGCGAACCGCTCGGGCAGCGTCAGATATTCGGCCAGCGCGCCATCCCGGTGGACGCCCAGCACCTCGATGCGGGTGCAGCAATTCTCGCGACCCTGCACACAGGCGATACACGTCCCGCAGGACAGATAGGGCATGACATAGACGATATCGCCGCGGACCAGCGCGCTGCCATCGTCTGCCTCGACCACTTCCGCCGCGATCTCGTGCCCCATGACGCGCGGGTAGCTGAGATAGGGCTGGGTGCCGCCGTAGATGTGCATGTCGGTGCCGCAAATGCCGACGCGACGGATGCGCAGCATCACGTCCCCCGGCGCGCGCACCGGGCGGTCGCGCGTCTCGAGCGCCAGATACCCCGGCTCTACGCAGACCACGGTATTCATCAGCATCAGTGCGCTCCCGCGGCGCGGATCGCCGCTGTCGATACGCCACGGCGCATGCTCGCAATCGCGAACCAGGCGATGATGACAAATGATACCGCCGGCACCAGCATTGCCATCTGGATCGAGGAATAAGTGGAGATTGCGCCCATCACCGGCGTCATCACCGCCCCGCCGATGATCGCCATCACAAGCAGCGCCGATCCGGTCGACGTGTCGTTGCCCAGCCCCTTCACGCCTATCGCAAAGATCGTCGGGAACATGATCGACATGAAGAAGCTGATCGCGGTCAGCGCCAGCAGCCCCGGCAGTCCGCCGACTACCGCCGCAACGATGGCCAGCGCGACGTTGATGCCGGCGAACACCGCCATCAGTCGTGCCGGATTGATCCGCCCCATCAGTGCGGTGCCGACGAACCGCCCGACGAGGAACAGGATGGTGGCCGCGATCACCCAGTCGGCCGCGGCACGCTCGCCGATGCCGGTCGCATCCTGGGCATAGCGGATCGTGTAGCTCCACACGCCGACCTGCGCGCCGACGTAGAAGAACTGCGCGATGACCCCGGCCAGCAGGTGCGGGTGCCGGAACACGTGGGTGATCGCACGGCCGCCGATCGCCTCACTGGCCGGCGGGCGGTCCGCCTGCGGGGGGAAGCGGGTCAATGCGACGATCGCCGCCCACGCCAGCACGAACAGGCCGATCGCGACGTAGGGGCCCTGCACCGCCTGCGTCTCACGGACGTAGAAGGCGGTCCGCTCGGCCGCCGGCATCGCCGATAGCGTGCTTTCGGAATGCTCGATGCCCGACAGGATCAGATATTTGCCGATCAGCAGCCCGGTGATCGCCCCCAGCGGATTGAACGCCTGCGCCAAGTTCAGCCGGCGCTCGCTGTCGGCCGGATCGCCCAGCACGGTGATGAGCGGGTTGGCCGACGTTTCAAGGAAGGCAAGCCCCGCGGCGATGACGAACAACGCCAGCAGGAACAGTTCGTACCGCGCCGCCTGCGCAGCCGGATAGAACAGCAGCGCGCCGATGCCATACAGCACGAGGCCCAGCACCACCGCCGCCTTGTACCCGTATCGCCGCATCGTCAGCCCCGCCGGCAGCGCCAGCAGGAAATAGCCCATGTAGAACGCTGACTGGACAAACCCGGTCTGCAGGTCGGTCAGCGTGAACGCCTTCTTGAACTGCTTGATGAGAATGTCGTTCAGGTTGTTCGCCATCCCCCACAGAAAGAACAGGCTGGTGATGAGGATGACGGGCATCAGAAAGGCGCGGGCGCGTTCGCTCATTGGGTCGTCCTTCCGCGTTTCGCGATCACGTCAGCGCTCGGTCGAGATGGGTGTAGCCGCCATCGGGCAGTATCCACTGTCCGGTCGTGTGCGACGCGCGGGCTGATAGCAGGAAGACGACCGTGTCGGCGATCTCGCGGTCGCTGGTCATGCGCCGGCCGAGCGGGATCTTGGCCTCGATCCGCGCCTGCGCTGCGGCAGGTTCGTCGAAGGTGGTCAGCCACTGGCGATAGAGCGGGGTCATCACTTCGGCCGGCAGCACGGCGTTGACCCGCACGCCGTCGCCGGCCAGCGCCGCCGCCCATTCGCGCGTCAGCCCCAGTTGCGCGGCCTTGGCCGCGACATAGCCGCTCGTCCCGCCCTGCCCGGTCAGCGCGGTTTTGGACGAGATGTTGACGATCGCCCCGCGGCTCGCCTTCAGGGGCTCGAGGCAGTGATGCGCCATGACGAAATAATGGATCAAGTTCTTGTCGAGCGAAGTGCGGAACGCGCCCGCCCCGGCATCCAGCCCGACACCGTCGTTGACGCCGGCATTGTTCACCAAACCGTCGATCCGGCCGAACCGGTCTATCACGTCGGCGACGGCGCGACGGCAGGCATCGTCGTCCGACAGTTCGGCGGTGACGACCATGTGATCGGGCTGCAGCGCTGCCAGGTTCGCCGCGAAGTCGCCGTCCAGCGGACTGCGGGCGACGACGACGGGAATTGCCCCTTCTTCCGCCAGGACAGTCGTGGTCGCACCGCCGATCCCGGCCCCACCGCCGGTTACCAGGACGACCTTGCCGGCAAGTTCAAGATTCATAACCCCTCCGCTCTTGCGTTGTATCGCGCTTTCGCGAATATGCAATTTGGTTTTATATAGGTATGAATGCTGTCTTAGCGGGCGATTTGGAGAGCGTGGCAATGAGGGTGAATAGACGCGACGCGCTACGGGTGGCGGGTACCGCAGTGGCCGCCGCGGCGACGCCCGGCTTCGCTCAAGACAAGCCGGACGCCGTCAATCCGCTGCGGCTCTGGTATCGTCAGCCCGCCACCGCCTGGGTCGAGGCACTGCCGGTCGGCAACGGCCGGCTCGGCGCGATGGTCTTCGGCGGGATCACCAGCGACCGCATCCAGTTGAACGAGGACAGCTTTTTCGCAGGCGGTCCCTATGACACGAACACGCCCGATGCGGCGGCCGCGCTACCGGAGGTTCGCCGCCTCATTTTCGCGCGCGAATTTGCCGCCGCTCAGAAGCTGGCCGACCAGAAGCTGCTAGGCCGCCCGGTCAAGCAGATGGCGTATCAGCCGATCGGCGACCTGCTGCTGACGTTCCCCGCGCTGGAGGAGCCGCGCGACTATGTCCGCGAACTCGACCTCGATGGAGCGATTGCGCGCACCAGCTTTCGCACCGGTTCCGCGCGTCATGTGCGCGAGGTCATCGCTTCCGCCCCCGACGGCGTCGTCGCTGTCCGGCTGACGGCGGAGGGGCGCGGCGGCGTGACCGCAATCATCGCGCTGACGACGCCACAGGCCGCAGAGGTGACGCGCGACGGGCCCGATACGCTGGTTATGTCGGGCATCGGACCCGATAACCAGGGCATCGCCGGCCGTATCCGCTTCGAGACCCGACTGAAGATCGCGACCGACGGCGGCACCGTCACCGCGCGCGGCGACAGCCTGTATGTCGAAGGCGCGAAGGAGGTCGTTCTGATGCTGGCGACGGCGACCAGTTTCCGCGCTCCCGACGACGTGTCGGGCGATCCCGCCGCGGCGACCCGCGCCACGCTGACGCGACTGGGCGCGAAGCCGTGGCGGCGGATGCTGGAGGATCATCAGGCTGACTACCGGCGCCTGTTCCGCGGCCTGTCGATCGATCTCGGCGCCACCGCCGCCGCGGCACTGCCGACCGACGAGCGGATCCGCCGCTCGGCCGAGCTCGACGATCCCGGTTTTGCCGCGCTGTATGCGCAATATGGCCGCTACCTGCTGATCGCGTCGTCGCGGCCCGGCACTCAGCCCGCCAATTTGCAGGGCATCTGGAACGAAAAGACCACGCCCAGCTGGCAGTCCAAATGGACGCTTAATATCAACACCGAAATGAATTACTGGCTTGCACCGATGGCGGGGCTGGCCGAATGCGGCGAGCCGTTGCTGCGGATGGTCGAGGAACTGGCGGTGACGGGCCGCAAGACCGCGCGCGGCATGTACGGCGCGTCCGGCTGGATGGTCCACAACAATACCGACATCTTTCGCCAGACCGCAGTGGTCGATGGCGCGAAATGGGCGCTGTGGCCGACGGGAGCTGCGTGGCTGCTGTCGAACCTGTGGGACGCATGGGAATATAATCGCGACCGCGCCTATCTTGCGCGTATCTATCCGCTGATGACTGAGGCCTGCGCATTCTTCCTCGATACACTGCAAAACGATCCAGCGAGCGGTAAGCTGGTCACCAACCCGTCGTTGAGCCCGGAAAACCAGCATCCGTTCGGCGCATCGCTGTGCGCTGGGCCGGCGATGGACAGTCAGTTGCTGCGCGACCTGTTCGACCGGACGATCGCGGCCGGCAAGCTGCTTGAACGCGACGCGCCCCTGCGCCCACGGCTAGCGGCGGCGCGTTCGCGACTTCCAGAGGACAGGATCGGCAAGGCCGGACAGTTTCAGGAATGGATGGAAGATTGGGATCTGCAGGCACCGGAGCCCCAGCACCGCCACGTCAGTCACCTTTATGCGCTCTATCCTGGGCAGCAGGTCGACAATGAAACCACGCCCGCGCTCGCTGCTGCGGCGCGCCGCTCGCTCGAATTGCGCGGAGACGATGCGACCGGGTGGAGCATTGGGTGGAAGATCAACCTGTGGGCGAAGCTGGGCGATGCCGAGCGTACCCACAAGATCCTGCGCATGCTGTTCGAACCACGGAGGACCTATCCTAACATGTTCGACGCCCATCCTCCGTTTCAGATCGACGGTAATTTCGGCGGCGCGGCCGGTATCCTTCAGATGCTGGTGCAAAGCCACGCCGGGCGTGTCCACCTGTTGCCGGCGCTGCCGCGCGCGTGGCGGACTGGCTCGGTCAAGGGCGTACGCGTCCGCGACGCGGGGATGGTCGATGTCGCCTGGGCGGACGGACGATTGCGCGAGGCGATATTCCGATCCGCGACGGGCGGACGTTACCGGGTGCGGCATAGCGGCCGCGATCTCAACATGTCGGTAGGACGCGGCAAGGCGGTACGACTCACGGTGGGTGCCGACGGCGGGCTGGTGCGCGCATGATCGCCGCAAACGCCGTGCGATGCGCAGCCCGGGGTGCTATCGTCCTGTCCGTCATCGGCCTGCCGCTGGCCGGCCTATCGACTCCGGCCGCGGCCCAGCACTGGTCGCGCAGCTGGGCGGCGGCCCCGCAGGCTCCGCTGTCCCCGCAGGCCAACCGCCCGGTGCCAGACCTGAGGGATCGCACCGTTCGTCAGGTGGTTCGGCTGTCGAACGGTGGATCGGCACTGCGCGTGCGCATCACGAACGAGATGTCGGACGCGGTCCTACGGATCGGCCAGATCACCGTGGCTAAAGCGGATTCCGATGGGCGGATCGCCCCCAATTCCGCCCGCGTCCTGCGGTTCAGTGGGCTGAAGACCGTGCTGGGTCACGCTGCCCTCGTTAGCGATGCGGTGGCGATGCCGGTGCAAGCCGGTGAACGAGTGACGATCAGCATCCACCTGCCCGACGGCGCGACGGCACCGACGGTGCATTCGCATGCCGCGGCGACCGCATGGATCGCGCCGGGCGACCAGACCGGATCGGCGACCCTGACGGATGCGGTACGGTTCAACCAGCGGCTGATGATCGCTGCCGTCGATGTCGAGACGCGCCGGCCCGCGCACACGATTGTCACCTATGGAGACTCGATCACCGATGGCGCGCGTGCGACCAACGATGCCGATACCCGCTATCCCGATCAGCTGGCCGACCGGCTACGCCGCGCCGGCCGGAAAAACGTCGCGGTCGCCAACATGGGGATCGGCGGCAATCGATTGCTGATCGACGGCACCGGGCCGAGCGGCCTCGCCCGCTTCGACCGCGACGTGCTGGCGGTGCCGGGCGTGTCGCACGTGATCGTGCTGGAGGGGGTGAACGACATCGGCACCGCCACGCGCGACCGCAAGCGCCTGCCGTCGCCCGAGGAGCTGATTGGCGCATACCGGCAAATGATTGCGCGCGGACGCGCCGCGGGCGTGAAGGTGATCTTGGCGACGATCCTCCCCTACAAGGGCGCCGGCTACTGGTCCGAAGAGGGCGAGGCCGTGCGGACGGCGATTAACCGCTGGATCATGACGGCGGGCGAAGCCGATGGCGCCGTCGACTTCGCCCGCACAGTCGCTCGTCCCGACGATCCGCAGCGTATCGCCCCGGCCTTCGACGGTGGCGACGCATTGCACCCCAACGACGCCGGCTTTCAAGCGATGGCGGCGGCGATCGACCTGCGCCTGCTGCGCTAGAAAAGCGCTTCGTACGGCGCGGGCTCCGGGCAGTTGCACGACGCTCGCGACCGCCTAACATAGCCGCATGAGTCCGCCGTCCCCTACCCCGCCGCCTGTCCCTTCGCAGGCGGAACGCTACAAAGTGCCCGCACTGGAAAAGGGGCTCGACATCTTTGAGGCACTCGTCAACCACCCTGACGGATTAACCGGGACCGAACTTGCCGCCGCGACGGGGCGCTCAATCGGCGAGATTTTTCGCGTATTGCAGGTGCTCGAACGGCGAGGCTATTTGCGGCGGCACCCGGCCTCCGATCGCTATTTCATCACTTATCGCCTGCTCGACCTTGGCCACCGTGCGACGCCCGCGCGTACGCTTGCCGCCGTTGCGCAGCCTGTAATGCACGCGCTGGCGATGCATGTCGTCCAATCGTGCCATCTGGTTGTCGGCGGAGAGGGCAAGGCATTGGTGATTGCACAGCAGCCTCCGCCCGGTCCCACCGGCCTGAGCGTCCAGCTGGGCGCTGAGCTCGATCTATTCGCCAGTTGCTCGGGGATCGTGCTATTGGCGTTTACCGCGCCCGAGCGGCTCCAGGGCCTCACCGACGGCGCCCCCATCCCGCGCGACCTGCAGACCATCCTTCCCGTCATCCGCGGGCAGGGATACGCACACCGCGACAGCCTGCGGACCGAAGGGGTACGCGACATCAGCTATCCCGTGTTTGGATTCGACGGGCATCTAAAGGCGGCGCTGACGCTGCCCTATCTGAAACTGATCGACGGCAGCCAGACGATGGACGAAGCGCAGACGCGGGAGGCGCTCGCCAGCGCCGCAGCCGAGATTTCTCTCGGTCTCGGCCACGTCGACGCCTGACCCAGCGTCTGGCGCGTCTGCATCAGAAGCGGAAGCCCGCCCCGACCGTCACCGACCGGCCGATCCGCGTTTCGAAAAGCGGATCCTGACGCCCCGAATCGATGAACAGCGTATTGCGTTCGTCGGTCAGGTTCTGCGCCTCGACCGTGAAGCGAAGCCACGGCGTTACGTCGTATGACATTGAGGCATCGACGTAGAGCGTGCTCTTGTTGCCCAGAATGTCGCTGTCCGGCCCGCCCGACGGGACCGCGCGGATGAACGGATCGCGATAGGATGCAGTGCCGCGGATGCTAAACTTCGAATCTTCGTAATACAGCGTGCCGCTCGCCGCGTTCTTCGAGAGCCCGATCAGGTCGTTGACCGTAGTCAACGTCGGTACGCCGCCGGAGCTATTGAGGAAGTACGTGATCCGCGAGGTGACATAGGTGTAGCTGGCAAGCACGCCCAGGTTAGACAGGAACCCCGGCAGGAAGCGTAGCGGTTGCTGATAATTGATCTCGACGCCGTTCAATTTGCCGCCCGGCGTGTTCACCACCTGGCTGACGGTGAAGATGTCCGATGGCGACGACGGCGATCCGTCGAGCAGCGAGGCGGGCAACCCCGTCTGCGAATAGACAACCGAGTTGTTCAGTGTCTGGATGTAGGACGAGATGTCCTTGCGAAACAGGCCGACCGACAGCAGCGCACCGGGCTGGAAATACCATTCAAGCGAGGCATCATAGGTGCTCGCCTCGATCGGGCGGAGCAGCGCGTTACCGTTCGAGATGTTGCGCGTCGTCGTGTTGATCGATCCGCCCGGCGACAGGTTCGACAGTTCCGGACGCGACAGCACATCGGCCGCGGCGAGGCGGAGGATCAGCTTGTCGGTGAATTCCGCCGCCAGGTTGAGCGACGGCAGCCAGTTCTCGTATGTCCGCTCGACCACCGCCCCGCGCCCCGCCTGCGGGAAGGGCGAGCCGGCCGGCGTCGCGAACGGAATGTAGCCAATCGATCGCTGATCGGTGTGGACATAGCGCATGCCGGCATTGCCGCGCACGACGAACGGCAGCACGTCACGCAATTCGAATTCGGCCTGGCCGTAACCGACCGCCACCCGCTCGCGAATTTGTGAATTGTCGTTCACGACGCCGCATTCGACCGAGCAGTCGGCAAAGATGCCCTGCCGCGACTCAAGATTGAAAAGCGCGTTGAACTTGTCGTAATCGATCGCGACCCAGCTCGTCGGTATGCCCTCGCCCAGTCCTTTGCCAAAGCCGGTGATGGTTCGCGTCACGTCAGCTAACGACTTGCCCGCCGGGAAGGTCGGGACGGCGAGGTTGTTCGCCGCGGTGCGACCGAAGCTGACGACGGCGAAATCGGATTCACGATACTGGCCACCGCCGCGCAGCTTGAAGCCATCGGTAACGGTCCACAGCGCGTTCAGTTCGGCCGTCGTGTTGTCGATCGTCGACTTCAGGCGCCGCGTCACCACCGTGCCGCGCACTGTGCCGTCCGCCGCCGTGCCGGTGAAGGCGAACGAGGCTGGATTGTTGATGTCGACGCCGAAGTTGATGAGCGGAATATTGTCGCGGCCACGGAAATCGTAGGAGAATCCGTTAGCGTTGATCGCGTCGATGTTCACCGTCGTACGGATCGGGTTGTCGAAGATCGATTGCGACCGGCCAACTAGGCCGTAGAGCTTCAGACGGTCGTTGAATTCATGCTCGATGCTGAGCGTCAGCTGCTTGAACGTGCTTTTGAACCGGTCGGTTAAGCCTTCGGATCGGACGTCAACGCCGTTGAATCGGCCATATTCAAGCGTACCGTCTGACGTAATCGACGAATCTAGGATCGACGTCATCGGCTTGCCGTTATTGGTCAGGTTGCGGCCGAACGACAGACCGGCGATATAGTTGTCGCGACGCTCGACATCGAAGATCGCGAGCAGGCCGTCGAGCGAGACTTTCGTTCCGTCCTGCGGCTTCCACTGCACCGACAATGTCGCCCCGAGCCGGTCGTAGTCCTGCTCCGAATTGACATAGCGCGGGATGCGCGGGTGGAACGTGCCCGCACCCGGCGTGTTGGGAGACGACGTGCCGGTGATGCCCGCCCTCGAGAAGACGCTGTTGTACGCAGACGCCACTGACGTGCGTGGCAAGCCCGTGCCGCAATTGGCCGCATCGACGCCCTTCACGGCATTGGACGCGGGAACCTGCGGCGTTGCACCGAGCGGCGAGCAGAAGCCGCCATCGTCCGACGCACGCAGGATGTTGACCGCCGAATACCCCATCTCGCGCGTGCGCCGTCGTGTATAGGCGGCCGATCCAAGGATACCAAAGGTTCCGTCGGCGAACGTTTTAGAGATGAGGGCGGACACGCGCGGATCGATCTTTCCGCGTACTTCGTTCCAACTGCCCTGTGCACGCGCAGTGAAGGTAAAGTCTTTGCTGTAGTCCAGCGGGCCGGCAGTCTGCAGGTCAACCGTTGCGCCGAGCGACCCTTCCTCGACGTCAGCTGAGGACGTTTTGCGCACTGTAAGCGCGTTGAAGAGTTCGGAGGCGAAGACGTTGAAATCGAAGCCGCGTCCACGGTTGCCTGCGCCTAGGATGTCGGAACTGCCTGTCTGCGACGTTCCTTCCATCCCGTTCAGCCGGACGCGGGTGAACCCGGCACCGAGCCCGCGCACGGAAATATTTTTGCCCTCGCCGCCGTCGCCGCGGGCCAGCGCGACGCCGGGTACCCGCTGCATAGACTCCGCAAGATTGGCATCAGGAAACTTACCAATATCCTCGGCTAGGATCTGGTCAATTACGCCGGCGTCCGCGCGCTTCGCTTCAAGTGCATTCTGCAGACTGGAGCGAAACCCCGTGACGACGATGTCCTCGCTGGACTCGAGCGGTGGCGCTGGGTCTGGGATAGGTGCGGGAACAGTCTGGGCCGCAGCGATGTGAGATCCGCTGCAAAGGCCCACCGCCAGCGCAACAGCTCCAACTTGCCAACCTACGCTGCTGAACGACGTCATATGGTCCCCTCCACGGCTCATTGCTCAATCGCAGCCGTAGGCATCATCTATCCTATATGCAATTAGATTTCGTATAGGCAATATGCGGGGTATCACGTGGTGCGTCAGACGGATTTGCGCCTTCGCGTCTGGCCGGCTCCGTCGATCGCACTTGTCCTGACGGCAGCGTTGCTGATCGTGTCAGCGCCCGAAGGCACCGACGACAAGGTTGCCGCGCGACGCTCGCCAACCGTCGCGATCGCGTGGTCACTATCAACCAGATACTCAGGATGTCTGGGGCTTGGCCGACCCGGTAGGCGTCCGATACACAGTCCACTCGACTTCCGGTGCGACCAGAGCGACAGCGTGTCGCCGACCCGGATGGTGATGAACCGCGGACGGTCGCCCCGGGGCTTATGCTCGGCCGGGGCTGATGTTGGTGGGAGCAGCAGCGTGCTGCTCGATGGAGACCAGCATGACCAGGCTCACCGATACCCAGACCATCCTTCTCTCCAACGCGGC
>NZ_JBTMWL010000008.1:0-6840 GCF_054489605.1 Sphingomonas sp. RS2018
CACGTCTTGCTCAACCACGTGAACGAATGAGCGTTTTGCAGCATTCGCTATCCGAAAGCGGCCACTCCGCTTTCCACCCAGATTGCGACGTTGAGCACGCCAGCCCGCGAACGACTGCAACCGCCCAATAGCGGACCTTCTCGAACCAGCCGGAATCGTCAGTCTTCCGTGGGTCGATCCGGCTGAGCGTCAAGCCACATCCTTGCAGCGTCGTTCGACAGAAAGAAGTCGAGCGTATTGCCTTGGGTAAAGACGCGGCGCATCTGCATTTTAACGAGGCTCGATGAAACCTGAAGCGCCACCCGATCACCCGCCCGATAGATCGTTCCCGTTTCCCGCTGGACCCGTGCCTGACACTCAGTTGAATGAGGCAGCAGCTTCACTGCATCAATTAGAACCCTGATCGGGCGACCCTCCCATCGCCAGTGATCAACTGCCGCTTTCTCAGCTTTGAAATGCCTCTCCAAAGTGGCTAAATCAAAAAAGCCTTCGATTTTGATATAAATTAAGCCGCTCGCACGATCCTCTCGGATCGAATGGAAAGGCATCAAATCGAGCGAGGTGGCCGTCATATTGCTAACTTATGACATCGAACGCAAAATTCCTTCACATAGGTTAGGAGTGAATCCTGTTAATATCGAGCTCATCAAGCCTCCCGTCGAAAACAAACCTTTCGCGCCATTCCGCCATTTTGGCGCTCAGCTGCACAACCATGAACGTCCCCTTTCCACCATCACCGGACATTGCTCCCCCACCCGATCGAATGTCCGCTATCGCCCGGTTGCAGTCGTTCGCCGGTCGGCGCGCGGAACTTCGCATTCTGGTGGAAAGCGGACGTTCGGCCTGCTCTAAAGGATTGCGGCGAAAAGCCATGGAATGCGGTCGAACGAGTCCGATCGCGCTAGTTCCTCGCTATCGAAGAGCCCCGATTGATACGTTTGTGTCCATCGTTTTGGTGCGGCCACGTCGCGCTCACCACCATCTTCATCAACCCAGTAAATGGCATCCTCTAGCGAGTGTTCAGAGTAGCTATGCAACCCATCGGCGCGGCGTAGCAGCACCCAACGCTTCGACCCTTCGGGGCTGGGCACCACGTCGATCCGTTCCGAAAGATCATCCATAAGGATAATGTTCGCACGCACTCGGTGTGTCCGCAACTGGGCGCTTGCAGACATTCGGCGGCCCGGGCTGCAACGTCGGTATCTGGTGGAAGACGGACACAGATGCGCATTCACGCATTTTGATCAACTCGGATCACTGGAGCAACAGATGCGGCAACTTCAGAATTTCGGGCTCCTACTGGTTCTGGCGTACTTTGCGGCTGCCTGTGATCGTGGTCCCGAAACGATCGAGCAATGCTCCGCTCGGTTTGCAAGGCTCGCGGAAGATATGCCGATCTCGGCTGGTCGGGTGCACGGCACCTACACGTTCGACCTATCGAACATGGACGCTGACAGGCTGGAGCAGTTAAGAGCCACAGGCTTGGACGGTCGAGGAAGGCCGACCTTCATGGCGACGAACCAGGTTGCTGACGCAACACGCAAGAAATTTGACACGTCACCGCTCGGCCCGCGTGGATTACTCATGATCGCCCAATCAACCGTTCTCTTCCGTATTCCGACAGGACCCCGCTCATCAGCTAGCCAAGCTGTCCGGGAGGGATGCGACCTGATCCCCGGCGCTACGCTTCGAGCGGTTGCACTGACCGCTGGTTAGCACCGCGGCTATTGTCCGGCTTTGGGCGTCAGCAGACAAAGCCGTCGCGCCAGTGATCCTCGTCTATCGGATAGGGACCGATGGTGAAGCCATCGGGGTGGTCACAAAACCCCGGCGCTTGCCGCAGCCTCTTCGCCGCCGCCTCCGCTCGGGACGGCGAACTATACACGCCGATTAGCTTGGCATCGTCGCCGTGCTCATCGTCAGAGCGGACGTGGTGCAAGACGTAAGCGGTCTCCATGGCCGCAGTTTACGCACCGATCCAGATGGGCGCTAGCGTGCGTCAGGATCAGGCAGGAACGGCAGCTATTGGGCGTTAGAGGACGTTCGCAAAAGACTTGCAAACTGGTTCAATACGGTCAGGTATCACTCCTCACGCCAGATTTAGGCTAAACCCCTCTGAAATAACTGGAATAAATTCGATGTGACTTTGTTAGCGATCGGATCGGCCTACATGCATGGTCGGTCGAGGCGGAATGTCCGACTTTGGGTGGATAGCTGCGATCTCCATGATGGCAATGTGGCATTTGATTGCCTTGCTGTGACGACGATGCGATAGAGCCGGAAGGGTGTCCGCCATGTGGGCAGGTAGTGCGCTGGTCGGGCCGCCAGCGCGGCTTGCCCATGACTGGACACGTTACATGACCCGCACGTCAAATGCGCCGCAAAGCGCGATCCGCCGTTTTCTCGAAGCGCAGTCATCTGCTGGATTGGTGTTGATGGCGGCAGCGGTGATCGCCCTCGCCATAGCTAATTCGCCGCTCGCGACATCATTCGATGCGATGCTTCACATGTATCTGGGATCACTGTCGTTGGCCCATTGGATCAACGATGGCCTGATGGCAGTCTTCTTTTTGCTGGTAGGGTTAGAGATCAAGCGCGAGCTGCTTGATGGTCAGCTTTCAACTTGGCCTCGACGCATCCTGCCCGGTGTGGCGGCAGCGGGCGGAATGTTTGTTCCAGCGTTGATCTATCTTGCTTTCAACGTTGGCCCTACGGCTGCTGGATGGGCAATACCGGCAGCGACCGACATTGCCTTTGCGCTGGGCGTCATCGCGCTTCTTGGTAACCGGGTCCCCGCATCCCTGCGCGTGTTCCTCGCTGCGCTTGCCATCATCGATGATCTTGGCGCTGTAGTCATCATCGCGCTGTTTTATACGGCGAGCATTTCGCTCATCTATCTGGCTGGTGCAGCGGCGACCGTTGCTGTGCTGGTTACCCTAAACCGCTTCGGCGTGCGGAGCCTCGCGCCGTATGTCATCATTGGGCTGGTGTTGTGGGTTATGGTATTGGGTTCGGGAGTCCATGCGACGCTTGCGGGCGTGATCCTTGCGCTTACGATCCCGATGGATCGGACCCCGACTCAACCAGACGCGCACACAACAAGTCCACTTCACCGGCTTGAGCACTCTCTGCACCTACCTGTTAGCTTTCTCGTCGTGCCAGTCTTTGGATTGGCAAACGCGGCTGTGCCAGTGCTCGGCCTTCCTGCCGAAGCATTTGTGGCACCTGTGACCTTGGGCGTCGCGAGCGGCTTGCTGGTTGGCAAGGTGATTGGCGTATTCGGGTTTTCGATGATGGCAGTTTACCTTGGATGGGCAGACTTGCCCGCGCATGCTGGAAGACTGCAAATATTGGGCGTGGCTTTGCTCTGCGGCATCGGCTTCACAATGAGCATTTTTATAACGTTGCTCGCCTTTCCCGACAGCTTGCTTTTGCAGTCGGAAGCCAAGATTGGTGTGCTCGCGGGCTCACTCGTGTCGGGCCTACTAGGTTACCTCACGTTGCGATATGCGAAGCGCGATCAGATCGCGATGAGGGCGAATTCGTAAGCGACAGATGTGAGGTCGTTAGCAGACCGGCTGCATTTCCGACTTGCAAACTAGTTCAATACGGTCAGGTATCACTCTTCACGCCAAATCAAAGCTAAACCCCTCTGAAATAACTGGAATAAATCCCACGAAACTTTGTTAGCGAGTGGATCGGCCTACATGCATAGTCGGGTCGTGGCAGAATGTCCGACTTTGGTGGAAAGCGGTCATTTCGATAGTCTGAGCTTGAGCGTCTGAAGGAGCGCTTCCGCCTCTTCTCGCTCATACTCGGTAATGTAGTAGGAGTTGCTCGCTACGGCGAGGCACCGTAATGCAGCCTGTATGTCCTTCCGCACTCCAACCCCGCTTAAATAACACTTGGCCATTTCAAGCTGCGCACTGCCATCACCTGCGCGCGCGAGACGCTCAAACCATTTGAACATCGTCCGCATTTCGCCGCGTTCGCGATAGATCACTGCAATATTAGAAGCTGCTGCGTGATCGCCGCGCCGCCAAGCCGCACGATATAGCTTCATAGCAATGACCTTATCCTTGGCCACCCCCTCGCCAACATCATACATATAGCCCAAGGCTTGGAAGCACATTCCGTCGCCGAGCGCTGCCCCGCGCTCGTAACACGCGCGTGCGTGTGCGAAGTCTCCTTCCTCCGCTGCTGCATAAGCGATCCGAAGCAGGGCGTCAGTTTCTGCCATGCCCGAGATTGGCATGATTGGTTCGTCCAGCCAACGTCCGCAAGTGGGCGGTTGCAGTCGTTCGCCGGTCGGCGCGCGGAACTTCGCATTCTGGTGGAAAGCGGACGTTGATGAAGCGCGTTGCTGGGCTACAGCGGACTCATGCTGAAGAACTTCACCATCCATGCGTTCGCCGAGGTGATCGTGGAGGATCGTGCGATCGACCTGCACAACCTCTACGACGTTGCCAGTATCAGCACGGACCTTGCCGGAGATGCGGTTACGTTGAGGTTCCAGCGCGACCATCAATGGTCGGGTCCAGAGGCTTTGCCCGAGGCGGTGATCCTCACCTGCTACGGCCATATCAAGATGGCTTTCAACGACCTTGTAGATACACCCGTGCCCTTGCGGCACGATGCCGTCGAAGTCGCTTACTATGATGAGCATTGTGGATGGGACGCGTTTTTAGATGAGGACCTCGCGGCTAAACACGGCTTCGAAGGGCTTCACTTCAGCTTCTCCGGTGGGCTCGTGCTGCGTATTCGGGCAGACGTTGCACAGGTGACTACCGGCTAAACGAATGTCCGCGACTGGGCGATAGCGGGCATTGCGGAGACGCATTTGCAGCCGCCACTTGAGCCAACCGAGAGCCAATCCGAAAGGGATCGACGCTGCCACAAGCAGGCCGAGCGACTGCCATGCCGACCATCCTTGCTGCTTGGCGAGCAGAAGGAACAGGTAGCTTAGGACAACGCCCAGAATGCTGAAACCGTAGTCGTAGCGGTCAGGTCGGCGCGGTGACATCGTCTGATGATGCCACCGAGACCGGAAGGCTGCAATTGAGTGAGCGCAGCCAATCAGGCCATTGAGAGCTATCGCCCGTGGGAGCACAGGCAACCGGAATTTAATGCGCATGCCCGAGGTAGTCCGCATGTCTTTTGTCGCCCTTGCCTGCTCATTAATCGCCGTTGACGGCGACACGTTACGTTGCGGTCAGGAAGTCATCCGCCTCGTCGGCATCGATGCCCCTGAATTGCCGGGCCACTGCCGAGAAGGTCGCGACTGCGCGCCTGGCGATCCGTTGGCTTCAAAGCGGGCACTGGAAGCGGTATCTCGCGGCATTGCCGTGATTGATCGCCAAGGACGCGACATCTACGACCGAACGCTGGCGAGGATACGGGTTAACGGCGTGGATTTGTCCTGCGCCCAGCTGGCTTCGGCGCACGCCATATACCGATCCGATTGGGACCAGTTCGGGCTAGTTCGGGCTGACTGCGGAATTAAGCAGCCCGCCGAGACCGCCCCACCTTCACCGCGTGTCGCCGCCGCCCGCAAGAGACCCCTTCCCGCTGAGACGACAGGCGCTGGTTGGAGCTATCGCAACTGCGGCGAAGCACGCCGTGCCGGTGCCGCCCCGCTGTATCGCGGCAGACCCGGCTACGGCGCGCATATGGATGGCGACGGTGATGGCATCGCGTGCGAGCCGTACAAGAGCGTGACCCGCTAACCGCCTTCGCCCTTGCCCGATGTTCCCGCATTGTTCTAATCAAGTCGCACGCCGATTCGTGGCGTCTCGACATCGATGGAGCCTTAGCATGGAGCACGATCTCCGGCTGCGTGCGGCTGCGCGCGCGATTTACGACGCCTGCTATCCGAGCGACGAATGGGCACCGGTCGGCTTCGATGAGGCAGAACGATGCTGCACCATCCACTACCGGCAGGCAGTCGGTGCTGCGCAGCAGGCTCGGGCCGTGCTGGCCGCTCCCGGCGTGCAGCTTCCTCTCCCCGTCTTCGCGTAATCCGCATGTGGTTGGTGACCCGAAGACCCTGCACGATCTGCATCGTATCGAAGCGCAGGTGCGCGTCACGTGCCGAAGCTGCCGAGCGACAGAGGTATGGGATCTGGCCGCGCTGATCGAGGAGGTGCGGGCCAATGGTGGCAACACTGACTGGCGTGCCGCTCGATCGGCGCTCAAATGCCCCAAGCGGTGCGCGTCCCCGCTGATCCATCTCCTGCCGATACCTTACGGCAAGCAGCGCGCTCGCCAGCGTGCCCACCGCCACGCTCTTATCAACCTCGCACTGCAAATCCTGCAGGCGGCGGCCTATCAGTCCAGCAGCAAGGCAGTCGGGACGATCGAGGTTCGCCTCGCGCTGCACGTCCTGCGTCCGTTCGTCCGGAATCCGAAGCTGCTCACGGAATATTGGACCGCTGCCACACTGGAGCTACGGCACCCATGGACGAGTTGCCACGGGCCTTACCGGGCGATCGTCGAGCGGCTTGTGATGCTGAAGGCCGATGTCGAGCCGAAGAATCTACCTTGATGCCGTCTACCTGCAGTTGGTCGGAAGCGGACATTCTACAGCATCAGAGCTGGCTGACGCGCAACGAAAGCTGAATTAGAAGCGCGGATGTTATGAATGCCATAATCAATGGAAATTTTCGGTTAGGCTGGTGCATCCGAAGAAGTTCTTTTCGGTATATTCGATATATAACGAAACTCACCGCTAGGGAGATGACGATCAAGCTACTAAACACCGCATTGCTATGATCGGCACTGCTTATCGGTATGGCCCGCGTGACGATCGTAACTATGACGAGTGCTATTGCCGCAACCAGA
>NZ_JBTMWL010000009.1:2500-5000 GCF_054489605.1 Sphingomonas sp. RS2018
GACATTGTGAATGGGTTTTTCAAATCGATGCCGTGACGGCGTCGGTTTCGGCATGGGTTCGAGCTTCGGTTCGGATCGATACGGAGCCGGTGTCGATCATAAACAAGGCTGAGATAATCAACCACACCGTACCGGGCAGCGTTTGCCGAGTTGTATTGCGTCCGACCTTTTACAGGTTCTTCGCGATGCTCAGCGCTGTCGTTGGTGGTGTGGACTCTCAAGCGTGAGGTAAGGGCAATTCGTGGATGCCTTGGCATGTACAGGCGATGAAGGACGTGGCACGCTGCGATAAGCACAGGGGAGTTGTGAGCAAACTTTGATCCTGTGATTTCCGAATGGGGAAACCCACTTTCACCGATTAATCCGTGTGTTGAGCGATCAGCATGTGAGTTAATTGGGGAAGGTATCACCGAAGTGAATAAAATAGCTTTGGTGAAGCGAACCCGGCGAACTGAAACATCTCAGTAGCTGGAGGAAAAGACATCAACCGAGATTCCGTTAGTAGTGGCGAGCGAACGCGGACCAGGCCAGTGCCTTCAATTCAAGTAGCAGAACACTCTGGAAAGTGTGACCATAGCGGGTGACAGTCCCGTATGCGAAACTGATGTTGAAGGACTTGAGTAGGGCGGGACACGTGTAATCCTGTCTGAACATAGGGGGACCACCCTCTAAGCCTAAATACTCGTACATGACCGATAGCGAACTAGTACCGTGAGGGAAAGGTGAAAAGCACCCCGATGAGGGGAGTGAAACAGTACCTGAAACGGATTGCCTACAAGCAGTGGGAGGGGTTTTATGCCCTGACCGCGTACCTCTTGCATAATGGGTCTGTGACTTAATGTACCAAGCAAGCTTAAGCCGTTAGGTGTAGGCGAAGCGAAAGCGAGTCTGAATAGGGCGACAGAGTTTGGTGTATTAGACCCGAAACCCGGCGATCTAGGCATGACCAGGATGAAGGTGCGGTAACACGCACTGGAGGTCCGAACCGATTAACGTTGAAAAGTTACCGGATGAGTTGTGTTTAGGGGTGAAAGGCCAATCAAGCCGGGAAATAGCTGGTTCTCCGCGAAATCTATTGAGGTAGAGCCTCGGACGAACACCCTAGGGGGTAGAGCACTGGATGGGCTAGGGCTGCGCGAGCGGTACCAAACCTAACCAAACTCCGAATACCTAGGAGTGATATCCGGGAGACAGACGGCGGGTGCTAAGGTCCGTCGTCAAAAGGGAAACAGCCCTGACCTACAGCTAAGGTCCCCAAGTCACGTCTAAGTGGGAAAGCATGTGGGAATCCCAAAACAACCAGGAGGTTGGCTTAGAAGCAGCCATCCTTTAAAGAAAGCGTAACAGCTCACTGGTCTAAATAAGGGTTCCTGCGGCGAAGATGTAACGGGGCTCAAGACGTGCACCGAAGCTTAGGGTGTGTACGCAAGTACACGCGGTAGCGGAGCGTTCCGTAAGCCTGTGAAGCCGAAGGGTAACCGACGGTGGAGGTATCGGAAGTGCGAATGCAGACATGAGTAGCGATAAAAAGGGTGAGATGCCCTTTCGCCGAAAGACCAAGGGTTCCTGCGCAAGGCTAATCCGCGCAGGGTGAGCCGGCCCCTAAGACGAGCCCGAAGGGGGTAGTCGATGGGAACCACGTTAATATTCGTGGGCCTGGTGGTGTGTGACGGATGGTGTGTGTTGTACGTCCTTATCGGATTGGACGTGCTTCGAAACTGTCCCGGGAAATAGCCCCACCGTATAGACCGTACCCGAAACCGACACAGGTGGTCAGGTAGAGTATACCAAGGCGCTTGAGAGAAGTGTCCTGAAGGAACTCGGCAAATTGCCTCCGTACCTTCGGAAGAAGGAGGCCCCATCTAGGCGCAAGCTCTGATGGGGGGCACAGGCCAGGGGGTAGCGACTGTTTAGCAAAAACACAGGGCTCTGCTAAGTCGGCTTCAAGACGACGTATAGGGTCTGACGCCTGCCCGGTGCCTGAAGGTTAAGTGGAGGGGTGCAAGCTCCGAAATGAAGCCCAGGTAAACGGCGGCCGTAACTATAACGGTCCTAAGGTAGCGAAATTCCTTGTCGGGTAAGTTCCGACCTGCACGAATGGCGTAACGACTTCCCCACTGTCTCCAGGACATGCTCAGCGAAATTGAATTCTCCGTGAAGATGCGGAGTACCCGCGGTTAGACGGAAAGACCCCGTGCACCTTTACTGCAGCTTCAGAGTGGCATTAGGAAAGAACTGTGTAGCATAGGTGGGAGGCTTTGAAGCGTTGGCGCCAGCTGACGTGGAGCCATAGGTGAAATACCACCCTGTTGTTTTCTGATGTCTAACCTCGATCCATGAAACTGGATCAGGGACCCTCTGTGGCGGGTAGTTTGACTGGGGCGGTCGCCTCCTAAAGAGTAACGGAGGCGCGCGAAGGTTGGCTCAGGCCGGTTGGAAACCGGCTGTTAGAGTGCAATGGCATAAGCCAGCCTGACTGCGAGACTGACAAGTCGAGCAG